>NZ_JALHLS010000001.1:0-511066 GCF_022844445.1 Hyphomonas sp.
CTGTCGCGCGAGGAGGATATTGCGCGGCTGCTGGCCGTGTGCAGGGAAGTGGCGGGGATTGCCCGTTCGTGACCGGACGGGAACTTAACGATGACGAGCAAAAGATGGTCGCCCACCATGCACAAGCATGGGCGGCATTGAAGCGGCCTTCTCGAAGGCCTAGCCTGGTTCAGCCTGACTGCCAGTCATGATGTTTCGTTGACAGAATACCTGACATCAGCCCGATCGCTCTGGAAGCTCTCGGTGCCCTGAATCAAAGCCTGACTAGTATGGCCGCAGCATCGTCCCGAGCCTTGAGGCGGACGGAGTGAGGGGTTGCTTCGTGGTAGCGCAAGACGCTGGCGGATGCGGCGAGACCGTTGTTGACGACGCGGGCAAGCAGGCTGGCGGGTGTATCGAGGCCGTAAGGTTCGACGAAGCGGAAGAAGCCGTCGGTCATCAGCAGGACATGGGCGCCTGGCGGCAACCTGAGCTGCGCTGTGGCCAGGTGTTGCGCAGCGGCGGGGTTCAGCGTGATCAGGCCCCGCGCAGGATCGTTGGCGCCGCGTCGCTGAGCCTGCAGGACTGCCCAGCGTTCCGCCTGCGTCATGGACAGCATGCGCACCGCTTCGCGCGTTTCGGCATCAGCTTTCTCTTGTGTGCCAATGAGGCGGGTCTTGCCGTCTCCGGTCTGCGCGATGGCAAAGCAATCGCCCGCCCACACGAACTCGCAGGTGTCGCCCGCGCGGCGCAGCCACATGGCGGACGCAACCGGCATGGCTTCGCCGGGAAGGGTGTGCAGCGGGAATTTTGACTGCCTTGAGGCTTCAGTGGCGACATTCGTCAGCACACGGCCAAAATAGGCGCTCGCCCCTTCGCCTGCCTCCGGACCGGACATCAGACGCGCCGATACCGTCTCGGCCAGCCAGGCGGCACCGCTTTCGCCCGGAAAGGGTTTCAGGTCGGTGGCATCGGTGGCGCCGTCGATCACCCAGGCACGCCCAGCTGCGGCATCAAACCCGAGCCGGTCGTCTCCGGACTTGCCCGGCGTGCCGGGATCGTTGATGGAATCCAGAACGTCTATAGCCATCAGCGCGCTCAGTCCGGATCAGGTTTTGTCGGCAGCCTTACAGTGTGCGACGATGGCATTGGCATGGCCGTGACCCAGCTTGTGCTCGTTCTTTAGCCAGCTGACGATTTCGGCATGCTTGGCGCCCTTGCGCGAAGCGACGAGGGCGAACCAGTGGCTCATCTTCTTGCCATAGGTCTTCTCTATCGAAGGGAAATAGGACACGGGGCCCTTGATGGGCTCGGAACTCGGATCGTCGGCCATGATAGCCTCCATTGGGGGTGCGGCCGCTGACATCAGCGTCCGGAGATCTTCTGCGTCTAGTCGCGCAGCAGTTCGTTCACGGCCGTTTTCTCGCGTGTCTTGGCGTCGACTGTTTTCACGATGACCGCGCAGGCAAGCGACGGGCCGCCCTTGGGATCCGGCAGCGTGCCGGGGACGATGACCGAGAAGGGCGGGACGCGGCCGTAGATGATCTCGCCGGTCTGGCGGTTCACGATTTTAGTGGACTGGGTGATGAAAACGCCCATGGCGAGGACAGAGCCTTCGCCGACGACAACGCCTTCCACGACTTCGGAGCGAGCTCCGATGAAGCAGTTGTCCTCGATGATAGTGGGGTTCGCCTGCAGCGGCTCAAGCACACCGCCAATACCTGTTCCGGCGGAGATGTGGCAGTTCTTGCCGACCTGAGCGCAGGAGCCGACCGAGGCCCAGGTGTCGATCATCGTGCCTTCACCGACATAAGCGCCGATGTTGACATAGGACGGCATCAGTACGGCATTCTTTGCAATGAAGGCGCCGCGGCGCACGGCCGAAGGCGGCACGGCGCGGAAGCCGGCTTCCTTAAATTCCTTCGCGCCCCAGCCCTCGAATTTGGATGGAACCTTGTCCCACCAGTTGCCACCGCCCGGCGTGCCGGAAATGGCGCCATTGGCATTGAGGCGGAAGGAGAGCAACACGGATTTCTTCAGCCACTGGTGCACCGTCCAGCTGCCGTCAGTTTCTTTCGTGGCGACGCGCGCCTCGCCGGAATCGAGCAGGCTGATAGCGGCCTCGACCGCGTCGCGGACCTCACCGGTCGTATCTGTGGAGAGCGTGTCGCGCGCCTCCCAGGCGGCATCGATCACACGGGCGAGGGCTTCGGGCATGGCATCAGTCTTTCACGTTGGCGGTCAGGCGCGGCACCGCGGAGTCGAGGAAGGCCGCGAGGTCGCCGGTGATGTAGTCGATGTGCCCGCTCCCGTCACCCCCGAACACGTCCCCTGCCCCGGCTGGTCGTGCCTCGATGGGTTCGTGGCTCCAGTCCTTGGCGGAGTGGACGAGCACGGTAGTGAAGCCAAGAGATTTAGCGGGCAGGAGGTTGCGGGCAAGGTCCTCGAAGAAGGCAGCGCCCTGCGGCTCGACCTGATGAAGGCGGCAGAAGGTCTGGTAGGCAGGCAGGTTCGGCTTGGGTGTGTAGGCGCTTTCCTCGATGCCGAAGCTCGCATTGAAAAGATGTGCGAGACCCATCTTCTCGGTGACACGCTCGGCATGCCGGCGCGAGCCGTTGGTGTAGATGAACTTGCGTCCCGGCAGGGCGGCGATGGCGCTGCGCAGATGCGGCAGGTCCGGCAAGGGCGAAAGGTCGATCTCGTGGACGTAATGCAGGAACTCCGCCGGATCGAGCCCGTGCTCGGTCATCAGGCCGGAGAGCGTGGTCCCGTACTGCGCGTAGTATTGCTTCTGAAGTGTTCGCGCTTCGCTCCGTGCAAGGCCGGTGAAGCGAGCAACGAAATCGGTCATTCGCGTATCGATCTCGGCGAAGAGATCGCATTCGGCCGGGTAGAGCGTGTTGTCGAGGTCGAACACCCAATCGTTGACGTGATCCAGCTTCGGCGCCCGCGGCAGGTTATTCGTCATCCGACCCTGCTGCAGTGAAGTCGCGCTCGAAGAACTCGAACACCAGCTTGCGCTCAGTCGGCGCGGGCGTGCGCGCGAAAAGAGCTGTGCGATAGGAGCTGTCCTCGCAGTTATCTCGGCCGGAGATTGCGAACTTGGAGCGGCCAACACAAAAGGCTTCGGACGCGCGCGACAGGGTACGCAGGCCGGTCGGCTCTTCCATCTCGGCATAGACGAAGTGTTCGGAGCCGCGCAGCGGACGATCAACCACACGGGCGCAGCCGCCGGCTTCAATGCGCCACCAGCCGCGGCTCTCCCAGCCTTCGGTGGCGCGCCGGGCGATGGCGCTCCAGACCCGGTTTTTTGTCCGGTTGCAGAGAGTGAAGCCGACGGCACGGCTGCGCTCTTCCGCGGCCTGTTCGAGATAGTCGATCAAGTCAGCGTCAGACGTGTTGGCAGCGAGCCCCTTGAGCTTCAGGAAGTCGTTGATGGCGGCACGGGTGCGCAGGCCGATATGGCCGTCTATGTTGCCCGAAACGATGCCCGCTTCGTCAAGCAGCCGCTGCAGCCCGGAGTTACGGGCATTTTCGAGCGTCCAGTTCTCGATCTCGGTAAAATTGTTGGTCCACTTGGTGGCCGTGATATTGATCGGCCGGAAGCCCTGCGGCTCGAGGCCCATGGCGGCGCAATCGGGCGGGCTTTCAAGCGAAAAGCCGCCGGTCGGATCGACGCAGAGTTCCTGGCGTCCGCCCCATTCGCGGCCGCCGCCCTGATGGGCCGTGGAGGCGCGGCCATAGAGATAGTGAATACCTGGTGTCAGCGGACCCGGCAGCGCCGCTGCGCAGGTGCCGGGCGGAAGCTTGGTCCAGCCCTCGACAGATGTACCGGCACCTTCCGGGTGGCCGACAGCAGCTTCGATGATGTAGCTGGTCCGGTTGCACAGCTGCCATCCGTCTTCGTCCTGAGCACGCGCCGGGAGGGCGAGCACCGTGACCGTCGCAATGGCGAGTGCAGCGACCTTAAGAAACAAGCGTTCCAGCGCCATGTTCGGTAAACAGCTCCATGAGCAGGGCGTGCGGCGCACGACCATCGAGGATAACCGCCGCCCCGACTCCATGAATCACGGAATGCGCCGCCGTTTCAAGTTTGGGAATCATGCCGCCTGCAGCTGTGCCGTCCGAAATCAAGCCTGGAATGTCTTTGACCTTGATTTCACGGATAAGATTTTTCTGCTTGTCGAGCACGCCGGCGACATCGGTCAGCAGCAGGAGGCGGCTGGCGCCCAGTGCGGCGGCGACAGCGCCGGCGGCGGTGTCGGCGTTAATGTTGTATCGGGCGCCGTCCTCGCCGATCCCGACCGGCGCGACAACCGGGATGAGATCGTCATCGGCGTCGCGCAGCGCCTTGAGTACCGCGATGTCGACATGTTCAGGCTCACCCACGTAACCGAGGTCGACAACGCTCTCGATATGGCTGTCGGGGTCCTTGGTGGTCTTGGTCGCTTTGCGGGCACGGATCAGGTTGCCGTCGGCACCAGAGAGGCCGACGGCCTTGCCGCCAGCGGCGTTGATCGCGCGGACGATGGATTTATTGATCGGACCGGAGAGAACCATCTCAACCACTTCCATGGTCGCATCATCGGTAACGCGCAGGCCGTCCTTGAACTCCGACTTGATGGCGAGCTTGTCTAGCATCGCGCCGATCTGCGGGCCGCCGCCGTGGACCACGACCGGGTGGATGCCAAGAAGCTTCAGAAGCACGACATCGCGGGCGAACGCCTTGGCGAGTTCCGGGTCCACCATGGCGTGGCCGCCATACTTTATCACAATCGTCTGATTGTCGTAGCGCTGCAGGTAGGGCAGCGCTTCGGACAAGGTGCGAGCGGTGAGCAGAGCTTCGATCTGGGCGTCGGTCATGAGGCCGGTGTCTAGAGCGTTTCGATAGCCCCATGCAATGCCCGTTGCGCGCCGGGTCAGGCGAGGGTCAGGGTCATGAAGACGCTGTGCGGGTCCTCGGAATAATCCCCGAACGGTCCGCAATAGTTGAAGCCATAGGCCTCATAGAGACGGCGGGCCGGGGTGAAGGCATCCATGGAGCCGGTTTCCAGCCAGAGCGAGATGTAGCCCCGCCGGCGGGCCTCGGCGAGGATGTGTTCCAACATGCGCCGGCCAAGCCCCCTGCCCCGCAGGACCTCGCGGGTGTGCATGGATTTGATCTCGCCCGTGCCGTCGCCAAGATCCTTAAGGGCGCCGCAGCCGATCAGGGCGCCGTCGTCCCACATGCTCCAGACCGATACGGCGGGCTGGCGCAGTCCGTCGATCGGCAGGAAGTGGCAGCTTTCGGGCGGGGAAGCGGCCAGCATGGTGGCCGCATGGACGGCAATCAGGTCCGCCATGTCCTGGCTGGAAAGATCATCGGGGCGAATGTCGATCATGGTGCAGGATCCTCCCGCGCCGTTTCTAGGCGGGCGGCAGGAAACCGGCAATCTCGGCGCGGAGCTCAGGGATGCCCCAGCCCTTTTCTGATGAAGTTTGCAGCACGACCGGGTGAGCCGCGCCGCGCTTCTTGAGCTTCGCGGCGACTTCGGCGGCGGTTTTCTCGACCTCGACCTTCGGAACCTTGTCAACCTTTGTAAGGATCACCTGGTAATTGACTGCCGAACCGTCGAGCAGGTCCATAATCTCGTGGTCAGTATCCATGAAGCCGCGGCGCGAATCGACGAGCAGGAAAACGCGCCGCAGGCTTGGCCGGCCGCGCAGGTAGGATTTGATCAGCTTTTGCCAGGCGGCGACCTGCGTCTTTGAGACCTGCGCATAGCCGAAACCCGGAAGGTCGACGAGGTAGAGTCGGCCCTCGCCGATGTCGAAATAGTTCAGCTCCCGGGTCCGCCCCGGCTCGGTGGAAGCGCGGGCAAGCTTTGCGCGGCCGGTGAGGGCATTGATCAGGCTCGACTTGCCGACATTCGAGCGCCCGGCAAAGCATACTTCCAGACGATCCGCAGGCGGAAGACCTTCAAGAGCGGCAACGCCCAGCCGGAATTCCGCCGGGCCGGAAAAAAGAACGCGGCCGGCTTCGACCTGGTCATCGGGATAGGAGGGCGCGTCCAAGACTATTCCGCCGGCGCCTTCCGGCGCCCGAGGATGCCAGCGACGAACTTGCCGACTTCGGTTTCCGCGCCATTCATCCGCATGATCGTGTATTGCTGGATGAATGTCAGCACGTTCGACCAGACCCAGTACAGCACGAGGCCGGCGGCAAATCCTCCGAACACGAACATGAACACCAGCGGCAGCGCCATGATGATGCGCGCCTGCATCTTGTCCGGCGGCGGCGGCGACAGCGATTGCAGGATCGCCATGGTTGCGCCGTAGAGCAGCGGCAGGATGCCGATACCGAAGATAGTGCCGATAATAAAGATGCCCTTGATGTCGGCAGCCGACCAGAACGGGATCAGTCCGAACAGGTTGCCAATAGCGGTCGGGTCTGGGGCCGAAAGGTCCTTCATATACCAGAAGGGCTCGTGGCGCATGTCGAGGGTGACATAGAGCGTCTTGTAGAGCGCGTAGAAGATCGGGATCGTCACGAGGATGGGCAGGCAGCCGCCGATAGGGTTGGCGCCAGTCTCCTTGTAGAGCTTCATCATCTCCTGCTGGCGCCGCTGGGGATCGGCGGCAAAGCGCTCGGTAATCTCCTTCATCGGCTCCTGAAGCTTCTTAAGCTTGGCCATCGATTTGAAGCTGGCATTGTAGAGCGGGACGAGCGGCAGCTTGACGAGCACGGTGAAGGCGAGGATCGCCCAGCCGAACGAGCCGACAAGTCCGTGCAGCCAATGCAGCACATAGAAGAAGGGCTTGGTGAGGAAGAAGGCCCAGCCCCAGTCAATGGCATCGACGAACTGGGGAATGCCCTGAGCTTCTTCGTAGTTGCGGAGGATTTCGAACTTCTTCGCGCCGGCGAAGATGCGGTTTTCGACGGTAACGCTTGCGCCTGGCGCGATGCTCACCTCGGCGCCTTCGGTGCGCACTTCGAGCGGGCCGCCGCGCGCGAGGCTGGCGCGGTTGACCGATGCGGTAAAGGGCGTCGCCTGTGCAGGAACAAGCACACTCATCCAGTACTTGTCGCTGAGACCCCACCATCCGCCAGTCGCCGTGCTGAAACTGCCATCGGCCGATTCCCCGTCGATCTTCTTAGACTCGAACAGCGGCTTGTACTTCTTCAAGCGCAGGTTGCCGTCCATGACACCCATGAGGCCCATGTGAGCGAGGCCGTTGTCTGCTTCTGCGGCAACACCCGGCTCGGTGGCATTCAGGAAGAGCTTGTAGTTGCCGTGGCGCTCGACAGAACCGATCGGGCGCAGGCTCTTGGCAGCGTCCGAGGTGTTGGTGACCGTGTCGCGGAACGTGAACAGGTAATTCTCATCGACTGAAATCTCGCGGTCGATACGGACACCTTCTGACTCAAGGCTGAGCATGACCGGAGCGCCGGGGCTGAGCGTGCCTTCGCCGACCTGCGTCCAGTTCGAATTGCGCCCTGCGACGAGCGTGTTTCCGGTAGCCCAATAGTAGGTGGTAAAGTAGCCGAATTCGGATTCCTCGGGACGCAGCAGACGGACTTCTTGCGCGCGCTCCACAGTGAGAAAGTGCTTCTTGAGCTGCAGGTCGTCGAGGCGCGCGCCGGCGAGGCGGATCGAGCCATCTATGGAAGGGGCGTCAAACTTGACCCGGCTGGCGGCGGCGAGCGCCTCTGGAAGCGGCTTGGGGCCGGCAGCTTCGGCCGCGGCGGTATCGACCGAGGCAGCCTGTTGCTGGGCCGCGACAATGGCCTGCTGGGCCTGATAGCGCTTCTGGGCCGGCTCCATCACGAATATCTGATAGAGAAAAACGAACGCAATCATCGCCACGAGGGCGAGCAGGAAGTTGCGCTGGTCTTCTTTTTCCATGGACGGTGTTCCGGGTGTCTGTGAGCGGTGCGCCAGGACGCGGCGCCGGGGTCATCAAATGCGCGCGAGGCTTATCAGCGCGCTTTCCATATCGTCAAGCAATCGGGACCAGCCTACTTCGAGCGTCGCTTCGCGCGCGATGAAGACATAGTCCCAGCCCGGACGGCCATATCGGGCCAGCAGGCGGCGGGAGGCCTCTCTCAGCCGGCGCTTGGCCCGGTTGCGCTGGACGGCGCCGCCGATCTTTTTTGTCGCGGTGAAGCCTTCCCCGACATGGCCGCCAGGAATGTCCCCCGCCCGCGCCCGGGCCTGGATGACCACGGACTTGCGCCGTTCGGTGATCCCGTCACGGGCAAACGTGAATTCGCGCCGCTTCTTTAGGCGGCGCGTTTCCGGAGTGTCTGGTTTATCGGGGCCGGACATGATCGGCCTCCCGGTCGGCGGGCCGGACTGGCCTGTGCGGGGGGAGGATCAGGCGGTCAGGGTCTTGCGGCCCTTGGCGCGGCGGCGTGCCAGCACCTTGCGGCCAGACTTAGTGCCCATGCGCTCGCGGAAGCCATGGGTGCGCTTGCGGCGGAGGTTGCTCGGCTGGAAAGTGCGTTTCATGGAACTGCTCTGAGCTTGGAACTTGGAAAACGGGGCAAATACAGGCGGGCGGGGGCGGGGTCAAGCCGGAACTGGTGCAAAATATGCCGATCACGGCTCCGGTATTCACCCTATCGTGAGATGCAGGGGGCACAGGTGCAGTCTATGCGTCGCCCGTGCCTGCAAACCGGAGTGTCCCCATGCGCCGTGCTGCCTTTTGTCTTGTTGCCCTTGCGGCGGCCCTTTTCCCCGCTGCCGGTCTGGCTGATACCGCTTCAAAGCCCCAAGCGGAGTCTCCCGTGCCTGCTGAACATGCTGCCTGGACCCGTCTCCTTAAAACCTATGTCAAAGCCGGAAGCGACGGCCTCACCCGTGTGGACTATGCGGGCCTGGCCGCTTCGCAGGCCGACCGGGCCGCGCTGGACGCTTATATTGCCGGCTTCGCGGACCGGGACATGTCGGCCAAGACAGATGGGAACTTCGCGGCGTGGGCGAACCTCTACAACGCCGTCACCGTGCGCCACATCGTGGAGCGCTACCCGGTCAAGTCGATCAAGGACGGCTACCTGACAGGGCCCTGGAAAGAGGTGAAGGTTCAGGCGGGCGGGCGCGAGGTGTCGCTGGACGCCATCGAACACAAGATCCTCCGCAAGACCTGGGGCACGCCGGAAGTGCACTATTCGATCAACTGTGCCTCCTACAGCTGCCCGAACCTGCCGGCGAAAGCCTGGGAAGCCGCGAGCCTCAACAAGGACCTCGATGCCGCCGCGCGCGTCTACATCAATCACAATCGCGGCGTGACGGTAACGGCGAAGGGACTCAAGGTATCGGAGATCTACAACTGGTTTGAAGCGGACTTCGGCGACTCGAAAGAGGCTGTGATCCAACATCTGCTCTCATATGCCGAACCAGACCTCGCCGCGAAAATCCGCGCCAATCCGAAGATCGTAGGCTACCAGTATGACTGGTCACTCAATGACGCAGCCAAACTTAGGAAGCCGGTGAAACCATGACCGACAAACCCGCCTCCCTCTGGCGCCGGCTTTGGCCGGTCTACATCATCCTCGCGGGTCTCGGGATCGCGCTGTCGCAGGGCTGGCACGAACTGCTGACGCTCGAGTCGCTTTCGGCGAACGCAGCAAGCCTTGATGCGATGGTGCGGGACAATTTCCTGATCGTCTTCGTGAGCTATGTGGCGATCTATGCGGCAGCGACAACCTTCATGGTTCCCGGCAGTGCACTGACGATCGGCGGCGGGTTCCTGTTCGGGCTGGCGCTCGGCACGCCCGCCACGGTGATCGGCGCGACGCTCGGCGCCTCGATCCTGTTCTTTGCCTCCAAGACGTCCATCGGCTCCGTGCTGCGCGATGTGGCCGGACCGTTCATCGAGAAGATGCGGGCGGGGTTTGCCGAGAACCCCGTCTCCTACATGTTCGCCCTGCGCCTGATTCCTCTCTTCCCCTTTGCGGCGGTCAACATTGCGCCGGGACTGCTGGGCGCCAAGTATCGCGATTACTTCGTGACGACCTTCTTCGGCATCATTCCCGGCACACTGGCCTATACTTGGATCGGGGCGGCCGTGAAGGGCACGCTGCTGGAGGGCGGCACGCCTGACATCGGATCGCTGGCGTCAAACTTTGTGCCGGCCTTCATCGCCCTCGGCGTCGTCTCGTTGCTGCCCGTCGCCTACAAGAAACTCTTTGCGAAAAAGGTTCCCGCCTAATGGCCGACATCCGTACTCTGAAGGCAGACCTGTGCGTGATCGGCGCGGGTTCCGGCGGGCTTTCGGCCGCGGCCGGGGCCGCCATGCTGGGCCTCAAGGTCGTGCTGTTCGAAAAGCACGAAATGGGCGGGGACTGCCTGAACTATGGCTGCGTGCCTTCGAAAGCCCTTCTCTCGGCGGCGAAAGCCGCGCATGCGCCGGCAGAGGCTAGCAAGTATGGCTTAAAGATCGGGCCCGCGAGCGTCGACTGGAACGGCGTCAAGGCGCATGTGCGCAAGACCATCGAGACGATTGCGCCGGTCGACAGCCAGGAGCGATTCGAAGGATTGGGCTGCACGGTGATCCGCGAGGCGGCACGGTTTTCTGATCCGTCTACGGTCGTTTCGGATACGGCGCGCGTCAAGGCGCGGCGGATCATCGTCGCCACCGGCAGCCGTGCCTTCATCCCGCCGATCCCGGGCCTTGCCGAACGGCCCTACCTCACCAACGAAACCAGCTTCTCCTTGCCGGAGTTTCCTCAGCACCTGATTGTCCTCGGCGGCGGCCCGATCGGGCTTGAACTCGCGCAGGCCTTCGCGCGGCTTGGCGCAAAGGTCACGGTGCTCGAAATGGGCCGGGCCCTAGCAAAAGCTGACGCCTCGCATGCGCAACTGGCGGTGGACACGCTGCGCAGCGAAGGCGTCACAATACTGGAGGGCCACAAGGCCGCGCGGGTTTCCGGCGAGGCTTGCCGCCTTACAGTGCACGCCGAAGGGCCACAGGGCGAGGTCGCCGTTGAAGGCTCCCATATCCTGGTGGCCTTGGGCCGGCGCGCAGTGCTGGACGGGCTGGACCTCGAAAAAGGCAAGGTCGACCACACACCGGCTGGGATCCAGGTCGGCGATACGCTCCGCTCAAAGAGCAATCCGCGCGTCTGGGCGCTGGGCGATGCGGCGGGCCGGGAACAGTTCACGCACGTGGCCGGCTGGCATGCATCGGTGTTCATCCGCCGCGCCTTCTTCAAGCAGGGCAGCACCGCGGCGAGCCTGCCGATTCCGTCGGTGACCTATACTTCGCCGGAGATTGCGCAGATCGGCCTGACGGAGGCCGGAGCGCGCGCAAAGTTTGGCGAAGCTGTGAAAACGAGCGCCTTCCCCTTCCATGACAATGACCGTGCCATTGCCGAGGGCAAGACGCTGGGCGAAGCCAAGCTCGTGCTGCATAAGGGCAAGCTGATTGGCGCCTCGATTGCGGGCGACGGAGCAGGCGACATCCTGCAGGTTGTGTCACTCGCTATGTCGAATGGGCTCAAGCTGACTGCTCTCACCAACTTCATCTCCCCCTACCCGACCCGGGCCGAAGTGGTGAAACGAGCGGCCTCGGCCTATTTCACCCCAAGCGTATTCGGCAAACCGGCCCGGACGCTAGTTGGACTGTTGCAGCGGATTCCCTGACAGCGCGCGCAATCCCCGTTTCCCTGAACCCTGAATTCGCCTAAGCCTCCACGCGTGACCGCGCCCGAACCTGCCCCCGCACCGACGCCGCCGCAGGGCATAAGGCGGCTGACAGACGGACTGTCGGCGCGCCTGTTTGCGATCACCCTGGGCGCGATCCTGTTTACCGAATTCCTGATCTTCATCCCGTCGGCCAGCAACTTGCGCACGCAGTGGCTGGAGGAGCGCGTGGCCGCAGCGCGGATCGCGGCGCTCGCCCTTGATGCGGCGCCTATGCGGGAAGTTTCTGACGAGCTTTCAGAAAGCCTGCTGATGAAGGCAGAAGTGCTCGCGGTCGCCGAGATCGAGGACGAGATGCATATCCAGCTCCTCGCCCCGCAGGCGCCGATCGAAGGCACGATGCGCCTTGTCGATCTTCGAGGATCGACACCGGCCGGCCGCGTCCTTGCCACGCTGTCGGAGTATTTTGCGCCGGAGGGCGAGATGCTTGTCGTCATCGCCGAAGGCTCCGCCGAGGGCCGCGTGATCGAGATCGTAGTGCCCCAATCGCCTCTGAAAGCCTCGCTCGTCGCCTTTGCGTGGCGGATTGCCGGCATTTCGCTGATCATCGCGCTTGTCGCGGCGGTCCTTATCTATGCGGTGCTGGACATGCTGGTCGTGCGACCGATGAAACGGGTAACTGTGAGTGTCGAGCAGTTCAGCCGCGACCCCGGCAGCTGGACGCGGCGCCTCTCGCCGACGAACCGGCGCGACGAAATCGGTCGGGCGCAGAACGCACTGTCGGGCATGGAGGAGGCAGTGGCAGATGCGTTCCGGCAACGCTCGCATCTTGCCGAGCTTGGCAGCGCCGTCGCCAAGATCAATCATGACCTGCGCAATTCGCTCGCCTCGGCGCAGCTTGTGTCGGACGTGCTCTCGAAGTCCGAAGATCCACGCGTGAAGCGAGCTGCACCGCGGCTTGAACGCGCATTGGAGCGCGCCATCGAACTTGCCACGGCAACGCTCGACTATGGCAAGTCCGCGCCGCGCCCGCCGCGACTGCAGCCCGTCAGCCTGCGGACGGTTTTGCTGGAAGCCGCAGACGAAGCGCTGAATGTCGGCGGGGCCAGTTTCGAAGCGAATGTGCCCGCCGACTTGATGATCGAGAGCGATGCGGAATACCTGCACCGGATCGCCGCCAACCTTATCCGCAATGCCGCTGAAGCGCTGGCGCAGGCGTCGACGCCCAATCCGCAGATCCGTGTATCGCTGACCAGCCGTGCCATTGAGTTCCGCGACAATGGGCCCGGCCTGCCGGAAAAGGCGCGTGCGAACCTGTTCCGGCCTTTTGCGGGTTCCTCCCGCGCCAATGGCACCGGCCTTGGCCTGGTGATCGCGCATGAACTGGCCGAGGCGCTCGGCGGCGAGCTTGCGCTTGCAGAGACCGGAGACGCCGGGACGGCCTTCTGTCTCACTCTGCCGGGACTTCCGGCATGACGGACTACGCGCCGCCAAAGGCGCGGCTGGAAATTGTCCATGCCGACGAATTCCTGGTTGCCGTGGACAAGCCCTCGGGGCTTCTGTCGGTGCCGGGACGAGGTGAGGACAAGGCGGACTGCGCCTTGTCGCGGTTGCAGGCGGCTTACCCGGACGCGCTGACCGTGCACCGGCTGGACATGGCGACCAGCGGCCTTTTGCTGCTGGCGCGGGGCAAGGACATGCAGCGCGCCCTGTCCGGCCTGTTCGAGCGCGGAGAAGTGCAGAAGCGCTACATCGCCGATGTGTGGGGCGAACCGCACCCCGATGCCGGCGAGATCAGCTTGCCGCTGATCACCGACTGGCCGAGGCGGCCGCTCCAGAAGGTAGACCACGAGATTGGCAAGCCCAGCATCACGCGGTACGAGACCTTGTCCGGCAGCGGATCCATCGCGCGCCTTGCGCTGACACCTCTGACCGGGCGTTCACACCAGCTGCGCGTGCACCTTGCCGAAACCGGGCATCCCATTCTGGGTGACGAATTCTACGCCACCGGCGAGGCGCTTGCCGCCCGCCCGCGCCTCGCGCTGCATGCCGAGAGACTGGCCTTCGTCCATCCGGGCACCGGCGCAGCCCTCGATCTCGTCTGCCCCTGCCCGTTCTAGTCCCGGTTGACCGGCAAGCCTCACGCGAGTATATTGTTTTTCGATAATAACTGAACGGCCCCGGGAGCCTCCCCATGCGTGCTGAACTCGTTCGTGTTGGCTTGCACGAAGTCGACATCAAGATCGTTGCCGGCGACCGGATGCACGTCCTGCAATGGCGCCGTAACCTGCTCTGGGATGAGGTCCTGCTCGATGGCAAGCGCCAGGCTTCAAGCCACGGACTTTGGGGCCGCGAGAAGGTTTACGGCCTGGTGTTCGGGCGCGACGCGGATGGCCGCGGCGGCCATCAGATCATGCTGATTCTCGACCCCGGCTACGGCAACTACGACTATTCGAACAACGGTCAGCGGCTGAAAGGCGTCCGCCTCGAGAACGCTGATGGCCCGCTCGTGTCCTATGGCTCACTCGATCCCAAAGCGCTCGAAAAGCCGGCAACCTTTGCCGATTGGATGAAGAAATCCATGGGTATGGATTGGGGCACAGACCACACGCGCCGGCCGAACTGACCCACCTTCAGTTCGCCGCCGCGATCTCGACCAGCAGCTTGTCGATCACCGGCAGGACGGAATTGGCATCGGCCGGTCGATCATTTGCGATCACCGAGAAGACCAACGTCTCGCCGCTCGCCGCGATGAGGAAGCCCGACAGCGCGTTGACGCCCTGCACCGTACCGGTCTTGGCGAAGAGGCGCCCTTCCAGCGGCGTGCCGCGGAACCGCCGGGACAGCGATCCAGTCTTTCCGCCCACCGGCAGCGCCCCGCGGAACGCCTCGCCCCAGGGCTGCGACGTGGTCCATGTCAGGAAGCGGACGGTCGATTGCGGCGTCACGCGGTTGTAGGGTGAAAGGCCGGAGCCGTCAAAAAGCTCGATTTCAGCACGACCGATGCCGGCCTCGTCCAGCATGGTGTGCACAGCATCGAGCCCGTCCTCAGCGCCTTCCCCGCCGGTTGCGAGGGCAATGTGGCGTAGCAGGAGTTCGGCTGCGAGATTGTCACTGTCTTCGGAGACATAGACGATACTTTGCAGCAGAGGGGGCGCCACAAGGCGTGCAATCTCCTCACCAGACACTTCCTCGCTCCGTGAACGGACTCTTGCTGACCCCTCGACCGCTATTCCGCGCGCCAAAAGCAGCCGCACAAGGCGCTCCGCTGCTGTCTGTGCGGGCTCGGGAACGCTGAGGAAATAGTTGCGTGCGGCGGCATCCGAAGGAAGGCTGCCGGTGAGCACCACTTCGTCCGATCCCGGCCAGCGCAGCACGCTCAGCAAGTTCTTGCTGCCGAGAGGCCCAGTGACCGCCTCATTTCGCACCGTCAGCACGTCATCGCCCGGCGCCCAGGCGGCCATGACCGGGGCACCTTCGGCGGTATCCGGGCCGACCCGCAGGGCGGCGGCGTTTCCGTTGACCGTCAGTGCGGAAACCGGCGCGCCGAAATAGAAGGGCAGGTTGTTCCAACTCCAGCCCATGCCCCAGGGCTCGAACGGGAACAGCGTATCATCCCCGTAGACATCGGTCACACGCGTGATGCCGCGCGCGGCGACGGCATCGGCCAATTGTCGGAGACAATTGTCAAGGCAATCCGGCGCATCCCGCAAGGTGGGGTCGCCAGCTCCGACGAGGATCAACGAAGGCGCAGCGCCGCTTTCGCCGGGAATCAGGCGCAATGACGTGCCGAGCGCCGGGTCGGGACGATCGATGTTCCGCATCAGATGAAAGGTGGCGGCGGTTGTGAACAGCTTGGTGTTCGAGGCCGGGATGAATCGCTCGCTCGCCTTGTCGGCAAAGACTGGTTCGCCGGACAGGGTCGCCACCATGACGCCCAGGCGGACGCCTTGGGCTGGCGCGATTACGACGGGCTCGCGCGCCGGCACGGGCGCGGGCGGCACGGCGCAGGCAGCGACCGCAAGGCCAAGCACCAGAGCAGCCATCCGGAGCAGCAACATATCTTTCCCTTCGTCCCGGCTCAGGTGAGCCGTTTCCTGGTGCGCCCCTCATGGGCACGCGCATTTGCCGGATCGTCCGGCCAGTCATGCTTGGGATAGCGCCCGCGCATGTCCTTGGCCATGTCCTTGTAGCCGGCGCCCCAGAAACGCGCGAGGTCCTGCGTCGTGGCGGCCGGCTTCATGCCGGGCGAGAGCAACTCCACCGTGACTGGCACCCGGCCCGCCGCGATGCGCGGATGCTCGGTGAGCCCATAGAATGCCTGCGCGCGCGCAGAGACGAGCGGCGCGCGCGGATCAAGCCAGTCAACCCGCGCCTCCTGGCCTGAGGGCAGCCCCAGCATCAACGGCGCATGCTGGCGCAAAGCTTCCTGGACCGGCCAGTCGAACGATTGGATCAGTGCGTCGCGCACCTCATGCGGCGCCGGAACCGAGGCGCCCTTTCGGCGCAGCAGCGGATAAAGCCAGTCCTGGGCGGACGTGATCAGCGCTTGGGCGTCCTTCGCCGGCGTCTCGATCAGGGCAGCCACCTCGAGGATCCTGAGGCGATGCAGGGTTT
This sequence comes from Hyphomonas sp., assembly GCF_022844445.1. GTDB lineage: Bacteria > Pseudomonadota > Alphaproteobacteria > Caulobacterales > Hyphomonadaceae > Hyphomonas. The sequence continues at coordinate 16,224 of NZ_JALHLS010000001.1, forward strand.
CCTCGACCGCTTCGGCTGCGCCGAGCGCGGCGAAACCACCCGCTTGCACGGCCTCCAGCATTGCGTTGGCACCGGCTTCAGCGGACGGCTTGGGCAGCGGCGCTTCCGACAACACGATGGCACCGAGCGCCTTGACGCGCCGGGCGGCGAAGCGGGCGGACCTGGGATCAAAGGTGGCGCGATCTTCTGTGACAACGTTCTGGCTGGCCAAGGCTTCCGCCTCCGTCAGCGGCAAGGCGAGTGTGATGCGCGGCTCGCGCGCCGCGCCGCCAAGATCCGCCACGACGAGCCAGTCTGATTTGGCGAGTCCGTCCGTAGCCGGAACAGTTGCCGCGCGGCCCGACGCCATGAGGTACGATCCATCGGAGCCGGGCCGCTTACGTGCGACCTGATCCGGCCAGGCGGAGGCGAGCAACCGCGCAAGATCGCCACCTGGCACGCCGCCGCCGCCCCAGCCAGCGGCCTGCGCCTTGAGGCTGCGCGCCCGCTGACTGCCATCGGCGCGAAACCGTTTCAGGCGGTCCCGCAGGTCGCTGGAGTCCCCGCCCATGCCGCGCTCGCCGGCAAGGGCCGCGACTTCCGCTGCGAGCGCTTTCTCCGACGGGCCGGGCGCGGCTGCGATCAGGGCTGAAAGACGGGGGGCCATTGGCAAGCGCGCCATCTCGCGGCCTTTCTGGGTCAACGCGCCGGTTTCATCGAGCGCGCCGAGGGCATGAAGCTGCGCCTCGGCGGCGCGGTACTTTCCGGCGGGAGGCACATCTAGCCAGGTGAGCTTCGTCGGATCACGCTCGCCCCATTCGGCAAGCGCAAGCACGAGTCCCGAGAGATCGCTGTTGAGAACTTCCGGGGTCGGCGCCGCGATCAGTCCGCGCGTCGCTGCCTCGTCCCACAGGCGGTAGCAGACGCCCGGCGCCGTGCGTCCCGCCCGGCCGCGCCGCTGATCCACCGACGCGCGCGAAGCCCGCACCGTTGAGAGGCGTGTGCCGAGACCGCTCGCTTCATCTTCCGCAACACGTGCAAGGCCTGAGTCGATGACGATGCGCACGCCTTCGATGGTGAGTGCGCTCTCGGCGAGGTCGGTGGCAAGCACGACCTTGCGCTTGCCGGGCGGCGCTGGCGAAACCGCCGCGTCCTGCTCCGCCGGCGAGAGCGCGCCGAACAGCGGCGCCACCAGAATGTCCGGCCCGAGCCCTTCGAGCGCGTCCGCCGTGCGATGGATTTCACGGGCACCCGGAAGGAAGACGAGGATGGATCCCTCCGATTCCCGAAGTGCCTGCCGGATCACCTTCGGCATCCGGTCCTCGATCCGCTCGTCGGAGCGCCCGACATAGCGTGTGTCCACCGGATATTGCCGGCCGGCACTCTCGATGACGGGCGCGTTGACCGCCTTCGAGACGGCAGCGATGTCCAGCGTCGCCGACATGATCAGCAGGCGAAGATCTTCTCGAAGTGCGCCTTGCGATTCAAGCGACAGGGCGAGACCAAGATCGGAATTCAGACGGCGCTCGTGGAACTCATCAAAGAGCACAGCGCCAACGCCCTGCAGTTCGGGATCATTGAGGATGCGGCGGGTGAAGAGGCCGTCGGTAATGACCTCGATGCGCGTTGTAGCGCTCACCTTGCGGTCCACGCGCGTCGTCAGGCCTACTGTTTGCCCGAGCTTCTCACCGAGGCTCGACGCCATGCGTTCCGCCGCCATGCGAGCTGCGATCCGGCGCGGCTCCAACATGAGGATGCGGCCTGTGATGACCGGCGCATCTCCCAATAGGCCTGCAAGTGCAAGCGGCACACGCGTGGTTTTACCTGCGCCGGGCGGCGCAGCGAGGACAAGCCGGTTCGCCTCGGTGAGTGCACGAAGAATCTCCGGCAACACGTCGTCAATCGGGAGGGGATCACGGTTCGGGGCCATATGGACGAAATAGGGCGGTGGAGCCTCCTCTGGCAAGCAGGCCTCGGCAAAGGTTGTCTTCTGCGTCCCCGGCCCCTACCCTCCCGACCTCGCGGATTAGAGAGGTGGCACATGAAGACGTGGTTTGAAATCGATCTCTGGAAGCGGGTGATCCTCGGTCTCCTGCTTGGCGCCGCCATCGGGCTCGGACTTCGCTACGGCATCGGGCCGGACCCAGCCAGCGCGATTGTAACGACCTGGTTCAAGCCTGTAGGCGACGCATTCATCAGCCTGATCCAGATGCTGGTCGTTCCCCTGATCTTCTCGACACTGGTGTCTGGCGTGCTGGCGATGGGCGATCCCAAACGCCTTGGCAGTCTCGGCGGGCGGGCGCTGGCGATGTATATGGTTACCACGGTCATCGCCGTCTGCTTTGGCCTTGCGATAGGAACGCTTCTTCAGCCCGGCGCAGGCTTTGATCTGTCGGTCGTTTCAGCGACTGATATGGATCAGGCTCGCGAACGCCTTGCGGCAAACCCAGCGCCCGGCGGCGTGGTGGAACAGATCATCCGCACCCTGCTATCGATCATTCCGGTCAACCCTATTGATGCAATGGCAAAAGGCGATGTGCTCGCCATCATCTTCTTCGCCATTATGGTCGGCATCGCCACGTTGATGGCCGGCGAAGCGGGGGAACCCGTCGCGCGCGTGATGAACAGCGCCTCAGAAGTGATGATGCGCCTCACCATCATCGTCATGGAAGTGGCTCCGATCGGCGTGTTGGCGTTGATGGCCTGGGTTCTCGGCACGCGCGGTCTCGTCGTGCTCGAAGTGCTCGGCAAGATGACACTGGCGCACTATCTCGCCTGCACGCTCCACATGCTGATCACTTACGGCTTCATCGTGAAGGGGATGCTGCGCCTGCCGCTGATCCCTTTCATCCGCGGGATTGCCGACCCGCAAGCTGTGGCGTTTTCGACATCCTCTTCCAACGCCACTCTGCCTGTCACGATGAGCGCCGCGAACAAAAATCTCGGCATCGGCAAGCCGATTACCTCTTCCGTCCTACCGCTCGGCGCCACCATCAACATGGACGGCACAGCCCTCTACCAGGGCCTAATTGCCCTGTTCGCCGCGCAGGCGCTTGGCATTACGATGACGCCCGACATGTATTTCACAATCATCCTCATGGCGACGCTGGTTTCGATCGGAACAGCCGGCATACCGTCAGTCAGCCTTTTCCTGGCGGCCACGACACTCAGCGTCATAGGCGTATCAGCGGAGAACACGGTGCTGATCATCGCCATCCTGTTCCCGTTCGACCGTATCCTCGACATGATGCGTACCGTGACGAACATCACTGGCGACCTTGCGGTCGCAACCGCTGTCGCCAAGTGGGAAGGCGAACTGGATGAGGATGTCTTCCGGGCCCGCGACCCGGTGTAAATCGCAGCGCCTAGAGTGCTGCACCTTCCGGGTGATGCAGGGCAGCTTGCGCGGTGACTGTCACCTGCGCCGGCAGCCAGCACGTCACTTCGAGACCGCCGCCATCGACCGGCTTCATACCGACTGTGCCGCCATGCAAGTGGATGAAATGCTTCACCAGCGCGAGGCCCAGGCCTGCGCCGCGCTGGTCGCCCGAAACAAAGCTGTCGAAGCTCGTGGCGCGTTTGTCGGCCTCCAGACCGATGCCATTGTCCCGCACACTGAGCATGATCATGTCGCCGGCTCGCTGCGCCGCCACGACGACCTCGCCGCCGGACTCGGTGAAGCGCAGCGAGTTCGAGACTAGGTTGAACAATACCTGCTTGATGCGGCGCGCATCGCCCCGGATCGTGCCAAGCTTGCCGGTGATCTCTGAGCGCACAGTGACTTCTGTATCTTCCGCTTTCGAGACCACCATCTCGATACCCTCGGCGATCAGATCCTCGAGGTTCACAGTATCGAGGTCTAGGTCCATCCGTCCCGCTTCGATCAGGGCGAGGTCGAGGATGTTCTCGATCAGCTTATTGAGGTGGTCCGATGCCGACAGGATTGCGCGGACATGATCCGTCTGACGCTCGGTCAGCGCACCGTTGCGCTGGGTTTCCAAAAGCTCTGCATACCCGAAGATGGTCGTCAGCGGCGAACGCAGTTGATAGCTGACATTGCGCACGAATTCCGTCTTGAGGCGGTCAGCAGCCTCGAAGGCTTCGGCGCGGTCGCGCAGCGCGGATTCGACACGGCGTGTGGCCGTCACGTCGGCGAAAGCGATCAGCGTGTTACCGTCCGGCAGGGGGTTCGTAATGTAGGTCAGCAGCGAGCCGTCCGAACGGCGCATCTCGCCGGTTGTTGCCTGGCGCGCGCCAGCAGACGGATCGGTGATGTGAACCTTGATTGCGTCCCAGATTTCGGCGTCGTGAAACAGCGGCACGCACGCCTCAACCACATCGTCATAGTCCGGCGTGTCCTTCAGCAGCTCGGCCGGCAAATCCCACACTCGCGCGAAGGCACTATTGTGCAACTTGAGCCGTCCGTCGCTGCCGAACACGGCGACCGCCTCGTGGAGATTATCGAGGGTCGAGCGCTGCGTCTTGATGAGGGCGTTGAAGCGTGTCTGAAGGTCGAGCTGAACAGTGATGTCCTTGAACAGCAGTAGCAGGCCGCCCATCGGGTGGCGCTGGCGCGTGACCGACAGCGTGCGGCCATCAGGTAATGACCACTTGTCTTCCTTCACGCCGTCGAGGTCGAGATAGTAGGAGATCTCTTCCGCGCGCCACTCGGCATAGTTCGGCCGGCCCGGGAGCTTGCGGCGCTCGCGCAGTCGATCAAGCAGCTGGCCATGGTTCGGCCGGTCTAGGAGGAAGGCTTCCTCAAGGTCCCACATGTCGCGGAAAGCCTTGTTGTAGAAGGTCAGCTTGCGTTCAGCGCTGAAGATCGCGACGGCATCGGCGACATGGTTCAGCGTCTCATCATGTGCGCGCACGTGGCGGTTCAATTCCTCACGCGCATTCTCCTGCATGGTCACGTCAAAGGCCATGGCCCCTGCCCCGCCGGAGAGCGGGAACGTCAGTACACGCATCGCCCGGCGATCACCCTTGACGACGATGTGGCGGGTCTCATCATGCTCCTGGCCATCGGAGATCGTCTTGCGGGCCTGTTCTGCGACGACCTGGTCAAGCATCGTCTGCTCTTCGAGAAGACGGTCGAGGCTGGAGACATCGACGGCGGCGAGATAGGCCGGGTTCGCCCATTGCAGGCGGCCCATGCCGGATACGCGCCAGGCCGGGAAAGGCGCCTTACGCAGCATGTCGAGGAAGGCGGTCGGATCGCGCGCGATCACCTGCCGAGCTTCCTCGAATTTTCCGCGAGCGGAGCTTTCCTCGAGGCCCTTGATAGTGGAATCGGTGACCCAGACGACCGCGCGGGCGCCAGCCGTGCGCCCGTCGGCTTCGAGGAAGCGGCCCGAGGGGCCGATGATGGTCAGCGAAAACGGGTTGCCCTGCTCGCGCAGCTCACGCAGGCGGATGCGTAGCGTTGTGTCCTGCCCGGCGGAATCGCGCGCTTCGAGATCGGCGATGCCCTCAACGATACGAACGGTCGGATTTTCCGAAATTGCGGCGTCGGTGAAGCTGAGCAATCCGGCGAGCGCCACCGACGAGCCAAATACGTCCGGCGGGGTGATCTCGTCGCCCTCGATCTCCAACGCCTCACCCTGCCAGACCAGGATGACGCCCGGATGCGCACCTAAAACAGATTTAAGGGCGGCATTTTCAGTCTCACGATCGCCGGCCAGATCACGATACTTCTTCGCGGCGCCGCGGGCGCCGTCCGACACGCGCAAGGCCCAGAGAAGCGCGCCGAGCGCCAGCATTGCGGTGCCAACCGCCATGATGATGGGCACTTGTTCTGCGTTCATCGGACAGCCGCCTTTCCAAGCGCGAACCCGCACGCCCGCGGGGGCGCGACTCGGACTAGTTTATACTGGTTAACGATTGGCCCCGCGAGCGTTAAGGCAGGGTTAATTCCAGGGCTGCAAGGCTCACCTCAACAGGCGCCCCGGCGCTGCAAGCGGCTGTTGCAAAAACAGCACACCCACCTAGGGTAACCATTGGCAAGCCTGAGGAGTCCCCGTTTCATGCGCCGTGCCCTTCTAGTCGCAGCCTTGCTGTTGTCTGCCCTTCCCGTGAATGCTCAGGCTGAAACCGAGGTGGACGATCTTGTCCGCCTGCCCGGCCAGGGACTGGTGAAACCGGACTCCGCGGCCGCCCAGATGAACCTCGGCCGGCTTGTACCGGGCGGCGGCCTGATCGCCAGCTTCGACGCGGACAGTGACGGTCGAATTTCCCCGGGCGAATTGAAAGCTGGCGCGCTGGCCGCGTTTAAGGCCGCCGACGCCAATAGCGACGGGCAGCTTGTCGCGTTGGAGCAGCAGGACTGGGCTTCTGGTCTTCCGACCCGTGATGACACGCTCGCCAACCCTGTCCGCTTTGATCCCAATCTGGACCGCGTCGTGAACTTCCAGGAGTTTCAAGCTGCCATCGTGCACCTTGCAAAAAACTACGAAGACACCTCTGGCACCATAGAGATCGCAAAGCTGTCGGCGCCGGAACCCCGTCCCGAGCGCAACGAACGCCGTTCGCCCTTCGACGACCCTCCACCTGAACGCAGCAACAACTGACCCGCGCGGCCAGCGCAAGCGCTTGACAGCCGAGGCCAGTCAGGCGACCCGCTGCTCGACATGACCCGGCTCTCCCTTCCGCCTGCGCGCGGCAAACTGATCGAGAACGCCCCGCTGGCGCCCTACACCTGGTTCCGGGTAGGCGGGCCTGCAGATGTGCTGTTCCTGCCTGAAGATGAAGCCGACCTCGGCGTTTTCCTTGGTGCGCTCGATCCCGCCATTCCCGTGACGGTGCTGGGCGTCGGCTCAAACCTGATCGTCCGCGACGGCGGCATCGCAGGTGTCGTGATCCGGCTGATGGGCCGGGCCTGGGGCGAAGTTATGAAAACCGGGGAGCTCGAGATGACGGCCGGCGCCGGTGCGCTTGATCTGGCAGTGGCCAAGGGCGCAGCGAAGCACGGCATTGCAGGCCTCGAGTTCCTGTCGGGCATTCCCGGTTCTCTCGGCGGCGCGACGCGCACCAACGCCGGATGTTACGGAAGCGAACTCAAGGATGTGCTCGTCCGCCTCGAGGGCGTGACCCGCCGGGGCGAACGGCGCGTCTATGGTGAAGGTCATGAGCCGGTTGAATTTAGCTATCGTCATACCGACCTGCCGGAGGATTTCATTGTCTCGCGACTCGTCCTGCGCGGCACCGGCAAAGGCGACGCGGCCGAGATTGGCGCGGCGATCGACGCGCTCCAGGCCCGCCGGAGCGAGACCCAGCCTATCAAGGAAAAGACTTCCGGCTCGACCTTTGCCAATCCCGATCCTCCGGGTAGTCCCGACCAGCGCTCCGCGTGGAAGCTGATAGACGCGGCCGGTTGCCGCGGCCTCAAGGTCGGCGGCGCGCAGGTCTCGCCAATGCACTGCAATTTCCTGATCAATGCTGGCGAGGCCACTGCCGCCGACCTTGAAGCTCTCGGCGAACTGGTGCGTGCCCGCGTGCTGGATACGTCCGGCGTCCAGCTACGCTGGGAAGTGCGCCGGATCGGCCGGATCGGACAAACCGGTCCGGTCTAGAAAGTTCCGTTCAAGGATAGCACGAAAATCAGGCCACGATCACGTTCTGACACTTCCCGGCGAACAGCGAGGCCGTTTCGGTCAGGCGCAAAAACCGTGCGTTCGACCACATCCCTGTGATCGAGGAGATTGCGAACCGCAAAGCGCCCGGTCGCACCCCAGAGGTTCTTGTGCTCGACGAAGACTTCACCCATGCCGTTCAGCTGCCGCTCGAGCCTTCGCTCGCTTCGCGTGAACTCGTCCGTGAAAGCAAGCCGCTCGAGCTTTGCGCCCCAGGCAAATTGCGTATCCGGAACATCATGCCGAAACTCAACGTTCACTTCATAGAGCAGGTCATCGCTGATCCGTCGGGACGCACCTGTGACTGGATCATCTACCCGCGAGTCGATCCATACACCGCTGGCCGTCACTTCGGCGCCATCGAACCCGAGCGGCGCAAGTCTCAGCGTCGCGTCAAGCTCCGCGATCGCCCCCCAGGCTTTGTCGATGTTGCCAGGACCGTCGCCGGTGCCGATCGGCACACGGTCAACGATATCCTCGATCTTGTCGTAGGTAATCTTGGCCGTGGCAGCGCCCCACTCCGAAAAATCCTTTTCAGCCTGCAAGCTGGCGCTCCACACCTGCGTTGGAACGATGTCGGGATTGCCAGCATTGTTGTTGTCCAGCGATAGGTCGGCCGAAGTAACGAAATCGAAGAAGTCGAGCTGTCCGACCTTGCGCTCGATCCGAGTGACGAGGCTGAGCGTTTCGCTGGCTGCCCAGGTCAGGCTTGCGTACCCCTTGGGACGCGTAAATATGCGGACTTTCTCCGTGTCGCCGGATTGCGAGATCTCCGAATACTCCGCTCCGACCGCCAACTGCATCGTGAGATCGGCCGCCAGCGACCGCGTATGCGTCAGCATCGCCTCGGCCCGGCGTTCCTCGACGCGTGTATTCGATGTATCGAGCGGCACGGCCACGAACGGCCCGTTGCTGATCGCCTCAGAGAGTTCCGATTCTGCCTCGAGGAAATTGAACGCACCTTCCGCAGACAGTTGCCACTCCGGACCTGAAGGCGTCTTCCAGCCATATTCGCTGCGAAGAATATACTCGCCTTCATCCGTGGTTTGACGAAAGTCCGAGCGGTAGAGGTTCGAGCCGTCGAGACCGCCCCTGAGGAAGGTATCGTTGAAGGGGCTGCGCTCGCGGCGTGCCAGTCCGATCGCTTTCAGCCTACCGGAACTGAGGTCGAATTCGACATCGCCGCCGAGCTCCGCATTCCACTCATCCTCAAGGCTCTCGAACAGCCGCCGGCCTTCGGGACCCGCAACTGGAAACACCTGGGCGCGATCCTTGATTTCTTGCCGGTAGGTCGCCGCCTTTCCATTGAGATTGGCCACCATGCCGCCCGGCGGTTTCCAGGCCATCGAGCCCGACACCGACGTTGTATCGACATAGAAGATGAACTTTTCCTGGCGCAGTTCGAGCAGGTTGCCCGTTCCGTCCGTCACGTTCCGGAAGCCCTGGTTACCTCGCCGTTCCGGCGCATTGTCCGCCTGCACGCTCCAGCTGACATCGCCGCTACGGCCGGATAGCGCCAGATTGGCGACGCCAAGCGCCGGTTGGAAATCATCGCGCCAGCGCGCCTGCATCTTCCAGGAACCGGATTGGCGGGCCTCGCCCGATGTCACGACGTTGATCGCCTGGCCGGATAGTCCGGGCACGCCGAAGACGCTTGCATCCGCAACTTCGATCCGCTCGACCTGGCTTGCCGGAACCCGGCCGAGCGCCGCGCTGGCACCGTTGGACTTGCCAGAGACGCGCTGGCCGTTGATTAGCACGTTGCCACTGGCCTGGCCGAAGCCGCGCGAGTCGCTGTCATCCTTGGATATCGACACGCCCGGCACACGTTGAACCATTTCCAGCGCCGTGCGCGGCGCAAACTGGGCAAAATCTTCCAGCGTCAAGATCGTCCGGTGCTCCGGACTGGCGCCGTCTATCGTGTCAGCAACTGTCTCAGCGAATGCTGGCGCACCCAACGGAGCTACGGCCAGCGCCGCCGCCACATGGTTCAAGAACCGTCGCAACTCTAGCATCCGGATTGGCGTCTCCCACGCTTTCCAATGGACCTTTTCCCACGCCGAAGTCCAATGATTTCGCATCGCACGGCGCCCCGGACCGGCGCTTTCTCATTTCGGTCGCCAGCCCTGCCCGCTTGGCGGGCCGTCCTTCGGGAAGCCTCAGAACTTGCCTTTGAGTTCGATCGTGAAAATCGGGCCGAACGCGCGCGCGTATTCTTCGGAGCGAACAAGCGTGCCGTTCCGGTCGGGCGCATAGACCTCACGCCAGAACGTGTCACGCTGGTTGAACAGGTTGCCAAGCGCAATGGTGCCAATCATGCCGGCAATGTCTTTGTGTTCAAGGTACACCATAGAGAATGCCGGATCGTTTCCTCCCAGCGCGATCTGGTTGAGCTGGTAAGACGGCTCGGACTTGAAGCCTTCGATAACCGTGCCCCAGGCCCAATCCGTGTCCGGAATATCCTGCCGGAGTTCCATGTTCCATTCCCATATCAGGTGGGAGTTGATCGAGCGGCGCTCACCCGTCAGCGGGTCATCGACTTCCGTATCGTAGTAGCGGCCGTTGAAGGTCAGCTCGGCGCCCTTGAAGCCAATCTCCTCGAGCTTGAGCGTCGAATCGGTCTCGATCCCGAACAGCTTGCCGCTTTCAATGTTGCCGGGACCCGCGCCCGTGCCGATGGGCACCTGGTCGATGACGTCTTCAAGTTCCACGAATATAAGCCGAACGGTCGAGGCGCCCCAGGCCCTGAAATCCTTCTGGGCTTCCAGATTCAGCCGCCAGGACTGGTTCGGAACGATCTCCGGATTACCATCGACGCTGTTCTCCTGCTCGAGATTGACCGAGGAGATGAAGTCGAAAAAGTCCAGCTGGCCGACGCGCCGCTCGACCTTGGTGACGAGCTTCAAAGTATCGCTCTGCTGCCAGGACAGGCTGGCAGATCCTTTGGGCCGGGTGAAGGCGCGCTTGTTCTCGGCGTCTCCCGTCTGCGACAGCTCCGAATACTCTGCCCCGGCTGACACCTGCAGATTGAGCTTCGGGGTCAGCTGTCGGCCATGCGTCAGGATCACTTCGCCGCGGCGCTCCTCGACCCGCGAATTGGCGAGATCCAGAATAACCGGCACCAGCGGCGCGCCGCCGGTTGCTTCTTCGAGGGATGCTTCCGCCTCCAGGAAGTTGAAAGCGCCTTCCGTCGAAATCTGCCAGTCGTCGCCCTGCCCCGTCTGCAGGCCATACTCGCTGCGCAGGATGTACTCGCCTTCATCGACCGTCTGATGGAAATTCGACGCATACTGGCCGGAGCCATCGAAGGCCGCCATCTTGAACCTGTCAACAAACGGACTGTGCTCCAGCCGGCCAAGACCGATGAATTTCAGCCGACCCGGGCCTGCGTCGAACTCGAAGTCGCCGCCGATTTCGGCGTTCCATTCGTCTTCCGCCGACTGGAAAAGACGCCGGCCTTGTGCGCCGCCCAACGGATAAGTCTTGCCGATCTGCTTGACGTCCATCTCCCAGATCCCGACCTTGCCGTTGAGATTCGCGATCGGCCCGAACACCGGCTTCCAGGCGAGCGAGCCCGAGAGCGACACGTCTTCGATGATGCGCGTGAAATCTTCTTCGCGCTGCTCCAGCAAGTTCTTCTGGCCGTCCTGGATTAGACGCCAGCCGGCATTCCCGTTGCGCTGAGGCGCACTGTTGGCTTCGAGCGTCCAGCTGACGGCGCCCTTGCTGCCCGCCAGCGTGACGGTGCCCTCATTCAGTGAGGGCGGCAGGTTTTCGCGCAGGCGTATCTTGTAGCGCCAGGTGCCGTCGATCGACGCCGCGCCATCGGTTACGACATTGACCACCTGTCCAGTCAGGCCCGGAATTTCGGTCTTGGTCCCGTCCAGAACCTCGATCCGCAGGACGCGCGCGGCGGCGATCCGTCCCAGCGCCAGTTCCGCACCGTTGGACTTGGCCGATACACGCTGGCCATTGATCAGCACGTTGCCTCGCGCCTGGCCAAACCCGCGGTTACCGCTGTCATCCCTGATGATCGCAAAGCCGGGAATCCGGCGCACCATGTCCAGCGCGTTGACGGGGCCGTACTGGTTGAAGTCTGCCGGCTGGTAGACCGAGCGGTTTGGATCGCCTTCCTCCGGTGTGACGGCGGTGTCAGCGCCCGCGGCCAGCTGGCCTGATAGGGCAAAAACGGCAAAACTGGTCAGCAGCGCCCGCGGAATCGGCATTTTAGCTCCCTCGGTATCACTATCGGGTCAGTCGATTTGCCCAAGGGAGATTACCGTTTTTCGTTATCTGTTTTCCGCTTATCAATATTGACTACATCCATAGTCAATAGATTTGTTGTTCCCCTCCCATGATTTTTTTGTAATCCGCCTGTTTTGCGCCAGACAGCTGCCACGCCCTCCCCTTTAAGCTGCTGTTCACCGCATCGTTCCATCACGGACGATGGCGGAATGAACGCATCTCAGAAGGAGTTGGCATGAAACGGGTGGCGGTGATCTATGGTGGCTGGTCTTCGGAACGGCCCGTCTCGCTCTCCTCCGGCCGCCAGATGGCCGAAGCCGCGCGCGAGGCCGGCTACGACGTTGTCGAGATCGACGCGACCCGCGACCTGGCTCGGCAGCTGACCGACGCAAAACCCGAGGTCGTGCTCAACGGCCTGCATGGTCCCTGGGGCGAAGACGGCTCGGTACAGGGACTGCTCGAAATCATGGGCCTGCCCTATTCCCACTCCGGTGTGCTCGCCTCGGCGCTCGCAATGGACAAGCTCAAATCCAAGGCCGTCTACAAGCAGGCCGGTCTGGACGTTGCCGCAGACCGCCGTGTCACCCGCGCCGAAGCTGCTGCAGCCCATGCCCTGAAGCCGCCCTATGTGATCAAGCCCGTCAACGAGGGCTCGAGCTTTGGCGTGCTGATCGTGCGCGAGGGCGCCAATGGCCCGCCGCAGGAACTGACCGGTCCGAACTGGCGCTACGGCGATTATCTGATGGCGGAGGAATACATTCCCGGCCGCGAACTCACCGTCGCTGTGCTGGGCGATCGCGCGCTTGCCGTCACCGAGATCACGACCTTAAGGGACTATTACGATTTCGATGCAAAATACGCGGCTGGTGGATCGCAGCATGTGATCCCTGCGGATCTGCCCGCGCACGTGACCAAGGCAGCGATGAATGCATCGCTCAAGGCTCACGTTGCACTTGGATGCCGCGGGGCGACACGCTCGGACTTCCGTTACGACGAAGAGAAGGACCGGCTTGTGATCCTCGAGACCAACACCCAGCCCGGCATGACGCCCACCTCGCTCGTTCCCGAGCAGGCCGCGCACATGGGCATGAGTTTCGTGGAACTGGTCGCCTGGATGATCGAGGACGCCTCATGCCAAAGATAGAGCGCAACCAGACAGTTCCTTCCGGCCGCCGCCGGCCCGCTACCATCGTCGATGAGACGACAGGCGAGGAAGTGCGCGTCTCGTCCGTAATCTTCGGCGTCGTGATGCTGATCGCGATCCTCGTCGCCACCGCTGCCTGGATGGGCGGATCGATGTCACAGATCGGTTCGCGCTTCGGCGGCTTCATGGACGACACGTCCCGCCTCATCGGCGTGGATGTGAATGACGTCTCCGTACTCGGCCTCGAGGACAATCCTGCTCTCGCCGACGAAGTGCGCGCCGCTGCGATGATCGAGCCGGGCGAGAACATGTTCCGTGCTGACCCGCACCTGATCAAGAGCCGCGTGGAAGGCACCCACAAGGTGCTGAACGTGCGCGTCCACCGTCTCTGGCCCGGCCAGATCGTGATCCTTGCCGACGCCGCCGATCCTGTCGCTCTCTGGCATGACGGCCGCCAGTGGCAGGTTGTCGATGGCCTTGGCCGCCTGCTGCCCGGCGCCCGCGCCGAAGACCATCCGAACCTCCTGCGCCTCGCCGGCCAGGGCGCACCGGAAGCAGCGCCGCAGCTCGCCGCCGCCCTCGCCTCGGCGCCCGACATCAATGGCCGCGTCGCCGTGGCAACCCGCATCGGCACGCGCAGATGGGACATGCGCTTCATCAACGGTGTCACCGTTCGCCTGCCGGAAGATCCCGGCCTCGAGCCCGCCATCGAACGCCTCGCAAAACTGCAGGTGCGAACCGCCCTTACCCAGCGCCCGCTGGAAATGATCGACCTGCGCAGCCGCGGACGCGTCTATCTGCGCCTGGCTGAAGCGCCCGTCGAACCTGAACCCGAGACTGTCCGCGAGGCTGCCGAGAAAACCTGATGTCCGAACTTTCCGCCAAGCGCCTCGCCCGTCTTAACGGCCGCCCCGGCGGCACGGTCGCCGCGCTGGACATCGGCTGTTCAAAAACCACTTGCCTGATCGGCCGTCCGGATGCGGACAATCCGCGCCGCATGACCATTCTCGGCAGCGGGCGCCAGCAGACGCGTGGCTTCGCCGGCGGCAACATCACCGACATGGAAGGGCTGGAGCGATCCATCCGCCTCGCCGTGGAAGACGCCGAGCGCGAAGCGGGCGAGCCGATTTCGGAAGTTATCCTCGGCATCACCGGCCCGAAGCTGTCTTCGCGTATGATGTCTGCCAGCATCGAGATCGGCGGACGCGTCATCACCGCGAAAGATGTGCGGCGTCTGCACCAGCAAGTGCTGCTGCGCGCTGCGCAGTCCCCTGCCCTCAGGCAGGAGGATATCCTCTCTGCCTGGCCGGTGGTCTACACCATCGATAAGGCGGCAGGTCGCGTGCGCCAGCCCGTGGGCATGATTGCCGGCGCACTGACCGTCAAGATGTCGATTGTCTCGGCCCCGCGCGCCATCGTGAAGAACCTGACGGAGTGCGTATTTCGCGCCCATCTCGGCGTCACGCAACTCGTGCCATCCGCCATCGCCAGCGGCGCCGGCACCCTGATCGAGGACGAGATCGAGAACGGCGCCGTCTGCATCGACCTCGGTTCCGGCGTAACAGCCGTCTCAGTCTACCTGCATGGATCGCCCGCCTGGCTCGGGCTCGTTCCAGCAGGAGGCGCCCATGTGACCGCCGACATCGCGCAGGGCATCGGCACGACCTTTGCCGCCGCCGAACGCCTCAAACAGCTTTACGGGACCGCCGACCTTGAAGGCCCCGGCCTCGCCGAGCGCATCGAGGCGCCGCGCCTCGGCGATGACGGACGCCTGCACGCCTCGCGACTGGAACGCGCCGAAATCGCCCGCATCATCGCGCCGCGTGTCGAAGAAATTTTCGAGATGGCGCTCGACTTGCTCGCCCGCAGCGATGTGAAATCGGTGCTGCCCCAGCGTGTCGTGCTCACGGGTGGGGCAAGCCAGCTGCCAGGTGTGCGCGAAGTCGCCAACCGAATTCTCAAGACACCTATCCGTCTTGGCCGCCCCGTCCTTGCCGAAACTTTAGGCGAGCAACTGGCAACACCAGCTTTTTCAACGGCTTCTGGCCTGCTACTTTATCCCGAGTTGGGGTTCACCGACGCCGCGCGGGCTGGCGCGCCGTCATTGGAAGCAGAAGCGGAGGGCGGCTCGGGACGGCTCAGGAGTGTGCTTTACTGGCTGAAGGAAAATTTCTGACGCCAAGCTCGGCCACTTAAGCGTTTTTTAGCGGCAGGAGCGCATTCTGCCCGCTCCAGCCAACCCGGCCGACGCAGACGCAGATTGAGGCGCAATGACCCAGGAACTTAAGCCGCGGATCCTCGTGTTTGGTGTTGGCGGGGCTGGCGGCAACGCCATCAACAACATGATTGAGGCGAACCTCCAGGGCGTCGAGTTCATCGTGGCCAACACCGACGCGCAGGCCTTGTCGCGCTCGCGCGCCGACAGCCGTCTTCAGCTCGGCCTCGGCACCACGTCTGGCCTCGGCGCCGGCGCCCGTCCCGAGATCGGCGCCAAGGCCGCCGAAGAATCCATCGACGACATCCGCGCTCGTCTCGACGGCGCGCACGTGGTGTTCATCGCGGCCGGAATGGGCGGCGGCACTGGTACCGGCGCCGCGCCGATCATCGCGCGCGCCGCGCAGGAAATGGGCATCCTGACCATCGCTGTGATCACCAAGCCCTTCGGCTTCGAAGGCGCACACCGTATGCGCCTCGCTGAAGAAGGCCTCGCGAAAATCCGCGGCCATGTCGACACGATGATCGTCGTGCCGAACCAGAATCTGTTCCGCATCGCCAACGACAAGACAACTTTCGCGGACGCCTTCCGGATGGCCGATGACGTGCTCTATTCCGGCGTGCGTGGCATAACCGACCTGATCGTCATGCCAGGCCTGATCAACCTCGACTTTGCGGACGTCAGCGCCATCATGCGCGGCATGGGCACCGCCCTGATGGGCATGGGCGAAGCCGCCGGCGAAGCTCGCGCGCTCGAAGCGGCGCGCCGCGCCATCGACAATCCGCTGCTCGACGACGTGACCATCAAGGGCGCCAAGGGCGTTCTGGTGAACATCACTGGCGGCTATGACATGACGCTGTTCGAGCTCGACGAAGCGGCCAACGAAATCCGCCGCGAGGTCGACCCCAACGCCAATATCATCCTCGGCTCCGCGTTCGATGCGAGCCTTGAGGGCCGCATCCGCGTGTCCGTAGTGGCCGCCGGCCTCGATGCCGCCTCGCGCCGCCTGCCCATCGCCCAGCCGATTTCGCCGCGCGTTCTGGCAACGGCCACCACCGCCCCGATTCTTCCAGCCGAAGAGGCAGCGATCGAACCGGATAGCGCCGAAGACGAGATGATCGGCGCCGAAGATATCGAATTGACGGGCGCCGCACCGGACTATGGCGCCGATATCAGCGACCGGCCGAAGATCGTGACGCCGCCGCGCGTACCCGCCACGCCTGCGGCGCCGCCGGCCGGCATCTTCTCGGAGCGCACCGATGCGCCTGCTCCCGACCGGCCAACCCGCGAAGGCGCTCCGGCCGCTTCCGGCTTTGCGAACCTGTTCGGCTGGCGCCGTCCGGCGCCCCAGGGACAGAACGATTCCGAACCGGGTCAGCGCGGCGCCCCCGCGGCCTCGCCGATCATCTCTGCCGCGGACGATCACCCGGAGCCGGCCCCCTTCGATGACGCCGATCTGGAGATCCCCGCCTTCCTGCGCCGCTCTGCCAATCATTAGAGGCCCGGTGTGGCCTTCCGGCGACACATTTCAGCCAGGTTAATTTCCTTCTGATTCAAAAGGTTGGACTGTTTCCAGGCCGCGAGCTGTAATACAGCGAAATATCGCGTGTTTTGAGTGCCGGGCCGCGCCGGGCCATCTAGTCTGCTATGTATATGTGTAGCGGGCTGAAGGCCGACAGAGACATGGCAGTTGAGCGGCAAACCACGATTTCGCGCAAGGTGAGCTGCGCAGGGATTGGCGTGCACTCCGGTGCGCGCGCCCGGCTGACCCTAAATCCCGCCCTCGCCAATTCTGGCATCCGCTTCGTGCGCGTCGATGCCGCCCCGGGCACGGGCGAAATTTCTGCCCATGCCGAATCCGTCTCCGACACCCAACTCGGCACCACACTCTCGAACGAGCATGGCGTCTCGGTGGCTGTGGTCGAGCACCTGCTGGCTGCTGTGGCAGGTCTCGGCATCGACAACCTGCGGATTGAGATCGATGGCCCCGAAGTGCCGATCATGGACGGCTCGTCCTCAGTCTTCTACGAATTGCTCCTGCAGGCCGGCCAGCGCACGCTGGGCGCCGCCCGCCGCCGCATCCGCATCCTCGAGAAGGTCGAAATGCGCGAGGGCCCGAAGCGCGCAACCCTCTCCCCGTCGCACAATGACGTGCTGACGCTTCGTGCTCGCATCGAGTATGACGACCAGCATATCGGCGTGCAGCAGATGGCGATGCGCCTCGCCCCTGGCATGTTCGCCCGCGATCTCGCCTTTGCGCGCACCTACGGCTTTGCCCGCGATGTCGAGATGCTTCGCGCGATGGGCCTTGCCCGCGGCGGCTCGCTCGAGAACGCGGTCGTCATCGGCGAAGATGGCGTGATGAACCCCGAAGGCCTTCGCATCGAGGACGAGTTCGTCCGCCACAAGATGCTGGATGCCGTCGGCGACCTGATGCTCGCCGGCGCTCCGATTGCGGGAGACTATGACGCCGTGCAACCAGGCCATGCACTGAACAACAAGCTGGTCCGCAAGCTCCTTGCCACGCCTTCTGCCTGGTGCTGGGAAGAAGCCGGGGTGCACGCTGCAACCGAAGTGGTTCGCGCAGCGGTCTGAAACTGCTGCAGGGCCCGGGCGCTGCCCTAACCCATCAAGCCGCGTTGATCGCCGTTAGCTGCCGGCTCGGCCGGGGTCAGTGCGTCCGCATCCTCATCGCTCCGCCCGGCCAATGACCGGACCAGTGCCATCAGGTGGGTGCGAATGCGTTCGTCCTCGATGCGGGAAAAGTTTCGGACGAGATCGATCACCGCGCGGGACGACCCGGCAGCCGATTCGACTTTTTCGGTGGCGCCAAAAAACCAGCCCGGCTGGACTTCCATCACTTCGGCAATCTGGGCGAGGCGCCCGGCGCTGACGCGGTTGGCCCCCGTCTCGTATTTCTGGATCTGCTGGTAGGAGATGCCGAGCGCATCTGCGAGCTGGTCCTGGGTCAGGCCCAGAAGGATGCGGCGGCGGCGCATCCGCTCACCGACCTGGCGGTCAACCGTGTTGGCGTCACTCAATTTCCGGTTCGTCATGACTGTACCTGATCAACTTGCCTGCAACCCTGAACTTGGCCGTTTCCGGTAGTGGCAGCGCGGGCGGCGCAGCGATCCGGGCCAAAACTGCATTTGTGACACGTAGAGTGGATGCCCCGCCTGACAAGCCCAATACCTTCCGATTGCCGGGTGTGAGGCTCTCAGGCCAGAAAACCCTGCCATTCGGGCCTTGGAAAGGCGGGTCCATTCGGGCTAAGCAAACAGGCGAAACGCTTGATGCTGCAGATACAGGCCGCTGCCCATGTCCCGACTGATGACCCTTCCCTTGGCGATTGCCGTCTGTGCGCTGGCCCTGGGGGCCTGCCAGTCCAACAAGCGCAATACCGAACTTGCCTATGTCGAGCGCCCAGTGGAGCAGCTCTACAATCAGGGCGCCCGCCAGCTGGACGATCGCAAATATGAGGACGCGATCCTCTTCTTCGCTGAAGTCGAGCGCCAGCACCCCTATTCCGAATGGGCGCGCAAATCGATGGTCATGTCGGCCTACGCTTCCTACCAGACACGCGATTACACGACCGCCATCTCCGCTGCCGAGCGCTATCTCGCGCTCCACCCCGGCGGCTCGGAAGCCGAATATGCTTATTACCTGATTGCCCTCTGCCACTTCGACCAGATCATTGATGTCGGCCGCGACCAGGCGACCACCGAGCGCGCCAGCACGGCGCTCAACGACATCATTCGACGCTTCCCGCAGAGCGAATATGCCAAGGATGCGCGCATCAAGCTCGACATGGTCAACGACCAGCTTGCTGGCAAGGAAATGACGGTCGGCCGGTGGTACCTGCGTTCCAACCAGACCCTGTCGGCGGTCAACCGTTTCCGTACGGTCGTCGACACATATCAGACGACCAGCCACACACCCGAGGCGCTGCACCGTCTCGTGGAAGCCTACCTGACGCTCGGCCTCAAGGATCAGGCGCTCGCGGCCGGTGCCACGCTCGGCTACAATTATCCCGAAACCGAATGGTACCGGTTGAGCTACCGCCTGCTCAGCAACAAGGGTGTTGATCTCGACACGATTAGCGAGTCGCAGAAGCGCACGCTCCTGCAGCGCCTGATTCCCGGCGGAAAATAATCCTTACCCGGAAGTCTCAGGCCTCGCCGATCAGGGCGAGCCATTCCGCTTCTGTCATCGTGCGGACCCCTAGGCTCTCGGCCTTTGCGAGCTTTGAGCCTGCCCCCGGTCCGGCCACGAGAATATCCGTCTTCGCAGACACCGACCCGGCAACCTTGGCGCCTAGTGCGCTGGCCCGCGCCTTTGCTTCATCGCGTGTCATGCGTTCCAGCGTTCCGGTGAAGACCACCGTTTTGCCAGCCACCGGGCTATCCGTCGCCGCCGGCGCTTCATCCGCCACCTCGACTTCCGACAGCAACGCTTCCAGCATCTCGCGGTTGTGCGGCTCGGCCTCGAACTGCACCAGCGCCCGCGCCGCCGCGTCACCGATCCCGTCGATGCCCGTCAGGTCCTGGTAGCCTTCACTTCCGGGCCCGCCCTCAGCAGCCCGCTGCACGGCGTACCAGAAGGCCTGCCAGCTGAGGAAGCCGCGGGCGAACTGGCCGGACGTCGTCTGCCCCACGTGGCGAATGCCGAGCCCGTTGAGAAAGCGCGCGAATTCCGGGGTCCGGCGCGCATCGATTGCGGCATAGAGTTTCTTGGCAGACGCCGCGCCGAAGCCGTCCCACTCCTCCAGAGGCGGCAGGCCTGCTGCCTCTATATTCTTCCGTAGCCGGAATATATCCTGCGGGGCGTGCACCACACCCTTTTCGAAGAAAAGTTCGATCTGCCGGGCACCGAGGCCATCAATGTCCAGCGCCTTACGCGAAACGAAATGCTTCAGCCGCTCCACCGCCTGCGCCGGGCAGATCAGTCCGCCCGAGCAGCGGCGGCGCACGTCCATCTCTCCCGCCTCGTCCATTTCCCGCACGGCGGCCGAGCCGCAGGCCGGGCAGACATCCGGCATTGTCCAGGCCGGCCCCTTCCCCGCTTTCACGACACGCAGCACTTGCGGGATCACGTCGCCCGCGCGCTGGATCTCGACAACATCACCCGGTTTCACGCCGAGGCGCGCAATCTCGTCCTCATTGTGCAGCGTCGCATTCGACACCATGACCCCGCCGACTGTCACCGGCTCAAGCCTCGCCACCGGCGTCAGCGAACCGGTCCGGCCAACCTGTACGTCGATCCCGAGCAGCGTCGTTGTTGCCTTCTCGGCCTGAAACTTATGGGCAATGGCCCAGCGCGGCGCGCGGCTGACGAATCCAAGGCGCTGTTGCCAGTCGAGCCGGTCGACCTTGTAGACGACGCCGTCAATGTCATAGGGCAGCCCGGCGCGCCGCGCCTCAATGTCCCGGTAATAGGCCAAGATCTCCTCAACCGTCAGCACCCGGACCATCAGAGGATTGGTGACGAAACCCCACTTGCCGAGCAGCTCGACCGCGCCCGACTGAGTGTCCGAAAAAGGCGCACTCACTGCGCCCCAGGCATAGGCGAAAAAGCGAAGGGGACGTGATTTCGTGATCTCGACATCCAGCTGCCGCAGGCTCCCGGCGGCGGCATTGCGCGGGTTCGCGAACACCTTTCGCTCTGCCGCCCCCTCGCGCACGTTGAGAGCGGCAAAGTCGTCCTTCGCCATGTATACTTCGCCGCGCACCTCGATGGAGTCCGGCCAGCCCTTGCCGGCGAGCTTGGCCGGAATGTCGCTGAGCGTCTTCGCGTTGGCGGTCACGTCCTCGCCGGTCTGCCCGTCGCCGCGCGTCGCCGCACGCACCAGCCTGCCCTTCTCGTAGGTAAGGCTTAGTGAGAGGCCGTCGATCTTGGGCTCGGCGGTGCAGGCGAGTTCTGTCTCTGTGGGGAGGGCCAGGAACCGCCGGATGCGGGCGGCAAAATCCGCAACGTCATCATCTGCAAACGCGTTTTCCAGCGACAGCATCGGAATGCCGTGGCGCGCCTTGGCGAATCCGTCGCCCGCTTCCGCGCCGACCTTCAGGGAGGGACTGTCCTCCCGCTTCAGGTGCGGGAAGCGCGCCTCGATTTCGGCATTGCGCAGGCGCAGCGCGTCATACTCCGCGTCCGTCAGCGACGGCGCATCATTCTGGTAATAGGCGGCATCCGCGTCGGCGATCTCCCGCGCCAGCCGCGCGAGTTCGGCCACCGCGTCCTGCTCGGTCAGCGCGCTGGCAGGTGTTCCGCCGGTCATGCATCCTCCAACAACCTCCCGGCTGCGGCCCGCGCCTCGTCGGTGATCTCGGCGCCGGACAACATGCGGGCAATTTCTTCCTGCCGTGTCCCCGCATCTAGCGTGGTCAGACGTGTCCCGCCAGCCTTAGCCGACTTTTCAACAAGCCAGTGCATGTCAGCCGCCGCCGCCACCTGCGGGCTGTGCGTCACCGCCAACACCTGGCGCGAAGCCGAGAGGCGCACCAGCCGCTCGCCGATCGCCGCCGCCACCGCTCCGCCGACGCCCTGATCGGCCTCATCGAAGATCAGCGTGCCCGCACTTCCGGCTTCCGCAAGCGCACATTTCAGCGCCAGCGACACCCGCGCCAGCTCGCCGCCGGAGGCCACCTTGCGCAGCGGGCCAAAGCCCGCGCCAGGGTTGGTCTCAGCCTCGAACTCGGCGCGTTCCGCCCCCATCGCGCCCGCCTCTTCCGGGGGGAGCGGTGTCAACGCCACGCGGATTGTCGCGCGGCCAAGTTTCAGCGGCGCGAGTTCTACGCCGATCGCGCTCTCGAGCCGCCCGGCCGCCGCCCGGCGCGCCTCGCTCAGGGCATGCGCCGCGCTGTGCCAGCGTGCCTCAGCCGCGCGCTCAACCTTTCGGGCCGCCGCGATGCCGGCCTCACCCGCCTCGACGAGTTCAAGCCTTTCAGCCAGCGCTGTCCACTGCAAGTTCAGCGTGTCCGGATCGCAGTTCAGCTTGCGGCCCATGGCCCGCAGCCCGAAGAGCCGCCCTTCGACGCCTTCAAGGTCTCCTGCATCAACCGGCATCCGCTCCAGCCGCGCGATGGCGCTTTCCGCTTCGCGCAGTTCGATCATCGCCCGCTCGATCGCTTCACACGCCGCCTTCGCGGCTTCCGGAAGCGGGCCTTCCGCGCCATCGAAACCCGGCAGCCGGCAAATCCGCTCCGCCGCGCGCGAGGCCTTCGACAGCGCCGTCTCTGCATCCGCGGCCGACAGCGCGCTCGTCGCCTCGGCCACCGCTTCCAGCACGCGCTCGGACTGCATCAGTTGTGCGCGCTCCGCTGTCAGCCGTGTCGCCTCCCCGGCCTGCGGCGAGAGCTTTGCAAGTTCCGCCACCGTTTCCTGTAACCAGGCCAGCGCCTCGGCAGCCGCCTGTGCCTCACCTTCCAGCGCTTCACGCGCCGCGCGAGCGTCCATCCGCGCGGCATGCGTGGCCGCGCAAGTCACCAGAAGCGCCTCGTTGCCGGCGAACTGATCCAGCAGCTTTCGGTGCGTCGCCGGACGCATCAGGCTCGAGGCGGCATGCTGGCCATGAACTTCCACCAGCAGTTCGCCCGCCTCGGCCAGCAATGCCGCGCCCACTGGCTGATCATTGATGAAAGCGCGCGCGGGGCCTTCCGACCGCACCAGCCGTTTCAGCGTCAGCGTCTCGCCATCGCCTGCGGCCACGCCCTGCGCAGCCAGCAGCGCCCAGACCGGATGCCCGGACGGCGGCGCAAACTCCGCCGCAACGCTTGCCTGCGCCGCGCCGTGCCGGATGACCGACCGGTCCGCCTGCCCGCCAAGCGCCAGCGACAGCGCATCCAGAATGATCGATTTGCCCGCCCCGGTTTCCCCGGTAAGCGCCGTAAAGCCCTCACCCGGCGAAAGATCGAGCCGGGAAATGAGCACGAAATCACGAATGGACAATGACAGCATCATGGGTGTGGAATTATCACAAGAACAAAAGCGGAACAAATGGAATCTTGCTTGCCAGCTGCAATGCGTTCCAGTCTTCTGCCCAAAGGCGAATTGCGGCCGAGGGAGACGGGGTGGACGCAGCCAGATTCCTGTTCACGGGACTACGCTGGTGCGGCCTCGCACTCCTGGCGGCGCTGGTTTGCGCCTTCTGGTATCTCGGCGCGTCCTGGCTCGCGGCGGCGCTGCCACTGAAGGGAAAGGTCGCCCACCTGCCGCCGGCCAAGCCCGCCGCCTTCCTCTGTGAAGCCGCCTTTCACACCGACATCGCCCTGCCGCTCGACGGCGAGGTTATCAACTGGCGCAAGGAATTGCGCGGCCATATCCCGGACTACCTGCCGCGCGACACCTATCTCCTCTTCGGCTGGGGCGACTCGGTCTTCTTCACGAAAGTTCTGTACCCGGAAGACCTGACCGCTTCGCGCGCCCTCTCTGCCCTCGCAGGCATGAACCAGGTCGCCATGCGCATCGTGCCGGTCTACGGCTCGGATGTGCGCGAAGTTTGCAAACCCTTACCCGGCGGACAGCAGACGAAAACCGTTCTTATCGACGAGATCCTGAAAAGCCTGAAGAAAGACGAGGGCGGCGCCTATCGCCCGATCGAGACAAGCGTGCCCGGCGAACTGCTGCTCACTGCCAAGGGCCGCTACAGCCCCTTCAACACCTGCAACCAGTGGACCGCAGCCGCGCTCGGCAAGGCGGGCCTGCCCCGCGCCGCCTTCGCGCCATTTGCGTGGAGCGTGACCGAACCGCTGGAGCGCATCAAAGGAACCACCCCTGATGGCTGACGGAGCAACCCGCCCCTGCCCCGACTGGTATGCAAAGCCCCAGCTTGGTATCTTCATTCACTGGGGCATCTTCACGATCCCCGCCTGGGCGCCGCGCGGGCGGATGATCCACGAGCTCACCGGTGACGATTTCGACATGAGCGCCGTGCTGACGCCCTATTCGGAGTGGTATGCGAACGCCATGCGCGTTGAGGGCAGCGCAACGCGCGACCGCCACAAGCGCCTCTATGGCGACAAGCCATTCACGGATTTCCGGGCAGAGTTCGATGCGGCCGCCGAAGCGTTCGATGCCGATCAGTGGGCGGACTTCTTCGCCGCCAGCGGCGCCACCTATGTTGTCTTCGTCACCAAACACCATGACGGCTATTGCCTCTGGCCAACGGACGTACCCAATCCGCACCGCCCGGGCTGGAACACCGCGCGGGACTTTGTCGGCGAGCTTGGCGAGGCCGTCCGCGCGCGCGGCATGCGCTACGGCCTTTATTATTCTGGCGGCCTCGACTGGACCTTCCGCGACACGCCCATCGCCAATATCGGCGACATGTTCGCGTGCGTGCCGACCGAGGATGATTACCGCCAGTATGCGATGGCGCAATCGAAGGAACTGATCGACCGCTACAAGCCGTCTGTCTTCTGGAACGACATCTGCTGGCCGAGCGGCGAGGATGTACCTCGCCTCATCGACTATTATTACAGCGTCGTGCCGGACGGCGTCGTCAACGACCGGTGGCTCGCCAACGAAGCCTTCTTCAATTCCCTGCGCGACCCCGCCACCCGCGCCGCATTCAATACCATGCTGAAGGCGCGCACCACCGGCGGCCAGCAGGAAGAGACACCCGCACCCTATGCCGATTTCCGCTGCGTGGAGTTCGGCCTCGGCGTCATCCCGAAGGAAATGAAATGGGAGGCCTGCCGCGGCCTCGGCCTCGGCTTTGGCTACAACCAGGATGAATTGCCGGAAGATTATCTCACACCCGCCCAGCTGATTGATCTCTACACGGACGTCACCGTCCAGCGGGGCAACCTACTGATCAATGTAGGTCCGATGGCGGACGGCACCATTCCAGAAATCCAGCAGGCCCCGCTGCGCGCGCTCGGCAAGCGTCTCGGGAAATGACCCGGCTGCAGAAATTCCTGCTCGGCCTTCTGCCGCCGGACCGGCGCGCCGAGGCCGAAGCGGAATCGCGCCGCTGGAAAGTCGTCTGCGCTGCCTGCGGTCAGGCGACCTCCATCTGGGACATGGGCGGCGTCCGCTATGGCGCCACCGGCCGCTCGCTTACCTGGGGCCGCTGCAAAGCCTGCGGCAAGCGGGGCAAGCACCGTGTCGAGCGACACGAAACACACTGAAAGGCAGGATATGATCAACTATGCAGACCAGACCATCCTCGTCACCGGCGGCGCCTCGGGCATCGGCAAGGCGCTGGCCGAAGCCTTCGCGGCGCGCGGCGCCGAGGTCATCATAGCGGACGTGCAGGCCAGCGCCGCTGAGGCCGTCGCTGCCAGCCTGAACGGGCATGCGATCGCCTGCGACCTGTCCGATCCTGCCGCACCCTCAAGCCTCATCGATGCTGCCTGGGCCTGGAGGGGCAAGCTGGACTTTGTCTGCGCCAATGCCGGCACCGGCGTGCGCAATCCCGTCCGGAAGGAAGATTTCGGTCCGGCTACCGAGCGTGTTTTCGCCGTCAACATGCGCGCGCCGATCCTGATGGCTCAGGCCTATGCCGCAAAGCTGGAACCGGCCGGCAGGCGCGGGCGCCTGATGATTACCAGTTCCGAGAATGCCCTCAGCCTGCCGGCAGGTGTACGGCGGAGCCGCATCGGCGCCTATGCCGCATCCAAGCATGGCGTGCTGATCCTTGCCGAATGGCTGCGCGAGGAACTCGCGGGCGCCACCATGGACCTGCATGTCCTCCTGCCCGGCGCCGTCTACACGCCGCTGGTTGCCGCCGGGATCCCGGACCCCGCTCTGGCGCCCAAGGAACTCGGCCTCATCCTGCCGGAACGCTGCGTCGAACTCGCCCTGAAAGGCCTCGATCTCGGCCTCTTCTACATTCCGACGCACGCGCACACCGCAGCAGACATGCAGGCGCGCACGCAAGGCGTGGCTGATGCGCTGAAAGCCCTCGGACTGACGCCCTAGCCCGCGCGTTTCGCCCCTGGCAGCCGCTCGACGACCATCGCCACCGGCCTGCGCCGGGCGCCGTGCCGGCCCTTGAAGCGCACCGCCTCGCCGACACGCGGCGCGCGCTGGAAGGCTGCGACGTCGAAACGCACAAGCCCCTTCACCCGGTCAGACCGGATCAGGCCCACGGCCTTGTAGCGGTCAAAGTGAATCACGTTGCCGGACACCCACTCCTCCGGGTCGAGATCGGGCGCGGCGGCATGGAGCGCAACCGCCTTGGCTGCGGCGCCAGCCGGCAGGGCCGCGGCACCACCGCTGCCAACCTCTGCGACCGTGTGCTTGCGGCGGCCAAGCAGCGCCGCCACCAGCAACACGACGCCGAGCACAACCGCCGTGAACAGCGCTGCCGCGACCGTCAGGCGCACGTTATCACCCCAGGCTGCCGGCAGCATGTCTGCAACCGGCGCCAGTATTGTTTGTATGTCCAACATTGCCTCCCTGGAACGCGCACAGGGATAGTCCGGCGACTCGGTCGCCCAAAGCGCAGGCACCGGATTCAGGGCACAGAAATCAGGCAGCGCCCAAAAATCAGGCAGCGCCAGGCGGCGATTCGAACGGTCAGGTAAGGTCGAGCAGGGTTTCCAGCGCGTCGCCGTCATCGTCAGCTGCGGCGCCTGCCGCGCCTGTTGCATCCGCAAGGTGCAGGCGCAGGAGATGGTTCAGGTCCCGCGCCGCCGCGACTCCCGCATAGGCAAACCAGATAACGCCGATCAGCACCGCAATCATTATGAACAGCGGCACCATCACGACCGCCGGCGGCAGGCTGCGAATCAGGTCACTGACGCTGCCGGGTAGAAACTGGTTGAGCAGCACAAGCACGCCCACCGGCACGGAAATATTGGCCACCAACGTCAGGCGCAGGGCGGAGGCCGCCTGATCCTGGTTGACGGCGCTGCGCACCACGAGGCGGCCGAGCTGGACCGCGTCCAGCCCCGCCACCAGCGGCGCCAGCTTGCGCGCCGCCGCTGAGCGCGTCAGCTGCGTCATCCGGTCAAACCCGGTGCGCTCCGACACACCGCCAAACCATGTCCGGTGCGGCCGCATGAAGGCCCGGTTCGAAAAAATCGGCGCGATCTGGCTCCAGAGGGCTTCGACCGGAACCTTGTCAGCCGAACTCATATCTTCGCGCACGCCACCTTCAGCCAGTCCTTCACCGCGCCGTCGAGCTTGCGGCTCAGCAGCTTCCAGACGCGCTTGTGGTAATCATTGACGTACTTGCGTTCCTCTTTTGAGAGCAGCTTCACGTCGATCAGCCTGCGCGCCAGCGGCGCGAAGGTCAGGCATTCGAAGCCCAGCATCGGAATCTCGCCGCCGGGAATGTCGGCTGCGGGGGTCACGTATTGCAGGTTCTCGATACGGATGCCGTACTGGCCCGCCTTGTAGAATCCGGGTTCGTTGGACACGATCATTCCCGGCATCAGCGGTGTTGCGTTCCAGACTTTCGCGATGCGGTGCGGTCCTTCGTGCACGCCGAGATAAACCCCGACGCCGTGGCCGGTACCGTGCTGGTAGTCCAGCCCCGCCTGGTACAGTGGATGGCGCGCGAGGATGTCGAGGTGCGTTCCGGTCGTGCCCGCCGGAAAACGCACCGTCGCCAGCGCAATGTGCCCCTTCAGCACCAGCGTGTAGTGCTTGACCATATCGTCCGTAGGCTGACCGATCGGCACGGTACGTGTCACGTCGGTCGTGCCGTCGAGATACTGCCCGCCGCTGTCGATCAGGAACAGCGAGCCGCGCGCCAGCTTCCGGTTCGACGCGGTCGACACACGGTAATGCGGCAGCGCCCCGTTCGGCCCTGCACCGGAAATCGACGGAAAAGAGAGGTCATTGAGATTGCCGAGGTCTTCGCGGAAGGCTTCGAGCTTCATCACCGTGTCGATCTCGGTGACCTCGCCGCTCTGCGCTTCGGTGTCCAGCCAATGCAGAAACTTCGTCAGTGCCACGCCGTCGCGCGCATGAGCAGCCGTCGTCCCCTTGATCTCCGCCGCATTCTTGCAGGCGCGCGGGAGCGACACCGGATCGCGCTGACGCAGGATCTTCGCACCCGCTGCGGCCAACCGGTCGAAGAACCAGGCCGAGGCCACATCCGGATCAAGGCTAACCGTCTTTCCCGCAAGTGCGCCAAGCCCGCTCTCAAGCTGCGACAGCGGCCGGAGCGTGACGGAATTGCCAAGGTGCCGTCGTAGCGCGTTGTCGGTCTTTGCCTCATCGATGAACAGTTCTGCCGATCCATCAGCATACAGAATGGCGCGGCCCAACGGCAGCGGCGTGCAACTCACGTCGCCGCCGCGGATGTTGAATGCCCAGGCAAGCGACGCAGGCGAAGTCAACACCGCAGCCTCAGCCCCGTCGCGCGCGAGCTGCGCGCCGACCGATTCAAGCTTGTCGGTATGCGCCGCGCCGGCATGCTTCACGGCGTGCGGCACAACTTTCGCCATCGGCTGCGGTGGGCGGCCTTTCCAGGCCTTGTCGATCGGGTTATCGGCCACCGCCACCAGTTCGGCTCCGGCCTTCGCCGCGGCCGCGCTCAGCGCCGCAACGTCATTCGGGCTCATCAGGCGCGGATCATAGCCTACCCGCTTACCCTTCAGGCTCTGCTTCGCCAGCCAGCCGAACGCGCCGGGATCCGGAATGCCCTGCACCTCGACCAGCGCCGGGTCCGTCTGATCCGCAGCCTGCAGCGTGTAGCGCCCGTCGGCGAACAGCACGGCCTTGTCCGTGAATACGAAGGCCGCTCCGAACGAGCCTGTAAACCCGGTCGCCCATGCCAGGCGCTCGTTCGCATCCGGCAGATACTCGTTCTGATACTCGTCGTCGTGCGGCACATAGAGGCCATCGAGGCCCTGTCCGGAAAGTTCACGGCGAAGAAGCGGAAGGTGGGCGCGGCCGTCTTGCGGGCCGCCCTTGATGTCGAATGTCTGTCTCATGCTCTTCGTCTTAAACCGATGCGCCGCTGCCGGAAAGCAAGTGAGATATGCAATATTTCATGGCAAATCGCGCATTGCCATACTGTTTTGTTTGCCGGTCACCCTATATAGCCCGCACACGAACAAATGCTGCACCGCAGCAATATAATGTAAACAAGGTACTAAGATGAAATTCGACTTCGACATCCGCCCCTCCGCCGAAATCCCGGCCCGTGAGGCGCTGCGGCCGATCGAGGGCAACGAAATCGGTGCACAGGTCCGCCTTTCGGCCCCGCATGCCTTACCGGTTTCCGAACTCGGCCTGCTCGTTCGCCGCCAGGCCCGCCTCACCCGCCGCGCCACGCGCTAGGCGCAACTCCCCGCCGTCCCGGACTTGAGCCCGGGCCGGTGTGCTGCATCGCAGACCGGCGAGACTCCCCCCTCTCACCCGCCGGTGCGATCCCCTCGCCGCCCGCCCCGACTCCCAGGGGTGCGGCGGGGAGGGCTCTAGCCCTTCTTCGCAAACACCAGAGTCGACCAGCCGTCGCGCTTGATGCGCTTCTGGAACAGCATCCCGTGTCCCTCGAACGCCGCGCGGACAGGGCCAGCCTGATGGTGAAGGAGCCCTGACAGGATTATCGCCGCGCCCGGCGCCGACAGGCGCTGTATTTCCGGCGCAAGCCCGATGAGCGGCTTCATCAGGATGTTTGCAAACACCGTGTCATACGGCCCCAGCCGGCGCATGTTCGGCGTATTCGCCCCGCGCACATGGTGAACGAAGAACCGGCTCACCTTGTTCTTGCGCGCGTTCTCCCGCGCGACGAACACCGAGTCCCGGTCAATGTCACTCCCCGTCGCGAGTTCTGCGCCCACTTTAAGCGCCGCAATCGCCAGCACGCCGGAACCTGTACCGAGGTCCAGTACCCGGCCGACCTTGCGCCGCCGGCGCACATCCGCCAGCGCCAGGAGGCAGCCCAGCGTCGTGCCGTGATGTCCCGTGCCGAAGGCCGGCCCAGCCTCGATCAGCACCGCCGTCTTGCCCGGGGAAGTCGCGGCCAACGCATGGCTGCCGACCACCACGAACCGTCCGGCATTCACTGGTGGCAGACCCTCCAGCGACAGGGTGACCCAGTCACGCTCGACGATCTCATCGATCCGCGCCGTCAGCTCCGGCGCCGCCTCGTTGATCAAGGCAACGCATTCCTCCGCCTCTTCCAGCGTCTCGGAAAACGCATCGAGTCGCCAGGCGCCGCGCGCATCTTCCTTCGAATCCACGGCGCCGGCCGGCGACGGGTCTGCCCAGGCAAGCGCCTCCCAGGCGGTTTCAATCGGCCCACGCGGGCCCTTTGCGGTGATCTGGTACATGGGCGCGGGCGTTAGCAGGGCCGGGCGGGATTGGAAAGACTGCAGCGAACCTGAAGGGGAGTTAACGCAACCCCGGGGAGCCAAGGGCGTTGGTCGTGCATCTGCAACTCAGTAAAGGAGCATAAGCATGCCTACTCAAACTGGCCACACCACCGCCATCCGTGCCAGCCGCACCATCGGCACCAGCGTCTACAACACGCAGGGCGAAAAAATCGGCAAGATCGAAGACGTGGTCCTCAACAAGACTGACAACTCGATCATGTTCGCGGTCGTCGGCTTCGGCGGCTTCCTCGGCATCGGAGAGAAGTATCACCCCGTGCCATGGTCGAGCCTCAACTTCAGCAAGGACCGCGACGGCTATGTCGTGCCGTTCACCAAGGAACAGCTCCAGGCGGCCCCGGCGGACGGTATCCAGGAACTGACCCGCAATGACGGGCAGGCCACGCGCGACGCGACCTACAAGTACTACAATGTAAAGCCTTACTGGATGTAATATCCGTACACGGCTGAATGAAGGGCGGAAGCGAAAGCTGCCGCCCTTTTTCATGCGGAGAGAGCGGACCACCCAATCCATGCCGACGCGAGAGCCCCGAATACCCCAATACACCGCGCGGCCCATCTGAGATCCTTGCGCGCGACTGCTCCGGCAAACCGGATCAAGGCAAGTGAACAGAGGATATAGATCAGCAGGAATACGTAGACGGTTATGTCCGCGATCAGGCTGAACTGTGCGACGAGGTCCGGCGTCAGAGTCAGAAACGCGACGAGGCTCATCAACACTCCCATAACGATGAGGTCTCGCCTGGGCGCGGCGCCCGGCGCTGTGCTGGAGAATTGCTTCGGCAGGAATCCCCGCCGTCCGCCCGCCTGCCCCGTCTCGCCTCCGACATAGATCCAGCCCGCCGTGCACCCGATCGTCCGCGCGAACGCCGCGCAGGCCACCAACACGCTCGCCACAGACCCTGCAACGGACCCGATGACGTCGGCGAAAGGTGCTGACGATTTCGCCAGCTCCGCCGCCGGCATCAGGCCGAACAGCGCTGTTGTCGCCAGCGCATAGACGACCGCCGCAATCGCGACGCCCCCGGCCGCCGCAATTGCGATATTGCGTTTCGGATGGCGCACGCGACCAGCAATTGCATTGGCGCTTTCCAGCCCCAGGAACGCCCAGAAGATCGAAAGCAATGTTGGTGGCAGCGCGTCGCCCAGAGGCGCACCGCTGACATTCCAGGAGGCGGCGAATACATCGACGTCAAATCCCGCAAATCCGATGACGATAGCCGCCGCAATCGGCGCCAGGCCGATCGCCAGCGTTGCCGACGACATCCGCCCGACAAAGCGCGGCCCCGCGAGCGCGCACCCGACCAGTACCCAGATCGTCAACAGTATCGCGAAGAAGCGTTGCGCCGTATCCAGCACCACGCCAAATATCGCCGCGCCATACCCCACAGCAACGATGGCAATCGCCACATTGCCGATAAAGCAGGCCGCCCAGTATGCCGCCCAGGCCACGAACCCGAACGCCGGATGAAAGGCCGCACCCGGATATTCTGTCAACGTCTCGGTCTCGTCCCGCATCCTGCCCAGAAAGGCGAAAACCAGCGCCAGTACGATGGCGATCACCGCCGCCACTCCCCACGCAATCAGGCTCGCCGATCCGACCGAGGCGAGCACTGCTGGCAGAAGGAACACACCGGAACCAATCATGTTGCCCGCCACGATCGCCATCGCGAGCGCCGGGCCGATCTGCTTTGCGGTGTCGTTCAAGCAGGGTACCCGGCATCGCGGCGCAGCCTTGCCTGGAACCAGGCGACTGCACCCTCATGCCGGGGCGAAAGCGGTCCTGCCTTGTAGGCGCCGCTGACGATGTTCCGGTGCACGATCTCGCACATCTTCAGGTCTTCGTCCGTCACGGCGTCTGATAGTTTCAACATGTCTTCGAGCTCCCCGCCCCGCGCCGGATCAAAAAAGTAGAGATAGTCCAGCCGCGTCTCTTCTGGCCCGACGGGGGAGATGCGCTCCATCATCACGCCATGCTCGTAGACATTGATCCCCAGCCACGGCCAAGCCCAGGCCCAGTACCCCGTGTAAACATTGTCCGCCTTGCGCGACGGGGCGCGGTGCACGGCGATGTCGCCTTCCATGTGCACCGTGTATTTCGAGGAATCGATCTCCGCATCGAGTCCCGGATGGATCAGCGGGACGTGATATCCTTCGAGATAGTTCTCGACATAGGCCTTCCAGTCGCACTTGATCCGATGCGAGCGGCGCAGTGCATAGGGTTGCACGGTTTGATCCGTCCACGACGCATCCACAGGCGCCATCATCTGGCGGATGGGCGGCGCAGCTGCACTCAGTGTCACGAACAGGAAGCCCCGCCAGGTTTCCATCCGTACCGGCGTCAGCCCGTGCTCGCGCGGGTCAAACCCTTCTGCTGCGCCGAAATCCCGCGCCGATTGAAGCCGGCCTTCGAAAGTGAAGCGCCAGCCATGATACTGGCAGGTGATCGCGCCCTCGCAATGCCCGTCGGACGTCATCGCGAGCGGTCCCGCCCGGTGCGGGCACACATTGTGGAACGCCCGCACCACGCCGTCCTCGCCGCGTACGGCGATGATGGACCGCCCGGCCAAATCATCCGTCAGGAAATCACCGGCCTTGGCCAGCATGTTCTCGTGCCCGATGAGCCGCCAGGACCTGGCGAACACGGTCTCTCGCTCCAGCGCGAAAATCTCTGCCCGCCCGTAGAGCGAAGGGGCCAGTGCCCGCGCCGCCGATTTGCCCGTCCCATCTGCCATCAGGGCACTACGCCTTCGACGATCATCAGGCGCGACCTTGTATTGTCCGTTCGCAGATGAACGATCGCGGCATATTCCGGCGATTCCAGGAACGCCTTGGCCGCGTCAAGGCTCGGATATTCCAGAATGACCATACGTCCTGCAGGCGGCGCCCCTTCCCGCGCCTCAGACTTGCCACCCCGCACAAGGTACCTGCCGCCGGCTGCCGCCACCATTGGCGCAACGGCCGCCTTGTAGCCCTCATAGGCCTCCGGGTTCGTCACCTCGATCTCCACGATCACATAACCCTTCGGCGTCGCAGCAACTTCCGCCGCCGGCGCGCTCGCGCAGCCTGCTGCCAGAATGAATGCCGCCAGCGCGGCAAGACCTGCCCTCATGTCCTCGTCCTCCCGGCCGAAAGCAGGCCTCATTCCGCGCGCCTGCGCAACGGGTCCCGGGCCGGAATCCGCATTTTTCAAGCCAGCCCCTTTAAACCCCGGCCAAAAAGGACTATCTGTTTATCGATAAGAATAAGGAGCCCCACCGGGACCGCCATGTACACGACCGAAGACCAGATCCTAATCGAAACGCGCGTTGCCAACGAAAAGAAAAGCGCTGGCGCCGCATACTTCCTATGGTTCTTCCTCGGCTTCCTATCGGCGCACCGCTTTTACCTGGGCAAACCGATCACAGCCATTCTACAGATTTGCTCATATTTTCTCATTATCGGCTTCGTCTGGTGGGTCGTGGACCTTTTCCTCATCCCCGGCATCATCCGTGACAAGATGGACGAAACCCGCGGCCGCATGACCCGCGACATGCGCCGGTACGCTTACTGATCCGCGTTCTCAGCCCCGCGCCCACTTTAGTCCGCTCATTCCCGCTCAAGCGAAGATGAGAGCTTCAGCTTGTCAGACTCTTCTCTTCCGACTTGACTATATATTTCTACAATAGTAGAAATATTGTCAATACCTGGAAGGATAATCCGATGTCCGAATTTGACCGCCCCAAGGGCCTCGCCAGCGCGCTTTGCTATGGCGATCCCAACGCCGCCTTTCTCTGGCTCGAGGAGGCGTTCGGCTTCGAGCCCTACATGGTCCTGCTCGACGAGAATGACAAAATTGCCCATTCGGAAATGTCTTTCGGCACCGGCTTCATCATGGTCGGCAGCGAATGGTCCGAGAACCATAGTAGCCCGAAGAACATCGGCCTGAAGAACACCCAGACCGTCCATGTCCAGCTCGGAAAGGGCGAGGACATTGACGCCCACTGCGCCCGCGCCCGCAAGGCCGGCGCCGAAATCCTGCAGGAGCCGGACACGCAGTTCTACGGCGACCGGACCTACCGCGCGCGCGACCCCGAAGGGCATATCTGGACCTTCGGCGTCACCGTGATGGAGATGTCCTCCGCCGACTGGGACAAGGCCTCCGGCGGCGCGCTCCGTACACTGACACGCCTGTGAAACCTCGCCCGAACCTTGATGCCACGCTGACCGCGCTCGCCGATCCGGACCGGCGGCGGGCCATCGAACTGCTCGGCAAGGCGCCGCGCCGCGCCGGGGAACTCGCCGAAGCGCTTGGCCTGCCTGCGCCTGCGATGAGCCGCCACCTGCGCATCCTCAAGCAGGGCGGCCTGGTCGAGGAAACGCATCCGGAGTTCGATGCCCGCGTGCGCATCTACACGCTGAAGGAGGGCGGCATGGCCGATCTCAAGCTCTGGCTCGCCGATACAGAGACGCTCTGGGCCACGCAGCCAACGGCCTTCAAAGTTCACCTGGAGAAGAAGCGTAAGTGAGCGCTGTCCTCGTCGCCATTCGCGTGCCCGCCGCACCGGAGGATGCGTTCGATGCGTTCACGGATGATATCGGCCTCTGGTGGCGCCCCAGCGCCCTGTTCCTGCTGACCCCGCGCGGCGACGGCACGCTCAGCTTCGACGGCGAGAGGCGCCTCATCACCACGCTTGCCAGCGGCAAGGTCTTCGAAATCGGCCGCGTCACCGCCTGGCAGCGCGGCGCCCGCCTCGCCTTCACCTGGCGTCAGGCAACCTTCACACCGGACCAGATCACCTGCGTCGAGGTCACCTTTGAAGCCATTGGCGAAGACACCCGCGTCACGGTCACCCATCGCGGCTGGGACACCATCCCGCAGGAACACGTCGCCCGCCACGGCTTCCCGCTTCAGGCCACGCAAGGCCACCTCGCCAATGGCTGGCGCGCGAGCCTCGCCGCGCTCAGGGATAGATTTCGCTGAACCGCGCCCACAGCGCCGGCCGGGTCGTCTGGAAACTTTCCACTGCAATTGCATCTTCCGCCGCCACGGCATCGGCCGCCGCATACTCGATGAAGATGTGCGAGGTGGGGACCGCCCAGGTGCTGTCGTCCAACGTGCCCGCGCAGAGGATCACGAGGTCCGGCGCCACCGCCGGCAAGTGCCACATCCGCGTGCCGCACACCGCGCAGCGCTCGACGGGAATCGCATTGCCGCTGCCGCCGGTCCGCGTGAACACATCACGCGCGCCGCCGCTCACCTGCAGCGCGTCCTTCGCCACATGCAGGTACAGGCCGAACGGGCCGCCCGCGAGGCGCTTGCAGTCATCGCAATGGCACGCATTCACCGCCATTGGCCGCGCCGTCACCCCATAGCGCACGGCGCCGCAATGGCACCCGCCTTCCATCGGCAACTTCGGCAAGGGCGGACGGTTCAGGGCAATGCGCTTCATGCGCCATGAATAGGCCGCACACGCCGCCTAATCAATCGAAGCGGATTGACGCCGCCCGCACTCCGGAGAACAGTTCGCCCATGACACGCGCCCTCGCTTTTGCCGCCCTCGCCCTCGCCGCCTGTACCGGCGTTCCCGTCTCCCTCGCCGAGACCCCCGCAACGCCCGCGGCTGCCAATAGCTGGCGGACCGTCGACCCGGACAATCTCATCATCCTCGACGCGCCGACCGGCCAGGTCGCGATCGAGCTCTTCCCGGAAGCGGCCCCTGCCCATGTCGCGCGGATGCGTGAACTCCTGGCCGAAGGCTTCTATGACGGCGAATTCTTCTACCGCGTCATCGACGGCCACGTCGCCCAGGCCGGCCGCGAATTTCCGATGGCCAGCAATGCATGGCCCAACGTGCCGCTGGAGGCTGAGCGGGCCGTTTCCGTCGACGGCTTTGTTCCGCTCGGCAATGCAGACCTCTTCGCCCCTGAGGCCGGCCACCGGTCCGGCTTCGCGGTCGGGCGCGATGGCGGCCAGGAATGGCTCCTCAACTGTCCCGGCGCCCTCGGCATGGCGCGCGACGAGTCGCCCGATACGGGCAGCACGGAAATCTACTTCCCCCTCCAGCCGCGCCGCTACCTCGATCGCAACTATACGATCTTCGGCCGCATTATTGACGGCATGGAGCACATCCACCGCCTGCCGCGTGTTGATCCGTTTACGGAAGAGGAAGCGAACGCCCTGTTCGGCGAGGACGAACCCCTCGCCTACCAGATGGCTATGTTCCGCCGCTCGAAGCTGAACTTCAACGCCGTCTTTGCAGCAAAGCTCGCCTCCGCTATCCCGGAAGCCGAACGCCCCGTCTACGAAGTGATGGACACTTCGTCCGAAGAATGGGCCGCCTTGAAGGAGTCGAAGCGCGACTATTCCAAGGTCCCCGCCTTCATCGCCCCGCCAATCAACAAGCTGGATATCTGCTCGCTGCCCGTCCCGGCCCGGCTGGTCGGCCCGGTCTTCGAATAGGCGGGCCTCAGCCCGGCGCTGCCTGCGCCTGGCCCTGCAACCGGTTGATCGCGGGTCCATGCTCCTCATCGCGCCATAGCCTGCAGATCTGGCGCGCCACTCCGGTAGAGCTGACGAACAGTCACAGACCATTGTGTTGGGCAGGAAGCTCGAGCCGGTGAACGTCCAACGTTCCTTCGGCGCACGTCGGCCGCCGTCAGAATCCGCGAACGCCTGCACAGCAACATAATCCTGTCCGGGAACCAGATGTCTGAGCGGTGGCGTCGGCGAAGTCTGCATCAGCCTGCATGTTCTTGCGGTGTTGCCGGCATCGCCGTCGCTGACGCCATATTGGGCGCGCGTGTACAGCGGCTGGTAACCGGCGCAACCTTACGCATTTATAATCTGTCCCATTCCCTACAGGATTCAGGGCGTTAGCCCGCGCCCGCCCGCCCCCGCGCAGAAACCAGCCCGGCCCCGCCTTGCCAGCTTACAGGCGCCATAGTTTCGTCACCGTCAGCAGCGCGGGGCATGGGCGCCTCGTGTTCGGATCGGGACGGACCCGATGGTGGCGGGTCCGAACGGAAGGCGACGGGGCAAGTGACAATGGCGTTTGAAGGCAAGGCACAGGTGGCGGAGAAGCCCGCCGAATTCGAGGCGCGCCAGACCGGGCGGCGCTGTTTCGTCATCCTCCCCTATGCAGCGCCGAGTACGCCCGGCACACCGGCCATAGACTTTGACGCCGTCTTCCACGAGATCATCCAGCCGGTCGCCGAGGATCTCGACCTCGACTGTATCCGCTCCGACCGGGTCAGCCGGTCCGGCCTCATCCACCGCGAGATGGTGGAGAACATCATCGACGCAGATGTGGTGATCGCCGACATCACGCTCGGCTCGCCGGACATCTTCTTCGAACTCGGCATCCGCCAGGCCGCGCGCCGCGCGGGCACTGTCGTCATGTGCCATTCCGGCAGCAATGAGGATTTCAACATTACCGGTGTTCGCGCGCTGGACTATGAACTTCCTCCCGAAGGCGCTCCCGCCCGCGCGCAAATCCTGGCCGACTGCCGCGCCCTGCTGCGCACCCACATCAAGAACAGCCTTGACAACCGCGCGACGGATTCAATCGTCCATTCATTGATCCCGGGCATCTCTATCCGCCTGCCGGATCGTCCGCTCCCGGAGCGTCGCTACCACGTCTACAAGCTCGGCCTTGCCGGCATGACTGGCCCGAAGGCCGCCCGCCAGATCGAGATCATCACCGGCGACATCGCCGACATTGACGATATCGACGTCTGGGTGAACCCCGAGAACACGCGCATGGAACTCGCGCGGCTGCATGACAGCTCCATCTCAGCCACCATCCGCTATCTCGGCTCGCGCCGCGACCGGCACGGTTTCGTGCGCGACGACGCGATCACACGCCTGCTGCGCAGCAAGGTCGGCGCCAGCCACCGCACCGGCATCGAGCCCGCCACCACGATGCTCACCAGCGCCGGCGCCCTCGCCCGCACCAACAAGGTGAAGCTCCTTGTCCACGTCGCCGCCCATCAGGGTGAGCCCGGCCGCGGTTACCAGCTGATTGGCGCCTACCGCAAATGCGTCACCAACGCGCTCGCCGCCGTCGACCAGCATAATGCCGGCTTCAGCGCCAAGCTAAACGCGAAGTCCGCCCTGCGGTCGGTCCTCCTGCCCCTCTTCGGTGCCCGTTCGCCCGGAGAATCGCCCCACGAGCGCGTGCAGGGCCTGATCCACGCCGCACACCAGTACCTGCTCCATTCGGCCGACACACGGATCGAGCGCGTCGCCTTCCTCGCCTGGACCCAGGTGGACCTTGAGCTCTGCCAAGCGGCCCTTCACCGCCTCGGCCTGAAACCCGCCGGCGCCCCCAGAGGCCCCGGCAAGGCCTGACAAGCGGGCGAAATTCCCTCCACAGGCGAACGCTTGTTGTGCAATTCGCAGGCGCGCATATGTGCACATCTTGCGGCGTTAACGAATTTTAAGCACTATATATGGTGTTTGGACGCCACCAAAGACGTTTGCATTCTAAGGAGTTCCCCATGGCTGACGGCAACGCGAACCTTCCCGGCCTGCTCACCCCGAGCCACGCCTACAAGCCGTTCCGCTATCCGTGGGCATACGAGTTCTGGAAGAAGCAGCAGCAAGTCCACTGGATGCCCGAAGAAGTGCCCCTCGGCGAGGATTGCAAGGACTGGGCGGTGAAGCTGTCGGACGCCGAGCGCAACCTGCTGACCCAGATCTTCCGCTTCTTCACCCAGTCGGATGTCGAAGTCGGCGCCAACTACATGACCAACTACATGCCGCGCTTCAAGCCGGTGGAAGTGTCGATGATGCTGGCCTCGTTCTCCAATATGGAGACAATCCACATTGCGGCCTACGCTCTGCTGCTCGAGACGATCGGCATGCCGGATTCCGAATTCTCTGCCTTCATGGAATACAAGGAGATGTCGGCCAAGCACGACTATCTCGGCCAGTTCGGCTGCGAGACGAACGAGGACATCGCCGTTTCGATGGCCGTGTTCGGCGCCTTCACCGAAGGCCTGCAGCTATTTGCCTCCTTCGCGATGCTCATGAACTTCCCGCGCTTCAACAAAATGAAGGGCATGGGCCAGATCGTGACCTGGTCCATCCGCGACGAGTCGCTTCACTGCGAAGGCATGATCAAGCTTTTCCACACCTTCTGCGCCGAAACGAACGTGATGACGGACGAGTTGCGCGAGAAGATCCGCGAGTGCTGCCGCACCGTGATTGCGCTGGAAGACAAGTTTATCGACCTCGCCTTCGAGATGGGCCCGGTCGAAGGCATGACGCCAGCCGACATCAAGAACTACATCCGCTACATCGCCGATTGGCGCCTCGGCCAGCTGAAACTCGAGCCGATTTACGGCATCGACAAGCACCCGCTGCCCTGGCTGTCGGAAATCCTCAACGGTGTCGAGCACGCGAACTTTTTCGAACAGCGCGCCACCGAATACTCCAAGGGCGCCACTAAGGGCGACTGGCACGGCGAAGACGGCGTCTGGGGCCGCTTCGATGAACGCCGCAAGAAAGCCGCCGAAAGCGTGCCCGCCGAATAGATATTTGGTTGCAAAGAGCCCCGCCCTAACCGTCGCCCTTATAAGGACGGTTAGAGTGCGGCGAAGCACAATGCCAACCCCCATTTGCCCCAGCGCTCCGGCCCGGCTAGTGTCCGCCCGGTAATGAGCGCAGACGATTCCTCCACAGGCGATGACGCCTCGGGTTCCCTGTTCGGGGACGCAGCGCATGTGCGCGCCGGCGCCTATGAGGTTCTGGCCCGGAAATACCGCCCGCGCCGCTTCGAAGACCTTATCGGCCAGGAAGCGATGGTGCGCACGCTCTCAAACGCTTTCGAAATGGGCCGCATTGCCCACGGCTTCATGCTGACGGGGGTGCGCGGCGTTGGCAAGACGACCACCGCCCGCCTGCTTGCCCGCGCGCTGAACTTCGAGCCGAAGGATGCGCCCAAGGGCAAGGGAAAGAAGGGCGAGGCTGCGACCGGCCCGTCGATCCATCTCGACCCGCCCGGAGTTCACTGCGACGCCATCATGCGCGGCCAGCACCCCGATGTGCTGGAACTCGACGCCGCCTCCCGCACCGGCGTCGCCGACATGCGTGACCTGCTCGATTCGTCCCGGTACGGACCGGTTTCGGCGCGCTTCAAGGTCTACATCATCGACGAAGTGCACATGCTGTCGAACGCCAGCTTCAACGCGCTTCTGAAGACGCTGGAAGAGCCGCCACCGCACCTGAAGTTCATCTTCGCCACGACCGAGATACGCAAAGTACCTGTCACCGTGCTATCCCGTTGCCAGCGATTTGACCTGAAGCGCCTCGAAACGCCGGTGCTCGCCGCTCATCTCGGCCGCGTCGCGAAGAACGAAAAGGCGAAGGTTTCCGAAGAGGCTCTTGCCCTCATTGCACGCGCTGCCGAAGGCTCGGTACGCGATGGCCTCTCCCTGCTCGACCAGGCGATTGTTCAGACTCCGGACGGTGAAGTCTCCGGTGCCGCTGTCCGCGACATGCTGGGCCTCGGCGATCGCACGCGCCTCTATGACGTATTCGAGAAGGCCATTACTTCCGACGGAAAGGGCGCCCTCGCTGAACTGAAGGACCAAGTCGCCGGCGGCGCCGATCCCGCGGTCGTGCTGAAAGACCTTATGGACATTGCCGCCGATGTCTCCGTTGCGCAAGCTACCGGCGATGGCTGGACGCCGTCCGGGCCCGCCGACTGGGCAAGCCGCACGCGCGCCCTCGCGCAGCGCCTAACCCCGGCGCAGGCCGCACGGACCTGGCAGATCCTCCTCTCCGGCTATGGCGACCTCCAGGTCGCACCCGATCCTGCGACGGCACTCAACATGGTAGTCCTGCGCCTCGTCGCAGCCTCCGGTCTTCCGTCCCCGGAGGAAGCGGCCCGCATGATTGCCGAAGGAGCCCGCCCGCCGGGAAAGGGCGATAGCCCCCTTGAGGCTTCGCCGATCGCGCCCGGCGGGATCGCCAGCTTTGCCGATATCGTCAGCGCCCTGACAATCGCCCGCGAAGTGGCCCTGCAAGTCGATACCGAACGCTTCATCCGCTTTGCTTCCGTCAGCGCCGGTCATCTCAGCTACGCCCTCGCGCCCGGCGCACCGTCCGGCCTTGCCGGACGTCTCAAGATATTCCTCGACAACGAGACCGGGCTCGACTGGCAGGTCACGGAATCGGAGACCGATGCCGAATCCCTGCGCGAACGCGAACGGCGCGAGAAAGCCGAGCGCATCGCAGCCGCCAGCCAACATCCCCTGATCGCCGCGACGCTGAAAGCTATCCCCGGTGCGGTAATCCTTGATGTAACGGACGAGCCCTCGCCCATTGAAAATCCCCCTGCGGCGGACAATGTGATCCAGTTGAAGACGCGGCGCAGCAGCTGACGGAGACCCCCAATGAAAGACCTTGCCCAGATCATGCAGCAGGCCCAGGCCATGCAGGCCAAGATGGCCGAGGTTCAGGCCAAGATCGAGGCAACCGAAGCCGACGGTGTCGCCGGCGCGGGCCTCGTCCGCGTCAAGCTGAAGGGCAAGGGCGAACTCGTCTCGGTCAGTATCGACAAGAGCCTGATGGGCGACGATCCGGAAATCATAGAGGACCTGATCAAGGCCGCCCATTCCGATGCCCGCCGCCGTCTAGACCAGGCGATGGAGGACGCCATGCGCGCCGCCACATCCGGATTTGGCGGCCTGATGCCGGGCTTCAAGCTGCCCTTCTGATGCGCGCGTGACTTGGTCAGCGGCGCGCGTATAGTTGCCGCCTGATGACCCAGTCGCCCTACACGCCCCCTCTTCGAGCGCCCGAACCCCGAGGCCTCTGCACCGACTGCGGTGTCTCCCGGATGGCGGACGCCAAAGCCTGCGGGCGCGCCTGCCAGTTCATCCAGCCTGATTACCCATCGCAGGAACTGCGCCTGCATGGGCGGACGCGGAATGATCAGACGCCGGACGAAACACATTTCGGCGTGTTCCGGCGCATGGTCCGCGCACGCCTTTCGCCAGCGAAGGCCGGCGCGCAGTGGACCGGTATCGCGACAACGCTGGGCGAGCAATTGCTGGCGACCGGCAAGGTGGACGCGGTGCTGGCGGTCGCGCCTGACCCGGAAGACAGATGGAAGCCAAAGCCGGTGATCGTGACCCGCGCCGAGGACATGGACCAGTGCCGCGGGATGCGGATGGGGTATTCGCCGCTCATTGCCTTGATGGAGGAGGTTGCCGCGCGCGGATTCAAGCGGATCGCGCTGATCGGCATTCCCTGCCAGGTTTACGCCCTGCGCGCGCTGGAGGCGGAGTTCGGTCTCGAGAAACTTTATGTCATCGGCACTCCCTGCTCCGACAATACGACCACAGAAAATTTCCACGATTTCCTGAAACTGCTAGATCCCGCACCGGAGACGATTTCGTATCTGGAGTTCCGCGCAGACTTCCGCGTGGAACTGCGCTTCGATGACGGCCGCCAGCGGCTGATACCCTTTCTCTCCCTTCCCATCTCGAAACTGCCGCGTGACTTCTTCCCGCTGACCTGCCGGACCTGTGTTGACTATACCAATGCCCTCAGTGACCTGACGGTCGGCTATATGGGCGGCGAAGGCGAGCAATGGCTGATCGTGCGCAACGGGCGCGGCGAGGAACTGGTGGAGCTGCTGGGCGACGCGCTCGTCACCGCCGTGCCGGGATCGAAGGGCAAGCGGGCGCCGCATGTCGCGGCGTTCATCAAAAACGTGGAACTGGCAGCCGGCGGCCTGCCGCTGCGCTCGATGCCGAACTGGGTGCGCCCGCTCGTTTCCTTCCTGCAACCGCGAATCGGGCCCAAGGGCCTCGAATTCGCGCGCACGCGGGTGGAGATGAAGGCGGCCGAAACGGTGATCCACTTGCGGCGGGAGGAGCCGGCCAAACTAAAGAACATGGTGCCCGCCCATGTGTGGAAACTGCTGGGAAGCTACGGCATCGCGCCGAAGCCGGGCGAGCGGAAGGAGCCGGGGTGACAGTTTCGCCGGACTCGGGCAGAACCCGCCCATGTCCCAACGCTCTGCCGGCCCCGAACTCCTGCGTCTCATCGACCTGATCGCCAAGCTGCCCGGGCTCGGGCCGCGCTCGGCGCGGCGTGTGGCGCTGCACCTCCTGAAACGCAACGAGACGCTGCTGAAACCGCTGGCCGAGGCGATGGCAGAGGCGGGCGCGAAGATCCAGAAATGCGAGACCTGCGGGAACTATGACACGGTGCAGCCCTGCGCGGTGTGCCAGCTGCCAGGCCGCGACGATGCGGTGATCTGCGTGGTGGAGGATGTGCCGGATCTCTGGGCGCTGGAACGCGGCGGCGCGTATCGCGGGCGCTACCATGTGCTGGGCGGGGTACTGTCCGCGATCGACGGCATCGGGCCGTCGGACCTCGGCATCGCGGCGCTGGTGCGGCGCGTTGAGGCAGGCGGTGTGCGCGAGGTGATCCTTGGTCTGAATGCCACGGTGGATGGGCAGACGACCGCGCATTACATCGCCGATCAGCTGGAAGGCAAAGGCGTGGAAGTCACCCGGCTGGCGCACGGCGTTCCGATCGGCGGGGAGCTCGATCACCTGGATGACGGGACGCTTGCAGCAGCGCTGCGTTCGCGGCGCGGGGTTTGAGCCGAAGCGGCGGCTAGTTTTTCAGTTCATCCAGCAGCCAGCCGTGATGGACCGGGCCATGGCCCTTGCCGAAGCCTTTCGCGGCCCTGATCGCGCCGTGGAGATAGTCCCTGCCCTGTTCGACCGCTTCGGGCACCGAGCGGCCCTGCGCGAGGAGGGCGGCAATGGCGGAGGCGAGCGTGCAGCCGGTGCCGTGTGTGGACGTCGTGTCGATGCGGGGACTTTCGAAGATCCACTCGCCGGTGGTTGTCTGCAGCACGTCATGGATGAGCTTGCCGCCGATATGGCCGCCCTTAACGAGCGCGCCATTGGCGCCGAGTTCAAGCAGGCGTTCGGCGGCGCGGCGCTGGCCGTCGATGTTCTCGACCGGCTTGCCGGTCAGCACCTCCGCCTCCGGCGCGTTCGGCGTGACGAGGCGGGCGCGCGGGAGGAGTTCGGATCGGATCGCGCTGATGGCTTTCTCGTCCACCAGCCGGTCGCCGGACGTGGC
The DNA here is from genome assembly GCF_022844445.1 of Hyphomonas sp. Lineage (GTDB taxonomy): Bacteria > Pseudomonadota > Alphaproteobacteria > Caulobacterales > Hyphomonadaceae > Hyphomonas. The sequence continues at coordinate 60,829 of NZ_JALHLS010000001.1, forward strand.
GACCATGACGGGATCAATGATGCGCGGTGTGACGCCGCCCTGCGCGTGCAACGCTTCGGCGATGGCCTCGACGAGCTGGGCCGAGCCGAGCATGCCGGTCTTGATCGCGTCGGCGCCGATGTCTGCCAGCGTGACCTTGATCTGACCCAGTACCGCCTCCAGCGGAACCGGCCAGACGCCGTGTACGCCGCGCGTATCCTGCACAGTGATCGCCGTGACGGCGGTCATCGCATAGCCGCCGAGCATCGTGACAGCCTTGATGTCGGCCTGGATGCCGGCGCCGCCACCGGAATCGGAGCCGGCGATGATGAGAACGCGTCCGGTGGGGTTGGTCATGACCATGTCCTTGATGCCGGACTTGGTCTTAGCGCCAAGTACGGCGCTGTCACCAACGGATCGCTGCGTCCTGACTACCGGCGAATGAGAGACTGGACCAGTCCAATGAGGAGTTGCGGGACTGACAGCACCACCCCAAGCAGGAAGAAGGGAATCGATGCGCCATACATCATCACTGTTTCGCCGAGCGTGGCGCCGTGTCCGTTCCCGAGATAACCCGGCAGTATGATCAGAAGCACAGCTATGCCGAGGCTGCCGCGTCCGAGGAGCGGGCCCCAGGTCAATGGCCAGGCGAGCATGGGCCCCATCAGCACGAGCGCCCAGAAGAGTGTCAGCAGGGTGACACCGATATGGGCGGCCCAAAGGGAGGTGATGAAAGCAGCCGCGACCACAATACTGGCCACCCATCGAACGAGGCGTCGCGCGGGTTCGCGGGAGGTGCCCAACAACCAAGCTGTCATGCCGTCCTCCTCAAGCCATCGAGGCTCTCACAGGAGGGTTGAAATTTCGTGCAGCGCCGCCTGGGGCGATCAGACCTTGATGCCAGCTTTCTTCGCATCGGCGAGGAAAGTTTCGAGGCCTTTGTCCGTGAGCGGATGGTTGACGAGGGACTTGATCACCGCGGGCGGGGCGGTCATCACGTCAGCACCGGCGAGGGCGCATTGCTTCACGTGGTTGGCCGTGCGGATAGAGGCGGCGAGGATTTCCGTATCGAACAGGTAGTTGTCGTAGATCTGGCGGATCTCGTGGATGAGTTCCATGCCGTCGAGGTGGATATCGTCCAGGCGGCCGATAAAGGGCGAGATGAAGGTCGCGCCGGCTTTCGCGGCGAGGAGCGCCTGGTTGGCCGAGAAGCAGAGCGTGACATTGACCTGCGTGCCCTCCCCCGTCAGCGTCTTGCAGGCCTTGAGGCCGTCGAGCGTCAGCGGGAGTTTCACAGTGACGTTGGAGGCGATCTTCGCGAGCTTGCGGCCTTCCTTGATCATGCCGTCATAGTCGGTGGCGACGACTTCGGCGCTGACCGGGCCTGGCGTAAGCGCGCAGATCTCGGCGATCACTTCGGCGAAGGGGCGGCCGGACTTGGCGATCAGCGAGGGATTGGTCGTGACTCCGTCGATCAGGCCGGAGGCGGCGAGGTCGGCGATGTCTTTCGTATCGGCAGTGTCGACGAAGAATTTCATGTGCAGGTTCCAGTCCGGTGAGAGAGCGCTGGCGCTTCCTTAACCAATCGGGACCCGCGATCCAAGTGCGGCGCAGATAGAAACGCTCCCCCCGGGGCCGGGAGGAGCGCTGGATTGTGGGCGCCGTAGCAGCCTCAGACGGCCGGACGGCCGATCGAGGTGTAGGCGAAGCCGTGTTTCGCCATGTCTTCCGGGGAGTAGATATTTCGCAGGTCGACGACGACCTTGCCCTTCATCGCGCCCTTGATGCGGCCGAAATCAAGCGCGCGGAACTGGTCCCACTCGGTGATGATGACCATGGCATCGGCGCCATCGACGGCTTTGTAGGCGCTGTCGGCGTAGGTGATGTCTTTCAGGAGGTGGGACGCTTCCTTCATCGCTTCCGGATCGAAGGCGACGACCTTGGCGCCAGCAGCCGTGAGCGCCGGGAGGATGTCGAGCGAGGGCGCATCGCGCATGTCGTCTGTGTTCTGCTTGAAGGCGAGGCCGAGCACGCCGATCGTCTTGCCCTTCACCTCGCCACCCATCGCCTGGATGACCTTGTGGGCCATGGCTTTCTTGCGGGCGGCGTTGACCTCGACGACGGTGTCGACGATGCGCACCGGACTGCCATAATCGTTCGCGGTCTTGGTGAGCGCGAGCGTGTCTTTCGGGAAGCAGGAGCCGCCATAGCCTGGGCCGGCGTTGAGGAATTTGGAGCCGATGCGGCCATCAAGGCCAATGCCGCGCGAAACTTCCTGCACGTTGGCGCCGACCTTTTCGCACAGGTCCGCCATCTCGTTGATGAAGGTGATCTTCACGGCGAGGAAGGCGTTGGCGGCATACTTGATCAGCTCTGACGTGCGGCGCGCCGTAAACAGGATCGGCGTTTCGTTGAGGAAAAGCGGGCGGTAAAGCTCGCGCATCACCTGCTTGGCGCGCTCGTCCTCTGTGCCCACGACAACGCGGTCCGGGATCTTGAAGTCCTTGATCGCGGCGCCTTCGCGCAGGAATTCGGGGTTCGATACCACGGCGAAGTCGCCATCCGGGCGGACCTTCTTGATGATCGCTTCGACTTCGTCGCCGGTGCCGACGGGCACGGTCGACTTGGTGACGATGACGGTGAAGCCGCTCATCAGCTGGCCGATCTCCTCGGCAGCGGCATAGACATAGGAAAGGTCGGCGTGGCCGTCACCGCGGCGAGAAGGCGTGCCGACGGCAATGAACACAGCATCGGCATCCTTGACCGCTTCGGCGGCGTCAGTGGTAAAGAACAGGCGCTCTTCCTTGACGTTGTTGGCCACGAGGGTGTCGAGGCCCGGCTCGTAGATCGGCATGATGCCGGCCTGGAGCTTGTCGATCTTCGACTTGTCCTTGTCCACGCAGGTTACGATGTGGCCGAAATCGGCAAAACAGGCGCCTGACACGAGGCCGACATAGCCCGTTCCGATAATCGCGACACGCATGGAATAGTCCCTCAGTAAGATACAATAGCGGGGTGTTCGCCTGCGGGGTGCAATTTTTGTGCGAGAGGGTCAAGGGGCGTTTGCCCCAAGGGGAACTGGGTTGACTCGGGGGGTGCCGACCCATTAGAACAAAACATGAACAAATAGGAGGGCAGGATGAGCCTCGTACTTTATACGAACCCCATGTCGCGCGGCCGGATTGCCCGCTGGATGCTCGAAGAGACAGGCGCAGCGTACGAGACGCGCTATGTGCGCTATGGCGCTGAGATGAGCGGGGCGGCGTATGCCGGCGTGAACCCGATGCGGAAGGTACCGGCGATCGTGCATGACGGCCGGGTGATAACAGAGTGCGCGGCAATCTGCCTTTACCTTGCCGATGCCTTTCCGCAGGCGGATCTCGCCCCGCCTCTAAACGCGCGGGCGGATTATTACCGCTGGATCCTGTTTGCGGCCGGGCCCTGGGAGCAGGCGACGACGGCGCAGGCGCTGGGCATGGATGTGCCGCCGGACAAGTCGGCGATGGCGGGCTTTGGAGATTTCCAGCGGACGCTGGAAACGCTGCTGGGCGCGGTACCGGAGACGGGCTACTTGGCAGGGCCGAAGTTCACGGCGGCGGACGTCTATGTGGGCGCGCAGATCGGCTGGGGTGTGCAGTTCGGCTCGATCCCGAAGACGCCGGCAGTGGAGGCCTATCTGGGGCGCATCCAGTCGCGGCGCGGCGCGATCCGGGCGAACGAGTTGGACGATGCGGCAGGCGCAGAATACGGGCCAGATGGCTGAGCAGGATCAGTCCGGACGGACGCGGTAGATGGCGGTTGCGCCGCCCTGTCCGGCGGGTTGAAGCCAGGCGGGCACCTCGCCGCTCAGGATTTTGGCGACAAGGCCGTCCGGAGCATAGCCAGCGAAGAATTGCAGATCGGGATCCGCCGGACAGACCAGGAGATAGTCGACCCGCACGGCACGAAGCCGGGCGTGGGCGTCGTCTGGCGGGGCGGTGAAGATGGCGAGGGCGGCGTCAATGCCAGCGGCGTTGCGGTGATAGTGGCCATGGAGCGTGCTGTGCGGTGTCTCCAGCAGCAGGCCGGGGGCATCAGAGGCGGACGCGAGGATGCGGCCAGTGGGCAGCGTGTTCAGCTCGGCGTGGGTTGCGGCGGGGTCGCAGGAGGCGGCGAGCGGCGCAGTGGGCCCCGCGCCTGAAGGCGCCAGCAGTCCGCCTGCGATACTCCAGGTGAAGGGCAAGGCGGCGAGCAGGACGACGAGGTAGGCGAGGCGCGGCCAGGAGGAACCAGCTTCTCCGGCATGAATGCGCGCGATGAGAACCGCGAGCGGCAGAACAGCGAAGAGCTGGCCGAAGACATAAAAGCGCGTCTGGTAGAGCGCGAAGAGCAGCGAGACCGTCAGCAGGAGAACAAAAAGCAGACCGGCGCGGCGGTCCCTACCCTGCCAGACCATCCAGAGCGCAGCGCCGAGGCCCGCAATCTGCGATCCGAGGCGGAAGAGGACTTCGTCGGGATGCGCGTTCATGAGCGCCAGTGTGGGGCGGGCTTCGTCTACGCGGGAAAGCCAGAGATCGCGCGCCTCCGGCGACAGGGCCGCGAGCGGATTGGCGAAGCATTGCGGCCCAGCGACCAGCACGAAGGCAACGCAGATGGCGCCGACATTGGCGAGCGCGCCGAGACGGATGGCAAAGGACTTGTCCGAGGTGATCTGAGCGGCGAGCGCGAAGGCAGCGCCGCCGCCGAGCCCGGCGAGAAGAGTGACCGAGGAATGCGCATCGCAGCGCGCGGTCCAATAGTCGAGCGGCGGGACAGTGACGAGGAACGTGGCCGCGAGGACAGCGGCAAAGCTCGCGCCAAAGACGACCGCGCCCTGGCGCGCGGAGGCGCCGCTGATCGCCCAGTCCACGGCGACGAAGGCGGCGATGGCGGCAACGAAGAGGTAGACCTCGACACCGACAGTCGCCGCAAGTGCGAGGCAGGCGCCAGAGAGCGCCATGGGCGCGGCGGGCCGGCCGCGCGCCAGAAGTGCGGCGGCGGCGAGGAGGACGAGGCCGAGTTGGATGTTGTGGTGGTCAATGGCCCCGGGCAGGAAGCGGAAGTGGCGGAATAGAACCGCGAAGCCAAGCAGACAAGTGAACAGGACAACGCCCCGGCCACCGACGGCGCGGGCGCCGTGCACAAGCGCCGCCGTTACCACCAGCACACTGATTATCGGCCAGAAGGTAAAGGCCAGTCCAAGCGCGGCATCCTGGCCAAGCAGGGGCGTGAACAGCGCCGCTATCGCAGCGATGGGCAGATCCACGAGGCGGGACCAGTGCATCAGCGTCCCGCCCTCCGGTCCAAGGCGCGGCTGGGTAAGGTCAAACCAGGACCGCCCCTCCAGTAGGTCACGCACCTGGACGAGGCGCATGACATCGTCGCCGTCCGGGCCGATAGCACCGAATCCTCCCATCAGTATACTGACGATCAAAAGGCTGGTGCAGACCGCTACTGAAAGCAGCAGACCGGCATGTCCTTCAGCGAAGTTTTCAGATCGCCCGGGCGCCGTCATCAGGAAACCGCCCCTCCCGCAAGGCTAACTTAACCAGTGCAGGTGTATGGCATGCAAACATTCACCAAAGACTGAACGCCATGACGCCCGAACCGAACCGTTACAGCCTTGCCGTCCTGTTGCCCTGTTACAATGAGGGGCTGTCGATCGCGTCCGTGGTGATCAGCTTCCGCAAGGTGCTGCCAGGCGCGCGCATCTATGTGTATGACAACAACTCCACCGACAACACCGCCCAGCAGGCCGCGCTGGCCGGCGCAACGGTGATAACCTGCCGGCGACAGGGCAAGGGCAATGTCGTGCGCCAGATGTTCGCCGACATCGAAGCCGACATCTACATCATGGCCGATGGCGACGGGACATATGATGCGTCTGCGGCACCGCGTATGATCGAAGCGCTGATTGCCGACCGGGCCGACATGGTGGTGGGCACGCGCCGAAACATCACGGAAGATGCCGGGCGCAAGGGCCACGCCTTCGGCAATCAGCTGTTCAACCGCGTCTATCAGGCGATGTTCGGCCGCGACTTCACGGACATCTTCTCCGGCTACCGCGTGTTTACCCGCCGCTTTGCCAAAAGCTTCCCGGCGCATTCGGCGGGCTTCGAAATCGAGACGGAAATGTCAGTCCACGCCTCGACGCTGCGCCTGCCGGTGACCGAGATCGAATTTGACTACGGCCGGCGCGTCGAAGGCTCGGCCAGCAAGCTGTCTACCTTCCGGGATGGCTTCCGCATCTTGTCGATGATGGCCATGCTGCTGAAGGAGACGAAGCCGTTCGTGTTCTTCGGCTGGATTTCTGCGGCGCTGTTTGCGACCTGCACGGCGCTGATGGCGCCGATCACGTTGGAGTTCTTCGCAACCGGACTTGTAGAGCGCATCCCTACTGTGATGCTGGCCATGACGCTGCTGGTCGGTGCGATGCTGTCGCTGTCGTGCGGGATCATCCTTGATTCCGTCTCTCGCGCGCGCATCGAGCAGAAGCGCATCTTCTATCTCTCGCAGGCGCCCGCGCGCGGGGAGCGCTCCTTTTCCGGCGCGCACCCGATCGAGGAACGAGAGACGCAGGCACCCTTCCGGAGCACGGGATTCTAATGCGCCGGGAGATGACCAACCGTATCCGCTATGTGTTGGAGGACATTGTGCCGCCGGTGCTGAGGGATTCTTCCCTGTTCCGCGCAGCGGCCTCGATGGCTTGGGGCAGTCATGTGGCAGACCTTGCCCGTTTTCGCGAGCGCGCAGCCTTTCTGACGGACGAGGAATACGAGGCGCTCTACCGCAAGCATCCCCGCGTGCATGAGGACACCGACAATTCGGACGCCTGCATCGCAGCCATTACGGCGGATATTGCAGGCATGAGCGCGGTGGACGTGGGCTGCGGCACGGGCGCGCTGCTCCGCCGCGTGCGAGAGGCGCGACCTGAGCTGAAGGCGCTGGCGGGCGTTGACTTCGTGATCGATCCAGAGCTGAAGGATGAGGGCATCCGCTACTTTGCGGCGAAGGTTGAGACCCTGCCCTTCCCGGACAAGGCGTTCGACACCGTGATCTGCACCCATGTAATCGAACATATCGTGGACTACCGCGCCGCGATTGCCGAGCTGCGGCGCGTTGCTCGCCGGCGGCTGATCATCGTGGTGCCACGCGAGCGGGAGTACCGCTATACGTTCAACCCGCATGTGAACTTCTTTCCGTACCCGCACAGCTTCCTGCGGGCGATGATGCCGGTGCCGGATGCGCACCTCATCCGCGAGATCGGGCGTGACATCTATTACCGGGAGGATTTCAGCGCTTAGAAGCGGCTGGAATCAAAAAAGCCCGCTCGGCGGAGCGGGCTTTGCAGTGTCTGCCGGAAAAGGCGCTCAGATTTCCTGGTTGTAGGCGCCCACTTCCGGATGCTTGCCGAGGCGCGGCTTCACTTCCTTGTGGAAGAGGTCCTTCATATCGGCGTCGCTGGCCATGGATTCGACCACGACCACCAGCTCCGGCTTATTGGACGAGGCGCGCACGAGCACCCAGGAGCCATCTTCCAGCGTGACGCGGGCGCCGTTGACCGTGTTCACGTCGACAACCTTCCGCCCAAGGATGGTCTGTCCGCTGAGGGATTTGTATTCTTCGACCATTTTATCGATGACACCGTACTTCACTTCGTCGCCGCAATGGGGAGACATAGTGAGTGAGGTAAAGGCGACGCCGAGTTCGGACTTCAGGTCCGCCATCGTCTTGCCGGGGTTGCGATCCAGCATCTCGAGCACGGCCTTGGCGGCAACGAGTCCGTCGTCATAGCCGAGGCCGATGGGTGGGCGGAAGAAAAAGTGGCCGGACTTCTCGAAGCCGGCTAGCGCGCCAAGCTCGTTCGTGCGGCGTTTGATGTAGGAATGCCCGGTCTTGTAATAGTCGACGGTTGCGCCGTTGGCTTTCAGAACGGGATCGGTCTTGTAAAGGCCAGTGGATTTCACGTCGACGACGAAGGTGGCATTCGGATAGCTTTTCGAGAGGTCGCGGGCCAGCATCAGGCCGATCTTGTCGGCATAGATTTCCTCTCCGGTATTGTCGACAACGCCGCAGCGGTCCCCGTCGCCGTCGAATCCGAGCACAACATCGGCGCCGTGCTCTTTTGCGGCGAGCGACATCTCGTGCAGCATCTCGTGATCCTCCGGATTCGGATTATATTTCGGGAACGTGTTGTCGAGGTTGCAGTCCATCTCGATCACTTCGGCGCCAAGGGCGCGCAGGCAGTCGCCCGCGAAGGCGCCGGCCGTGCCGTTGCCGCAGGCGGCGACGACCTTGATCTTGCGGGTCAGTCTTGTGTCGCCGACGATTGCCTGGATGTATTTCTCGCGCAGGCCGTCGATGCGGCGGATCGAGCCGCCGGCGCGCTCGACGAAGCGGCCGTTCATCACGATCTCTTTCAGCTTGCCCATTTCGTCCGGACCGAAGGTCAGCGGGCGGTTGGCGCCCATCTTCACGCCGGTCCAGCCGTTCTCGTTGTGGGAGGCGGTAACCATGGCGCAGCAGGCTGCGTCGAGTTCGAACTGGCTCCAGTAGACCATCGGCGAGAGGGCGAGGCCGACATCCATGACTTCGCAGCCGCCGGCAACGAGGCCGAGGGTGAGCGCGTTCTTGATCGGCTGGCTGATCGAGCGGAAATCGTGGCCGGTGACGACCGTGGGCTTCACGCCGAGTTCGTGGAAGAGGGTCGCCATGCCGAGGCCGAGCGCCTGGACGCCGGTGAGGTTCAGCTCCGGGGCTTTCGGATGGCCGATGCCGTTGAACCACCAGCGGGCGTCGTATTCCCGGAAACCGGTCGGCTTCACCAGGGGCAGGATCTCGAATTCGAGCGTATTGGGGGCCAGGTCTGTGCGCGGCTTCGGCAGCATGTGTCTCTCCGTGAAACGGGTTAGGCGCGCTCCCGGGCGGGGCGCTGCGTGATGCCGGGTTCTTTTGCAGTTTTCGCGCCGCAGGCGAAAGGGGCGGCGTACCGTGACGATCACGAAAAGTTCAGAAGCAGGAAAGTTGCCCCGGCAATGCACCCTTCTATCTGCCTTCCCGGAAGCGTTCCGAGGCCGGCTTTTTCCAGCCGGCCCCGGGGAGGCTCTCCCGAACCCCATAAGGAGACTTCAGAATGAACTTTCGGATTGCGATCCTTGCGCTCGGCGCCGCAACGGCCAGCCTCGCCCTGCCCGCTTCGGCACAGGAATGGTATGTTGGCGGCTCTGCCGGCTACGTCCTCCAGAATGATAGCGCCAATGCCGGTGAGACCGGCGCCTTCACGACCGGCAACGGCGCGCCGGTGATCCCGTTCGGCAGCCCGATTGCCGCGGGCACAGACTACGGCTGGGACACTGAATTCGACAATGGCTACGCGCTCTCTGCCGAATTCGGCGCGCGCTATGGTAACGGCTTCCGTTCCGGCGTGGAGCTTGTCTACAGCCAGGCGGACGTTGACACCCACTCCGGCGTGAACGTCGCTGGAACCGTCATCGACGGCGTGGACGCCGCCGTGCTGACCGGCTCGCCGACGCAACTCGGCGCTACGGTTGGCCAGGTAGTGGCGACGCCGGACGGTGACCAGATCGAGTCAACCAGCCTGTTCGCCAACCTCTACTATGACTTCAACCGCGAGGGCCGGATCAGCCCCTATGTGGGCGCTGGCCTCGGCTATTCGGATGTGTCGGTGCAGTACAGCCCGTCGGGCGTCGGCATCATCGATGACAGCAAGGGCAAGTTTGCCTACCAGCTGAAAGCCGGCGCCACGCTGGCCGTCAGCGAGAGAATCGACCTCTTCGGTGAGGCGGCCTACCGCGCCACGGATGACGTGAAGCTGGAGAACGAGCTGTTCCCCGGCACACTAAACATCGAGAACACGCAGACCGTGTTCAGCGTCGGTGTACGCTACCGTTTCGGCGGCTAATCCGGAATGTCAGCTTCCTGCGTTTGCGCGCAGGAAGCTGACGATCCAGCCGGCCAGCAGGCGGCGGTCGCAGTCCCCGGCAAGGGAGGCGACCGCAGCATCTGCATCCTCCTCCCTGAGCGCGCCGCCACGCCGGGCAGCGTAGAGGGCGGCGGCGAAGTCCGGATCAAACTCCGGATGGCACTGGAAACTGATGGCGGGAAAGCCGCGATAGTCGAGGCCCGCATAAGGTGTGAAATCGGACTGTGCGATAACGCTGGCTGTCGGCGGCAGTGCAACGACCTGATCTTGATGGCTTACCGCCACGCTGAGCGACGGCGGGCACGGCACCGCGCTCCAGTCCGGACACTGAACAATCTCGTAGGTATGGCGGCCGACACCCCAGCCCTTGTCGGACTTGACGACCTTTCCGCCGAGGGCCTCGCCCATGATCTGGTGGCCGAAGCAGATCCCGACCTGCGGCGTGTTTGCGGCAGCGGCGCTGCGAATGAAGTCCGTGAGCGGACCTATCCAAGGCAAAGGATCGTACACGCCGGCGGGTGAGCCGGTATAGAGCACGGCTTCAAGCGTCGCGGGATCGGGCAGCGTTTCGCCCCGGGCAATCGAGACCGTCTCGCACGTGATCGCTGAATCAACACCGGCGAACATGCGGCGAAACATTTCTGGATAGTCGGGGAACCGGTCGCGGATGGCCACCGGCGCCAAGCCTGTCTCGATGATCGTGAGTTTCATGCCCTGCCCTATTCTGCCGGGACGTCTTCGGTTTCGCGCGGTTCCGGCTGGACTAGGAACCCGCCCGACTGGCGCGCCCAGAGATCGGCATAGAGGCCGCCGGACGCGACAAGTTCTTCGTGCGTGCCCTGCTCTATGATGCGGCCTTCGTCGAGCACGACGAGGCGGTCCATCGCAGCGATGGTGGACAAGCGGTGCGCGATGGCGATAACGGTCTTGCCTTCCATCAGCTCGAAGAGGTGTTCCTGGATCGCGGCTTCGACTTCTGAGTCGAGCGCGGAGGTGGCTTCGTCGAGGATCAGGATGGGCGCATCCTTTAGGAAAATGCGTGCAATGGCGATGCGCTGTCGCTGGCCGCCAGACAGCTTCACGCCGCGCTCGCCAACATGTGCGTCGAGGCCGCGGCGGCCTTTCGCATCTTCGAGAGCCTCCACAAAATCGTTGGCGGCCGCCTTGCGGATGGCGGTACGGATTTCGTCATCGGTGGCGCCTGGGCGGCCATAGGCGATGTTCTCGCGGATCGAGCGGTGCAGGAGCGATGTGTCCTGCGTGACGACACCGATCTGTGCCCGGAGGGATTCTTGCGTGACCTTCGCAATGTCGTGCCCATCAACAACAATGCGGCCGCTTTCCGCGTCGTAGAAGCGCAGCAGAAGGTTTGTGAGCGTCGTCTTGCCCGCGCCGGAGCGGCCGACGAGGCCGATCTTTTCGCCGGGGCGGATGGCTAGAGAGAGATTCTCGATGACGCCTTCGCCCTTGCCATAGTGAAAGGCTACCGATTCGAACCGCACGTCGCCTTTTACGCGCGGCAGAGCAGCGGCGTCCGGCGCATCGACCACGGCGACCGGTTTGTCCAGCATGGCCATACCGTCATAGACAATACCGATATTCTCGAAGAGACCAGCGACTTCCCACATGATCCACTGCGACATGGCTTTCATGCGCAGCGCGAGGCCGACGGCGACAGCGACCGCACCCGCACCGACAACATTACCGGTCCACAGGAGAATGCCAGAGGCGGCGATGAGGAAAACGAGCAGCGAGTTGTTCAGGTAAACGATAACATTGAAGCCGGTGACGAGGCGCATCTGGCCGTGCACGGTATCGAGGAAACCGGACATCGAGTCCCTAGCGTAGGATTCCTCCCGGCCGGAATGGGCAAAGAGCTTGACCGTCTGGATGTTCGTGTACGAATCAACGATGCGCCCGGTCATGATCGAGCGCGCGTCGGCCTGCTTTTCGGCGATCCTGCCGAGCCTGGGCACGAAGTACCAGAGGAGGCAGGCATAAACCGCAAGCCAGAGGACGAGCGGCGCAGCAAGGCGCCAGTCGGCCGAGCCGATGAGCGCAAGCGCCGAGAAGAAATAGACAAGGACGAAGACGAAGACGTCCAGAATTTTCATTACGACTTCGCGCACGGACAGCGCCGTCTGCATGACTTTCGTTGCGACGCGGCCGGCGAACTCGTTACCGAAGAAACCCATCGACTGGCCGAGCATTTGCCGGTGCATGCGCCAGCGCGCACTCATCGGCACATTGCCCATCAGGCCCTGATAGACGATCAGTCCCTGGAGGAGCGTTGCGAGCGGCAGGCCGATCAGCAGGATACCCGCCATCAGCGCGAGTCGGCCTCCTTCCCGCTCGAAGAATCCTTCGCGCTCAGCGGTGGCCAGCCAGTCGACGATGCCGCCGAGAAAGCCGAACAGGGCGACTTCGCCCACAGCAATCAGCGCCGTGAATATCGACATGGCGATCAGCCAGGGGGCGGCATCCTTGATGTAATGCCACACAAACGCGCGCAAGCCCTTCGGCGGAACGCCGGGGCGGGTTTCCGGAAACGGATCAATACGGGTTTCGAACAAGCGGAACATACGCCGCACATGTGGCGCAGGGTGCGGCAAAGAACAAGATGGCCGGGGGATCAGCGCGCCATGTCTTCTTCCATGGCGAGCTGCGTTTCGAACGCCGCTTCCATTGCAGTGTTGAAGGCCTGCAATTCCTCGGCATCCACGAAGGCATTGGCATCACCGGCGGCGAGGCGCGCGCGCTTTTCGGCGAGGCCAAAGAAGTTGTCGTGGTTGGCGAGGAAGATGTCTGCCTCAAGCGTGCGGACCTTCTCGAAAGTGGCGCGATAGCTGTCGATCATGCCGGGATAGGATTCCGGCACCAGCCTCTGCCCAGCGACGGTTGAGCTGCAGTGCAGGAAGGCCGTATGCGCGGCGCCGTCTACGCCGGCGACCGGCAAGGACCACGAGGTGCACCCCGGCGTGTGGCCGGGCGTAAGGTGAGCGGTCAGTATGACGCCGCCGAGGCTGAGCGTTTCGCCATCATCGATGATTTGGTCGACACGCACGGGCGGAAATTTCATGCCCTTGGAGGGGCCATAGAAAACATCTCCGGCCTCAAGGATCGGCGTGTCGGCGGCGCTGGCGACCATGATTGCGCCCGTGGCGCGCTTCAGGGCGGCGAGGCCGCCAGCATGGTCGATATGGGCGTGTGAGTTCAGCAGGTATTTCACGTCAGCCGGATCGAAGCCGAGGGCGCGGATGTTCTCGAGGATCAAAGGCGCAGATTGCGGAACGATGCCGTCCACGAGGAAGTGGCCATCCGGCGTGGTGACAAGATAGGCGCCGACCGTCTTCGAGCCGACATAGTGTATGTTGCCGATGACCTTGAACGGGGCAGAGGGCGCGTTCCATTCCATACTGGCCGCCGTCGGCTCCAGCGGCGCGGTGATGGAGGCGTCGATCTCGGCATCGCTGGCGAGGGGTGGCTGTACTACGGCAGCTGGCAGCGGCGCTTCGAGCCCGAGGTCTGCCGCAGGCGCGGCGCAGGCAGCCAGCAGGAGCGCGGCCGGCGCGGTAAAGGACAAACGCATCGGAATCTCTCGGGACTAGGGTTTCGGGTAGGAGGCGACCCAGGCTTTCACCTGCGCTTCGAGCACATCGAGTGGCACGGCGCCTTGGCCGAGGACGACATCATGGAACTCGCGGATGTCGAAACGTTCACCGAGCGCGCCTTCCGCTTCCGCGCGCAGGCCGCTGATCTTCAGTTCGCCGATCTTGTAGGCGGTCGCCTGCCCCGGCCAGCCGATATAGCGGGTAACTTCGGTCTTGATGTTGAGGGGCGAGAGGGCCGAGTTCTCGATGAAGCAGGCCTCGGCCTGTTCGCGCGTCCAGCCATACCAGTGCAGGCCCGTATCGGCGACGAGGCGGCAGGCGCGCCACATCTCGTAGGACAGCGCACCGAAGCGTTCATAGGGCGTCTGGTAGATTCCGGCCTCTCCGGCGATGCGCTCGGCATAGAGCCCCCAGCCTTCGCCGAAGGCGGTGGCGTAGTACTCCTGCCGGAAGCGGGGCTGGCCGGACATTTCCTGCGCAAGGGCGATCTGAAGGTGGTGGCCGGGGACGGCTTCGTGGGCGGATAGCGAAGGAAGTTCGTAAAGTGGACGCTGCTCCAGCGCATAAGTGTTGACGAGGTAGCTACCCTGGCGGCCTTCAGCGGGGTCGCCCTGTGCGTACCGGCCCGTGGTGTAGCCGGGGGCGATGGAAAGCGGGACCGGGTCAACCGTGTAGCCAAGCTTCGGCAGTTGATTGAACCAGAGCGGCAGGATGGCGTCGATCCGGCCGGTGATTTCCTTTGCCTTGTCCATCAGTTCGGTATCGGTTTGTGCATAGAATTGCGGATCAGTGCGCAGAAAGGACTGGAACTCGGCAAAGGTGCCTGCGAATCCCGTTTCCGCCATCACGCCGTGCATTTCAGCGCGGATGCGGGCGACTTCGTCCAGGCCGATGGCATGGATGTCCTCGGGGGAGTAGCCGGCGCCGGCGGTATGGGCATCGACCGCCGCCGCGTAGGCCTCGCGGCCGCCGGGCAGCGCAGCGATGCCAGCTTCGCGGCGAACGGCCGGGGCATAGGTCATATCGATGAAGCGTGCAGTGTCCCGGTAGGCCTGAATGGCATTGGCAACAGCGATGAGGCCGTCTGCCTTGAGGCGGGCGGCGGTGGCGGGCGGGATCGTATCCGGCAGGGAAAGGAACGGGGCGTACAGGTCGCTGGTGGCCGGATCTTCGACGATCTGGGCGGCGATCTGCTCGCGCATGGTGGCGAGCGGGTCCCTGTGCGCGGTCCAGCCGGTGGTAATGCCACGCGCCATATTGATGCGGTTCTCGGCAAAGAAGCGGGGTACATCATTCAGCCTTTGGACCCAGGCATCAGCATCTGCCTCGGTCCTGATTCTAAGGCGCAGGGCAGCGAAAACCGGCGCGGCGTTGAAGCCCCAGTCGCCCGTGAATGGGATGCGGGCAGTATCGAGCGCGTCGGCGGTAACCTCGTCAGTGAGCAGGCGCGTCAGGATCGCCGCATCTATGGCGCGGGCGGTGCCGGAGGCCTCAATCTCTTCCAGAAGGGCGCGGGCTTCGTCGGCGCGGGCCGACACATCGCGCGGACGCACACGGCCCCAGCCTGTCGGTGCAGTGCCGGCGGCGCGGGCCGCCTCCCCCGGATCGCTGGCCAGCGCGAAGGATTCGTAGGCCTCGATCAGGGGATCGAGAGGGTCTGCAAAGGCAGGCGCAGAGAGCGCCAGGATGCCTGCCGCGAGGACAGCCAGTTTCATATTGTCACTCTCTTCCCTCGTTGCGTTGACACGAACATAGAGGCGCCTAGAAGGCGAGGCCAAGTGTTTTCACGGCGCGCAAGGAACCACTTCATGTCCGGCACTCCGAAGGCTGATTCGCGGCCTCTGTCCCCTCACCTGCAGGTCTGGCGTTTCCACGCCACGATGGCCGCTTCGATCACCCACCGTTTCACCGGCATGGGTCTATATGGCGGCACGCTGCTGATCACGGCCTGGCTGATCGCACTGGCCAACGGGCCTGACGCGTACAACACCGTCGAAGCGATCGCCTTCTCAATCCCCGGGCAGATTCTGCTGTTCCTCTGGGCCTTCGCGGTTCTTTTCCACTTTGCCAACGGGATCCGCCATCTGATCTGGGACGGGCCCGGCCTCGGCTTCAATCCGAAGGTCGCCAGCCAGATCTCGATCTTCAACTACGTGTTCGCGCTGGTCGGGGCTGTTGCCCTGATGGCAGCTGCAATCCTGTCCTGAGGCCGGCGCCATGTCCGACAAACCTTTCGTCAGCCCGATCAAGACCACCCGCGGCCTTGGCGCGTCCAAAACCGGCACCAGCCACCACATGCGCCAGCGCGTGTCCGCACTTGCGCTCATCGTGCTGGTGCCGTGGTTCCTGTTCTCGGTCATGAAAGCCGCGCTCGGCGGCTATGCAGATGCGCTGGCCTGGGTGTCCTCGCCAGTGAACGCGACGCTGCTGCTGCTGACAGCCGGCGCGGCCTTCTACCACATGCGCCTCGGTATGCAGGCGGTCATCGAAGACTACATTGGAAAGCCGGGCACCCGTGCGGCGCTCCTGATCCTCAACACGTTCTTTGCCGCCGGCCTGTTTGCCGTCGTGGTGATGTCGGTGCTGCGGATCTGGACCGGACGCTGAAGCCCAGGGCGAAAGACAGGCAGGACATGAGCACCTATAACTGGATCGATCACACCTACGACGTCGTTGTTGTCGGCGCCGGCGGATCGGGGCTGCGCGCCGCGCTCGGCGCCGCCCAGGCAGGCCTGCGTACGGCCTGCATCACCAAGGTTTTCCCGACCCGCTCGCACACCGTGGCAGCGCAGGGCGGCATTGCCGCCTCTCTCGGCAACATGTCCGAGGACAGCTGGAAATGGCACATGTACGACACCGTCAAGGGCTCCGACTGGCTCGGTGACCAGGACGCGATCGAGTATCTTGTGCGCAACGCGCCGGCCGCCGTGTATGAACTCGAACACTGGGGTATGCCCTTCTCCCGCACGGAAGAAGGCAAGATCTACCAGCGCGCCTTCGGCGGCATGACCCGCGAGTATGGCAAGGGCCCTGTGCAGCGCACCTGCGCCGCCGCCGACCGCACTGGTCACGCCATGTTGCACACCCTCTACGGCCAGTGCGTGCGCGAAGAGACAGAGTTCTTCATTGAGTATTTCGCACTCGACCTGATCATGGACGAAGACGGCGTCTGCCGGGGCGTCACCGCTTGGAAGCTTGATGACGGCACGCTGCATCGTTTCCGCGCGCAGAAGACAATCCTCGCTACAGGCGGGTATGGCCGCGCCTACTTCTCCTGCACCTCGGCCCACACCTGCACGGGCGATGGCAATGCTATGGTACTGCGGGCCGGCCTGCCGCTGCAGGACATGGAATTCGTACAGTTCCATCCGACCGGCATCTACGGCTCGGGATGCCTGATCACTGAGGGCGCCCGCGGCGAAGGCGGCTATCTGACAAACTCAGAGGGCGAACGGTTCATGGAGCGCTATGCGCCCTCCGCAAAAGACCTTGCCTCGCGCGATGTCGTCTCACGCGCGATGACGATGGAAATCCGCGAAGGCCGCGGTGTAGGCCCCGAGAAAGACCACATCTACCTGCACCTCAACCACCTCTCCCCCGAAGCGCTGCATGAGCGCCTACCGGGCATCTCCGAGACGGCGAAGATCTTTGCCGGCGTGGACGTAACCAAGGAGCCGATCCCCGTTCTGCCGACGGTGCACTACAACATGGGCGGCATCCCCACGAACTTCCACGGTGAAGTACTGACCAAGAAGGGCGGCGACCCGGATTCGGTCGTACCCGGACTGATGGCCGTGGGCGAAGCCGCCTGTGTGTCCGTACACGGCGCAAACCGCCTCGGTTCCAACTCACTGATCGACCTGGTCGTGTTCGGCCGTGCGGCTGGCCTGCGCTGCGGCGCAACGACGGAAGCCGGCGCGCGTCAGCCGGACCTGCCCACGAAGGCAACCGATGCGCACATCGCCCGCTTCGACAGGATGCGCAATGCGACCGGCGGCGAGCCGGTGGCAAAGCTGCGCCTCGAGATGCAGAAGGCCATGCAGTCCAACTGCGCCGTTTTCCGCACGGGCTCTGTGCTGAAGGACGGCGTCAGCGCCATCGAAGATGTCTACAAAAAGGTCCCGGCCCTGGACGTGAAGGACCGCGGCATGGTCTGGAACACAGACCTGGTGGAAGCACTCGAGTTCGACAACCTGATCTGCCAGGCTGCCGTGACTGTGAACTCCGCCGCCAACCGTGAAGAGAGCCGCGGCGCACATGCGCGCGAGGACTTCGCCGACCGCAACGACACGAACTGGATGAAGCACACGCTCGCCTGGGTCGATGGCGCCGGCAAGGTGACCATCGATTACCGCCCTGTGCACGAATACACGCTGTCCAACGACATAGGGTATATCGAGCCGAAAGCGCGGGTGTACTGATCAATCAGGTGTCTTCAGGTGTGGAGGGGGGGGATGAGTGAATACAAATCCGTCTGGGTTCGCACCGGAAGGCAGAAGAAGGAAGAAAAGAAACTGCTCGGCCGGGGCAAGAAACTGGTCGACGATCCGCACCAGGCGGACATCGCCGACCTCGCCGCCCAGATCGAGACTGCGTGCAATACGCTGCATGAAGAAGGCTATGACGTGATTTCGATACTCCCCTCCGTAGGCGGCCATTCGGAAAAGGGCGCCGTCAATCAGGGCGGCTATGGCTTCGGATTCAGCATCTCCGATGGCGCGGTGATCACTGCCCGCCGCCGCCCCGTTTAACATAAAGACTTCCAGGACGAGACCATGGTTCAGCTGACCCTTCCCCAGAATTCCAAAGTCCAGAAGGGCAAGACCTGGCCCAAGCCGCAGGGCGCGACGAACCTGCGCGAGTTCCGCATCTATCGCTACAGCCCCGAGGAAAAGGGCAACCCGCGCTGGGACACCTACTGGGTAGATATGGACAAGGCGGGGACGATGATTCTGGACGTCCTGTTCTACATCAAGAACACCATCGACCCGACGCTGGCCTTCCGCCGCTCGTGCCGCGAGGGCGTTTGCGGCTCCTGCGCGATGAACATTGCCGGGCGCAACACGATCGCCTGCACCAAGGGCTTCGACGATCTGCCGGGCGGCGTGATCTCCATCAGCCCATTGCCTCACCTGCCGGTGATCCGCGACCTGATCCCGGACCTGACGAACTTCTACGCTCAGCATGCGTATGTGCAGCCCTACCTTAAGACCGATAGTCCGACCCCGGAGAAAGAGTGGCGCCAGTCCGAAGAGGACCGCACCAAACTCGACGGCCTTTATGAGTGCATCCTGTGCGCTTCGTGCTCGACCTCCTGCCCGTCCTATTGGTGGAACGGCGAGAAATACCTCGGCCCGGCAGCGCTGCTGCAGGCTTACCGCTGGCTGATCGACAGTCGCGACGAGGCAACTGGCGAACGGCTCGACGATCTCGAGGATCCGTTCAAACTGTACCGTTGCCACACGATCATGAACTGCGCGCAGGTCTGCCCGAAGGGCCTCAACCCGGCGCAGGCAATCGCGAAGATCAAGCACATGATGGTCGAGCGGGTTTCGTAGCCGAAATCAGCCCTCGAACGGATCCCGCATCAGGATGACGTCTTCGCGTTCCGGCGACGTCGATACGAGGGCGCAGGGTTTGCCGACGAGTTCCTCCAGACGGCGAACATAAACGACCGCTTCGGCCGGAAGGTCGGCCCAGCTGCGGGCACCGCGGGTTGAGCCGCTCCAGCCCTTCAGCGTTTCGTAGACGGGCTCGACAGCGGCCTGATCGGTGAGGCCAGCCGGGAAATAGTCGATCGTCTTGCCGCCCAGCTTGTAGGCCGTGCAGACCTTGATCTCGTCAAAGCCGTCGAGCACGTCGAGCTTCGTCAGGGCAAGGCCGTTGACGCCCGACGTGGCGCAGGCCTGGCGCACCATGACGGAATCGAACCAGCCGCAACGCCGGGGGCGGCCGGTATTAGTGCCGAACTCGTGGCCAACCGTGCCGAGGCGCTTGCCGATGTCGTTGTCCTGTTCGGTAGGGAACGGGCCGGAGCCGACGCGTGTTGTGTAGGCCTTGGCGAGGCCGAGGACGTACGAGATGGCGCCGGGGCCGACACCTGAGCCGGCGCTGGCATTGCCAGCGACCACGCTGGACGAGGTCACGAAGGGATAGGTGCCATGGTCCACGTCCAGCATCACGCCTTGCGCGCCTTCGAACAGGATGCGGCGGCCCTTGCGGACCTGCTCGTCCAGCAGTTTCCAGACGGGCTGGGCATAGGCGAGCACCTGCGGAGCGATCTTCAGAAGCTCGGCCTTGAGGGCCGTGCCGTCCGGCTCCGGCAAGTCGAGGCCGATGCGGAGCGGGCGGTGGTGGGCGAGCAGGCGCTCGATCTTCATGTCTAGGGCGGCGGGATCGGCAAGGTCTGCGACGCGGATGGCGCGGCGGCCCACGCGGTCTTCATAGGCCGGGCCGATGCCGCGCTTGGTGGTGCCGATCTGGGCGGCGCCGAGGGCCCCCTCCCGCGCAGCGTCGATGTCCTTGTGCCAGGGCAGGATGAGGGAGGCATTGTCCGCCAGCACAAGGCTTTGCGGCGAGACGTCCACCCCCTGCGCGCGGATGCCTTCGATTTCGGAGAGGAGGTGCCAGGGATCAACAACGACGCCATTGCCGATGACGGACAGCTTGCCGCCGCGCACAAGCCCTGAGGGCAGCAGCGCGAGCTTGAACACCTTTCCGTCAATGACGAGCGTGTGGCCAGCATTGTGACCGCCCTGGAAGCGGACGACGACATCGGCGCGCGCCGACAGCCAGTCCACGATCTTGCCCTTGCCTTCGTCACCCCACTGGGCGCCTACGACGACGACTCCTGCCATGTTCCGCTCCGTTTGCAGCCGCGGCGACAAGGGCAGGATTTGGCCGCCAAATGCAAGGTCAAAGGCGTGCGATGATTGGCCCCGGTTACTCGCCGAGGCGATAGAAGACCCGGACACCAACATTGTCGATGCCCTGGTTGCGCCCTTCCCCGAGAATCTGGCCGTGGGAGAGGTGCTCAAACATCAACTGGACGCCCCACCTGTCGGTGACTTCACGGTTCAGTGCGAAACTGGTGCGGAAGAGGTCGCGCGAGCCAAAGTAGATTTTGCTGCGCGAGATCGGATCGTTGCGCGGATCGCCCTGAGGAAAGCGGAAATCCAGCTCACCATCGTGGATGACATACCCGACGCCGGGCTCGAACGCCCACCCCTCGGCAAAGCCCCAGCGCCATTGCAGGCCGGCGCCGCCATAGCTGGTATCCCCGGCAATGTTGACGCTCGCGACGACATAAGGGCGCGGACTACCCAGGATATTCAGAAGTTCCGGAGAGGCAAAGACAGCTTCGCCGCTGAGATCCGGGCTCTCTTCCTTTTCGGCATTGTCGCAGTCGGTGACGCAGACATTGTGCTGCATGAGGCCGAGACGGACTTCTTCCACGATATCTGCTGAAGCCATGGACGCGGGCAGCGCGGCAAGTGCGAGGGAGACAACGAGACGGCGCATGATCTCTCAACGATTACAAACGTATCCCGTTCCATCGCCCCCCTGCGCAGGGTCCGTCAAGCCAGTTCAGCCTGTGCTGGGACACGTCCCCGTCATAGGACGGCCTGCGCAACACGTTTGGCGAACAGTTCCGCGGCCTTGAGTTCATAGCGGTCCGGGGTCTGTTCGGCAGGCAGGTCCGTCAGCGCCTGGATGGCGAAGCCGGGGAAACGGCCAGCGCGGTCGTGGGCTGCAGCGAAGTCGCTCTTCGACAACTGTAGCCACTCGGGATGTCGCTGCCGACCCAGACCATGCCCGGTTGCGCTGCGAGCATCGCAATCTGATCCAGGGTGACGGTCCTGTCGACCGACAGGTAGCCGGAGGCAGTGAAACCGGCGGCGACCTTGTTGTCCCAAGTGCAGTTGAACCAGGCCTTTGAGGTTACGTCGATGGAGGTCTTCATGACGCCGCAAGCCGAGCCCATGAAGGTCGGCGCGCCGAAGATGATAGCGTCCGCCGCGGCAAGTTCGCCCCACGGACCAGCGCCTGGTGAGGTCAGATCCTCCGCCTTGCAGAGGCGCACGTCAGCGCGCTTCACGGACCCGGCACCCTTGCAGACATGCTCTGCGGCCGTGGCCGTCTGGCCCTAGCCTGAAAAGTCGGCGCTCGCGATCCTGGCCGTGTTGGGGCCCCTGCTCCGTTGATGGCCAACAGATGGGGCGGGTGATGCGAAGATCAGCCCGCCCCTGAGGCATAGTGTTTATGCCGTCCGTCCATGGAAAGAACGACTGACCGTCAGAAGCTCAGCACTTTCACGTAGCGCACCTGCGGCAGGGCATCGAGTTTCTCGATAACCGAGGCCGGCGGCAGCGAGTCGATACCGATCAACGCGATGGCTTCGCCGCCGGCAGCCTGACGGCCGAGGTGAAAGGTGGCGATGTTCACCTTCGCTTCGCCGAGCATCTGGCCAAGCGCGCCGATGAAGCCCGGCTTGTCGAGGTTGTTCACATACAGCGTGACCGGAGAGAAATCGCCTTCCAGCGCCATGCCCTTCACCTCGACGATGCGCGGCTTGCCGGCGATCAGTGCGCCGGCCAGCGTGCGCCAGCCGCCTTCCGGCGAATTCTTCGTAGCTTTGGTTTTCACCTTGATGCGGATCAGGCTGTCATAGACCGGGCTCGACTCGGTCTTGGTCTCGGTGAGCTTGATGCCGCTCTCGGCAAGAATTGCAGGAGCCGAGACCATGTTCACGTCGCCGCGCGAGGCGCGCAGCAGGCCCGCGAGCAGCGCGGCGGTGACCGGCTTGCGGTTCAGCTCGGCGACTTCGCCTTCATACTCGATGACCACTTCATCATATCCATAGTCCGAGATTTGCCCGGCAAAGGAGCCGAGCTTCTCGGCGAGCGTCGCGAAGGGACGGATGCGCGGAGCCTCTTCTGCGGTTACAGACGGCATGTTGAGCGCATTGGTAACGGCGCCGGTCAGCAGGTAGTCCGACATCTGCTCGGCCACCTGAAGGGCGACGTTTTCCTGCGCCTCGTTGGTCGACGCGCCGAGGTGGGGCGTGGCAACGAAGTTCTTCTTGCCGAACAGCACGTTTTCCTTGGCGGGCTCGACGGCGAACACGTCGAAAGCGGCGCCGGCGAGATGGCCCGATTCTAGAAGGTCTGCCACGGCCTGCTCGTCGACAAGGCCGCCGCGCGCGCAGTTGACGAGGATGAGGCCCTTCTTGGTCTTCTCGAGACTTTCGCGCGAGAGGATATTGCGTGTCTGATCCGTGAGCGGAACATGCAACGTTATGACGTCTGCGCGCTTCAGGAGCGTGTCGAGGTCGACCTTCTCGACGCCGAGCTCGATGGCGCGCTCGTCTGTGAGGAAAGGGTCATAGGCGACAACACGCATCTTCAGGCCGATGGCGCGCTCTGCGACGCGGCTGCCGATGTTGCCTGCCCCGATCAGGCCGAGCGTCTTGAAGGAGACCTCGACGCCCATATAACCTGACTTCGGCCACTTGCCGGCCTGCGTATCATTGTTGGCGGCGGGGATCTGCCGGGCGGCCGCAAACATCATGGCGATGGCATGCTCTGCCGTCGTGATGGCGTTTCCGAAAGGCGTGTTCATGACGACGACGCCCTTGGCAGTGGCAGCCTTGATGTCGATGTTGTCGACGCCGATGCCCGCGCGGCCAATGACCTTCAGATTGGTTGCCGCCGCAATCACGTCAGCATCCGGCTTGCAAGCCGAGCGGACAGCGAGACCGTCATACTGGGGAATAATCTTGATCAGATCTTCCTTGGACAGACCAACCTTGATGTCGGTTTCTATACCGCGCGCCTTGAAGATTTCGACGGCGGCGGGGGAGAGCGAATCTCCGATGAGGACTTTAGGCATAGTGGATCATTCTCCAGAAAGAGGTTTGAGCCAGGCGTCGCGAGTCAGGCGATGAACCAGGCAGATATCGTTGTCTTCACCGAGCTCCCGGATCCCTTCCGGGCGGAAGCCAAGCCGTTGATAGAAAGTGTGTGCGCGGGTGTTTGAAGCGAGCGGGTCGATGATGATAGCCGTCACCTCAGGGCCCAGAAAGCAGGCCTCGATGGCCAAGCGCATCATCTCGGCCCCGTAGCCGTGGCCATGGTCGGCGGCGCTGCCAATCCAGATATCGATGGCACGCAGCCCCGGTTCAATGTCGCCCCAGTATCGAGTTCGTTCCGTATGCGGATCGATGATCTGCATGCCCCCGATGGGCCGGCCATCGAGCTCGGCGATGAAGTACTGGTAGTCTTCCCGAACGAGCGCAAGCTCATCTGGCCAGTAGGTATCGCCGAAGGCCTTTTCGGCATCCGGATCATCGGATGTCGCTGAAATGACGTGTGGTTCCAGATCCCAGAGGTCCAGATGCGGCACATCATTCAGGGTGGCGGGGCGGAGAGTGATCATCGGATACATCCCTGTCCTCCCGGCCGGAGCGAGGCAGTGGGCCGGGACCTCTTCACCAGAGTGGCAAGCAGGTCCCGGATCACATCGCGCGCGCCTGACCGGGGTGACAGCGTGCCTAAAGCTTCGCCGCTTCCTCGTGGAAGGCCCAGTCGAGCCAGGGGACAAGCTTGGCGACGTCCGACGGGTCAACGGAACCACCGCACCAGATGCGCAGGCCCGGAGGGGCCTTGGCATAGCCGGCGGCGTCATAGCAGGCGTTCTCGGTCTCGAGGCGTTTCATGAATTTCTTGATGAAATCACGCTGGCCGGCCTCATCGAGCGCCGCAACGCGCGGATCGACAATCTTGAACGTTACGCCGGTGTTCGACCGCACGGACGCATCCGGACACAGAAACTCGACCCAGCTGGTCCGTCCGACCCAGTCCGTCAGAGTACGCAGGCTGTCGTCCGAGCGCTCTTTCAGCTTCTTCCAGCCGCCAAGCCGCTCAACCCAATCCAGCGCCTGCAGGTAGTCCTCGACGCAGAGCATGGAGGGCGTGTTGATCGTGGCGCCTTCAAAAAGGTCCTCGTCGAGCTTGCCGCCCTTGGTCATGCGGAAGAGTTTCGGGAGGGGGCGGTCCGGCGTGTAGGTTTCGAGGCGGCGCACGGCATTCGGAGAGAGGATCAGCATGCCATGGGCAGCTTCACCGCCGAGGCATTTTTGCCAGCTGTACGTGATCACATCGAGCTTTTCCCACTCGATGTCCTGACTAAAGGCGGCCGAGGTGGCGTCGCAAATGACGATCCGGTCGGGGTTCGGCTTGATCCAGTCGGCATTCTTGACGCGCACGCCGGAGGTGGTGCCGTTCCAGGTAAAGACGATGTCGGCATCATCGCGGGCTTTCGAGAAGTCCGGGAGGGCGCCGTAGTCGGCGTTGTAGCTCTTGCAGTCTGGCAACTTCAACTGCTTGACGGCGTCGGTCACCCAGTCCTGGCCGAAGCTTTCCCAAGCGAACACGTCGACAGGGCGAACACCCAGCATCGACCACATGCACATCTCGACAGCGCCCGTATCAGAGGCCGGCACAATGGCGACCCGGTAGCCTTCCGGCAGGTCGAGGATCAGCTTGGTGCGGTCGATCGCAGCTTTCAGTTTCTTCTTGGCGTCGCCCGAACGGTGCGAGCGGCCGAGGGCGGCGGTCACCAGGTTCTGGAGCGAAAATCCGGGATACTTCGCGGTGGGGCCCGAAGAAAAATGCGGGCACGCTGGGCGCACTACCGGCTTGGCGGTGGTCACGGTCATCTGTTTTTACTCCTATCCTCACAGATAGGCTGGGCGCCGTTGGGGGCGCCTGGCCCGCGGGCGGTTTCTCACAGTTCCGGACTTTCCGCAAACGGCATTTTTCAGGCGCAGGCAGGTGACACTCCTTCGCGCGGGGTTATGGTGCCGCCAAATGCCTGACCCTTGGAGGTGCTGCCATGCGCAACCTGTTGTTTTCTTCCGCCATTCTGCTGGTCACGGGCTGCGCAAGTGCGCTGTCCCCGCAGGCGCCCGCAGAACAGGCCACCCCGCCGGCGGATGCCGCCCCCTTCAAGACCTACAGCGCGCAGCAATTCTATGACACGGTGAACTATAGCCTGGCGTCTGATCAGGGCCGCTGTTTTGCACCGGACGGCGAGACGCTGCTCGTCAGCTCGGATGAGACCGGCATCATCAATGCCTATGAGATGAACCTTGATGGCACGAAAACAGCGCTGACAGCTTCGGCTATCGACTCAACCTATGCTGAGACGTTTTTCCCCTCCGATGACCGCATCCTCGTCGAGGCGGACAAGGGCGGCAACGAGATCAACCATCTCTATGTGCGCGCCAGCGACGGCACATTGACCGACCTTACGCCCGGCGAGAAGACACGGGCCTATTTCCTCGGATGGGATCAATCCGGGGAGACCTTCTATGTCGCCACGAACGCGCGGGACGAGCAAACCGATGATGTCTACGCCTACTCGGCTGCCGATTATTCGAGCCGTTTGATCTACCAGAATGATGGAAAGGAAATCGGCGCCATCAGCCCCGACGGCAAACACCTGGCGCTGGTCGAGAATGTCTCAAGCGCCGACGCCAACGTCTACCTCATTGATCTGTCCGCCGCGGCGCCTGTGCAGACGCTGATCACACCGCATGCGGGCAACATTGCCTACACAACCTATGGCTTTACGCCGGATGGCCAGAAATTGGTATACGGAACAAACGAACATGGCGAATTCACTGAAGCCTGGACGCATGATGTTACGACCGGTGCAAAAGCTGAGCTGGCGTCAGCCGACTGGGACGTTCTCGACGTCAGCTTCTCGCCGAGCGGTCGCTACCGGGTGACCACCGTCAACGCCGACGGCCTTTGGGAAGTGACCTTCCTCGACACGACTACCGGCAAACCTTTAGCCCTTACCGGCGTACCGGATGGGGAAGTCACGCAGGTCTGCTTCAATGCGGACGAAACGCGCGTCGCCTTCGGCGTCAACACGGACACCTCGCCGCGCAACATTTACGCCGCCGACCTATCCACCGGCGCCGCGACCCGCCTGACCAGTGCACTCTCGTCCGAAATCGACGAAGCGAATCTCGTGACCGCGTCCATCGTGCGCTATCCGAGTTTCGACGGGCTCGAGATTCCGGCGATCTTCTATGTGCCAAAGACGGCTTCTGCGGAGACCCCTGCTCCGGCTGTCGTCTGGGTGCATGGCGGCCCGGGCGGGCAAAGCCAGAAAGGCTACGCAGCCGAAATCCAGTTCCTCGTGAACAATGGCTACGCTGTTCTGGCGGCGAATAACCGCGGATCGTCCGGCTACGGAAAAACCTTCTTCCACATGGACGACAAGCGCCATGGGCAGGAAGACCTGCAGGATATCGTCTGGGGTAGGGCCTATCTTGAATCGTTGGACTATATTGACGGCGAACGGATCGGCATTGTCGGAGGTTCGTATGGCGGCTTCATAACCGCAGCAGCCCTCGCCTTCGAGCCGGAAGTGTTCGATGCCGGCATTAACATCTTCGGCGTGACAAACTGGGTGCGGACGCTCGAGAGCATCCCCGCCTGGTGGGGCTCGTTCCGCGTGGCCCTCTATGACGAGATGGGAGACCCCGCGACGGATGCCGAGCGGCACCGCGCAATATCGCCACTGTTCCACGCCTCGAACATTGTGAGGCCAATGCTGGTCGTGCAGGGCTCCAACGACCCACGTGTCCTGCAGGTCGAGAGCGACGAGATCGTTGCCGCAGTGCGGGCAAACGGTGTGCCGGTCGAGTATGTTGTGTTCCCTGATGAGGGCCACGGTTTCCGGAAGAAGGCGAACCGGATCACGGCGGCAGAGGCTTATCTGAGCTTCCTCGACAGATACCTGAAGGGCAAGGCGGCAGGCGGAACGGCTGTGGGTGCAGGATCTCTGAACTGACCCTGTTCTTGCGTCCCGGCATGCCCGGTGCTTCACTCTGCCCATGAGCATCGAAATCCTTCCCCTTTCCGGTACGCTGGGCGCAGAAATCTTCGGGCTGGACCTGCAGTCAGGCCTGTCCAATGCCGAGTTCGACAAGGTCTACCAGGCCTTCCTCGATCACAAGGTGATCATCATGCGCGGGCAGACGACCCTCCAGCCCGACCAGCACAAAGCCTTTGCGCGGCGGTTCGGCACGCTGAACGTTCACCCCTATGTGAAGGGTATGAAGGATCATCCGGAACTCCTCGAGATCATCAAGGAGAAAGAGGATAAGGTGAACTTCGGGGGCGGCTGGCACACCGACATGAGCTTCGAAGAGACTCCAGCCCTCGGCTCTATCCTGCATGCCATCGAGCTGCCGCCCTATGGCGGCGACACGCTGTTTGCAGACCAGCAGGCTGCCTATGACGCCCTGTCTCCGGGCCTGAAGGAAACATTGGGGGGCCTCAAGGCCGTCCACTCCGCAGCACGCGAATACGGCGTGCACGGAGCGTCTGCGCAGAAGCGCAAATCGATGGACACGACCGAAGTGGAAACCGCACCGGAGTTCGAACACCCCGTGGTGCGCACCCACCCGGTGACCGGCCGCAAGGGTCTCTACATCAACCCGGCCTTCACACTTCGCTTTGCCGGCTGGTCGAAGCGGGACAGCAAGCCGTTGCTGGACTACTTGTTCAACCACTCGCGCGAGGAACGTCTCACCTGCCGCGTCCGCTGGCAGGCGGGCGATGTGACGATGTGGGACAACCGGTGCACCTGGCACTATGCACTGAATGACTATCCAGGCCACCGCCGGCATATGCGGCGCGCGACGGTGAATGGCGATAAGCCGTTCTAGGCCGGAAGGCCGATCAGGCCGATCAGGCCGAACGTGATGGCGGCCTGCCCGAAAAAGTAGAGGAACCAGACCGCATAGGACGCAGCCTTGTTGGGCGGCGCGTCTGCCGGGCGGCAGAACAGTTGATGCGCGAGGATGGAGTCCGAGGCGATGAACATCAGCGCACCGACGGTCACCAGCCAGTAGACCGATGGCAGCGCTATGGCTGCCGCGCCCATCATCAGGATCACGGCGCCGTACAGGATCACCGGTACGCGCATCTTCGCCTTGATCCAGGGCACCAGCCAGCGGATGTAGAGAACGCCGCTGAGAACCAGCGCTGCCTGCGCCGTCTTCACCGGCCAGCTCCAGCCGCCGCCCTCCACCAGCTGCCAGAACAGCACGACGTAGAAAACATGCGCGAGGAAGAAGGCAGCCATGCCCGGCAGCAACCAGCGTTCCGGCTTGCCCGCCAGGAAGAGGTCACCCATCGCCGAGGCGAGCAGCGCTGACCACAGCATCCACGGACCGCCCACGGCATAAGCGATACCGGCAAGGATGAGGATGCCGGATACCTTCAGCAGGGCACGGGCGGGACCTTCCCCGCGCCAGCTGTAAAGAAATCCGTAGGCCAGGGCAGCGAGGCTCGCCGTGCCGAAGGCTGCCCAGATGGCCGGCCCGCTCAGGTAGCGTCTCCGAGTGGCTCCGGCAGGCGCAGCAGACGGCGGGCCATGGCGCGGTGGCGTTCCTTGACGTGCGCGCCCACGACGCCAAGGGCCGTGGCGAGCACTGTAGCATCATCGGTGAAGCCGAGGCCGGCGATCACGTCGGGCAACATGTCGAGCGGTATGACAAAATAGGCCACAGCCGCAAACAACACGGCCTTGGCCTTGACCGGCGTGCGCGGGTCGCGGGCGCAGTAATAGGCGCTCGCCAGATCGTCGGCGAACGGGATCTGTCCGGCCAGCCGCAACAGCTTGGGAATGAGGCCGCGCGCCGTGCGTTCATTGCGCTGGATCGACTTGGGAAGGTAGACCCCGCCCTCGCCTTTCACCGTATTGATGATTTCCGCTGCGTCAGACATTGCGCTCTCCTAACGGCATTATAGTTCACTGCGGTCATCGCCGAAAGCAAGGCCCGCATATGGGTCATCTGAATGAACAAGGAGGGCAGAGCCCATGGAACTGAATTCGAACATCTCCGCCGTCATCACCGGCGGCGCCTCGGGCCTCGGGGCCGCAACCGCCCGCAAACTCGCATCTTACGGTGTGAAAGTGGCGCTTTTCGACCTGAACGCCGAAAAAGGCGAAGCGCTCGCCAAGGAACTCGGCGGCGTCTTCTGCAACGTTAACGTCACCGACGAAGCCTCCGTGGATGCCGGTTTTGCCAAGTCCCGCGCCGCCATCGGCCAGGAGCGGATCCTGATCAACTGCGCCGGCACCGGCAACGCGATCAAGACGGCCAGCCGCAACAAGGAAACCGGTCAGCCGGAGCACTTCCCGCTCGATAAGTTCAACCTGATCATCCAGATCAACCTCGTCGGCACCTTCCGCTGCATCGCCAAGTCGGCCGCCGGCATGCTGACGCTCGACCCGATCGATGGCGAGCGCGGCGCGATCGTCAACACGGCGTCCGTGGCTGCTGAAGACGGCCAGATCGGCCAGGCCGCTTACTCCGCCTCCAAAGGCGGCGTTGTCGGCATGACCCTACCGATCGCCCGTGACCTCAGCCGCGACTTCATCCGCGTCAACACGATCCTGCCGGGCATCTTCAACACCCCGCTGCTGGCCGCTGCTCCGGAGCCGGTGAAAGCCGCGCTCGGCGCGCAAGTCCCGCACCCGGCCCGCCTCGGTAACCCGGAAGAGTATGCCTCGCTTGCGGTTGAAATGTGCCGCAACGCCTACTTCAACGGCGAAGACGTCCGTCTCGACGGCGCAATCCGCATGGCGCCTAGATAACAACTGCTCGTCGGGCTCCACCCGACTGGTATTGGAACAGGAAAGCCCGCTCTTGCGAGCGGGCTTTTTCTTTGCCGAAACCTTTGCTGGGAAGCCGCTAGTCGATGGGTGCCGAAGGGTCGCGCACGCGCAGCAGGCCGTTGGAGACCATCGTCATAACCACTTCGCCGTTCTGGTTGGTGACCGTCTGGCGGGTCTTGGTGAGGCCCATGTCGGGGCGTGACTTGGAGCGGCGCTTGTCGATCAGTTCCATTTCGACTGACAACTCGTCACCCGGATAGACCGGCTTTACCCATCTGAGTTCGTCAATTCCGGGCGAGCCAAGGCCCGCTGCCGGCTCGGTGTCCTTCCACGTGTCGACCATCAGGCGCATCACCATGGCGCCGGTATGCCAGCCGGAGGCGGAGAGACGGCCGAAGAAGGTGTTCTTCGCGGCCTCGTCATCGAGATGGAAGGGCTGAGGATCATATTTCGTGGCGAACTCGATCACCTCTTCGCGTGTGACCTTGTAGGTGCGCGAAGCGCGGGTGCGCGTGCCGATCACCATGTCCTCGAAATACCTCATGCCGCCCTTCCCTAAATCCTGAAACAGGACGGGAGGTTGCCGGAACGCCTCCGGTTGGCAAGCCTGACCCAACGGGAGGGGATGCGGCGGCAAAACAGGGCGCTAGAACAGCATCCGGACCGCAACAGGAGATTGGTGTGGAATTTGATGACGTTGTACGGGGCCGCCGCAGCATTCGGGGCTATCAGAAGAAGCCCGTTCCCAAAGCGCTGATCCGGGAAATCCTCGAGATCGCCATGCGTGCGCCGACCTCGCTGAACACGCAGCCCTGGAACTTCTACGTCGTCGCCGGCGACGTCCTGGACCGGATCCGAGCGGGCAATGTGGAGCGCAACCTCGCCGGTGTGCCGCACAGCCGAGAATTCCGTCTCGGACCGGAGTATGCCGGCGACCATCGCAAGCGCCAGATCGAGATCGCGATCCAGCTATTCGAGGCGATGGGTATCGAGCGCGACAACAAGGAAAAGCGGATGGACTGGATCCTGCGGGGGTTCCGCCAGTTCGATGCGCCCGTCTCGATCATCATCACTTATGACAAGTCGATCCAGGGCAGCGACATTGCGCCGTTCGACTGCGGGGGCGTCGTCAACTGCCTTGTCAATGCGGCCTGGAACCGGGGACTGGGCTGCGTGATCAATTCGCAGGGCATCATGCAGAGCCCGGTGGTGCGCGCCGAGGCCGGCATCCCGGAAGACCAGGTGATCCAGACCTGCGTGGCGATGGGCTGGCCGGACGACAGCTTCCCGGCGAACGCCGTCGTCTCGAAACGCAAATCCGTGGACGAGGCGGCGACGTTCTTGGGGTTTGATGACTAGGCGGCCCTTGCCCTTGCAGGCATGAAGCGGCTGTTGCGCAGGAGCAGCGCGGAGATCAGGGACACGATCAGGCCAACGGGCAGGATCTCGGTAAAGGTGATCGGCATGCGGAAGAATGGATTGGCGTACATCTTCGCGAATTCTTCCGCCTTGGCGATCTCCGCAGCAATCTCTGCCTCTGTGGCGCCGCGAGCCTTCGCCGCCTCAACGAGATGCTCGGCATAAAGCGCGCCGAAATCCATGCCGCTGACGACAAGTGACGCCTCCCAGGCGAGCACGTAGAGCACGCCCGCCACGGCACTGATGCCGAGGCCCATGAGGAAGGCGGGCAGGAACTTGATGACCCCGCCGTTCACGACGTCGCGCTGATGCTTGATGGCGAGAAAGATGACACTGAGGGCGACGAGCATGGTCGTGTAGCCGATCGCCATGCCGAGCGCGCCGCTCGGCGCAGCCTCGCCGAGGGTGAGCGTGAGAAGTACCATCGGAACACCGACGATCAGGCCAGCAATCACGCCGTTAGTCAGGATGCGTTGCAACATGGGAAACTCCTTTGCGGGTTGCCCGCCGGTCGTTGCGGTTGCGGCGCGCAGCCACAATCGCCCGAAAGGGTGATTTTCGCCAGATCACCTACAATTTTCCGACGTTTTCCTCAGATCAGGGCAGCAGGCCCAGTTCGCGTGCCCTGGCGAGCGCGGCCGTCCGGCGGCTCACCTCCAGCTTTTCGAGCACCCGCGCCACATGCGTTTTCACCGTATTCGGTGACACATTCAGGCGCATGGCGATCTCCTTGTTGGAAAGCCCGTCAGCGATCAGCGCCAGCACGTCCATCTCCCTTGCGCTGAGGCCGAGCGTACGCTGCGCTTCGGGATTGCCGTCGAAGGCTGGAAGTTCCGGGCGGCCTGCGAACACACGCGCGCCCACCCAGACGCCGAGGGCTAGGAAGCCGATGGCAATCAGGACCATCTGGAACTCACCCGGAAAGGTGCGCGCGAAGCGCAGGTAGTCCAGCCAGGTCAGTGCGAGCGCTCCGGCGGCAAGGAGGGCACCATACAACAGGAGCGGGCGCGCGGCGGTAAACCAGGCGGCGACCTGCTTTTTGCTGAACTTCGCTTGGGACATGCCGGCTCCCCTACTCCCCTGCGCTCCGAAGGCTAGACCAAACAAAAGGCCCGCTCAATCTGAGCGGGCCTCTGTATCCTCATCTGACGGAAGCCGGGTTACTGGCCCTTGCGTTCCTTCACACCTTCTTCGTCAGCCGCGGCGCGGTCTTCCGCAGTGAACTCAACCGCCGGGGCAGCGCCTTTGCCATAGGCACGGGCCTTCTGGGCGAGGTTGTCCATCGATTCCTGCATGCGGCCCTGGCCAACAGCCATGGTCTTCGAGGAGGCCATGCCGACTGCTTCAGCATCTCCGAAGCTGGCAAACTCGGCGCCAAGGAAGACGACTTCCCAGCCGCGCGCGCGGGCGCGGTCAAGCGCCGCCTTGGCGCCCTGATTGGTCAACTCGCTGGAGGAGTTCTCGAGCCCGTCCGTCATGATGACGATCACGGCTTTTTCCGGCGCGTCCGCTTCGGCGCGGTTCACGATGCGGCCGATCGCGTCATAGAGAGGCGTCATGCCGCGCGGGTTGGCTTCGTCATTGGTGACCTTGTTCCATTTCGACGGGTCGACCTTGTCGCGCAGCACGTCGAACTGGAAACCGTCCTGATGGTCGAACACGGCGAGCGTGACGGCCGTCTTGATGTCAGCGCCGGCGATCTCTGCGCCGGGCGCGTCCGCCGCGAAGCTGTCGGCGTAGGCGTTCACGGAAGTGAGCGCCTCGTCCCAGATGTCGGCCATCGAGCCCGTGCGGTCGAGCAGGATGTAGGACTGGACGGTGTCGGATTTCTGCGGCTTCGGAAGAACCTTGGCATCTGCCGAAGCGCCCAAGGCAACAACGGCAACAACCGCCGCAATGGTGTTGAGGAATTTCATGGTGTGCGTCCCTTCCCTGTATCGGTGTGAAGGAAAGCTGCGCCCCGATTGAGGCGCGTCTGTGACGCGATTCCGCCGAAGCAAAGGAAAAGGGCCGCCTTTTGAGAGGCGGCCCTTCCCTCAACTGAACAACCGTTCAGACTTCACCCGTCAGGGGACGGATCAACTGCCTTTACGGCGTTTGACCTCTTTTTCGCCGGCTTCCGCGCGGTCTTCATCATTGAAGTCCACGGACGCAGCTTCCGCCGCATAGTAAGCCCGGTTCTTGGCCGCGAGCTTGCGCATCGAACCTTCGAACATGCCGGGCGCCATCGCCATCGACTTCGATCCGGCCACACCGACGGCATCAGCGTCGGAGAACTTCGCGAAGTCAGCGCCAAGGAAGACAACTTCCCAGCCGCGCGCCCGCGCCCGGTCAAGCGCCGCTTTCGCGCCGTCCCGCGTGACTTCCCGCGACGAGTTCTCGGCGCCGTCCGTCATGACGACGATCACGGCGCGGGCAGGATTGTCAGCCTCGGCGAGCGCGACCGTCCGCGCAAGAGCGTCGAACAAGGGCGTCATGCCACGCGGCGTGGCATCGGCATTCGTCACCTTTTGCCAGTCTGCCAGCAGGACGCCTTTGCGGATGACGTCGAACTGCAGACCATCGTGATGGTCGAACACGGCAAGGGTGATCATCTCGCCGGCGTCCGGCCGGGCGCCGGCTTCCGGTTTGGCCAGAGCCTCGACATAGGCGTTCACCGATCCCAGCGCTTCTTCCCAGATGCCGCCCATGGATCCTGTTCGGTCAAGGAGGACATAGGAGTGCGATGGGCCAGCGGGAGCGGCCGGTTTTTGTGCGTCTGTCATGGGGTAGTCCTCCGTGATGCGCCCCCACGCCCCGGACAGCCCAAATGGGAAAGCGCCCTCCCGGTTAAAGAGGACGCTTCACAAAATTGTGTGCTGCAGGTGCGAAGGCGCGCTAGGCGAACTGGGGCGCGATCTTCAGGTTTTTCACCCAACCGACCTTCTCGAGGAAGAGAAGAACCGTGCCGTTATAGTCGACAATCCGGTTCCAGACTCCTTTGCGCGGACGGTGCAGGGCGCTTTGCGGCTGGTCATGATGGTGGTCGTGGAAGGCTTCGCCGCCGGTGAGCAGCGCCATCATGTGATCCGCCCAGACGGGCGTTTTCAGGTGGCCGAGCACGTTGATGCCGTAGACCGTGGCATGGAACTGGATCGCGCGGCCGATGATGACGCTGGCATGCAGCAGCGCGGTGAGCACAAGGGAGCCACCGCAGGCCCAGACAATCAGGTAGATGATCGCGGGCACCACGAAATGGATGACGATGCTGAACTGGATGTAGAGTTCGTCCATCCAGACGATGATCGGATGTTTCTTGAGCCAGAGCGGCCAGGGACGTTCGACGTCTTTCTGGTCGCGCCAGAGGATCCAGCCCACCCAGGCCCAACGCTTGGATTCGAAGGGATTGTGAGGGTCGCCCGGCTGGTCGGCAAAACGGTGGTGCTGCGAGTGATAGTTCACCCAGTCGCGCACCCTCCCCTGCATCGCGAAGAACAGGTTGAGCATGGCGACAACCTGCGCAGGCGGGGCCAGCTCGCCGGCGCGGTGCTGCAGGATGCGGTGTAGCGGGCCGATGCCCATGTTGCACCAGAAGACCGAGAAGGCGATGACGCCGACGGCGAGCGGCACGTACCACCAGTGGAAGGTGAGCTGGCTGACGAATATCCCGAGCAGTACCATGGTGACGAAGAGGGAGATGCCCAGGAACGGGTAGAAGAAGGCGGAAAAGAAGCTCGGGATGTCGAAAGTTTTCCAGTTCTTCGGAATCGCGAGCGAGCGCGGTGTCATTTCAGGTCTTTCCTTTTGCCCCCGCCAAGCGTGTCCAGCGGCTCCCCATTGCGGATAAGTCTCACTCTCCGCGCGTTAACACCTAATTAATGCCTGCGACGGCGCGGTCAAAGGCGAAATAGCGCCCGGAGGGCCAATCTCCTGCAACTGTAATGTATGCAAGACGCAGGGACGGTGACGGGCCGAAGGCGGGCGGCTATGGAATCGGGACGAGGAGCCGGGAGCCATATGACCGACGAACGACACCTGAAGGAAATTCGGCAGGTCGCCGAACTCCTGCGGCTGTCTGAGGACGTAAGTCAGGACACCTCGGACATCCGCACCGCCTGTCCGTTGCACACCGATTGCGTTCCTTCAGACAACACGCTCAGCCTGAACCTGCTCCAAGGCACATGGCAATGCAGAGAATCTGGCGAACGAGGCTTCCTGAAGGACCTCATCCCGCGCCTAGATTCCGGAAGAACTCACCTGCCCGCAGTGATCGACACATCTGACGTTTCGAACGTGCCGGTTATTCTGGATGCTGAATACTCTGAGGTAACCAGAGCGATCAATCCGGTCCTGAAGACACCGCCAAGCGTCTTGCCACTTCGTCTGGACCAGAAACTGCCCGAACCGGAAGAGATAAAGGCCGAGCGCGAAATCCGGCTCGCCGCAGTGCGCGCCGAGCGGGCCGCGCGTCGCAAGGGTCAGGGCGAGAAAACCATCATCGTCCTTCTCTCGCTCGTTTTTGTCATCGCCGGCCTGATGGCCGCAGGGCTATCCGGCTTTGCCAACTATCAGGCCTTTGCCTCGACGGTCACCGATCCGCTGGAATCCATGATCTGGGGCGCTGCAGGGATTATCGCCGCCATCGTATCCTTCGGCGGCTTCACCTTCGTCTACTGGCACGCGGCCAACAAGCGGCTGTGGGAAAGCCTGCGCTCGCTGGTGTTCGCCCTGATCGGCGCGGGCGCCTCGATCCTCGGCACCGAAATCTATATCAGCTCCAACAATCTCACCGCCGCAGCTGAAGTGACCAGCGCCGCAACCAACCGCGACGTGCTGGAATCGCAGCTTGCTGACTGGCGCCGCCAGCTGGACGGCATTCCGCCGGAGACACGATCCGTGGACGGACTGGAATCCTACCTTGCGGAGGTCGAACGCGTCGGGCGGACGGAGCAGAAGCCCTACCGCGATGCGCAGAACGAACTCGGACTCGCCAAACGCCGGGACGACCTGATCGCCAAGATCGAAGCGGCGAATGCGGAGCTGCTGGGACAAGGCTCGGGCAACATCCTGCTGCAGGCCGAGCAGCGCGCGTCCTTGCCAAGCTGGCTGTTTGCCGTGCTGCTGGAGCTTTTCTCAAGCCAGGCCACGTCCATCGGACTCGTGGCACTACTGATCCTCACCGGCCGCCGGGCGTCAGCTCAATCCGCAAACGGATAAACACCGCCGTCCCGGCCACGCACGGCCCAAGCATCATCGCGGCGTTCGATGTCCGGCAGGGCAAGTGACGCTTTTGATACCCCGCCGGGAATGTCGAGCACATAGTGCGGCACGGCGAGACCCGAAAGATTGTCGCGGAGCGCGCGCACAAGGCGCTGTCCTTCCTCGACCGGCACGCGGAAATGCGCGGTGCCGGGGGCGGCGTCAAGCTGATGCAAATAATAGGGTTTGATGCCGACTGAAAGGAATGCCTGCATCAAATCGGATAGGTCTGCGACCGTGTCGTTCACACCGCGTAGCAGAACAGATTGCGAGACAAGCGCGGCACCCTTCTCCGCCAGCAGACGGCAGGCGGCGATGGCGTCAGCCGTGAACTCGCTGGCATGGTTGGCATGCACGGCGAGAAATATCGCTTTCTTGCGGCTGGAAAGTGCCTCGGCATAAGCAGGCGTAATCCGGTCTGGCCGCGTGACCGGCATACGCGTATGCCAGCGGATGACCTTCACATGCGCAATGCCTTCGAGGCGCAGGGTAATCTCCCGTGCCCTCGCAGCCGATAGCATCAGAGGGTCGCCGCCGGTCAGAATTACCTCGAAGATTTCGGGGTGCACGGTGACGTAGTCGAAGATGGCTTCAAGGTCCGCTTTGGTCAGCGCCTCGCCCTTCTCCGGGCCGACCATCTCGCGCCGGAAACAGAAACGGC
Source organism: Hyphomonas sp. (assembly GCF_022844445.1). Taxonomy (GTDB): domain Bacteria; phylum Pseudomonadota; class Alphaproteobacteria; order Caulobacterales; family Hyphomonadaceae; genus Hyphomonas. The sequence goes on from NZ_JALHLS010000001.1 coordinate 98,405, forward strand.
AATAGACCGGACAGGTCGACGTCACCTTGATCAGTACACGGTCGGGGTATCTGTGCACGAGCCCAGGCATCGGTGAGTGTCGCGCGTCGCCGATCGGATCGCCGGATTCACCTGCACGGATGTCCAGCTCTTCCGGCGCCGGAACAAACTGCCGGCGGATCGCGTCGCCCGGATCGGCCGGATTGATCGCCCGCGCCAAAGGTTCTGGCAGCGCGATTGCGTAGGCCGCCTCGACCGCCGCGAGCTTTAGCGCGAGGGTGTCGGAGACGAGCCCGGCCGCTTTGAGTGCGGCGACAGAGCGAAGGGTATCAACAGTCATGACCGCCCCTTTAGCGCAGGCGGTGTCCAGAGCACATCGGAAATCTCCCGCGCACCGGTCGCCAGCATGACCAGGCGGTCAAACCCCAGCGCAACGCCGCTCGCCTCCGGCATCGCTTCTACAGCCGCAATGAACTCCTCATCCAGAGGATAGCGCTCACCATAGACGCTCTGTTTAAGCGCCATTTCGGCTTCCTGGCGGGCGCGCAAGAGCGCTGCATCGGTCAATTCCCGGTAGCCGTTCGCAAGCTCCACGCCGCAGGCATACAGCTCGAAGCGTTCGGCAAAGCGCGGGTCGTCCGGGATCGGACGGGACAGCGCTGCTTCGCTGACCGGATAGCGATGCAGGAAGGTCAGCCGACCGTGGCCGAGCTTCGGCTCGATCAGGGTGACCAGCACCGCGGAAAACACGTCCGTCCAGCTGGCGCCGGACGGCGTCTCGATACCGGCCTTGCGCGCTGCGGCAGCGAGGCCGGCAGCGTCTGTCAGCACTGGTTCAAGTTCAATCCCGGCATGAACGGCAAAGGCGTCCTCCAGCGTCAGGTACTCCGGTTCGGCAAACGGGTCGCACGACTGGCCCCTCCAGACGAGAGCCCGCGTCGATGCCGCCTGAGCTGCGATCTGGGCAAGCCGCTCGGCATCCGCCATCACGGCGCCGATATCCTGCGCGGCCCGGTACCATTCCAGCATCGTGAATTCCGGGGCATGGCGGCTGCCGGTCTCGCGGTTGCGGAAGGCGCGGGCGAACTCAAAGATCCGCGTTTCCCCTGCTGCCAGCAGCTTTTTCATCGCGAACTCGGGCGATGTATGCAGATAAAGCGGCGTCAGGGCGCCGTTTTCAGCCATGAAAGCAGTCGAAAAGGCATGCAGATGGGCCTCATTTCCCGGTGAGTGCTGCAGCTGGCCGCATTCGGTCTCGGTGAAGCCATCGCTCTCGAACCAGGTCCGGATCTGCGCCTTGATCGCGCCGCGCGCTGTAAGGTAGCCGCGTTTGCGGGCGTGGGCCTCAGGTGACCACCAAGACGGGGTTTCGGGGGGCATTCGGCTCCGGCTGCGCGGGATCAAAGCGGGCCAAAGCCGCATCTGCGGCTGGCCAAACGGCGCCGAGGCGGTATATAGCGGCGCTTTCGACCTCGCAACTCAGGAACGCCCCATGGCCGTTGAAATCGCTGCGGACATCCGCAAAGGCAACATCATCGAATACACCGACGGCCAGCTCTATGTGGTCCTCAAAGCGGAATCCTTCCGTCCGGGCAAAGGCACGCCCACCACCACCATCGACATGCGCCGCATTTCGGATGGCATCAAAATCTCGAATACGTACAAGACGTCCGACAAGGTCGAGCGCGCCTATGTAGAGGAAGTCGACCATTCCTACCTCTACATGGAAGGCGAGAACTACGTCTTCATGAACACGGCCAACTACGAGCAAGTCATCGTTCCGGCGGCAATGTTGGGCGACAGTGCCCATTACCTGCAGGAAAACATGACGGTCATCCTGCAGATGTTCAACGGTGAAGCCGTTTCGCTCACCCTGCCCCAGCGCATCACCGCCGAAATCGTGGAAACCGAACCGGTCGTCAAAGGCCAGACGGCGTCCGGCTCCTATAAGCCCGCCAAGCTCGACAACGGCGCCCGCATTATGGTGCCGGCCCACATCGGCGTGGGCACGCGTGTGGTCGTCAACACCGAAGACGGCAGCTATCTCGAGCGCGCCAAGGACTGATCCGGACTTTTGCGGTCCCCGGGAACCATTCACTGGCCTGCTGCATAGACGCCGCGAAGCCAATGAGCTTCTCCATCTGACATCAACTCACCGAGCCAGCGCTTTTCAGAGCGCTGGCTCATTTTTCTGTTCGGTGCGGAAGCAGATAGTTTTTGTTAACCTCACTGCACCAATCTGAACATTCCGAAGCTAGCGGGCGTGTCCCGCCCGCCGGCTTTTCAAACGAACTGATTGACGCACCGGGAGCTGACCGGATGACCGATCCAGGATCAGAAGCGCCGCGAAAGTACCCGCGCCAGCGCACGCTGAAAGGCGCCCGGATACAGTTCGATGGACTGAAAACCTATGACGTCACCGTGCGCGACATGTCGGAAGGCGGTGTGAAGCTGAAACTGGGGTCACCTTTTGCAGCACCGCACACCTTCCTGCTGATCATCCTCAATCCGAATACCGGCATTTCCCAAAAGCGAGCGTGCGAGCTGCGCTGGCAGCGCGGCGATCAGATTGGCGCGCAGTTCGTGGATCATGAACCTGCGGCGCCTGTGACAAAACTTGCCGCGGCCGGCCTGCGCCGAGCCGCCGCGCCTGACTGACCAGAGCTGCGCTAGCGCCGCTGCACTGAACCCGGCCCGGTATCCAGTAGAGACATAGACTCTTGAAAGTGGTTGTCGTCGCAGCAAAAGCTGGTGGCGCGAGACGTGAACATCACTCATCATAGAAGACGATGAAGCCCTGATCGAAAACATCCAGCTTGGCTGGCCGGATGGCGGAGATCGAGTTGATCCATACACAAACTTTTCCAGTTTCAGATCAGTGCTCTTCTCGGGGGGGCTCTCATCTTCTGACGGTATCATCCCGGCCGGGCAATGCCAGATGGTGAGACTGGCACTCAGGCGCTCGCCGCAGCCTTGTCGTAAGTATCCGGGCCGATCGCCTTGCGCACCACGTCCAGCGCGGCGGCCACTGCTTCGGCGGTCAGACCCAGCATCGAAGCGGTCTCACTGACCGGCAGGCCCGCGCCGAGATGCAGCGCGGCAATCTCGCGGGTCTCTAGCTGCAATTGCAACAGAGGTGCCAGAGCCTGGTCGAGGTCTGATCCACGCCGTGCCCGCGCACCCGTCGTACGCAGCAGCCGGCGCACCGCAGCGATCAGAAAGGCATACGAGCCGTCGGCCTCTTGAGGGTCCGGATCGGTTGAGAGGTAAAGGATCAGTGCGTCCTCGACGATCTCGTCGGCTTCGACGCGGTTGCCGATTACAAGACAGGTGAAGGCCCGCACCTTCTTAAGGATTTTTTCAATACCCATCACGGTCTGCAGCTCTATCGAAGAGTGATCGGCGGGCTGGCCAAATGCAGGCGTCAAATCGTCCTCCTCTTTACAGTTGGTCACAAGAGGCACCTCTGCCCGCAGCATCCCAGGAGCGCGTTTCAGAAGGGGCTAAAACCTTCAACTGATCTCAGTCATCCACCGCACGAGACGAATACTCTGGCTGAGTCGCCAGCGGCACACAATGCCGAGCCGGAGAATTCAGCAAATGGCGCACCCGAAGAGATTCGAACTCCTGACCCCCAGATTCGTAGTCTGGTGCTCTATCCAGCTGAGCTACGGGTGCTTGGCCACTGCAAGGAGCGGACACATACAGGCGTGCCTCCCGCCTTGCAAGCCTCAAAAACCCATGTGCTTCAGCCGGGGTTGCTGGCCGTCTCAGGGGCCGTTTCCGGGGTGGATTCGACCGACAATGCGGCAGGTAGATCGGCGGGTGAGGCCTCTTCCAAGGCACTGGCACCCACCGGTGGGAGTGAGGGCGGCGGATCGATGACACCGCCAATCCAGTCCGCATAGGCCGAAACGCGCATGTAGACTCCGGGATTTTCGGCCCGGCCGCAGCCAAGCCCCCAGCTGACCACCCCGACCAGCACCGGCCCCGCCGGCGTGCGGAGCGCCAGCGGTCCGCCGCTGTCGCCCTGACAGGCATCCGATCCGCCGGTCCCAGCGCAGATCTGGGTGGCGGCGTCGACGGTCACGCCGGAATAGATAGCGTCCACAAGCCCTTCGCGCTCGAGGCCGGCGCCAATCCGCTCTGCACACACCTCTGGCGGCAGCGGCGGCACGTAACCTTCCTGAAGGATCAGCGAGCCGGCCTCGACCTGCCGGCCGGTGCGCGTCACGCCGTCCTGCCCCTGTGCGCCCTCGCCTTTCTGACCGTAACCTGCTGCCCAAACATCGGCGTAGGGATCGTAGATGCCCCGCGCCGAACCGCTGAGCCCTGCGGCCGGCATCGGCGCCGCAGCAGAGGATCCTGCTAGGCGCAGCAGCGCCAGATCATGGCCACGCTCCGGCGCGCCCGGTTGGTAATTCGGGTGCAGGATAACGTCGGCGACCGGAAACACGCTCCCCGGCGGGATTGTCCGCAGGTCGCCAAGCCCGATGGCCACCGCGACCGCGCCCCGCCGCGTCTCGCCCGCGTATTGCGCGGCGCGGCCTGAGGCTTCGATCCGCATGTCCTCGGCGCAGTGCCCCGCCGTCAACACCCATTCCGGAGCGATCAGTATGCCGCCGCATTCATGGAACACGTCTTTCCCGGATATTGTCTGGATCGATGCCATTCCCGGCCACTTCGCGGGATCGGCGTCGCGCCCCGCCACCATACAGCTGGCAAGCAGGCAGGCGCTGGCCATAGCGGCGAGCGATAGCTGCAGCTGGCGGTTCATGCTGGTTGTTCCTGACGTTCGGCTTCGTAGACTCCGCGCGCAATTGCCCGCGCGAGTGTGGAGGCAGCAAGCTCACCGATCCGCGCAATCAATTGCGGGCGCGCACCCTCGATCTGACAGCGCTCAGTGGACATAACGAACACAACGTCACCATCCGTCGGTGCAAACACCGGCCGGATCGCCCGCGCCATGCCCGCCAGCGCCATCTGCGCGACGCGCTCGGCTTCGTCCCGCGTCAGGGCAACATCCGTCGCGATACAGGCGATGGTCGTGTTCTCTCGCGGTGCCGGATTGGCCTTGGCCGCGCCCCAATCCTCCGCATCGAAGGCTTGCGTCACATCCGGCCGCGCCCCGCCGAACTCGCCGCCGATCTCGTAAGGCCAGGCCCAGAAGGCGGCGCTGTTTGGCACCCGGACCGATCCGAAACTGTTGACCGCCGCCAGCGCGCCGACCGTCAGGCCATCGGCTGTCACAATACTGGCCGATCCTGTCCCGCCGGGCGACTGTCCCGCGCGGGCTCCAGCTCCCGCCCCTGCCCGTCCAAGACGGAAACTGTCGCCCGCCGCATCAAACGCCCTGCGCCCCATCGCGGCGTAGGGGGCGACCTCGCCCCAGTCCTTGTCGCCGCCGTTGGCGAGATCATATAGGATTGCCGCCGGCACGATCGGCGTCGGCGGCACTCCTGGCCGCGCCACAAGCGCAAAACCTCGCCCGGCTGCTTTCAGACCCGACATCACGCCGTCTGCGGCTGCAAGGCCGAACGCGCTGCCGCCCGACAGGCAGATCGCATCTGCGCCGCCGACCAGCCGCCCGCCCCTCAGCACATCCGTCTCCCGCGTGCCTGGACCTCCCCCCACAACAGCCACCGCGCCAACGGCAAAGCTCTCCGGCAGGATTACGGTTACGCCGCTGCGCACGCGCGCGTCTTCGGCTTGCCCGACCCGGATGCCCGGAACGTCAGTAATGAGGTTGCGCGATCCCGGCATTGCCATGTTAAGAGCCTTGTCAGCTGATTTGTCTGTCCCGGTCTTAAGGGCCTGCGGGCGCCCCGCCAAGCAAAGGGTTTTTTCATGCGCCATCTCACCAGCCTTGCGCTCGTTCTCCTCCTGGCTGCCTGCGCACCCCAGCCGGCAGCGACAAGTGCTTCAACCATCGACGCTCAGGCCAGCGTACCTGAGTCCCTCGGCGACCTCTCCTGGACAAAGGGCGGCATGGTCGCTGCCGCCAACCCCTACGCCGTGGAAGCCGGCCTCGAAGTGCTGCGCAATGGCGGCAATGCCATCGACGCGGCCATCGCCGTGCATGCGGTGCTCGGCCTGGTCGAGCCGGAAAGCTCCGGCATCGGGGGCGGCGCCTTCCTGGTCTATTACGACCGCGGCGCGGACAGGATCACCGTCTTCGACGGTCGTGAAACCGCGCCGGCTGCCGCCACCGCCGACTTGTTCGCAAAAGACGGCAAGACGATGGATTTCATCACCGCCTGGCAGTCCGGCCGCTCGGTCGGTGTGCCGGGGCAGATTGCGCTGTACAAGGCCGCCCATGAAGCGGGCGGACAGGCGGACTGGGCCTCGTTGTTCGATCCGGCGATCCGCCTTGCTGAGGACGGCTTCAAGGTCTCGCCGAAACTCGCCGAAATCCTCGCGTCCGAGCGCCTTCGCGCCGCGATCCGGCTCGATGATAACCCGGTCACCGCCGCCTATTTCTATCCGGACGGCAAGCCTCTCGCCGCCGGCTTCGTGCGCACCAACCCAGCTTATGCCGCCACGCTCGCCGCAATCGCGGAAGAAGGCCCATCTGCCTTCTACACCGGCAGCATCGCCGCCGAAATCGTTGCCGCCACCAATGACGGCCCGGATGGCGGCAGCATGACGCTCGATGACCTGCAGAATTACAAGGTTGCCGTACGCGAGCCGGTCTGCGGCGAACTTCAGAGTGGCTACAAGATCTGCTCTGCCCCACCGCCCAGCTCTGGCGGCATCGCGCAGAACCTGATCATGGGCCTCTACGACTACCTGAAGCCGGCAGATACACCGGAGACGGATGAAAGCCTCTATCTCAAGGCATTCGTCGATGCCCAGCGCCTCGCCTATGCTGACCGTGACCACTATGTCGCCGACGCCGATTTCGTCACCGTGCCGACCGCCGAACTGATCGATCCCGCCTACATCAGGGCACGCGCGAAAGAGGTGTTTGCGCCGGACGCGAAATCCTATCCGGGTGACCCGGGCATCGTACTTGGCAAGGAACCGATGCGCCAAATGTGGGGCGAGGACACGACCACGCCCGGCGCCGGCACGACGCACATCTCAATCATTGACCTTGATGGCAATGCCGTCGCGATGACCGCAACCGTCGAAGCCGCGTTCGGCTCCTCCCGCATGGCCGGGGGCTTCCTTCTCAACAACGAACTCACCGACTTCGCCCTGACGCCCACCAAGGGTGGCAAGCCCGTCGCCAACGCGCCAGCAGCCGGCAAACGTCCACGTTCGTCGATGTCTCCAACCCTCGTGTTTGACAAGGGCGGCGACCTGTTCATGGTCACCGGCTCGCCGGGCGGCAACTCGATCATCGCTTATGTCTCGAAAACGCTCGTTGGCGTGCTCGAATGGGGAAAGACGGCGCAGGAAGCCGCCGCGTTGCCGAATGTCATCGCCCGCGGTGACAAGGTCGCTGTTGAAGTGGACGTCGAGGGTGGCCCCGAGGCCGCTCAGGCGCTGCGCGACATGGGCTATACGGTCGAGGAACGCACCGGCGAGAATTCGGGCCTCCATCTGATCGTCGTGCGCGATAAGGGCCTCGAAGGCGGAGCCGATCCCCGCCGCGAGGGTGTTGCGCTGCCGATCCGCTGATAGGCCGCAGACGCCGCCATGGCCAAGCTCTACTTCTCCTACGCGGCAATGAACGCCGGCAAGTCGACGATCCTGCTGCAGGCGGCGTACAACTACCGCGAACGAGGCATGGACGTGCTGTTGCTCACCTCCGCGCTCTACCGCGATGCCGATGACGGACACATCAGCTCGCGCATCGGCATCTCGGCCGAGGCCACGCTGTATACGCAGGATACGGATCTTTTCACCCTGATCCAGGAACGCATGGGCGAAGGCCGGCTCGATGCCATCTTCGTGGACGAGGCACAGTTCCTGACTCGCGAGCAAGTCTGGCAGCTCGCCCGCGTGGCGGACCACCTCGGCATGCCGGTGCTCGCCTACGGCCTGCGCACGGACTTCCGGGGCGAACTCTTCGAAGGATCTGCCGCGCTGCTCGCCGTCGCGGACTCCTTGCGCGAGGTGCGCACCATCTGCGAGTGCGGCCGCAAGGCCACTATGGTCATTCGTCAGGGTCCGGATGGGCGCGCGCTTACCGAGGGCGACCAGATCTCGATCGAAAAGACAACTTACGTCTCCCTTTGCCGGCGCCACTGGGAGGAACGAATGGGGCGCTTCCCGAAAACCTGACCCGGCAGAGCGTCACAAACTGGCACAGAATTCGCAGCAACGCCCTCAAGCGTGCACAATCTGGCCACGGAGTCCGGTGACTCTGGGGACCTGAAGGCCGCTCGAGGAGACCGGCCATGAACCATGAGCCCATGAAGACGAACCTGCCTTTTGTCGCCGCCCTGGCCCTCGCCGGCCTCGCCGCCATCATCATCTTCGCCCTGACGGCGCCCGCCGCCGAGGCCGACGAAAAGCCCGCCCAGGTCGATTATCCGGGCTTCCTGCAGCTGGGCGGTGACATTGCCGCCTACCGCGAAACGCGCCTGATCGACCTTGAGACCTTCAACGCCATGAAGGCCGATCCGGACACCATCATCATCGATGCCCGCAGCGCCGGTAACTATGGCCTCGGCCATATCTCGGGCGCCGTGAACCTTAACTTCTCGGATTTCTCAGCGGGCATGCTGTCCGAAGTTATCGGCTCCAAACAGCGCCGCATCCTGATCTACTGCAACAACAACTTCACCGATAATGTCGCCCCGGTGATGCTGAAATCCGCCCCGCTCGCCCTAAACGTGCCGACCTTCATCAACCTCTATGGATATGGCTACGAGAACATCTACGAACTCTCGGGTGAATACAGCATCGAGGATCCGGAAATCGGCTGGGTGAGCCGTCCGACCTATCAGTAAAACTAAAACTATCATCTGACGCATTGCTTTTGGCGCGCGCCCGGCTCAATTGAGGCCGAGACATCTCCCAGGAGGGCTGAGGATGAGCGCTGAAGCGCCCGCCGGCCAGACGGCCGCAGTGAAAGTGAACCCGAACGGGCCGACCGAGGAAACCGTCCTCGCCGTCGAACACTACACCGACCGCCTCTTCCGCTTCCGCCTGACCCGGCCGCAGAGCTTCCGCTTCCGCTCCGGTGAATTCGTGATGATCGGCCTGCCCAAGGAAGACGGCAAACCGCTCCTTCGCGCCTATTCCGTTGCCTCCCCGTCCTGGGACGAGGAACTCGAATTCTACTCGATCAAGGTGCCGGACGGCCCGCTGACTTCGCGCCTGCAATCCATCAAGGTGGGCGACAAGGTCCTCCTCGGCCGCAAGCCGACCGGGACGCTGGTGCTCGACGCACTGACTCCCGGCAAGCGCCTCTACATGTTCTCCACCGGCACCGGCTTTGCCCCCTTCGCCAGCCTCGTGCGCGACCCCGACACCTATGAGCGCTACGAGCAGGTGATCGTCACGCACACCTGCCGCGATGTCGCCGAACTGACCTATTCGCGCAACCTGATCGACAGCCTGAAGGACGATCCGCTCGTCGGCGAACTCGTAGGCGGCAAGCTCGCGCTCTACACGACGACGACACGCGAGCCCTATCCTAACATGGGCCGCATCACCACGCTGATCGAGAATGGAAAGCTGTTCACCGATCTTGGCGTACCGCCACTTGATCCGTCTACGGACAGAGCGATGATGTGCGGATCGATGGAAATGATTCAGGATACCAAAGCTCTTATGATCAAGGCGGGCCTGACCGAAGGCTCAAACGCCGCACCGGCCGAGTTCGTCATCGAGAAAGCCTTCGCCGGCTGAGTCGTCCGCGCCAGCCGCCTTACAAATTGTAGACTTCCCCCGCCGTGCTGCACACGACAGTGTGGCGCCGAAACACGGCAGAGAAGGAGACCGGCATGGAAAACACTCTGCCGATCACAGACCCGGTCCTGATCTTCGCCATCGTGTCAGGCTTGATCCTGCTTGCGCCCATTGTGCTCGGTCGCTGGCGTCTTCCGGGCATGATCGGCCTGCTGATCGCCGGCGCCGTGCTTGGCCCGAACGGGTTCGGCGTCCTTGCCCGCGACATGTCCTTCGTACTCTTCGGCACGGTCGGTCTACTCTACATCATGTTCACGGCCGCGCTCGAGGTCGACATGGCCGTGTTGAAGCGCTCGCGCACCAGCACACTGATCTTCGGTCTCCTGACCTTCGCTGTGCCCATGACCCTCGGCATCCTGGTTGCACGCCTGATCCTCGGCTTCAACTGGCCGGCCTCTCTCTTGCTCGCCAGTACCTTTGCATCCCACACGTTGCTGACCTACCCGATAGCCAGCCGCCTTGGCCTCGTCCGAAATCCTGCGGTAACCACCGCCGTTGGCGGCACCATCATCACCGACACGCTCGCCCTCCTCGTGCTTGCCGTCATCGCCGGCATGGTGCGCGGCGAAGCGGGCGGTGCCTTCTGGGTCCAGCTGATTATCGGCTTGACGATTTACACCGCCGCCATCCTCTTCGTTCTGCCGCGCGTCGCTCGCTGGTTCTTCCGCTATGTCGCCCGCGACGGCGTAGCTGAGTTTGTCTTTGTGCTTGCGGTGGTCTTCGCCATCTCGGCTGCCGCGCACAGTGCGGGCTCGGAACCCATTGTAGGTGCCTTCCTTGCCGGTCTCGCTCTCAACCGGCTGATCCCGCACAACGGCGTGCTCATGAACCGGATCCAGTTTACCGGCGAGGCGATCTTCGTCCCGTTCTTCCTTCTCTCGGTCGGCATGCTGCTGGACGTGCGTATCTTCCTTGGCGGCTTCGAGGCCTGGCTCGTCGCGGGCAGCATGGTCGTCACTGTCGTCACAGGCAAATTCCTCGCTGCATGGCTCACCGGGCGCGTGCTGGGTTACAATCGCGACGAATACATGCTGATTTTTGGCCTCAGCGTCCCTCAGGCAGCAGCCACCCTCGCCGCGACGATCGTCGGCTTCGAGATTGGCCTGTTCGACGAATTCGTCGTCAACGGCGCGATCATGATGATCTTCGTGTCCTGCATCCTCGCGCCCATCGTGGTGCAGCGCCATGGTCGGGAAGTGGCGCTCGCCGAAGCGATTGCGCCGACCGAAGTCGATCTCCTGCCGCCCAAGCGCATCCTCGTCGGCGCCTCCAATCCCGCCGTCAGCCAGCGCCTTGCTGAACTCGCCATCCTGCTGCGCGATCCCCGTAGCACTGAGGCCGTTCACCTCCTGCGCATCCTGCCGGACGGAAGTGTCAGCTCCTCTGCCGAATCCGCCGCGCAAGACTCACTCGCCTCCGTAGCTTCGCTACTGTCTGCAGCGGAAATCAAGACCGAGTCCCGCGTCCGGCCTGCCCTCAGCGTCGGCACAGGATTGCTCGCCGCGCGCCAGGAAATCGAGGCGACCGATCTCCTGATCGGCTGGCCGGAAAGCGGCGGCACCAACCAGCTGCTTCTCGGTTCGCTGATCCAGCAATTGCTGCGCGACCGGTATTTCAGCCTCCTTGTCGGACGCCTCCCAGGCTCTCTGCACGCGACCAAGCGTATTGTTCTGGCACTGCCGACGCACGCCGCACACGAAGATGGATTCCTGGAAGCCATACGCCACCTCCGGCACCTTGCAGGCCAGCTTGCCGCACCGATCCATGTGCTGACAGAACGGCGCGCCTCAGCCACGTTCCAAGTCTACTTTCGGGATTTCGAGCTTTCCGAGAACGTGAAGTTCCACACGATCGAAAGCTGGGCCAAGCTCCCGCGCGGCCTCGCCAAGGGTAAGCAGCCCGACGATCTGGTCATCATCTACGGCATCCGCCGGGGCGGCCTGTCCTGGTCGCCGGGAGATGACGCACTACCCGGCAAGGTCGCCGCAGCACTGCCCAGCACCAATCTCCTGTTCTACTTCCCCGCCGAACTTGCTCCCTCCGGCGAAGAAGGCCCGACCAACTTCGTGGAAGATCTGATCGTCTGACGACGGATTACAAGAAAGGGCCGCAAGATCACACGCGCCGGTGTGGATCGGAATGGTCCCATTCAGCCAGCAACATGCGCAGTGCCGAAATGAAGGCGATAGGCTGGTCCAACATCACATGGTGGCGCGCATGCGGGATCGACACGAACGGCACCTGATGGCCGAGCAGTCCGCGCATGTAGTCACGCACCTCGTCCGGCATCAGCGCGCTCTCTTCGCCCCGGATGATCGCCACCCGGCACCTCGCCGCCTTAAGGAGTTCGCCGCCATCCCGGCCCGGCTCGAACCGGGTCCAGATCGTCGGATCGAACTTCCATGTCCAGCCGCCCTCGGCGCGCTTCAGGCTCCAGCGCGCGATATAGTCCATAGCGAAATGGTTCTCGCAAAGCTGCGGCGGGGCAAGGCGGAACCGCGACAGCGCCGCTGCCAGATCCGCATAGACCTTGTGCGGACGGCCTGCGCGCGACGGGCCTTGGTTCGGCCGCTCCGGCGGGTTCACCGGACTGTCGACAATCACCATACCTTCGAACCGTTCGCCATGCTCGGCGCCGGTCACAAGCGTCACGAAACCGCCGAAAGAATGCGCGACGATCACGGGCTTTCGCGGACCGTCAAACAGGCCGGCATCTTCTGCCACCGCGACCTGCTCAGCCGAAAAGGTCGCCATGTCATAGGTCTCGCGCCATGCGCTCTCGCCCATGCCTGAGAAGGTCAACGCCGCCACATTGTAATGCTCTGCGAAGTAAGGGGCGATGAAATCCCACCAATGCGCATGCGCACCATTTCCGTGTACGAACAACAATCCCGGCGCGCCGCGCTTTCCCCAGCGTTGATAGGACACTTCAGCGCCCAGCACCTCGATCCGGTGGGTTTCGTAGGGTGTCGCCACCGCATCCGGAAACCAGTCCGGCGCAGGCGGCAACGCGCCGCGATATTCGGCCAAGGGCCCACCCTCCGACGGCATCTCCGGCGGTTGGTCGCGGACAATCGGATCACTTTCCCGGCTCATGCGGCCTCCCCGTCTCTAGCGTGTCAGTCTGCGCCGGACCGCCCCCGCCAATCAACCCCGTCCGCTACGGCAAGCCCGCTGAACGCCAGCCAAAAAGAAAGGGCCGGGCGCTTGCGCCCAGCCCCTCTTGTCCATCCGTCTCCGGATTACTTGTACTTCACCGCGCAGCCATAGGGCTTGGTCACCGGCGTCGCCACCGGCTTTCCGGCCTCAAGGTCAGCCAGCGCCGCGGTGACATAATTCGTCGCCGCACCAATGTCGGCCACCTTTGCCGTCGCCTTGGAATCGATGGCGCCGTCATAGACGAGGTCGCCTTCCGGCGCGATTATGAACATGTGGGGCGTGGTTTTTGCGCCGTAGAGCTTGCCGATCGTACCTTCCGCGTCGAGCAAGACATGCGCCGGCGCGGCCCCGCGCGAGGCGGTCAGCTGATTGGCGCGCGCCGCGTCCGCGTAGCCCTGCTCGCCCTCCGCAGACGAGATCACCGAAATCCAGACGATGTCATCCGCCGCCGCGGATTTCTGCAGCTCCTGCATGTTGGAGGGCGGCGCGGTATAGTGCTTCTTAACGAAGGGGCAGCCGTCATTTGTCCATTCGAGGACAACCGTCTTGCCGGCAAAGTCGGCCAGCGAAATCGTCTCGCCCTCAGACGTGACGCCCGAGAAGGCTGGTGCGGCAGAACCAGTCACCGGTGCAGCCTGAGCTGTGGACGCAATCAGCGCACCGGCGGACAACGCAACGGCCGTCGCCATGCCGGCGGCGAGGGACAGGTGGCGCCGGGTGATCTGCATCGTCGTCTCCTTAAAAGGGTGTTTGGGGGAAAAGAGTAAAGGCCTAGCGGCCTTCGACAAGTCCAATGACAAGTTCTTGATTGAGAAGCTCCGGCAGCACCACCGGCTCGCTCGCGCCGGCCGGATACCACAGGTACATCGGCACGCCCGCGCGCCCACGCCGTTGCAGTTCCTGCGCGATGGCCGGGTCCTTCTGTGTGAAGTCGGCCACGAGGAAAGCGACATCCGCGGCCGCGAAGGCCTCCTTCACGCGCTTCGTATTCAGTGTCGTCAACTTGTTGACCTGGCAGCTCGCGCACCAGCTTGCCGTGAAATCCACGAACACCGGGCGGCCTTCGGCCAACAAGCCCGCAACAGTCTCCACACTCCACACCGCTTCTGCATACGAAGGCACCGATGGTTCACCGCCCGCGTGGCCCGAAGGCACGTTTGCCTGCACCGCCGGCAATCCGAAACCCACCGCCAGCGCCACAATTGCCAACGCCCGGCGCCCCTGCCCGCCGCCGCGCGACACCCAGACCGCAAAACCGACCGCGGTCGCGCCGACGAGCGTCCAGCCAACCGCCCCCGCCCCGGCGAGGTCAGCCAGCACCGCCAGCAGCCAGGCCGCCGTCAGGAACATAGGGAAGGCGAAAGCCTGCTTCAGCGTGTCCATCCACTTGCCGGGCTTCGGCAGCAGGCGCTGCAGGCCTGGCACGAAGCTCAGCACCAGAAAGGGCAACGCCATGCCCAATCCCATCGCCAGGAACACCGCAATCACCGCCGGCGCGGGCTGCGTCATCACGGCGCCGAGCGCTGCCGCAAGGAACGGTCCGACGCATGGGGCGCCTACCACCGCCGCCAGCACGCCGGTGAAGAACGCACCCAGTGCGCCGCTCCGTCCGGCGAGCCCGCCGCCGAGGTTCTGCACCGACGTGCCGAGGGCGAAAGTGCCCATCAACCAGAGGCCGACGGAAAACATGATCAGCGCCAGGATCGCGACGGTGGGCGCATGTTGCATCTGGAAGCCGAGCGTCAGCATCTCAGTCGGCGTGCGCAGCGCGAGGATCACTAGCGCAAGCGCGAGGAAGGAGATCAGCACACCGCCAGTATACCAGAGCCCGTGGGCCTTCAATTCACCCGCCTGTCCGTTGGCCGCGGCCGAGACCATACCGATGGCCTTCATCGACAGCACCGGCAACACGCACGGCATTAGATTCAGGATAAGACCGCCAATGAAGGCGAAGCCGACGAGGCCGAGCAAGCCTTGCCAGCCCTGAGCACCGGCCGCGCCTGCCTCTGAGAGCGCCGAAGCAGCGGTCTCGGCCGTACCGGGCAGCACATCGCCGCGCGTTGCCCGGATCTCGTAGCCTGCAGGTTCAGCACCTCGCGCATCTACGCGGATGATGCCTTCAAGCGCCTCGCCGACCTTGCCAGCCCGGTCCGGCGTCAGCGAAAGGCTGACACCATTCGGGCCAACGCGCTGAGGCTGGTCGGCCGGATGACTGATTTCGTGTTCGAACGGGAAAAAGCGCACCTGCGCGCCCTCGGGAAATCCCCCGGACTGTGCGAGGCTGAGTGTCCAAGGCTGAGCTGTATCGGTGATCCGCGCTTCGCCGGCAAATGGACCCGGCACTTTGGCAACCCAACGGGCGATCAGCGTCCCGGACTTTGCATTCTCGACCGGCACACCAACCGGCAGCACGAGCGCGACATCCTGGCTCTCAGGAATGCAGACCGCTTCGCAGATAAGGTAGTCCGCCTCGGCCACAATGCGCACTTCGCCGGATGCGTCCCGTGGCACCGTCAGCGGCAGCGCAAACACCGCCTCGTCGTCATAGCCATAGTCCATGATCTCGCCGGGCACGACGGGAAGCAGTTTGGGCAGTGGCCACAGCATGTCGCCAAGGGCGCCGTCCGGCAGGTTGGTCCCATCCTTCAGCACCAGTTGCGGCGGCAGGCCGGCATCCCCCGCATTGCGCCAGTAGATGTGCCAGCCCGGATCCATGGTCATCTTCAGCGCGATGTAGATGGTCTCGCCCGGGGCCACGCTGGCGCGTTCGGAAATCAGCTCCGCTTCCGCGCGCCGCGCTGACGGGTCGGCCTGAGCAGGCGCAAACAGGGCAAGCAGGCAGAGAGCTGCCACAGCAGCCATCAGGGCGCGGTAGATGCGGATCATCGATCAGGTTCCCTGCCAGACATGGTCCGGGCACCATATGCGCCGGTCGCGCCGGAGGGAAAACCCCTGCTCGCCTCTTCGTGATGCCGCACCCTTTCTCGAAACGAAAACGGCCCTCCACGCGGGAGGGCCGTTTCAAGGGCATCAGCCACTAGGTTAACCTAGGTCAGCTGCGTCAGGAGACGGCCTGGCCCGGGGGCGGCGTGCGGACGGCACGGTTTACCACTTTCGACCAGTTGAGCAGCGACACGAGGTGCGCATAGCAGGCTCCGAGCGCGCCATTGTTGCGCAGTTCAACGTATTTCTCGGCTGGCAAGGCATTCAGGCGCTCCTCGGAGATCGCCCAATAGTCGGCAACCTTCTGGACAGGGCCGACTTCGCGGCCCTGTGGGTCGCGTGGCTGGAAGGTCACGGTCTTCTGCTCGAACAGGTCCATCGACGCGACGATCTTCGCGAAATCGGTGGTCGCGCGGCGCTGGCGCTCGAACTCCTTGCAGAACTCGATAGCGTCGGTGGTGAACTTGCTCGGCTGGCCATTCTCGAAGAATGGAACGTCCGGCTGGTTCGACACCATCGGCGCGGCGCGGTCGACGCAGAGCAGCAGGCGGTCGGAGGACTCGTCGGCAGCAAACACGAACGGATAGCGGCGCACGAAGGCAGGAATGTAGTAGTCTTCGAAGACGTAGCCATTCTGGTCAACGAACAGGTTCTGACCCTGACGCACGCCCATTACGGCAACCGGCGTACGCTCGTCACCGACAAAGATGATCGGATAGGAAGCGGCGGCGACGCCGAATTCGGTCACCGTCACCGGCACAGCATGGGCGGCGCGCAGGAAGGCAAAAGGCTCTGCGATCTGGCGAACGCCCAGGCCGCCATGGTTTTCGGCGGACAGGGGCTGCGGGTCCTTATAAAACAAGACCTGACCGGTAATCGGCGGTTGGCCGCCAGTTGCATTTGGCATCGTCACGAGGGCTGAACTCCTTAGATTTGGCCGGAGCGATACCGGAAATATACTCTGGCCACAACTCCCGAACCGGGCTCAATTACAGTGCACTTTCCGTGAAAAATCCGTCATGCCGCAACAGCTTCAGCCTTATCGCCCTCTCCTGCTTGCCCATCTGGGCGCAGCGGTCGTTCTCGGCCTCGTCGCGGCGTGCTCGGGCGGCGCAGATCCCGAAGGCACGCCCCGGCGCATCGTGCGCGAGGTCGAGCAGACCCTGAAAACGGTCGCACAGAACGAACTCGTGCGTGACCCCGAGCTTGCCACGCGCCTTGGTGTTCTGCCCGACGCGGCCGGATATCCCTTCGGCGGCTACCTGTCCGACCGGTCGCAAGCCGCCTTCGAGCGGGCGCGCCTCGAGCGCCTCGAAACGCTCGACGTTCTTGTGCGCACGGCGCGCCCCGCTCCCGGCAGTGCACTGGCGCGCCACCTCGACACGGTCATTGCTGCCCACGAAGCGGCTGAGCGCGTCCTCGTCTCCGGCCATGGTGCCGGCGACCTTTCCGGTTTCTACCCCTACGTCGCCGACCATATGCGCGGCGCCTATCTCGACGTGCCGGAACTACTGGCCCGCCGGCAGCCGATGGAAACGCCGGCCGATGTCGAAGCCTTCCTGTCACGCGCCTCGCAGCTGGCCGATGCAATCGACGATGACCGCCGACGGCTTGATGCCGATGCCCGCGCCGGTGTCCTTCCCCCCGCTCCGATCCTTGCCCGGATGCAGGCCCTCGCCGCATCCGGCGCTCTGGAGACGCCTGAAACGTCCTTCATGGTGCAGACCTTCGATAATCTCCTCAACGGCGTCGAAGGCCTTTCGCCAGACGCCCGCACCCAAAGCGCCGCGCGCCTGAGGACCATCTTCACCGGCGACATCCTCCCCGCCTATGCGCGCCTGGCCGAAGACATCACTGCGCTCGCCGAAAGCGCGCCATCAGAGCCCGGCGTCTGGCAGCTGGAAGGCGGCGACGCCTACTACCGCGCGATCCTCGACGCCTATACCGGCACTCGCGAGACACCCGCCGAACTGCACACACGCGGCCTTGCCGATGTGAAACGGCTCACCACCGAACTCGACGCTGCCCTCGCCGCCGCGGGCCTGCCCGATGGCACGATCGCCGAACGCCTGATCTTCCTCGGCCAGCAGCCGGGACAGTTCTACGAGGATTCAGATCTCGGCCGCGCCGCGCTGATTGAACGGCTCACGCAGCTCTCCACGAAGGCCACGGGCCTCGTCCAAACCCAGATCGGCCCTCCGCCCGCCGGCGCCGTGACCGTCAGCATGATACCGTTCGCTTTCTCGGCCGCCGCCCCTTCTGCCGTCTATACATCGCGCACCGCCGATGGCCGCAACCCGGCCCGATTCGAAATCAACCTGCTGCGCCTTGCGGACTGGCCGGACTTCAGCCTGCCGACACTCGTCTATCATGAGACCCTGCCCGGCCATCACCTCGAGAGCGCGCTGGCTGCTGAACAAGCCGCCCTGCCCCTCGCCCGGCAGCTGATCTGGAATCCGGGCTATGGTGAGGGTTGGGCGTCGTATGCAGAAACGCTTGCCGATGAAGGTGGTCTGTATACGGATGACCCACTCGGCCGCATCGGCTATCTGCAATCGATGCTGCTGCGAGCGGCCCGTGTCGTGGCAGATACCGGCATCCACCAGCAGAAATGGACCCGCGAGCGCACAATTGCCTATATTCAGGTTACCGCCGGGCTGAGCCGCGAAGCGGCCACCGACGAGGTGGACCGCTACAGCGTCTGGCCTGGCCAGGCGGCGGCCTATTGGATAGGGCGACAGCGGATCCTGGATTTGAGGGAACGCGCCCAGCGCGTGCTCGGACCACGCTTCGACGCGAAGGCCTTTCACGCCGCCATCCTCGGCGGCGGGCCCCGCCCGCTCGACATGGTCGAGGCTGACGTGACCCGCTGGTATACTGAGACGGCGCGTTAGAGGTGAAAATCAGGCCGCGAGGCGGATCACCTGACCTGTGCGGACACCGGAGCTAACAATCGGCCGGAAGCCGGCTTCAAGGTCTGCCACGATCTGTTTGCGCACCGGGGCGTCGAACTCGAGGGCCACGAACACGGCGCTGGCACCATATCGCTCGGCCTCGGCCAGGGCCCAGATCGGCTGAATGTCGTGCGGCTTGCCGGAGAGTTCAATCACCCGGAAAACGCGCCACCCGCAAGCTTCGGGGATGGCAAAAATGGCCACACCGGGAGACCGTGCCCAAGGCGCATCCGCGGCCGCCCGCTGAAACGACCACGCCTTGCCCGATTGACCGCGAAAGCTGACTGCGCTACCCATGTTCTTGCTCCGTTCCTTGTAGAATGTTCCTACTCTGTTCCAGTTTGGTTCGCAAGAAGTTTTTGATAAACAATGGGTTAACGGAACCCTGAATCCGTTAACGGACGATCGTGAACTTCCGGCTGTCAAATACGCGCAGAACCTGCCGCAGTTCCCGCCCGCGCCGGAGCACCTGGCCACCTGATCCGTACACGGCATATTGCCCCTGCCGGTTGGCAAGCGCCGGTTCCTTCTCTATTCGCCAGGTCGGGCTTTCGGCATGCCGGCGGAAGATGGCGAAGGTCGCCACATCCTTTCCGTAGCCGATCGAGTAATCGCGCGCCTCGCCGGCAATCACCAGCCGGCCATAGACATCGAGAATGGGCTGGAGTTCGCTCTTCTGGAAGGCGACCACCGGATCGGAGGCAGGCTTGCGCGAAAGATGTTCCGTCATTGATGACAGTTCCGCATAGGTTTGCGTCCGCGTCCAGCCCCAAGATCGACGCGACGCAATGAAGCCCCGGCATTCTTGCATAAACGCAGGCGCCGCGCAGTTATCCAGCTAACTGCGAATTAATCCGCCAGTCCCGAAATCTCCGCATTTCGGACTTGCCGCGGACACAGCACACCTCCATCTTTGGATTGTCGGGCGGAGGCGTTTAGCAGGTGCTCCAGACCCATCAGCCCCCCCAGCCCCCTGGGGCGCTTGATCAGCTTCTGCCCGACACCCCCCAAACCAAGAGAAGAACTGCGGCGCCTTAGCGCTTGCCGAATCGTTCCAGCACCGGCTTCACAACTTGTCCGGCGCGCCGTCCGATTCCGGAAACATTGGCGAGCCGGCGGGTGACGAATCCGTCGAGATCTTCCGGCGCCGGATTGTCCGACCAGTAGAGAATGATTGCGGGCAGCACGGCCGCCAGCAGGCCACGTTTCGAGTAGCGGTTATAGTCTTCAGAGGTGTCGCCCGCGGCGGTCCAGACCATGTCCGCCACTTTCCAGGTCCGCTGCAGGGCGGGTCCCGCACTCCAGGGCAGGAAACCCCGGCTCGCGGCGCGGCGCACCGCCTCTCGGTTGGGCTCTAACGCCGTCAGCCAGGCGAGCACCCCGCGCTTTACCTTGTCCGGTACGCGCATCGCGCTCAGGTCCTCGCCCGCCAAAGCCTTCCGGGCGGCCTCTTCCGCGTCATCAAAGAAGGCGTCGATCAGATTTACCACCCCCTGCGGGGCCGCCAACGCCTGCTCACCTTCGGATAGCCCGGCCCGGCCAGCTGCCAGCTTCGCCGCTGCTTCGCTCCAGCCCTCAAACGCCACATCCGGAAGCAGTTCGGCCAACCAGCGGCGGCGCAACAGGACAGAGGGCGGGACGGTCATCGTAAATTCCACGCAGGCTAGGGCTTGGCGAGTCTGCTTACCCCGTGATATAGGCCGCGCTTTCCGGGCTGTCAGGCCCTATCTGCCCCATTTTCCGGGCTGGCGCCCGAAACCGAACCCGATGGAGAAGTCCTATAGTACAGATCGTCGTCCGCGATAATAACGTCGAGCAAGCCCTGCGCGCGCTGAAAAAGAAGATGCAGCGCGAAGGCCTGTTCCGGGAAATGAAAGCGCGTCAGGCGTTTGAAAAGCCGTCCGAGAAGAAAGCCCGCCAGCGCGCCGAAGCCGTGCGCCGTGCCCGCAAGCTGGCTCGCAAGCGCGCCCAGCGCGAAGGTATTGTGTAAGAACGAACGGGCTGTCTGGCCCTAGAAAAAGAACCCCGCCAGCTGCAGCTGGCGGGGTTCTTTGTGTCTGGGGCCGTCCGGGACCACTTGTTCAGCTTGTTTTCGGCTTCAAGCCGATGGCTGCCTTCAGCATCCCACCCAACTCGCTGATCCCTGCGCCATGCACGGCGCCCGCGCGGTAGACTTTCGTCGCACCCCAAACTATCAGAGCCGTTGTCACCGCCATGATCACCATCTGCGCGAGGATCTCCCAGAGCGGCGGGTCTTGCGGGATGCGCAGGATCAGTAGGAAGGGCGTAAACAGTGGCACCCAGCTCGCATAATCGATCACCGGAGAGCCCGGATCCTGGAACGCAATGAAGATCGCGAACATTGGCAGCATCAGCAGGATCATCATCGGCGACAGCAGCGTCTGGGCTTCCTGGATCGTGTCGCACAGCGAACCAAGCGCCATGAAGATGGCACCATAGAGCACATAGCCGAGGATGAAGCTGACAAGCGCCGGAATGATCAGGCCGGGATCGGTCGCTGCCGCAATGAAGGGCTGAATCATCTCGACCACCGCCGGCGACTGGCTCGCCGCAAAGGCTGAACCGGCGCCCGCAAACAGCGACCAGGACAACATCATCGTCGAGGTCACCGCGAACACAGCCAGCAGTTTGCCCGCCAGCAGTTCCGGCAGCTTTACCGAGGTCAGCAACGTGTCGAAGATCTTGTTGGAACGTTCTTCGATAGTACCCATCAGGAGGTACTGGATGATCGAGAACACCATCAGCCAGAGGAAGTAAGCCAGCGCCACGGCCACGATCGATGGCGCACGGTCGGCCACGGTCACTTCCGCCCCGCCCTCACCGGCATGCGACTCAGTTAGCCGGAAAGCCGGCACCTTCACCGCGACGCGGTCAGCCTCTTTCAGGAATCCGCCGTCGAGACCTGCCGCCTCCAGCGCATTGCGCCGGCTCATGTCGCGCATTGCGATCTCTGCGGCGCGTTTCAGCGTGGTGATATTGACGTCGCCGCTCCAGTATTCCAGCACGCTGCCGTCTTCCGACAGGATCAGCGCCGCAAACAGTGGGCGTTCGCCCGCAGGCCCAGCCACCATCCGCTCGCCCGTCAGCCAGGGCCGCAGCTCCTCCAGCGAGCGCGCCGGTGCCGGCACTGCCACAAATTTGCGCTCGCCGACCGCGTCGGCCAGCTGCTCTTCCGCCTCGGCGAGCGGAATGTTCATCTGCTTGGCTAGCTCTACGGCTTCTTCAGCCGCAGCGACCGCCCGTTGTTGGAACTCGCCTTCTACTGCCCGCGCGATTACGTCGGACGGCTCGATCACCGTGTAGTAGCGCACCGGCGAGGACGAAGCAGCAAACATGCCGAACCCGACACCGATGATCAAGAAGAGCGGCACCGCCGCCAGGCTCAGCCAGAAGCCCCAGGCTTTCACATAGCCGAGGAAGTCGCGCCGGAAGATCAGGTAGATGTTGCGCATTAGGGAGCCTCCACCGCTTCGGCAGCCGTCGGCGCATCCAGCGTCGCCGCCTCAGCCTCGCCTACCAGCGAGACGAACACATCGCGCAGACGCGCCTCTTCAGGCTGGAAGCCGACAATCGGCGCGCCGGTTTCCAGCGCCGCCCGCAGCGCGTCCTGCGCGCCAAGACCCTTCGGCAGACTCACCCGCCAGGAGTCACCGGGGCCCTTGTCCGCCGCGCGGTGCGCTTCGAAGCCCTTCGGCGCCAGCGCGGCCGCAAGATCGAAGCCATGCTCCACTGCCATCCGGGCGCCCTGCCCGAGCGTCGCATAGGCTGCGTCCAGCGTACCGTCGAACACCTTGCGCCCGCGCGCCAGCATCACGATCCGGTCGCAGAGCCGCTCGGCATGTTCCATGACGTGCGTCGAGAACAGGATCGTCGCGCCGCGTTTGTGCTCGGCGCGGATCAGGTCCTCCAACGTCTGCTGGTTCATCGGGTCCAGGCCAGAGAACGGCTCATCGAGGATGAGGAAGTCCGGACGGTGCGCCAGCGTCGATAGGATCTGCACCTTCTGAGCCATGCCCTTCGACAGCTTGGAAATCCGCGTCGCTTTGAACTTGCCGAGCCCGGTTGTCTCCAGCAGCTCGTTGGCGCGCGCCTTCGCGTCCGCTGCGCTCAGGCCCTTCAGGCGCGCGAAATAGGTGATCGTGTCGCGCGCGGTCATCTTCTTGTAGAGACCGCGTTCTTCCGGGAGGAAGCCCACCCGTCGCAGGTTGCGGATATCCGGCTTTGCGCCAAACAGTGCCACCTCGCCCTCGTCCGGCGCCATCACGCCCAGCGCCATCCTCAGACTGGTCGACTTGCCCGCCCCGTTCGGCCCGAGAAAACCGATGATCTGTCCGGCCGGCACGTCGAACGAAAGATTGCTGACAGCGGTAAAACCACCGAACCTCTTCGTTGCGCCGGACATCACGAGCGGGGCATCGCCCATCGGCGGTCTCCTTTTGCAGCTGCCACAAGACTTTAGCGCAATTCGATAAAGTTCAAGGTGTATGCTGCGGCAAGGCTTAGAGCCACGTTAAGCACGCGCTCCGGAATGTCATGAATTGAAGAGCTTGCCGCTTAGAGAACGGTGCCGAACAGCCAGATCATCGCTTGCACGAGCAGCGCGAGCACGATCATCACGACGACCGTGGCCATCCAGCGGCCGCCGAGGTTCATGAACCCGCCGGCACCAAAGCCGACGATCGCCATGATACCGAGCGAGACCGCCCAGGGCAGACCGATCGCGATCGCAAGAACGGCATGGCCAACCATCAGGATGATGAGCAGTCCGC
Source organism: Hyphomonas sp. (assembly GCF_022844445.1). Taxonomy (GTDB): domain Bacteria; phylum Pseudomonadota; class Alphaproteobacteria; order Caulobacterales; family Hyphomonadaceae; genus Hyphomonas. The sequence continues at coordinate 122,097 of NZ_JALHLS010000001.1, forward strand.
CCCAGACGCTACCGGTGATAAATCCATCCCAGGTCGCCTTCTGGTCGCGGATGTCCATTTCGCCGCGGTGATACTCGTGGGTGGCCATGTCTGCCCTCTTGGATTCGGTTTGCCGCCTTCTAACCAAGCCCTCCGCCGGCATCAAGCGCGGCAAAGCGCCCCTCTCGCGGCGGCGGGCGTCAGTTCAGCGTTGTCGGCGCTTTCCGCTTCGGCGGCTTTGGGGCGAACGGAGCCGGTAGTGGCATCGCCTGAACGCCCTCTTCCTTAAGAGCTTCGCGCTCTTCGGCAGTGGTTTCACCCCAGATCGGACGGTCATCTGCCTCGCCGTAATACATCGCCCGCGCCTCTTCGGCGAAGCTGTCCCCGACATAGTCGAAGTTCTCCGCCACATGCGCGCGCGCCTTGGCAGCAAACTCAGCAAACGCCTTTTCCGGATCAGGGACAGCGGTCTTGCCCTTGGTTGTCTTCACCGCGGGCGCCATGATCTGCTTTGAAACCTTGCGGCCATCGCAGTCCGGGCACGCAACCAGCTTGCGCTTCGCCTGCCGGTCAAACGCCTCCGACGAGGCAAACCAGGCCTCGAATTCGTGTTCACAGTCGCCGCAGGCCAGCGCGTAGCGGATCATGCGCGCCCCCGTTCCCGTCAGGCCGCCAACAGCGGGTCAAGCTTGCCGGCCCGGTCGAGGGCCATCATGTCGTCGCAGCCGCCGATATGCCGGTCGCCCACGAAGATCTGCGGGAACGTCTTTCCGCCATTCGAGCGCTGGACCATCTCCTCGCGCTTTGCAGCGTCCATCCCGGCATCAATCTCGGTGAAATCAGCCTTCTTGTCCTTAAGCAACGCCACCGCACGCGAACAATAGGGGCAGAACTGACGGGTATAGATCGTGACCTTGGCCATCCTGTAGTCCTTTCGCATCGGCAGGCGCATTCTGCCCTGACGAGTTAATTATATGGTTACGTCAGCTTTCCCGACAACGCGCGCCAGCACAAGCACGTCAACGTGCCGCGCCCCTGCCTGTTTGAGGGCGCGCACACGCCGAAAGGGTCACCCCGCGCATTAGAACGGTGTCAACCAGCGGCGCCTGCTTGCCCGCCACTTCCGCCCCGTCTTAGACAACTTGAATGCCGGGGACATGTTGCGCTGCCGGGCCCGCCGAGCCAGCCGGACGGGTTGAGCTCCTGCACCAACAACCGCGCACAATGCGACGTCACGGGCACTAAGACGTCTGCCGCGTCGATCAGAAACCAGCCTGCCTGCCGCAGCCGCAGAGCCTGCCCAGCCGGTCCCAGCGCCCTCCCCGCTTCAGGTCCGGCACCCGGGCGCCGGGAGGGCTCTTCATGGATCAGCGCCGCCTGCACCCGGTCCCAGCGGGACGCCGCACCGGTCACACAAAGGAACGTAAACGTAGCGCAACTGCACAGCGTCGTCTGGCGCCCGCAGTCCGCTGCCCACGCCGCGCGCGCCGCTGACGATGGTGGACGGGGGCTGGAAGAAATCACCCGCCGAGCGGAAAAACGCCTTGGCCCGCGCGCCCCGCGTGGGCATACCCCTCGCCATGCCGTCTCCACCGCCCGCCCCGACGCAGATCTTTGACCGGGCGCGCCTAGCCGCCCGCCGCCAGCGGCTTGCCCCAAACTTTGCAGACTACGGCTTCCTGCGTCAGCGCGTGATCGCAGACCTTGAATCCCGGCTGGACGACACGCCCCGCCGGTTCGAACGCGGCCTCGAACTTGGCGCGGCCGGCGGCGAGTTGTCCGCCCGCCTCATCACCAGCGGCAAGGCCGCCGATATGGTGGCCGCCGACACGGCGTCCGCGTTCTTGGAAGTTGCCCGCGCGCGCGGACTCGAAAGCGTGCTGGCGGACGAAGAAGACCTCGCCTTCCCGCCGGCAAGCTTCGACCTGGTCGCGGCGCCGCTGACCCTGCACTGGGTCAATGACCTGCCGGGCGCCCTCGCCCGCATCCGGCGCAGTCTGAAGCCGGACGGCCTGTTTGTAGGCGCGCTGTTCGGCGCCGGTACGCTCACCGAGTTGCGCAGCGTGCTGACCGATGCCGAAACCGAACTCACCGGCGGCCTCGCGCCGCGTCTCTCGCCGCTCCCGGGCCTGCGCGACATGGCGGGCCTGTTGCAGCGCGCCGGCCTTGCCCTGCCGGTCGCCGATCGGGACACAGTCACCGTCCGCTACGCTGACCCCCTTCGCCTCCTGGCAGACCTGAAAGGCATGGGCGAGCGCGCTGCCTTCACGCGTGGCCATGGCCGGCCCCTTCCCCGGCGCGTGCTGGCGCGCGCGCTGGAGCTTTATCGCGAACGCTACGCCGCCGCGGACGGGCGTGTGCCCGCCACGTTCGAGATCGTGCATGTGCTGGGATGGGCGCCAGCACCCGGCCAGCCGCAGCCGCTGAAACCCGGCAGCGCAAAAGTCAGCCTCGCGGACGCGGTGCGCCGCGCGCAGAAGGACGAAAGCTAGGGATTTTGTCCGCTTACAGACGGATCAGACGACGATTGAGTCTTCGATGGTCTGGTAGGTCCGGTCATTGGCGTCGGCCACGGATGTCAGGCCGGCAAGAAGCGCCACCACGATCAGCGCAGCAATCAGGCCATACTCAACCGCTGTCGCACCGCGTGCATCAGCGTGAAGGTTCCGGAAGAGGCAGCGCAGTGCGTTCATCGTCAATCCATCAGGGCCGCCGGGCGAGCCAATCAAAAAGGGGCAGGTCTGCCGGCGGGGCCGGGTAGTCTCTCAGCCTTGATGCCTCTACCCACGCTATGGCCTGACCTTCGCGCGGACGGAGGAACCCCGACCATTCTTTACACCCGTACAATGGCATTATCAGGTGAAAATCAGGGTAAGCGAAGCTGGCGAAAGTCAGCGGTTCCAGTGAGCTTTCGTTAACCGTGATGGAGAGTTCTTCTTCCAGCTCACGCACCAGCGCCGCTTCCGGCGCCTCGCCCGGCTCCAACTTGCCGCCAGGAAACTCCCAAAGGCCCGCAAGCTGCTTTCCTTCCGGCCGCTGCGCCAGCAGGATGCGCCCGCCTGCGTCAAACAGCGCGGCCGCCACAACCAGCAAAACCGGTTTCGTCATGTCCGATAGGCGCCGTTGATGTCGACATAGCCGTGCGTGAGATCGCAGGTCCAAACAGTCGCCCCGCCGCTGCCGACGCCGAGATCGACGCGGATGCGGAACTCGGCCTTGGCGAACACAGCGCTCGCCGCAGCCTCGGCATAGTCCGGCGCCCGCGCGCCATCCTTTGCCACCTGCACATCATCGAACCAGATGGCGAGCTTCTCGAGATCCACCGGTTGGTAGGACTTGCCGACCGCCATCACGATCCGGCCCCAGTTGGCGTCGCCCGCCGCCATTGCCGTCTTGATGAGCGGAGAGTTGGCGATCGACACCGCGACCGCCTTGGCCGAGGCATCGGACGAAGCGCCTGTCACGCGGACCGTGGCGATCTTGCTCGCTCCTTCCCCGTCCTTGACCACCTGCATCGCGAGGTCATGGCATACGCCCAGCAACGCTTCGGCGAAAGCGGCAAAACGCGGGTCTTCGCGTGTCGTGATCGGCGCCATGCCGCTCGCCCCTGTCGCGAACACCATCAGCGTGTCGGAGGTCGAGGTGTCACCGTCCACCGTGATTGCATTGAAGCTGAGATCGGCAACCGTGCGCAGTGTCTCCTGCAGCAGCGCCGGCGCCACCGCCGCGTCGGTGAATACATAAGCCAGCATCGTCGCCATGTTCGGCGCGATCATGCCTGAGCCCTTGGCGATGCCGGCGAGGCGCACTTCGGCGCCGCCGATATCCGCCACACAGCCCGCGCCCTTCGGATAGGTGTCGGTCGTCATGAACGCCCGCGCGGCGCGCTCCCAGTCCGGCGCGCCAAGCTTCGCCGCAAGGTCCGGCACGAAGGCGCCAACATAGTTCGGATCACTCAGCGGCTCGCCGATCACACCGGTCGCGGCCAGGAAACACGTCTCACGCTTGACGCCGAGCGCCGCTGTCAGTGCGGCCAGCGTCGCGTCATTCTTCAAGACGCCCTTGGGACCCGTGAAGGCATTCGAGTTGCCGGAATTTGCCACCAGCGCCCTCGCTTTGCCGGCACCTGTTTCCAGCGCCTCGCGGCACCAGCGCACGTCTGCCGAAGCTGTAAGCGAACGGGTGAATACGCCGCCGCAGATCGTGCCTTCGTCGAACACGAACAGAAACACGTCGTCCCGCACGACGCCGCGGCGCGCATAGAAACCTCGGCTGCCGGTCGCCGCCTTCAGGCCGCGCACCTCCGGCAAATCGGGAAACTTGGCAGGTGCAAAAGGCGACGGCGTCAGGTTCACAGGTCATCATCTCCGGGAGGGCTCTGAGGAATTTGCGGCACCGGGTCAGTAGTCGGCACATAGGTCTGGCCGCTTCCCTGCTCGATATTTGCCTCGGTGCGCAAGCGGCGCAGGATACGGCTCACCTCATTGAGGGTCAGGAAGGTTGCGATCTCTGGACGCATCTCCTCGCGCGTCTTCGGTGGCTCGGTCCGCCGGTCCTTCACCTTCAGGATATGCCAGCCTTCGCCTGTCTCGAACGGCGGCGAAACTTCGCCCTCCGGCGTATTGGCAATCACCACCGGGAAAGGATCAGCGAGGTCGTTCGGCGACAGAAAGCCCAGGTTGCCGTTCTCCATCCGCGTGCGTGTGTCCTTGGAATTGTTGAACACGAGGCTCTCGAACGTCTCGCCCTTCTCGATACGGCGGAACAGCTCATCGGCCTCCTCCTTGGTCTCCACCAGGATATGGGCCACCGACACCTGATCGTTTGCCTGCTGCAGGCGCACCTGCTCGGCATACATCTTGTCGATCGCCGCTTCGGTCACTTCCTGCGCCACAAGGCTTTCCACCAGCAGGTTGCCGAGGATGCGCTCGCGCGCCATCTCCAGCCGGCGCTGGCTGCCTGCATCCCGGTCCAGCTGCCGCCGCCCGGCCTCCTGTGCCATCAGTTTCTGGTCGATCAGCTGGTCCAGGACAATCCGGTATTCCTCGTCATCCGGACCAAATTCCTGACCGGCGCTGATCAGCCCCCGGGCAACTGCCTCCAGCTCCACATCCCCCTCGAACACCGGCTCCCCGTTGACCGTGGCTGCGACCGTTTGGTCCCTCACCTCGATCTCGGTGACTGCGGTTTCGGTGCGCCCACAGGCGCCAATCGCCAGCAGCAGCGCGAAAACCGCCAAATGTGCGCGTGAAATCAAAGGCATGGCTTGCCCCCACAGACTGAGGGCGCCGCATTGACACCCTTTGGCGGCGTTCTTAAGTCTGCCCCGCGTGCTGGTCGAGTGGTTTCAGCCAGGCAAAGCGCGGTGGGATATCGGCTTAAAATCCTGTAAGCTTCGGTTCAGGATCGCCCCCGTACATCCTCGCAAACTGTTTGGTGCTGCTTCACATGCTTACTGTCGCCCGCAAGATATTCGGAACTGCCAACGACCGCCGCCTGAAACCGCTCCGCGCCCGAGTGAACCGAATCAACGCGCTCGAGCCGATCATGGAAGCGCTCTCTGACCAGTCCCTGAAGGGCAAGACCCAGGAATTCCGAAAGCGCCTCGCCGATGGCGCCACCCTCGACAGCCTGCTCGAAGAAGCCTTCGCGGTCGTGCGCGAGGCCGCCAAGCGCGCCAACAACATGCGCCACTTCGACGTACAGCTGATGGGCGGCATGATCCTGCACTCCGGCGCCATCGCCGAGATGCGCACCGGTGAGGGCAAAACCCTTGTTGCCACCCTCGCCGCCTATCTCAACGCCCTGTCCGGCAAGGGTGTCCACGTCATCACCGTCAACGACTACCTCGCCCGCCGCGACGCCGAATGGATGGGCCGCATCTACGGCGCCCTCGGAATGACCACTGGCACCATCGTGCACGGCATCACCGACGAGGAGCGCAAAGCTGCCTACGCCGCCGACATCACCTACGGTACCAACAACGAGTTCGGCTTCGACTACCTGCGCGACAACATGAAGTACTCGCTGGAGCAGATGGCCCAGCGCGGTCACCACTACGCCATCGTCGACGAGGTGGACTCCATCCTGATTGACGAAGCGCGCACACCGTTGATCATTTCCGGCCCGACGGACGACCGCTCGGACCTCTACATCAAGATCGACAGCCTGATCCCTCGCCTGGAAGCCTCCGACTTCGACCTCGACGAGAAACAACGCTCTGTCGTCTTCTCCGAAACCGGTACCGAGAAGATGGAAGGCTGGATGGTTGAACTCGGCCTCCTCGAAGGATCGCTCTGGGAACCGGGCAACATCTCGCTCGTCCACCATTCGAACCAGGCCCTGCGCGCCCACAAGCTCTACAGCCGCGACAAGGACTATATCGTCAAGGACGGTCAGGTGATGCTGATCGACGAGTTCAACGGCCGCATGATGGAAGGTCGCCGCCTCTCTGAGGGCCTGCACCAGGCCATCGAGGCGAAGGAGCGCGTCGACATCAAGCCTGAAAACGTCACCCTCGCCTCGATTACGTTCCAGAACTATTTCCGCCTCTACAAGAAGCTCGCGGGCATGACCGGGACGGCGTTGACCGAGGCCGACGAGTTTGCCGACATCTACAAACTCACGGTCGTTGATCTGCCTACGAACAAACCGGTCCTGCGCAAGGATGACGACGATGTCGTCTACCGTACCGCCAAGGCAAAATACGCCGAGATCGTGAAGGAAGTAAAAGAGGTCCACGCCAAGGGCCAGCCGATCCTGCTCGGCACCGCCTCGATCGAGAAGTCCGAACTCCTGTCCAACCTGCTCACTGCGCAGCGCATCCCGCACAAGGTGCTGAACGCACGCTATCACGAGCAGGAAGCCTTTATCGTCGCCAATGCCGGCGTGCCCGGCGCCGTCACGGTTGCCACTAACATGGCAGGCCGCGGCACCGACATCCAGCTCGGCGGCAACGCCGACATGCGCCTCGCCGCAGAGCGGGCCGAGAAAGAAAAAGGCCTCGGCCGCGTCCTCTCCGAAGGCGAGGTCTCCCTCCTGTCCGCCCAGATCCGGGCCGACATCGAAGTCAAGAAGAAGCAGGCGCTCGATGCCGGCGGTCTTTATGTTCTGGGCACGGAGCGTCACGAATCCCGCCGCATCGACAACCAACTGCGGGGCCGTACCGGCCGGCAGGGCGACCCTGGCCGCTCGAAATTCTACATCTCGATCGAAGACGACCTGATGCGCATCTTTGCGGCCGACCGCATGGACGCCGTTATGCGCCGCCTCGGCATCAAAGAAGACGAGGGCATAACCCATCCCTGGATGAACAAGGCGATGGAAACTTCGCAGCGCAAGATCGAGGAGCGCAACTTCGAGATGCGCAAGAACGTCCTCAAGTATGACGACGTGATCAACGACCAGCGCAAGGCCATCTTTGAACAACGCCTTGACTTCCTGCGCTCCGACGACGTCTCCGACACTGTCCTCGACATGCGCGACAACGTTATCGACGCGCTCGTCACCCGGACGATGCCCGAGAAGGCCTATGCGGAACAATGGGACATGGACGGCCTTGCCGAAGCCCTTCGCGCCGATCTCGCGGTCGATCTGCCGGTCAAGCAATGGGCCGGAGAGGAAGGCGTCGCCAACGAGGAGATCGCCGAACGCATCCGAGCGGCAGTCACCCAGCACTATACCGGCCTCACCGCTTCCGTCGGCGAGCAACAGATGCGCCGCATCGAGAAACAGCTCCTCCTGCAGGTGCTCGACCTGCGCTGGCGCGACCACCTGCAGCTCATCGACCAGCTGCGATCGGTTATCCACCTGCGCTCTTACGGCCAGCGCGATCCGCTGAACGAGTTCAAGCGCGAAGCTTTCAACCTGTTCGACACGCTGCTCGGAGAACTGCGCGCCACGGTTACCCGCTCGCTGATGCATATCCGCGTGCAGGCGCCCCAGCCGCAGGAAGCGCCGCGCCGGACCGCTACGCCGGTCCAGATGCCCGCCCCGCAGCGCCCTCCAGAGGCGCGCGAGACCAAGCTCGACCCCGATACCGGCGTCAACGAAATGAACCTGTCCGAAGCCCCGGTCGATCTTCCGCAGGCGGAAGATGACTGGTCGAACACGCCGCGCAACTCTGCCTGCCCTTGCGGCTCCGGCAAGAAATACAAACACTGCCACGGCGCCATCGAAACCCAGAAAGTCTGACGCCTCGCATCCCGAGACAAAGGCCAGCCCCCCAAGGTGGCTGGCCTTTTCATAAGTGGACGGGGGAAGCCACCGGCAGCCCTCACCTCCCACCTTCGCTCGCTCCCGCTAGCCCCACCTCTCGCGCAAGCGGGAGAGAAGCGTCAAAGGCGTGCGCCCTTTCGCCAATTGCAAACCGCATGCGCCAGCTGCAAATTCCCCGGCGCGTCAGACCCGCCCGCCGCCTTCGGTCTGATATGATCAAGCGTCGGCCGCTGCTTCTTCCAGAGCGTTGCATGCGCGAGGTCAAACCGGCTCGCCGGCATCGCCAATCCGCATAGCGCGCAGCAGCCGTCCTGCTTCGCCCAGAGCGCCCGAAAAAGCTCCGTGTCCGGAGGTGAGAAACTCTGGCTCACAGGTCCGGCGGCAAGGTCCAGCCGCGCCGCGCACAGGCCGCGATCACCGTATTGCGCAAGAGGCACGCGACTGTCATCAGCCCTACCCCGCCCGGCACCGGCGTGATATGCGCGGCCACTTCCGCACAGCTGTCGAAATGCGCGTCGCCCACCAGCTTCGTCTTGCCCTCGCCCTTCTCCGGCGCCGGAACGCGGTTGATGCCGACATCGATGATCGCCGCGCCGGGCTTCACCCAGTCTCCCCGCACCATCTCCGGCTGTCCGACCGCCGGCACGAGAATGTCCGCCAGCCGGCAGACGGCGGCGAGATCCTTTGTGCGACTATGCGCGATGGTTACGGTGCAGTTCTCCGCCAGGAAGAGCTGCGCCGTTGGCTTGCCGACGAGGATCGACCGTCCGATCACCACCACATGCTTGCCCGAAAGATTCTCGCCTAGCGCCTCTTTCGCCATGATCACGCAGCCGGTCGGCGTACACGGGCGAAGGCCCGGCTTGCCAAGCGCGAGGCGCCCGGTGGAAATCTCCGTCAGCCCGTCAACATCCTTGGCCGGATCAATCCGGGCAATCGCTGCGTCGGGATCGAGCCCCTTCGGTAAGGGCAGCTGCAACAGAATTCCGTCCACGGAAGGATCGGCATTAAGGTTCGCGATCACGGCCTCCACTTCGGCCTGTGTCGCGTCCGCCGCGAGGGTGTAATGGCGCGAGAGCATGCCCGCCTCTACCGTCGCCTTGCCCTTGTTGCGGACATAAACTTGGCTCGCCGGGTCTTCGCCCACCAGCACCACGGCCAAGCACGGCTGGCCTGGAAGGGCCGCCACCGCCTTCGCCACCGCAGCCTTCACTCCGGCGGAAATCTCATGCCCGTCAATCCGCTTTGCGCTCATCTGCCAGCCAGCCCTCAATCACACCCGCAAGCTCCGGCGGGCCTTCAATCTCGAGGCCTTTTAGCCGGTTCTTGTCGCCCGTCACCACCCGTACCGCAGACTTTCCGAGGCCGAGGGCCTTCGCGACGGTCATCTCCACGGCCGCGTTCGCGGCCCCGTCTGCGGGGCGCGCGCGCACGCGGACCTTCAGGAATAACCGGCCGGCCTCGTCCTGGCCCCTGCCTTCGATTCGGTCAGCCGAGGCGCCTGGCTGGACCCGCACGGCCAGCCGGTGGCGCATCAGAACGGCGCGAGGCTGTAGCCATAGCGCGAGATCACCGAGCGCAGGAAGAAAATGATGAGCAGCACCACTAGCGGCGTCAGGTCGATACCCGACATCGGCGGCAGCATGTTGCGGATCGGCCGGTAAAGCGGCTCCGTCATGCGCTCCAGCCCACCCCAGATCTGGGCGACAACATTGTTGCGCAGGTCCAGCACGCGGAAGGTGAGCAGCCAGGACAGAACGGCTTGGATCAGGATGATCCAGGTTGCGATGCTGAGGATAACAAGAATGACGTCGAGGATCGCTTTCATGGCGGCGGGGTCGCTCCGGCGTTGGGGTCTGAACTAGGTGTCACTTAGAGTGTATCGCCCCCCTCCGGCAAGGTTCAGCTAGCCGATTGTCGCAGGGGAAGGGTTTGGCAACCCTGCCCAACCACCCTAGCTTTCATCCCTTCCTGCGGGGCGATGCACATGGATCATGCCGAAACACCGCTGCACCCCCTGTCGGCGCTGCAGCGAAACCTGCTTATGCTGGCCACCATCGCGATGGGCGCGGGGATGAGCATCAACTTCGTCGTCGTCGCCCCCCTCACCCGCAAGGCCGGGCTCGGCGAGGTCGAGGTCGCCGCGATCCTGACCCTGTCGACCCTGCTCTATGCCTTTATGATCCCCCAATGGGGCCGCATCGCGGACCGCGTCGGCAGGAAGCGGGTGATGGTCTTTTCGCTGATCATGATGGGCGTCACCAACACGGCCTTCCTGTTCACGCTGGAGGCAGCCCTCGCGGGCGTGATGACCGGCACGGCGCTGCTGCTGACGCTTGTCTTCGTGCGCCTCTGGTTCGGCCTGCTGACGCCGGGCCTGCAGCCTGCCTCGATGGCGGCGATGACGGATGCAACGACGCCGGCCAACCGCGCGGCCGGCCTCGGCATGCTCGGCGCCGGCATGAGCATCGGCTCGATCCTCGGCCCGGCCGGCGCTGCCGCGCTCGCGCCCTTTGGCGCGCTTGCCCCGCTCTGGGGCACGATCATTTTCTGCATCGTTGTCGGCATCCTGTTGGGCTTCACCCTGCCCAAGACAGTCCCGCGCGACCGTTCGATGCCGCGCCCGAAACCGCTGGCAATGTTCGACAAGCGGGTCCGCCCCCACCTCGCATTCCTCGTCGCCTATTTCATCTGTGTCGGTATGATCCAGCAAACGCTCGGCTGGTTCATCGAGGACCGCTACAATCTCGGCGATCTCGGCGAAAAGTCCGGAGAAACCGCTGTTCTCTATACCGGCATTGTGTTCGCCTGCATGGCGGTGGCCACCATTGCCGTGCAGTTCGGCTATATTTCCCGCCACAAGCCTGACCCCCGCAAGGTGCTGCCCATCGGGCTCGGCATCGTGGTGATCGGCTATGTTGGCGCCGACACGCTGATGGCTTTCCCGCTTCTCTGCGCCAGCTTTTTCATTGTCGGCGTCGGCTCAGCGCTGGCGATTCCGTCGGCCAATGCGCTCGGAAGCCTGTCGGTGACACGCGAGGAACAAGGCTCCGCTGCGGCCCTGATGTCCGCAGCGCCGCCCGCCGGCTTCATATTCGGCCCGCTGATCGGCGCCGTGCTTTACAGCGTCGACCACGCTTTGCCGCTGGTCGCCTCCGCTGTGTTGATGACCGGCCTGACGATCTATGCCTGGACACTGACCCGGCGTGCGCAGGCACCCTCGGCCTAGTCGACTTCCGGAGGCGACTTGCCGAAGGCAATGACCGCGCCCGGCAGCGTGAAGGACAGCAGGATCAATCCGCCGAAGATGGCATTCCAGTGCGCGCCTTCCGTCGGCTGCCAAAGGGCGAGCTTGCCATTGGCGGCCATGTCGGTGGTCAACATCATGTACAGGACGCCGATCAGGACGATGCCCGAAAAGACCGAGTGCGCCTGGAATGAGGCCCGGTTGCGCTCGTCGCGCTCGCGTTCGTCGAGCAGGCTTTCCGGCTCCTGCGTCTGGCGGTGCAGGCTTGAGCCGGCCAGCACCGTGAAGATGACGAGCGACGCTACCACCGCGCCAAGTCCGGCGAGGCTGAGCGCCGCGCCCCCGCCAGAAGTCAGCGGAACAAGCTGCAGGAGACAGCCGAGCGGATACAGCACATAGAGCCCGATCAGCAGCATACGGACGGTTCCGGTATTCAGCTGGCGGCCGAACGGATGGGCTTTGGAACGGATGAACATGGGATCAGGACTCCTGGTCTCTGAGGCTATGGGCAAGAGGGGCAAAGGGCTTGAGGGAGAAGAGTTGCTCAACCGGCACGCCGAAAAGGGCCGCAAGCTTCAGCGCCAGTTCGACCGAGGGCGCATAATCGCCGCGCTCGAGATAGCCGATAGTCTGCGGATTGACGCCGACGGCCTCAGCAATGTCCTTCCGGCTGAGGGCGCGCTCGGCCCGGAACACGGAAAGTCTATTGTGAATCATAAAGGATTGCCATTTATATGCTTCGATACGTTGTGTATAAGCAACGTTTCATCGGCAGTCAATACGAGCGCAAAAAAAGCGCGGGGCACAACCCCGCGCTTCAAACTGTCCTTTATGCCCGCGCAGCGCGCCTACATCGCGCTGATGCCGCCATCGACCTTTATCTCGGCGCCGGTGACGAGTTTCGATTCGTCCGAGGCGAGGTAAAGCACGGCGTAGGCGATGTCGTCCGGCTCGCCGACCTTGCCAAGCGGAATCTGGCGGCCGAGTTTCTCGAGCGCCTTCTGCTCGCCAAACATTTCCTTGGTGCGGTCAAGGATCGGCGTGTTGATGAAAACGGGGTGTACAGAGTTCGAGCGGATCTGCCCGCCGGTCTTGGCGCAGTGCAGCGCAACCGACTTCGACAGGTGTCGCACGGCGGCCTTGGCAGTATTGTAGGAAACATAGTTGCCGCTTGCGATAATGCCGGCGATCGATGAGATGTTGATGATCGAGCCGAGGCCGTGATTGCGCATCAGGGGGATTGCATACTTGCAGCCGAGAAAGATGGAATCGACATCCACCGCTTGAACCTTGCGGAAGATTTCGTAGCTCTCATCCTCCACCGAGCCGAGCGAGCCGATGCCGGCATTGTTGACCAGGACGTTGAGGCCGCCCATCGCATCATGCGCGAGCTGCACGACTTCCTTCCAGCGGGTCTCGTCCGTCACGTCCTGTTGGAAGGCGAAGGCCGTTCCGGCGCCGTGCGCGGCGTTTATCGAGGCAGCGATCTTTTCGGCCCCTGCCCCGTTGATGTCGGTGAGAGTGACTTTCGCACCCTCTTTCGCCAGCATGCGGCCGATGGCTTCGCCAAGCCCCTGAGCGCCGCCGGTGATCAATGCCATTTTTCCTGAAACGCGGCCCATGCAATTTCCTCCCTCATGTGTCTGCCTGGCGGATGGCCTAGCAGGCGGATTGCCGGGACGCAAAGTGCTGCGCGCCCAAAATATCCGGTCACTGCATTTTCTTCTCCAGATGAACGAACGTGAACCAAGCATTCAAAGCGCGTTCAGTGGGGAGACGTCATTCCTGTACGCGATCGAGCGCCGCACTCAATGCCGCGCAAGACGCAACCCGAGGAGTTTGAACATGAACCGCTTTTTTTCCACTGCCGCCGCTGCCCTGCTGGTGTTCAGCCTTGGCACCGCCCATGCTGACCCGCGCAGCCGGGTACGCATCGACCAGTCGGGCTACAACAACGGCGCCGCTGCAGCGCAGCAAGGCTCGCGCAACGGTACTGTCATCGTGCAGGGCGGCTCGGGTCAGTATGCCCGCGGCGTGCAATCCGGCTACAACAACTTCCTGCGCATGGACCAGTACGGCACGCGCAACAGCGTAGGTACGGCCCAGATCGGCGAGAACAACTTCGCCGTCACCGGACAGGAAGGCCGCAATCTGCGCGCCGACACACTGCAGACCGGCTATGGCAACGTCTCCGGCATCGCGCAGATCGGCACGAACAACAGGGCCGTGGCAGACCAGGACGGCGTGAACAACACGTCGGGCATCATCCAGGTCGGCAATGGCCAGGACGTGACGGTGCGCCAGCGCGGGGAAGGCAACATCTCCGTGGTCGTACAGAGTGGCTACAACTGAAGCTGATGCGCGGGGAGGCAATCCCGCCTCCCCGTCCGCCTACCTGCTCGAGGAGCAAGTCGATGTTGAAACCGATGACACTGAGCGCGCTGGCGCTGGTGACGGCCTGCGCCGGACAGTCTTATGCCGGCGTCCAGACCGCCGCGCCCACTTATCTGGCGAACGGCCCGGCGGCCTGCAAGATCCGCGAGACGAAGACGCCGCAGGGCGTTCGGCTTGAAGCGCTGATCCATGCCGACCGCTCCGTTTATGGAGACTATGACTTCGTCATCACCGCCTACAATACTGGCGGTTCGTCCGACATCTCGCAGAGCGGCGCAGTGGACCTGGTGGCCGGTGAACGCGCCAAGGTCGGCTCGGCTGAAATCCCGCGCGGGCGTTACCGCGCCGTCCTTACACTGAGCGATGCCCGCGGGCCGCTCTGCAATCTTGAACGCCGGTCCTAGGAGGCCCGACCCATGAAACGCACCACAATTCTCGTATCGGGCCTTTACCTTGCCAGCCTTGCCCTGTCGCCCGCCTGGGCGCAGGGCGCTCGGAACAAATCGATGGTGCTGCAACAGGGCGCCGGTAACGCTGCCGGCATCCAGCAGACCGGCACCGCGAACGACGCCGGTGTACTGCAGTTCGGCCGCGGCAATACCGGCATCGTCACTCAGGAAGGCACCGGCAATGCCGCCTGCCTCGTGCAGGCCGGGCGCAATCTTGGCGGATCGATCCAGCAGACGGGCGACTATCAGACGACCGGCGTGTTCCAGACACGCACGGGCATCCGGGAGATTCCGGTTGAGGCCTGCGCCAAGGCAACGACCCGGGCGCATGTCTGGGCCTATGCGGTGGGGCGCCGGTAAGCCCGCCACTCGCCATCCGCCTAGGTGTAGCCAGCCCGTTCTCGTTCGCTCCGGCTGTCCTGCTCCCAGCGCTTACGCAGGCGCCCGACGCGCTCGGGAAAGCGGCCAAGGGTTTCGGCGGCGCTGACACGGTCTGTGCGGAAATGGCGGAAACCCTGGCGCAGTTCGCACCAAGCGCAGATCAGCTGCACTTCGTCCCAATAGGCGAGCAGGAAGGGCCAGATAGTTCGCTGGGTGACAGCGCCCGCCTCATCGGCATAGTCCAGCTTCATCTTCATCTGCCCACGGATGGCCTGCCGGACAAGCGCAACATCGAAACTATCTTTCGGACGGTTCCGAAAGCTGATCGGCCTCAGGCCGGAATCAACGATGACGGGTTGTAGCTCCCGAGGCACGGCGACGGTCAGCTTGGCGATCAGGTCGCGCGCGCCGCGGGCGAGCGCCGCGTCGCCCCGCGCGGCCACCCATTGCGCGCCGAGGACGGCCGCTTCCAGCTCATCCGCTGTGAGCATCAGGGGCGGCATGTCATAGCCCTCCTCGAGCACGTAACCGGTGCCCGCCTCGCCCCGGATCGGCACGCGCTGGGCGATCAGCTCGGCCATGTCGCGGTAGAGTGTGCGCAGCGAGACTTCGAGTTCTTCGGCCAGCGCCAGCCCGGTGACGGGCGCGCGGTGCCGGCGCAGAACCTGAATTATCTGGAACAGGCGCTCAGTGCGTCTCATCTATCTGTCCTACTGCCACGCTGCTGACACCATGCTGTCAGCAGGGGGCAGGCATCAAGTCTTCAATGCAAACCAGAGGACGGAGACAGACCATGATCACCTTGTACGGATGGGGCCCGATGTTCGATTGCCCCTCGCCCAGCCCCTATGTGATGAAAACGGACATGCAGCTTCAGCTGCTCGGCGCGTCCTTCAACCGGGCTTACGCGGACCTCGAGTCCGTGCCGAAGCGCAAGGCGCCGTATCTGACGGATGGCAGCCTTCTGGTCGAGGACAGCAATTTCATCCGGGCGCACATGGAAGCCAGGCTTGGCCGCTCGCTGCTTGATGGCCTCGATGACGCGCAGCGTGCCGCCAGCTGGGCCTTCGAGCGTATGGCCGAGGGGCATCTGGCGAGTGTCATGCTGATGGAACGCTGGCTGAAGGACGCGAATTTCCAAAAGGGTCCGGTCCAGTTCTTCGGCGATGTACCGGCGGCGCATCGCGCCGAAGCCATCAAGCAGGTTCTGGGCGGTCTTGCCGCCACGCTGTATGAAAGCGGGATAGGCCGGCATTCGGAAACCGAGCGGCTGCAACTGGCCGCCTGGGACCTCGAGGCAATTGCCAGCCAGCTCGCGGGCCAGGATTTCCTGTTCGGGGACAAGCCGACCGCGGCGGATGCCAGCGTGTCCGCGATGCTGATCGCCAGTGCCACGGAGTTCTTCGACTCACCGCTGACCGGTCTCGTGCGCGGCCATGGCAATCTGGTGGACTACATGGACCGCATAAAGGCCCGCTTCTTCGCGGTGAATTCATGGCCGGCTTACGAGATGGCCTGACCTTCCCAACAGATGTGCTAGGCCTATCCCCGTCTCGGATACAAAGGGTGGGGAGATCTGGCGGCGCAATGAACTGGCTGTCTTTCATGACACGCACGGACGGCTCGCGGGTGGTCTACCTATGGCGGGCTTTTCTGGCAGCCGTACTGGGCACGGTGCTGGCAGCCGTCGGCGCCATCCTGATCTTTCAGCAGCCCGAGACGCCGGATACCAGCCCGCCTCCCCCCTTCTTCGGCGTCGTGCTGATGTGGCCGGCAGTCTCGAGCCTCGTGCTATGGGGCGTGGCGGAAGTGGCGCGGCGCGCGGCGCCGACCTACTGGCATGCGGCCGGGGCGACGGCGCTGGCCTTTGCAGCCTTCTTTGCGCTGGCGGCGAACCCGCAGGCGGGGCTGATCTTTGCCTGGCCTTATTTCATCTATGCGCTGACCTACCTCGCCTGGCACCTGCGCTCGAACCTTGAAGGGCTGGCAATGACCTTTGCGCTGCAGGTGGCGGTGAACCTGGCGCTGAGCCTGCTGCTGTTTGCCCCGGCGGGCGACCCCGTTCCGGTGCCGACGGCCTAGGAATTCGGTAAAATTCAATCGACCTGTTTCAGCGGGCGCTCACCATGGCCGTGCTACGCGTAAGGCATGCCGCGTCGTCTGATAGCCATCCTGCTGACGATCTATGCGATCGCTTTCGCCTTCGGCGCACTGACCGCCGTGCGCTGGCCGTCGATCGTGATGGTCATGGGCTGGATCGTACAGGACGACGTCGCTAACGGCCTGAAGGGCGTGAACTGGCGCGAACTCGGCATTTCGCATGGCGCTGCCTACCTCTTTGCTGCGCTGGGCTACTATGCGTCCGGCGCGACCCTAGCGGCCCGCAAGGGCGGCGCAGTCGGCTGGTACGCCTTTGCCCTCACCTTTTCGATCCCGTCGGTCTTTCTCGTGCACTTCGATGCCAACTGGTGGGAGAACCCGAGCGCGGGCGAAGGCGCGATGGCAGGCCTGATGGCCGGCGCGCTGCTGCTGCTGATCGCGGTATGGGAGCTGCGCAAACGCCCGCCGGAATTAATGGATGTGGAAGTGACGCCCGAAACCATGACCAACCCGGCCGTAGCAGCCGCCCTTGCCAAACAGCAAGCGCCGGCACGCGCGGAAAAGCCCGTGAAGGTGAAGAAGAAACACCCACCCCTGTTCGTGCCGGACATCGTGGTGCAGCGCCAGCGGGCGATGTTCATGGCGCAGGCCCAGCGCCGGAGGGCAGCGCGCGCCGCCAACCTCGCCCGCCTAGCGGAACGTGCAGACGAAGCGGCCTGACGACGCCCCCCCGTTGCCGGACTGCCCGCAAGGGCCTAGCCTCCCACAACAATAGTCGTCCGGGAGGGGACATGAGATGATCCGCAGAGTGATTGCCGGGGTTTTAATCCTCGTGGCCGGGTGGCTTGCCTGGCAGGGCCTGCAGGGCGTGCTGGTGCTCACGTCGCGCGGCAGCCCGCTGGCGCAGGCGCTGGACCCGATCGTGGCCGTGCGGATTGGCGCCGCCTCGCTCGCCCTGGTTGGCGGGCTGCTGGCGGCTGCGAGTGTCCGCTTCGGCGCCGTGGTGGCGCTGCTCGGAACGCTTCTGTTTACACTGCTGGCGGGCGCCTTCATCGCCTCCGGCACCGATTCGAGCCTGTGGATGGACGAAGTGATTGGCGCGGGCGTGCTGCTTGTGCTGACCGGAAGCCTCTTGTTCCTCAAGCGCGGCTAAGTCTGTTTTCCGGTCCCTGCGGATTGATTTCGGGGCTGGAATGCATAGGTATGCGGCGCAGTTCGAATCGCGCGGCACAAGCCCGCTAAAAGGAATATATTCCCATGGCAGAGACCTATGACGTCGTCATCATCGGCGGCGGCCCCGGCGGCTACAACTGCGCGATCCGCGCCGGGCAACTCGGCCTCAAAGTTGCCTGCATCGAGACGCGCGGCAAGCTGGGAGGCACCTGCTTGAACGTCGGCTGCATTCCATCCAAGGCACTGCTGCATGCGTCGCATCTCTTCCATTCGGCGCAGAACGAATTCGCGGCGCTCGGCATCAAGACCGGCAAGGTCGAACTCGATCTGCCGCAGATGATGGCGCAGAAGGAAGAGGCGGTCGAAGGCCTCACCAAAGGCATCGAATTCCTGTTCAAGAAAAACAAGGTCGAGTACGTCAAGGGCCGCGGCAAGATCCTCGGCAAGGGCAAGGTTGAAGTCGCCCTGGCCGACGGCGGTACGCGCGTGCTCGAGACGAAGAACATCGTGATCGCGACGGGCTCAGAGCCCGCCTCCCTGCCCGGCATCGAGATCGACGAGGAGCGCATTGTCTCCAACGTCGGCGCGCTCAGCCTGAAATCCGTGCCGAAGAAGCTGGTACTGATCGGTGCCGGCGTGATCGGCCTTGAGATGGGCTCGGTCTGGGCGCGGCTCGGCTCGGAAGTGACCGTGGTCGAGTATCTCGACCGCATCCTGCCGCCGGCCGACGCGGAAGTCGCCAAGGAAGCCGAGAAGACCTTCAAGAAGCAGGGTCTGACCTTCAAGCTGGGCACCAAGGTGACCGGCATCGAGAAGCAGAAGACGAAGCTGAAAGTGTCGATGGAGCCTGCAAAAGGCGGCGTAGTAGAAACTCTGGACGCCGACATCGTGATCGTCGCCATCGGCCGCAAGCCGTACACGGAGGGTCTCGGCCTCGAGAGCGTCGGCGGCCGCACAGACAAGCGCGGCGTGGTCGAGGTCGTAGACGGCCATTTCAAGGTGGCGGACGGCGTGTGGGCGGTGGGCGACTGCATCCACGGGCCGATGCTGGCGCACAAGGCCGAGGATGACGGCACGGCGGTGGCCGAGCTGATCGCTGGCAAGGCAGGGCATGTGGACTACAACCTCGTGCCGAGTGTCGTCTACACGAACCCGGAGATCGCCTGGGTCGGCAAGAACGAGGAAGAACTGAAAGCGGCGGGCGTCGAGTACGTGAAGGGCAAATTCCCCTTCATGGCCAATTCCCGTGCACGGACGAACCACGAGACCGTGGGCTTCGTAAAAATTCTCGCGGAGAAAGGGACCGACAAGATCCTTGGCGCACACATGATCGGCGTCGGCGTGGGCGAGATGATCGCGGAAGTTGTCTTGGCCATGGAGTTCGGCGCCGCCTCCGAGGACATTGCCCGCACGAGCCACGCGCACCCGACGCTGTCGGAAGCTGTGCGCCAGGCCGCTATGGGCGTTGAAGGCTGGACGATGCAGATGTGAGGCACCGTGCCTCATACGCTGCGCTCCCGCACCATCCAGACTGAGATTTGGCTTGCCTCCCGGCTGGACGCCGCGCGCGCGCCACCTTACTCTGCGGCCCATGTACAAACATGCCGGAGCCGGTTGGAGCATCAGGCCGTTCAGCGCAGCGGATGCAGGTCCATGCCTCTCGATCTTCCGGGACTGCCTGGCGGAAATGCCGTGGCGCGTGCGAAATCGCGGGCAGTATATGATCCTGCGCCGGGCGCTGAGCCCTCAGGCCGCCTGGGTGGCCGAAGAGCCGGATGCCGGCATCGTCGGCTTTCTAACGCTGCAGCCGCTGCAGGACTATATCGACCATCTATTCGTTGACACCGACTGGCGCTTCTGCGGCGTGGCGCGCGGCCTGCTGGAAGTGGCGCGGCAGGGCGCGACCGGCGCGCTGAGCCTGGATGTCGACACCGAGAACATGGGCGCGCGGCGCGCCTATGAAGCGCTCGGCTGGCAAGTAGTGGCGAGCACCGGGAGCACCGGCAAGGCGCGCCAGATGCGCCTGGTCAGCCCCTGATCTTGTCCCGCAAACTGCCCCCATCTCCGGAAACCATCTATGCGGCGCCGGCCGAGTGGGTCGCGCGCGGGGCCGGCGCGCAGGGTAACCTGTTCCTGACTGGGCGGGCCGGCACCGGCAAGACAACGCTGCTACGCAAGTTCCTCGCCGAGGCGGGCGACAAGGCGGTGATCGTGGCGCCGACGGGTGTGGCCGCGATGAATGCTGGCGGGCAGACGATCCATTCTTTCTTCAAGCTGCCACCGCGCCTGATCGAGGCGCAGGATGTACGCCGCCTACCGAATGCGCGTGTGGTGCGCGCAGTTGAAACGGTGGTGATCGACGAGATCTCGATGGTGCGCGCCGACATGCTGGACGCCATCGACAGGAGCCTGAAACTGAACCGCGGATCGAAGCGGCCATTCGGCGGCGTGCGGATGATCCTGTCCGGCGATCTGCACCAACTGCCGCCGGTGGTGTCCAACCAGGAAAGCCCGATCCTGCAGGAACGGTTTGGCGGCAACTACTTTTTCAATGCACCCGCCTTCAAAGAAGGCGAGTTTGCTCTGCTGGCCCTGAAACATGTGTTCCGGCAAGAAGACCCGCGGTTCCTGGCGCTGCTGGGCGCGTTGCGCTCTGGCCGCGTGACACCGACTGACGAGGCGACGCTGGCGAGGCTCGTCTCGACGCGAAGCGCTTCGGATGCATCGGAGACGCATGTCGTGCTGACACCGAACAACGCCAACGCCTTCCGCATCAATCAGACGCGTCTGGCAGAACTGAAGGGCGAAGCGAAAAGATTTCCTGCAGATGTGCAGGGCCAGTTCGACGAGAAGAGTTTTCCGACCGAATCTGATCTCGAACTGAAAATCGGCGCGCGCGTGATGCTGATCCGCAATGATCCGGAAGGACGCTGGGTGAACGGCACGCTGGCGCATGTCGAAGGGTTCGGATCGAAGAGTGTAATTGTGAAGATCGGAGGGCGCGTCTACGAAATCGAGACGGCGGCCTGGGAGAAGTATCGCTACGACTACGAGATGGACACCAAGAAGGTGAAGCGCGAAGTGGTGGGCACATTCAAGCAGGTGCCGCTGCGGCTTGCCTATGCGGTGACGATCCACAAGGCGCAAGGCCTGACGCTGGACAATGTGTTTATCGACTTCGATAGCGGAATGTTCGCACACGGACAGGCCTATGTGGCCTTCTCGCGCGCACGCTCGCTGGAGGGGCTGGAAATCTCGAGGCCGTTGCGCCCGCGCGACCTGGTGCTGGACCGGGAGGCTTTTGCATTCGGGGCGCTCGACACGATCGAGGACACGCCCAATTACCTCCTCGCGAAGTTCCGCAAGGACGAAGGCGTTCTCGTCTAGGCGAACGTCTGTTCGTAGGAAAGCGACGCCTTGCCCTTGGCACAAACCATCGTGCCCGCAATGAGGTCGTGCAGGCACCGGCGGTCCTGACGAACAAGGCCCATGAGGTAACTGAGATAGAGCGGCGTGATGCCCGACACGAGCTTTCCAAGTGTATTGCGCATGATCACAGCGCCAAGCGAAGGTTTGCCGCCCATCTTGTCGGTCACGATGGCACCTACAGCCATCTTTCCGAGGGTTGCCTGGAGCGAAGAACTTTCCATGGCGACGGCGTAAAGCAGGGCACCAAAAACCAGGAACAACAGGACGCCGATATAGCCGGTGGCGAACTGCGCATCGGTCATGTTGGGCTGAGGCCCCATTGCACCGATCATCAGCACCAGGGGAACGGCGAACACTGCACCGTCGATCAATGTCGCAATGATCCGGCGACCCCAGACGGGCTTGCCGGCCTGATGGCTGGCAGGCCCGGAAGGCGCGGCAAAAACCGGCGAGGGGGAGGAATGTTTCTGCGCGGCCCCGAACTTCGAAGCGGCGGGCTCAGGCACGCGGCTGCGCTCGGACTGGAGGAAGGCGAGCGCTTCGGGTGAGAGCTTGTCGCGCGCGGCGGGCGCAGCGCGGCCCACGGGTGAAGGCGCGGTTTTCTTGCCGAAGGTGGGTTTTGCCGGAGCGGCACCGCCCCCTGTCACTTGTTTGCCGAACGTCGCCATGAAAGGGCCTCCCTACCGAGGGTTACCCTAGCTGATCAATCTATCGATCCCGCAAAAACGCCCGGCGGAATTCGCGCCGCAGCTTTAACCAAACGGTTAGGCGAGCTTGCGGATCTCGTCGGCGAGGGCGCGGTCGTTGTCAGTGACGATGGCCTCTAGCACGCGAACGCGCTCTTTCAGGCGGCTGACTTCCTCCCGCATGGCCGAGACATCGGCCTGGGTGGTGGCATCGGCGGCCGAGTTGGCGCGCGTTTTCAGGTAGGTCTGGTAGACCCCTGCCCCGACGCTGATCGCGACGATAAGCACAACCATTTCGAACGGACCCATGATCTGCTCCTTCGTGTCTTCTGGAAACATGCCCCAAGGGGGCGTTGATTGAAAGCGGTGTCAGAGCTTGTCGATGTCGCGGCGCAGGCGCCAGTCGCGGTCCGTGACGATTTCCTCGAGGCTGCGCACGCGGGCGTTCAGCCGGTTGATGGCTTCGTCGCGGGCATCCGGCATGCGCAGGCGCGCCTCGCGCCGCCCTTCGGCCCGCAAGACCAGCCAGACGATGAACCCGCCCATCAGAATATAGAACGCAGCGGCCATGACATACTCCCTTATTGATTATCGATGTGGCCCCATTTGCGTCAGGCACAAGTGGCAGGGGCAAAAAAATCGGCGCCATTTGCGGCGGGGCGCGGAACGGCTAGAGGCGGCGCATGAGCCGCGTCACTGTAGTTCCTCACGATCCAGCCTGGGCCCGCGCGTTCGCGGCCGAGGCAGCGGCGATCAAGGCGGCTTTGGGCGGCCTGACGATGACGCTGCATCATATCGGCAGCACTGCCGTTCCCGGCATTCTCGCGAAGCCGGTCATTGACCTGCTGGGCGAAGTTGAGGTGATGGCGGCGCTGGATGCGGCGGCGGGAAAGCTCGTGGCGCTCGGCTATGAGGCGCTGGGCGCCAACGGCATCTCGGGCCGGCGGTATTTCCGCAAGCTGGGCCCGGACGGCGAGCGCACACATCACCTGCACGTCTTCACGCGCGGCTCGCCGCAGCTTGTTCGTCATCTGGCGTTCCGGGATTACCTGCGGGCCATGCCGGATGTGGCGCGCGCTTATTCGGAACTTAAGGCACAACTGACTCGCGACCCGGACGCGCCGCGCGATGCCTATATCGACGGCAAGGCGCCGTTCGTTCTGGAGACAGAGAAGGCGGCGCTGGACTGGTACTGCCAGCTGCGCGGCTAGCGCCCTGTCGAGCCGAAGCCGCCGGCGCCGCGCGTCGTGGCGCCGAGTTCTTCCACTTCGCTCCAGGCGAGACGTGTGACCGGGGCGAGGACGAGCTGGGCGATGCGCTCGCCGCGCCTGATGACGAACGGCTCTGCGCCAAGATTGATCAGGATGACCTTGATTTCGCCGCGATAGTCGCTGTCGATCGTGCCCGGCGTGTTGAGGCAGGTGAGGCCGTGCTTGGCGGCGAGGCCGGAGCGCGGGCGGACCTGGATCTCGTAGCCTTCGGGGATGGCAACGGAGAGGCCGGTCTCGATCATGGCGCGGTCACCGGGGGCGAGGGTAACCGGCGCGTCTTCGGGAACCGCGGCGCGGACATCCATGCCGGCGGAACCTGACGTCTCGTAAGCCGGCAGATCGAGGCCAGAGAAATGCGAAAGGGGGCGAACCTGGACAGTGACGTTGCTCATGGCCTCCGGGTGCGGAGACTCTGGCCGTGAGTCAAGGCTTCGGAGATTATTCCGCCGCGAGGCGCAGACCTGCATCCGGACCGGCGAGCGCGTCCGCGACGCGGGCGGCGAGGCGACGGGAGACGTCGTCCTTGGCGAGCCGGGGCCAGTGTTCGGCGCCCTCGGCGGTGATCAGGTAGATCTCGTTCTCATTGCCGCCCATGACGTCGCCGGAAACATCGTTGGCGACGATCCAGTCGCAGCCCTTGCGGGCACGCTTGTCGATGGCGAGGGCTTCCACGTCATGCGTCTCGGCAGCGAAGCCGATGACGAGCCGCGGGCGCTTCTTCTTCTTGTGGCTGAGCGTACGTAGGATGTCGGGGTTCTCGGCGAGTTCGATGGTCGGGGCCTTACCCTCCCCTTTCAGCTTGAGCTTGCGGTCGGCAGCCTTCACCGGGCGCCAATCGGCGACAGCGGCGACGGAGACGAAAACGTCCGCGGGCAGAGCATCTTCACAGGCCTTCAGCATCTCGCGGGCAGTCTCGACCGACACGAAGGCCACGCCATCGGGCGGTTTGAGCGCAACGGGGCCGGAGACGAGCGTGACGCGGGCGCCTTCGGCGGCGAGGGCGGCGGCGATGCCGTAACCCTGCTTGCCGGAGGAGTGGTTGGAAATGTAGCGCACCGGATCGAGTGGCTCGCGCGTCGGGCCGGCGGTTACGAGGGCGTGGACGCCGGCGAGGCGTTTGGACCGCGGGGCTAGCGCAGTTTCGATCTCGCGAACGATAGCGCTTACTTCCGGGAGGCGGCCAGGGCCGAACTCGCCGCACGCCATGGGCCCGACATCGGGATCGACCACACGCACACCATCGGCATGCAAGCGCGCGACGTTGCGCTTAGTTGCGGCGTGGTCCCACATCCGCACGTTCATAGCGGGCACCATGAGAACCGGCTTGTCGGTGGCGAGCAATGCGGTGGAAGCGAGATCGTTTGCGAGGCCGGCGGCGGCCTTCGCCATCAGGTCTGCGGTGGCAGGGCAGACAACGACGAGATCGGCCGAGCGGGAAAGCTCGATATGGCCCATTTCGGTCTCGTCGGTAAGGTCGAAGAGTTCGGTAAAAACCTTTTCGCCTGAGAGGGCGGCGACCGAGAGCGGCGTGACGAATTCGGCGCCGGCCTTGGTCAGGATCACGCGCGAGGCAATGCCGCGCCGGCCCAGTTCACGGATCAGCTCAAGGCTTTTGTAGGCGGCGATCCCGCCGCCGATGATCAGGAGAATTCTCGGGCTTTTCATCCGGTCTGCCGGTCTGGTTTCAGGGGGCGTTCTAGCGCAAATACCTTGAGATCGTCCCATCAAATGCGCGGGATTGAAGGGGCCGCGTCAAGACTTGCGCAAGATATGGGGCCGCCTGCGCCGGCCGGGAACCCCGGGCGCTGTCACTCGCCGACGCGAATGATCTTGGTCATCGAGCTGCCGGAGGCACCGTATTTTGCGCCGGACAGGCCGCTCCTGCTGGAGCCGCCCTTGATCTCGCGGACGGAGACGGTGGTGCCGGATTTGTCCTGGCGCTGGTTCAGGATGAAGGAGCGGTAGGCGCCGTCGCAGATGACCCGGACCGTGGTGGTGCGCTTGCCGGCTGCCGTGGCGGCCTCAAGAGCGGCGCGGGTGGCCACTTCCGTGGCCGCGTTGCAGGGATCGGCGAACGCGGGCGCCGCAAGGCATGCAGCAGCGGCAATCAGGGCGGCAACGCGTTTCATGGGACCGGCTTCCTTCTGATGGCGGAGGCCGAAAGGTAACCGAGTTCTTAACGCGAAGAAGTCCTTACGCTTCAGGCGGGAAACTCACAGGCCGCGAGGCGCCGCTGCCGGGAGAAATTCGCGTCGCTAAAAGCCGCGCGCGGCCCAGGCGGCGGCGACGCCGAGAATCCCGATCAGGCCGAACCA
Source organism: Hyphomonas sp. (assembly GCF_022844445.1). Classification (GTDB taxonomy): domain Bacteria; phylum Pseudomonadota; class Alphaproteobacteria; order Caulobacterales; family Hyphomonadaceae; genus Hyphomonas. The sequence goes on from NZ_JALHLS010000001.1 coordinate 147,738, forward strand.
GCCCCACCAGGGCGCGAAGCGCTCTGGCGGCGGCGGAGGCGCGGGCTCCGCCTCGAGGCTCTTCTCGAAACGGTCCATGACTTCCGGCAGGCGCTTCAGGCGGTTGGTCACTTCGCGCACGTTTTCCGAGATCATGCGCATCGCCCCTTCGGGACCGAAGTTGCGCCGCATCCAGCTTTCGATGACAGGCTCGGAGGCGGTCCAGATATTGTGCGTGGGATCAATCGCGCGCGCGACGCCTTCGACCTGCACCATTGTCTTCTGCAGGAGGACGAGTTCGGGGCGGAGCGCCATGCCGAAAGTGTGTGTGTAGTCGAAAAGCTGCAGCAGCACGCGGCCCATGGAGACTTCCTCCGCCGGGCGCCCGAAGAGCGGCTCGCCGATCGAGCGGAGGGCCTGCGCGAAGTCGCCGACTGACTGGCTGGCTGGCACATAGCCGGCCTCGAAATGCACTTCGGCGATGCGCACATAGTCCCGCTTCAGGAAGCCCCAGAGGATTTCCGCCAGGAAGCGTCGCTCGATGGGGCCGATGCGGCCAATGATACCGAAATCGACCAGCGCGATGCGCCCCTCCGGCGTCAGGATGGCGTTGCCTTCGTGCATGTCGGCATGGAAGACGCCGTGCTCGATTGCGCTGGAGAGGAAGCCCTGCGTGATGTCGTTGGCGAGCTTCTTGCGGTCGAGGCCCGGACGGTCCAGCACGCCAGGCTGGGTGAGCGGCGTGCCGTCGATCCAGGAGATCGTCAGCACGCGCTTTCCGGTGCGCTCCCAGTCGACCTTCGGAATGTTGAAGAAGCCGGTCTTGTCATTGATGGCGCGCATCTCGTCGGCGCCGCCGGCTTCAAGCCGAAGGTCGAGTTCGCGCAGCATGGAATCGGAAATGGTCTGCGTGAAGGCGACCGGACGCAGGCGGCGGCTTTCGCTGGAGACGCCTTCGATGGTGCGGGCGGCACGGCGCATGGCGGACAGTTCGCGCTCCAGCTGGCGCTCGATGCCGGGGCGCAGGATCTTCACCGCACGGTCGCCGTCGGGCAGGCTCATCTTGTGGACCTGGGCGAGCGAGGCAGCGGCGACCGGCTCCGACAGGCCGGGGAACAGGCGTACCGCTTCAGCCTCGCCGAACTCGGCCGCAAGCGCGGCACGCGCCTGCTTCATCGGGAACGGCGGCAGCTTGTCCTTGAGGCGCGAAAGATCGCCCGCGACTTCGGAGCCGAACACGTCGGGCCGCGTCGCGAGGAACTGGCCGAGCTTGATGTAAGCGGGGCCAAGCCCTTCGAGCGCGGCCGCGAGGCGCTGGCCGGGGCGGCCCTTGGCGCCGCCGAACAGGCGCAGGATGCTTCCCGCCATGCGCGCCGGGATGGGCAGGCGCGACTGGTAGGCGCCGGGCAGAACGACATCATGGCGCGCGAGCGCCGTGCCCGCACGCATCAGCCGCCAATAGTCGCCCAGCGCGCCCATCTAGGTTTTGCCCACCGACGGGGAACCAGGCTGTAGACCTGCGCGTTGACCATCAGGAACCAAATTGCAGAGAGCGAGCTTCATCATGTCCGATTCCCCCTCATCCAACAATTTCCTGTACCTGATCGTCGGGGTGCTGGTGGCCGGAGCGATTGCCTTTGGCGTCTACTACTTCACCGAAGGTGCTGGCGGGCCGGACAAGGTCGAGATCTCGGTCGGCGAGGACGGCGTCAAGATCGACGGGAACTAAGCGATTCATGATCACGCCGCCCAGCCGAAGTGCAGGGCGGCGATGCCGCCGGAATAGTTGGTGACGGAAACCTGCCGGAAACCGGCGCCTTCGATCTCGGCCTTGAAGACGGATTGCTCCGGGAACTGACGGATCGACTCGACGAGATACTGGTAGCTGCCCCGATCACTGGCGATCAGTTCGCCGAGGCGTGGGATGACGGCGTAGCTGTAGGTATCGTAGGCCTGCTGCAGGATCGGCGCCGTCATGTGGCTGAACTCGAGCACAGCAAGGCGGCCGCCGGTCTTCAGCACGCGGCGGAATTCGCGCAGGCCGGCAACCCGGTCGGCAAAGTTGCGGATGCCGAAGGAGACCGTGACGACGTCGAAGCTCTTGTCGGGATACGGCAACTTCTGGCCATCGGCGCAGACCCAGTCGAGGCGGCCTTCCCATTTGGCATTGTCGGGCCGGGCCTTGCCGGCTTCGAGCATGGCATCGTTGATGTCGCAGACGATGGCGGTGGCGGGGCGCGTGTCTCCGCGCCGGGCACCGGCCTTGTCGGCGAGGTCCAGGAAGGCGCGGGCAAGTTCGCCGGTGCCACCGGCAACGTCGAGATGGCGCTCGCCGGGCTGGGGGTTCACCCTGTTCATGGCGTCGTGCTTCCACAGCCGATGGACGCCGGCACTCATCAGGTCGTTCATCAGGTCGTAGCGCGAGGCGACCGAGCGGAACACGCCTTTGACCCGGGCGACCTTCTCGGCCTCCGTGACCTCCTCGAAACCGAAGGAGACCTTGCGCTCTGTGTCTTCCGCTTCAGCCATGCTGAACCACCTTACATGCCGCCGCCTGCTTAGCGTATATGCGATAAGGATGCCTGAATTACCTGAAGTCGAGACAGTTCGCCGCGGACTGGCCCCTGTGATGGAAGGCCGGCGTATCCTGCGGCTGGATCAGCGGCGTGCGGACCTGCGCTTTCCACTGCCCGAGCGGTTTGCCGAGCGGGTGGCTAACGCGCGGATCGACCGGCTCGCCCGCCAGGCGAAGTTTCTGGCGGCTCACCTCTCCACGGGGGAGGTACTGGTAATGCATCTCGGGATGACCGGTCGATTCACAATCACCGGGGCGGTGCAGGGTGAGTTTCACCATGCAACCGGAAACCTTTCCGCGCATGACCATGTCGTTTTCCACATGGAGGGGGGTGAGACCGTCACCTACAATGACCCGCGCAGGTTCGGCTTCATGGAACTCTGGCCCGCCGCGAGTTTCGAGGCATACCCAAGGTTAATGACGATGGGGCCGGAGCCTCTGTCGAACGCTTTCTCTGCGACGTATCTCGACACCGCGCTCAGTGGCAAGACGGCGCCCATCAAAGCGGCGCTGCTCGACCAGTCGATCATTGCGGGGCTGGGCAACATCTATGTCTGCGAGGCGCTCTACCGCGCCGGTGTCTCGCCGAAGCGGTTGTCCCGCTCCGTGCCGGGGACGCGGGCGGCGCGGCTGGCCCCAGCAATCAATGCGGTGATTGCCGAGGCAATCGCGGCGGGTGGCTCGTCGATCTCGGACTTTGCGGGCACGGACGGGGAGCTTGGCTACTTCCAGCACCGGTTCGACGTGTATGACCGCGAGGGCGAGGCATGCAAACGCTGCGGGAGCATTGTGCGCCGGATAGTGCAGTCAGGGCGGTCTACGTTCTATTGCCCAAGTTGTCAGCGTTGAGACTGGAGGCCGAGTCTGGCCAGGGGTGAGCCCAGCGCGCCACTGACGAGGGCAGCGAGCAGCGGCGGGGCGGGCCAGAGCTTCGAGAGCGGGGCAGCGAGACGGTCGCGCAGCCAAGGCAGGATTTCGGAGTCCGACTGGTAGACCGGCGTGAAGGCCCAGGTCATCAGCTGGAACAGGCGCACATGCAGCGCCCGCTGGCGCACGTACATCGCGGCGATGTCTTCGATCTCGGAGCAGGACTGGACAGCGCGGGCGAGCGCAAAGGCATCCAGCAACGCCATGTTCGCCCCCTGCCCCAGCTGCGGGCTGGCAGCGTGCCAGCTGTCGCCTACATGAATGAGGCGGCCTACGGCCGCGGGCCAATGCGTACGATGGCGGTAGCGCGCGAAGGTCAGCTGATCATGATCCGTGATCTGATCAACCAGAACGGCGGTTTCCGGCCAGAGGGCGCGGGCGGCATCCTTCCAGTGGACGAGCGGCGCAGCGCGGAATTCGGCATGAGCGTCGCCGCGGATGGACCAGAAATAGGTCAGGCTTTGCCCCGCGCCTTCGTGCGGGCAGCCGGACGGCATGACGCCGGCCATCTTGCGCGCGGCCTCGTAGCGCTGCTCCAGCGCGCTGCGGTCGAAGGGACCTTCCTCCGGCCAGGGCAAGGTGGCCCAGAGCGCGCCATAGGGCAGCTTGTTGACGGGCGCCGACGACAGCGGCGAGCGCACTCCGAGTGCATCAAGCACAAGATCAAACGGACCCTGCGCGCCGCCTTCAGCGAACACCAGAGTGCCGTTCACGGCGTTGGCGGCGGTAATCTTCGTGCCGGTAACGACGCGCGCACCACTGGAGACGGCGGCGTCATGCAGCAGCGAAAAAAGCGCGGTGCGCTGGATGCCGATGCCGCGCAGGCCGCTGCGCAGCGCAGCATACCGCACATCCAGCACGGCGCGGCCGGTCTCTGCTGATATGCCCCAGAGCCGCTCAATCGGCGCGCCGAGCGCTTCGGCAGGACCGCGCAGGCCGAGCTGATCCAGGATGACGAGTCCCGTCTCCTGCAGCATCAGGCCGGAGCCGACAGGACCGGCCGCCTCGAACTGGTCGAACAGCATGACGCGGTGGCCCTGGCGCGCGAGGAACGCAGCCGCGGCAAGGCCGCCAATACCGGCGCCGGCGATCGCGATGGAAAGGGTTCGGCTCATCTGCTTGTTTAGCGCTGCTCCTTGCGCAGAAAGCAAGTCCGCGCGAGAGTGAGTTCCGAAAAGAAACGGGAGACGGCGATGTCCAACGGAGCAGCCCTGATTGTCGGCGCAGGAGATGCGACCGGCGGCGCCATTGCGAAAGCGTTTGCCCGCGAGGGCCTGACGGCGTGCGTGACACGGCGCGCGCGCAACCTCGATTCGCTGAGCGCGCTCGTCTCCGAAATCGAAGCAGAGGGTGGCAAGGCGCGCGCCTTTGGTGTGGACGCGCGCGAGGAAGACGCAACGATTACGCTGGTCGACCAGATCGAAGACGAGGTCGGCCCGCTGGAAGTGTGCGTGTTCAATATTGGCGCCAATGTGCGCTTCGGGATCACCGAAACGACGAGCCGCGTGTACCACAAGGTGTGGGAAATGGCGGCCTACTCGGGCTTCCTCGCCGGTCGCGAGGCGGCGCGCGTGATGCGCCCGCGCGGGCGCGGCACGATCCTGTTCACGGGCGCGACTGCAGGCGTACGCGGGCGGGACGGATTCTCGGCCTTTGCCGGCGCGAAGCATGCGCTGCGGGCGCTGGCGCAATCGATGGCGCGCGAACTGGGGCCGCAGGGCATCCATGTCGCGCACATCGTGGTGGACGGCGCGATCGACAGCCAGTTCATCCGGGAAAACCTTCCGGATGCAGACGACCGGCGGGCGCGCGACGGGCTGCTGATCCCCGACGAGATTGCGAAAAACTATGTCTGGCTGCACCGCCAGCACCGCTCTGCCTGGACGCATGAGCTGGACCTGCGGCCCTGGAACGAGAGCTGGTAGGGCGCCCTACACCATGCCCGCATCGGTCGGCAGCCCGAACAGGATGCGGCCGGTCAATTCCAGCGTGGAGGGGGCGGTAACAATATGCTGCGTGATCGCATGGGCGTCGCGGAAGCGGCGCTGCAGGTCGTTCGATTCAAACAGGGCCGCGCCGCCGCCGAGATCATAGAGCGTGCGGCAGATGTCGGCGCCGCTGCGCGTCATGTGCGTGCAGGCGAGGCGCAGGTCCGCGCGCATTTCCATCGGAATATCGCCGTCCTGCGTGGCAACGGCCCAGACCCGGTCGATTTCTGCGAAGAGATAAGCGCGGGCGGCGCGCCACTCGGCTTCGCAGGTGGCGAAGGACGCCTGCACCGACTGACGCTCGGACAGCGTTTTCGATGAGCCCTGGCTTTTCTTGACGGTGGCGAGATCGTGGAAGGCATCGAGCGCGCCGCGCGCATTGCCGAGCGCCACGCCGCAGACACCGAGGGCGAGCAGGCCAAAGGCCGGAAACTTGTAGAGCGCGCCGGGCTCGCGCGGCTTGTCGGAGACGAGCGACACGGACCGGCCCTTGGGCACGAGGATGTCCTTCACCTCGATATCGCCGGAGCCTGTGCCCTTGAGGCCCATCACATGCCATGTATCGATCAGGGTCGCTTCGGAAGCCGGGAAGACCATCATGCGCGTATCCGGCGCGCCGCTGGGAAGGCGCTTCATCTCGCCGTTTTCCCAGAGCGTGCAGCTGCCGCAAAGCCAGGTGCAGTTTGCGGAGCCCGAGCCCCACTGCCAGCGGCCGGTGACGCGGTAATGGTCGCCTTCCAGCGTGGCGCGGCCCATCGGCGCGAAAACGCCGCCGGTTATGGCCATCGGTTCGGCATAGATCGCCTCAGCAAACGCCGGCTCCATGTACGCGGCGTTGAGCGCCGTGGTGGAGGCGATCATTGCGCACCAGCCGGCGCTGGCATTGGCGCGCGCGATGGTTTCGGTGATCTCGATGATTTCGCGCGGGGTGGATTCAAGGCCGCCGAAGCGTTTCGGCGTAACCATCCGCAGAACGCCGGTGGCGGCAAGTTTCTGCGCAAGGTCTGCCGGGAGGCGGCGCGCCTCCTCCATCTCGGCAGCACGGGCGGCAAGCTCGGCCAGTAGTGGCTGGACGGCGGCGATGGGGTCACTGGACTGGAATGTGTCGGCCATGGCGGAACGCTAAACCTTTTCCGCGCGGCGTCAAAGAGGCTGCCCGGGGCGTCACGCCGCGTCAGCATTGCTGGCGGTGGGCACCGCGCCTACACTCGCCCCGACACAAACGAACACGGGGAGCGCCACATGTCTGAGCAGTTGCTGGAAACCTTCGAGGACGGCATCGCCACCTTGACCATGAACCGCCCGGAAGCGCGCAACGCGCTGACAAGCGAACTGTTGGACGAACTCGCCGTGGCGGTGCCGCGACTGGCGTTGGATCCGAAGGTGCGGGTGGTGGTGCTGACCGGTGCGGGCGGCGCTTTCTGCGCAGGCGGCGACGTGAAGGGCTTTGTCGCGGCGCCGACCGGCGGGAATGGCAAGGGCGAGGCGCCGTTCAGCATGGAGCAGCGCATCGCGGGCCTTCGCAAGGGTATGGAAACCGCTAAATGGCTGCACGAGATGCCGAAGCCGACACTCGCTGTGATGCCGGGACCTGCCGCCGGCGCGGGCCTGTCGTTGGCGCTCGCCTGCGACATGCGCATCTGCACGACGACTGCAAAGCTCACGACCGCCTTCTCCAAGATCGGCGCGAGTGGCGATTATGGCGGCTCGTATTTCCTTACGAAGCTGGTGGGCGAGGCAAAGGCACGCGAGCTTTATTTCACGGCGGACGTCATCTCGGGCGAGGAGGCGGCGCGTCTCGGTATTGTCAACGACGCCGTGGCGCCAGAAAAGTTTGAAGAGGCGGCTAAGAACAAGGCACGCTATCTCGCCGGGCTGCCGACGGTCGCGATCGGCTACATGAAGAAGAACCTGAACCTCGCCGCGAGCGCGACTCTTTCCGAAGTACTGGACATGGAAGCGGCACATATGGTGCGCACGATGATGACTGAAGACCATAAGGCGGCCTCGCTAGCGTTTGTCGAGAAGCGGCCACCGGTGTTCAAAGGCACCTAGCGAATCAGAGCTTCAGCTCGCCGTGGATCTTTACCGGCGCGGCGTGGCGCCAGGACATGACGAGCGCGGACCTCAGCGTGACGGCATCACATGCCTTCAGGCGAACGGAAGTCGCGCCCTTTTCGCCCCACTTGTTGGGCACGGGAAAGAAGATCGCGGGCTCCGCCTCGCATAGCATTCTCTGTTCCTCCGGCGTGAGGAAGACATTCGAAAACTCATGGTGCGGCGGCAGGGTGCAGAAGATCTTGCCCTTTGGCGCATCGACGCGGAAACTCGCCCAATCGAAATGCGGGCGCTCCAGGGCGCGGGGCAAGGCCAGGGCGGCGGCGCGGAGCTTTGCAGGTGTGATCATCGCACGGCCTTGTAGACGGTCTCGCCATCCTTGAGGGTTTCGAGCACGATGAGAGTGCGAATTTCCGCAGGCGGAACTTTCAGCGGATTGGCGGACAGGATTGCGAAATCAGCGCGCTTGCCGGGCGTGATCGAGCCCTTATCCGCTTCTTCTGAGTATTGACGGGCGGCGTTCAGCGTCACTGCGCGCAGTGCATCGAGCGCGCTGGCACGCTGGTCCGGCCCGAGGATTTCGCCGGAGCGGGTCTCCCGGTTCACGGCGACCCAGAGCAGATGGAGCACGTCCGGAGGCACAACCGGCGAATCCGTGTGCATCGTATAGGCGAGGCCGCGCGCCTTGGCGGCGACAAGCGGGCTGATGAAAGCGGCGCGTTCGGGCCCGATGGCCTGGTCGCGGTGCCAGTCGCCCCAGTAGAAGGGGTGCGCCGCGAAGAAAGATGGGATGATGCCGAGTTCGGCCATACGGTCCAGCTGATCCTCCCGCGCGGTCTGGGCGTGGATGGCGACGGTGCGCAGGTCATCGTGCGGCGTGGCGGCAAGGAGCGCGCCTTCGATCGCCAGCAGCTGATCGATCGCCCGGTCACCATTGACATGGGCGATGACCTGGATACCGCGCGCGTGGGCCTCCTCCATCAGGTCATGCACGCTTTCATCCGTATATGTGCCGTAGCCGGAATATCCGGTCGCCTGCCCTGGCGGCGGAATATGGTAGGGGCGCGTCAGCCAGGCCGTCTTGCCCTGCACGGAGCCATCCAGCACCAGCTTGATACCCCCGACGCGGAAGTGCCCGTCATAGGCTTTCGAGACCGCGAAGTCCTCGCCGATGGAGGCGCCGTCCTGGAAATGCTGGTAGGCGACGATGTCGAGATAGAACTTCCCTTCGGCCGCCGCCTTGCGCATGTCCTCGACCTGCTGGGGCGTCGAGGCGCCGTCCTGCACGGTAGTGATGCCGTTTTCCGCATAGACCTTCTGGATTGCCGTCATGCCGGCGATGCGCATGTCCTGGCTCGCGGGCGGCAAGTGGCCCATGACGAGATAGAGCGCCGTCTCTTCGAACACCCCGTTCGGGGCGCCGTCTGCCTCCCGCCGGATGACGCCGCCGGCAGGATCGGGCGTATCTTCCGTGACCCCCGCAAGCCGGAGGCAGGTCGTGTTGCAGGTGACGAAATGCGCCGACGTATGGACCAGCAGCACCGGCACATCGGCGAAGACGGCATCAAGATCGTGCCGGTCCGGATGGCGCTGTTCGGCGAGCAGCGTGTCGTCATAGCCGAAGCCGACAATCCAGGGCGCTGCGGGGTGCGCGGCGCGCCAGTCGCGCAACGCCCCCTGCAGGCTGGCCATGTCCGTGATCGGACCGGCGGGCGGCGGCTGAAGGTTTGCCATCGCGGCGGCCTGCGACATGATCGCGAGGTGGCCATGTGCATCGATGAAGCCGGGCACAAGCGTTGCCCCGCCGAGATCGCGCACGGTCGCCTGCGGGCCAGCCTGTTGCAAAACATCTGCCGCCGTACCGACGGCGACGATCCGGCCATCGCGTATAGCGACTGCCTCGGCGGATGGCAGGGCTTCGTCCACCGTCACAATGTCTGCATTCGTCAGCACGGTGGTGCCGGCGCCGGTCTCGCGGACAGGCTGAGCCGCGCAGGCTGACAGAAGGATGGCAGCCAGGCCAAGGCCGGCCCGGGTCAATCGGTTCATGGTGTTCCTCCCGGCCGGTATGCTCCGGCTTGTCCTTCACCATCGGCGAGCCACGCGCCGTTTGGCAAGCCTCAGACCGACAGCGCGCCCAGGACGACGGCCGTCAGCAGCGCCGACATCAGAACGCAGAAATAGACGCTGTCGAGCGTCAGCACCCGGAGGCCCGAACTGAAGCGTCCGCGCTGATAGACCGCCCGCTGCAGCCGGTAGAGGTACCAGTTCGAGTAGATCAGCAGCGCCATGATGACCCAGCCGGGTCCCACGAGCAACGAGGCGAGGAAGCCCAGCGACATGACGAAGAACAGCGCTGAATGGAAATGCAGCGATACGATCAGATGGTCGAAGAATAGGAACTGGCGGCGCCAGAGATAGACCAGCGACAGAAGCAGCGCATAGACAGGCAGCATCACGAACATCATGCGCGGCACCCATTCCAGGGTCCGCGCGGCGAGCCGGTTCGGGTCCGACGCCACTTCGGCAAAGCGGGCGGCGTCCTCGTCGCCCTGCTCGCCTGCTTCACGCACCGCGTCCATTGCGGACTTCGGCATGATGCCTTCCCACTCACCTTCCGGGGTGACATTGCCGTCTGCATCCGGTTCCGGCGCTGTTCGCTCGCGGGGGATGAGACCTGGGATGCCGCCCTTCCACATCTCCTCGACCTGGTCGAGCGCGGCGATGGCTTCGGTGTATTCTGCTTCTGTCAGCTCGCCGTCGGCATAGTCCTGCTCGACGGCGGCACGGGCGTCGGTCATGGAGCCGGTATTGCCAACATTGATATTCAGCCCCTGCCCCGTGACGAGCGGCATAACAATGAAGAAGACCAGCGACGCGAGCACGTAGAGGCGGAAGGCTGGAATGAAGCGCGCGCGTTTTCCGTCAAGATAATCGCGTGTGATCTTGCCGGGCTTCAGCACGAGATCCGGCAAGGTTCGCGCGATGCGCCCGTCAATCGAGAAGAAGGTTTCAAGACTTTCGCCAAGCAGTGACCAGAAGGGTCGCCGGATGCTGTGGCCGCTCTGGCCGCATTCGTGGCAGAACTCACCGGCTAGCAAAGTGCCGCAGTTCAGGCAACTCGGCGTGTCCGGCAGGCCTTTCGCCCGGCCGAGCTCAGCGGCTGCGTCGGCCCCGGCATGCTCGATGGCCGTATCGGCGGCCGCGCCAAAATCGTCACTCATGCCTCATCTTCCTCAGAGAGATATAGGCGCGTTTTCCCAGCCCTTCGGCCCCGGCGCAACCGCCGAGTTCGGCTGGCAGGCAGATCAGCGGAAGATACGGGGCTTGTTGGCCTGGAACCGCAGGCCGGCGGCCCGGTAGCGCGGCGCTTTCCCGTCCGGGGCGAGTGCGTAGGTCTGCTCCCGCAGGAATTCCATCAGGCCGCGGCGCTTGCCGGCAGCGTCGAGCGCTTCCGGCGTCAACGTCTCGCCGATCTCGACGCGCAGCGTCTTGCCCATGCGGCGGCGCACCTCTCTGAAGACGAGCGCGAGGCGCAGCTCCAGCGAGAGATGCGAGGCGATCTGAAAGAGGCGCGAATTCTGTCCGTCAAAAAAGATCGGCGTGACATGGGCGCGGCTCTGGGTAATCAGCTTTGCCGTAAACGGCTTCCATTCGTCATCGACCGCAAGCGGATCAAAAGGACGCGGCGTGGTCGCAACCCCGCCGCTGGGGAACACAACGATGCAGCCGCCGCTCTTCACATGCGCCAACGCCGCCTTGCGCATGGCGACATTGGCCTCAACCGCTTCACGTGTGCCGCCGAAATCGACGGGTAGCAGATAGGGCCGCGCCTCGGGCACGCCGTCCAGCACGGAGTTTGTGAGCACCTTGAAATCCGAGCGCCGCAGACTGATCAACCAGCTGATGATCAGACCGTCGAGTACGCCGAAGGGATGGTTGGCCACAACGACCAGCGGGCCTTCGCGCGGGATCAGCGCGTGCTTGCTTGCGGAAAACTGCACGTCGAGATCGAGCAGGCGGATAGCCGCTTCGAAGAAAGGCACGTCGCGCGAAAGATCGGCGCGGTAGTGATCGTAGAGTTGCTTGATCTTTGGCTGGCCAGAAATCTGCTCGACAGCCCGCACAAGGCGGCGCTTCAGCGGGTCGTCGAAATAGGCTGCGTAGGAGAGCTCAGGGGAGACCGTGTCTTCAATCATGCGGACTCGATCCATTCTTGCTCGTGTCAGGCGACGAGAGTGCCCGTCCTGTGGCCGTCATCATTTTCTGCTGCCATTTTTGCCAGTTACGAAACGCGGACACGCCCAGACTGATCGGAATGAGTATAAACAGAATCATTCCACAGACCAACCACACCACAGTGCTGTCGATGGAGCTGGCCCAGAGCGCAACTGGAAGCGCTAGGATGATCCCGAGCTGCACCCAGCGGAGCCAGTCGCGCATTTACAGCCGCCACATCCGCGCCAGGTTGTTCTTCTGCATATCGGACGAGCCGCCGACGATGGGCATGCCGAGCAGGTCACGCAGGTTGCGTTCGATGTCATAGGCGTCCGATAGGCCATAGGCGCCGATTACCTGCTGGCAGGCGAGGCCGATCTCGACACCGGTGTCGGCGATGTAGAGCTTGGCCATCGCGGTTTCCGCCGAGCAGGGCTGGCCGGTGCTGGCGAGCCAGGCGGCGTGGTAGAGCATATGGCGGCAAGCGGCGAGCTTCGTCCGTGCCGTGACGAGCTTGTGGGCAATGGCCTGATGCTTGCCGATGGGCTTGCCGAACTGCACGCGCTCGCCGGCATATTTCCACGCCTCTTCCAGCGCTGCGCGGGCGAGGCCGTAAGCGACGGCGGTGATCTCAATTTTTTCGACATCCAGAGCGCGCCCGGCGAGGGCTTCCCAGCCCTTGTTCCACTTTTCCGGTCCGCCGACGATGGCGCTTTCCGGCAGGCGCACGTCATCAAGGTAGACGTCCATGGACTTGGTATAGCGCAGGTTCGCATGCTCGATGGCCTGCATCGTCACGCCCTTGGCATTCGTCGGCACAAGGACAAAGGTCAGGTTGCCATGGCGCGCGCCCGGCTCCCCGGAGCGGCAGAGGCAGTAGATATAGTCGGCCCAGTCGGCACCGGTGCACCAGCGCTTTGCACCCTTTATGACGATCTCGTCGCCGACCCGCTCGACCCGCGTCTCGACATTCGGCAGGTCGCCGCCAACGTTTGGCTCGGACAGGCCGTAGGCGAGGAAGATCTCACCGCGCGCGAGCTTCGGCAGGAGCGCTTCCTTCTGCTCCTTTGATCCGTTCTCGGAGATGTTCAGTCCGCCATAGAAGGCAGCGTGGATATAGGGACCGGCCATGCTCGGCCCACCCTGGCAAAGCTCTTCGATGACCGCAGCGGCGGCGTAGATATCTTGCCCCTGCCCGCCATACTCTTCCTGGATGGTCAGGCCGATCAGGCCCATCTCCGCGATCTCGCGGAAGAGGGTGCGGTCCCAGGTGGCCGCCCTGTCCCATTCGCGCCGCTTCTCGCGCGGCATCTTCTCCGCCACCCAGCGTGTCAGCTGGCGGCGGATTTCAGTAACGTGATCAGGCTCGGCGGCAAAGGATATGGACATGGATGCGACTAGAAACCGGATTGGCGGCGGAGGAAAGAGCGAACGTTCGGTCCGCGATTAGCTATGGCCTGCGGCCGATTCGCCATGCGTGGCCGTATCGAGCCCGTTGGCCTCATCCTCGGGGCTGACGCGCAGGCGCATGATTTGCCGGACGGCCAGCAGGATGCCGGCGGAGACCAGAGCAGAGTAGACGCAGACACTGACAACACCGGTGAGCTGGGCGACGGCCTTTTCACCGAAGGTCATGCTGCCGAGACCAGGCGCCATGGGCCCGAAGCCCGCGAATACGGGAACGCTGAGCGTGCCCAGGATGCCGCCGACGCCGTGGACCGCGAAGACATCGAGACTGTCATCGATTTTCAGGCGGCTGCGGATGTAGACGACGGCGCCATAGCAGACGACAGAAGCCAGCGCCCCGATCGCCAAGGCGCCGGCCGGGCCTACCGAGCCCGCCGCAGGTGTGATGGTCGCGAGGCCGGCAATCGTGCCGGTGGCAATACCCACAAGCGTCGGCTTGCCGAACTTTGTCCATTCGATCGCCATCCACACCAACGCAGCGGTGGCAGCGGAGAGGTGGGTGACCAGCATGGCCTGCCCGGCCGACGCGTTGGCGCCTAGCGCCGAGCCGGCATTGAAGCCAAACCAGCCGACCCACAGCATGGATGCGCCGAGCATCACGAACGCCGGATTGTGCGGCGGGCGCAGCTCGGCCGGAAACACCGCGCGCTTGCCCATCATCAGCACAAAGACGAGCGAGCTCACACCGGCCGTGGCATGCACAACGAGGCCGCCCGCAAAATCGGTGACGCCCATCGCAGCGAGCCACCCGCCGCCCCATACCCAGTGTGCGACAGGCGCATAGACCAGCAACATCCAGAAACCGCTGAAGGCAAGCACGGCGGCAAAGTTCACGCGCTCGGCATAGGCGCCGACGATCAGCGCCGGCGTGATGATGGCAAATGCCATCTGGAACATGACGAAGACCGATTCCGGAATCGTGCCGACAGCTGCGTCCGGTGCAATGCCAGCGAGGAAAGCTTTCCCAAGCCCGCCCCACAGCGCGCCGCCGCCTTCGACCGCGCCGTTGCCGTCGCCGAAAGCGATGGAATACCCTGCCACGACCCAGAGAATGGACATCAGGCAGGCAATGGCAAGGCATTGGGCGAGGACCGACAGAAGGTTCTTCGCCTGCACCAGGCCGCCATAGAAGAGCGCGAGGCCGGGCAGCGTCATGAACAGGACGAGCGCGGTTGCGGTCAGGATCCAAGCGGTGTCACCCGTGTCCGCGAACGCAGGCGTTGCCAGCGCGAAGACAGGCAGGAGCAGGACGAGCGCACGCACCCCGAGGGCGCGGCCTTCTGGCCGTTTTTTCATTGTCTGGTGCCCTCCCCGAGCATTTTTCTTATTTCGTTGCCTGCGGGAGTGACCAAACTTTTCAAGCCGGCGCAAGCCCGCCGATTTCATCAAGCACGTAAGGGGTCGACTGGTAGGTCTGGTTGATCCAGTTGCCGAACAAGAGATGGGCATGGCTGCGCCAGCGGTTCAGCGGCGGACGGGCCGGATCGTCGCCGGGGAAATAATTATGCGGCACCGCGATCGAAATGCCCTGCGCAATGTCGCGCTCGTACTCTTCCTTCAGCGAGAAAGAATCATACTCGACATGGTTGAACATGTAGAGGCTGCGGCGCCCGCTGTCCTGCAGGAGGCAGGGTCCGGTCTGCTCGCAGTCTACGAGCAGGTCGAGCGCGGGGCGCGCCTCCACGTCCGCGCAGCGCACTTCGGTCCAGCGCGAGACCGGGATCAGGAAATCGTCCGAGAAGCCGGAGAGGAAGGGCGAGGCGGGCGCAAGGTTGCGCTGGCGGAAAACGCCGAAGGCCTTCTTCGCCAGCTGGTACTTCGGCAGGCCGTGGAAGTGATACGCCGCTGCCATGGCGCCCCAGCAGATATAAAAGGGCGAATGCACATTCGTCCGAGTCCAGTCGAAAATCTGTGTCAGCTCGTTCCAGTAGGTGACGTCCTCGAAGGGCATCTGTTCGATGGGCGCGCCGGTGACGATGAATCCGTCGAACTTCCGGTCACGGATTTCTTCCCAGGTGCGGTAGAAGCTGATCAGGTGTTCGGCCGATGTGTTGCGCGCCTGATGTCCGCCGATGCGGACCAGCGTCAGTTCCACCTGCAGGGGCGAGGCGCCGATCAGCCGGGCGAGTTGCGTCTCGGTGCGGATCTTGTTCGGCATCAAGTTGAGGAGGCCGATCTGCAGCGGCCGGATATCCTGCCGCACGGCGTCGGTCTCGCGCATCACGGCCACGCCCTCACGCTTCAGCGTTTCAGCCGCAGGAAGCGTATCGGGGATCCGGATGGGCATGGCAGACGTCCTCTTCGGCCCGCTTCAGGCTCTCAAACGCATCGCACTGGGGGAAAGGCAGGCCGCCGGTGGAGCTGGTCCCGCATCTCGGCCCTTTAGCGACTTGTTTAACGTGGCTGCAAGCCGGCCGGCCAAATCACCACGGACGGGATTTAGTATGGCCGGAGCGCGGCGTCAAATCCGGGGGCCGCCCATCCGGGCAGGTCCGAACAATCCGGGCCGAAAGCTGTCGCCGCCAGTTGTCTTTTCTCCTCTGGATTGCCAATGATCCCTTTGTGTCAATCTTTGCGGAAGGGCTGAACTTGAGACATTTGATCCTCTCACTGCTGGCGGCGTTCGCAGGCGCACTGCCCGCAAGCTCGGCCTTTGCTGACGTTCCCGCCCTGTACGGGCGGGCGGATGATGTGTGGGATGCCCAGATTTCTCCCAGCGGGCGTTATGTGGCGCTGGGTTGTAGCCCGGGTGGGTGGCCAGGGATCTGCGTGTTCGACGCGGAAGTGCCAGGTGACCCGCGTATCCTGCGCGGGCCCGAAGGAAACCGCATGCTGAACTTCTACTGGGCAAGCGACCGGCATCTCGTCAGCAATTCCGCTACCTTTGAACGGCTGGCCGTTTCAAGCGGCCTTCAAGACTTCGAGTTCCGAAGGGCGATTTCGTTTGATGTGACAACCGGCAAGGCCGTTATCCTGCTCGAGAATGTCGGCCTCTACGTCGACACGACCCAGGTCGTATCCACATGCTATGCGAAACCCGACAAGATCATGATGCAATTGACCACGCGTCCGTCGGGAGATGCGCCCATCGGCAGCAAGATTCGTACGACCAAGGGCGGCTTTGTCACTGAGTACTACGAGGTGGACCTGAATACCGGTCGCGGCAAACTGATGAAGTATCACAGCGATTCCGTCATCGATGTAGTCGTGGATCAGCACTGCAACCCGATCGTGAACGTGATTTACAATGACCAGCGCGGCGAGTTTGCGCTCGAAACCGGAGACAAGAAGCGCCGCTTTTTCGAACTGAAGAACACGCCGGTATGGCCCATGGACGTGATGGGCCTGTCAGACGACCGGCAGAGCGTCGTTGTGCAAGCCGACTATGCTGAACACTACGGACTTCACCGCATCCGCCTGAGCGATGGCGCTATCGAGCCCATGAAAATTGACGGTGAAGAGGTTGGCAATCTGGGGGTCCTGCGGGACCCCGTCACTGATGCGATCATCGGTTTCTCCTACATCGATGATCTGCCGATGCACACCTACACCGACCCGCAGCTCGATACATTGCAGCAAGAGCTGACGGACATCCTGCAAATGAATGTTCGCATTGTCTCGATGTCGTCGGACAGATCAATGATGACCATTTCGGCGGAAGCCGCCGGCAAGCCGATACAGTACTTCCTGTATGACGCCGCAATCTCCGAGTTATCAGCTTTGGGTAACATCGCTCCGTACGTTGCCGTGCAGGAAACGGGCAGTGTAACCGAGTTCTCTTATGCTGCGCGCGATGGTCTGGAGATTTCAGCCTATCTGACCCTGCCGCCGGGCAAGAACACTGAAGACGGCCCGTTCCCGGTCATCGTGATGCCACACGGCGGGCCTGAAGCACGTGATTATGCAACGTTTGACTGGTGGCCGCAGGCTTATGCCGCCGCGGGTTATGCCGTTGTTCAGCCGAACTTTCGCGGATCGTCCGGATACGGACCTGACTTCCGGGATGCCGGCTTCGGCGAGTTCGGCGGAAAGATGATCGATGATATCGTCGATGCCATTGGCTGGGCAGAAACGTCTGGCCTCTCAAAGGGCGGCAGCGCCTGCGTGCTCGGCGCCAGCTATGGCGGCTATGCCGCACTGATGAGCGCCCTTCGCGCGTCCGGAAAAGTATCCTGCGTCGTGGCCGTTGCTCCGGTCACCGACATATTCGCCCATATGGGGCGCTATGGTTCCGACTCGGCTTCCTACAAGTACTGGGAGCGCTATGTGGGAGGGAATAAATTCTCGACGCCGGAAATGCGCAAAAGCGTGAGCCCCGTGGCGCGGACGGCCGAGTATTCGATTCCGGTCATGCTCATGCACGGAAAGAGCGACATGGTCGTCGAATTCTCGCAGTCCCAGAACTTTGCCAAAGCATGGGGTGCGCGTGGCGGACTTACCTTTGTGGAGATGGAAGGACAGGACCATCATGTGCGAAGCACCAAAGCCCGCCACACCATACTGTCAGAAAGCCTCCGCTTCCTCGATGCAAACCATCCCGGCCGCCGCTGATACTGCTTTCAGTTTCCGGCAGGCAACCTGCGAAACCTACTCCCCCGTCAGCTTGGGCGCGCGTTTTTCCTTGAAGGCGGTGACGGCCTCACGCCGGTCGGAGAGATAGTTTGATACGCTTTCCCAGCCGATGGAGGCATCCATCAGCTGAGCGGCAAGCGCGCGCAACGGAATGTTGGCCGTTGTCTTGGTCCAGCGTACCGCCCATTTCGGGTTGGCGAGGATCTTCCCCGCGATCTCGTCCACTTTCGCATCCAGCTCTGATCCGGGTACGGCATAATTGATCAGACCAAGACGCTGCGCTTCCGAGGCGCTGAGCAAGTCTCCCGTCATCAGCAGTTCCTTGGCCTTTGCGAAGCCAATCAGCTGCGGCCAGATCAGAGCGCCGCCATCGCCCGCCACAAGGCCGACCTTCACATGCGGATCACCGATCTTCGCCGTCTCATCAGCAATGATCACATCGCAGAGCAGCGCAATCGTCGCGCCCAGCCCGGCGGCGGCGCCGTTCATGCGGCAGAGGATCGGCTTTTCCATCTGCAACAGTGTGACGACGATCTGCTTGGCGTCCCAGCCGATCGCGCGGAAGCGTTCGGGGTGCGCGATCTGTTCTTCGAACCAGTCAAAGTCGCCGCCGGCGCAAAAGGCCCGCCCCTTGCCTGAAAGGATGATGAGGTCGCTCTCCGTATCCCGCTGCAGGCAATTGAACACCAGCGCCAATTCGGTGTGCATCGCCTCATCCACACCGTTCACCGGATGGGACGAGGTGATAAAAGCCGTCAGCACACGGCCTTTCCGCTCAAAGGTGAAGCGTTCCCAGTTTTCCTTGGTGATGTCGTATGCCGCGCTCATGGTGTCCTCCGGTATGTGTCTGGAAGCGAATCTAACCTGCTTGGCGGCAAAGTCACGGGGGATGACGGCTGCGCCGCCTCGCGCTAGGACAGCACATCAGCCGAAAGCCGCCCCATGTCCCGCGACACCCTCTTCCTCCTCCCGCCTGGCTTTGCCGCGAATGGCCAGCGCGAGTTCTGCCCGGAATGCGCCGAGCTCTGGGGCGTGCTGAGCTGGTTTCCGGCGCTCAAGGAAGCGCTCGACATCGTGTATGTCGGCATCGACCATCCCCGCGCCCCGATCACCGCCCTGCTCGGCGACGGGCGCCACAATGCCCCGACCCTCGTGCTGCATGCCGACAGCCCGCGCGCAGCAGGTGTTGTCTATTCCGAGGCGAACGGCCACACTTACCTGCCCTCTGCCCGGTCCATCGCAAGACACTTCGCCGCCTTGCACGGCACCCCGGTGCCGCGCGGGCATTGACCCTGGCCGAAATGGCCAGACCCCAGACTACTGGGCGGACGTGACCGTCACACTTTCAGGCGGCGCCTCGCCTGCCGCGAGCGTCCAGTTGATGATCACGCGGCGCACTTCGCTGCCCATTTCTCCGGTCGCTTCGTCGATGGTGGTTTCGTTGAGCTCGAGGTCAACCCGTCCGGGCGCATCGGACAGGACGCGATAGTCAATGAAGTTGCCAACAGGAAAGACGGCCCAGTCGCCGCCCGGGCTCATGTAAAACGCGACGTAAGTATACAATCCATTCGCCGCGGGATCGCCGCCGGCGGTGCCGAAAAGCTTGACGCCTGGCGCGTCGCCCTGATTGTCGAGGAAATCGACCTTCACGACAGATGCTGCCGCGCTGGCATACTCCGTCGTTTCAACCACCAGCGCTTGCGGCTCGCCTTGAGGAACCAAAGCCTGCGGCACAGGGGCCTCAACTGCCGGCGCAGGGGCCTCCTGAGCAACGGTCTCTTCAGCAACGGTATCGACCGGCTTGGACACTGCTTCCGGCGCGCAAGCCGTCAACACGGCGGCAAGGCTGAAAGCTGAAATGGCGCTGAATTGTTTAGGCATGAGCTAGTCTCTCCGGAGCGTGACGTCAGGTTACAACTAAGCGATTGCGCCGCTTCTGAACAGGGCCGGGCAGGCCACCTGCCCTGCGGTTCGGTTGCAGGACTTGCCTCCCGCAAGGGAAGACGCGTCTTGTGGCGGATCAAACTCGCCACAGGAGACCTCTCATGCCCGCAGCGCCCGTGAAAACCCGCATCACCGAGATGCTCGGTATCGAAAAGCCGATCATCCAGGCGGCCATGGGCTGGATCGCCCGCTCGCAGCTTTCCTCCGCCGTCTCCAACGCCGGCGGCATGGGCATCATCGAAACCTCGTCCGGCGAACTCGATGCCATTCGAGGCGAGATCAAAAAGATGCAGGCGCTGACGACCAAGCCCTTCGGCGTGAACGTCGCGCAGGCCTTCGTACGCGACCCGAACATCGTTCAGTTCATCATCGATGAGGGCATCCGTTTCGTGACGACCTCAGCAGGCGATCCAATGAAGTATACCGGGATGCTGAAGGAAGCCGGCCTCACCGTCTTCCACGTCGTCCCTTCCCTCGCTGGCGCACTGCGCGCCATCGAAGCGGGCGTGGACGGGTTGATTGTGGAAGGCGGCGAGGGCGGCGGATTCAAGAACCCTAAAGATGTCGCCTCAATGGTGCTGATCCCGCAGGTTTGCGAGAAAGTTTCCGTGCCGGTCGTTGCGGCCGGCGGCATCATGGACGGGCGCACGATGGCAGCCGCCTTTGCGCTCGGCGCCGAAGGCGTGCTGATGGGCACCCGCATCCTCTCCTCGGCCGAAAGCCCGGTCCACGCGAACTGGAAGGATGCCATCATCGGTGCCGATTCCACCGATACCGTTTTCCTGAACCGTCAGGGACCCGGCCCGGCTCTGCGCGCCCTGCGCACCGAGCGCACCACGCGGCTCGAAAAAGAAGGCAGCCCCAACATCTTCGGCGAGTTTGCAGGTACGCAGGAAGTCTATTTCGGCGGCAATCTCGAAGCCGGCATCGCTCTCACCGGGCAGGTTGCGGGTCGCATTTCAGAGGTGAAACCTATCGCGCAGATCTTCGAGGAAACTCTTGAGGAATACCACCGCGTGGTCTCCCGCCTGCCGCGGTGAGGCTGGCCTTGCCCCGTGAGGGTCAAA
This sequence comes from Hyphomonas sp., assembly GCF_022844445.1. Classification (GTDB taxonomy): domain Bacteria; phylum Pseudomonadota; class Alphaproteobacteria; order Caulobacterales; family Hyphomonadaceae; genus Hyphomonas. Next base: position 168,533 of record NZ_JALHLS010000001.1, read on the forward strand.
TTCGGGTGAAAACCTGCTCTGGCTGCCGTTTTTTATTGGAAATCGCTATCCCCCGGGGCTAAACACCCCGTCAAACTGCCATTTCCAAAAGGAAGACTGATGAAAATGTCTGAAGCCCTAAAGGGCGGCGCGGCCGCTCTCGTTCTCGTCGCCACAGCCGCTTGCGGCGGCACTGCCGCCGACAAGCCGACCGCTGCCGTTGCCCAGATCGAGCTGCCGGAAATCACGGTCACCGACGCTGAGCTGGAAGGAAATCCCTTCCGTGCCGAATGGTCAGGCCCCTACGGCGTCCCGCCTTTCGCTGAGATCCAGACCGCGCACTTCAAGCCGGCCATCCTGAAAGGCATCCTCGAAGCCCGCGCTGAAGTGCAGGCCATCGTCGACAATACCGAAGCCCCGACCTTCCAGAACACGATCCTTGCCTATGAGCGCACTGGCCAGTCGCTGGCCAAGGTAATGGGCGTGTTCGGAAACCTCTCGAGCACCGACACCAACCCGGAAATCCAGGCCCTCGAAGCCGAAATCTACCCGATGCTGTCAACCGAGCGCGACGCCGTTACCTTCAATCCGAAAATGTTCGCTCGCGTGAAGGCCGTCTACGACCAGAAGGACCGCCTCGGCCTCGACGAACAGGACGCGCGCCTCCTCGAACTCACCCACCGCAACTTCATTCGGGCCGGCGCCGGCCTCTCGCCGGATGTCCAAGCCGAAGTCTCGAGGATCAACGCAGAACTCTCTGGTCTCACGACGCAGTACGGACAGAACCTGCTGGCAGCCTCTAAAGGCTTCAAGCTGGTGGTGACCGACGAAGCCCGCCTAGGCGGCCTCTCGGCTGACTTCAAGAATGCTCTGGATGCGGACGGCAACAAGACGTGGGAAATCGGTCTCGATCGCCCGGTCTTCGAAGGCTTCATGACCAATGCCGAAGACCCGGAGCTGCGCCAGCAGCTGTTCGACGGCTATCGCCTGCGCTCATCGACCGGCGAGTTCGACAACAACCCGCTGATCCTCAAGATCGCGCAGCTGCGCGCCAAGCGCGCCGAGCTGATGGGCTATAAGAGCCATGCCCACTACGTCATCGAGAACCGTATGGCGAAAACGCCGGAAGCGGCCATCGAATTCCTCGGCAAGGTTCTCGAGCCAGCGCTGAAACGCGCCGCCGAGGAACAGGCCGACATGGAAAAGCTCGCTGGCCGTCCCATCACCGGTTCGGACTGGTGGCACTACGCGGAGAAAGTCCGCGCCGACAAGTACGCCTTCGACGAGAGTCAGCTGCGCCCTTACTTCCAACTCGACAATGTACGCGACGGCGCGTTCGAAGTGGCCGAGCGCCTCTTCAACATCACGTTGGAGCCCATCGAAGTTGCCGGCTGGCACCCGACTGTTGAGGCCTTCGACGTAAAGGACAACGCGACCGGCGAGCATCTCGGCCTGTTCATGATCGATATGTTCTCCCGCGATTCCAAACGCGGCGGCGCCTGGATGAGCGGCTACCGCGAAGCCTCGGCCATCGATGGCAAGGTCATCCGCCCGATCATCACCAACAACATGAACCTTGTTCCGCCTGCGGAGGGTCAGCCGGCTCTCATGGACTACAACGGCGTGGAGACCCTTTTCCACGAGTTCGGCCATGGCCTGCACGGCCTGCTCACCACCATCCGCTACCCGTCCTTCTCGGGCACGTTCGGCGGTCCGGATTATGTCGAGTTCCCGGCGCAGGTAATGGAACACTGGGCCGGTGAGCCCATCGTGCTTGCCGAGTTCGCCCGCCATCACAAAACCGGCGAAGTGATCCCGCAAGCGCTCATCGACAAAATGAACAAGGCGGCAACCTTCAATCAGGGCTTCAAGACCACCGAGTACATCGCCGCCTCGCTGATCGACCTGCACTGGCACATGCTGACAGCAGAAGAGGCCGCCGCTATTACCGACGCGCGCGCCTTCGAGAAGTCCATCCTGGAGAAATACAAGATCCCGGAAACGATCGAGCCGCGCTACCGCTCCACCTATTTCTCCCACATCTTCGATGGCGGCTACTCGGCCGGCTACTATTCGTACCTATGGGCGGAAATTCTGGATGCGGACGGTTTCGACGCATTCAAGCAGTCCGGCGACATCTACAATCCGGAACTCGCGGCCAAGCTGAAGAAGTGGGTCTACGAGTCTGGCGGCCTGCGCGAGACGGATGAGCTCTACCGCAACTTCCGTGGGTCTGATCCGGGCATCGAACCGCTGCTGCGTAACCGCGGCTTCGCCGAACCGGCACCGGCCGAAGGCTAGGCATCCGCTCCCTGCTCCAAGCAAAAGCCCCGCCAGCAAATGGCGGGGCTTTTTTTGTCCGTCCTGGCTGGACCCGGCTTAGCCGCTGACCGATTCCTTGCAGATCACTGCGCGGACATCCTCGACCGTACGTGCCTTGCGCAGGCCGTCGCGCACAGCGCTCTGGCGGAACACGCGGCTCACCTGAGCGAGCGCGCGCAGATGGTCCGCGCCGGAACCATCCGGTGCAAGCAGCATAAACACTAGATCGCAGGGGCGCTCGTCGATGGCTTCGAAGTCGACGCCGTGCAGCAGACGCATGAATCCGCCCACCGGCTTCTCGAGGCCGGGCAGGCGCGCGTGCGGGATGGCTACGCCTTCGCCCACGCCCGTTGAGCCGAGGCGCTCTCGTTCCATCACGGCGTCTTCGATCACCCGCGGGCCGATACCGGTCGCGACGCTCAGCGCCTCGCACAGGGCATGTATTGCCTGCTTGCGGCTGGGCACGTCCTGAAGCGGGATGATCACCCCGTTTTGCAGCAGGGCACTCAGATCAGTGGCCATCAATCTACGGTTCCGTGACACTTAGGGGCGAGGCGTATTGGCGGGGTCGACCCAGCCAATGTGCCCATCGGGGCGGCGGTAGACCATATTCAGGCCATCATGGCCAGCGTTCCTGAACATCAATGCCGGCACATCTTGCAATTCAAGCTGCATGACTGCCTGAGAAACGCTCATGGTCCTTATCTGCACGCTCGTTTCTGCAACTGTCAGGGGAGCGTCACCCGCTTCTATACCCGTATCTTCTGAATCATCCGTGTCTGAAATCAGGATCAATGACTCGGCGGCCGGTGAGGTCGGCAGGGGCTGCGGCGCAGCGGCGTGATGGTCCTTCAGGCGGCGCTTGTAGCGGCGCACCCGTTTTTCCATCTTTTCGAGGCTGACCTCCAAGGCGGCATAAGGATCGTCCGCGCGGCCAGTCGATTGCAGGACAATCCCCGACGGGAGGTGCACATTACAGTCGACCTCCACGAACGGGCCCTGCTGCGAGACAAAGACGCTGGCCTCGCCGGTCCGGTTGAAGTACTTCGCCACCGCCGCCTCAAGGCCCGCTTCGATCCTGTCTCGCATCGCGTCGCCGAGGTTCATGTGCTTGCCGGTGATCTGAATCTGCATTCGCGTCTCCTTTGCGGTTGTCGCCTGTTTACTATGACCCAAAGTAAACCGGGACGCGACCCCATTTAGGACGCCGCCAGGGCAAGAATCGGTAATCTTCAAGCCGTTGTGGGGCAGGCCAGATCAGCCCCCGCCCTTCCCCGCTTTTGCGTAGCCGTGCTTTTTAAGGAGTCCGCGCAGCTGGTGGTAAGTGAGGCCGAGCACGTCTGCGGCCCGTCCCTGATGGCCTTGCGCGCGGGCGAGAGCAGCATCGATAAGGCGCAGTTCATAGAGACGCACAGCCTCCGGAAAACCACCCGTCACGGTCCATACGTCGGCCGCTTCCTGTGGGCGATTGATGGTCTGCTTTTCTACAGGCGCGGACGGCCTCCAGGGGGATGCGAATGGGTCGAGCGCAGCGGGGTCGAACTGTACCGGATCGTCCGGCGAGGTGATCAGCGCGCGGTGGGCAAGGCGTTCGGCGAAGTTGCGTAGTTCCCTCACATTGCCGGGCCAGTCATGCGCCTCGATCGCTTCGATGGCGGACGGGGCAAAGCCGGGAAAATCCTGAGCGAGTTCCACCGCCATACGGCGCGCAAAGAAGTCCGCCAGCAGGCTTTTGTCGCCATGCCGGGCGCGCAGCGGCGGCAGCGTGATGACATCGAAGGAGAGCCTGTCGAGCAGGTCCCAGCGGAACTTGCCGGCCTCCGCCAATGCCGGAAGGTCGGCATTGGTGGCGGCGACGATCCGCACGTTGGTGCTCAGAACCTTGGAGCCGCCGACCCGCTGGAACTCGCCATACTCGACGATACGCAGCAGCTTCTCCTGCAGCGCCTCACCGGCGGTAGCGATCTCGTCGAGGAAGATCGTGCCGCCATCGGCGAGTTCGAACCGGCCGCGCCGCTGTTCGGTCGCGCCGGTAAAGGCGCCGCGCTCGTGACCGAACAGTTCGGAATCGAGCAGCGTCTCGGTCAGCGCCGCGCAGTTTACCTTCACGAAGGGGCCTTCCCAGCGCTTCGACAGGAAGTGCAGCCGTTCGCCGACCAGTTCCTTGCCTGTGCCACGCTCGCCGATGACCAGCACCGAGCGGTCCAGCGGTGCCACCCGGCTCGCATGCTCCAGCGCCGTCAGCCAGGACGGGGCTTCACCAATAAGCTGCTTGGAGCGATCCTGCATGAGGCCTTTTTAGCTAAACCAGAATGTTATTTCGACCATTATTTTAGTTGTTTTGACCGAACGTGCGTTAACGGAAACGCGTCGGAAACTTTTTTATCTAATTAAATCAGAGTGTTATGGAGTTAATCTGGTACTGGCACGGTCCTTGAAATCACTACAGCCATCAGGCGACGGGCGTTGCCACCCCTATCGAAGGACAAAAGAAGACGATGAACGACCAGGACTATCGCTACCCGCCCCGCTCGGACGCAGGCCGCTTCGGCCGCTGGCTGTCCACGCGACCGGCGGAATCGTGGATTTTCTTTGCCGCGGGCGTGTTCCTCGGCGGCTTCTTCTTCTGATCCCGACCAAGAAAGGATACGACCATGGGTCTCTTCTCCCGCCTCGGCGACATCATCAACTCGAACATCAACGCGATGCTCGACGGCGCCGAAAACCCTGAAAAAATCGCCCGCCTGATCATCCAGGAAATGGAAGACACGCTGGTGGAAGTGCGCACTTCTGCGGCGCGCGCGATGGCCGACAAGAAAGAGATGGAACGCGAGATCGTCCATTTCTCGGCTGCACGTGACGACTGGGCGGCAAAAGCCGAACTCGCCATCGACAAGGGCCGCGAGGATCTTGCCCGTGGCGCGCTGCTGGCCAAGCAGAAGGCGGAAGGCGAGATCGTTCGCCGCCAGGAAGCGATGGTCATCGCCGAGGAGGCCTTCGGCCGCCGACAGGAAGACCTGGTGAAGCTGCAGGCGAAACTCGACGAGGCGAAAGCCAAGCACCGCGCGCTGGTGATGCGCCGCGAAGCCGCCGAGCAACGCATCCGTATGCGAAGCCAGCTCTATGACGGACGGGCCGACGAGGCGATTGCCCGCTATGCCAACCTCGAGCGCAAGGTCGACGAGATGGAAGCTTATGCCGACGCGATCCGAGGCGCTGAGCCGAGCCTCGCCCAGGAATTCGCCGAACTCGAGCAGAATGAGTCGGTGGAGAAGGAACTGGCCGCGCTGAAGGCTCGCAAGGGCAGGGCACCTTCGAAGAAATCGGAGGGCTGATCCATGCTGATGTCCTTGACCGTTCTGATCGGCGTCCTCGCCCTCATCTGCGCCCCGGGCCTGATCGCGGAAAGCCGCGCGCATACTCGCCGCAAGACTGAGGGAGAGGCCTGATGGACGAAGCTTCCATCGCAATGATCGCCATTGTCGGCACGGTGGCCTTGTTCATTGTGCTGCCCGGGATGATTTTGCACTACGTCACGATGTGGCGCAGGCAGAAAACTCTGCAGCCGGATGACGAGCGGATGCTCGAAGACCTCTGGCGTTCCGCCAAGGCGATGGAGCGGCGCATCGAGTCCCTGGAGGCCCTTCTCGACAAATCAGAGACGGACGCCCCGCGCCGACCGCCTCGCCCGTCCCGCTCCACTTTCGACGAATAAGGAGACACGCAGATGTCCCGACCTTACGACCCCTACAGCTCCCGCAACCCAAAGCGCTTCTTTCGTTCGCGCGATAACAGCGTCATTGCCGGCGTCTGCGGCGGCCTTGCCGAACGCTTCGGATGGGAGCCCATCCTCGTCCGCGTCCTGACGGTTCTGCTCACCATGTTTATGATGGGCCCCGTTGCGATCATCGCGTACATCGTGATCTGGATGATCACGCCGCGCGCGCCGCTCGGCTATGGCGGATTCTCGGACGAGGAAGACGCGTTCTGGCGCGGCGTGTCCGACCGGCCGCGCGCCACGTTCGGCACGATCAAGTACACCTTCATGGACCTTGAAGAGCGCCTGAAGAACATCGAGCGCACTGTGACTTCCGAGGAATGGCGCCTGCGCCAGGAGTTCAAGGATCTCGAAAAGGGCAACTGATGCCCTTCCCTACCGCCCGCTAAAACCTCATACGCCGACCAAGGACCGGACCAATGACCCAGGGGACCATTCTCCGCAACAACCGCCTGCTCGGGGCCCTCGCCCTGACGGTACTGCTTGCCGCACTCGTCACTGCCCATTTTCAAGGCGGCGTGTCGCTGGAACTCGGCGACATGATGCTGAGTGTTCAGTCACAGCATGAAGACGGCGTCGTGCTGTCCTTCGTGCGTGCGCCCTGAGCGCTATCTGCTGCGCTTCAGTGTACGGAACACGAAGCGCATCGGGCTCACCGCGCGCAGCGCCGGCAAGGATGCCGGTGGCGGTGACCCAGCCAGACGGGCGGCAAGAATTTCCGCTGCCCAAGGCGCCCAGGTAAAACCCCGTGCGCCGAAGCCGCCTGCCACATAAACACCTTCCATAAGAGGGGCGTCCGCATCCACGGATCGCCCCTTCTTCATGGGTGCAAAGGTCTCCAGCGCCGCGGCGTGATCCGGCACGGCGCCGATCAGCGGCAGGCGGTCCGGAGTCGTAGCGCGCAGACTTGCGCGCGAACGGATCTCGCCGTCCAGCGCCTCGCGCACCCAGTAGGGCGACAGGCGCGCGACACCCGCACGATTTTCGGCCCGCGCGTCCGGTGTTCCGCCGGGTGCGAAATCTGCGCCGGAGGGCTCAAACGTCGCGCCCCAGAGCCTATGCGTGCCGAGCGCCAGCGCATAGCTCCCCGAGACCAGCGCCGTGGGCGTTACCATAGCGGATGTGTCGACAAAATCGACCTGGCCGAGGCGCGCCTCGAGCGGCAGTCCGGGCGACAGCGCCGCCGCCTGCATCCCGTTGGCGAGTACAATGGTGTCATAAACCTGTCCGTTCACGGAACGGTGCGCCAGAGAGACCTCAGGCGCCGCACCAAAACGGCAAGCCGCGCCTTCCAAAAGGCGCGCCACAAGCGCCGCGGGGCGAAGGATCAGAGCGCGCTTGTGCAAGAGCCCGCCACCGCGCACGGCTTCAAGGTCGTCCAGCGGCAGCGGCGGATCAGCAAGCAGCTTTTCAAAGCGCGCTACCTCGGCAGCACTCTGAGGTGACTGCAAAACGTCCGTATACGCTGCGTCCGGCAGGCCGCCATAGGCCTCGCGCGCGGCGAGGTAGGCGTCAAGCAAGAGACCGGCTTCCGCTGTGTCGCCCGCATCGAGGCGTGGCATCAGTAGCGCCAGAGGATTGCCGCTCGCGCCGCTGGCAGGGCCTGGAGCGGGATCGAAGATTTCAACGCTGATCCCCCGGCGGGTCAGCGCCTTCGCCAGCGCGGCTCCCGCAATTCCTGCCCCGAGGATGGCAACACGGCTCGGCGCCGCCGAGGGGCTGCGCAGCCCGAACGTATCGGCTGGCGCAGGTCGCGGCGTCACCAGACGCGCCTCAAGGCGCTCCCGCTTGCGGCCGTGGCCTTCCGCTCTAGATACCTCGAACCCGGTACCGGAGAGCCCGCGACGTACCGCGCCGGCCACGGTAAACGTGCCGAGGCGCGCACCTTGCGCCGAGCGCGCCGCGATCAGCGGGTAAATCCACTCGCTCCACATGTCCTCGTTCTTTGCGGGGCTGAACCCGTCAAGGAACCAAGCGTCAGCACTGAACGTGCTTTGCGGCAAAGTTTCTCGAATGTCGCCCAGATGCAGCACAAGGCGCACACCATCTTCCGGAAAGTCGATACTCCGCACACCGCGTACCGGCCCTGGCCAGCGCGCGGTAAGGCGGTCGGCAAGCTCGCCCAGCTCGGGCCACGCGCCGAGCGCGCGGCGCGCATCTTCCTGGCGTAAGGGGTAGCCTTCGAAACTTACAAAGGTGAGTTGCGCATCGGGCGCCGGCCGGCGCGCGCGCCAGAGCTGCCACAACGCGAGAAAGTTCAACCCGGTGCCGAAGCCCGTCTCCGCCACGCTGAACGAGGCCCTGCCCTGCCAGGCCTCCGGCAGGTCGCAGCCGCGCAGGAACACGGTGCGTGTTTCGGCAAGCCCGTCCTGCGCCGAAAAGTACACGTCACCGTGCTGGCGCGCGTGCGGAGCGCCAGCATCGGTCCAGTCGAGGTCAGGGTGCGGCAACAGGCGCGGCATTGCGCCGAAGTAACCCGCTGCAGGTGTCTTGAGAAGGCCTATCCGCGGAACCAGACTGGCGCCTTTGCGTTGTCTGAGTGTCCGCATTTTATGCGGCGCAACCGAAAGGAACTTTAGTCATGGACAAGGAACACCTCAAGGGCGAAGCCAAGAAGGCTGAAGGCCACATCAAGGAAGGCGCCGGCAAACTGACTGGCAACAAGAAACTAGAAGCCGAAGGCAAGCTGAAGCAGGTCGAAGGCGAGATCCGCAAGAAAGTTGGTGACGTCAAGGACGCTCTCCGCAAGTAAGCATCGGGTGGAACGGGGCTGGGGCCCTTGCCTGACACGCGTGCTATTCTGCGCCGCCCATTGCGCTTTGACGGGCGTGCCTCCACTTTCCGGCTGAAAGAGCTCAAGAGGAGCCGGCCATGAGCGCGATTGTCGTCACCTGGGGAGATGGCCCGACTGATGGCCGTTGCCTCGCCGTCTCAGACGGCTATACGGCCGAGATGACGTATTCTCGTGCGGGCGCGGCCCGGCTCATCATCGACCAGACCGGCGCGCCGGACGCACTGCGCGAACAGGGCGCCGGCGAGGCGCCTGCGCGGCGCGCCGTTGAGGATGCCCGCGCCGCCGGCGTGGAGACCATTCCGCTCTACACGTTTGCAAGGGCGCAAACCGGCAAGCACCCGGACTGGCAGGACGTGCTGGCATGATCTCAGACATCCACCATGACGCTGCGCGCCGGCGCTACAGCCTGGTGATTGACGGCGTGGAAGCCTACCTCACTTACGAACGGCCAAAGCCCAAGCATCGCCATATCACGCACACCATCGTACCCGACGCCCTTGGCGGTCGCGGGCTTGGAAAGCGGCTGGTGAAGCGCATCATGGAAGAGATTACCGCAGACGGGGAGACGGTGTCATCGTCCTGCTGGTTCGCGTCCGCGCTGATTGACAAGTCGGCCGATTGGGCAAAATTGCTCGGATGACAGACACGCCATTCTGGAAGACCAAGACGCTCGACCAGATGAACGGCGCCGAGTGGGAGTCGCTCTGCGACGGCTGCGGCAAGTGCTGCATTGTGAAGCTTGAAGACGAGGACACTGGCGCCCTCGCCTATACCAAGCTGCACTGCAAGCTGTTCGATGGCAGCACCTGCCAGTGCTCGGACTATGCCAACCGCCGCAAACACGTGCCGGACTGCGTGCAATTGACGCCGAAGGTCGTGCGCACCGTGGACTGGCTGCCACGCACCTGCGCCTACCGCCTGGTCGAGGAAGGCCAAGACCTGCCACCATGGCACCATCTCGTCTGCGGCGACCGACAGCGCATCCATGACGAGGGGCGCTCAGTCCGGGGACGGACTGTCTCCGAGGATACGGTCTTCGAGGAAGACGAAATCGACTGGGTAATCGACTGGGAAGGCACGGAGCCCTGAGGTCTTCGTCAACGACCCTTTAAGTCAAACCCGCCAACATGCCGGAATGGACGTGCTGCCCGCCTTTCTCTCGCATCTCGCCAACGAGCGCCGGATGGCCGCCAAGACGGTGGAGGCTTACGGTTCTGACTTGGCATTTTTTTTCGGCTTCCTGCGCGGGCATCTGGGCCACGAACCCACATTGAGAGCTCTCTCCGGTCTCAAGGCACGCGACATTCGGGCCTATCTCGCCGCGCGCCGCCGCGACGGACTGTCGGATGCCTCGATCGCGCGCCTGCTCTCTTCGATCAAGGCGCTCTATCGCTGGATAGGCCGCGCGCACGGGCTGGAGAATGCCGAGATCGCCTACCTGCAAGGCCCTCGCCGCGCGCCCCGCCTTCCCCGCCCCGTGTCCATCGAGGCGGCAAAGGACATCCTGCACGAAGCTGAGACGGAACCAGATTCCGAACCCTGGATCGCGGCGCGGGACCTCGCCGTCCTGTCCCTGCTGTATGGCGCGGGCCTGCGCATCTCCGAAGCGCTCGGCCTGACGGGCGCCGACAGTCCGGCGCCGGAACGCCTGCGCGTCTCCGGCAAGGGCGGTAAGGTGCGTCTCGTGCCGCTGATTGCGCCAGTGCGCGAGGCTATAGATGACTATGCGCAGCTCTGCCCCTATGCGCTGACCAAAAGCGGCGCGCTGTTTCGAGGCGCAAAGGGTGGACCGCTCAGTCCACGGATCATCCAGAGCCGTATGCAGATGCTGCGCGGCCTGCTGGGCCTGCCGGAAACCGCCACACCACACGCGCTGCGCCACTCCTTTGCGACCCATCTCCTGTCGAATGGCGCCGACCTGCGCGCAATCCAGACGCTGCTCGGGCACGCGTCCCTGTCCACGACGCAGGTCTATACGGGCGTAGATTCAAGCCGGCTGCGCGCCGTGCATGCCGCCGCCCATCCGCGTGCCTGAGATCAGGGGCTCAGGGCCGCCGTGATCGCGTCCGCCAGCAGCCGGCCGCTCGGTGTCAGGCGGAGTTCTGCGCCCACCATCTCGGCCCAGCCCTTGTCCACGAACACCTCGATCTTGTCACGCGGCACCGGCTGACCCGAGACGGTCTCGACGCGGCGCAGGTCCACGCCTTCGGCAGCTCGCAGGCCCATGGCAAGAATCTCGCGCGCGATTTCCAGCGGCTCCAGCCGGCCTGCATCTCCCCAGCCGCTGTGCAGGGCCTGCACGTTGGCCATGTAGGCTTCCGGCCGGCGCTCCGCCTCGCTGGCATAGCGACCGCCGCCAACTGACAGGCGACCGTGTGCACCAGGTCCGACACCGATCCAGTCCCCACCGCGCCAGTAGATCAGGTTGTGGCGCGACTGATGCTGCGCCGAAGCGGCATGGTTCGACACTTCGTAAGCTGGCATCCCGGCCTTTGTCGTCACAGCCTGCGTCAACTCGTAAAGATCCGCCTGCGCATCATCGCCCATCGGCGCGATGTCGCCGCGCTGCGCTGCAAGGCCGAAGGGTGTTCGCGGCTCGAAAGTCAGCTCGTAGAGCGACAGGTGCGGCGCGCCGAGCGCCAGCGCGTCGACCAGTTCCGCTTCCCAATTCGCCGGGCTTTGCCCGGGGCGCGCATAGATCAGATCGATCGAGACGGACGGAAACACTTTCAAAGCACGCTTCACCGCGTCAGCAGCCGACGCCGCATCATGATCGCGCCCAAGGAAGGCGAGCGCGGAATCGCGCAGCGACTGCACGCCGATCGAGAGGCGCGTCACCCCTGCCCGCTGCAGGCCGACGAGATCCGCGCGCAGGACGTCATTCGGGTTGGCTTCCAGCGTGATCTCTGCGCCGCGCTTGATGCCAAAGGTTTCGGAGGCCGCCAGCAGGATCGTTCCAAGTTCATCTGGGCGCAGCAAGGCGGGCGTGCCGCCGCCGAAGTACACGGTATCCAGCGCGCCGTGCTGCGGCATGCGGGGCCGGTGGGCGTGAATATCCGCAGCAATCGACTCCACCAGCGGGCCACTGTCCCGGTTCTTGGCAGCGTAGACGTTGAAGTCGCAATACGGGCAGATACGGGCGCAGTACGGCCAATGGACGTAGAGTCCGAATCCAAAATGCGGACCGAAAGGCGCGGGCGTAAGGGTCATGCCAGCAACGCTGCGCGCAGCTTCTTCACCGCCGCGGCGCGGTGGCTCATCGCATGCTTCCGGTCCGGGGCCATCTCTCCGAAAGTGATCGTCTCACCGTCGGCGACAAACACGGGATCGTACCCGAAACCCTGCGATCCGCGCGGCGGCCAGACGAGGGTTCCATGCACCTCGCCCTCAAACACCGCTTCGAGGCCGTCGGGCCAGGCAACGGCGAGCGCGCAGACGAACTTCGCCGAGCGGTCTGCCGAGCCGCTGGCCTGCAATGCGTCCTCGACGCGCTCCATGGCGCGGTAGAAATCCCGCGGCTCGCCGGCCCAGCGGGCGGAATAGATGCCAGGCTCACCGCCCAGCGCGGTCACCGCGAGGCCGGAATCGTCTGACAGGGCTGGCAGGCCGGAGGCGCGCATGGCGGCACGCGCCTTGAGCAGTGCATTGCCCGCAAAGGTGGCTTCGGTCTCCTCCGGTTCGTCCAACCCCAGCTCGATCGCAGAGACGACCCTAAAGCCGTGCGGTTCGAACAGGGCCTTCAGTTCTTCGACCTTGCCCTGGTTATGCGTGGCCGCCAGAAGGGGCCCGGGTTCGAGCCGCGGGGGCGATTCGGCGTGATTCACGGCCACAATGGCTCCATTCTTGCGTTGTGCACGAACTCATATATCGTTATTCGGTAATATTGGGACAATGCTCTGGCAAAGTCTCGCTTCATAGATCATCAAGGACCAAGGGTGAAAAGACCAAGTATGCCGCAGACCGGACGCAATTCCATGGCCGAGATCATGACCGTGCTCGTCACGGTCGCCATGTGGATCGTGGGCGCGATGGGCGTTGTCGGCATTCCGGTGCTAGCCATAGGCCTGACAGCCAGCCTTTCGGGCGGGGCCACAGAGATCTCCGGCATCAAGGCCCTGGCCGAAGGCGTTATGCCGGGCCAGCTGGTGATCGGCCTCGTTGGCCTAATGGTCATCGTACCGGGCGTGATCTTCATCTGCCTTCAGCTGCGGCGAATCCTGCTAACCTTGGCAGATGGTGACCCCTTCGTTCCCGAGAATGCCAGCCGCCTGTCACACATCGGCATTGCGATCGCGGCGATGGAACTCCTGCGCGTGATGACCGTACTCGTCGTCAGCGCGGTTCCCACACTGGTGGGCGACGAACCGCCGCGCCTGTCCACACAGTTCATACTGTGGATCTCGGTTGCTGCACTGTTCGTGCTTTCCCAAGTTTTCCGTGAAGGCACCCGCCTGCGCGATGAAGAAAAAATGACGATCTGAGGAGCGCCACACGCACATGACCATTCGAGTCACCCTCGACCGCGTGCTTCTGGAGCGACGCATGTCCCTGACAGAGCTGTCAGAGCGTGTCGGCGTCACCCTGGCGAATCTCTCGATCCTCAAGACCGGAAAAGCCAAGGCCATCCGCTTTTCGACCCTCGAAGCGCTCTGCCGGGAACTCAAATGTCAGCCAGGCGACATACTGGTATTCGACACCGAAGATGAAGAAGGCCAGCGGCGCGTCGCAGCCGAATAATTCTTCCTCTCCCGAAGAAATGCGGGCATCCTGTGAGCGTACTGAAATTCAGCTCGCGAGTAGGATGGCCAAGCCACCGGAACACGAACTCTCTGCCCTTGAACGGCTACGCCGCGCCGTGAAGGCCGCGCATGAGCTGCCGCTGATTGAGTTCGCGATGGAATCTTACTGCGCCAACGCACGCATCCCGATGTTCAGCTACTATCACTACCCGCCCTTCGGGGCTGTTGACTTCGGCCCTGACATCCAGGTCTACAATTTTGGCTGGCCGGCAGTCTGGGTCGAAACCTACAGGCGTGCCAACTACCTCCACATCGATCCCCTACCCCGCATCGCCGCGCGCCGCACGCTGCCTTTCTGGTGGTCGGAAGTCGAAAAGATCACACAACTGGACGCGGAGGAACGCGCCTACCTCAAGGAGGTACGCGCGCAGAATTTCGGGCCAGGCCTGGCGATCCCGGTCTTCGGCCCAAACGGTCGCCATGGCTACTATGCCGCCGGCATGGGGCATGAGCGCGCGAAGTTGGACGAGCATGAGGTTGCGGAACTCCACGCCGCCTGCCAGCTCGCTCACCTGCGGTTCTGCGACCTGATCCTTGCCTCGCTGCCTGATCATGTGAACCTGTCCGAACGCGAACGCCAGATTCTCGGCTTCGTGGCGCGCGGCCATTCCAACCAGATGATCGCCGCCAAGCTGAATATCTCAGCAAATACAGTCGATACCTATGTCCGGCGCTGCTTTGACAAGCTGGACGTCCATGACCGTGTAACGGCTGGACTCCGGGGCCTCGCGCTAGGTCTGGTTGCCTGACCGGACAGCTTGTCGCAGGCAAAAAGCGCCCGGTGTCATGGATTCCCGTGGCAAGCGAAATGCGCGCGAGGGTTACCTGCCCGCCCATGAACTGGATACACATCATCAACGAAGAACTGGCGCGCATGCGCCTCTTTGCATCTGCTGCGCTGGATGGTCCGGCGGAAGGCGATCTTGCCGTTGAAGCTGCGCTCGGCGACCTCTTCGAAAACCACCTCAGCCAGCCCCTCGACCGGGCGGTCGTCTATCGGCTGCTCGACCGGCAACTGCGTCTGCTGACCCGCTTGGACGCTGGCGAGCGTGTGGAACTACTCGTACACCTTTGCGGTTTTTGCGCCGATGAAAGTCATGGCATCGTGCAATGGGACGCTATCGGGCCGCTGCGCTCGGTCGGCTGACCGACAGGTCGCTATCCGCCAAAAAAATATTTGAGACGCGCGGGAACCAAATCCGGCGCCTGGCGTTTGACCCGCATGAAGCCGCTGACAGCTGTTCCCGCGCTCGCGTTGGCGTGCCTTCTGGCTGCCTGCGGCAGCGGCAATGAAGTGGGGGAATTCAAGAACGATTGGACCGGTAACGAGATCAAGGTCATGCAATTGCAGGATCCGAAAGTCTCCGGTGTGGTCTGCCACCTTGCGCATTTCGACCGCGGCGTCTGGGACCGGCTCGGCAAGGGCAACTGGTTCGAGAACCCGTCGAACTCCTCGATCTCATGCCTGCAGTCCGGCCCGATCACAGTCGGAAGGATCGACCTCGACAAATCCGGCGAAGAAGTCTTCGACCAGAGCCAGAGCCTCGTGTTCAAGCAGCTCGCCGTACGCCGGATCTACGATGCGAGCAGCGATAGCCTGATGTACGTTTCCTTCAGCCGCAACATTGTGGATGGCTCGGCCAAAATGAGTCTCTCGACAGTGCCGCTTTATGGGCGGGACGTTACCTGGGCGAACGGCAAGCCCACCACAGAATAGGCTTAACCGATCGCCGCCCGCTGCGCCGCAAACAATTCGTTGCAGCCCTTTTCCGCCAGCACGATCATCGCTTCGACTTCGGCCCGCGTCATCGGGCGTGCTTCGCCGGTACCCTGAACTTCGATGAAGCCGCCATCCGAACTCATCACAACGTTCATGTCGGCTTCGCCGGTGGAGTCTTCGGGGTAATCCACGTCCAGCACCGGATGGTTCTGGAACAGGCCGACGGAGATCGCGGCGGCCTGCTTCTGGATCGGGCTCGCCTTGATCACCCCTTCGGTCTGCAGATAGCGGCAGGCAATTGCCAGCGCCACGAAGCCACCGGTGATCGAGGCCGTGCGTGTGCCGCCATCCGCCTGGATGACATCGCAGTCGATGGTGATCGTATTCTCGCCCAGCACGGCCAGGTCGATGACAGAGCGCATCGAGCGGCCAATCAGGCGCTGGATTTCCTGCGTGCGGCCTGACTGCTTGCCCTGCGCCGCTTCCCGGCGGCCGCGGGTATGTGTGGCGCGCGGCAGCATGCCGTACTCGCCGGTGACCCAGCCGCTGCCCTTCCCTTTCATCCAGCCTGGTACGCCCTTCTCCCAGCTGGCAGTACACAGCACGTGGGTATTTCCGAACTTCGCAAGGCACGAGCCCTCGGCATACCGCGTGACCCCGGTTTCGAGCGTGATGGGACGCAATTCGTCAAAAGCGCGGCCGGACGGTCGGACAAGACTGGGCATTCAATGGAATCCTTCTAGGTTGCGGCCTGATTTGCGGGTTTTGAGCGGCCTGTCCACACCAAAGGATGTGCCGCAGGAGATTGGGCCGACATGCCAAGTGACATTGAGATCGCGCGTGCCGCGAAGAAAGCGCCCATCGGCGAGATCGCTGCCAGGCTCGGCATTCCGCCTGAGGACATCATCCCTTATGGCCATGACAAGGCGAAAATCTCCGCCCAACACCTCCGCAGCCTGCGTCCGCAGGCCCCCGGTAAACTGATCCTCGTCACCGCCATCAGCCCGACCGCCGCCGGCGAAGGCAAGACGACCACGTCCGTCGGTCTGGCGGATGCGCTGAACCGGATCGGCGAGAAAACCCTTCTCTGCCTGCGCGAGCCGTCACTCGGCCCCTGCTTCGGCATGAAGGGCGGCGCCACCGGCGGCGGCCTCGCCCAGGTTGTACCCATGGACGAAATCAACCTCCACTTCACCGGCGACTTCCACGCCATCACGTCGGCGCACAACCTGCTCACGGCAATGGTCGACAATCATATCCACTGGAACCACGCCCCCGAGATCGACCCCGCCCGCGTGACCTGGCGACGTGTTATGGACATGAATGACCGCAGCCTCAGGAGCATCGTGTCTGGCCTGGGCGGTCCGGGCAATGGAACACCCGCCGAGACCGGTTTCGACATCACGGTTGCCTCCGAAGTCATGGCCATCCTCTGCCTTGCACGCGACGCCGCCGATCTCGAGGCGCGCCTTTCCCGCATCATCGTTGGCTATACGCGCGCGCGCGCCGCTGTCACCGCCGCCGACATCAAGGCCGTGGGCGCGATGATGGTGCTGCTGAAGGATGCGATGCAGCCGAACCTCGTGCAGACGCTGGAGAATAACCCAGCCTTGATTCATGGCGGCCCCTTCGCCAACATCGCACATGGCTGCAATTCGGTGATCGCAACCCGCGCCGCCTTGCGGATGGCGGACTATGTCGTCACCGAAGCCGGCTTTGGCGCAGACCTTGGCGCCGAGAAGTTCCTCGACATCAAGTGCCGACAGGCAAGCCTGGTGCCCGACGCCGCCGTTCTGGTCGCAACCGTCCGTGCCCTGAAGATGCATGGCGGCCTCCCCAAGGAAGACCTCGCCACCGCCAGTTATAGCGCCCTCGAATCCGGCCTGGCCAATCTTGGTCGGCACATCGAGAACCTACGGCTCTTCGGCCTGCCGGTTGTCGTCGCCATCAACCGATTCACCACCGACACATCTGCCGAACTCAGCGCTATCGAAGCCTATTGCACGCGCCTTGGCGTGAAGGTCGCAGTCTGCACCCACTGGGCCGAAGGCGGGCGCGGCGCGGAGTCGCTGGCGCGCGCGGTGACTGACATCACCGCCCAGCGCGCGGAGCCCTTCTCCCTTCTGTACCCGGACGATATGCCCCTCTTCGAAAAGATCGAGACGGTCGCCCGGCGTATCTACCGGGCCGAGCGCGTCGACACGACCCGCGCCGTGCGCAAGCAGCTGGCCGACTGGGAAGCCGCCGGCTTCGGCAACCTTCCGGTCTGCATGGCGAAGACACAGTACAGCTTCTCGACCGATCCGGGCCTCCTCGGCGCGCCGGAAGGCCATGTCGTGCGCCTGCGCGAAGTGCGCCTCGCCGCCGGGGCCGGTTTCGTGGTCGCCATTTGCGGGGACATCATGACCATGCCGGGACTGCCCCGCCGCCCTGCCGCGGAGATCATGCACCTCAATGCCGGGAGCCAGATCGAAGGCCTCAGCTGACGCCATTTAGCAAAATTGCGAAATAGACTTGCCTCTAATTAGCGGTTTCGCTAATTAGCAGATATGGAAAACAGCGTTTTCAAAGCCCTGGCCCACCCGGCGCGCCGTCAGCTTCTCACGATGCTGCGGCAAGGCCCCCGGCTGGCGGGCGGCCTTGCCGCCGAGTTCGAGGCCAGCTGGCCGACGATGAGCCGGCACCTCGCGGTACTGAAAGACGCTGACCTGATCACTGCCGAGCGGCAGGGGAACCAGATCCTCTACCGCGTCAACACGAGCGTCCTGGAGGATGCTGCCTCTGCCCTGCTCGGCCTGATCGGCCGCGACACGGGCGACGACGAGCTGAAGGATGCCGCAGAATGAAACCCTATATCCGCACCGGACTTGCCTGGTCTGCCGTCGCCACGATCCTGTCGGTGGGACTCACGGTGTACACCTGGACCCAGCTTCCCGAGGCCGCCGAGATCCCCGTCCACTGGGATATCGAAGGCCGCCCCGACCGGTTCGCCGAAAAGGGCACGGCGATGGGCCTGCTGATGATCGTGCCCGGCGCGATCTTCCTCACGGGTGTCATCCTGGCGCTCATCCCGCCCCTCGACCCGCGCAGGGGCAATATCGAGATCGGCCGCAAGGCCTACCTGGCCACTTGGATCGGCACCGCCGCCCTGATGTTGGCGGTGCATACCGGCATCTGCGTCGCCACCCTGAGATCGGCCGGCGGCGCGGACTTGCCGAACGGGTTCGTCAGGTACGTGATCGCCGGATGCGGCCTGTTGATAATCGTCATCGGCAATTACATGCCCAAGACGCGTGCCAGCTTCCTGTTCGGTGTGCGCACACCCTGGACCTTGTCGTCCGACCTCGCCTGGGAGAAAACCCACCGGGCGCCGGGCCAGTTTTCATGGCAGCGGGCGCGCTGGGGATCGCCGGGGCATTTATCTTCGACGGCATCTGGCTCGCCCTGCAAATGACCGCATTCGTCGGCTCAGCCGCGCTTATCTCGGTCGTTTACTCCTACTTTGCCTGGAAAAGCGCTTCTGACAGGGACGATGGGACGGGCCTGACTGTCTGAAGGCCTATTGAACCCAGAGCCTCCGCTCCCTAATCCAGACGCATGGCTGAGCGGTTCGAAACCAATTCCCTGATGCAGCGCCTCGATCAGCGCTCCCGCGACATATTCCGGGAAATCGTCGAGGGCTATCTGGCGACCGGGGAACCGGTCGGCTCACGCACGCTGTCAAAGAGCGGCATCCAGCTTTCCCCCGCCTCGATCCGCAACGTGATGGCCGACCTGACCGAGCTCGGCCTCCTCGACGCGCCCCACATTTCCGCCGGACGCGCGCCCACCCACCGGGGCCTGCGCCTCTTCGTAGATGGCTTCCTCGAGTACGGCGAACCGTCGAAGCTCGACAAGAAAGCCATTGATGACCGCCTTGCTGCGGCGGGTGCGGATTTCGAATCCGTGCTGGGGGAAGCGTCCGACATTCTCTCCGGCCTGACCGGCGGCGCGGGCCTTGTCTCTTCCCCCACCCATGATGCCCCCGTGCGGCATGTCGAATTCGTGCCGCTCGCCGGCGGCGATGCGCTGTGCGTGCTCGTCACCGAGGACGGCGATGTCGAGAACCGCTTCATCAAGGTGCCGGACGGCTTGCCCCTCACCACGCTGATCGAAGCCGGAAACTACCTCTCTACCCGCCTGAAGGGCCGCACGCTGGCCGAAGCCACAGCTGAAGTGCGCACTGAACTGCGCACTCGCCGCGCCGCGCTGGACACAGCTGCGACCGCCCTTGTCGAGGCCGGCCTCGCCCAATGGGGCGGCGACGCGCCCGGCAGGGGCCGCAGCCTGATTGTGCGCGGCCGCGCCAATCTCCTCGAAGATGCCAAGGCCGCCGAGGACCTTGACCGCGTCCGCCAGCTGTTCAACGAACTGGAACGCCAGCAGAGTCTGCTCGAGATCCTGGACACCACGCGCGACGCCGAGGGCGTGCGCCTGTTCATCGGGTCGGAGAACCGGCTTTTTCCGTTGTCGGGTTCAAGTGTGATTGTGGCTCCCTATATGGGAGGCACGAAACAGGTGATCGGGGCACTGGGCGTGATCGGGCCAACACGGCTCAACTACGCCCGGGTGATTCCGATGGTCGATTATACCGCGAAAGTGGTCGGCGAGATTCTCGCGGGCCGCCGCGGCAAGGATGGGAAATCATGAGCGATCCGACGAACACGAACGAAACCGCCGATCTGGAAAACCCGGAAAAAGCCGCCGCCGAAGCGCCGGCGCCTACGCCGGAAGAGGTTATTGCCCGGCTGGAAACCGAGAAGGAAGAGCTGCGCACGCAGTTCCTGCGCCTCTACGCAGACCTCGACAACACCCGCAAGCGGGCTGACCGCGAAGTCTCCGAAGCGCGCGTCTACGGCATCGGCAAATTCGCCGGTGACCTGCTGAACGTCGCTGACAACCTCGCCCGCGCCCTCGCCTCGCTCCCCGACACGGACCGCGACACGCTGACAGAAGCCGGCAAGAACCTGCTCGGTGGAATCGAGATGACACAGAAAGAACTGCACACGGTGTTCACGCGCCACAACGTGCTACAGATCGAAGCGGCCCCCGGCTGCGCCTTCGACCCGAACGTGCACCAGGCCGTCGCGCAGATCCCTTCCCCGCACCCGGCTGGCACAATCGCAGAACTCTTCCAGCCCGGCTGGCGCATCGGCGAACGCACCCTGCGCGCCGCCATGGTCGCGGTGAGCCTGGGGCAGGCGAACTAGGCGGCAGGCGCCAGATCGCTCTCTTTGCCGGGATCAGCAAGCTGCGCGCCGTCCTTCGGACGGCGGCAAAGCTCTTCGGCAAAGGCATGGTTCATATCGCGGTGCCCGGCCTCGTCCTGGCGCACAGCAATCACCACGTCGCGCAGGGTGGCATCGGAGGGAAGCTTCCAGTAGTCGATGGCCAGTTCCGGCGCGGGCGGGTTCGGTAGATGACCGGCATCGATCTGCGCCAAGTACTGGGTGTAGCTGACCACAGCCTCTTCCTCGAAATAGCCCACCAGCCGGTGCGCCGTGCGCGGCGCAAACAGGTACAGAAGGAAGAAGGCGTTGAAAAACACGCCTTGCGCCAAGATGATCAGTATACGTTCAAACCAGTTGGGCTTTGCTACCGCGATGAAGGTCATCAGGTGCATCCGCTCGTTTTCGGCTTCCGAGAGCAGCGTGTGGATCCAGCCCCGGTCATCCTGGAACCGGCGCAGGCTTTTCAAGTGGTTTAGCATGCCGCCGACCATGCCGGGCACCGCTGCGACCGTTTCCAGCACCACTGCCCGGTGGCCGTAGCGCTTACGGAAGAAGGTATCTGCGAAAATGCGCAGCATCTTCGTCAGTCCGTAGGCGACCCGGTCCGACAGGTCACTCGGCGCATGCCGGTACTCCAGCGGCATCACTTTCGGGGCAGTTCGGTCCAAAGTCATAGCAATCACCTCCACTCAGGAGATGGCGTTGCGGAAACCTCTGGCAAGACCGGCGTGCCCGGACAAGCCGTCGCAGCCTCTCTACTGGCCCACAATCTTCCACGCCGTGACGGTCCCCGGCTCCCAGTTGGGAACGATGACGATATCTCCGTACACGTTCAGATCGTTCTGCAGGATCTTGTCGACTTTTGTGTCGATGAGCAGCGTTACCACGCCGTCGTCGCCGACATGGTGGATCTCGCCGGGCCAGCTGGACACGAGATAGCCGCCGCCGGGAACGAGGCCGACGCCGTCGGCGTCCTTCATTCCGGTCGCAATCACGGTTTCGGCCCCCGGGGCCTGCAGCGCGATCAGGTCGCCCTTCGTCATTGTAGTGATCAGCAGCCGGTCCCCGTCGCCGAGAATGCCATTGATACCTTCCCAGGCCGCGTTCGCGGCAAGCACCGAGGCGCCGTCCGGCGTAACCTTGTGGATCGTCGCCGTGCCGGAATCGGAAACAAGCACATCGCCCTTCCAGACCGTCATATCGTTCAGGAAGCCCACCCCTTCCATCACCACCTTGCCCTTCGCGGCGCCCGTGGCGGCGTCAAACATCGCCACACCGTCGCGGTCAGCGGCGTAGAGCACGCCCTCATGCACAGCGAGACCCGCAGGCGCATGCATGCCTTCCGCAAACTTCGCTGTCGCCACGGTGCCGTCGGTGTTCAGTTTCGAGATATAGCCGTTGCCGTCCAGCGCGGCTGAATCACCGGGGCCGATATTGGAGATGAAATAGCTGCCATCGGCGGCGAGCGCAGCGCCTTCCGGCTGCTCGAAGCCGGAGGTGGTCCAGAGCAGCTCAAGCGAGCCTGGCGTCGATGTCGCTGCAGCTTCGGGCGCCGCCGCTTCGGTCGCTTCGACCGGCTCTGCAGGCTTGCCGCCACAAGCTGCCAGGATAAGGCCCGCGAAAGCTGGTATGATGAACGTGCGCATGTTGCTCCCTCCTACTTGTGAAGGAGACTATGACACGGGCGCAGACTTTGTGAACAGGGCTGCCGGAAACGTCCGGAAGACCGGCGCAGACCAGATCAGGAGCAGCCCGCTGATCACGAGCGGAGGCAGGACGAGAATCGCATCTCCCCGGCCGAGTAGCGGCGTCCAGAGTGGCAGTGCCAAAACAAGCCCGGCGGCAAATGCGAGAATCCAGTCGATACCTTCCCGGGCGGCCCGTGCCGCAACCGGCACAGCGACCATCACCAGCAGGGCACCAAGGTCATAGTTGAAGGCGTAAGGGGTCAGCACGAACGTGCCCGCGAGCAGAAGGCGGCTGCGCGTCTCCTCATCCTTTGAGCGCACCATCGCATAAAGGCAGGCCAGCACCAGCGGCGCCGCGAGGCAGGCATGCAGCGCCAGCGCGGATTCCTGCGCCAGTCCGGCGGCGCGGAAGGCCGCAAACCAGGTCGGCATCATGTGAAGGAACTGGCCGGTCCAATGTGCCGCCACGTATTGCTGGTAGGGTAGCGTGACCTCGAAGAAAGCTATCCATGCGGCCACGCCGAAAATCGCTGCGGACAGGCCGATCAGGCCGCCGGTGAAGGCAACGGCCCACGCAATGGTGACAAAGCGGCGCTCGGTCAGCAGCAGCAGCGGCAGCAGCAGGCCGAGCTGCGGCTTCATCGTCAGCACGGCCAACATCAGACCTGCCGCCATCGGCCGTGTCTTGCGCCAATACAAGGCTTGCAACATCACGGCGCCGAAGAAGAAGCCGTTTTGTCCGGCGAGAACCTGCAGCACGAAGAATGGGACCAGCAGGCCCAGTGCAATCGGGAACACGGTGCGCGAGTTCGGCCCCGCCATGCGGTGCGACCAGGCCCGGACAGTCCAGGTGAACCAGCCGCCGGTCACGGCCATGAACAGGCCGTAGGCAGCCGGATAGGAGAGGAAGCCGAGAGGCCAGGTCACCAGCAGCATGTGCGGCGGATACGACCAGGCGCGCGGTTCCATGCCGGGCATGCCGAACGCGGCCTCAAGGGCTGCCTGATGCGTCGCCTGTTCGGCAAGCAGCGACAAGTCGCCGCCCAGCGCCAGCCGGCCTGACAGCCAATAGTTCGCAAAATCCCGGTTGGCGAACGCAGGCAACGGCGCGCCGGCAAAGAACCCTTCGACTACGCCCGCAAGCGACGGCACCCAGAAAGCCACATTGGCCAGCGACAAGAGGACAAGGCAGACAAACACCTTGGCCGCACCGGAAAATCCGGCAGGCGGCGCAGCGAGGGTTGCTGCCGGAATGCTGTCTGCAGCCAAGTCCGCCCGCTCCTGTGTTGGACGCCGGACCCTAGCATCGCGGCCTTAAGAATTTCTCATCCGGCCAGAGCGCCGGTCAGACTTGCCCGCGCCGGTCCATGCCCTGGCGGTCCAGCATCCAGCCCGGATACTCGGGCGGCAGGGCCGAGACGGTGTCCAATGCGGCAAGGTCAGCGGCGTCCAGTACGACGTCCACAGCACCCAGGTTGTCCACCAGCTGCGCCATCGTCCGTGTGCCAATGATGACGCTGGTCACATGGCTTTGGTGCAGCAACCAGCCGAGGGCCACCTGCGGAACGGTCACGCCCTTCATCACGGCGATCTCGCGCATCGCGTCGATGATGTTGAAGCCCTTCTCCTTGTCGACCGGCGGGAAGTCGAAGATCGTCCGGCGCGCATTGTTGGGCCCTGCCCCGTTGCGACTGAACTTGCCGGAGAGGAATCCGCCCGCCAGCGGGCTCCAGGGCAGGATCGCCAGGTTCTGGTCCTTCGCCATCGGCACTACTTCGCGCTCGAGATCACGCCCTGCGATGGAATAGTACATCTGGCAGCTCTCGAACCGGGCAAGGCCCCGCTTCTCGGCATACGCCACCGCCTTCATGATCAGCCAGGCGGGCATGTTGCACAGGCCTACATATCTGACCTTGCCGGCGCGCACGACCGCGTCCAGCGCCTCGACGGTCTCCTCGATCGGGGTCAATGGGTCGGTGCCGTGCACCTGGTAGAGGTCGATATAGTCGAGGCCGAGCCGGTCGAGGCTGGCGTCCACGCCGTCAAAGATATGCTTGCGGGAGAGACCCGAAACATTGCGCGCGTGCTTTTCGCGCCGCTCGGCCTCGGCCTTCTCATTGGCGCCGGCATCCTCGGCCACCAGGGTCGAGACCCGGCCGAACACTTTTGTAGCCACCACCGTCTCGTCGCGCGGCAGGCCGGTATTGCGCAGCGCCTGTCCGAGGATCGCCTCGGAGCGTCCGGCGGAATAGACGTCGGCCGTATCGAAGAAGTTGATGCCAGCCTCGAAAGCCGCCTTCACCAGCGCGTCCGCTTCTTCCTGCTGCTGTTTGCCGATGAATTTCCAGATGCCCCCGTCGCCGCCGAAGGTCATCGTGCCGAGACAGAGTTTCGAGACAACGAGACCGGTGTGTCCGAGTTTGGCGTATTTCATGGGGCGTCCTCTTGCTGCCCCTCCTAGATAAGCACGGAACGCGCGGCGTCGAGGCGATAGCCGGCGAGGGCCGCCAGCGGGATAGCTCGCTCCGCCTTTTCCGAGGCGCGTTCGTGCAACGCGCAGGCCGCCGTCTGTACAACGGGCTCGATTATCCCGTTGGCAAGCGCCGCCTTCCAGCTGCCCGCCAGGGCATGGGCAACGCTGATGGCAATCGTGACATGCATGCCGCTATAGGTCAGCGTCTTGAGGGCGGACCGTCGCAGAGGCGGAAATCGGAGTCTCATGTGACCGAAAGCGGACGCCTGAGAATCGTTTGCAATCAAATCCCGTCCAAATTTGCCATAGGCGGCGCCTATGGCGCCACCTATCCAAATGTGCATACGCCCCTTGAGCCCGGCCCCAGTCTTCCCATATCGACGACCGAACAGGTGAGTGGAGCGAAGGCCCCGTCTCACCGCTCAAAAACGTAACTTGAAAGAGCCATTGGCGGCCGGGGCTGCTGAGCAGACCGAACCCACAATCGCCAACGGCGGCTGACAGAAGAGAGAAACAGTATGAGCAAGATCATTGGTATCGACCTCGGCACCACCAACTCGTGCGTCGCCGTTATGGAAGGCGGCCAGGCGAAAGTCATCGAAAACGCCGAAGGCGCCCGCACCACCCCGTCCGTTGTGGCCTTTACCGAAAGCGGCGATCGGCTGATTGGCCAGCCCGCCCGCCGTCAGGGCGTCACCAACCCGGACTTCACCTTCTACGCCATCAAGCGCCTGATCGGCCGGACCTTCGACGACCCGACCGCGCAGAAGGACAAGGCCATGAGCCCCTTCTCGATCGTCAAGGCGCCAAACGGCGACGCTTGGGTCAAGGGCCGCGACAAGGACTATTCCCCCCAGGAAATCTCAGCCTTCATCCTCACTAAGATGAAGGAAACCGCTGAAGCCTATCTTGGCGCCAAAGTGACGCAGGCAGTCATCACCGTGCCGGCCTACTTCAACGACGCGCAGCGCCAGGCCACCAAAGACGCAGGCCGCATCGCCGGCCTCGACGTATTGCGCATCATCAATGAACCGACCGCGGCGGCCCTCGCCTACGGCCTCGAGAAGGGCGGCAACAAGACCATCGCCGTTTATGACCTTGGCGGCGGGACGTTCGACGTCTCGCTCCTCGAGATCGGTGACGGCGTGTTCGAAGTGCTGTCCACCAACGGCGACACTTTCCTCGGCGGTGAAGACTTCGACCTTCGAATCGTCGATTTTCTTGCTTCCGAGTTCAAGAAAGAACAGGGCATCGATCTGAAGACCGACAAGCTCGCCCTCCAGCGTCTGAAGGAAGAAGCCGAGAAGGCGAAAAAGGAACTCTCGTCGGCCTCGCAGTACGAAGTGAACCTGCCCTTCATCACGGCGGACGCCACCGGCCCGAAACACCTGAACATCAAGCTGACCCGCGCCAAATTCGAAGGTCTCGTCGAAGACCTCGTCAAGCGCACCATCGATCCGTGCCAGAAGGCGCTGAAGGATGCCGGCAAGACGCCGTCGCAGATCGACGAGGTCGTCCTCGTCGGCGGTATGACCCGCATGCCGGCCGTACAGGAAGCAGTGAAGAAGTTCTTCGGCAAGGAGCCGCACAAGGGCGTTAACCCGGACGAAGTCGTCGCCATCGGCGCGGCCATCCAGGGCGGCGTGCTGCAGGGCGACGTAAAGGACGTGGTGCTGCTCGACGTGACCCCGCTCTCGCTGGGCATCGAAACGCTTGGCGGCGTGTTCACCCGCCTGATCGACCGCAACACGACGATCCCGACCAAGAAGTCCCAGGTCTTCTCGACGGCCGAAGACAACCAGCCTGCTGTGACCATCAAGGTCGCCCAGGGTGAGCGCGAAATGGCCACTGACAATAAGCAGCTGGGCCAGTTCAACCTCGAGGGAATCGCCCCTGCCCCGCGCGGCCTGCCGCAGATCGAGGTCACGTTCGACATCGACGCCAACGGCATTGTCTCGGTTTCAGCCAAAGACAAGGCCACCGGCAAGGAACAGCAGATCACGATCCAGGCAGATGGTGGCCTCTCCGAAGCCGACATCAAGAAGATGATGGCCGAAGCCGAAGCAAACGCCAGCGCCGACAAGGCACGCCGCGAACTGGTTGAGGCCAAGAACCACGCCGAGGCGCTGATCCATCAGACCGAGAAGCAGCTGGCCGAGCACGAGTCGAAAGTCACCGACGCTGTGAAGGACGAGATCCAGAAGGCGATCGCGGACCTGAAAACCTCTGCCGCCGGTGACAATGCCGCCGATATCCAGGCCAAGCACCAGTCGCTGATGAACGCCGCCATGAAACTCGGCGAGGCGATCTATGCCGCAGCCGGCACCGCCGCGGCCGAAGCTGACGGCGCAAAGGATGACGGCGTAGTTGACGCCGACTTCGAGGAAGTCGACGGCGACAAGCGCGCATAAGCCGCTTTCCTCCCTACACGGACAAAACCCCGCCGGAACCATCCGGCGGGGTTTTCTTTTGGCACTACTCCGAAGCGGATACGGATCCTCCGTCGCCGCCATCACGGCGTCCAGCGACGCAGACGCTTTCGCCCTATCAGATCAGAACGACAACCTTGCCCGTCGCCTTGCGATCCATCAGTTCCCGGATAGCTTCACCGCCGCGTTCGAGCGGATAGGAATTCGACACGTGCGGGCGCACCTTGCCGGCTTTGTAGAGTTCGAACAGTTCTTTGACGTTCTGCGCATGGGCCTTCGGATCGCGCGCGACCGCCGCGCCCCAGAACACGCCGCGTACATCGCAGCTTTTCAGCAGCGTGAGGTTCAGCGGCAATTTCGGGATCCCGGCCGGGAAGCCGATGACGAGGAAGCGGCCTTCCCAGTTCAGTGCGCGCACGGCCGGCTCGGCATAATTGCCGCCCACGCCGTCATACACGATGTCGACGCCGCCGCCGGAGATCGCCTTGATGTCATCGGCGAATTTCTTCTGGCCATCGCGGTCCAGTTCTGCCGCATAGACCAGCCCCTTGTCGGCGCCTTTGGTGAGGCAGAAGTCCACTTTCGCCTGCGTCGAGGCCGCGGCGATCACTTCCAGGCCCATCGCCTTGCCGAGTTCCACCGCCGCAATGCCGACGCCGCCGGCGGCGCCCAGCACCAGCAGCTTCTCGCCCTTCTTCGGGTCTGCCCGGTCCTTCAGCGCGTAGTAGGAGGTGCCGTAGGTCATCATGAAGGCGGCCGCTTCATCGAAGGGCATGTTATCCGGAATCGGCATGACGCTCGGTCCAGCCGCGAGGCAGAACTGCGCCATACCGCCCGTGCCGACCGAAGCCAGCACGCGGTCGCCAGGCTTCACGTGAGTGACGCCTTCACCCAGAGCGGAAACGAAGCCCGCTACTTCGCCGCCCGGCGCAAACGGGCGCGCGGGTTTGAACTGGTACATGTCCTGCAGCATTAGCGCGTCCGGGAAGTTCACCCCGCAGGCTTTCACTTCGATCAGCACCTGACCCTTGCCGGGCACCGGCGCGGCCACATCCTCGATCACGAGGGACTCAGGGCCCCCGACAGTTTTCGATAGCACGGCTTTCATGCGCCACTCCCTTCACGGCTTGTTGTTTCGACCTCTGGACGGTAGCCATGCGGCACGCCCCCGCCAAGCCTGACGCGGGGGGAAAGAGGCAAAAGAGATGGCGAAAATCTGGTCCCTTGCCCTGCATGGCGGCGCCGGGCCGATCTTCGGGCGCGATTACGCGCCGGAAGAAGCACACATCCGCGGCCTGCTTGCCGATGGCGCGGCGCGCCTCGCCGCCGGCGAGGCCGCGCTGGACGTCGTTGAGGCTATGGTGATGGAACTCGAAGCCTCCGGCCTCTACGTCGCCGGCCGGGGTGCGAGCCCGAATTCCGCCGGCCAGTGGGAACTCGACGCCGCGATCATGGACGGGCGCACGCGCCGCGCCGGCGCGGTCGGCGCGCTTCAGGGCTTCGAAAGCCCTATCCAGGCCGCCCGCGCCGTGATGGAGCGCACGCCCAACGTCCTGCTCGTCGGTGACGGTGCCGTAACGCTCGCCGAGGAGGCTGGCCTCGCCCGCGTGGTCGATCCGCAAACCTATTATGGCGCGGTCGACGAAGACACCGTTCAGGAAGACATGCCCAACATGGGCACCGTCGGCTGCGTCGCGCTCGACCTCTACGGCGACCTTGCTGCCGCCACTTCAACTGGCGGCGTCCTGTCCAAGACGCCGGGCCGCATCGGCGACACGCCGATCATCGGCGCCGGCACTTGGGCCGACGAGCGCTGCGCCGTCAGCTGCACCGGCCTCGGCGAATACTTCATCCGGGCCAATGCGGCCGCCGATGTCTCTGCCCGCATCCGCTATGGCAACCAGCCGTTCGAAAGGGCGGTCCACGGCGCGCTGGATGATGTCAAGCGCCTCGGCGGCAATGGCGGCATGATCGCTGTCTCGGCGAGCGGCGATCTTGCCTGGGGCTTCAATTCATCCGGCCTCAAACGTGGCCTCGCGGACTGGCGCGGCCGTTTCGAAGTGGCGACGTTCCTATGATCATAGCTTTCTGGATTCTCGCCGCGCTTCTCGGCTTCGCCATCCTGCTGGCCGCGCAGATGCGAATGCTGCTGTCGATCGCGCTGCGCCGAGCGCTGGCAGCGAAGTTCGGCGGCAAGCACACCGACCCCGAATACCGCACCGCGATTTATGACGCAGGCCGCATCCCGCCGGACCACGAGCATACGCGTTATCTGTCCACGGAGTATCCGAACCCCCTCGCCCACCTGCAGCTCGCCCGCCGCGTCGCCCTCATCGCCCCTGCGCTCTTGCTGGTGCTTGTGCTCACCGGCCGCTACGGCCTCGGAGTGTTCTGACATGCGCGGCTTCTTCGCCATCGGCGCCGAGCGCATTTCCAAGCCGATGAACCTCGGCGCCCTGATGCGCACCGGCCATGCCTTCGGCGCCAGCTTCGTCTTCTCGATCCGGGCCGCGAAGAACATCAAGGAAGGCCACTGGGCCGATACTTCCAAGAGCGAAGACCAGATCCCCTTCTACCAGTGGGACTCCGTTGACCAGATGCAGCTTCCGCGCGGCTGCCAATTGGTCGGCATCGAACTGACAGATGACGCCGTCATGCTCCCCTCCTTCCGGCATCCTCCTCAGGCGGCCTATATCCTCGGCCCGGAGAAGGGAAACCTCTCGCCGGAAATCCTGGAGCGCTGCGCGCACGTCGTGAAGATCCCGACCAAGTTCTGCATCAATGTCAGCCTCGCCGGCGCGATGGTGATGTATGACCGGCATTTGTCGATGGGCGGTTATGCCCCGCGCCCCATCATGCCCGGCGGACCGGACACGCAAGTCCGGAAACATGTTGCGGGTCCGGACAGAATAAAGCCGGGTGAAGGTTAGCGCGCGCCAAGCATCCGCTGCAGCATACCCAGCATGCCGGTAAAGTGCAGGCCGCCATCGCGCACGGCGAGCGCGTAGCATATCTCGCCCTCGTCGCCGACCGGCGTGTGCGTGTCTGCCGGCCCCTTGATCACGACATCGCCTGGCCCGTACGAGCCGCGTTCGTCGGAAAAGCCGCCGGCTACGACCAGCGTGTACTCATGGCCCGCATGCGTGTGGCGCGGAATCTTCGCGCCCGGCGAAATCCTGTAGAGTTCGGTTTCCATGCGCGAGCCGGTGTCGAGCTTCAAACGTTTCAGCCCGCGGCCCATTGGCCGCCAGCTGCCGCGCCCGGTAGCTTCCAGCGCTGCCGTGCGCAGCGGCTCAGGCAGCGCCAGCATCTCGTCGATCGCTTCTCCCGCGGCGCGCCCCGCACGGACCGAAGCGGCCGCGCCGGCATCCAGTTCGTCGATGGCTGCCAGTGCCCGGTCGAGCGCCCCGTCGCTGAGCTTCGCTGACGCGGCGGACTCCAGCAGGCTGCCGGAGATCATTTCGCTGAACACAACTGATTCCCGGATCTCCGGGCGCAGCACGCCCTGCGTCTCGACCATCAGCGTAAAGGCCGGATCAAGGCAACCTGCCGCGTAAGCAGCATAGAGTTCACTGAAGGAGTTGGGAGGTGAAGCTGGCATCGCACAAAAGATCCGGTCGTTTCCCGCTAGATTGTCCGCGTGACGGGAAGGTCAAGGACAAGCCGCTACAGAATGCAGGCCAAGGGTTAAGTCGCCCCTTCGAGCTCGCCTCTGAGGCGCAGGAAAGCCAGGCGAATTCGCGACTTCACGGTCCCGAGCGGCAGGTTGAAGGCCCGCGCAATCTCGGAATGCGAAAGCCCGTCATAAAAGGCGGCCTGCAACAGTAGCAGCTGGTCCGCTGGCAGCTTCACCAGCTGCGAGCGCACGAGGCCCTCCATCTGCCCGCGCGCCAGCGTGGCATCCGGCTGTTCGATCTCGGGCGGTCGCAGCATTGGGTCATCCGCGGTCAGTTCCGGGCGGCGCTGGCGGCGCTGCACGTCGATTCGGCGGTTGCGGGCGATCCGGAACATCCAGGTCGAAACCGAGGCCTGTTTGCGGTCATACAGACCTGCCTTCTGCCACACGGTCACCAGAACATCCTGCGCAAGTTCCTCGGCTTCGGAATCACTCGCGCCAAGACGCAGCATGTAGCTCTTGATCCGGGGGGCGTAGAAATCGAACAACTCGGCAAAGGCCGCCTTGCTGCGCTCGGCGGAAATCGCCGCCATGCAGTCTGCGTGACGATCCCGGAGATCGGGATCCGCTGTCCTGACGGTCTTGTCGAACACGCGTGCTGCCTTTCCCGTTTTGCTGGGATCACTTTCACCGTTGTGACGTCGCAAAGCAACCATGGCGTTTAAACTTTCGTGATTACACTCGTTATAAGTGTTTCTCGTGGTCGCGCCCGGAGGCGCTTGCCACTACAGTTCTGGTCTCAGCGCCGACTATGGGAAGAAGCTATTGAGCAAGCAACATCAAACACGCCGCCGGACGTCCCGCCGCGCCCTTCATCTCGCAATCGTGATCGCGCCGCTCTTCCTGGCGGCCCCGGCGATGGCCGAACCGACGGCCGTGGGCCGTTTCAAGGACTGGGCGGTGTTCACCGAAACGGTGGAAGGCGATCTCATCTGCTACGCTGCGACCGAAGCCGAAACGAAGACGCCGACCAAGGTGAACCATGGCGCGGTCTGGTACTATGTGACGAGCTGGAAGTCCGGCAAGGCCAAGGCTCAGCCCTCGATCAAGGTCGGCTATGACATAAAGGAAGGCTCGAGCCCCAAGGCCAAGGTCGGACGTTCGTCCTGGACCCTCTTTCCGGCCGGCCGTGAAGCCTTCGCCGAGGATGCTGACGATCCGGCCATCGTCAAAGCCTTGCGCGAAGGCGCAAGCCTCACGGTCGATGCTACCTCCGCAAGGGGCACGAAGGTGTCCTACAAGTTCTCGCTGAGCGGTTCGGCCAGCGCCATCGATAAGGCGGCGGAAGCCTGCCGCTGAGGGCCTGGCGCTATTTCCAGGCCGGCTTGACGAACTTCTCCGGGATCATGCCTTCAGCCTCGGCATAATAGGTGAGCACCTTCGCCATGTCGGCGGCGGCGTCCTCCGTGGTCTCAAGCGGGCCTTCGAGGCGCAGCACCTTGGTCTTGTAGTCCAGCACCGCCATCAGCAGCGGCACCTTCGCCGACCGTGCGATATGGTAAAACCCGGTCTTCCAGTTGGGATTGGCCTCCCGCGTGCCCTCAGGCGCGACCGCCAGATGCATCGTATCGGATGCCGCAAAGGCCTGCCGCATCTGCTCGACTACGTCGTGCGAACTGGACCGCTCAACCGGCACGCAGCCCGACCGCTTCACCAGCCAGCCCAGCGGCCCGCGCACCAACGCCGCCTTGCCCATCCAATTGAGCTTCACGCGGTACCAGCCGGCAACGGCGACCATCGTCAGACCGTCCCAGTTGGACGTGTGCGGCGCCGCCACGATCACGGATTTCGGCACCTGAACCGGCCAGTCCGAGCCAACCCGCCAGCCGGTCGCCTTCAGGTAGAGCCAGGAGACACCGCGGATGAATTCAGAGAAAAGGCCGCTATAG
This sequence comes from Hyphomonas sp., assembly GCF_022844445.1. Classification (GTDB taxonomy): domain Bacteria; phylum Pseudomonadota; class Alphaproteobacteria; order Caulobacterales; family Hyphomonadaceae; genus Hyphomonas. The sequence goes on from NZ_JALHLS010000001.1 coordinate 201,350, forward strand.
GGGGCGCTGCGCGCGAAAGGGCCGTTGGCCCGCTTGGCGTGTCCTGTAGCTGTCATGGCCCCACGATCGGTGCTTTGCGCCGGAATACCATATACCGCCGCGCGAATTCTGGCTGGATTGCATCGAAAAGCAGCTCAGGCGGGCAAATGCAAATTGGGCGGCGACCCGAAGATCGCCGCCCGTCCTTGTTCAGCCTGTCAGGCCGGAGCGCAGATTACTGCGAGACTGGGGTCAGGATGATCTCAACGCGGCGGTTCTGGACCCGGCCGGCTTCGGTCGAGTTGTCAGCCACTGGATAATCGATACCCATGCCGGTTGCGGTCATCCGGATCGGCTGGACACCCTGGTTGACCAGATAGGCACGCACGGCGTCGGCGCGCTGTTGCGACAAGCGCTGGTTGAAACCGCGGTCACCTTCCGAGGAAGCGTGGCCACGGATGTCGACGGCGGTCGACGGATACTCGACGAGCGTCGTCGCGACGCTGTTAAGCGCCTGATAGAAGCCCGGCTGGATGGTCGCGCTCGATTGGGCGAAGGTGATGCCGGACGGCATGGTCAACGCAAGCTGGTCGCCTTGACGCTCGACTTCGATGCCCGTGCCCGCGGTTTGCTGGCGCAGCTTCTCTTCCTGCTTGTCCATGTAGACGCCGACCGAAGCGCCGGCGATCGCGCCCACAGCCGCGCCGATCGCGGCGTTACGCTTGTCATCACCGCCGGCCATCATGCCGGCGCCTGCGCCAAGGATAGCACCGGCTGCGGTGCCGGTCAGTACGCGCTGGCTCGGGCCGGTCTGGCAGGCCTGCAGGAATAGCGGCAGCGCGAGTGCGGCCACGAGGATTGCGGACTTCTTCATGAGGAGACTCCCTTGTCATGGTTTGATGGGCCGCTCTTTGCGGCAACCCGTATGAATATACGCCAACAGCCCGGGGGTTCCCGCAATTCGGTGACAAAAAGAAGGCATACTCAACCATTTGCACCCTTACATTCCGTCCATGTACGGAGCGGTTTTCCTTAACGGAGCCCCCATGCTATAGGCCCGCCGATGTCCAGAACCCTCGATCTTTCCAGGCGCCCCGCGCCCCTACCCGGCCCCAGAACGCTGGCCGGCCTGTCAATTCCGGCCCTCAAGGCCGAAATGGAAAGCCTCGGGCTTGACCCCAAGCAGGCAGGTATGCGGGCCAAGCAATTGCGCCGGTGGGTTCACCATTTCGGCGCACGTGAATTTTCGGTTATGTCGGATATCGCGAAGGAACTTCGCGCGGTTCTGGCTGACAAGTACGTGCTGGACCGTCCGGAAATCGCCGACCATCAGGTCTCGAAGGACGGCACCCAGAAATGGCTCACCCGCTTCGCCCCCGGCGTCGAAGGCGAAAGCGTCTACATCCCCGATGTCGGCAAGGCCGGCGCACTCTGCGTCTCTAGCCAGGTCGGCTGCACCCTCAATTGCACTTTCTGCCATACCGGCACGCAGGCCCTCGTTCGCAACCTGACGGCGGCCGAAATCGTCCAGCAGGTGCTGATCGCGCGCGACGCACTTTCCGAGTGGCCGACGTCGACGGAAGACCGCCTGCTGACGAACATCGTCTTCATGGGCATGGGCGAGCCGCTCTACAATCTGGACAACGTCGTTGAAGCTATCGACACCATCGCCGACGGCGACGGCATCTCCATCGGCCGCCGCCGCATCACGGTGTCCACTGCCGGCGTAGCCCCGAAGATCCCCGAGCTTGGCGCACGCACCAATGCCGCCCTCGCCATCTCGCTGCACGCCACGAATGATGACCTGCGCGACCAACTGGTGCCAATCAACAAGAAGTACGACCTGCAGACCCTTTTCGAGGCGATCCGCGCCTATCCCGACCTCGGAAACTCGAAGCGCGTCACCTTCGAATATGTCATGCTGAAGGGCGTCAACGACTCGCTCGCCGAGGCACGCGATCTCATCCGTCTGCTGAAGGGTGTGCCGGCGAAAATCAACCTGATCCCGTTCAACCCCTGGCCGGGCAGCCCCTACGAGTGCTCCGACTGGGAGACGATCGAGGAATTCGCTGAAGTGCTGAACCGCGCCGGCTATGCCTCGCCGATCCGCACCCCGCGCGGCCGCGACATCCTGGCCGCCTGCGGCCAGCTGCGCTCGGAAAGCGTCAAGAAATCCGCCGCCGAGAAGCGGCGTGAGGCGCTGGAAGGCGCGGCGGATCAAGGCGCCTGAGACAGCGTCTCCCGCGAGCAATGCAGCCGTCAATTTTCGGCGAGTAATTCTGCAAGTCGCATCTGAAGATGCGGAACGGCCGCTTCGTGCTGGATGAATTCTGTGATCGACATGAGCGACCAGCGCTGCCCCTCTTCGCCAAATTGTACACGTTCGATTTCTTCGATCTCCACACTCGCAATGCAGAAGTAAGTATCAAGCCCAGAAGATGACGGGCTCTCATAGCGCGTCAGTCTTTCAATGCGCTCGGGAGCGATTCTCAGACCGAATTCCTCTTCCACTTCGCGGATCACACAGTCGACCGGACTTTCTTCGCCCTCACGCCCGCCCCCGGGCAGATCCCACATGCCTGGAAACGGAATTCCCTCCTTTTGATCACGAAGGTAGGCGATCAGCGCAGTTTCACAGACCAGCGCGATCTTCGTTCCGCTGAACGGTCCGCCATTCCACATCCCGAAACTACTCCCTTGTGCCGCGCCCTACCGCATCTTCGAAATCTTCAGCTTGTCGATCTTTGCACGCGCCTGCACCGACTCCTCACTGCGGGTCAGCGCCTTGCCGATGGCTTTGAGGCTCATGCCCTTGGCCGCCAGAAGGTGCAGCTTCTGCACCTCGTCGGTCGTCCATGCCTGACGGTGGCGTTCAAATTTTTCGGCCATGCGCTTGCTCCCGTACGCACGCCAGAACGGCGCACCTCGAACTTACACTAGACCACAATTTCCCTGCCTGTCAGGAAGCGTTGGCGAGCGAGGCTGCAACTAGGCGCGGCAGCGCGCGCACTGCCACCCCTGACGATGCCGGTGCCCGCTTCAGCAAACCGGCCTTCTCGAGATCGGCTGGAAGACCCGGCCGCCCGAAATGATATCCCTGCAACTCGGTACAGCCTTCGTCGATCAACCGGCGCGCCTGCTCGGCCGTTTCGACGCCTTCAGCCGTCGTGCGCATCCCGAGGCGCCGCGCCAGCCCGAGCACGGCCTGGATGATTGCGGCGCATTCCTCGCTCGTCTCCATCTGGTCGACGAAGGACTTGTCGATCTTGATCTTGTTGAACGGGAACGTGCGCAGATAGCTCAGCGACGAATAGCCGGTGCCGAAATCATCGAGCGAGATCGACGAGCCAAGATCGCGCAGCGCATGCATCACGCTGAGGCTGTCTTCGGTCGCATCGAACAGTGCAGTTTCGGTAATCTCGAAATCGACGCGCCGCGGGTCAATGCCTGTCTGCGCCATCGTATGCGTCACGATCGTCAGCAGCGATCGGTTCTTCACCTGCATCGGCGACAGGTTGATCGAAACCTTGAGGGAAGGATCCCACGTCGCCGCCTCGCGCAGCGCTTCGCGAATGATCCAGTTGCCGACCTGCCAGATCAGGCCGGTCTGCTCGAGGATCGGCACGAACTCGGCCGGACAGACATTGCCGCGCTTCGGGTGCATCCAGCGGATCAGCGTCTCATAGCCGCTGATCTGGCCCGTCTGAGCGTCCACGATCGGCTGATAGTTGAGCTCGAACTCGTTGTTGGCCAGCGCGCTGCGCAAGTCCGATTCCATCCGCATGCGGAGGTGAACCATCTCGTTCATTCCAGGCTCGAAAAGGCGGGCGGTATCCCGCCCGCCCTCCTTCGCCGCCATGAGGGCCAGGTCGGCAAAACGCATCAGGTCTGTGGCATCCACAGAATGATCCGGGAACATGGCAATACCGATGCTGACCGTCGACTGGACAAGCGCGGTATCAGTATCCACCGCCACCGACATCAGGTCCTGGATCGTCAACGCAAGCGCCATCGCCTCGCCTGGGCCGGAAATACCCTGCTGCAGAATCACGAACTCGTCGCCGCCGAAACGCGCGACAATGTCCTGCGGCCCCAGCACGGACTGGATACGCCCCGCCACGGACTTCAGCACCGCGTCTCCTGCCGCATGTCCGTGGACGTCATTGATGGTTTTGAAGCGGTCAAGGTCGAGGCAATGAACCGCGAAGGGGTGCACCGTGGTACCGAAGGAACTGGCAGCGGCCTGAAGCGCTTCGCGGAGCTTTTCCTGCTTGGGCACACCCGTCAGGGAATCGAAATGAGCCAGATGGGCAATCTGTTGGTCGGCCCTGCGCTTCTCGGTCACATCGGCGGCCACGCCCCGGAAGCCGTCGAAACGGCCCATCTCGTCAAACACTGGTTTGGCCGAAATGCGCCACCACTGACGAGTGGACCCGCGGCGCGTCGCAAGGCTCACATTGTGAACCGGCTGATAGTTTCCCAGCGCTTCGCGCAGGCGCGCAAGGTCTGCCGCCGCTTCCGGATCGGTTGCATCGAAGAAATCGATCAGCGGTTGGTTGTCGAGCTGCTCAACCGTGAAACCCGACCGTTCGGCCAGATGCTTGGAAGGTCGCATCAGCCGGTGGTCTGCATTGGTTTCCCAGAGACAGTCGGACGCTGCCTCCTCGAATTCGTTGAGCAGCAGGCTGATCACGGCTTGTTTCTTCTCCAACTGCACGGTTTGGTCCGTCAGCTTGGCCGCCTGCAGCCAGGAGCGCACATGGTTGGTATAGTTCCAGGAGGTCGTCCGTATCATGACAATCGTCAGGATACCAAGCAATGCCAGAAGGGCCAGCTGCTCCGTACCTGTGCCGGAACGCAAGAGGCCAAGCGCCATACCAAACGACAACGCGGAGACAAATGGGATCGCTGCCGCGGGAAGGGTCGACAGCACATAGGCTGCGCCCGTCATCATTCCAGCGCAGACCCACAGCACGATGGCGAGATCAAAACCTTGTGTCGCAGGCAGGAACAGAACCGGACAGATCGACCAGGCGAGCCCTAGAGCGGCCGACTCTGCGATCGGGCGGTAAAGCTCTTGCTGCGTCCGCGGCCGGGGCGGCGTCTGGTGCCGCATGACGCGGAGGACGGAGCGCGCACCGAGCAGCGCGAGGCACGACATTAGCGTGCCCCAGAACAGAAGGGCCGGCGACGGCGCATGGTAGGAAAGGTAAGCGATCAGCACGAGGGCGTTCAGCGCGCTCGCGGTCAGGCCGAAAGGCAGAAGCTGTCGGAACGTGTGGAGCTGCTGGCCCCGGATGTAGGCGGCGTGTTCGGAACTCATGGTCGCCGGGCCGAGATCTCGTCTCGCCAAGGTGAACCAGTTTTCCATCATCGCCCCGTTCTTCATCCCTTCGGACTTCCCTGCCAAATGCGGGCATCTTCGGTGTCACCGGTATCAAATTGTGCAGAACATCCGTTTAAACCGGTCTGTGAAATTCAACACAAACCGGTACCCGGCCCGTCACACACTGTCGCAGAGCGCTGCCACATGTGTGGCCGGCCGGTCCCGAATCGGGTCTCGCTTTCCCCAGGCCTTTACAACCTCGTGCAGGCGCCGAGGTTGCGGCTTCCGCCCCGCATGACTAACCTGTCGCAGCCATGTTGTTGCGCGCCGCCCTCCTAGCCCTTTGCGGCCTCGCCCTTGCAGCCTGCACCGGCAAGACCGAGGGGCCCTGTGACACGGTCACCTTCGAATCAACGCCCTATCTCGTCTGCAGTTTCGACGCCGAGACAGACGACATCCGCCTCTTCCTGCGCGACGAGGCAGGGGCCCCCTTCGGCCAGTTCGATCGGCTAGCGAATCACGTTGCATCTCAAGGCGGCAGCCTGATCTTCGCGATGAACGCCGGCATGTACCATGAGGACCGCCGCCCGGTCGGCCTCTATGTCGAAGAAGAAAAGTCCGAGATGGGCCTGGTGAAAAATGCCGGGCCCGGCAATTTCGGCATGCTGCCTAACGGCGTCTTCTGGCTCGATGAGGGCGCTGCCGGCGTCACAGAAACCCTTGCCTACGCTGAGCGCTTTGCAGACGACCCGCCACGCTTTGCCACCCAGTCCGGCCCGATGCTGGTCGTCGACGGCGAGCTGCACCCCGTGCTCAACCCTGACGGCACCAGCCTGCGCCGCCGCAACGGCGTCGGCGTCAGCGCCGATGGCCGCCGCGTCGTGTTCGTTATCTCGGACTCGCCGGTCAACTTCCACGTCTTTGCCCGCCTCTTCCGCGACGAACTGAACGTGCCCAACGCCCTGTATCTCGATGGCGCCGTCTCTAAGGTCTACGCCCCGGCGCTGGAGCGCAACGAATCCGGCCTCGACATGGGGCCCATCGTCGGCGTGGTGCGCGAGGCGGGCCGATCGTGAAGCAGCTGAAACTGTCGCCGGACCGCCGCCAGCGCCTGATTGAGCAGGTCCAGACCATGTATGCCCGCGATTTCGACGAAAGCCTCAGCGCCTTCCGGGCCGGCGAACTGGTCGACCGGATGACCACCCTGATCGGCCCGGGCGTCTATAACCAGGCGGTTGAGGACGTGCGCGCACACCTGCAGGGCCGCCTCGATGATCTTTCCGGCGAAGTCTTTGTGGAAGACCCCGCCTGAGCCCCGCCCTTCAGCAGAGCTTACCGCACTTGTCAGCGGCTTGCGCATCTCGCCCCGCCGCCATACCTGCCGCTCACTGACCCGCCGCGATCAAAGGAGACAAAGCCGATGACCATCAAGCTTTTCGGCCTGAAGAATTGCGACACCTGCAAGAAAGCCCTCGGCGAGATCAAGGCCACAGGCCACAAGGCCGAATTTGTCGACATCCGTGCCGAGGCAGACCTCGCCCGCAAGGTGCCCGAATGGCTGAAAGCCGTCGGTGACAAGCTGGTGAACCGCAGCTCCACTACCTGGCGCGCTCTAACCGAAGAAAACAAGGCCCGCGCCACCGGCTCAAGCCTCGAAGGCCTCCTCCTCGGCAACCCGACGCTCATCAAACGCCCGGTCATCGAGGTAGATGGCGACGTCCTCATCGGCTGGACCGACGCCTCAAAGGCCCGCATCGGCTGAACTTAGAGCAAACTTATTCGGTCTCCGGGCAACGGATTCCGGATTGGCGCACGTTCAAACTCGGAAAACTGCCCCCGGAGATCCAACGTGCGCTGCTTCCTTGCTGCTGCTTTCGCCCTCTTCGCCGCCGCCATGCCCGCCTCTGCTGATCCGGAAACTCTGACCGTCATGGCCGGAAAGACCGAGCGGGAGTTCATCCTCTACACTCCTGCGACGGCGCGCAGCCCTGTCCCCCTCGTTCTGGTCTTCCATGGCGGCGGCGGAGGAGATGACTGGATGGCGAACAAGTCCCGCGTCCTGACCCGCACTCTCAACGAAGCGGGCTATGCCGTCGCCTACATGAACGGCTCGGCGCGCCGCGACGGCGAGAAGCTGCGCACCTGGAACGCCGTCCATTGCTGCGCCTATGCGGCAAAGAAGAAAATCAACGACGCCGCCTATGCCGACGCGGTGATCGAAGAGGCGGATCGCCGCCTCGATATCGACCGTACCCGGATCTTCCTGATGGGCCATTCCAACGGCGCCATGCTGAGCTACCGGATCGCCGGCCAGATGAAGACCACGCCGCGCGGCATCGCGCCCATCAGCGGCGCCATCTTCGCCGACCAGCCGGACGTGCCGGACCGCACAGCGATCTTCATGTACCACGCCGTCGATGACGAAGTGCTCAGTTATGATGGCAACCCCGAAGACAAGGCCGAACGCTGGCGCACAGCGCCGCATGTCGGCTTCGTAAAGGCCGAGGCAAAGCTCGCCGGACTCAAAAACTGCGGCGCACCGGTCGCCTCCGGCTTCGATGGCGGCGTGCAGATGACCGAGCGCGCCTGCCCCGGCAGCTCCTCCCTCGTTGCCGTAACCTCACCTTCCGGCGGCCACGAATGGCCAGCGAACGCGCCCGGCTACAGCATCGAGCAAGCGGTCCTCGGCTTCTTTGAACGCCAGCGTTGAACGCTGATTCCCTGTAACAATCCGGATTGCCGACGCCGCGCAGCGCGCGCTAAGTCAAGGGTGCGTCACACCCCCCGGAGACTTCATGCGCGACCGCCTCCTGCTGCCCCTACTGGCAGCTGCCACCTGCCTGTCCTTCGCCGCTCTGACCCCTAGCCGCGCCGACACGCCGCCCTCCGCCTGGACGCTGGACGACATGAACGCCTGCCGCGAATACACCTACGCGCACTTCCTCAACCTGCGCGGCGCCAAGGGCGCGAAGACGTTCGATGACGCCTCCCTCTGGTGGTCTGATGAGGCGAACCGCAAGGGCCTCGTGACCTTCGATCCCAACCCATCCGAAATCCTGGACCTCTTCTCGGAGAAGGAACTCGCCGGCCCTGCCAAACTCTGCCTCTCCGCCGCTAGCGGCAAGAAATCGGTCGACCTGTCGAAGGGTACTACCTTGATGCTGTCGCGCTATGCCGAGGCGCATCCAGAGCCTGCGCCGTCTGCAGCGCCGCCCTCGCCGCCGCCGTCCGAGACCGCCCCGCCTGCCCCCAAGCGCCTCTGGACATCCGCAGAAACCTACCCGGATCCACGCCCCGCAACAGAAGACGGGATCGACTGCCGCGTCGCCCTCGCCCTGGCCTGGGGCTATGCGACGGGCGACGCGAGCGAGCGCTACGTGCGAGCCTTTCTCGCCACGGACGCCGCGCTGACACAAGGCACCGAGCTGTTCGACGCCCGCGCAAACTACTACAACGACCAGATCGGCAAGGATGGTCTGACTGCCATGGCCGACCGCTGCATCGCCAGCGCCAACGGCGCCGCCGTCGAGATCAACCCGCAGCGCGAGCAATTGATGGGGCCCGAGCGCTACGCCCTGTACCTTTCAAACGCTGCAAGCGAAGCCCGCGCCGCTGCCGCCTCACAAGAAGAGGCCCGCGCCCGCGAAGAAGCGGAAGGCGAGCTGCGCGAGCTTTATGCAAGATGCGACGCCGCCGCCTCAGCCGGACTCGAGCGAGCGGGCGACAACATGGCCGAAGCCCAGCGCATGGCGCTCAACTGGGCTGCCACCGGCCGTTATGGCACCAACTACGCAGTCGATCCTTTCAAGCGCGGCTGCGGGAACGTGCGCGACACCTGGGCGACGATGAACAACATGCAGTGTCCGGACGAATTTTTCAGCGAGATCCAGTCGTTCTACGAACAGTACGTCCTCGATTTCGGCACAGGCGCGCTCTACTGTGAGCAATAGGCCGCGCGCACCTCAGTTGCGGTTATCCGGACCGCCTGCGGCCTGTGACCCTCCGTATCCGGATCAGGCCGCCACCATTTTCCCGCCAAGACGCGCCAAGGCGCTCGACCATCCGGCCACGACGCCGTCCAGCAGATCCGAGCCATCCAGTGCCGCGGTCTGCAAAGTCAACACCAGCCGCGTTCCGCCGCCCGCCGCGATGAACTCCGCCGACACAAGGCTCACGCCTAGCAGCACGCTGCCCTCGCTGATCGATTCCGAATAGACGATCCGCGCATCCGGCACGATGTCGAGATAGCGCCCCACAACCCGCGCCACCGCCTCGCCGCCCACCATGCACAGCTGCACATCCTCCCCGCCGACGCGGAAGTCCGCCGCTTCGTTGAAGATCTCTACATCGTCCGACGGCGATCCCCAGATGCGCCGCACCTCCGGATCTTCCCAGGCCCGGAACACCCGCGCCGGGCTCGCCGCATAGGTGCGTTCCAGTGTTTCGGTCCGGTGTGCCATTGTCTGATGCGTCATTGCGTGTCTCCCTTGCGATTGAGAATTTCACCGAGCCGGTCGAGCCGGCGCTGCCAGGCGGCGTGATAACGGGTGATCCACCGGTCGAGTTCAGCAAGGCGCTGCGTCTCCAGCCGGCAGGTGCGTACGCGCCCAGTCTTGACCGTGCTGATCAGTCCTGCCGCCTCGAGTACGCGCACATGCTGTAGCAAACTCGGCAGCGTCATGTCGTATCCCGCCGCCAGGTCCGTCACGCTCGCCTCACCGTCCGACAGGCGGGCGATGATGTCGCGCCGGGTTGCATCCGCGAGCGCATTGAAGCCGCGGTCGAGCAGGTCCGGATCGGGCGTTCGATGGTTAGCCATACGCCTTACTATTGCGCGACGCCGCAGGCGTCAAGACACTAAGGCCATCGACTAACAATTAGATCGGGCGCCTCTTCCCATCCTCGCCAACCGCGTCTAGAAACGTTTCATCCGAGGGGTGTCCGGCATGGTGCCGGGCTGAGAGTTACCCTTTGAACCTGATCCGGCTCATACCGGCGCGAGGGACGGAGAAAGCAGATGCAGCCGCCGGGCGAAATCACAATTGACGCGACCTTCAACGGGCCTCCCGCGTCCGGCAATGGCGGCTATGCGGCAGGCCTCCTCGCAAGCTACAGCGCAGCGCCCCTTGTCGTGCGCGTGCTAGCGCCAATCCCGCTCGGCGCGCCGCTGACGCTTTCCCGCGCAGGTGACGTGACCGAGGCGCTGCACGGTGAGACCCGTATCCTCACCGCCCGACGCGGCGCCGTCACCCTGACACCGCCCCCGCCGCCGACACTAGCCGCCGCCCGCGACGCTGCCGCCCGGCCGACATCCTTCGGCGCCGGTGGCGCGTCCACCTGCTTCGTCTGCGGCCGCAACCGCGCCCCCGGCGAAGGCCTGCACATCCACTGCGGCCGCCTCGACGACACCCACGCTGCCTCGGTCTGGACACCGCATCCAAACATCTGCGGACCGGATGGTTTTGTGCGCCCTGAATACGTCTGGGCTGCGCTCGACTGCCCGGGTGGCTTCTCGCTACCCGTCTCGGCCACCACCTACCTGCTCGGTGAAATGTCCGCAGCGATTCACCAGCCTGTCCCCGTCCACGCGCCCGTTATTGTCCATGCCTGGCATGTCTGGAGCGACGGCCGCAAACACTTCGCCGGCACCGCTCTGCATGATGCGGACGGCGCCCTCCTCGCCCAAGCCGACACGCTCTGGATCGAACTCACGCCCGCACAAGCTAAAGGTCTCGCGTCATGAACAAGCCCACCAAGCCCGGCGACTTCGCCCCCCGCGCCGTCACGACCGGCCCCCTGCCCGCGAGCCGCAAGGTCTACACCGCGCCAGAGGCTGACCCGACGCTCGCCGTGCCGCACCGCGAGATCGATCTTCATCCGTCTGCGAACGAACCCGCCGTCCGCGTCTACGACACGTCCGGCCCCTATTCGGACGCTGCCGTCGCCATCAACGTCGAGGCGGGCCTGCCCCGCAGCCGCCGCCAGTGGATTCTCGAGCGCGGCGGCGTGGAGGAATACGAAGGCCGCGACGTGAAACCGGAAGACAACGGCTTCGCCGCCGGCAAGCATCTCACCCGCGAATTCCCCGTCAAGCACCGCCCCCTTCGCGGCTTGCCCGGCCAGCCGGTCACGCAGTTCGAGTTTGCCAAAGCCGGTATCATCACCAAGGAGATGATCTATGTCGCCGAGCGAGAAAATCTCGGCCGCAGCAAAGCGCTCGAGAATGCCCGCGCGCAGATCGAGCAGGGAAATTCCTTCGGCGCCGACATCCCCGAGCACATCACGCCGGAATTCGTCCGTTCAGAGATCGCCCGCGGCCGCGCCATCATCCCGTCCAACATCAACCATGCCGAGCTTGAGCCGCAGATCATCGGCCGCAACTTTCTTGTCAAGATCAACGCCAATATCGGCAATTCCGCCGTCGCCTCCTCCATCGAGGAAGAGGTCGAAAAAATGGTCTGGGCAATCCGCTGGGGCGCCGACAATGTGATGGACCTCTCTACGGGCCGCAACATCCACAACACACGCGAATGGATCATCCGCAACAGCCCCGTCCCGATCGGCACCGTGCCTATCTACCAGGCACTCGAGAAAGTGAACGGCGTCGCCGAGGACCTGACCTGGGAAGTCTTCCGCGACACGCTTATCGAGCAGGCAGAGCAGGGCGTCGACTATTTCACTATCCATGCTGGTGTCCGCCTCGCCTATATCCACCTCACGGCAAAGCGCGTCTGCGGCATCGTCTCACGGGGCGGTTCCATCATGGCGAAATGGATGCTCGCGCATCACAAGGAATCGTTTCTGTATGAACATTTCGGCGAAGTCTGCGAGATCATGCGTAAATATGACGTCGCCTTCTCCCTCGGAGATGGCCTGCGTCCCGGCGCCATTGCCGACGCCAATGATGCCGCCCAGTTCGCCGAACTCGAAACCCTCGGTGAACTGACGAAAATAGCCCACGCGAAGGGCTGCCAGGTGATGATCGAAGGCCCCGGCCACGTGCCCATGCACAAGATCAAGATCAACATGGACAAGCAGTTGAAAGCCTGCGGCGAAGCCCCCTTCTACACGCTAGGGCCCCTCGTCACCGACATCGCCCCCGGCTATGACCACATCACCTCCGGCATCGGCGCCGCCATGATCGGCTGGTTTGGCACGTCCATGCTCTGCTATGTCACGCCGAAAGAACACCTCGGCCTGCCTGACCGCAACGACGTTAAGGTCGGCGTCATCACCTACCGCATCGCCGCCCACGCGGCCGACCTCGCCAAAGGCCACCCCGCCGCACAACTGCGCGACGACGCCCTCTCGCGCGCCCGTTTCGAGTTTCGCTGGGAAGACCAGTTCAATCTGGCCCTCGACCCCGAAACCGCGCGCGACTTCCATGATCAGACACTGCCGAAAGAGGCCCACAAGACCGCCCACTTCTGCTCCATGTGCGGCCCGAAGTTCTGCAGCATGAAGATCACTGCGGAAGTGCGCGACTACGCCGCCGGGCTATCCGAAAACGAACGCGCCGACCTCGAACGCCAAAGCCGCGAGGCCGAAGACGGCATGAAAGCTAAGAGTGCCGAGTTTGTGGAAAAGGGCGGCGAGATCTATCTGTCCGCCGACGGACGGAAGCGAGAGGCAATAGACTAGGATCAGGAGTGTCCGACCACCTTCGATCTTTGCCTCTCTGGTGATCTTCTTGAGGAGCGTCCAGCCAGCGCCGGCCCAAGGCTGCGCAGGCTCAAGCAGCCCTTCGACGAGTTGATCAAAAGTGCCGACAGCGCGTTCAGCGGCCGGTCCCGCGGAACCGGCTGCCTGGATGACGGTCATGTTTATTCGGAGGGCGGAAGTCTCTTGGCTTACGGGATTTGATGCGCTCGATAAACAAAAGAGAGACAGACCTCTGAACTCGGGCGATTTGTTTTGGACCGCCCGATGAGTAGGTACGTTTTTTCAGCATTAGATTTTCTTGAGGGCGGACCTACCGGGTCGTCGGAATGACAGGCGACAAACGTCAACGCACTTCAGACGCGTGTTCAGTCGTTCCAATGGCGGAAAAGAGCTAGCGCGCCCGTCAGGACCAGGCCGGTAAGGCTTAAGGGCAGTACGGCCTCCGGCCAAATGCACCCTACAAACCCGCTCCCAGTATCCCGTTCGCGCGCCGCGCCTTCATGCATTCGAAGCTCCCCGCCCGGAATGCGCGGCAGGCTTCGGGGCGCTCCTCGTAGACGGCGCAGGTCGCCTTGCCTTCCCCTAGCTGCAGGTGCACGCAATGACCGCAACTGTAGTCCACATAGGTGCGCCCTTCATGTTCGAAGAGGCTTTCCGCTGGTAGCCGCCGACCGGCATCTTCGGGCAGCAACACGAGGTAGCGCGGGTTCTTGCTGAAGCAGCACGCCCCGCAGGTCACGCAATCGAACGTGTTGGACATCTGGCATCGGCTCCTATTGCCGGCGGCGATGTACTGCGCCGGCCCTTCCCCGGCAAGAGGACCCGTCCGATGTTGAACATCATGCCTACTGCGCAGCACTCTGTCGCCGTGCGCGACCGAAGATACCGCGCGATTTACGAGTCATGCAGAACAGTTGGCCCGCGCCAATCCGCCAGGGTCTCGTGCGGACAAAATCTACTCTCATCCCTACCGGAACAGCCGGACCGGGTTTCGTTCGGTTTTCAGGAAAGGCGTCCACGCCACATCACTTTCTTCCACGGACACCCGGCGCGTTCTGTGCGCGGCTTCATATTCTCCGTATCCGGACCGCTTATCCGCCCGGTCTGCGGTGCTGTACGCTACTTCTCTCCGGCGGATTTAGTTGCCTGCACCACCAGCCAGATCGTGATGCCCGACACCACCACCAGCAACGTGCCAAACCCTACCAGCGCGGCAATCGCCAGCGGATCAATCGTCAGACTTCCCATCTGCTCCACCCTTCGCCGCAGAGGCGGCCTTCAGCCCCGCATAGATCTCATCCTTCAGCACCATCCGCTTGCGCCGCAACGCCATCTCCAGCTCCTCGCTCGCCGGCTCCACGCGTGTCTCCATACGGTTTATCTGCCGGTTCACTTCATGGTATTCCTCGAAGAGTTTCGAGAAATGCGGGCTCGACATCTTCAGCGCATGCAGTTGCTCTGCCGACTCCGGAAACTCTTCAACTAGGTCGTGAGGCTTGTGCGTCATAGATCGGTCTCCACCTTCAGGCTGAGCCGAGATTTGCGCCAGCGCCGCCGCGCGCGGCATACGCAAAACCACCTAGACGCGGGGAAAAGTCCCCGCCCGGCTGAGCGCGGAGGAGACGCGGTGGTCCAGCGCGCGCTCCAGCCAGCGCGCCGTCTCGATCATCCGCTCCAGGTCGATGCCGGTGTCGAAGCCCGCCCGGTGCAGCATCCAGACGACGTCCTCGGTGGCCACATTCCCGGTCGCGCCAGGCGCAAAGGGGCAACCGCCGATGCCGCCGCAGCTGGAATCGATCACATCGACTCCAGCCTGCACCGCTGCAAAAACATTCGCGAGGCCCGCGCCCCGCGTGTCGTGAAAGTGCATCCGGAGTGGCACGTCCGGCGCCTCCATCCGTACACGCTCGATGCGCTGGCGCACGTCCCAGGGCGTCGCCGCGCCAATCGTGTCGCCCAGGGCCAACTCGGCGATGCCAGCCCGCTGCGCCTGCGCGGCGAGATTGCCCACCACGCCGATATCCACGTCGCCATCATAAGGGTCGCCGAACGCCACCGAGATCGTTGCCGACAGCGGCAGGCCCGCCTCGTGCACCAGGGGCGCGCACTTCGCCAGCATGTCGGCGCTTTCCTGCGGGCTCATGCCCTGGTTCTTCCGGCCGAACGTCTCGCCCGCCACAAGCACGAAATTGATCTCATCCGCTTTTGCCTCGATCGCCCGGCGCACACCGGTTTCGTTCAGCGCCAGCGCGATATGCTTGGTGCGCGCATTGCGCACCAGTCCCGCAAACACCGCCGGCGAGTCCGCCATTTTCGGCACGGCCTTGGGAGAGACAAAGCTTCCAGACTCCATCCGAGTCACACCCGCCGCCTCCAGCCGCGCGATGAACTCGAGCTTCTGCGCAACACTCAGATTGGCCGGATCATTCTGCAGCCCGTCCCTAGGGCCAACCTCGACGATATGGATCCTCCGCCCCATGATCATTTACCCGTGAATGCGGGCAGGCGCCGCTCGACGAAGCTCGCCACGCCTTCCTTGAAATCATGCGTCGCAAAGCTCGCCTTCATCTCCCCATCCGCAACAGCAAGGGAATCGGCATAGGACTGGAAATAGCTCTCGCGAATCTGCCGCTTCATGATCGCCACCGACCGGGGCGAAACCTGCGTCGCGAGATGCTGCGCCACTTCGTTCACGTGCGTCATCAGCGCATCGTGCGGCAGCGCCCTGTTCACGAGGCCAAGACGCTCGGCTTCTGTGCCGTCAAACTTGCGGGCGGTGAAGAGGAGGTCCAGCGCGTTCGCCTCGCCGACGAGGCGCGGCAGCTGCCAGGCGATACCATGCTCGGCGATCAGGCCGCGCTGGGAGAAGGCAGTCGTGAATTTCGCCTCGGCGGCCGCATAGCGCAGGTCCGCGAACAACGTCAGGATCAGTCCAATGCCCGCACACGGACCATTGATCGCCGCAATGATCGGCTTCGGGCAGGCGAACATATGGCCGAACCGGCCCGGAAAGGTTTGCTCCAGCGGCGAGACGGCCTTGGGCTGCAGATCCGGAATCTTGGCCCGATACTGCTCCACGCCGCTCGCCTGGATCGACTGAAGGCCGTTCATGTCAGCGCCCGCGCAGAAGCCACGCCCTGCACCCGTGATCACGATGCAGCGCACCGCCTCGTCCGCCCCGCCGGCGCGGATCGCCGCCTCCACTTCGGTCTGCATGATGCCCGTCCAGGCATTCAGTCGGTCCGGCCGGTTCAGCGTGATTGTCAGCACGCCCCCCTCGATACCGGCAAGAATTTCCGTGTAGGCGGCCATGCGGATGCTCCCTCATTATCTATCGCCGGAGTGTAGCCACGATTGGCGGCGGATGTCAGCCTGCCTCAGCGTACGCTTGACTTCGCCCCGGCCGGGCGCCACCCAAACGACATGACCGACTACCTTCCTCCTCTCCCCGGCAGCGCGCAGGACGAAACGCGCGAGCTGCGCCCGAAGTTCGATGCCAGCGGCCTAATCGCCGCCATCGCGCAGGATGCCGAAACGGGCGAAGTGCTGATGCTCGCCTGGATGAATGCCGAGGCGCTCGCCCGCACGCTGGAGAGCGGCCGGGCGACCTACTGGTCGCGCTCGCGCGGCGAGATCTGGGTAAAAGGCGACACGTCCGGCAACACGCAGGAAGTGATCGAGGTGCGCGTCGATTGCGACCAGGACGCCGTGCTTCTGAAGGTACGCCAGACAGGCGGCGCCTGCCATACCGGGCGCGAGAGCTGTTTCTACCGAATCGCCCAAGCGGGCGGTCTCTCGTTGGCAGACGGAGGCGAAGCAGGCTAGCCTCCCGGCCAATCTGAGAAACCGGAAGGAAACTGTCCATGCGCCTCACCCGCCTGCTAACCGCCGCTGCCAGCGTGCTCGTCCTCACCGCCTGCGCCCCAGATGCCCCTGCTCCCTCAGAGCCTGCTGCCACCGAGCCGGTCGCCGAAGCGACCGAAGAAAAGCCGCTGCATGTCGCCGTGCTCGATTGCGGCACGATCGCGATATCGAACCTGGACGCATTCTCCTCCGCCGGTGACTATGCCGGTCAGTCCGACGAATTCACCGACACCTGCTATCTCGTTCACCACCCCAAAGGCATCCTGCTCTGGGATCTAGGTGTCCCGGGTATCCTGAAGGAAGCGGGCCCTGTGGTGCAGGACATTTTCACCGTCTCGCTCAACGCGACCATCACCGACCAGTTGGCTGAGCGTGACCTGACGCCGACAGATGTCGACTATGTCGCCATCTCGCACAGCCACTTCGACCATATCGGGCAGATCGACCAGGTACAGGGCGCGACCTGGCTGGTCCATCAGGCGGAACTCGACGCGATGATACCGCCCGACGGATCGGTGCCGAACACGTCGGCGGACCAGATCGCGCAATTCAATGCGTTCAAGAACCTTAAGCGCGAAGCCTTTACCGGCGAGAAAGACGTTTTCGGAGATGGCTCAGTCGTGATCTTTGAGACGCCGGGTCACACGCCGGGCCATACCTCGTTGCAGCTGAAGATGCCGGAGTCCGGCCCCATCCTGTTGACCGGGGACCTCTATCACCGCAGCGAAAGCCGCGCGCTCAACCGCGTGCCGCGTTTCAATTTCAATGAAGAGCAGACGATGGCTTCGATGGCCGCGTTCGAGGCCCGGGCGGCGGCCCTTGGCGCGAAGGTGATCATCCAGCATGAGCCAGCCGACATCGCACCGCTGGGCGGCATCATCCGATAGGGCGTCTCCGGCCCGGCAGCGGGGCGGAGCGCAACCTGATCAGCACGCGGGCGGGCTCATCCGGCGTCTTCTAACGCAGTTTACGATCGGGAAGAAACGCCCTCAGACGTCTGTCAGTTGCCGCCTTCGATGAGGCGGCGGGCGATGACCATGGCCTGAACTTCGCCGGCGCCTTCGAAGATGTTGAGGATGCGGGCATCCTGCAATATGCGGCTGATCGGATATTCCAGCGCAAAGCCGTTGCCGCCGTGGATTTGCAACGCATTGTCGGCCGCCGCCCAAGCGACGCGCGCAGCGAGCAGTTTCGCCATACCGGCCTCGAGGTCGCAGCGCTTGCCATCATCCTTCTGACGCGCCGAGAAGTAGGTGAGTTGGCGCACGCCGACGAGTTCGGCGGCCATCATCACAAGCTTGTTAGAGACGCGCGGGAAGTTGAAGATGGGTTGTCCGAACTGGCTGCGATCGAGCGCATAGCGCAGACCGATCTCGAATGCGTTCTGAGCCACGCCCACGGCGCGGGCGGCGGTCTGTATGCGTGCGCTTTCGAACGTAGCCATCAGGTGTTTGAAACCCTGGCCTTCCTTGCCGCCGAGCAGATTCTCCGTCTTCACTTTGAAGGCATCAAAGCCGATCTCGTATTCCTTCATGCCGCGGTAGCCAAGCACTTCGATCTCGCCGCCGGTCATGCCTTCAGCAGGGAAAGGCTCGGCATCGGTGCCGCGCGGCTTCTCGGCGAGCAGCATCGAAAGGCCGGAGAAATTGTTGGTGGTCGGATCCGTGCGGGCGAGCAGCGTCATCAGGTCGGCGCGCACGGGATGTGTTATCCAGGTCTTGTTGCCGGTCACCTCGTAGTATTGTCCGTCTGCGGACTTAATGGCACGGGTGCGCAGGCTTCCGAGGTCGGAGCCCGTGTTCGGTTCGGTGAAGACAGCGGTGGGCAAAATTTCGCCAGAGGCGATGGCGGGCAGCCATTTCTGTTTCTGCTCATCCGTGCCGCCAATTAGGATTAGTTCGGCCGCGATTTCGGAGCGCGTGCCGAGCGATCCGGTGCCGATATAGCCGCGCGAGAGCTCCTCCGAGACCACGCACATCGCGGTCTTGCCCATCCCGAGGCCGCCATATTCTTCCGGGATCGTCAGACCGAAGACGCCGAGCTCGGCCATCTCGTTGACGACGTCCATGGGTATGTATTCATTGCGCAGGTGCCAGCCGTGCGCGACCGGCTTGATGCGGGTGGACGCGAACTTGGCGAACTGGTCGCGTACCATGTCCATGGTCTCGTCGAGACCGGTGTGTTCCACCGTGTTGCGCGCGAGGGCGTCTGGCAAAAGGCGGGCGGCAGCGTCCAGAGACGCCGGCGTCTTGCCCTCAAGGATCAGGCGGCGAACGGCCGGGGCCGCGAACAAGGCGTCCGATGCCGTCAGGCAGTCCAGTTCGTGCGGGCGGATCATCTCCCCCTGGTTCATCGGAATACCCCCGACGAGCTGGGCGAGATAGTCGCTGAACAGTATCTGCGAAAGCAGCGCTTCGACATCGCCGAACTCACCATCCGCTTCAAGGCGCGTGGCCCAGCCGGCAGTCTGGCGGAGCGTTTCGAGATAGGTGGCGACCCAGGAGAGGCCATGGGCGCGGTGCTGGTGGCGCTCGAAAGCGGCGCGGTCGGGTTTGCCATCCGGCAGGGAAAGACTTGTGCGAGCGGCCAGCGTGGCAGCGGCGACATATGCCTCAACGGCCACGACCGCCTCGGCCATGGCGCCGGTCAGGCCCGTCATGCGGGCAGCCGCCACATCCTCAACTCCGTTCATGCCGTCCATGCCCCGCTCCCTGCGATTTGTTGTCTCGTGTCACCTGATTATAGGCGGCGGATTGCAACTGGCGAGTCCGCTTTTGTGCGGCGCAACAACGCTGGGACGGCCGACAGGGCGATTAACGGAACGCTAAGGCGCGTTAACCAGCCGCCGGTTGAACAAGGTTTCGTTAACCTTCAGATTATTAACAGAATGTTGGTGCGAGAAGCGCTTATTCCCCGAACATCGCAGTAAGTCTTTGAGGAGCCGCGCGCCGGATGAACCCCTATTCCCGATTCAGGCTTATCTCGAATACCGCCACCGCCGCCTTGCTTGCAGGCACACTTTGCGCCGCCTGGCCGGTCGGTTCGGCTCTGCTGGTGGCCGCGCTCGGCAGCGCAGGTCCGGTCTACCAAGCTAGCGTGGCTGGCATCGCCGCCGCACTGGTGCTGGTGTCGCTGATGGTTTCCGGATGGGCGTTCCCTGTCCTGTTCAGGTTGGGCACGGTGCGCAAGATGGTGCTGGGCAAGCACTATGTGGAAGGCACCTGGCTGATGGCCGAGCGCGGGCCTTCCGGTAGCGAGCGGCTGACCGTGCTGCACATATGCCCCGCGGGCGAAAGCTTCGGCCTTTCGGGTTATTGCCTCAACCAGGAGAGCGAGATCGAAAGCAACCGAATGGTCGAGTATTCGAAACTCGACGGACCGGTGCTGACCTACGCTTACCGCAGCCTGATGCCGGATGGAGCCGGCAACCAGGCGCGCGGTCTTAGTGAAGTGATGTTCGAGATGCGCCGCGGCATACCAAAGGCCTTCTCGGGACATGGCGAGCCGGTTGGCGGGCGCCGCTTCCCGGTGGAAGGTGTGAAACTTACGAAGGGGTCCGAACGCCGCCGCCTGCGCAAACTAGAGCAGCGCGCCGAGGTGACGGAAAAATACTGGGGCCTGTTTTTCGGCGCCTCAGCAGACGCGGCGAAAGATGCTGCCCCAGCCTTGCCCCGGCAGGATGTGCGCCGCCCAGTGATCGTCACCGCGACCCGCAGCGAGCCTGCTGCTGCGCCATTCATCGACCGCCGCAGCCAGGACAGCGTGCCTGCAGACGACGGCCCCGTGATTACCCGACGCCGCGCCAGTGATTGGCGCAACGAGGATGCCACCCCTACCGCCGACCGAATCCGCGCACGGATGATGCTCGGCTCAGAACCGGCCGCTGCAGAAGGTCTGGAAGACGAAGACCTCCCGCTTGAAGCGGAACTGGATGAAGACGTCGCGGACTTCGACGCTGACGAAGACATGGTGCTCGACGAGGACGCCGAAGAAATTGGCGACGAGGACGAATACGAGGCCGACGCCGACGACGGCGAGGACATCGACGAAGAAGATGAGGAACTGGACCTCGAGGACGAAGCAGACCTTGAGGAAGAGGAGGTGTTTGAAGCCGAAGAGGATGAGTACGAGGCTGACGCCGAAGACGAAGAGGCTGCCGAGGAAGAAGGCTCGGAAGTGCCTTTGACCGAAGAAGAACCGGTCCGAATCCGGCAGCGTTACGCCCGTCGCCGTTGATCCGTACGCAGACCCGGCTGGCGGCCCTTCTCCACGAGGGGCCGCTTCGCTTTGGGCGGCCTACTCCATCCGGCGGTAGCGGGAGGATTGGGCCCGGACCATGGCGCGGCCGAGGGGTTCGGGGAGAATACGGGTGAGCGTGGCGAGCGCCTTGTTGGCCAGGCCGGGGACGACGACCGGCTGGCCACGGTTGACCGCCTCAATGCCTGCCGCAACGACCGGCGCCGCTTCCATCCACATCCATTTCGGCATCTGGTTGGTGGTTTCGCGTGTGCCGTTCACGTCGTGGAACTCGCTCCAGGTAAAGCCGGGGCAGAGCGCCGTGCAGTGGATATCCGCGTGGCCGAGGGCCTCGCATTCCGCGTTGAGGCTTTCGGAGAATTTGATGAGGCCCGCTTTCACACTCGCATAGAGTGTGTGGCCGGCGCTGCCAGCAGCGTAACCAGCGAGCGAGGCGACGTTGATGATGCGACCATATTTGCGGGCGGCCATGCCGGGCAGCAGGCGGTGGGCGAGTTCAACCGGCGCCGTGTAGAGCACCTGCAGAAAGGCGGCCTGGTCCGACCAAGTGGTGGAGAAGAAAGTTCCCGGCAAGCCGTATCCGGCATTGTTGACAAGTGCATCGACGGCGAGGCTCCTGTTCTCCAGCTCGGCAACCAGGCGCGCCGGCGCAGCGGGGTCGGCAAGATCCTCGGCGATGACAGTTACTTCGACACTGTTCTTGGTACGGATTTCCTGCGCAAGTTCCTGCAAACGGTTCTCACGGCGGGCGGTCAAAACGAGGTTCCATCCGAGCGCAGCATACTGGCGAGCGAACTCCGCCCCGATGCCCGCAGACGCCCCTGTGATCAGACACAATCGACGATTCATGCTCAAAAACTCGCCTCGGATACGAAATTGTGGCTGAAATACAACAAAGGCAGAACTTAAGTGTGCCGTCAGCTCCGGTCTGTTGTTGCCGGGCGGACAATCCGCATCTTACGGTTCTAGAGGGGAAACACAACAATCGGCGGGCCCAGCCCTTTATTCCCATTTTCACGGAGCGGACATCATGACGTACAAGAACTTCCTTCTCGCAGCGGCAGCGACCTTTGCCGTCTCGTCTGGAGCCCAGGTGGCCTGGGCGCAGGAAGATGCGGCGGCTGAAGAAGCCCGCACGCTGGAGACCGTGGTCACACTCGGCACGCGCGTGGCCAACCGGTCAGCGCTCGATACGGCCGCGCCGGTCGACGTCGTCTCGGCCGAAGCGATTCAGAATATTGGCGTCGGCGAATTGAACCAGTCGCTGTCGGTCAACCTGCCCGCTCTGAACTTCCCCCGCCCTGCCCTTGCAGACGGAACCGACTCGGTTCGCCCGGCGGCACTGCGCGGCCTGGCGCCAGACCAGACCCTTGTGCTGGTCAACGGCAAGCGCCGCCACCAGGCATCGCTTGTCAACGTTAACGGCACGGTCGGCCGCGGCTCGTCGGCAGTAGACTTGAATACCATCCCGAACCTCGCTGTCGGCGGCGTCGAAGTGCTTCGTGACGGCGCCTCGGCCCTTTACGGCTCGGACGCGATTGCCGGCGTGGTCAACGTGCGCCTGCGCGAAGCCTCTGAAGGCGGCGCCGTCTCGGCCACCTATGGCTGGCGCGAGACGGAATACTCGGCCCCGGTCATCACCCCCACCGCGCCTGGCGTGCCGAACCCCGGCCCAGAATTCACCCGCGAGCGTTCCGACGGCAACATCTGGACCATCGGCGGATGGAAGGGCTTGTCACTGGGCGACGACGGCTTCCTTACCGTCACCGGCGAGTACAAGGACCAGCGCCACACCGAGCGTTCGGGCTATGACCACCGCCAGCAATACCCGGCCGGTAATGCCGCTTCCGAAGCGATCATCAACCGCTTCAACGCCTGGACCGGCGAACCGGAGCTTGAACAGCTAAGCCTGTTTGCCAATGCCGGCTATGACCTCGCCAACGGCGCGGAACTCTATGGCTGGGCCAGCTTCCAGGACCGCGAGACGATCTCGGCCGGCTTCTTCCGCCTGCCCAGCGACACGCGCAACGTGATCCAGATCTACCCGAACGGTTTCCTGCCGAAGATCAATCCGACGACGACGGACTATTCGACCCTTGGCGGCGTGCGCTTCGACTTTGCAGGCTGGGATGCCGACGCGTCGATCGGGTACGGCTCCAACAAGATGGAATTCCAGATCATCGACACGCTGAACCGTTCGCTCGGCACCGCGTCGGGCACGGAATTCGATGCCGGCGGCTTCGAGCATTCGCAGCTCGTCGCCAACCTCGCCTTCGTGAAGGGCTTTGCCGTTGACGGACTCGCGTCGGAACTGAACGTAGCCTGGGGCGCGGAAGCCCGTCAGGAAACTTACGAGATCTTCGCGGGCGAACCGGATTCCTACCGCAACGGCGGCGTTCTCCTGCCGCTGCTTGGCCCGGGCTGCACAGCACCGACCGCGGCGCAAACTCTGGCCGGCGGCTGTGCCACGGCGTCAGGCTCTCAGGTGTTCCCGGGCTTCCGTCCGGCGAACGAGCTGGAAGAAGACCGCACCGCTATCGGCGTCTATCTTGACCTTGAAGCCAACGTGACCGAAGCACTCCTCGTGTCCGGCGCGGTGCGCGGCGAATCCTACTCGGACTTCGGCGAAACGCTGACCGGCAAGCTGGCCGCCCGTTATGACTTCAACGATGCCTTCGCGCTTCGCGGCTCAGTCCAGAACGGCTTCCGTGCGCCGTCGCTGCAGCAGCAATTCTTCACCACAACGTCAACCAACTTCATCAACGGTGTGCCGTTCGACATCACGACCTTCCGCGTCGATGATCCGATCGCCCGCGCTCTTGGTGCAGAAGACCTCGATGCCGAGAAGTCGATCAACTACGCCCTCGGCGGCGTGCTTCAGTTGGGCGCCTTCAACCTGACGGTCGACGCCTACCGCATCGATGTGGAAGACCGCATCGTGCTGTCGGAGAACCTGACGGCCACCAACGTGCAGAACTACCTCGTCTCCCAGGGCTTCATCGGCTCCGGCGGCGGGCGCTTCTTCATCAACGGGGTCGACACCGAGACGACCGGCGTGGATATCATCGCCAACTATGCCTTCCCGGAAACCGCGTTCGGCTCGTTCAGCGCGACTGCCGGTGCCAACTTCAACAAAACTGAAGTGACCGCCGTTCCGGCAATCCCGGTGCTGACGGCGCTCACCCCGCCGCCGGTTCTGTTCGCCCGCACCAACGTGCTCACGCTCGAGGACGGCACACCGAAGGACAAGTTCACCGGTCAGCTGAACTGGGAACATGGTCCGTTCGCGGGCACCCTCCGCGCCGTACGTTACGGCGAAGTGCTGGTGCCGTCGAACAACCCGGCACTGGACTATACGCTCGACCCCAAGACGCTGATCGATCTTGAGGCGCGCTATACCTGGAACGACCTCGTCACCCTCGCGGTCGGCGCGGACAACATCCTCGACGAGTATCCGGATGCGGCCCCGCTGGGTCTCAACTCGACCGGCAACACGCCGTTCTCCACCTACTCGCCGTTCGGCTATTCGGGCCGCTTCATCTACACAAAAGCGACCCTCAACTTCTGATCCGGCAACTCCGGACCTGAAACTGGCGCCGCCTCCGAAAGGGGGCGGCGTTTTTCGTTTTCCCACAGGCGCGCTTCCGCATTAGTGTTGGTGCACCAACACTCCGGGAGGACACACATGGCGCGCGCAAAAGCGAATGGGATCGAGATTGAGTATGACACGCTGGGCAACGCGAACGACCCGGCGGTCCTTCTGGTGATGGGCTTTGCCCTTCAGATGACACGCTGGCCGGAGGGTCTCAAGCGGGGCCTAGCGGATGCCGGCTTCCGGGTGATCTGGTTCGACAACCGGGATGTGGGTCTGTCGACCGAGTTCACGCAATATGTGCCACCCTCCCCCATGGACGTGCTGACCGCCGCGATGACCGGCCAGGACGCGAGCAAGCTTGTTCCGTACACGCTCAATGCCATGGCGGCGGATTCGGCGGGCCTCCTAGACGCCATCGGGGTGGAGCAGGCCGACGTCCTCGGCGTGTCGATGGGGGGGATGATTGGCCAGCTGATGGCGCTGGATCATCCGCACAAGGTGAGGAAGCTGATCCCGGTGATGACGACGTCAGGTGATCCGATGTTGCCGCCGTCGACACCGGAAGCGATGGCCGCGCTGACGGCGGTGCCGGCTTCACGCACACCGGAGGCGATCGGCGACATTGCCGTGCACGCCCAGCATGCCATCGGCTCACATGCCGACCTGCGCAACAGCGCCGAACTCATCCGTTCACGGGCAATCGATGATTTCCACCGCTCCGACCGCCCCTTCGGCATGGCGCGCCAGTATACCGCGATTATCGGCACGCCGCGCTGGCACGAACGCCTGGGGAGCGTGAAGGCGCCGACGCTCGTTCTGCACGGAGCGGATGACCCTCTGATCCGCCCGGCCGCTGGACAGGACATCGCCCGGCGCATCCCAGGCGCGGTATTCAAGTCCTATCCGAAGTGGGGCCATGATCTCGCCGACCGGATGAGCGACACGCTGGTGGCGGATATCGTGCCGTTCTTGCGGGCGTAGGCCTTGATCCTTGTCAGGGTGCGGCGGCGCCGATAAGCTTCCTCCCTGCAGACGGGCTCGCAAGAGGTTCCGCTGACCGGGAGGCAAAGAACGCGATGGTCGACACGAGTCTGGCACTACCTTGGCATTTGCGGAACAACTGGGCACCTCTTCAGGAAGAGCGGACGGACAGCGCGCTGACGGTCGAGGGCACGATTCCTCCGGAACTGAACGGCACGTACATCCGCACCGGCCCCAATCCGAAGTCGGGAAACTCCGCACACTGGTTTCTCGGCGACGGCATGGTGCACGGTGTGCGCCTCAAGGGCGGCAAAGTCGAATGGTATCGCAATCGCTTTGTTCAGACGCCGAACATTACGGAGTCGGACGCTCCGGCGGCACGCGGGGATCTTAGACGCGGCAAGGGCAACACGCATGTGCTTGCGCACGGCAAGCAGATCCTTTGCTTGAACGAAAGCGCCTGGCCGTGGATGATCGATCAGGACCTGAACACGCTTGGCTTCCAAAACTATGACGGCAAGCTGCCCTGCTCGATGACAGCGCATCCGAAAGTTTGCCCTGAGACAGGCGAACTGTTCGCCTTCTCGTATTTTTCATTCCGGCCGCCCTACCTGCATTACATCCGGGTAGGGGCTGACGGGCAGCTGAAACAGGTCGAGGGGATCGACATCCCGAACATGGTGATGATGCATGATTTCAGCATCACCCGGAACTATGCGATCTTCCTGGACCTGCCGCTGGTGTACAACCCTGCCCTTCTGGCCACAGGCATGCCCTTCAAGTTTGACGCAAAGGCGGGCGCTCGCATCGGCGTAATGCCGCGCAACGGAACGGCGCGCGATGTGCGCTGGTTTTCCATGCCACCCTGCTATGTGTTCCATACGGTCAATTCGTATGAGGACGGACGATCCGTCGTCATGCACGTCTCGAAGATGGTCTCGGCTTTCGGCGCGAACTCGAACGATTACTCGAACGTCGCGCGGCTGTGGAAATGGACCATCGATCTCGACAACGGCACAGTTTCCGAAGAGCAAGTGGACGACCAGCCCGGCGATTTCGGGCGGGTAAACGAGGCCAGGGTCGGGCTGAAGGCGCGTTATGGCTACCTGATGTCGCTAGCGGGGGAAGGCAATTCTGAAGAGCCGATCTATGGCTCGCAGATCATGAAGTATGACCTGCAGAGCGGTGCACGGACGATGCACGAGCTTGGCGAGACAGTACGCGGCGGAGAGCCTGTCTTCGTATCCGGCGGAGCCGGCGAGGACGAGGGCTGGCTTATGGTGATCTGCCACGACACAGGCAGCGGGAAATCAAAATTCGTGATTCTCGACGCGCAAAACATAAGCGCGCCGCCCGTAGCGACAATCCGGCTGCCGGGGCGCGTGCCGTACGGCGCCCATGGCAGCTGGATCCCGCTTCAGGCCTGAAGCCGCCTCAGCGGATCGCCACCGGGTTCACGATGGCCTGAACGGCGCCTTCGAGTCTCGGCGCGCCGAGCGTGAAGAAGAACTCTGTCACGCCGTCCGCGGCGAGTTCAGTCGTTACCATGTTCTCGAGGATGTAGACGCCGTTCTTGGCGAGGAGCGTGAGGTGCACGTCGAAGGGGCGTGTCTCCTTCTCGAATGGGATGACTTCCAGGGCCCACGTGTCGGCGCCGATGGCGACGACGCCGAGATCGGCGAGGTATTGCGCGCCTTCAACGCCCAGGCCGGGCTCGACAGGCGAGAGTTCGGCCGAGCCCTCGGTCGCCTTCATTGTGCCGGTGTGGAAGAGGACGATGTCGCCCTTGCCGATGGTGATCCCGGCAGCTTTTGCGGCGGCTTCGATTTCGGCGCGGTTGAAAGCGGTGCCGGCGGGCACCGGATCGCCGAAAGCTTTCGTCATGTCGAGCAGCACGCCGCGCGTGGCGACCGGCGGCAACGTGTGTGTGCCATACTGAGTGAGACCGCCCGTGGTGACGAAATCCGCAACGGGGACGCCGTTATAGTAGCGGTGGTCGATGCCCATGTGGCCGAGGCCGTCGAGCTGGCTGCCGATGCCGACATAGGTGTTTACGAGGTCGTCATTGCCAACTGCCTTGTTCTCGCCGAGCGGAGTGCCCGAACCGTCTGACAACTGAAGAACCGTCATGTTGAAGGTGCGTGGGCCATAGGCGGGCGTCTTCTTGCCTGTGATCTGGCCGAGGGCGTAGGTCTTGCCGGTGGTGATGAGTTTCGCTGCTTCGGCTGTTTTCTCCGGGGACAGATTATTCATCGCCCCGAGCCGGTCGTCCGCGCCGTAGCGGGAGGGATACCAGCCTTCGGATTTCGCTTCTGTCTTTGCGGCGGCGGCAGGTGCCTCCGCGCTCGAGATGTGGCCGCACGCGGCGAGCAGCGCCGTGCCGGCGATCAACATGCGTTTCATCATGGTCTCCTCCCTTTATGTTTGGGCCGACCGTAACCGGGCGGGCGCCCTTGGCAAGGGCGTCAGGCGCGGCGCACCAGAAACCCGGCGCGCGGGAAGTGGACGTGGATCGTCTCGGCCTCGGGCGTGAAGCGGCGCAGGATGATGCGCTGCGAATCGGCATGCACCAGTTCCCCCTCGACCCAGTCCTGACCGTAATCGTCGGGCGCAACCGCTACCCGTTCGCCCGGCGAGAACTCCTGCGGTTCATTGCGCGTGGTGGCTGCAACGAGACGGGGCGCTGCGTCCTTCGCAATCGCAATGGCCTCTTTCGCGGTGATCGTCTCGGGCTCCTGCCCTTCCACTTCGGCGAGGCGCCGGTACCAAGCGGCCGTCAACGGTGCATTTTCGAGGCATGAATCTGCAAACTCCGGGACGGCAGACTTCATCCACCAGACGTTCATGTAGGCATGAACATCGACAAGACCCGGCTTGGCGCCGATCAGGTAATTGCCGCTGCCCGCGCCTTTTCCGCCGGCGAGGCGCTCCTCGATCAGCATCAGGCGCGCGCGCCATTGGTCTCGCATCATCGGCGCTACAGCCTTCATGGCCGGAATATTGAACGGACGGCCCGAAAGCTGTTCGCGGTCCTTAATGAACGCTTCCGGCACATTATCGCCCATATGACCGAAGATGACGGCGACCGAGGACTGGAACCACCGCGAGTCCGCCCAACCTGCCACGATCTGCGCGAGGCCTTCATGGCCGGGCAGCTTCAACGCATACAGCGGATAGCGAGCCTCGATCTCGCGTAGGATGATGGCGGAATCGCAGTACACGTCGGCGCCGATCTGCAACACAGGAATGCGCCGGTATCCGCCGGTTAAAGGAATGAGATCAGGCTTCGGCATAATCACCGGCTGCTCGACGCGCGCATAGGCGAGGTTCTTGAGCCTCAGTGCCAAGCGCACCTTCTCTGAAAACGGGGACGAAGGGTATTCGTGCAGGATGATGCTGCGTGCGTCGGCCATGTGTTTTCGCAAACCTCCCCGTATGCAAGGCGCGCACTTTGCGTGATCGCAGCATCTCGTAAAGGGGGCAAAGACGACGTGTTGTGGTGCAGCGCAAGAAACGGGTGGCGCGCTGCGGCAGGCGGGCGCATTTTGTAGACATGTTTTCTGGTCAAGCTCCTCTAGACGAACGCGCCCGCGCCTATGACCGGATGGCGAAAGCCTTGGACTGGCTCGGCGAGACCTGGCCGGAATGGCCGGACCTGGAACAGGCAGCCGCTGCAGTCGGCCTGTCGCCGCATCACTTCCAGCGAGAGTTCACCCGCTGGGCCGGAATTAGCCCGAAACAATACCAGGGCGCCCTTGCCCACGGCGCAGCTGGCGAGCTGCTACGCGGCGGCGCAAGCGTGCTGGATGCCGCGCTGGAGACGGGCCTGTCCGGCCCAGGACGGCTGCACGACCTGTTCATCGCCCATGAGGGCCTGACGCCCGGCGAGGCAAAGGCCGGCGGCAAGGGTGCGGAACTGGTGCTCGGCCGCGCGCCGACACCGTTCGGCTTGGGCGCCTGGCTGATCGGCCCGCGGGGCCTCGTGGCGTTGGGCTTCATCGACGAGGGCGCGCCCGTTCGCACCGGCTTTGAGCATCAGGGCCGCAGCGAAGCAGACGCCTTTGCAGACCTAGCTGCACGCTATCCCGGCGCCGACCTCCGGCGGGATGACGCCGAGGCGGAACGCTTTGCCTCTTGCGTCTTCGAAGCCGGCGAGCCCCTGCCCGTCTGCCTCTATGGCACCTCGTTCCGGCGACAAGTGTGGCGCGCGCTTCTGGAGATCCCAGAAGGAAAGACCTGTACCTACGGGGCGCTGGCGAGCCGGATAGATGCCCCGAAGGCCGCCCGGGCCGTAGGCGCAGCCGTGGGCGCCAACCCCATCAGCTGGTTCATCCCCTGCCACCGGGCCCTTGCAGCCGATGGCCGGCTGCATAACTATCACTGGGGCGTGGCGCGCAAACGGGCCATGCTTGTCTACGAACGCGCGCACCGGGCCTGAATTTTGCGGGCTGCCTGGGCCGCCGAACCCGGATCAAAGCGACCTGCTATGTATGCTTACCTTGCCCTCGTCATCGCTGTGGCCGCTTGGGGCATTCACCTCGCGCTGCGCTGGAAGCAGGCCCGGGAGTTTGCACCCGAACTGCTGAAAGCGCGCCAGAAGAGCGGCGAGCTGCCGGAAGGCATCAATGAAACCGAGTTTACCGACCTCTATCTGCGCGCCGAAGGCCCGCGCCGGGGGACCTATGTCTATTCGTGCGCCGCCTTCATCACGCTGTCGCTGGCGCCCCTGTCCTGGCTATTTAATAGCGTGTGGATCTCGGTCTGGCGCCTTGCCGGGGAGCCGCCGGTGTTCGAAGTCGGCACCCTGATCCACACGTTCAGCTTTTTCCTTGCCTTTTTCGGCCTGACCGTCGGCCTGCTGGCGGTGGCGATGCACCGTTATCACACCCTTACCCCGCCGAACCTGAAACAGGTGATGCGCACCCTCCGGGAGACACATTCATGAGCGTCGAATTCCTGCACACGATGGTGCGCGTCAGCGATATCGAAGCAGCCAAGCGTTTCTACTGCGACGGCCTCGGGCTCTCCGAAGTGACACGGTATGACAACGAGGCGGGCCGGTTCACGCTGGTCTTCCTCGCGTCCCCTTCTGACATTGTGCGGGGCGGCGGTGTGCCGGCGGGCGCCTCGCCGACCTCGCTGAACATCCCGATGATCGAGCTGACCTGGAACTGGGATGAGAAGGACTATGCCGGCGGGCGCAATTTCGGCCACCTCGCCTATCAGGTCGACGACATCTACGCCGCCACGCAGCGGTTCGCCGACCTTGGCGTAGCCATCGCGCGCCCGCCGCGCGACGGCCGCATGACCTTCATCCGCTCGCCGGACGGCATCTCGGTCGAACTGCTCCAGAAGGGCAAGCCGCAGCCGCCGAAAGAGCCCTGGGCGAGCGCGCCGAACATCGGCGCGTGGTAGCCGCACCGGGCAGCGCCTTGCCCGGACATTCGAGCGCGTGATAATGTCTCGGTGCCGGTCGCAAGACCCCGAAGGGGCGCCGGCGGGGAGACAGAAACATGCGCCTTTATCTGATGACCGCTCTGGCGGGGCTGACCCTTGCCGCCTGCACGCCCGCGCCCTCGCCGGCCCCGGCGCCCGAACCCGCCGCAGCTGAAACGCCCGCCGCGCCGCGCACGCTGACCTTTGCCGACGGCAGCCTCTTCCCGGAAGGGCGCACGCTGACCCGGCCGGAATCCGGCGTCGTGCTGACGGACGGAACGGTAGTAGTGGTGGATCAGGTGAACGGCCTCACCGCGATTGCGCCGGATGGCGCGATCAGCCCGTTTGGCAATTTCTCCGCCGCCGGCTTTACCCACGCACCGCCGGAAAACCCTTCGGGCCCGAACGGCGTCGCCTTCGAACCTGACGGGCGCCATCTGCTGACCGCCGACGTGTTCACCGGCAGCCTCTGGCGCACCGATACCGAAACCGGCACGACCTCGAAAATCTACCAGCATCCGTTTGGCATAAACTACGCGCACCGCGATTCGACCGGCGCGATCTGGTTTACTCAGTCCACGGAGAATGCACCGCCGGGATCGGACGCGCGCCTCTTCGCCGCACTGGACCAGCCGCTGACCGACGGCAAACTGTTCCGTATTCCGCCCGCTGCCGATGGCGCGCCCCTGCCCGCGCCGCAGGAAGTGCTGACCGGGCTTCAGTTCGCCAATGGCTTCACCATCGACGAGACCCGCGGAAAGCTGTTCATCGCGGAGACGGTGGCGGGCCATATCCTCAGCTATTCAGTGGACCTTGCGACTGGCGCGCTGACGGATCGCGCGGTGCTGGCAAACATGGTGTCACCGGACAATGTGGAGCCAGGCCCGGACGGCACGCTGTGGGTGGCGTCACCGATGAGCAACCAGGTGCTGGCGATCAATCCGGAAACGGGCGAGACCCGCGTGGCCTTCACGGCGCAGACCGAAGCTGGCACTGCGGTCATTGCCGAGTATGCGCGGCGCGGCGAAGCGGGCGAGCCGCGGTCCGAGCTTCTGGGGCCGGACGTCTGGGCGCCGATGCCAGGCCTCGTGACGGGCGTGATCCACACACCGGGCGGTGGGCCGGTCTATGTTTCAGGCCTGGGTGATGCTTTGCTGAAGATCGAGGCGGCTGAATAGCCGCGCCAACTCCCCGCTGGCAAAGGCATGAGAGCGTGATCTGTATACGGAATCAGTCCAGCGCGCCGATATACGGCAGGCCGCGATAGAGGCCAGCATCGTCCATGCCATAGCCAACAAGGAAACGGCCGGGCGCATCGAAGGCACAGTAGTCAACGCCCTCGGCGCCGCGCGGCGCCCACGGCTTCTGGGTCAGGGCCACGGTGAGCACTTCGCGCGCACCTTTCGCGAGCAGGTGGTGCTTGGCAAACTCGAGCGTGCGGCCGGTGTCGAACACGTCGTCGATCAGCAGCATGCCGCGGCCTTCAACCTTGCGCGAGACATCCGCGCGCACCACGACGCGGCCGGAGCTTTCGCGCGCGTCGCGGTAGCTTTCCAGCCAGAGCACATCGAGAATCGGGTGCACGTCGCGCCGGGCAAGCGCCTTCATCAGGTCGCTGGTGAAGGGCGTGGCGCCGATCAGGATGGACACGGCCGTCCACTCCCCGTCCTTGAGGCGCGGCGCCAGCCGGTCCGCCAGATCATCGACCCGGGCCATCAGGTCCGCTTCAGAGAGGATCACGTCGATCTTCGGCATCGGGGCGTGCGGAATAGGCTGTCGCATGGTCAGATCGGTTCCTCGGGAACAGGAAAAGTTTGGGATTCGGGGACGGGCGCGTCCTCCACAGGCGGTTCATTCGGTACGGCCGAGCGTTCGACGAAGCTGACCACGATCTCAAAACTCTCGACCGGTGCAGGCTCGACGACGACGCCGAACTGGCCGGAGGCGCCCGGCTCAAGCTC
The DNA here is from genome assembly GCF_022844445.1 of Hyphomonas sp. Classification (GTDB taxonomy): domain Bacteria; phylum Pseudomonadota; class Alphaproteobacteria; order Caulobacterales; family Hyphomonadaceae; genus Hyphomonas. The sequence continues at coordinate 234,411 of NZ_JALHLS010000001.1, forward strand.
TGCCGGTGTGACGAAGCTGTATTCGGTGGCCACAACCTTGCCGGTCTCGTCTCGCAAGTCGACGCGCACGCCGGGGGTCTGGACCGCCGAGTTTGCAACGTTCACGGCGCGGCCGGTTACGGTGACGATGGGAATGGTGTCGTTGAAGGTGCGGGCCCGTTCGATGTCGGCAAAATCCAGTCCGAAACGGTTCACATCAAGCCCGGCGAGCCGGTAGGCGGCGGCCGATTGCGGCCAGACCTTCACAACATCGTTGCGGAAGAAGAAGGCGGCGACTGTGGCGGCAACAAACAGACTGCCAGTAAACAGCCACGAGACCACGGCGAAAATCTTGCTTTTCTCGCGCCGCTGCTCGCGGAGGCGTTCTCGGTAAACCTCGTGCGCAGGGGCAGCCGGCTTCTCTTCGGCGAGGGATTTTGGCTGCACGAACCAGGAATGGCCGCAGGCGGCGCATTTCACAGTGCGGCCACTTTCACCGATTGTTGAGTCATCGGCGAAATAATGGGTGCTGCACGAGGGACACGTAAGGATCATTTCCGGCGTCTTTCCCGCTAACCGCCCCGTTCGACCAACCCTGGACCTCCGGACCTCGCCCTATGACCCAGCTACGCCCGGACATGTTCGAAGAGGCTGCCGTCCGCCTGGATGGCGTGTCCCTTCGCTACGATTCGTCCGAGGAAATCCTTAGCGGTATTGATCTGGTCCTGAAACCCGGCAGCTTCAGCTTCCTGACGGGCGCCTCCGGGGCGGGCAAGTCGAGCCTTCTCAAGCTACTTTACCTGGCACAGCCGCCGTCGCGGGGGGAGGTTTCGCTGTTCGGACGGCCCACCAGCCGGCTATCGCGCGACGAACTCTCGGCCATGCGGCGCCGGGTCGGCGTGGTGTTCCAGGAATTCCGGCTGCTAAGCCACCTGACAGCCTATGAGAATGTGGCCCTGCCCCTGCGGGTGATGGGACGCAAGGAAAGCCAGTACCGCCGCGATGTGGAAGAACTGCTTAGCTGGGTCGGCCTCGGCGAGCGGCTTCACGAGCGCCCCGAGACCCTGTCCGGGGGCGAGCAGCAGCGCGTGGCCATAGCCCGCGCCGTGGTGACCCAGCCGAACCTGCTAATCGCGGATGAGCCGACGGGCAACGTGGACCCCGATATGGCGGCGCGGCTGATGCGATTGTTCTACGAGCTGAACAAGCGACTTGGGACGACCGTGGTGATCGCGACGCACGATCTTGGCCTGATCCGCCAGATCGATGCGCCGGTCTACCGGTTGGCCGACGGCATGCTGGTTCAGGAAAATGGTGAGGCGACCGCGACCGCCCGGCGCCGGACCGATCCTTTGAGGGCGATGCCATGAAGCCGCGCGAAAACTCCCTCCTGCCGTTGGAAGACGCCCGCGAGGCGGCGCTGTTCTTCGTGGTCGGCGCTTTGTGCTTCCTCGCCGCGCTTGCGGCCCTGTCGGCAAAGTCCACCTATGGCGCCGCGCGCGCCTGGACCGCCGAAGTGGAGGGCGAATACACTGTCTCCCTCTCCGGCGCCGATGCCTCGGCGGCCGATGCGGCGGCGCGGCTGCTGGCAGGCCTTGAGGGGGTCGAAGCTGCACGCGCTTTCAGCGACGCGGAGATCAACGCCCTGCTGGAGCCGAATTTCGGCAAGAGCGGGCTGCCCGCCGACCTCCCCGTGCCGAGGCTGATCGCCGTGACGGGCGCCGCAGAGGCCGGCGATATCGGCGCAAAGATTAGCACCGCCCTGCACGGCGCGGGTTATGACGCCGCCGTCGATGCGCACGCCGAATGGGCCGGTGATGTGCGCCACATGCTGTCGATCTCCCGCATTGCGGCCCTGTCCATCGTGGCGCTGCTGTCTGCGACAGCGATTGCGGTTATCGCCTTTGCCACCCATGCTGCCTTGCTGGCGCGGCGGGACATCGTGGACGTGCTGCACGTGGCCGGGGCGAAGGACCGGTTTATCGCCGGCCTGTTTGAGCGCCGCTTCTGGCTGCTGGGCCTGCGCGCGGGCACCGTGGGCGCCCTGGTGGCCCTGGCGAGCGTGGCCGTGCTCATTGCGATGGGCCGGTCCGGCGCCGACCGGACGGGCCTCCTGCCGCAGCTGTCGCTGGATTTCCCGGACCTCGCCGTTCTGGTGGTGACGCCCGTGATTGCAGGCCTGGCCGCCCGGCTTGCAGCAGGTATCACAGTCATGCGCTCGCTGCGGTCGGTGATGTAGTGACGCGGGGCTGACAAGAAGCTAGAGCCCAGCAGATGCAGATGCTGCGATCTTACCTGTTCCTGGTCTGGCTGTACGGCTGGATGGCGGTCTGCGGGGTGCTCTACATCCCGACCGTGCTGTTCCCGCGCGTTGTGACGCAGCGTGCCTTGGCCCTCTATGCGCAGATCATCCGGGCAGGCCTGAAGCTGATTTGCGACATCGACACCGAAATCCGGGGCCGCGAACATGTCGTGCCGGGACCAGCCATCTATGCCGGCAAGCACCATTGCATGATGGACGTGTTCATCCCCTTCATCGTCATCCAGGACTCCTGCCACATCCTGAAGAAGGAGCTGATGTGGACACCCTTTCTCGGCTGGTATGCGTTCAGCACGGGAATGATCCCGATTGACCGGGCAGGCACGTCTAAGACGCTGAAGGCGATGATCTCGGCCGGAAAGAAGCGCGCGGCTGAGGGCCGCACGATTGTGATTTTCCCGGAAGGCACGCGCCGCGCGCCGGACGATCCGCCACTCTACCAGCCGGCCGGCATTTCTGCCCTAAACAAGGCGCTGGATGTGCCGATCATTCCGGTAGCCACCAACGCGGGCCTCTGCTGGCCCGCCAAGGGCGCGCGCCGCAAGCCAGGCAAGATCGTCTACGAAGTACTGCCCGCCATCCCGCCTGGCCTCGACCGTAAGGCCTTGATGGCGCGGCTCGAAAATGACCTCGAAACCGCCTCCAGCCGCCTGATCGCCGAAGGCCGCACGGCGCAGGTGGCCAAGGGCGTCAAGTGAGCACCGCGCCTCCGCGGCGGGCGCTTAAGGCGGCCTGCGAACACCTCGCCCGCACCGACCCTGCCCTCGCCCAAGCCTACGAGATCGTTGGCCTGCCCAAGTGGCGCTCCGAAGTGCCGGACTATGCGATGCTGGGCCGGATGATTTCGCACCAGCAGATCTCGCTCAACGCGGCCGCCTCGATTTGGTCACGGGTCGAGGCACATCTCGGCGAAGTGACGGCCCCGGCGATGCTGGCTGCCGATCCCGAGGCGATCCGGCTCTGCGGGATGTCCCGCCCGAAAGTGGCGCACCTCTACTCGATCGCGCAGGCGATGGCGGACGGAAAGCTCGACCTCGCCCGCGTCTGCGCTGCGCCGCTCGAGGAAGCCCGGGCAGAACTGCTGGCGGTGCGCGGCATCGGTCCATGGACCGCAGAGCTTTTCCTGCTCTACGCGGTCGGTGCGATGGATGCCTTCCCGGCCGGGGATGTTGCCCTGATCGAGGCGCACAAGCGGCTTGGCCTCTATGAACCGCGCATGGTCTCGAAGGCCTTCACCGCCCATGCCGAGATCTGGCGGCCCTATCGCGGGGTAGCGGCCCACCTTCTTTGGGGCTGGTTGCATGTCGACCGGGCGCGGGCCGCAGCGCCCTGAAACGCATGACCGGCGCCCCTTGCGTTCGGGTCCGGCTGTCATAATCTTATGGGAAGAATCGGTTAGAAGCCGGTCCTGACAGCGCAAGGAGAACGCGTCTTCTGTAGGATCTGCACGGATACCCAGCAATTTTGCGCCCAGGGAGGCTTGCATGACTGAAGTCGTTTCCCTGCCGCCGAATGGCCGCCCCGCCCTCGTCCTGAATGCGGATTTCAGGCCACTTTCCTATTATCCGCTGTCACTCTGGCCGTGGCAGGAAGTGGTGAAAGCCGTTTTCCTCGACCGTGTCGACATTGTCGCCGAATATGACTGCGTGGTGCGTAGTCCCAGCCGCGAGCTGCGGCTGCCTTCAGTCATCGCGCTGCGCGACTTCGTGCGCCAAGACCGTCCGCCGGCCTTCACGCGCTTCAATGTGTTTTTGCGCGATGGGTTTGCCTGCGCCTATTGCGGCGCACAGGAACACCTGACCTTCGACCATGTGGTGCCCCGTTCGCGCGGCGGTCGGACCACCTGGGAAAACATCGTGACTGCCTGCAGCCCCTGCAACCTCGCGAAGGGCAGCCGCCTGCTGCGCGAAAGCCAGCTGGATCTGCAACGCAGACCTTACCGACCGAACAATTACCAGCTGCAGGACATCGGCCGGAAATTCCCGCCGAATCACCTGCACGAGACCTGGATGGACTACCTCTACTGGGATGTCGAACTGGAGGGGTAGTCCGCCTACGGACAATCACCCCAATCGAACCGCCAGGCACGGAAATGCACCGGGTCGCCGTTAGAATAGTTCAGCGCGTAGTAGGACGGGCTTTCCGTCAGGCAGGCGCCGAACTGCCCGGCTTCGGCGCGAAGGCGGGCGGCGGTCACGGTCATCGGCTCATCCGCCTTCCGGTCCTCGAAGTTGAGCAGGTAGACAACCGGATAGGCAGCCGGATCGCTCGGCAAATCCAGAGGCGTCTGCGGCGGATGCAGATTCTGCGTGCCGAGCGTCAACACATAGGAAGGCTCCGCATAACCGAGCGCTAGGATGCGCTCCGGTGTCTCGACATTGCAGATTTCATCCTCACCCGGAACACCGCAGACATCCTCGAGCGCGAGCCGCGCAGTCTCTGTTGGCTGAACCCAGACCTGCGAGGGCAACATGTAGATGCGCACATGCCAGCCAAGCGCGACGCTGGCGAGCACGGCCCACAGAATGGCGAGCGCCACATGGCGGCGCGCGAACTCAATCAGGCTGAATCCAGTGAGCGCAAAGCCGGCCCACCAGAGCCAGAGCGGGAATTCGCGGTAAACCGTCCAGTTGGCGAGGACTTCCTCGGCCGAGACGGTTTTGAAGTCGCCTGCGGCTTCGGCCATCAGATAGGTCGTGACGCCTGGGAAGGACGCGGCAAGCAGCAGGCCCGCCCCGATGGCGAAGAGGACCATGCCAACCGTGTTGGATACCGGTAGCTTCGAGCCGTCCATCAAACGCGTCGCAGCATACCCGCACAGAAGGCCGAACGCCGGATAGGCCGGAAGAATGTAGTGGCTGAGCAACGTCGGCATCAGCTCAAAAAAGGCATAGGTCAGCAGCGCCCAGGCGAGCAGCAAGCGCAGACTTTTCACTTCGCTTGAGGGCGGCAGGGTTTCAGGGACAGCGCGCGACATGTACCAGACCGCCGCAATGAACAGAAATGGCCAAGCCGGCATCGGCTTCAGTGTGCGCAGGGTTTCGGCAATACTGCCGGCCGCAAAGGGCGGCACCAAAGCGAGGCCATAATTGAGCGCCGCCAGGCCGATGAGAAGCACGGCTCCTGCTAAGGCGTAGCGGCGAACCGGCGCGGAGTTGACACGCCCTACCCCAGCCACTTGCTTCACCGAGGCGACAAGCCCCGCCACGAACAACAGCGTCGCCGGGAAGAACCAGGCGGGGATGTGGCTCAGGTGATAGAGGAACCAGCCGGCATGGCCTTCCGAGGCGCCGGTGAACTTGTCCTTGAGATCCTTGCCGACGGCGCCCTCAATGTATTCGCCATTGGTCGCCCATTGGATCCACAGGAACCAGGGCAGCACCATTGCCACGAACAGCGCCGGGCCTTTCCAGTTCGCCAGCGGGCGCCACCAGTCGCCACTTTTGCCTTCCGCCGCGCGGTCCCAGACATAAGCGCCAAGGCCGGCATAAGCGACGACCATCATTGTCACCGGCCCCTTGATCAGGAACGAAGCGCTGACCGTCAACCAGACAAGGAAAGCCATACGGCCCGGCTTGTCCGTACCCAGATAAAGCCGCCCGAGCGCACCGATGCCGAGAGTGGTAAGGAAGACGAGCACGCCATCCGTTTTCGAGATATGCGCCTCAGACGTCAGCAGCAGCGTGGCGCCGAACATTGCCGCTCCGAGGAAGGCCGCACGCCGGCCGACGAGTGCAATCCCGGCCCAGAAACAGGCGAGCGTACCGAACGCCGCTCCAAGCCAGCTGGGTACCCGGTAGGTCCAGATTTCCTTCGCCTCGGGCCCGGTAGTGAGCGCCGTGGAGGCCGCCTGCAGCCAGTGGATGCCGGCCGGCTTCTTGTTGCGCAGCTCGTCCTGGTACTGGATGACGATGTAATTGTTCTCCTCCAGCATCTCCTTGGACGCCTGCGCGAAGCGGCTCTCGTCCCGGTCGAGCGCCGGCAGCAGGAACACGCCCGGCGCGGCAGCCCCGAACGTCAGGAGGAAGAGGATGATCCAGGCTTTCCAGCCGGTAGAAAGGCGGTCGAGAACGGTCATGGCCGGCCTTTTAGCGGACCTTTGCCAACGCGTCTTGCGGAATTGGCCGAAAGCCCCCGCCCAAGCAAGAGGCGCGTCCAGATGCTCGCAAGGCCTCGATTTTGCAGGCAAGGCCCGGTAAGAGGCGCCGTTTACTGCCGCCCCTGACCGTAACGAGGGCCAATTGACCGAAGCTGCCGAATTCTCCGTTGTCGTGCCCGTCCACAATGAGGCCGGCAATGTCGCCTCCCTGGTGGGTGAAATCGCTGCCGCCCTCGATGGCCGGGCCTTCGAGATGGTGTTCGTGGATGATGCCTCCACTGACGATACCCGCGCCCGCCTGGTGGCCCTCAAAGCGAAGTATCCGATGCTGCGAGTACTCGGTCACCGGCAGAATTCCGGCCAGAGTCGGGCGATCCGCTCGGGCATCCTCGCCGCGCGTGCCCCCGTGGTCGGCACGCTGGACGGCGACGGCCAGAACGATCCCGCCGACCTTCCGGACCTTTACCGCGCGCTAACACGCGCCGACGCCCCGCATGGGCTGAAAATGGTGATGGGCCGCCGCGGAACCCGAAAGGATTCGGCCTGGAAGAAGTTCGGCAGCCGTTTTGCCAACAATATCCGCCAGCGGATGCTGCGCGACGACTGCGATGACAGCGGCTGCGGCATCAAGGTGATGGACCGCGCGACCTTCCTGCTGCTCCCCTACTTTGACCACATGCACCGCTACATGCCGGCGCTGATGCGCGCCGAAGGGCATAGCGTCGAGTTCCGGGAAGTGAATCATCGCCCGCGTGGGCAGGGCAATTCGAACTACACCAACTTCGGCCGCCTCAAGGACGCGATGAGTGACCTGCGCGGCGTTATGTGGCTGATCCGCCGCCGGAGAAATCCGGGCGGCGCGGACGAGTTATAGGCGCTTTGCCTAATCGCTTTCGATCAATGTCAGGCAGTCGGCGATCGTGTCGGCGGTGTCCTGGTGCGTGAAGAAGGTTTTCAGCTGCCAGTTCTCGTCCATGAGATAGAGAAGGCTCGTATGGTCCATCGTGTATTCGGCCATGCTGTCTGGCTGGTCAACGCGCGAATAGTCCGCCTTGAACGCATCAGCCGCGGCGCGCACCTCGACATCCGAGCCGGTCAGCCCCTGAAGGCCCGCCGGGAAGGCCTTGTTAGCCACGTAGGTCGCGAGCGCCTCGGGCGTGTCACGCGCCGGGTCCACGCTGATCAGCACAGTCTGCGGCGGGGTCACGCCTTCAGGCAGCCGGCGGTAGGCCGCTGCCACCGTGGTCAACGTCATCGGACAGACATCGGGGCAATAGGTGAAGCCGAAATAGATCAGCGTGGGCTTGCCCTTAAAATCAGCCTCGGTCACGCGCGCGCCGGTGCTGGAGACCAGCGAGATCGGCCCGCCGATCTCCGGATATGCCCGGGAGAGACAGCTGGACTGCGAGCCGCCAGATTGTACGCCCGCCGCTGGGGCAGCCGCGTCCTGGGACGCAGGCGGTGAACAGGCGGCGGCGAGAACGGCCAAGGCGGCCAACGAGATGTGGGTGCGCATGCCCCGCATAAGCCCCAAAAGCTTCGCTTGGCGCAAGCGACAGGCTGCCGCATAAGTTGCGCCCATGGACGAGGCGGCACGGGATTCGCGATCAGGGTTCGAGGACGCCATCTTCACGCTGGCGCCAGAAGGGCTAGGCTCGGCCCAGTCGGCGCTCGGCCGCACGCGGCTGCGCACCTTTATCACGCTGCGCTGGCTGGCCGTCGGCGGGCAGACGTTTGCGGTGCTGCTCGTCTTCTTCGGCCTCGGCTTCCAGCTGCCGCTGGCGCTCTGCCTGGCCATCATCGCCGCTTCCGCCTGGCTGAACGTCTTCCTCTCTTTCGCCTTCCCGTCGCAGCGCCTGACGCGCAGCTGGGAAGCAGCGCTGCAGCTCGGCTTCGACACGGTGCAACTCGCCGCGCTGATCGCGGTGACCGGCGGCCTGTCAAACCCTTTTCTCCTGCTGATGCTCGCACCCGTGACTGTCGCCGCGCTCAGCCTCAGCTTCGTGCCGTCGAGCTTCGTCGCCGCGCTGGCCCTCGGTCTCGCCGCGATCATGCCCTTTGCGAGCCTACCCTTGCCGTGGACCGAAGCCGGCGGCACTCACCTGCCAGCGCTGTTTCAATGGGGCCAGTTCGCCGCGCTCGCTGTCGGCACTGTATTCTTCACTGTCTCTGCCGGCCGTGTCAGCCAGGACGAAGCCCGCCTCGTGCGCGCGCTGGATGCGGCCAGCGTCGTCATGGCGCGCGAGCAGAAACTCTCGGCCCTCGGCGCGATGTCTGCCATGACAGCGCACGAACTCGGAACACCGCTCGCCACCATCCACCTCGTCGCCAAGGAACTCGTCCGCGAGATGGCCCCGAACGATCCGCATGCCGAGGATATCCGCCTGATCGCCGAACAGGCCGACCGCTGCCGCTCCATCCTGTCCGCCATTCGCGAGGCGCGCGATGCGACCGACATCGTGCATGCCCGTATGCCGCTGGACGCGCTGGTGGAGGAAGCCGCCGCGCCGATGAAGGGCCTCGGCGTCGCCGTGATCGTGCGCGCCAATCCCGGCGAGGGCGGCGCGCCGCGCCCCCCGGTGATCGAGCGCAGCCCGGAAATCCTGCATGCCCTCGGCGCCTTCATCGAGAATGCCGTCAGCTTTGCCGCCACCCGTGTCGAGGCAACGGCCAGCTGGACCAGTGAACAGGTGATCATCACCATCATGGACGATGGTCCCGGCTTCTCGTCGGAAGTCATCCCGAAACTCGGTGAACCTTACATCTCCGACCGCTCCGAAGCACGCCTCGGGGGCGGCGACATGGGCCTCGGTTTTTTCATCGCCAAGACACTGATCGAACGCACGAATGGGCGAATTGCCTCGCGCAACCGCACACCACCTGCTACCGGCGCGGTCGTTCAGGCCGTCTGGCCGCTCAGCGCCCTATTGCCGCGCAACTTGGACTAGTGGGCCTAGATGGCCTATATTTGCGTTTGACACAGAATTGCGTTTAGGAACTGCCCCATGGACCGCCCCGCCCCCGTGAACGTGCACCCGAGCCTCGAGGCTCTCGAGGACAAGACCTGTCTCGTTATGGACGATGACGGTCCGTTCGTGCAGCGCCTTGCCCGGGCTCTCGCCCAGCGCGGCTTTGTTGTCTCGGCCGTGTCGACCGTTGCCGAAGGCAAGGACATTGCCCGGCTGAACCCGCCCGCCTTCGCCGTGCTTGACCTGCGGCTGGAAGATGGCAGCGGGCTGGAAGTCGTCGAAGTGCTGCAAAAGGCGCGGCCCGATGCGCGCGCGGTGATCCTCACCGGTTACGGCGCCATCGCCACCGCTGTCGCCGCCGTGAAAGCTGGCGCAGTGGACTACCTCTCCAAACCGGCTGACGTGGAAGACATCATCCGCGCCCTGACAGCCACGCAAGACGAACGCCCTGCCCCGCCGGAAAACCCGATGTCGGCCGACCGCGTGCGCTGGGAACACATCCAGCGCGTCTACGAGCTGTGCAACCATAATGTCTCGGAAACCGCGCGCCGCCTCAACATGCACCGACGCACGCTGCAGCGGATCCTGGCTAAACGCGCGCCGCGCTAGCAGCTATTCCTCCGTCTTCGGAACATTCCGCCCGAAGTTCACCGCACCGGAATCCTGGCCCGCATCGATGATCGCCTTGCGGATGGTGCGCGCCCGCGTGAACTCGCGCATCAGCATGTCGCCGTCGCCCCAGCGGATGGCGCGCTGGAGCGCCGCGAGGTCTTCAGAGAAACGCCCGAGGCATTCCAGAACGGCTTCGCGGTTGTTAAGGAACACGTCCCGCCACATGACGGGGTCAGACGCCGCGATCCGCGTGAAGTCACGAAATCCGCCCGCTGAGTATTTGACGACCTCGCCCTGCTCGACCGTTTCCATGTCGAAAGCGGTCGCGACAATGTTGAAGGCGATAAGGTGCGGCAGGTGCGAGGTGATCGCCAGCACGCGGTCATGCCGCGCGGCGTCCATCGATTCGACCTTGGCGCCGAGGCCGCGCCAGAAGGCCGTCAGCCGCTCCAGTGCCTCGGCCTCACCGGCCGCACCGGTCACTACAGGCGTCAGGATATGCCAGGCGCCCCGGAACAGGGTAGCGAAGCCGGCATCGGGGCCGGATTGCTCCGTACCCGCAATCGGGTGACCTGGGATCACATGGATCCGGGAATCGGCGGCAGCCTTCAGCGCGCGGGCGGCCTCGCTTTTGACGGAGCCGACATCGGTCAGGATCGCGCCGTCCTTCATGGCGGGCACAGCGCCTGCGGCGGCGGCACCGAGCGCGCCGACCGGCACGCACAAGATCACGCAATCTGCACCGGACACGGCCGCTTCGAGCGTGGGCGCCACCTTGCCGAGGCCGATCTCGGCCGCGCGGCTGCGCACGTCGGGGCTCGCGTCATAAAGGATGATCTCGCCGGCCGTGCCATATTCCTGCGCAGCCCGGGCAATGGACGAGCCGATGAGGCCCGCGCCGATGATGGCAATGCGTGGAAAGACGGGATCAGTCATGGACGGCACTTCTCTATGGGCTGGGCGCGGCTGCTTCGTGGGCAAACGCCTGGGTCGCGTCAAGGGGCGCGGGGCTTTGACACGGCGCGCCGAGGCGCCGGATATCCTATCTCTGCGCAATGAGCAGCGACCTCACCCCGATCTTGAACGGCCTTCGCCAGCGTTGCGGCGCCTGCGGCGAGGGCCGCCTGTTCTCGGCCTATCTGAAGCTTAATGAGGCCTGCCCCCATTGCGGCCGGGACATGCGCGCGGCCGACACCGCAGACGGCCCCGCCTTTTTCGTCGGCTTCGGTGTGCTGATCCTCACCGCCCCCTTCCTGTTCCTCATCCCGATGAGCCCCCTGCCCGGGCTGGCCAAGGTGCTGGCGATCCTGTCCCTTGCTCTGGTGATCACCGGCCTGTGCCTTTGGCTCCTGCCGGCAGCCAAGGGAATACTTCTCAACCTGCAGCTGCACCACAGGGCCGGACAGGCCAAATTCGAGCGGCCCGAAGGCTGAGAACCGGCCATCCCGCGGCACAGTAAATCCCCTCGCCACCCGCCCGGCGATACGGTAAACACGAATCCGTTAAGTCGATCGTGCCGAAGGCTGGACATGGTATCTCGAGACGAAAAAGTTGCCATTGCCGCCGCGACTGTCGCCCGCATGGAGCGACAGAGCGAGAAACGCCAGGCCGGTGAAGGCAAGCAGCAACAGGGGTCACCAATGCGTTTGATTTTCGGAGTTTTTCCGCTGCTGGTCATACCAGTCATCCTCTACAACCTTATCGCCCTGACCGGCGGCTCGGTCGAAACGACCGGTGCAGCAGGCGAACTGATCCGCGCGGGCCAGGCCCCGATCGCCGGCCTGCTCGGTGAGCGTTTCCTCGGCCTGCCGATGATCTCCGGTGTCGAGTGGGTGCTGACGAAAGGCGATGCCATCGTGCTCCTCGCCGTCACCTTCCTGTTCCTCGAAATCCTGAAATCCACCAGCACCGGCACCGCCACGATCATCAATCACGGCATTTCGCTGCTGCTCTTTATCATCTGCCTCGTGCAGTTCCTGCTGATGCCGAACTTCGCGACCTCAACCTTCTTCATCCTGATGGCGATGACGCTGCTGGATGTGCTGGCCGGCGTGATCGTCACCATTGTCTCGGCGCGGCGTGACTTCGGCGTCGACGGCAACATCTGATCCTCGAAGATCGGCGCAGAAACAGAAAGAGGCGTCCCGCAGGACGCCTCTTTTTTTGGCAATGACGCGCGCGTCTCAGTCCTTGCGGGACAATTCGCTCAGCTGTTTCTGGATGGCTTCCATCTGTTCCTGCATCGCGGCCATGGCCTCGGCTTGGTATTCGAAAAAGGGATTGGACGCTGCCGGCGACTGGCGCTCGGTGCGGCTCGCCTGAAAGACCGTCGGCATGAACATCTTCATGGCCTGCTCGAACATCGCCATGTTCCGCTTCGCCTGTACCTCGAACACGTTCATCGGATTGGCCGCCTTGCGCCATTCCTTCTGGGCGTCCGCGAAGGAGTTCATGGACATCTCGAGAAAGGCTGGCAGGAAAGTCTGCGCGCCGCCGCCGTAGAAGCCGATCAGCTGGCGCAGGAAGTTCAGCGGCAGGGCGCCCTGGCCCTTGGTTTCTTGCTCGAAGATGATCTGTGTCAGAACCTGGCGGGTCAGGTCGTCGCCCGTCTTGGCATCGCGGACTTCAAAATCCCGGCCCTCGCGGACAAGGTCCGACAGATGGTCCAGGGTCACGTAGGAAGATGTCGACGTGTCGTAGAGACGCCGGTTCGCATATTTCTTGATGATGATCGGGCCGTCCGATCCGTGTGCCTTCGCCATATCCTCGCCTCACCGTTGCCCGGTCGTCGCCGGGCAAGCAATTATTGTGCTAGTGCGAAATAGTCGCACAAAAGCTCGACTTGACCAATGCGGTATCTAAGTTGCAGGCAATCAGAAGCGTAAACATCAGAGGGAGGAAACTGAAATGGCACGTACGGCACTGGTTACGGGCGGCACACGGGGCATTGGCAAGGCCATCAGCGAAATGCTGAAAACCAAGGGCTACAACGTTGCGGCGAACTACGCTGGCAATGATGCAGCCGCTGCGGAGTTTTCGAAAGCCACAGGCATCAAGGTCTACAAGTTCGATGTGGCCGATTATGGCGCAGTCGGCGCGGGCCTGAAAGCCATCGAATCCGAAGTCGGCCCGGTCGACATCCTGGTTAACAATGCTGGCATCACGCGCGACGCCCCCTTCCACAAGATGACCCTCGCCCAGTGGCAGGAAGTGATCAACGTCGACCTCACCTCTGCCTTCAACGTCACCCGCCAGGTCTGGGACGGCATGCGCGACCGCAATTTCGGCCGCGTCATCAACATATCCTCGATCAACGGTCAGAAAGGCCAGTTCACGCAGGCGAACTATTCCGCCGCCAAGGCCGGCCTGATCGGCTTCACCAAGGCCCTCGCCTATGAAGGCGCCAAGAAGGGCATAACCTCGAACGTCGTCGCCCCCGGCTATATCGACACTGAGATGCTCTCGGCCGTGAAACCGGAAGTGCTCGAAGGCATCATCGCCACCATCCCGGTTGGTCGCCTCGGCAAGGCCGAGGAGATCGCCTCGATGTGCGCCTACCTTGCGTCCGACGAAGCAGCCTTCATCAACGGCGCCACGATGACCGTGAACGGCGCCCAGTATATCGCTGGCTGATCCGGCCTCACCCGGCGCGCTGGCGCCGGGTGAGCCAGACGACCGCGATGACGGCGGCAACCACCCAGAGCCCCGAGGCGAGAAGGAACCAGCCTGCAAACAGGCTGAGCCCGATGCGTTGAACGACGGACAGGCGCTGCCAGATCGCCCGGATCGCCTCTGCAAAGTTGCGCGCCTCCTGAGCGGGGGCTGCGGTCCGCGGTGCCGTCGCAGAACGCGGTTCGCGCGGCGGCGCCTGGGACAGGCGCTCAGGCTGCGCGCGCAGCGCGGCCAGCGGATCAGTCTCGCGTCGCGCAAAGCCGCCAAAAATCGATCCCGGCCGCTCGACCAGGATGGTTTCCCTTGCGCTCACCTGCGCGGCGGGACGCATCGCAATCGGGTCGACGCAGTCTGCGCCGAGATCCATGCGCACACCAAACGTGTCGTCATAGCGGGGCCGCTTACCGAACATGGGTGCGTGGGTCCTCTGTCTGCCGCCGGGAGAATGCCGCGCGATGATCAAGAATAGCCTAACTTAAACCTCGGGCCGCCAACCCGGCGGCGCAAGGGTGAAGCCGGAAAACTCGAATCCTGGTGCAACGATACACGACACCAGCGTCCAGTGGCCTAGCGTTTCCGCCGTCTGCCAGTAATGGGCCGGGACGATGGCCTGCGGCCGCTGCCCGGCGCGTAAATCCGGGCCGAGTGTCATTGCCGACGCCCCCTTCCCGTCCGGGGGTGACAGCGTCAACGCCAGCGGGCCGCCCGCATGCCAGAGCCAGGCCTCTTGCGCATCAACTCGGTGCCAGGCCGACAGCTCGTCCGCCTGCAGAAGGTAATAGATGGCTGTCATCGTTGCGCGGCCCTCGCCCGCCGCACGAAAGGTTTCCGCATAGTGGCCGCCTTCGGGATGCCTGCGCATGTCCAGTAGACGGATGATTTCACCAACGCCCAGATCACCGGCCAGGGCCATCCCCATCAGAACCGGTCCTTCCGGCCACGGATTTCCCCGAATGTCGCCGCCGCATTACCTGGATGGCCCATCGCGAGCTGCATCTCCGGCAGATCGGCGCGCAGGAAGGGATTGGTCGCCAGTTCCCGCTCCAGCAGCGCCGGTACGGTGGGCAGGTTGTTCGCCCGCTGCCTTTCGATCCAGCCGACATAGTCCTTTAGCGCCTTGTTCTCCGGCTCGACGGTCACGGCAAAGCGGGCATTCGAAGCCGTGTATTCGTGTGCGCAGTAGAGCTGCGTCTTGGCGGGCAGCGCCTTGATGCGCTGCAGGCTTTGCCACATCATCTCCATCGTGCCTTCAAAGACGCGTCCGCAGCCGAGCGCAAAAACGGTATCACCGACGAAAGCGACCGACTGCGGGCCAAAGTGAAATGCGACATGTCCGAGCGTATGGCCCGGCACATCGATCACCGCCGCCCGCGCGGCACCAAGGTGCAAGACATCGCCGCCCTTCACAGCCAGGTCGAGGCCTGGGATCTTCGCCGCCTCTCCCGCCGGGCCGATAACGCGGCAGCCCATCTCCTGCTTGAGGCGAAGGTTGCCGCCCGCGTGATCGGGATGCCAGTGGGTGTTCCAGATCTGCGTGATGGTCCAGCCGCGCAGTTTCGCCTCGGCGACGTAGCGCTCGGCGTCCGGCGTATCAATCGCTGCCGTCTCGCCGGAGTCCGGTTCGTGAACCAGATATCCGTAATTGTCGTTCAGGCAGGGAAACTGGTGTATGTCGAGGAAGATGCCCATGTGCCCATTATCCCGTGTTGCGGTCTGAGAGACGACTTTAGACCATGCGTCAGGACGCCGTCACCCTCGAACGCTTTTACGCTTCCCCGCTCGGCCGGGCCGCGAGCCGCGTGATCGCCGGCAAGCTGGTGGATCTATGGGGTGAAGCGCACGGTCTGACCATGCTCGGGCTCGGATATGCGATCCCCGCGCTAGACGCTTTCGGCACCGGGCCAGGCCGCCGGATCGCAGCGATTCCCTACGAGCACGGCCCGGTCAGCTGGCAGGCCAGCGAACGCGGCAATGCCTCGGTGGCCGTCGGCGATCCCCGCCTGCCCTTCCCGGATGCCTTCTTCGACCGGGTTATCGTGCTGCACGGCCTTGAGGAGACGGGCGATCCGCGCGCCTACCTGCGCGAGATCTGGCGTGTGACCGCGCCAGAGGGCCGCATCGTGCTCGCCGCCGCCAATCGCGCAGGCCTGTGGTCGCGCGCAACTCAGACACCGTTCGGGCAGGGAAGGCCCTGGACGCGAAGCCAGCTGT
Source organism: Hyphomonas sp. (assembly GCF_022844445.1). Taxonomy (GTDB): domain Bacteria; phylum Pseudomonadota; class Alphaproteobacteria; order Caulobacterales; family Hyphomonadaceae; genus Hyphomonas. The sequence goes on from NZ_JALHLS010000001.1 coordinate 250,273, forward strand.
CGAACCTCCTCGCCAGCGGCCTCTTCCAGGTGACAGCCTCTTCCAGTGCTCTTTACATGCCTCCGGTGAGCCACGGACTTGTGACCTCCGCAGCGGAAGGCTGGGAGGCCATTGGACGCATGCTGACGCCCGGCTTCGGCGGCGTCGTACTGATCGAAGCGGTCAAAAGACTGTATGCACCGCCAGGCGGCGGGGCGGTTGCCCCGGTGACAGAGCGCATCCGGATTGCCCGCCCCGCGAGGGCCGCGCGCCGTGAAGAGCATTGACGCACCGATTTGCAACATTATTTTCGCAACTGCAGCATCTGCAAGGCGCAAGGACCTAGCCTCATGAAACTCATCACTGCCGTGTTCAAGCCGAGCCGCCTCGATGCAGTGATCGAAGCCATCTCGGAAGCAGGCGCCACAGGCCTGACGGTGACCGAAGTGCGCGGCTATGGCCGCCAGCAGGGCAAGACGGAAGTCTATCGCGGCGCTGAATACGAAGTGCGCCTGCTGCCGAAGGTGAAAGTCGAACTCGCCTGCGCCGATGACGACACCGAACGCCTGATCGAGGCGATCACCGCCGCAGCCAATACAGGCACCATCGGTGACGGCAAGATCTTCGTCCACGACCTCGAAAGCATCCTGCGCATCCGCACCGGGGAGCGGGACGCGCAGGCGATCTCCGGCTGAGCGGCCCGCTGGCGCCCGTCTATTCGATGATCTCGTAGCCTTCCGGAATAATGAAGGGTTCGACCGAGGCGACGCCGATTTCCGGCTCGAGCTGTTCACCGGGGCCATTCTGACGGCGCTCATAGGCCGCCACGAGCGAGAGGTAGGGCGCTACGTGCACCCAGCCGTGACCGGCCGTGTTCTGAACAATCTCGAAGTGAAGGTGGATCGTCGTCGGCGTGCCGCCGAAATCGTTTGACACATAGCCGATCAGGTCACCGGCCTTGACGTTCTGGCCGGCCGTGACGGCGAGGCGCTTCATGTTCAGGTGCATGTAATTGTAGATCGAACCTTCGCTGCGCAGCTTGACAGTATAGGTGCCGATCGAAGTGATGATGCCGTCCTCGACTGCGATCACCTCGTGCAGGCCCCGCTCCGCTGCAGACTGCCGGCGCAGCGCACTGCAATCAGCCGCTGTGCCGACGCGGATGTCCTGGCCCTGGTGGATCTTGGCCGTGGGGCAGAAGGGCGTTGTGCGGTTGGCCGAGCGGGTTTCGCAGAAATTGTCGCGCCAGGGTGCTGAGTAGTTTCGCGCGTCGCATTGGTCACCGCCGGCCACGCCGCCGCCAAATGCAAACACCTGCGACTGCAACACTGCCGGCGCAGACTTGATCGGAAAAAGCATGTTCGGCACGTGCACGATCTGCTCGGGGAAGCCACCACCGGAGCCGGGCAGCAGGGCGCCCGGCTGGTAATAGCTGAACACCGGCGCCACGGGCTCTGGTGTAACGACAGGCGGACCCGGCTCAGGCTGCGGCTCGGGCTCGGCGGGCACAGGCTCTTCGACCGGCACTTCGACATCCGGTGGTGTTGTGGGATCCGTCGCATCGACCGGATCGGGCGCCGGCGTCGTGCCGTCATCCGGCGCACCTGGCTCGGCTGGCGTTTCGTCAACCGGTTGCTCGACGGGCGTTTCGAATTCGGAATCGTCCACATCCGGCGGCGGCGGTCCGGGCGCGCCCGGGGGCAGGGGTTCTGGTGCTTCGGGCGTGGTCGGTGGCGGTCCGCCATCGCCAGGAAAACGTACGAAGTCGCAGGCAGCCAGTGAAGTCAGAAGCAGCGCGGCGGCCGCTGCAGCCAGTGTATGTCGCATCAACGGGTTCCTGAAATCGCGAGGTCGCGTGCGAAGGCGACCGCCTCGTCCTCGGTGATGCAGGCGGGCAGCCCGTTCACCAGTTCCTTGCATTCGAATTCGACCAAATAGTCCGCGCCATAGCGCGAGAAGGAGACCTGTGCGCCAGTCGTGGTGGGCTGGAAATTGAACGCGTCCGTACGCGAAGGCGGTGCGGCGCCCGGCTCGGCCATCACGACATTCGTGCCGTTGACAATGATGTCGTAGGTCTCAGTCGGGAAGAACGCGTAATAGCCGTCGCTCGTCGGCTGGAAGCGTACTGCGACATCACCGCTCTGCGCGGCCACTGGGCCTGCCGGCAGGAAGACCGGTACGGGCGGCGCCTCGCCGCCAGACTGCACCTGGAAGCTTCCTTCTCGCTCCTCGAGCGGGCGCGCCGCAAGGTCACGGCGGGCGCCTTCCCAGTCGATTGTGGTACCACTGGCCGCCATCGCTGGGCGGACCGGCAGCTCCACTTCGTCAGTCGCCGGAACATCTGTGCTGTCAGCCGGCACGGCGGTCTCGCCCGAGGTGTCGGCCGGGCGCTGGAAAACGCGGTCGCAGGCCGTCAGCGCGAACGTGCTGGCGATAAAGGCAGTCAGAAGTAGCGTACGGTTCATCAGGTTCAGTCCTTGCCGGGGTGGGCCACATAGTCAGGGTCTGCGTAAGAGACGCCTTCGATCTTGAGAAGGCGGTCCTGGACCGCGCGGATTTCCTCCGGCGTCGCCGGTATGCCGGGCGGCATCTGGTAGGCGAGCTTTATCTCGCCGGAATAGCTCGCCCCTGCCAGCGTAAAGGCGCTGAGGCCTGGCAGCCGCGTGACAAGCTCCTGCCAAGCGGCCTGCGCAGCCGCCGGTTCACGCTTGAAGTTGCGCGTTATGGTGTCGATTTCCGGCGCACCCTTAAGACGGACGATGAACTGCACTTCCGTGCCATCTGCCCGCGCCGGGCGCTCCACCGGGGCCACGGGCACCGACTCCACCTGCGCAAGTTCCACGTCGTCGCGCCCGAAATCGGGATCGGACGCAGCCGGGGATTGAATGTCGACGCTGAGCGCCGGTGCAGCAGCCGGCGCCTCGCCGGGCGGCGGCGGCGGATCATTGTTGATCGCCGCAATCGCAAGCGCGACCGCACCGCCCACACAGCCAAGTCCCAGCGCGCCGAGTGGCCCTCCCAAATGCAACGGCGCGCGGGTTCCCGTCATGTCAGCGTCCTCCCCCGCCTGTCGCAGCGGCCGGTATGCTGGAAAGATTGAGCAGGCCGGTGCCGCAGGGCCGGGCACACATGTCCGGATTGCCGGTCAGCGGAGTAGTGCCGGGATATTGGCTGCACAGGCCAGAACATTGGAGCGGCTGGCGCGGATCCAGCGCGCCTGTCAGCGTCGCGATCAGTTCTTCCTTTGTGGCCGAAGGCGCCCGCGCCTTCAGCAGCGCCAACGCCGCAGACACATGCGGCGCCGCCATGCTGGTGCCCTGCTCATAGGCATAGAAGCAGTTGGCAACGCTCGCACCCGTCACCGGGTCGTAGCAGTTCGTGGCCGCCTTGGTCGACAGAACGCCATCTGGCTTGCCGTCACCATTGTCATCGCGTGTAAGGTCACCGCCAGGAGCAAGGAGCGTGACTTCCGGCCCGTAGTTCGAATACGGCGTGATCTGTCCGCGCGCATCGCTCGCCGCCACCGTGACAACACCACGGCACCCAGCCGGCGCATAGAAGCTCGTGGACATGCGGGCATTGCCGGCTGCCGAGACGACGATCGCGCCGCGCTCCGTGACCGCATCGATCGCGTCCTGTAGTGAGGCCGGGCAGGCGCCGAGCAGGCCGATCGACAGGTTGATGATGTCGGCCGGGTTCTCGTTCCAAACTTCGGTATCAGCCGGGCCTTCGGCCGGGATAAGACCGGCCGCCCAGCGTATCGCATCGTTGATGTCCGAAAGACGCCCGCCGCACTTGCCAAGCGCCCGCACCGGCACGACGCGGACATTCCACGCGCCGCCAGCAACGCCGGCGCCGTTGTTTGTCGAGGCGGCGCCGACGGTTCCCGCCACATGCGTGCCATGGAAACTGTCGGCGGCATAAGGTTTGGTCGGGTCACACATGTCGCCCGGATCGTTCGCGTCACTGTCACGTCCGTCGCCGTCATTGCCCATGCGCGGATCGGAGACCATGTCCCAGCCAGGCATGATGTTGGGCGATCCGGCAATGTCCGGATGCGTCATCTGCAGGCCGGTATCGATCACGGCGACAACCACGCTGCGGGATCCAGCCGTGCCCTGGCGGGCCCAGAAGGATTCAAAGCCTGCCCCGCCGGCCGTGCGCCCGTCGGCCGCGCCACGGTCACGGAAGTGCCACTGCAACGTCCAGAGCGGATCGTTCGGCAAGAAGTTCGCCGGGGTGGTGGAAGTCGGCGGCTTCGTCGAGCTACCGGTCGTGCCCCCCGATCCAGCAGGGGGCGGGGCATCCTTCGTCCGCCGCACAAACTGGTTCTGGAAGATGAAATCCGGCTCGACATACTCGAACTGTCCGGACGCCCGGAGGTCGCGCACCACGCAGGCAGTCGCCAAGGCCAGATCGCCGGCCACTTCACTCGGCTGAATGCCTTCAGGGCAAGCGGCAGCGTCTGCCCTTGCGAGGAAATCTGCAGGCCCGATTCCGGCGCCCCGGAATTGGGTCGGGCTCGCGCCGTCCGCACCGATCTGGATCACCATCTGTCCCTGGCGGGACAGGGCCACCTCACCACCGATGCCATACTTTGTCATCGTGTCGAGCATCACCGAGTTGGCATCAATCTGCGCCTTGATCGTGTCGCGCGAGACGGGCGCCCGGCGGGCAAGCTTGCGCATCTCGGCCTTTTCCTCGACCGGCAGCGCCTTGAACTCCTCACGGGTGAGCCCCTTCAGGCGGCGCTGGGCAAGCGGCTCCTCGGCGACCATCTTGTCGATGTCTGCGCCCGCTTGCGCGATTTCGCGCTCGGACTTGGCGACCGCGCGGGGATCGAGGGTGATCTTGGGCAGCACCTGCTCCGGTTTCACCGCTTCTTCGATGGGCGCGCGCGAACTTGCAGCATCCGGCGCGGAGGCGGGGGGTGGCAGGGACTCCAGCACCTCACCCGAGCCGGGCGATTCCTCATAATAGTACTCTTCCTCAAAGTACTCGAGCTCTTCCGCAGACAGGGCCGTATCTTCCATGGCAAGCGCCGACGTCGGCGGAATATCGATCGGCTTCGCGATGATCGAGCCGATGGCAAACATCGGGCGCTCTTCCTCGTCGACGACGAACTCGGCCATCACAGTGCCCGCGAGGGCCCGGTCTTCGGTAGATGCCGTCTGCAGGTTGCTTGCGCCGGAATCCACGATGGTTTCGCCGCTGATCTGGCCCGCCGAGGTCTCGGCAACTTCCTTCGCTCTGTCGATCCGCTCGGTGATCTGGCCGCACCCGGCCAGCAGGATTGTACCTGCCAAGCCAGACAGGATAACCCGGCGCAGGTGCCGCTCTGTCAGTCGATTCAACATGTTGGTGGTCCCCATGCGATTGCCAATGAACGCCCCAGCCCCATAGGTTAACGCTGCGATGAGATTATGACGAGGTTGAGGCGGTGTCCAACCCCTTGAAGCGGCGGAGCAAGAATTGACCCAGACCATCCGGCTAGAAATCGCCGCGCCCCTTGCCGAGATTATCCTGGACCAGCCACAGCGCCGCAACGCCCTCTCGCTCGAGATGTGGGCCGCCCTGCCCCGGCGGGTTGCAGAGGCGAATGCGGACCCGCACGTGAAGGTCATCCTGCTGCATGGCGGCGGAGGCGGTGTGTTTGCAGCAGGCGCCGACATTTCCGAATTCCCGGTGATTTACGGCAGCGAGGCGGCAGCGCGCCAGACCGGCGCAACCATAGCCCGGGCCCTCGCCGCACTAGAAGAGAGCCCCAAGCCCGTCATTGCCGCCATCGAGGGCGCCTGTGTGGGCGGCGGCGTCAGCCTCGCGGTTGCCTCGGATATCCGGGTGGCGACAGCCACCGCCGGCCTCGGGATCACCCCGGCAAAGCTCGGCCTCGTCTATCCGCCGGGCGACATGGCGCGCCTCGTGCGCCTCGTAGGCCTGGGCGCCGCCAAACGCCTCCTCTTCACAGGCCGCATCTTCAGCGCCGGCGAGGCGCTCGCCATGGGCCTTGTGGATGAGATCGTGGACGCGTCCTGCATTCTGCCTGCCGCCCGCGCGCTGGGGCTCGACATCGCTGCCCAGTCGCAATGGTCCGTGCGCGCCACCAAGCGGATGATGCGCGGCTTCGAAGCGGGCTTTGGGCCGGGCTCCTCCGAAGCTGAAGCCCTCTTCCTCGAAGGCTTCGCCAACCCCGATTTCCGAGAAGGCGTCAGCGCCTTTCTCGGCAAGCGCAAGCCGGACTGGAAAGTAACATGAATCTCGCCGCCGACCTCGCCGCCTTCCGCTCAAGCCTGCCGCAACGCGCCCGCCTCTTCGTCGGCGGCTGCAGCGGCGAGCCGCTCGGCCTGGCCGAAGCCTTCCGCGCCAGGCCCGACCTTGCCCAAGGTGTCACTTTCGTCGGCCAATGGGTGCCCGGCATCAACCAGACCGACTGGGCAAGCCTGCACCCGACCGCCGAGGCCGAAACCACTTTCCTCGCTCCTGCCTTGCGCCCCTCCTTCGAGGGCGGGCGCACGCGCATTCTGCCCATGACCTATTTCCAATCCTGGGACTGGATCGGATGCACCCCGCTTGATGGCGGCATCCTGCTCGTCTCTCCTCCGGATACGGACGGTAACGTCACCTTTGGCGTCAGCGCCGATTTCGGCCCGGCCCTCGCCGCGCGCCCAGAAGTGCCGCTGCTCGCCGTGATCAATCCGCATATGCCTGCCCCGCCGCACACCCCGCGCGTGCCGCTGTCACGCTTCTCGCAGGTCACGGAAGACCTGGGACCACTGCTCAGCGTCCCGCCGGCCCCACTCGCACCCGCCTTCGCCGACATTGCGCGGCACATCTCTGTCCTGGTGCCGGACGGCGCCGCCTTGCAGTTTGGCATTGGCAACGTCCAGCAAGCCGTGCTGACCGAACTCGCCGGACGCAAGGGCCTCTCCATCTGGTCCGGCATCGTGTCGGACCCCGTCATCGGCATGCTCGAAGCCGATCCTTCGCTTCAAGTCACCACCGGCGTTGCCGTCGGCACCGACGCCCTCTACAATCGTCTCGCCGCCGAGCCACGAGTCCGCTTCGAGCCGGTGATCGTCACCCACAACATCCTGCGCCTGGCGGAACTGGAGAAGTTCACCGCCATCAATTCCGCCCTCGAAGTTGATCTATTCGGGCAGGCCAATTCGGAGTTCATCAGCGGACGGCAGATTTCCGGCACTGGCGGCTCGACCGACTTCCTGCGCGGCGCCCGCGTCTCTCGCGGCGGCACCGGCATCATCGCCCTCGCAGCCACGGCGCGCGGCGGCGCCGTCAGCCGTATTGTCCCGCGTCTCGCGCCTGACGCCACAAGCATCGCCCGAGCCGACATGGATGTCGTCATCACCGAATTCGGCGCCGCCCGCCTGCAGGGCCTCGATCTCGACGCCCGCGCCGCCGCCCTCATCGCCATCGCTGACCCTGTCCATTGCAGCGCCCTCTCCAACGCCTGGGACGACATGCGGCGCGGGATGTAGCCGAATGAGGATTGGATTCAGAGATTCATCTGAGACTGCGTGGTAAGCGCGACGAGCTTGCCTTCCGCGGTTTCGATCCGCGTTTGCCAGACCTGCAGGCGCCGGCCGATGCTGACGGGCTCTGCGGTCACCATGAGCACACTGCCCACAGGCGCCGCCGCGATCAGGTTCGTCTTGCTCTCGGTCGTTGTTGTACCCTTCGCTCCTTCCGGCAGGTTGAGGAAGGCGCCAATCGCGCCGGCACAATCGGCCAGCGTCATCAGGAAGCCGCCGTGTGCGATCCTCCCGGCGGTGCAATGGTCTGCGCCCACCGTAACCGTGGCTCGCACACGCGCCTTGTCCGCATCGATGAAGTTCAGCCCGACCAGTTTCGCGAAGGGCATGGAGGCGCCGAGCACCTCCAGTCGGGCGTCACTCATTTTTGCTCGGTTTCCTTAAGCAGGCTAAGATCATACCCCGCGGTGACGGCAGCTGCATCCAGCTTGGCACGCATGTCCGGCGTGACCGTGGGCGTGCGCGACAGCATCCAGAGGAAGCGGCCTGATGGCTCGCCGATGAGGGCATGGCGATAGTCCGCATCCAGATAGATGATCCAGTAATTCCCTCGCCCTGCTGGCAGCGGGATCGGCGCAAAGTTCACGAAGATCCGCGCGCCGTTCGAGCCGTCCATCACGCGCGCCACCGCTGCCGCCGATCGCGGCTTGCCGTCCTTGGTCCCGAACCGGCAAGTGTTCAGCACATCCACCTTGCCATCCGCGCGCAACGTGTACTCGGCGGTCGTGCCCTCGCAGTCCCTCTGAAAACTCGTCGGATAGCGGGCGATCTCGTACCAGAGACCCATGTACCGCGGAACATCGACTGAGGCGACCGCCTCGAGCGCCGTCGCATCCTTCGCCCGGCCCGAAGGGCCTGCAATACAGGCTGAAACAGAGGCGGAAAGCAGAATAATAGTCAGCAGCCGGAACATCATGCGGGATTCCTCTTGATCAGCTGCTTGGCGATGATGATCCGTTGCAGCTCATTGGTGCCTTCGCCGATGCAGAGCAGCGGCGCGTCGCGGTACAGCCGCTCGAGCACGTACTCGGTGGAGTAGCCATAACCACCATGAATACGCATAGCTTCCGTAGCCACTTCGAGCGCCGTCTCGGAGGCGAACCATTTCGCCATGCCGGCTTCCATGTCCACCCTCTCGCCGCCGTCGTAAGCGCGCGCCGCATCTTCGACGAGCAGTTCCGCCGCGCGTGTCTTGGCGGCCATCTCGCCCAGCTTCAGCTGGATCGCCTGGTGCTCGCAGATCGGCTTGCCCATCGTCTGGCGCACCTGGGAATAGGCGACGCTCTCGCGCAGGGCCCGGCGCGCGATGCCGACGCCGCGCGCGGCGATGTTGATCCGGCCAAGCTCCAGCCCGCCGGTCGCCATATAGAAGCCCTCGCCTTCCTTGCCGCCGACGAGGCAGAGACTCGCATCGCACTCATAGTCCTCGAAAATGAACTCGCCAGAATCGATGCCCTTGTAGCCGAGCTTACCGAGCTTGCGCCCGTTGTGCACACCCGCGAGGGGCTTGCGGGTTTCGGGATCGATCTTTGGCACGATCAGCATCGACATGCCCCGGTGACGCGGCACCGCGTCCGGATCAGTCTTCACCAGCAGCGCCACGCAGTGGCCCTCGATGGCATTGGAAATCCATGTCTTCGTTCCGTTCACGACGTACTTGTCACCCTTGCGTTTGGCCACCGTGCGGATCCCCTGCAGGTCGCTGCCAGCATCCGGTTCGGTCAGGCCAAGCCCGCCGCGCATCTCGCCGCTGGCAAACTTCGGCAGCCAGTATGACTTCTGCGCTTCCGTTCCGAATTTCTGCACGATGATCGCCATCATCATGTGTGTGTTGAAGATGCCCGTCAGGCTCATCCACTCCTCGGAAATCAGCGAGACGATGCGCGTATAGGTCGTCGCAGAAAGCCCAAGCCCGCCATAGTCCGGATGGACCAGTGCGCCAAACAGGCCAAGCTCGGTCATGTCGGCGACAAGGTCCGCTGGCCATTCATTGTCATGCTCAAGCTTCAGCGCGACGGGCGCCACCTTCTTTTCGAGCCATTTCTGGATCGAGGCCAGCATCTGGCGCTCGTCGGCTTCGGAATGCACAATCGTATCGGCCATGGCCGGGTTCCTTCAGGTCTACCAATAATCTTTCATGAGTTCGCGCGACCAGTCCGGCTGGCGAACTTCTCCGCGTGGCAGGAATTCCCGCATCACGGGCTTGATGTCGAGCACCGGCGTGCCGTCGATGGCATCAAGGCCTTCAACTTCAATCTCGCGGCCGTTGACCGAAACGATCTGGCAGACCGTGACGCCGATCCGATTAGGACGATTCTTGCCGCGCTGCGCAAAGATGCCCACAGGCGGCCAGTCCGGATTGCCGCGCGGGCGGCGCGCGCCGGTCTCGACCTTGCCATCCGGCACGAGATGGAATTGGAAAACAATTTCGGCATGGCTGAAGGCGTCGAGGCCGAACAACGCCTCCGGCGCGAATGCGTCCGCAAGCACGATCACGGAGCGCTCGCTTCCCCAGTGGTCGTCTTGCGGCGCAACCCGCCCGCCGCGCACATGGGCAACTGGAGAGACGGGTACGGAGGACATCTTGGGACTCCCGGTTTCAGGTTCAACGGACACTCGCGAGCAGGCGTTCCGCAGCGAGGATGACAGGACGGTCGATCATTTTTCCCTTGTGGAGCGCAACGCCGCCGCCGGCTGCGTCCATCGCTGCCAGCACTGCGCGCGCGTCGGCGATCTCCTCGGCGCTCGGCGTGTAAACGGCGTTCACCGCCGCCACCTGCCCCGGATGAATGCAGGCGCGGCCGGAAAAGCCCATCGCTTTCGCCTTTCGGGTCGAGGTCGTGAGACCGTCCGTATCCGCCGTATCGAGAAAGGGCACGTCATAGGCCGGCACGCCACCCGATCCGCAAGCCGCCGCAATGGTGCCGCGCGCGGTCAGCATTGCATCCCAGTCGGAAAGATCTGCGCCGAGGCTCGCGGAAAAATCGACGCCCCCGAACAACACTCCGCCGGTCGCCTGTTTCGCGATCTCGAAGGCGTTCGCCAGGGCGCGGCCGCTTTCAATAATCGGAATCAATGGAATCTTCCGGCCGAGGGCTTCGGCGACGATCTCCAGATCGACTGCCGTCTCCGCCTTTGGGATCACGAGGAAATCCGCCCGCGTGGCCGCTGCCGAACCCGCGAGCGCGGCAAGGTCGGCGCAGCCAAACGCCGTGCGCGGGGAATTGATGCGCAGACCCAAGTGGCGCCCGCGCCAGGCGCCGAGCCAGGTTAGCGTGTCGGTGCGGGCCTGCGCCTTGTCCACCGGCAGCACCGCGTCCTCTAGGTCGATGATCACGGCGTCGGCGCCCGCGGCGACGGCCTTCCCAAACCGGTCGAATCGGGCGCCGGGCACGAACAGAAAGGAGCGATAGACGAACACGAGGCAGGCCTTCCGATATTCGGTCCATCCGGTATCGGACCGTCGGATTGGGGTCAAACGGAAACCCGCCGGACAGGGGAATTGCGCCCGAGCGCCAATCACGCCACCCTGTCGCATGGGAATGGGAGAGATATGTGATTTCGATCCACTATCTGGGGTCAGAACGCATCATGCAACTTGGCCTAGCCGAGCTGCGGGGCGCGAGCATCGAGCAGCAGGATTTCCTGCGCGCCGACCTCAGCGGGCGCGACCTCTCGGGCGCCGTGTTCCGGGACTGCGAACTGCGGGCCGCATGCCTCGACTGGGCGAACCTCGAAGGCGCCCGTTTCGACTATGCACGGCTGATGTCGGCCACCTTCCGGCATGCCCACCTTCGCGGCGCGTCCCTGCGCCATGCGACGCTCAAGGGCGCAGACCTCTCTGCCGCCTGCCTGATCGGGGCAGACTTCACAGGAGCGACGCTGCGCCTGGCGAACCTCTCCGGCGCCAACCTCTGCGGAGCGATCTGCCTCTGGAATGAAAGTGAGGATCTGACGCTTGCGGGCGCGCTCTATGACGGAGATACAATCCTGCCGCCCGCCTTCCAACCTGAAGCGCAGGGCATGATCCGCCGCCTTACCGCTGGCCGCGCTTGACTTAAGCTCGCGCCGTCCCCACCCCTTCCCGCACATGACCACGCTCAAGGCCATCCTCGGCCCCACCAATACCGGCAAGACCCATTATGCGATCGAGCGGATGCTCGCGCATGGCACCGGCATGATCGGCCTTCCGCTGCGCCTGCTGGCGCGCGAGGTGTATGACCGCGTCGTTGCCGCCAAGGGCGCGGCTTATGCAGCGCTGCTAACCGGCGAGGAGCGCATCCATCCGCCTACCGCACGCTATTTTGTCTGCACGGTGGAATCGATGCCGGTCGACGTACGTGCCGATTTTGTCGCCATCGACGAGATCCAGCTCGCCGAGGACGAAGACCGGGGCCACGTGTTCACCGACCGGATCCTGCACATGCGCGGCAACCATGAAACGCTGCTGCTCGGCGCCGACACGATGCGCGGCTTGCTGAAGGCGCTGAGGCTTGGGGTCGAGACAGAACCGCGCCCGCGCTTTTCGGAACTGCGGTATGCGGGCCATGTGAAGATCACCAAGCTGCCGAAGCGCACCGCCATTGTCGCGTTCAGCGCGGAGGAAGTCTACGCGATTGCCGAACTCCTCCGCCGGCAGAAGGGCGGCGCGGCGGTCGTCATGGGCGCGCTGAGCCCGCGCACCCGCAATGCGCAGGTGGCGCTCTACCAGTCCGGCGAAGTTGACTACATCGTCGCCACCGATGCCATCGGCATGGGGCTGAACCTGGATGTCGGCCGCGTCGTGTTCGCCTCGCGCACCAAGTATGACGGGCGCCGCCACCGGCCGCTGACACTTGCGGAATGCGCGCAGATCGCGGGACGTGCCGGACGGTTCCGCACCGACGGCGAGTTCGGCGAGACCGGCAGCTGCCCGCCCTTCGCGGACGAAGAATGGAGAGCCATAGAAGGCCACCACTTCGATCCGGTGGACGCCGTTCAGTGGCGCAATTCCGCACTCGATTACGCCAGCCTCAAATCCCTGATCCGCTCGCTGGAGCGCCCGTCCGGCAATCCCGTGCTGATCCACAATCCGCGTGCGCTCGACGAATGGGTACTACGCCGCATGAGCGAGGACGGCGCCATCGGACCAAACGTTACCGGCGACCGGAAAGTCCGCCGCCTCTGGGATCTCGCCCGCCTGCCGGACTTCCGCAAGGCCGGCCCGGAAGGCCACGGCCGCCTTGTCCTCGGCCTTGCCGAAACGCTTGCCGACCCGGATGCGCGCCTCTCCGACGAAGGCCTGCGCCGCCGCATGGACGACCTCGCCTCGGTGCGCGGCGACATCAACCAGCTGCAGCAACGCCTCGCCGCGATCCGCACCTGGACCTATGCCGCCAACCGCGAGGACTGGCTCGAGAACCCTGCCTATTGGCGAGAGAAGACCCGGGAGATTGAAGACTCCCTGTCAGACGCGCTACACGTTGCGCTGACCGCCCGTTTCGTGGACAGGCGGACCACTGCCCTTCTCGCAAGCCTGAGGAAAGAAGATGCGCTCGTGACTGACCTGACGCCAAACGGCGACGTGACCGTGGAGGGCCATCTGGTCGGCCGCCTGCGAGGCCTAACTTTCGAGCCCGCCGTCGATGCGCGCACGCTCGAAGGCAAGGCCGTGCGCGGCGCCGCGATGGCCGCCGTCCGCCCGATGCTGAGCGCGCGTCTTGCCGAAATCGCGGTAGCGCCGGCTGAAGCCTTCAAGCTGACCGAAGCGGCCGAGATCGAATTCAAGGAAGCGCCGGTCGCCCGCCTCACCAAGGGGCAGCAATGGATGACGCCCCGCACCGAACTGATTGGCGCCATCGAGGCTGAGGCGGCCGAGCGGCAAGCCGCGCTGACCCGGATCGAGGAATGGGTGCGCGGCGAAATCGGCCGCGTGCTGCCGACACATGCCAAGCTGGCCTTCGCCAAAACCGGCGAAGCGCTTGAAGGTCTGCTGCGCGGCCTTGCCTTCCGCATTCTCGAGAGCGGCGCCTCGATTGATCTTCGTACGGATGAATCGGCCCCTCGCCTCAATCCCGAGCAGCGCGAGGCCCTGAAGTCCGCCGGCATCCGAGTTGGCCGCGTCGCTGCCTATGCGCCTGATGCGCAGAAGCCGGCTGCGCAGAAGATGATTGCAATCCTGAAAGCGGTTGAAGCGGCCACGGAATATCCCCTCGCCCCGGAAGGCGCCGGCTCGTTTGGCCTTGATGGCACCTGGCCGGAAGACGCGCTTGCCGCCAATGGCTACCTGCGTTTTGGCCGCCGCGCCGTTCGCGCAGACCTAGCCGAACGCCTCGGTTGGGAACTCGCCAAGCGCCGCAAGGACGCTGCCAAGGCCGTGTTCGAAATACCGATCGACCTTGCTTCGGTCGTCTCCTGCCCTGCCGAAGACTGGCCCGCCGTGCTGAAAGGCTTCGGCATCGCGCCCGCCGAGAAGAATTCCGAGACCGGGGCGGTGACTTTGTGGCGCTATGTGGCGCGCGCCCGTCCAGATACGGACGAAAAGCCTGCGCGTCGTCCGCCGCGTGCAGACGCCGACAAGCCCGAAGGCGCGCCGCGCCAGGACCGACGCCCAGATAGCCGCGGCAGCCAACGTCCGGATCGCCGCCCGGACAATCGCAAGAGCGGCGCTTCTCAGGTCCAGGAACGCCGTCCAAAGCCGCTAGACCCGGACAGCCCCTTCGCAGCGCTTGCGGCCCTGCTTCCTCCGCCGAAGCCTGAGAAACCCCCGCGCCCGCCTAGGCAGAAAAAGCCTCCCGCCGAGGCCCGCGCGCCTGCCGCCTTCCGGTACCGCCCGTTCAGATGACGCCAGAGATGTGCAGATGACGCCAGACGCCGCCGGTGATACGTCGGTGCGCGCGGATGTGTGGCTTTGGCGGGCTCGGTTTTTCCGCACGCGGGCCCTCTCCGCTGCCCATGTACGCCAGTCCGGCCTGCGCGTTTCGCATGGCGGACTGATCCGGCGCACCGACAAACCTGGCGCGCCGCTGGCAGTCGGCGACATCGTGACATTCGGGAAAGGCGCGGATATTCTCAGCGTCGAAGTGCTGGACCTTGGATCAAGGCGAGGACCGGCAGACGAGGCGCGGGCGCTCTACCGGCCGCTGGAGTCCGATCCATGATGAAATCAATCAAGAACCTGTTCTCCCCGAAAACGCCCGCCGAGCTGCCGATGGCGCCGGAAGTGGCCGTTGGGGCATTGCTGGTTGAAGCGGCGCTGATCGACGGCGTTTATGTGAACATCGAGAGCGACATGATCGCCGAGATACTGCTCGAATCCTTCGACTTCGACGCTGACAAGGCCGACGCGGTGCTGGCCCAGGCCGAAACCCTCGCGGAAGAAGCAGTCGGCAGCCATCAGTTTACCAAACACGCAAAAAAGCTCGCTATGGCCGACCGAGTGAAGGTCGTCGAGGCGATCTACCGGGTGATCTTCTCAGACGGCGAGCGATCGGACATCGAGGATTCCTATGTCCGCCATGTTGCAGGCCTGCTGCATGTCGATGACCTGGCCCGTGCCGAAGCGCGCAGGCGGGCCGAGGGCCGCGCCGCCAGTGCAGGTTGAGGGAATCTGCACGCCCGATTGAGCCTTCAACATTGACACTCACCGGCGCCGCCGCCAATTGGCGTGCCTGACAACCTCCCGCGAGACTGACCTGCCTATGACCTACATCGTCGTCGATGCCTGCATCCGCTGCAAATATATGGACTGTGTCGAGGTCTGCCCCGTCGACTGTTTCTACGAAGGCGAGAACATGCTCGTCATCCACCCTGATGAGTGCATCGATTGCGGCGTATGCGAGCCGGAATGCCCGGTCGAGGCGATCAAGCCCGATACCGAAGACGATCCGGACAGCAAATGGCTGAAACTGAACACCGAATACGCGAAAATCTGGCCCAACATCACCCGGATGAAGGCCCCGCCAGAGGATCGGGAGGCGTTTGCTCAGGAAACGGGAAAACTGGAGAAATACTTCAGCCCGAACCCCGGAACTGGTGACTGAACGGCCTCCCGGGCCTGATTCTCCCTGCAGCTGCAGCAGCTTCCAAGGTGCCTCAAACGTTAACGAGGCGCTTGATTCTTATGCGTTTACTTTTCGTCAGCACCTGCGCGCACCTGTTGTAAATGCGCCAAATTCGTGTTACGTCTTTGGTCTGATCAATAATCATAGAGAAGCGGGAATTCCTAACTCGGTACCTAAATCAGGGAACGGGGCCGGGAAGACGTCGCTTACGTGTGTGTAGAAAAAGGGTCAATTCAGATATGGCGAAAAAAGCAGAGACTCGGGCACTGGCGTTCGAGGTCGGGCAAAGCGTTGTCTACCCGGCCCACGGCGTCGGCAAAATCACGGCCGTCGAGAAACAGACGGTCGCAGGCATGGCGCTCGAAGTCTATGTCGTCGCTTTCGACCAGGACAAGATGATCCTGCGCGTCCCGACCAACCGGGCCGAAGCCTCGGGCATGCGTGCCCTGGCCGGCTCGAAGCTGGTCGATGACGCCCTGAAAACCCTCGGCGGCAAGGCCCGCATCAAGCGCACCATGTGGTCGCGCCGTGCCCAGGAATACGAAGCGAAGATCAATTCCGGCGACCTGATCTCGATCGCGGAGGTCGTGCGCGACCTGCACCGCGGTGATGACCAGCCGGAACAGTCCTATTCGGAGCGCCAGCTCTATGAGAGCGCGCTGGACCGGATGGCCCGCGAGCTCGCGGCGGTCGAGAACATCGACAAGGGCAAGGCGATGGAAAAACTCGCCAAGTCGCTGGCCAAAAAGAAGATCGCCGCCTGAAATCAGGCTTCGGCAAAGTAAACCGTGGAAATCCCCGTAGGTCCCGGACCTGCGGGGATTTTCCTTTTGACTTGGGTCGGGACCGATGGCATTTTGAACAAAACATGAACAATTCAGAGGGTGTTATGGCGATCACGGGCGGCTGTCACTGCGGAGCCATCCGCTACGAACTCGGCGCGGCGCCAGACAGGGTCTCGATCTGCCATTGCCGGGACTGCCAGTTGAGTGCGGGTGCACCAATGGTGTCCTGGGCCGTAATGCCGGCCGCAAACCTCAAGATCACCAAGGGCACGCCGGCGACGATCAATTCGTCCGGAGACAGTTTCCGCCGCTTCTGCAGCCGCTGCGGCACGGGCCTCTTCTACGTGAACGAGACCTACCTGCCAGCCCTCGTGGATGTGCAGTCGATTACGCTGGACGACCCGTCCGCCTTTCCGCCGCAGGCGCAGGTCCAGACGGCGGAACAGCCATCCTGGATGGCTCATATCCACACCCTACCGGCATATCCACGCTATCCGGGCACGGAATAGACTTCCCGTCTTCCTAACGCATTGCCCGGCGCGCTTAACCAAGCCGCCAGGAACCCTTCGCCAAATTAACCATGTTCCAATGCATCCGCGTCACGTTTCATCCGTTGCCGGATGGTCCGGCAGGTGATTGGGCCGCAGCCCGGACATGGGGAAATCCCGGCCAGCTTGCGGCAGGTGTTACAAGGACGAAGTCAAATGGCCTATTCAGACATACCCGTCGCGCCCGGAGCCCTGCTCGGCGCACATTCCCAGCCCGACGATCTTTATCGCGCCGGCCTTGCCTATGCGACCGGCACGGGCGCCGAGGTCAATCTCGTTGAAGCCCACAAATGGTTCAATCTCGCCGCTGTGCGCGGTCATGAGGACGCCCGCGTCCAGCGCCAGGACATGGCCGAGATGCTCACCACCGAGGAAGTGAAGCTTGCCCTGCAAGCCGCCCGCGCCTGGATGAAACTCGCGAACTGAATGCCAGCCCGGCAGGTCGACGCCCGCCGCAGAGTTATCCCACCCGCCGTGTCATGCCTTTCCAGTAGGGCTCGCGCAGGTCCTTGCGAAGGATCTTGCCGGAGGGGTTGCGCGGCAGGGCCTCGATGAAGTCCACCGTCTTCGGCGCCTTGTAGGCAGCGATGCGCTCCTTCGCCCAGGCGATGATACTCTCCGGAGACGGATCTTCGCCGGGCTTTTTGACGACGATGGCTTTCACCGCCTCGCCCCACTTCTCGTCGGGCACGCCGATCACCGCGACATCGGCCACGCCCGGCGCGCCAAAGATCGCGTTCTCGACCTCTGCCGGATAGACGTTCTCGCCGCCGGAGACGATCATGTCCTTCACGCGGTCGTGGATGTAGAGGAAGCCATCCTCGTCGAAGTATCCTGCGTCGCCGGTATGAAAGAAGCCGTTGCGCACAGCATCCGCCGTCGCATCCGCGCGGTTCCAGTAGCCCTTCATCACGAAGCCCGACTTGACAACGATCTCGCCCACTTCGCCCGTCGGCACGGGCTTGCCCGCCGCGTCCACCACGCGCACCACCGCACCCGGCCAGGGAACGCCGCACGAGCGCAGCTTGCCCCAGGCGGGGTCATGCGCTTCCGGCGGCAGGAAGGTTCCTGCGCCGACTGTTTCGGTCAGTCCGTAGAGCTGAGTGAAGCGCGCATCCATGATCTCGACCGCCGTGCGCAGCAACGCCTCGGAAATCGGCGAGGCGCCGTAGAAGACCTGCTTCAGGCTGGAGAAATCCACCTCACGGATATTCTTCTGCTGCGTCAGCATGAGGATCACCGCCGGCACCCAGAAAGCGTGCGCGATTCTGTGTTCCGGGATCAGCTTGAGGATCAGCTGCGGATCGATTTCGCGCAGGATCACGGTCTTGGCGCCCTGCAGAGACGCCAGAAGGCCTACATTGACGCCCGCCACGTGGAACTGTGGCATGGCATTCATCACCGCCTCGCCGGCATCATAGCTCGACCATTCCAACATCGCGCCCTGCGTGAAGAAGGCGCGGTAATTGTCATTCGTCAGCTGCACGCCCTTCGGCAGGCCGGTCGTGCCGGACGTGTAGAGCTGGATCACGTCATCATCGCCTTCTGGCGCAAGGCCCGGATTGGTCACCGGCTTGGAGCCGCGCCAGGACGGATAGAAATCCCAGTCCTCGCGGTCGCCGTCGAGCGTGATGATCCGCTTCAGGTCCGGCAATTCGCCCTTGATCTGGTCAATCATGGCGTAGAATTCCTTACCGACGAACAGCACCTTGGCGCGCGCGTCCGACAGTATGAACTTAACCTCCGGCGGGGCGAGGCGCGTATTGACGCCGTTCATCACCGCGCGGGCCTTCGCGGCGCCGAACAGCATCTCGTAGTACACGTCCGTGTTCTTCGCGAGATAGCCGATCCGGTCGCCTGGCTGAATGCCCAGCGCAAGGAGGCCATTTGCAACCTGGTTAGTGCGCGCGTCCAGCTCGGCATAGGTCGTCACCTTGCCTTCGAACCAGAGGGCCGCATCGGCCGGCCGCAGCGCGGCCTGCACGCGCGGAATATCCGCAAGGTAAGGCATCGCCTCAATGTCGATCATCGTTTCCTCCCGGGAGCTTCAGCCAAGACCTGTGACCCGTCTTGTCGTGACTGAACTTAAGGCATTTCCGGCACCTGTCAGCCCCTGCCCCGCTGCGCGCGCTGTTCGCCGCTCTGCCACCTCTTTGGCAACTGCCAATTCTGTGCAAACGTTCCCCTGACGCGCGAGCCGAAAACTCCGGCGCGCGGGCGGGGGCAAGACCAATGGCGAGCATATTCCTTTCCTACAGCCGGGCCGACCGGCCCAAGGCGCAAGTCGTTGCCGAAGCGCTGACTGCCGAGGGCTTTTCGGTCTGGTGGGACAAAGTCCTGCGCGCCGGGCAGACCTATGACGAAGTCACCGAAGGCATGCTGCGGGACGCCGATGTTGTCGTCGTGCTTTGGTCCACCGTCTCGGTGAAATCGAAATGGGTACGCGCTGAGGCAACGCTTGGTCAGCGCACGTCAATCTTGATCCCCGCGATGATCGAGGAGGCCGAGCGCCCGATCATGTTCGAACTGACCCAGTCCGCTGACCTGATTGGCTGGCACGGCGACCGGAATGATCTGCGTTGGAAAGAGTTCGTCATCGACATCCGCCGCGCTGCCGAACACGTGAAACCGACTGCAACCGCGCCCCCGACGCCGCCCGTTCCCGGCCAGGCCGCGGACATGACGATGGAGCTGACCTTCTGGTCCTCCGTGAAGGACTCCGCCGACAAAGCCGACTTCGAAGCCTATCTGAAACGCTATCCGGACGGGCATTACTCGGACCTCGCCCGCAACCGCATCGCCGCCATGAGCCGGGCCGAAGTGAAGGCCGCCGCGCCTCCGACTCCGCCTCCACCGCCTCCACCTCCACCGCCTCCGCCGCCTCCGCCGCCTCCGCCGGCCCCAAAACCCGTCACCGCGGCGGCCGTTGCACCGGCACCTGCACCGCAGAAGCCCGCGCCGCCCCGGCCTCAGCCGGCTCCTGCAAAGGCTGCCGCCGCCCCGCCGTTGAAAAAGAAATCCGGATCGTCAGTACCTGTCATGCTCGGCGGTCTCGTCTCGATCCTCATCGCGGGCTGGGCCCTGTCGATGGTCTTGCCGGGACAGGACGAAACACCCAGCGGAACGGACGGCATGCAGACCGCGTCTTCCGAAACCATCGCGGACGCGCCGCCCGCCCCGGAAATACCCGCCTTCGAGACAGCGCCCGCCGCGGCCGCCGATCCGGCACCCGAAAGCCCGGCCGAGCCTCCCGCCGAACCCGCCGCGCCGCCTGCGCCTGTTTGCGACGCCTGCCCGGCGATGGTGGCTATCAACGGCGGCACGTTCCAGATGGGCTCGCCCGCCACCGAGGCGGGCCGCGAACCGATTGAAGGCCCCGTCCATGAGGTGACGGTCAAAAGCTTCTCGATCAGCAAGTCCGAAATCACCCATGCGCAATGGATGGCCTGCGTCGACGGCGGCGGCTGCAACGGGCACCGCCCCGGCGCGCCGTCGAGCGGCGCGATGCCCGTTGCTGCGATCTCTTGGCGCGATGCCACAGCCTATGCTGCGTGGTTGTCGGAAGAGACCGGCCGTACTTACCGCCTGCCGACCGAAGCGGAATGGGAATACGCCGCACGCGGAGGAACAAGTTCGGCCTATTGGTGGGGCGACAAGTTCGACGCTGCCAAGGCGCCTCGCGACAAAATCCGCGAAGCTGCCAGCCTGGCGGAAAACCCGTTCGGGCTGCAGGGCATGCTCGGAAATGTCGGTGAATGGACCCAGGACTGCTACATCAACGGATACATTGACGCCCCCAGCGATGGCAGCGCCGTCACCAGCGGCGATTGCAGCCGGCGCGTCGTGCGCGGCGGATCGATCAAGAGCAGCCCGTCCGCTCACCGCGCCGCCAACCGCGCCAGGCTGTCGGTCACCACCCGCGACCGTCAATACGGTTTCCGTGTGGTGCTTGAACAGGACTGACAGGTGGGACAGCTTCTGGCTCTAAACAGCCTGCTTTGTAGCCTCTGTCTGATTGCGGCCTGCTCAAGCGCGCCGGTCACAGCCACGCGGATCGAACCGGAGGTGAGGGCTGTCCCCTGCCCGCCGGCCGCAAGCCTCGCCGATATCGGTGACGAGCGCGCGCGCAGCGAGGCCATTCTCGACATGGACCCGGTTGCGCGCGAAGATCTCGCCTTGGCGCTGGCGGCCTGTCTCGGCGATCCGGACCCGAACCTTCGCGACGGTGTGGCCTACGTCGCCCTCTCCCAGATGCTGCGCTCGCAGCTCGTCAGCATCGAGACGGTGATGCGGCTGGAAGCGGACCTGCGCGCCCGTCTTGCCCAGCCCGCCAATGCGGACGGCTTTGAGGCACCCTTTGCGGCGCTCGTGCTGTCGGAAGTCGCGCGCACCGACCGCATCACGCCCTGGATGGGCCCGGAGGAGCGCGACCGGCTGATCGCGGCAACCCACGCCTATCTGAGCACACTCAGTGACTTTCGCGGTTTTTCGGACGGCGACGGCTGGCGCCACAGCGTTGCTCATGCGTCCGACATCCTTATGCAGCTGTCGCTGAACCCGCAGCTGAACAAGCCGCAGGCCGAGGCCATACTCGCGGCCATCGCGCTCAAGGTCGGCACGCCGGATCACGCCTATATCCACGGCGAAAGCGAACGCCTCGCCGCGCCGGTCACTTATCTCGCCATCAAGGAAACCTTCACGGCCGAGGAGTGGAGCGAATGGTTCGCCAGCCTCTGGCCGCAGGGCGACCCGCTTCGCGAGGAAGCCTACAGATCCGAAGCCGCCCTGATTAAGCTGCATAATCTGCAGGCCTTCGCCCAATCGGTCTACATCAATGCGATGGCCAGCAATGATGACAGGATGAAGCCTGTGGCCGGCGCCGCCTTCGAATTCCTGAACCAGCTGCCCTGAGCCAAACCTTGCGGCAGGCGCCCATTTGCGGCACATCCCTGCCTGTCATGACCCTTGCCACGCCGCCCCCCGACGCCGCCCTCGCCGAGCATATGCACGCCATGGGCACGCGCGCCCGCGCCGCCTCGCGCGCGCTGGGCCTGATGACGGCTGCGGACCGCACGCGCGGCCTCACTGCCATCGCCGCCGCGCTCCGCGCCGCCGCGCCGGAAATCCTCGAGGCCAATTCCGAGGACATGACAGCCGCGAAGGCCAAAGGCCTCTCGCCCGCCATGCTTGACCGGCTAGCGCTTGACGCTGCGCGGATCGAGGCGATTGCGGCCGGGGTCGAAATCGTCGCCGCCCTGCCCGATCCCGTCGGCCGCGAGCTGGCGCGCTGGACCCCGCCTAACGGTCTGGACATCGCCCGCGTCGCCATTCCCCTCGGCGTCATCGGCATCATCTATGAGAGCCGCCCGAACGTGACCGCGGATGCCGGTGCGCTGTGCCTGCGCTCCGGCAACGCCGCAATCCTGCGCGGCGGCTCCGAAAGCATCCATTCCTCCCGCGCCCTCGCCGGCGCGATGCGCGCCGCGCTCATGCAGGAAGGTCTCCCGGTCGATGCAATCCAACTCGTCGAAACCATCAACCGCGACGCGGTTGGCCACATGCTCGCGGGCCTCGACGGCGCGCTCGACGTAATCGTGCCACGCGGCGGGCGTACCCTCGTGGAGCGCGTGCAGGCCGAAGCGCGCGTGCCCGTGATCGGGCACCTCGAAGGCCTCTGCCATACCTATGTCGACGGTGCGGCTGATCCGTCCAAGGCAGTCGACATAGTCGTCAACGCCAAGATGCGCCGCACCGGCGTGTGCGGCTCGACAGAGACGCTGCTGATCGACGTCGCCTGCGCCGCCACACTGCTGCCGAAGATCGCCGCCGCGCTGGAAGCCGCGGGCTGCGAACTGCGCGGCGACCGGCGCAGCCGCGCGCTGCTGCCGCATATCAACGCCGCGACCGAAGAAGACTGGGCGACCGAGTACCTCGCGCCGATCCTGTCCGTCGCCGTCGTGGACGGACTCGAAGGCGCGCTCGTCCACATTGCGCGCTGGTCCTCCGGCCATACGGATGCGATCATCACCGAGGACACCGCCGCCGCCGAGGCGTTCCTGGCGCGCGTCGACAGCGCCATCGTCCTGCACAACGCCTCCACCCAGTTTGCCGATGGCGGCGAGTTCGGCTTTGGCGCCGAGATCGGCATCGCCACGGGCCGCATCCATGCGCGCGGGCCTGTCGGCGCCGACCAGCTGACCACCTACAAATATGCCGTACGCGGCACCGGCCAGGTCCGGCCTTGACGCGCGCGCGCCTGCCCGGCCCCGCTGCCGGCCAGCGGATCGGCCTTCTCGGCGGCAGTTTCCATCCCGCCCATGACGGCCACCTTCACGTGGCCGAAACTGCCATGAGGCGCCTGCGCCTCGACGGCGTCTGGTGGATCGTCGCGCGTGGCAATCCGCTCAAATCCGAACACGGATCATTTGACGAGCGCTTCGCCTCCGCCTGCAGGGTCGCGCTCACGCCGGGCATGCACGTCACCGATATCGAACGCCAGCTGGACCTCACCTTCACGGTCGACACCCTCGCCGCGCTGCAGGCTGCCGAGCCGGCGGCGCAGTTTGTCTGGCTGATGGGCGCCGACAGCGCTGCGAGCTTCCATCGCTGGAAAGACTGGGAAGGCATCGCCGCGCGCGTGCCCATCGCCATCGTCTCGCGGCCAGGCACGCGCGTCTCGGGCGCGCTGCCCTTCGTGAAACGGTTCGCAGACGCACGCCTGCCCGAACGCGACGCTCGCACCCTGCCCGGCCATACAACGCCCGCCTGGGTGTATCTCCGGGCGCCGGGCAATACACTTTCCTCTACGGCACTGAGGGCGGCGCAGTGAGCCTGACGCCGGAAGAACTCGAACGCCACAAGCGCCACATCCTGCTCAAGGAAATCGGCGGGCCCGGCGTTCAGAAAATCCGCGCCGCCTCGGTTTCAATCATGGGTTCTGGCGCGCTCGGGGGGCCTTGTGCGCTCTACCTCGCCGCCGCCGGCATCGGGCAGATCGAACTCTGGGACGACGACCGCGTCGACCGTTCCAACCTGCAACGCCAGATTCAGTTCGCGGACGCCGATACCGGCCGGGAGAAAGTTGAGCGCCTTGCCGCGCGGCTCCGGGCAATTGACCCTGTACTTAAGGTTACCGCCGTCTCGCGCCGCGCCTCAGAAAGCGACGCGCCCACGGGCGCCATCCTTGTCGATGCCACCGACAATTTTCCCGCCCGCTTCGCGCTGAACCACCTCGCACATACGACGCACCGCCCTCTCGTTTCCGGTGCGGCCAGTGGGTGGTCCGGTCAGGTAAGCGTCTTCGCCTCAGGCACAGTAGACAGCGCGCCCTGCTACCAGTGCTGGGTGCCGGAAGCGCCACCCGCTGCCGAAGCTTGCGACGAGGTCGGCGTCGCCGGTCCTGTTACCGGAATGACCGGATCGGCGATGGCGCTGGAAGTGCTGAAGCTCGTCACCGGCGCTGGCACGCCGCTGATCGGCCGCCTCCTGCTGATCGACGGGCTCGCCGGTTCAACCCGGACGGTCAATCTGCGCCGCGATCTGCAGTGTCCAATATGTAATGGATGATCTCAGCGTTTGACACCGCGCCATCTGAAGGCGTTATCTTCGGCAGATTCAAGTTTCACAAAAGCATATCCGCATGATCCGACGCCTACTTGCTGTCATCGTCACTTTGGGAGTCATCCTCGGCGCCGGCTGGCTGACGCTCCGGCGCGGAGACATTCCATTCGAACAGCTGGAGTCAGTCTACGCCAATGCCGACAGCCGCTATCTTGCGTTTGGCGACGACATGCGCGTGCACTTCCGCGACGTTGGCCCGCGCGACGGGAAAGTGATTGTGCTGGTTCACGGATTTTCCGCCTCGCTGCACACTTGGGAAGACTGGGTCGACAATCTGAAGCGAGACTACCGCGTTATCACGCTTGACCTGCCGGGCCACGGCCTCTCGCGTTGCATGGACAACAACGAGATCGGACCCGCCCAGTTCGTCGAGACCATCAACCGCGTCGTCAATACGCTTGAGATCGAACACTTCACACTTGCCGGAAACTCGATGGGCGGCGCCGCCGCTTGGAACTATGCTTTGGCGCACCCGGACCGGCTCGAAGGCCTTGTGCTCATCGATGCTGCCGGCTGGCCGCGCACCGAGGTTGAGGGCGATTCACGCCCGCTCGTTTTCCGCCTGCTGGAGATCGGCCTCGCCCGCAGAGTGATGCAGGACCTTGACCTCTCGACGCTGATCAAGGGCGGTCTCGAGGACAGTTTCGGCGATCCTTCCTTCGTTACGGATGAAATGGTGGAACGCTACGCAACGCTCGCCCGCGCCCCCTGCCACCGCGAAGCCTTGCTTGCGCTGACTTCTAGCCGCGACGAACGCCGCGTGGCGACACCCGAGCAACTCGCCTCCATCACCACACCGACACTGGTAATGCACGGCGAACTCGACAACCTGATCCCCGCTGAACACGGCCGCCAGTTCGCCGCCGCCATTCCCGGCGCGGACCTCAAACTCTATCCCGGTGTCGGCCACCTGCCTCATGAAGAGATCGCCGACCTCTCTGCCAGCGACCTGCGCGCCTTCCTCACCACCCGCGTGCACGGCGTACAGGACGTTGCCCTTGAGGACACCGGCGCCACGAACTGACGCGCACCGCTATTTGACCGGCAGGTGTTTCTGCAGGAAGGCCGCAGGTGCGGCGGCTTTCTTCAGCGCGACCTCGATCCGCTCCGACTGCTCTATCGGCACAACCTCGTCGTCCTTGCCGTGAACCCGCAGAACCGGGAAAACGAACCGGTCTGCGATCAGTGCCGGCGAGACCGATTCCAAATCCGCCCCGTCTTGCTGCGGATGGCCGATGCTCGCAGCCAAGGCCACGTCATTGACAGGATACGGGACCGGATTCGGAGGTCAATTGCAGATAGTGGGAGCGGCTACCCGCCGCCTCAGAGGATGGCCGGGATCACACGATCGGGCGGACGGTGGCCGTCGGCGAAGGTCTTGATGTTGATGATGACCTTCTCGCCCATCTCGGTGCGTCCTTCGATGGTGGACGAGCCCATGTGGGGCAGCAGAAGTACATTCGGCAAGCCGAGCAGGTCTGGGTTCACCGACGGCTCGCGCTCGAACACGTCGAGCCCTGCGCCCGCGAGCTTACCACCGCGAATGGCACGCGCCAGCGCGGCCTCGTCGATCACTTCACCGCGTGCCGTGTTGATGATGTAGGCCTCCGGCTTCATCAGCGCGAGACGGCGGGCATTGATCAGGTGGAACGTGGCCGGCGTGTGCGGGCAGTTGACCGAGACAATGTCCATCCGCGCGAGCATCTGGTCGAGCGAATCCCAGTAGGTCGCCTCGAGGCCTTCTTCGATGCGCGGGCCGACCGGCTTGCGGTTGTGATAGTGGATCTGCATGCCGAACGCCTTGGCGCGGCGGGCAACGGCCTGGCCGATTCGGCCCATGCCGATGATGCCCAGACGCTTGCCGGAAAGGCGGCGTCCCATCATCCAGGTCGGCGTCCAGCCATCGAACTTGCCGCTCTCCATGATCTGCACGCCTTCATGCAGGCGGCGCGGCACTGCCAAGATCAGCGCCATGGCGACGTCCGCCGTGTCATCCGTCAGCACGCCCGGCGTGTTGGTCACGGTGATGCCGCGCTGCACGGCGCTGGCGACATCAATGTTATCCACCCCTGCCCCGAACTGGGCGATCAATCGCAGCTGCTGGCCAGCCCGGGCCATCAGGCGCCCGTCGATCCGGTCTGTCACGGTCGGCACCAGCACATCTGCCGTCTGCATCGCCTCGGCGAGCTGCTCGGTGGTCAGCGGGGTGTCAGCCTCGTTCAATCGGGCGTCGAACAGCTCTTTCATCCGCAATTCCACCGGGGCCGGCAGCTTGCGGGTGACGACGACTTTCAGCTTCGATGCCGGCATGGGACTCCCGTAGATCTTTCTTATTGTCATTGCCGCTTACCAGAGCATCTGCGCCGCGCCAATGACCCGCTGTTTTACCTCGGATTCATGTAGGGCGTAGTAGAGGTTCGTCTTCCAGAATTTCAGGATCGCTGCACATGAAACGGGCAGTTCTTGCACTCGCCGTGCTGTTGGCCGGCCCGTCCCTGCCTTTCGCCTCGGCCGAGGGTCAGGAAGAGGTTCAGATCAGCCGGTTTTCGGGCAAGCCCGTGCCGCGTTTCGAGACCCTGCGGCATGAGAAGGTCAACGGCCGAGTCGGCCCCAGCAAGGACCATAAGGTCCAGTGGGAGTATAAGCGCCGCGGCCTGCCGATGCTGATCCTCAAGGAGAGTGGCGACTGGCGCTATGTGCGCGACCCGCAGGGCGACGAGGTCTGGATCGAGCGCACCCAGCTGGCGGCCCAGCAGAACGCCGTTGCGTTGGCGGATTTCGTGCTGAAGGCCGGGCGGGCGTCCGACAGCGCCGATGTCGCCACGGTTTCCGAAGGCGCGCTGCTGGAGCTTGGCACCTGCGATGCCAGCATGTGCCAGGTCACCGCCGGCGGCTTTCGTGGCTGGGCGCCGCGCCGCCAGCTCTGGGGGGCCACCGCGACAAAAGGTTGACTTTGATCCCGGCACCGGGTGGGAAGGCGCCTGACTTCTGAGCCTTTCACAGGATGCCGCCCATGTCCGGTCCCCACGATTTCCACACGCCCAAATCGTCCTACACCAAGGAAGATCTGCTCCAGTCCGGCAAGGGTGGCTATTTCGGCCCCGGCAACGCGCAGCTCCCCGAGCCGCCGATGCTGATGATGGACCGGATCACCGAGATCAGCGTCGATGGCGGCCCGTTCGGCAAGGGCCACGTTGTCGGCGAACTCGATATACATCCGGACCTCTGGTTCTTCAAATGCCACTTCCCGGGCGACCCCGTGATGCCCGGCTGCCTCGGCCTCGACGCGATGTGGCAGGCCGTGGGCTACTGGCTCGGCTGGTCGGGCAGCCCCGGCAAGGGCCGGGCGCTGGGCGTAGGCGAAGTGAAGTTCACCGGCGAGATCACGCCGGACAAGAAACTCGTGCGCTACGAGATCGACATCAAGCGTGTGCGCCGTGGCAAGCTTAACCTCGGCATTGCCGACGGTCGCGTCTATGTCGACGGCGAGCATGTCTACACCGCCCTCGATATGAAAGTCGGCCTCAAGAACCTCGAAGCCGAGGGCTGAGCCCGGCCAAAAGCCGTCCACAAAGCGGCGTGCCGATCGCCCTGATCGTTGGACGCAACTCGCCTTTGAGGCGAATTTCAACCGCGTGCGGGATCAGGTGCCGGGGATGGCCAGCGACCAGGCCGGCTCGAGAAAGATCGCGATGATCACGAAGAGGGCGATGGCGAGGCGCATGACGTCGTCCGGAAAGCTGGCGGGCGGGCCGCCCGGTTCGCGGGTGTATTTGCAGGAAACATGCCGGAAACTTGACGCGCCCCGCAGGCCCGCCTAGCCCAAACCGTATAGCAAAAACTTCGAGGGAGCCTGCGATGGCCGATGAGTGGAACATGCCCAAGGGCGACCTGATGAAGGGCAAGCGCGGCGTCGTGATGGGCGTTGCGAACCAGAACTCGATCGCCTGGGGCATTGCCAGCCAGCTCGCCGCGCAGGGCGCCGAGATCGCCTTCACCTATCAGGGCGAAAACCTCGAGCGCCGCGTGCGCCCGCTGGTCGAATCAATCGGCATGGACACGATGATCTCTGCCGACGTGACGGATGACGCCTCGATGGACGCCGCCTTTGCCGCCATCAAGGCAAAGTGGGGCAAGATCGATTTTCTCGTTCACTCCATCGCCTTTGCCGGCAAGGACGAGCTCCAGGGCTCGATGGTGGCGAATACCACTCGCGAGGGCTTCCGCCGCGCGATGGATATCTCCGTGTACAGCTTTATCGACTGCGCGCGCCGCGCCTCGGATATCATGCCGGATGGCGGCTCGATCATCTGCATGACCTATCTCGGCGCCGAGCGCACCGTGCCGTCCTACAACGTGATGGGCGTCGCCAAGGCCGCGCTGGAAGCCTCTACACGCTACGCCGCGCGCGACCTTGGCCCGAAGGGCATCCGCGTCAACGCGATCTCGGCCGGCGCCATGCGCACGCTGTCGCTCGCCGGCATCAAGGGTGGCAAGAGCCTGATGGGCACGGGGCGCAACTGGTCGCTGCTGAAGGAAGATACCAGCATGGAAGGCGTCGCGGGCTGCGCGCTCTACCTCCTCTCCCCGCTCGGCCGCTCCATCGCGGGCGAAGTGATCCACGTCGATGCCGGTTTCCACGTGGTGGGCGTGCCGGATGCGGGCGAAGAGGAATAGTCCTCCGCCTGCTCACAGCTTGACATCACTTCGCGGAGTCCCGAAATTCAGCGCTCCGCGAGGTGAATATGCGTTCTACCCTGTCCGAGTCCCGCTGAAGGGCCTGCCGTTCCCGCACGGATGATCCGTGCAAGGCAGGCCGGCAAGAGCGAACCCCTGGCACGCGCTGCGTGCCGGTTACGTTTTTGTGCGTCCCTTCCTCCGCGGCGGGGCGCGGCATCGGACACTTACTCCAATGGACATCTCACGCGCCGAACAGCGCATCCTCCACCTGCTCGCGCAAGGCGGGCGGATTGAACTCATTCGCGACGACAACAAAAAGCTCGCGGACGTTCATTGCTACACCCGCGACGGCTGGCGACTTGCCGGCCTCGACATGGACCTCTTCCGCAAGCTGAAGCGGCGGCGCACCATCGCCTCGCAGGGCGGCAAGCCCTACCGCATCACGCGGCGCGGCCTGCAACTCGTCCGGTCGCAACCGGACAATTGCTAAAGACGGCCCTCTTGCCTCCCTGCCGGTTTTGGCGGACGCTTCTGTCCAGCGCTGGCGGGGAGGCATTTCATGTACCGGGTAACCGCGCGCCTCAGCGCCCCTTTCCTCGGCCTCGCACTGCTGATGCCGGGCTGCGCCTCGGCGCCCGCGGCGCCCCGTCTCGTGGACGCCTCCGGCCAGTTATGCCCGGGCGCCGGAACGTTCGATGTGACCAAGATCAAGACCGCGAACACTGCCGAGACCGCCGAGCGCGCCGCCTGGATCACCCAGTATACCGCCATCACGCCCCTGCCGCCCGGCGCGGAGGCCGCAGAGACGCGAATTCGTGTGCGCGTGCCGCCAACCGGGATGTGGGGGCAGGATTCGCGCGTCACGCTCTGGAAAGTTGCCGGTGGCGCCTGGCAGATCGCGACCGACAACAAGGGCCCGCCCTCTCCGCCGCCGCCACCTCCCCCACCGCCGCCGGTGGACGCGAACGGCAACCGCCTTCCCGGCTTCGAGAACTGGCAGCCCTCGCCGCCGCCACTACCACCGCCGCCCTATCTCACCTCGGCGCTCGCGCCCGAGATCGCGGCGGAACTCGACACCGCGCTCGCCGATCCCTGTTTCGTCAACGGGCCGGACAGCCTGCCCTATTTAGTGCCGTATGGGCGGGCGGACGAGGATGGCCGCGATGTCTGGCTCTGCCCGCCGGACTCCGCCACGTACATGGCCGAGGTAAAGCAGCCGGGCCTGCCGACGCGCTATATCTCCCATGCCTGCTATATGGACTTCGCTGTCTCGACGCTCCTGACACGGATGACCTACCTGAAGGCCGCGCCCGCCTCAGCAAGCGATTAGCACCGTGACTACCCGCACCGCCATCTGCCGGTGCGGCCAACTTCAAGCCACTTGCCGGGGCGAGCCGGTACGCGTCTCGGTCTGCCTTTGCCCCGCTTGTCAGCGGCGCACTTGCCGCTTTTGTCCCGTATCCGGATCAACGGTTGCCTGAACAATCGAAGGCTGGTCGGGCGTCACCGCCATTCCCCACGGCGCCATAGCGGGAACGGAAATGCCGGCCCCCGGCTCTTCCGGGTACGAAGGCCGCCGCCATGCCTGGGTGGATATCCTCCGCGAGGTCGCGCTCAACCTCCGACAGCGCGGCGCGAAACACGGGACTCAACCTGCTCAGTTCTCGAGCGTCACCGCCGGGCCCAGAAACCTGATCCAGTAGAACGAGAGCGGATCGTCCCCCGGCTGGGTCGCGTAGGCGGCGAGGCGCGCGTCACCCGTGCGCGCGGGCAAATGTGCCTCCGGGATCGGCTCACCCGCCTCCGTGACCAGATCAAACCGAACAAAGGACCAGCCCTGGAGGCCGTGTGGCGCGCGTAGCGAATCATCCGCCGAGAGGCGCAGTGGCGCAGCTTCCGGCAGCGTGCCCGATAGCCGCAGGAATACCTGAGTGACCCAGACGCCGCCCTTCGTGCGCACCACGCCGAATGCAACATGCGTTGCCTTCGGGTGCAGGATGTTTGCCCGGTGGCCGGGGCTGTCCATGAGGTTGCGGTGCAGGCGCCTGAGCGCAAAGTCCGGGTCCATACGGCCGGTGGACTTCGACACGGTCGCAACATTCTCGGCGGAGAAATCGGCGAGCGCCGTGCGGTCGAGGGCGGCGATCCGGTCCGGTCCGTCGCGCCCGTCCGGGCCCTGATGGCCGAAGAAGACGTTGTAGGCCATGTCGAGGCTGTGGAAGCGGGCCGCCGCACGCAGGGCCGGCCGCGTTTCGAGCGGCGGCAGGCCCTCGTCCAGGCGCGCCGCGTTAACCAGTTTCAGGAAGCCGGCTTCCAGGTCCTCGTCGAAGGCATAGCCCTCGGGCGGCATGGCGAGACAGGCCCCTGCCTCTTCGACATAGCCCGCCACATCGCCCGGCCGTTCCGTCGTGCGCACATCACAGGCGTAGGCGGGAACGCCCACGAGAACCATGAGGACAAGAAGCAACAGGCCGCGCATGCTGGCCAATTGCTAGCATGACTCGAGGCGCCCTTCACAGGGCCGCGTTGCACAGGGTGTCAGATCGCGCCGGCCGTCTGCAGCCGCGTCAGCACCGGCGCCATCATCCGGTCGATCGCCTCGGCCGAGGGCTTCACATCGCCGTAGGCCGGCACGCCTTCGTCCGCGATCACGAGATCGGCCTCGAACATGGCTGGATAGGTGAAGCGGTAATGCGCCGCGCGCACGGTTGACATGTACTGCAGCAGCACGGAATCCACCGACCGTCCGCGCTCGATCACATCGCGCCGGATGCGGCGCGCGAGACGCAGGTCGTCTGGCGTATCGACATAGACTGACAGGTCAATCAGCGAGCGGATCTTCGGCATCGACAAAGCGTGGATGCCTTCCAGGATCAGCACCGGCGCGGACTCAATCCGGCGCGTCTTCTTCGAGCGGTCATGCTTTTCGTAGTCATAGATCGGCTGGTCCACCGCTTCGCCCGCCTTTAGCGCGCGCAGGTCCGAGACGAGGTGATCCACCTCTTTCGATTTCGGGTCGTCATAATTGATGCCGGCCACCAGGGCATGGCGCTCAGCATCGGTCTTCGGCGCGCCGTAATAGCTCATCGGATGGTAATAGGCGTCCTCGCCGAACATCACCGCCTTGCCGGGCCCCAGCCGCTCCAGCAGCGCCACCGCCAGCGTCGACTTGCCGGACCCCGAGCCCCCGGACATCGCGATCAGGAATGATCTCTTCTTCGACATGACAAACGCCTTTTAGTCCCCAAACACGCTTTCCTTCCCATGAAAAAGGGCCGCCCCACAAGGAGCGGCCCTTCCTCAATTTCAGAAGTGCGGGGCGATTATTCGCCGGCGTCGGCGCCTTCGATTTCCTTGCCAGTCTCTTGGTCAACGACTTTCATCGACAGGCGCACCTTGCCGCGCTCATCGAGGCCCATCAGCTTGACCCAGACCTTGTCGCCCTCTTTGACCATCTCTTTCGGGTGGCCGATGCGTTTGTTGGCCATCTGGGAGACGTGGACAAGACCGTCCTTGGGACCGAAGAAGTTCACGAAGATGCCGAAGTCTTTCATCGACACTACCTTGCCTTCGTAGATCTGGCCGATCTCGGCTTCCGCCGTGATGCCTCGGATCATCTTGATGGCGGCGTCGATCGACTTGCGATCCATCGCCGAAATCTGGACCGTGCCATCATCATCAATGTTCACTTTGGCGCCCGTCTCGTCGACGATGCCGCGGATGACCTTGCCGCCCGAACCGATAACGTCACGGATCTTGTCGACCGGGACTTTCATGATTTCCATCTGGGGTGCGGTATCGGCGAGCTTGCCGCGTGCAGCGGAGAGGCCTTTCGCCATTTCGCCGAGGATATGATGGCGGCCACCTTTCGCCTGATCCAGGGCCTTGCCCATGATCTCGCGCGTGATGCCGGCCACCTTGATATCCATCTGGAGGGACGTGATGCCCTTCTCTGTACCGGCCACCTTGAAGTCCATGTCGCCGAGGTGATCTTCGTCACCCAGGATGTCGGAGAGGACCGCGAAGTCCTTGCCTTCCAGGATGAGGCCCATCGCGATGCCGGAAACCGGACGCGTGATCGGCACACCGGCGTCCATCATGGCGAGCGAGCAACCGCAAACTGTCGCCATCGACGAGGAGCCGTTGGACTCAGTGATCTCGGAGACGAGACGGATCGTGTACGGAAAGTCTTCATGCTTTGGCAGAACGGCCTGAAGTGCGCGCCAGGCCAGTTTGCCGTGGCCGATTTCGCGGCGGCCCGCGCCGCCGAGGCGGCCCGTCTCCCCGACCGAGTAGGGCGGGAAATTGTAGTGGAGCATGAACTTCTCTTTCCGGGTGCCGTCCAGGCCTTCGATGTACTGCTCGTCGTCGGACGTCCCCAGCGTGGTGACGCAGATTGCCTGCGTCTCGCCGCGCGTAAACAGAGCTGAGCCGTGCGTGCGGGGCAGGAAGCCTGCCTCGGCGAGGATCGGACGTATCTGGTCGAGCTTGCGGCCGTCGATGCGTTCACCGGTTTTCAGGATGTCGCCACGAACCACGGAGGCTTCAGCTTCCTTGAACGCAGTCTTGAAAAGCTCGGCGGTCATTTCGCCCGGCGCTTCTTCGGTGCCGACGAGCGCAGCTTTCGCCTTGTCGCGGGCTACGCCAACAGCAGCATAACGCTCGCCCTTGGCGGTGATCTTGTAGGCTTTCGACAGGTCCTTGCCGACAATCTTCTCAATCGCTTTCACGGCGACGGAATTGTCTTCGGCTTCGAACTCGAACGGGGCGTTAGCGGCTTTCTCGGCGAGTTGGATGATCGCGTCGATCACTGGCTGCATCGCGTCATGGCCAGCAACAACGGCGCCAAGCATGATTTCTTCCGAAAGCTCGTAGGCTTCCGATTCCACCATCATCACGGCGTCGGACGTGCCGGCGAGGACGAGGTCGAGATCGGAATCTTCCAGTTCGGCGATGGTCGGGTTGATGACATACTGGCCGTTGATGTAGCCGACGCGGGCGGCGCCGATCGGGCCCATGAAGGGGGCGCCGGACAGCACCAGCGCCGCGGAGGCGCCAATCATGCCGATCACGTCAGCATCGTTCTCAAGGTCATATGAGAGAACGGTGATGATAACCTGGACTTCGTTCTTGAAGCCGTTGACGAACAGCGGGCGGATCGGACGGTCGATGAGGCGCGAGGTCAGCGTCTCTTTTTCGGTGGGGCGGCCTTCACGTTTGAAGAAGCCGCCGGGGATACGACCGGCTGCGAAGTATTTTTCCTGGTAGTTTACGGTCAGGGGGAAGAAATCCTGACCCGGCTTGGCCGACTTTGCGAAGACGGCGGTCGCGAGGAGCGTGGTGTCGCCATAGGTAACCATGACGGCGCCATCGGCCTGACGCGCCACATGGCCCGTCTCGATCGTGAGTGTGCGGCCGGCCCATTCCAGCGACACGGATTGCTTATTGAACATGTCTGTCTTTCTTTCACATACGAAAAGCCCGCCGCGGCCCTATTGCCCGGCGGGCTTGTTTCGGAACTAGCGGCGGATGCCGAGTTCCGTGATGAGCTTGGTATACCGCGCTTCATCCTTGCCCTTGACGTAATCAAGGAGCTTCCGGCGGGTGGCGACCATGGTCAGCAGGCCCCGGCGGGAGTGATTGTCTTTTTTGTTGGCCTTGAAGTGGTCCGTGAGGCCATTGATGCG
This sequence comes from Hyphomonas sp., assembly GCF_022844445.1. GTDB lineage: Bacteria > Pseudomonadota > Alphaproteobacteria > Caulobacterales > Hyphomonadaceae > Hyphomonas. Next base: position 285,164 of record NZ_JALHLS010000001.1, read on the forward strand.
CTCGGTGAGGATCGCAACCTGGACTTCCGGCGAGCCCGTATCGCCCGGTTTGGTGGCGAACTTCTTGATGAGCTCTTGCTTCTTTTCGGCGGTAATCGACATCGGATAAGCCTTCTTGCAGCACGCCCGCAGGCGCTGGGTTCACTAATCGCCTGAATTGGCGGGGTTTTTTGGGAACGGGCCTGATCAGGTGGCCACAGCCGGGATGTCGTCCAGCAGGGTCAAGAGACAGTGCCTCCGCCCCAAAAACGGGCTTATGACTCAAATGGGGGGGATTGGGAAGGGCTTGGGGTGATTCTGGCGGCAAACACGCTAGACTCTGCAAGGATTCTCCCCGGACCCCCACCATGCCCGAAACCACCCTGCCCTCCGACATTGCCCACATCATCCAGTTAGCCATTGCACCGGTATTCACGCTCGCCGGCATCGGCGCGCTGCTGAACGTGATGGCCAACCGCCTCGCCCGCGTCGTCGACCGCTGGCGGGCGCTGGAGGACGGCCTGGCCTCGGAAGACGAGTTGTCCCGGCGCGCTCACCATACCGAGCTCGGTGTGCTCGACCGGCGCATGGTGCACATCCACCGCGCGATCGGCCTGTGCACCCTGGCCGCCCTGATGATCTGCCTTGTTATCATCCTGCTGTTCACCGGCCAGCTGGTCGCGGTGCCGGTCGCGGCGGCCGTCTCGCTCCTGTTCGTCGTCTCGATGAGCCTCCTCGTCGTTGCGCTGATCTCCTTCTACATCGAAGTGCGGATTGCCAGCCGCATCCTGCGCGTGACGCGGGCTGTGCTGGAGGCGGGGAAGACGCCCCTGTAATCTGCTCATCCCCGCGCAGGCAGGGATCATAACCAGCAAGAGCCTCGCGAGATCCCTGCCTGCGCGGGGATAAACGGCTTTTGGGGCTTGCTCTGGACTTCCCCTCGCCCCGGTGAAACGTTGGGACAAACAGATAGGGAGATCACGCCATGCAAGTCGCCGCCTATGCCACACAGGGCCCCACCGACCCCCTGAAGCCCTTCGAGATCACCCGGCGCGACCTGCAGCCAGATGACGTGCTGATCGACATCACCCATTGCGGCATCTGCCACAGCGACATCCACTCCGCCCGCAACGAATGGGGCCGCGCAAAATATCCCTTCGTGCCGGGCCACGAAATCATCGGGCGAGTCAGCGCCGTCGGCGGAAAAGTGACCAAGCACAAGGTCGGTAACCTGGTCGGCGTCGGCTGCCTTGTGGATTCCTGCCTGAAATGCTCCGCCTGCCATGACGGCGATGAGCAGTACTGCGAGAAGGGCTCGGTCGGCACCTATGGCGGTACCGAGCCGGTGATCGGCGGGCCGACCTTCGGCGGCTATTCGAAACAGATCGTCGTGCGCGACGCCTTCGTGCTGAAGATTTCGGAGAAGCTCGACCCCGCTGCCGCCGCGCCCTTGCTCTGCGCCGGCATCACCAGTTGGTCGCCGCTCAAGCACTGGGGCATCGGCAAGGGCGACAAGGTCGGCGTCATCGGTCTCGGCGGCCTCGGCCATATGGGCATCAAGTTCGCTGTGGCCCTGGGCGCCGAGGTCGTGATGATCACGACCTCGCCGGAGAAAGGCGCCGACGCACGCCGCCTCGGCGTCTCGGATGTGCTCGTCTCGAAAGACCGTGAACAGATGAAAGCGCATCGCGGCAGTTTCGATTTCCTGCTCAACACCGTGCCGGTGAAGCACGACCTCAACCCCTATCTCGGCCTGCTCGCCCGCAACGGCACCATGGTGATCGTCGGTGCGATTGAGCCGCTGGAGCCGATGCACGGCGGTATCCTGCTGGCGAACCGCCGCAGTGTTGCGGGCTCCGGCATCGGCGGCATCGCGGAGACGCAGGAGATGCTCGACTTCTGCGCCGAGCACGGCATCGTCTGCGACATCGAGATGATCGACATGAAGGACGTGAACCCCGCCTATGACCGCGTGGTCAAGGGCGACGTAAAGTACCGCTTCGTGATCGACATGGCGACGCTTTAACCAGCAAACACCCGCACGGGCTCGAAATGCCCGGCCCGAACTTCGCCCAGCGCCACGGCATCATCTCCCGCCAGCGCCAGCGCCAGGCGGTCGTCGTCCTCGCCGCGCCCCTCGCGCCAGCGCTCGACCACATGCGGCAGCAGCATGATTGTCCGCCCCTGCCGCAGGTTGCCGGCATCCTGCACCGTGACCTGAAGGTGCGGCATGGAATTAAGCACCGCGTGCAGAGGCTTCAGATGTCCAAACAGTCCCGCACGGTCTTCCGCTAGAGCCTGCAGGTCCGCGACCGAGACTGCACCTGCCGCATCGAACGCGCCGACGCGCGTGCGGCGCAGCTGACTGATATAACCCTCGGCACCGAGATCAGCGGCCAGGTCACGCGCCATCGCGCGCACATAGAATCCCTTTCCGGAAACGACATGAATCACCGAATGATCCGCGTCCGGCATGCCGATCACCTTCGCCGCGTGGACATCCACTTCGCGCGCTTCCAGCTCGAACACCTCACCGCCGCGGGCGAGGTCATAGGCGCGCTCGCCGGCCACCTTGATGGCGGAGTATTTCGGCGGGATCTGGTGGATGGTGCCGACATAGTTTTTGAGTGCGGCCTCGACTGCTTCGCGCGACGGGCGCACTTCAGACGTCGCGGTCACTTCAGCTTCGGCATCCTGACTGGCGGTGGAGACGCCCCAGCGGATGGTGAAGACATACTCTTTCTCGGCGTCCATCGCCCACTGGACGGTCTTGGTCGCTTCGCCCAGGGCGATCGGCAGGATGCCATCGGCCAGCGGATCGAGCGTGCCGCCGTGGCCCACTTTCTCGGCATTGAACAGGCGCTTGATGATGGCAACGGCCTGGGTGGACGTCATGTCCACCGGCTTGAACAGGTTGAGCCAGCCCGTGACGGGCTCGCCTTTGCGTTTTCTCTGACGGGACAAGGCAGTCTCCAAAGGGTCCGGGCGGGCGGGTCGAACGCGCGTCCGGATCGGATAGTGAAGCCGCCGCTTATCCGGTGCCGGGCGCCTTCGTCAATCCATCCGGCTGTGGCCCAAGTCTGAAGGACGCTCAATTGGATTGCGTCATCGTCAATCCACCCCATATTCATCGAGCACAAGGACATCGCTCATGGCCGACGCCGAAGACCCCCTCCTCCTCGACAACCAGCTCTGCTTCGCCCTGTATTCGGCGTCCCTGCAGATGACCAAGCTCTACAAGCCGCTGCTGGACGAGATCGGACTGACCTATCCGCAATACGTCACCATGCTGAGCCTCTGGGAGACGGACGGCGTCACCGTCGGTGCGCTGGGTGAGCGGCTTTTCCTCGATTCCGGTACGCTGACGCCGCTGCTGAAGCGTCTGGAGGTCGCCGGACTCCTCACCCGCACCCGCAATGCCGAGGACGAACGCCAGGTGCTGATCCGCCTGACGCCCAAGGGCCGCGCGCTGAAGCAGAAGGCCGCCTGCATCCCGGCTGCGATCGGCGTACGGGGCGGGCTGACGGTTCAGGAGTTCCTGACCCTGCGCAAAACCCTGAAGAAACTTCGGGCCGCGCTGGCGGCCTAGAGTTGCGCGGGACCGATCTGCCAGACCATGCACCACTCATCCTGATTTACATCGAAGGATAAGCTACACAAAGCAAAGCCAGGGCTGGCTATCCTTTGACTTTTCTCAGGATCAGCCGCCCGGGAACGCGGGCTTACCTCATCCGGCGAAGAGACAGATCACGCCGCCGGTCGCAGCTTTTCCCGGCTCCAAACTCGGTCAGGAAAAAGTCATCCCCATTGTATTGCGCACAATATAATTGGTTACTATATGACTATCGCCAGCAGCAAGGAGCCGCGCATGACCATCCTCTATACAGCCCACGCCACATCCTCAGGCGGTCGCACAGGCGAAGCCAAAACCAATGATGGACGCCTCAGCGTCACGCTCGACACAGTGAAGGAGTTCGGCGGCGCCGGCGGCGCAGGCACGAACCCGGAGCAACTCTTCGCGGCCGGCTACTCCGCTTGCTTCCACTCGGCACTGAAGTTCGTTGCCGGGCAGAAGAAAGTGAAAGTCCCCGCGGATTCTTCCGTCACCGCACATGTCGGAATCGGCCAGAACCCGACAGGAAAAGGCTTTGCGCTCGACGTGACGCTTGAAGTTTCACTTCCCGGCATTGCGCGCGCCGAAGCCGAAGCCCTCGTCCATGAAGCCCATGAAGTCTGCCCCTACTCGAACGCGACGCGGGGCAATGTCGACGTCCAGCTGCGCGTCGTCTGACACGGCGCCTTATGCCTTCCCAGCGGCCGGATAGTCTGCCGGGGGGGCGTCTTCCTCTTCGTCGAACACGTCGGCCTCAATCGAGCGCGGCGCAGGCGCCGCCACGCCTTTTGGCAGGCGGAGGTTCACGATGTCGAGGTTAAGGTCGAAATCGCCGGTGACGGTCGTGTCGCCGGTATCCATCTTGTGACGGATCACATCGCGAATCTTGGTGAGGACTTCGCGGTTATTGTCCACCAGCGGGATCTGCCGGCCATCGGAGGTTCCGATCAGCAGGCGGAAATAAGGTTCTTGCTTCTTCAGTTTCACCGCGATCATCGCAGCGCGAACGCCGAGGATGAGACCGAGGAACATCAGCACGACACCAGCCATAAGGCCGATCACACCGTCACCCTGCGCAGGGCGGATCGCCCACCATGCAAAGCCGACAAGGCCGAAGAACAGCATTCCGACACAGAAGGTGGCATACATGCTCTGTGTTTTGCGATTGGCTGGCGTGTCCCAGGGAAAGAACTCATGGCGTTCGACGGACATGGTGGCGATGCGCCGGATGGCGATCGTGTCGTCCGCGAGCTGCAGCGACGCCGACGAAACTTCGCCCTGGCGTGCGCCTTCCTGATCGATAGTCTGGCGTTCCATGCCCTAATTCCCCGGCTTCTTGCCCAATGGTGGTGTCGATACTGGGCGAGGACCTGTCAAATGACAAAGCATCAAGGCAGAAACGCGGCAAACCGCTTCCGGCTCTCAGCCCTCGACATCGCGCCGGACGCGGGGGTCCGACAGGAGGCGGTCGATCGCGGTCGCCTCATCATACGACTTGTCGGCGATGAAATGCAGTTCGGGCGTGAACTTCAGCTCGATCTCACGCCCGAGACGTCCGCGCAGGAAAGTCGCCGCGCGGTTCAACGCGCCGGCCAGCCGGGTGCGGCCCGCCTCGGAATCGTCACCCAGCGGGGTGACGTAGACCTTGGCGCGTTTCAGGTCCGGTGAGCAGCGCACTTCGCCAACCGTCACAAGCACGCCGGTGAGATCGGGATCGCGCAGGTCCTCGCGCGAGATGATCTCGGCGAGGGCATGGCGGATGATCTCGCCAGCACGCAACTGGCGCTGGGACGGAAGGCCGGGATTGGCAGGTTTCTTGGCCATCAGGATCTAGGCCAGCGTCCTTGCGATTTCCTCGACCTGGAAGCACTCGATCTTGTCGCCGACGCGGATGTCTTCGTAGCGTTCGAAGGCCATGCCGCACTCCATGCCGGCGTTGACTTCCGACACTTCGTCCTTGAAGCGCTTGAGCGTCTTGAGCTTGCCTTCGTGGATGACGACGTTCTCGCGCAGCAGGCGCACACCGCAACCACGCAAGACCTTGCCTTCGGATATCCGGCAGCCGGCAACCTTGCCGACCTTCGTGATGTTGAAGACTTCCAGGATGTCGGCATAGCCGAGGAAGGTTTCGCGCTTCTCCGGGGCGAGCATGCCCGACAGCGTCGACTTCACATCGTCCAGCAGGTCGTAGATCACCGAATAGTAGCGGATCTCAACGCCTTCGCGTTCGGCCAGGTCGCGCGCCTGTTTATTGGCGCGGACGTTGAACGCGAAGATAGGCGCGTTCGACGACCGGGCGAGCAGCACGTCCGATTCCGAAATACCGCCGACAGCACCGTGGATGACCTTGGCGCGGACTTCTTCAGTGGAGATCTTGTCGAGCGACATCGAGATCGCCTCGACGGAGCCCTGCACGTCGCCCTTGAGAACAATCGGCAGTTCGCGCGTTTCGACCGTGCCATCCTTGAGACGGCTGAGCAGCTGGTCGAGCGAAGCACGGGCGGCCGCACCGGCGCCGCCGGAAATCTGGCGTTTTGTCCGGATACGGTATTCCGTGATCTCGCGGGCGCGGGATTCGGAATCAACCACAACCATGGCCTCGCCCGGATCTGGCGCTCCATCCATGCCGAGCACTTCGACCGGCAGCGAGGGACCTGCGCCTTCAAGCTGCTGTCCGCGCTCGTCGACGAGCGCGCGCACCTTGCCCCACTGGGCTCCGGCCACGACGATGTCGCCGCGCTTCAGCGTACCGCGTTTGACCAGCACGGTGGCGACCGGACCGCGGCCTTTGTCGAGCTTCGATTCGATCACGACGCCGTCTGCATCGCGGTTCGGGTTGGCTTTCAGTTCGAGCACTTCGGCCTGCAGCGAGATCGCGTCGGTCAGCGCGTCCAGACCTTCACCGGTCTTGGCGGAAACCTTGATGGCCATCGTCACGCCACCCATCGATTCCACCTGGATGTCGTGCTGCAGGAGGTCTGTCAGCACCTTGTCCGGGTTGGCATCGTAAAGGTCGATCTTGGTGACGGCGACGATGATCGGGACGCCGGCGGCCTTGGCATGATTGATGGACTCGATCGTCTGCGGCATCACCGAGTCGTTGGCCGCGACCACGAGGACAGCAATGTCCGTCGCGTTGGCGCCGCGGGCGCGCATCGCGGTGAACGCCGCGTGGCCCGGCGTATCGAGGAAGGTGATCCGCTCGCCGGATTTCAGCTGAACCTGGTATGCGCCGATATGCTGCGTGATGCCGCCGGCTTCGCCGGAGACGACATCGGTTTTGCGCAGGGCATCGAGCAGCGAGGTCTTGCCGTGGTCGACGTGGCCCATGATCGTGACGATCGGGGCGCGCGGTTGCAGGTCGGTATCGTCATCGGCAATGCCTTCGAGACCAATCTCTACATCGGCTTCGGACACGCGTTTCACGGTGTGGCCGAATTCCGAGGCAATCAGCTCTGCTGTGTCGGCATCGACGATATCGTTGCCGCGCAGCATTTCGCCCTGCTTGAACATGAACTTCACGACGTCAGCGACGCGCTCGTTCATGCGGCCGGCGAGGTCCTGCAGCGTGATGGTTTCAGGAAGCGTGACTTCGACGGCGACCTTGTCGCGGTCTCCGCTGCCGCCCATCTTGCGTTCGCGTTCGCGTTCGCGGGCCCGGCGAACCGACGCAAGCGAGCGCTGGCGATCGGCATCGTCGCCGAGCGCGGAGGCGATCGTCAGTTTGCCCTGACGGCGCGCGCCGGCATCGCGGCTGCGGGCCGCCGCTTCGCGGGCACGGTCTCCCGCGCCGCGGTCGTCCTTGACCGGCTTGCCACCACCGCCGCGCTTGGCGCGGCCGGCATCTTCTTCCTCCAGCGGAACCACTGCAGCGGGCGTTGCCGCCGGACGGACCTTGGCGGGCCGGTCAACGGTGCGCTCCGGACGGGCCAGCGCCGCAGCCTCTGCGACCTTGCGGGCTTCCTCTTCGGCCTTGCGGCGGGCTTCCGCTTCATCGCGGTCGCGCACTTCCTGGGCCTTGCGTTCCTGTTCGGTACGCAGACGATCCTGAGAGGCCTTTTCCTTTTCCTGATCCTTAGCGCGCGCGGTCTCTTCCGACTTACGCTGCTCGAGGACTTTCTGGCGGGCCTTAAGCTCGGCGACTGTGATGCCGAGCTTCGACGCGAGTGCGACGAGCTTGGCTTCCATGGACTCGCTGGCGGGCGTGGCCGTCTCGGCTTGCTGTCCGGGCGCAGGTGAGCCTCCCGCCGTCACCGGCCGGCGTTTCTTGGTCTCGACCACGACCTGCTTGGAGCGGCCATGGCTGAAACTCTGCTTCACCGTGCCGGAGGTTTTCCGCACGACGGTCAGCGGCTTGCGGCCACCGGAATTGTCTTGATCGTTGCTGTCGCTCATTCGTCCTACATATCACATTCTGAGCCGGGCCGCCCATGCGCCCCGGCAAAATCCGTTACCGATCCGGTTCTGGGAACCAGTCAAGTTCGGGGGCCGCTCTGAAGCCGGTGAGGCGCCGATAGGCGATTTCCCAGTTCTTCGCGATGGCGCCCCGGCGGACGAGGCCGTGTATCACACGGTCGCGCCCGAAAGCCATGCCCAATTCCTGTGCGCTGAGCGCACCCGCCACTTTCACGTCGCTATATATGGCTTTGGCGAGAAAATACACCTTGTTCCGCCCATCCTCTGCACCATCGCTGGCCTCGAGGAGGAAGGCCGGTTCCTTGCCGCGCAGTGCATCGCGCACCTGGTCGTGGCCCTGGATGGCAAGGCCGGCCTTGCGGGCGAGGCCGAGCAGCTCCACGCAGCGCTTCACGAGCAGCCGTTCCGTCAGATCCGACAGGCCTTCCGGCACCGTTACGGCGCCCTTGAAGCCGCGCGCGAACGCGCCTTTCGCAGCCGCCGTGTCGACGTGACGGCGCTCAGCCGCCACCCAGACGCCCCTGCCCGGCAAGCGGGCGGCGATGTCGGGCGCAACCACATTGTCCGGAGACAGAACAAAACGTATCATCGCCTCCTTCGGGAGGCGCTCGCGCGTGACGGCGCACTGACGCTCCGGCGATGCCGAAGCATCGCCGTCGTCAGCCTCTTCATTGTCGGGGATCAGACCCGGTTCACTGCTCGGGTACGGCTTCTTCATCGCCGCCCTCCGTCTGCAGGTCGGCGAGGTCGATACCGAGCTCTTCAGCCAGCGCTTCCTCATCGTCGTCGTCGTTGTTGTTGCCCAACTCGCCCAGGGCGAGGAGCGCGCGCTCCTCCTCGGTCAGCTCAGGGGCCTCTTCGTCGCCGGCCTGCTGGGCCAGCAGCGCGTCGACGGCTTCCTGTTCGATCCAGCCCGCGATGACGCGCGCCTTCATGATGAACATCTGGGCGTCATCCTTGCGCATTTCGCTCTTCTTGAGGATGCCTTCGACCCAGACCGGCTTTCCATCCGGGCCCGGCTCGCGATAGCCGGTGATGTCGTCCGGCACGAGGCCGGCGACGTCTTCGACCGACTTCACACCCTGCTCGCCGAGCTTTACGGCGAAGGACGGCGTCATGCCTTCGAGTTCCATCACGTCATCCTCGACGCCGAGTTCGCGGCGCTTAGCGTCGTTCTCGGCAGCCAGCTGGTCGAGAAAGTCACGGGCGCGTTGCTGCAGCTCTTCGGCCACATCCTTGTCGAAGCCTTCGATAGTGATGAAGTCTTCCGGCGCGACGAAGGCGATCTCCTCGACCGACTCGAAGCCTTCCGAAGCAAGCAGCTGGGCGAGCGTTTCGTCCGCATCCAGAGCTTTCATGAACAGGGCCGTGCGCTCCTGGAATTCCTTCTGGTAGCGCTCGGAATCGGCCGACTCGGTGATCAGGTCGATCTGCCAGCCGGTGAGCTGCGAGGCGAGGCGTACGTTCTGGCCGCGGCGGCCAATGGCCAGCGGAAATTGGTCGTCGGCAACGACCACCTCAACGCGGCGCTCGTCTTCGTCGAGTACCACTTTCGAGACTTCAGCCGGCTGCAGCGCGTTCACGATGAACGTGGCGGCGTCATAGTTCCACGGAATGATGTCGATCTTCTCGCCCGAAAGCTCGCCGACAACCGCCTGCACGCGCGCACCACGCATGCCAACGCAGGCGCCGACGGGATCAATGGAGGAATCGTTCGAAATGACACCGATCTTGGCCCGCGAGCCCGGGTCGCGGGCGCAGGCCTTGATCTGGATGACGCCTTCGTAGACCTCCGGCACTTCCTGCGCGAACAGTTTGCGCATGAAGTCTGGCGCAGCGCGCGACAGGAATATCTGCGGACCCTTCAGCTCGCGGCTGACCTTGTAGAGATAGGCGCGGACGCGGTCGTTCGGCTGGAAGTTCTCGCGCGGGATACCGTCATTGCGGCGGATGATGCCTTCGGCTCGGCCAAGGTCGACGATGACGTGGCCATATTCGACGCGCTTGACGATGCCGTTGATGACCTCGCCGACACGGTCCTTGTATTCATTGTACTGACGTTCACGCTCGGCATCGCGCACTTTTTGCGTGATGACCTGCTTGGCGGTCTGGGCGGCGACGCGGCCGAAGTCGAAGGGCGGAAGCTCTTCTTTCAGTTCGCTGCCGACGACGAGCGTGGGATCGATTTTCTTCGCTTCGGCGAGACGAAGCTGTTTCGCTTCGTCCTCGAAATTCTCCTCGGCGACGACCGTCTGCACGCGCCACAGCGTCTGCTCGCCGGTCGCTGGATCGATCTTCGCCCGGATATCATGCTCCTGGCCGTATTTTGCCTTGGCGGCTTTCTCGATGGCTTCCTGCATCGCTTCGATCACGATGCGCTGGTCGATCGATTTCTCTTCCGCAACCGCCTTGGCGATCTGCAGGATTTCAAGCCGGTTGGCGGAAACGCCTACGGTGGTCATTGGAGATCTCCTGTCTCTTCTTCGTCTGTATCTTCGCTCTCGTCGATCTCGAAACCTTCAAGATCGTCATCTTCGTCCGGCTGGGGTGGCAAATTGCCGGCCGCGCGCGCCGCTTCGATCAGTTCGTCGGTGAGCACGAGGCTGGCCCGGCTCATTTCATGGACGCCAGCGACCAGTTCGGTCTCATCGTCGAGTTCAATATGCGCCCCGTCCTCCCCTTCCGACACAATCGTGCCAGTGAAGCGGCGGCGCCCGTCTATGGGGCGGGCGAGTTCGATCCGTACCGCGTGGCCGACCCAGCGGCCGAAATCACCCGGGCGGGTAAGCGGCCGGTCGATGCCGGGGGTCGAGACCTCAAGGATGTAGGCCTCCGAGATCGGATCGGCCTCCTCCAGGACCGGGCCCATGGCCCGGCTGAGACGGGCGCAGTCCTCGACATCGGTCGGCGCCCCGCCGGCTTTCTCAGCCATCACCTGAAGGTGGGGCCGGCGGCCGCCCGAGACACGAAGGCGCACGACTTCCATGCCGAGACGGTCCGCAACGGGGCGGATGATGTCCAGCAGGCGGCGTTCCTGTTCAGTCAGGGCAATCATGCGAGGGCGAGGCAATCCCGGATAAAGAAAAACGGCGGACCCGTTTCCGGACCCGCCGCCGATATATTTCGACTTGGCGGCTAGATAGTCGCAGTTTTGCCCTTTGTCGAGAGGGTTGCTGACCGGAACGAATACGGCGGCTGGATTGCTCCAGCCGCCGCGTCATCACTCCTGACGGAGCAAAAATGCCTTAGAGGACTTTCAGATCGACAGCCGAGGTTTTGCCGCGGCGTTCGTCCTTGTGCAGTTCATACTGGATCGCCTGGTTTTCTGCGAGCGTGCGCAGGCCCGAGCGCTCAACGGCGGAGATGTGTACGAACACGTCTGCACCACCCTCGTCCGGCTTGATGAAGCCGAAGCCTTTTTGGTCGTTGAACCACTTAACTTTTCCGGTTGCCATATGGCCTTCCTTTACCGTTCGGGCCGCGGCAAACACGGGATTGTGCCGTGCCGGTGCCCATCGAAAGCGGGGGAGGGAAAGTCATTGCCGTCGGTCTGACGGGGTCTTGATATTCAGACCGACCGGTTTCGATGCGGCCTAAAGGCACACAAACAGGCCAAAATGTCAAGATTGTCTGCAGTTTCAGGTGCAGATCAGATCGTACCAAATCGGGTCACAATCGCCGAGCCGCTTGGACTCGTAGCGGGTGGTGACATGGTCCGCGGGCGGACGGCGCCAGTCGTCTGCCCGCGTAGCGTTCCATTCGAGTTCGCCATTCCCCAGAAAGGCGAGCAGCGCCTCATCGGCGTAACTGGAGACGTCGGTGGCAAAGCGCAGACGAGCGCCGGGCGCGAGGACGCGGACAAGCTCGGTTACGAAATCCGGCTGCACTAGGCGCCGTTTCTGCTGGCGGCGTTTCGGCCAGGGGTCCGGGAAGAGGATGAAGGCACGGGCAATCGAGCGATCTGGCAGGGCCGCAAGTAACAGACGGGCATCATCTGGCCACAGACGGACATTGGCAAGGGCGTTATCCTCGATGCCGGCGATGGCCTTGGCAACGCCTTCCACGAAAGGCTCGCAGCCGATGAAGCCATTGCCCGGATGCGCCTTTGCCTGCGCCACAAGATGCTCGCCGCCGCCGAAGCCGATTTCCAGCCAGACCTCACGGGCTGCCGGAAACAGGCCGCGCGGATCGAGCGGCGCGCCGGCAGGATCCGGCACGCGCCAGTGGTCGAGGCGGGTTTCGTAAAGCTGTTGCTGGCGGGGCGAAAGCGCGCGCCCGCCGGTTCGCCCGAAGGTACGGATCGGGCGATCCCGGAAGGCGTCCTTTTCAGGGTTCTCCATCAGACGCGCCGGTCAATCCGGGCCGGAGGCGCGCTGGTCGAAGGCGGAGGCGGCCGCCCGCACTGTGTTCAGCAGCGACTTGCGCAGCGACAGGTCTTCAATCTTCTGGAAGGCGGAGATCAGCTCCAGCGTTTCCGGGGTCATCACAGGTGGGTGGGGATCTTCGTCATCCTCGGCGAACTCTGCATGTTCTGCTTCGAGGAATTCCTCCGCACCTTCGAAGAAGTAATTGATCGGCACGCCGAGCACACCGGCGATCTCGTAAAGGCGCCCGGCCGAGACGCGGTTGACGCCCTTTTCGTACTTCTGGACCTGCTGGAATGTCAGCTCAAGGAGTTCCCCGAGACGTTCCTGCGTGAGCTTCAGTTCCCGGCGGCGCCACCGGATGCGCTGGCCGACGACGCGGTCAATGCCGCTCGGAAGTTTGCTGTCCGTCATCGTCAACCCGATCCTCTTCCGGTGCCTGGGCTTTCCCCAAGGACTTAACGCCTCCAGGTAAGGAAGGCCAGTAGCGCAAACAGGCACAGGCTGAACCAGAAAAGCCCGGCGCCCAGGCGCGTCTGGAACACGGTCACCGGTGCCGGTTCCGGGATGCGGTCGCGGCCATAGGTGGTCGACCAGCCTTCGGGCGCGGTCTCGGCCGGCAGGGTGCGCATCGTCTCGCGGCCATAGCCATCGACGATGCCTGAGGCGCCGCGGTTGGCCGCGCGCACGAGCGGCAGGCCGGTCTCGATAGCGCGGTAGCGATTCTGCGCATAGTGCTGGGCCGGGCCCATGCCGGCGCCGAACCAGGCATCATTGGAGACGAGCACGATCCATTGCGCGCGGTCGGTGAGGTTAGCGTTGCGCGTGATTTCCGGGAACAGTCCCTCGTAGCAGATCAGCGCCACGAAGGGTGGCAAGCGCCCGTTCTGAATGGCAGTGGCCCCTGCCCCGGGCCGGAAACCGGAAGCGGCAAGGCGCTGGGTAGTGGGAGGTAGCAAGGAGGCGAATTCGCGTCCGAAAGGGATGAAGTCCACCGCCGCAAGCTCGCCGAACGGCACGAGGCGGTGCTTGTCATAGAGCGAGATCGGGCCGGTCTCGTTGGCGGAAGCGTCGAGTACGGCGAGGCTGTTGTAATAGACGGGCGTGTCTTCGGTGAACCACTCATAGCGGGTGGCGCCGACGATCAGCGTGCGCTCGCCGATGTAGGAGGAGATGGCGTCCAGCGAGTCCGACTCCTGCAGCAGGAAGCCAGGCACAGCGCCTTCAGGCCAGACGACGATGTCGCCGGGGCGGCTGTCTGGATAGGTCAGCATACGGACATATTCGACCAGTACGGCGCCGGGCTCCATCCTGTCCCAGTCGGCCTGCGGCACACCGGCATCCATAATGACGACCTGCTGGTCAGTCATCGCGGAGGGCGCGGCGGTACGCTCGGCGCCCCATGCCCAGCCGAGCGCCAGCGCAAGTACGGCGGCAAAGGACGGCGCGAGGCGCAGGCCGAGGCCTTTGGCATCGCGCGTGTCGACGAGGGCGGCCGGCGCAGCCATGACGAACACGGTGAGCAGGGTCAGCCAGTAGACCCCGCCGAGCGAGGCGGCTTGCGAGAGCGCACCACCAGGAATCCATGTGGTGCCCGGAACATTCCAGGGAAAGCCGCCGAAGAGATGGCCACGCAGCCATTCGGCCAGCGCGAAGAAGGCGGCAAAGACGAAGATACGCGAGGGCGAGGCCGACCAGAAAGCGCCGGCCATCGCGGCGCAGGCGCCCCAGATCAGGCCCATGCCTGCCGGTAGTACGATCAGCGGCAACCAGATAAAGGCGAGATGCTGTTCCGGGTTCACGAGGAACGGCATCGCCGTCCAGTGCATGCTGACGAGGAAAAAGCCCGCGCCGAAGGCCCAGCCGCGCAGTGCGACTTGTCGGCCCCAGCGGGCATGGCTGCGCGCGCCATCAATCATCCAGACGAGCGCCGTGAACGAGATGACGAGCACCGCGCTGAAATGGAAAGGGGCGAAAGCAAAGGCGGCGAGCGCCCCGAACATGGCGGCGGCGGCGGCAGCGCGCCAGCCGGTCAGTCGGGCGAGTGACTCGTGCAGAGGCCCCAGAGCCGTGAAGCCGTGGCTGCGGACAGCGGTGGACATGGAAACTCTACTCCTCGGGAGACGGGGATGCGGGCGGCTCCGGCAACCGGAGTTTCAGTCGCCGGATGCGGCGTGTGTCGGCTTCCATGATTTCCAACTCGGCACCAGAGGGATGACGCAGGATCTCGCCGCGCACAGGCACCTTACCGGCGAGCGCCACCGCGATGCCGCCGAGCGTATCGATTTCCACGTCGCTGTCGGCGAGGCCCAGATCGACGCCGGCTTCCTCGGCAAATTCATCGACTTCCATGCGGCCATCCACCTCCCAGACGCGGGTACTGCGGCGCAGGAACATCGGCTCGTCATCGTCATGTTCGTCCTCGATGTCGCCGACGATGACCTCAACGAGGTCTTCCAGCGTGAGCAGGCCGTCTGTGCCGCCATACTCGTCCACGACCAACGCCAGATGAATGCGAGTGGCCTGCATCTTCACGAGCAGGTCGGTGAGCTTCATCGAGGGAGGGACGTAGAGCACTTCGCGGTGAAGCCGTTCCAGAGGGCGTTTCGGTGGCAGGCCATCCTTGGCCAGCTCGCTGACAACGTCCTTGATGTGGACGAAGCCGATCGGATCATCGAGCGTTTCGCGAAAGACTGGAAGGCGCGAATGCGTGACTTCGGCGAAGAATTTCAAGAGTTCCGGAAACTCGGTTCCTGCTTCGACGGCTTTCATGTCGGCGCGCGGGACCATGACGTCGTAGACGCGCAGTTTCTGGAATTCGGCGAGGCGGGTGCGCATCGCCTGGGGCGCGGCTTCCGCAGCGGTGGCGGCATGGGACGTCTCCGGCTGGGGCGCCGCTTTGCGCCGGAAGCCGAAGAGGCCGCGTAATCGCCCGGATGAAGCGGCGTCGGAAGAATCAGAATCACTCATTTGGGCCTGTGTCGCTCAAGAGATAGGGATTGGCTATACCGAGGGCGGCCAGCGCGCGGATCTCGCGGGCCTCCATCTCGCTCGCATCGGCGGGGCTCTCGTGGTCATGCCCGAGGAGGTGAAGATAGCCATGGATCAGGAGGTGGGTCAGGTGGTTGCCCAGCGTCTTGCCTTGCCCGGCGGCGTCCCGGGCCGCGACACCATAAGCCACCGCAATGTCACCAAGCAACGGACGGTCCATCGGCAGGGCCGGGAAGGAAAGCACGTCAGTCGGCTTGTCCTTGCCGCGGAAGTCCCGGTTTAGTTGCTGCAGTTCGCCGTCATCGGTGAGGAGCAGGGAGACGAGGCCTTCGGCAGGCTCTTCCTTTGCTGCGGCGGCGAAGGCTCGGCGGCTGAGGGCATCAATATCCCCGAGGGCGGACCAGTCCTTCCCTTCGACGATAAGCGCGACATCGATCATGGCCAGGCTCAGCTCTCGCCCGCAGCGGCGTAAGCGTCGATGATCCGGCTGACGAGCCCGTGGCGGACAACGTCTGCGGCCGTCAGGTGATGGGCAGCGATGCCCTCGACATGCTCAAGGATGCGAAGCGCATGTTTGAGGCCGGAGGTCTGGCTACCGGGCAGGTCGACTTGGCCGGGATCGCCGGTGACGACCATGCGGCTGTCGCGCCCGAGGCGGGTCAGCACCATCTTCATCTGGGCGACGGTAGTGTTCTGCGCTTCGTCGACGATGACGAAGGCATTCTTGAGAGTACGCCCGCGCATGAATGCGATCGGCGCGACCTCGATTTCGCCGCGCGACATGCGCCGCTCCATCTGCTCCTGACCCATCAGTTCGCGGAGCGAATCCCAGATGGGCAGCATGTAGGGGTCGACCTTTTCCTCAAGCGTGCCAGGCAGGAAGCCGAGTTTTTCGCCTGCCTCCACGGCGGGGCGGGTAACGATCAGGCGCTGGCGGATGCCGGCCTGCAACTCGGCAACGCCGGTGGCGACCGCGAGGAAGGTCTTGCCGGTGCCGGCAGGGCCGACGCCGAAGATCAATGCGTTGTCGGCATTGGTCAGCAGCTCGATATACTTTGCCTGACCACGCGTCATCGCGGTGACGGGTTTGCGCAGGCCCTTCAAGCCGGTGAAGTTCTGGGCTGGCGATTGGGCGGCCTGCAGCGCGCCATCCAGTTCCATCTCGGTCGGCTCGGCGCCGCTGCGCAGACGGCGCTCGAAATCGGCCAGCGCCGCTTCGGCGACCGAGACCCCCTCCTCCATGCCATCGAGCCGAATACCGCCGCCCTGGCTTTCGGCGCGCAGATTGTACAGCTTGAGGCGGGTTTCGAGCAGGGCAAGGTGGCGGTGATGCGGTCCGCACAGATCGCGCAGGCGCTCGGCCTGAGAAACCTGGTAGACCCGGCTGACGGTATCGGAAGTTGCCGTTCCGGCAGGGGGGCGTTTCGCGCTCACGCAGCAGTCTCGCGAACACGCACCAGGTCGCCGGAAAGGGAATTAAGGCTGGCCGCAAGGATCTGCACGTCGACCAACGCGCCGAGCTGGGTTTCGGTTCCCTCAAAATGGACCGCCTGAAGATAAGGCGAGCGGCCGTGCATCTGTCCCGGATTGCGCCCCTTGCCGGTGACAAGCACCGGAATCGTGCGGCCGATGCAGGACTGGTTGAACGCCGTCTGTTGATCGCGCAGCAGCGACTGCAGCGCCTGCAGGCGCGCGTCCTTCACGTCTTCACTGAGATGGCCGTGCATTCCGGTCGCCGGCGTGCCGGGGCGAGCGGAATACTTGAACGAATAGGCGATGGCATAGCCGACATCGCGGGCGAGCTGCATCGTCGCCTCGAAGTCCGCATCGCTTTCACCTGGAAAGCCGACGATGAAGTCGGTGGCAAGCGCTATGTCGGGCCGGGCCTTGCGGACGCGGGCAATAATGTCCCGGTAGTGGTCTGCGGTGTGGCCGCGGTTCATGGCCTTGAGAATGCGGTCGGAACCGGACTGCACGGGCAGGTGCAGGAAAGGCATCATCGCGGCCGTGTCGCCGTGCGCGGCGATCAGGTCGGCGTCCATGTCGCGCGGATGGCTGGTCGTATAGCGGATACGCTCAATGCCGCCGATTTTGGATAGATGACGGACGAGTTGGCCAAGCGTCCAGTCTGCGCCGCCTTCGAGACGGGGCGCGGCGCCATGAAAGGCGTTGACGTTCTGGCCGAGCAGGGTGACCTCGCGCACACCCTTGGCGGCGAGGTCGCGCACTTCGGCCACGATGTCGTCCACGCTGCGGGACATCTCGGCGCCGCGTGTGTAAGGAACCACGCAGAAGGTACAGAACTTGTCGCAGCCTTCCTGAACCGAGACGAAGGCAGCGGGGCCGTCCGGGTCGCGGGTTTTCGGCAGGGCGTCGAACTTCTCGATCGTGTCGAACTCAGTTTCGAGGCGGTCGCCGACAGCGCGGCTGGCACGGGCAATCATCTCGGGAAGTTTGTGATAGGCCTGCGGGCCTAGGACAAGGTCCACGGCGGGCTGACGGCGGATGATTTCCGCGCCTTCGGCTTGGGCAACGCAGCCGGCGACCGCAATAGTCATTTTCCCGCCGGAGGCGAGTTTCATCTGCTTTAGCCTGCCAAGCTCGGAATAGACCTTCTCGGTCGCCTTCTCGCGAATGTGGCAGGTGTTGATAACGACGAGGTCTGCTCCTTCCGGAGCGTCAACCGGCGCGTAGCCGAGCGGCTTCAGCACATCGCGGATGCGCTCGGAGTCGTAGACATTCATCTGGCAGCCGTGGGTCCTTATAAACAGGCCCTTGAGCGGCTTGGCGTCGGGGGTAGCGGTCATCGACCGGCTTATGCCTCAAAAGGGGGCAGGCTGAAAGAACCTTCCTCCATCCAGCAAGAGCAACGGCATTCAGCGCCTTCACGGAAGATCAAACAGGGTTAGGGTGCCCCGGAATTGACATTTTCGGCCGGGGAGGCCCTTCAACATGTTCGACAAGTTCTTAGCCGAATTCGAAGCAGGCGTGAGCAATGTCAGTGGCTTCATCTGGGCCGGGGAATGGAACGGCCAGAGCCTCTTGCCGCTTGGCCCGATCATAGTCCTGTTGCTGGGCACAGGGATCTACTTCATGTTCCGGATCGGATTCCGGCCGATCCGTCGGCTTGTGCCTGCAATCGGTGAAGTATGGGCCGGCCGGAAGGGCAATGGTGATCCGAGCGCCATCACGCCTTTCCAGGCGCTGACGACGGCCCTGTCCGGCCAGGTTGGTACCGGCAACATCGTGGGTGTCGCGACCGCCATCACCCTTGGCGGGCCGGGCGCGGTGTTCTGGATGTGGATCACGGCCATTTTCGGCATGGCGCTCGCCTTCGCGGAAAGCTCTCTGGCAATCAAATACCGTGAGCGCGACGAGTTCGGGCGGCTGAACGGCGGCCCTATGTACTACATCACCAACGGCCTTGGTAAGCACTGGAAGTGGCTCGCAATCCTGTTCTGCATCGGGACGATCTTCTCCGCGACCGCGACCGGGGGCATGGTTCAGGCGAACGGCATCACGCAAAACCTGGTCGAAACCATCGGTACTGAAATCGGCCGTCAAGGGCTCAGCTTTACGTCCGTCAATGTCGGAGGGATTGATCTTGTTCTCGCAAAGGTCGTCATAGGGGCCGTGATGGCGCTCTGCGTGTTCATCATCATTGTCGGCGGCATCAAATCCATCGGCACGGTAGCCGAAAAACTCGTCCCGGCGATGGCGCTGATCTATGTAGTGATGAGCCTCGTGGTTCTGGGCCTGAACTTTCAGGAGATCCCGGACGCGTTTGCGATGATCTTCACGTCTGCGCTCGGTCTGCAGCAAGCGGCCGGCGGACTTGCAGGATATGCGGTGCTTTCGGCCATCAGATTCGGCGTGGCGCGGGGCTTGTTCTCCAATGAAGCCGGCCAAGGCTCCGCGCCTATCGCACACGCGGCATCGCAAATGAAAAACCCGGCGACGCAGGGCGAAATCGCCATGATCGGTGTGTTCGTCGATACGCTAATCATCTGTACCATGACGGCGCTGGTGATCATCACGGCGGAGGGTAGCTTCCGCACGGCACCAGACCTGCTGGCCAATGCCGACATGGTCGCGGCGGGGCTGACAGAGACGACCTCCCACCTTTGGATGGCCCACGACGCTAACCCGGCTACGCTGACCAACCGCGCCTTCACAGATGCGATTCCCGGACCTGTCGGCGGCTGGATAGTGACGCTTTGCCTGACGCTGTTCGCCTTCACGACGATCATCGGCTGGTCTTACTATGCCGAACAGGCGGTGACCTACCTCATCGGCGAATGGGCAACCATGCCGTTCCGCTACATCTGGTGCGTGGTAATCTTCATCGGCGCCCTGGCACAGGTGAACTTCGTCTGGATGTTCGGCGATATGGCCAATGCCTCGATGGCAATTCCGAACTTGATCGCGATCCTGGCACTATCTGGCGTCGTGATTGCAATCCACCGAGCCAACGGAGATCCTGATACGGCTAACGGCGAGAGCATCATTCCATTGTCGGACAAGGCCGCCGCACAAGCAAACGCGCCAGCCCAATAGGCTGGCGCGCGCTGTCGTTCCGAAAGCGGCCGGGCGCCTAAATCGTCAGGACGATCTTGCCGAAGTGCTGCTGGCTGGCCTGGTGGGCAAAGGCGGCAGCGATCTGGTCCAGCGGAAAGCGGCTGTCGATCACCGGTTTGAAGCCCGTCGCATCGATGGCTTCAACCATGTCTTCCTGATGGCGGCGTGAGCCGACCGTGATGCCAGAGACGGTGATGTTGCGCGAGAACAGCGCCGCCGTCGGCACTTCTCCGGAGACGCCGGTGAGTACGCCGATCAGCGAGATGTGGCCGCCCGGACGGCAGGCATTGATCGACTGCGCCATGGTGCCCGGACCGCCGATCTCGACGACCTCATCAACGCCGCGGCCGCCGGTCAGCTCGAAGGCCTTCTTACCCCAGTCCGGCACCTCCTTGTAGTTGATTACATGGTCAGCGCCGAGGGCGCGGAGCTTCTCGAGTTTGGCTTCTGAAGACGAGGTGGCGATGACGCGCGCGCCGGTCGCCTTGGCGAACTGCAACGCGAAGATCGAGACGCCGCCGGTGCCCTGCACAAGGACCCAGTCGCCGGGCTTCGTCTTGGTCTCGACATACATACCGCGCCAGGCGGTGAGCGCCGCGCAGGGGAGCGTGGCGGCTTCGTCAAAGGTCCAGCCGGCCGGCATTCGGGTGAACGAGGTTTCCGGCGCCGCGACAAGTTCTGCGCCAAAGCCGTCTGCGCCGTCACCCGGCACGCTGGCAAAGCCTGCGGCTTCTATCTGGCCGGATTGCCAGCTGGGGAAGAAGAGCGAGATGACCTTGTCGCCGACTTTCCATTTGGTGACGCCTTCGCCCACAGCGACGACTTCGCCGGCGCCGTCCGACATGGGAATCCGGCCATCGGGCGTAGGGATGCCACCGAGTGCGACGATGAAGTCGTGATAGTTCAGCGAACTGGCGCGCACGCGCACCAGCACTTCGCCGGCCTTCGGCTTCGGATCAGGGCGTGTCTCGATGACGAGGTTTCCCAGGCCACCCGGTTTCTTGACGGCTGCAACTTTCATGGTTCGGTCCTCCCGTGTTTCTTCCACGGGAGGGATGCCGCCCTAAGGGAAGTCAAGTCGCCGCGAGGCGGGCTTCCCTTAGGGCCTTCCGGCGAACCTTGCCGGCATCGTCGCGGACGGGCTCTTGCACATACTCGAAACTCTTCGGCACCTTGTAGCGCACGAGCCGTTCGGCGAGATGGGCCTCCATCGCTTTCGGGTCGGCGGGGCCTTCCGGGCGGTCGATCACGGCGTGCAGGCGCGCGCCCATGTCCTCGTCCGGCAAGCCGATAACGGCGGAGGAGCGCACGCCAGGGAAGGCATCAATCGCAGCCTCGACTTCGGCGGGATAGATGTTAGCGCCGCCGACCAGGATCATGTCGGACAAGCGATCCGTGAGATAGAGAAAACCTTCTGCGTCCATCCAGCCCATGTCGCCGAGGCTTTCCCAGCCGCCTTCAATGGATTTAGCTTCGGCGCCGATATAGCGATAAGTCGTGCCGGCGCCCGCGAGCGGGCGGATAAAAACCTCGCCGACCTCGCCGGGCGGGAGGGTTTGGCCATCCTCGCCAACGACCTTCATCTCGCAGGTCTCGACCGGGCGACCTACCGAGCCCTTGTGGGTCAACCAGTCCGTACCCTGAATGGTGGTGGAGCCCTGCCCCTCCGTGCCTCCATAGAGTTCCCAGATCACTTTCGGGCCGAGCCACTCGATGAAGCACTCTTTCAGCCAGGGCGGACACGGCGCAGCGAGGTGCCAGAGCGCCTTCAGACTGGAGAGGTCGTACCGCGTACGGACTTCATCGGGCAGCGCCCAGATGCGGCGCATCATGGTCGGCACAGTATAGATGACATCCACTTTATGCGCCTCGATGAGGCGCAGGGTCTCTTCCGCATCGAAGCGGGTAGTAACGATGACACTGCACCCCTTGAACAGGGCGGTCATCGCCCAGAGGAATGGGCCATTGTGGTAGAGCGGGCCCGGAATGAGCATGCAGCCCTGTTGCGGAATTTCGAGCAGCGGTAAGTCCGGATCCGTGGCGGCGGGCTGTTTCGAGACGATGAGTTTTGGCCGGCCGGTCGAGCCGCCCGAGGTCATCGCCTTGTAGCTTGCGGCGGTGACTTCCAGGAGCGGTGCATCGGAGAGCGCGGCGTCCGGTTCGTAGCCAATCGGCAGGCAGGCAATCGGCGCATACTCACCAGCATCAACGCCGACTACGAGGCTCGGCGTGCCGACCTCGACAATCTGGTCACGCTCGAACTTCGGCAGGCGGGAGGAGACCGGCTGTGGCGTGGCGCCGGCTTTCCAGGTGGCAAGGCACGCCTCGAAGAACTCGATGCCGTTCGGCAGGGCGATCGTGACGAAGTCATCCGGCTTCACGCCAAACGCCTGATAGGCGCGCGCGAGCCGGTTGGTGCGCGCCTCCAGTTCGGCCCACGTTACATCGCGCCCTTCATGGCTGAGCGCCTTGCGCCCAGGCTGTATGGCCGTCCAGTGCGCAATGATCCGCGACAGTGAAATGGTGGCCATATATCTCTCCCCTTTATTCTTCTTTTTTCCGTGTCGTGAGCATCAGATCCCGGCGCGCTTCAGCAGTCGCTGGAAGCCCGACCAGAACTCGGCGCGCCGGTCGTCGGTCTCCATCAGAATCTCGTGCATCGCGCCTTCAACCATGATGTGCTCGCAATCCTTGAGGCGGCGGCAGATGTCGGCATGGCTGGCATTGTCGACCAGCTTCTCCTCTCCGGCCGAGGCGACGAAAACCGGGATGGTGACCTTTGCCAGCGCCTTTGGCCTGGTGAATGTGGCCAGGATGTCCAGCGAGGCGCCGAGCCATCCCCAGGTAACCGGGCCAACCTCAAGGTCCGGCGCGGCGTCGACCAGGTCGCGCTGCAATTCCCAGCGGCGCTTGTCATGTGTGACGATGTTGGTCTCGAATTTTTCCGGCGGGCCGGGCTGGATGGCATAGTCTCCGGAGCGGCCCGTCGCGCGCATCGCCCAGACGAGATAGCTCATCCCGAAGAATTTCGACTTGAGGCCCCACATCGGCGCGCAGAAGGCAGCCGCCTCGACCTTCACGAGGTCCTGCGCGATGGCGGCGAGTGCAATTGCGCCGCCCATCGAATGAGCCAGCGCCACATGCGGCTTGGGCAGGCGGTCCTCCAACTCCTCGAGACCGTTTGCGAGCGCCCCCATGAAGGTCTCGAACCGGTCGATATGTCCCTTCTTGCTGTCGCCTAGCAGGCGATCGGAGAGTCCCTGCCCCGGCCAATCAAGAATCAGGATGGCAAAACCCATCTGCTGGAGCTCGCGGCCAACCTCGAAATACTTCTCGATGAACTCCGTCCGGCCCGGACAGACGATCACAGTGCCACGAGGCTTGACCTTCGACAGCGCCGGCGCGGCGCAGGCGCGCAGCTCGCGCCCGCCCTCGCCCTTGAACCAGACGACCGCCGCCCCCTCGGGCGCCAGGTTGCCCTTGAGGTTCACAAAGGCGGTCTGTTTTGCCGGCGCGTCAGTCATGTCGTCCTTCCAAAAAAGGAAAGCCGCCCGAAGCTGTCTCCGGGCGGCCTCTCAGGTCAATGCCTTTGGGCAGGCCGGATCAGCCGGCGAGCTTCTTCATCAGGCTCTGGAGCTGCATGGCGACTGACATGTCGCCGGCCACTTTCAGCTTGCCTTGCATGAAGGCCATCGTCGGGTCCATCGCGCCGGAAGAGATCTTGGTGAAGTCATCCCAAGTCACGGAGATGGTAGCATCGGCCGGATCGTCGGAATTATCGACCTTGCCGTTGGCGCCGTCGATCAGCAGCTTGCCGACGCTGCCGAAATCGAACTTCACCTTTTTCTTGAAATCGCTGCCGCCCGACAGGGCTTCCGAAGCGCGAGCCGTAAGTTGTGCGAGATCCATCCGGGGTTCCTCCTTGGGAATTGGGTCTGGACGGGGATAAAGCAAACCGGAACGCGAGGAGCAAGAAGATTCCCGTTGACGGGCGCGGCGGTAAGGGGGGCACCTGTTTGCCATGAGTTGGGAAAAAGCGATTGAAGAGCTTCGCCGGCGCGAGCGCCTGGCCGAGCATATGGGCGGGGAAGAACCGGTCGAACGCCAGCGAGGGCGGGGTAAGCTGACCGTGCGGGAACGGGTCGCGTTCCTCGCGGATCCGGGCAGTTTCCATGAAATCGGCAAGATTGCCGGCAAGGCGACCTACGGGCCGGATGATGAGCTTCTGGGCTTCACGCCGTCCACCTCTGTCACCGGGCGGGCGCGCCTTGAGGGCCGGCCGGTGGTGATTCTCGCCGACGACTTCACTGTCCGCGGCGGGGCGTCGGACGCCTCGATCTGGCAGAAAATGGTCCAGATGATCAAGATGGCGACCGAGTACCGGATGCCGCTGGTGCAGATGATCGACGGCACGGGCGGCGGCGGCTCGGTGAAAGCGCTGGAGAAAGACCCCCGCACCTACATTCCGGAGACGCCCGGCTGGAACGAGATTGTCACGGGCCTGTCACAAGTACCCTTCGTCACGCTCGCGCTGGGGCCATGCGCGGGCATGGGCGCGGGCCGGCTGGCCGCGAGCCATTTCAGCATCATGGTGAAGGAGCTGTCGCAGGTTTTCGTGGCCGGGCCACCGGTCGCCATCGCGCTAGGCGAGAACGTTACTAAGGAAGAACTGGGCGGCTGGAAGATTCAAGGCCAGAACGGCACCGTGGACAATGTTGTCGATAGCGAGGCGGATGCCTTCGCCGCCGCGCGGCGCTTCCTCTCCTACCTGCCCCCGTCGGTGCACCACCTGCCCGAACGCCTTCAGCCCACGGACGACCCGAAGCGCAAGGAGGCGAGCCTCATTTCCCTCGTGCCCAAGGATGGCCGCACACCCTACAAGCCGCGCAAGATCATCGAGGCGACGGTCGATAAGGGCAGTTTCTTCGAGATTGGCCATGACTGGGGCCGAGGCATCGTAACCGGCCTTGCCCGGATCGATGGCTACGCCGTCGGCATCATGGCGGGCGATCCGTTCTTCCTCGACGGGGCCTGGACCGCGGACGTGTGCGACAAGGTCACGCGCCACATGGACCTCTGCTCGACCTTCCACCTGCCAGTGATCCACTTTGTCGATTGCCCCGGCTTCGCCGTCGGCGTGAAGGCGGAGACGGCAGGGGTAACGCGCGCGGGCGTGCGGGCGATGACGGCGGTCTACCAGGCCGATGTGCCGGTCTGCTCGGTAGTGATTCGCAAAGCTTACGGCCTTGCAGGTTCGGCGATGATGAACCAGTCGAAGACCAAGTGGCGCTATTGCTGGCCGAGCGGCGACTGGGGCTCGCTGCCGATGGCAGGCGGTATCGAAGCGGCGTTCCGGAAGGAGTTGTCCGAGGCGGAGAACCCGGAGGAGCTGAAAGCGGCGCTCTACAAAAAGTTCGAGGCGATCCGCTCGCCCTTCCGCACGGCAGAGAGCTTCCTCGCCGAGGAGATCATCGACCCGCGCGAGACACGCTCCCTGCTCGTGGACTTTGCCCATCATGCCCAGCGTACCCTGACGGCGGGCGAGCGGCGGGTAACGTTCCGGCCTTAGTGGGCGCCGATGTGCCTCAACTCTCCCTGAAAGCGGCGCGCTCTTGCCATTTTCGGAGCGATGATGCGTGAGTATCCGCTCCGGGGAGGAACGCACGCATGAAACTCAACATCTGGCTTTTGGCAGCCACATCTGCCGCGGCACTTGCCGCCTGTGGTTCGCCGAACCGCGACTATGAATCGAGCCCCGCCATGGCGCCGCCCGCGCCTGAAATGGCAAAGATGGCCGACGCGGACTACATGGCCGAAGAGGCTGAGGCCGGCGGAGAGGCCGCACCAGATGCAGCGGCAGCCGTCCAGTATATCGCTTATGCCCACTCGGTCGGGCTGCGCATCCCGGTCAAGACCATCGAGCCGACGATGCAGGCGCATATCGACGCTTGCAACAAGGCGGGGCCGGCGGTTTGCGTGGTCACGAACTCCTGGCTTAACGCCTATTCGGAGGACGAAGCCTCCGCCTCGCTGAACCTGCGCGCGACGCCGGCCTGGATCGAGACCTTCCTTAGCGGGATCGAGGCGGAAGCCGAGGCCGCGAAAGGCGAAGTGACCAATCGTCAGACCACGGCCGAAGATCTGACCGTCTCGATCATCGACACCGACGCCCGCCTGAAAGCGCAGGAAACCCTGCGCGGACGGTTGGAGCAGCTGCTGGAAAGCCGGCCCGGCGAACTGAAGGACGTTCTCGAGACCGAACGCGAACTTGCCCGCGTCAACGGCGAAATCGACTCTCTGAAGTCGAGCCTCGCCGCCCTGCGCCAGCGCGTTGACATGAGCCAGCTCTCCGTCAGCTACGAGACGAAGCGCAACCCGGTGTCACAGGGCGCGTTGTCGCCGCTGGGCGATGCGTTCGGAAACTTCTTCTACAACCTGTCGAGCGCCATTGCGGCCGTGATCACCGCCTTTGCGGTCGGCCTGCCCTGGCTTCTCCTGATCGGTGCCTTGCTCTGGATCTGGCTGCGCCTGATCTGGCCGCGCATCCGGCGGAAGAAACCGCCGGTCACCTGACTTTGAGTAGACAGGCCGGGCGCTAGGCGCGCTCGGCCTGTTTCTTTTTCGCAGGCGGTTTGCGGGCGAGCAGGATCGAGGCGACTTCTTTCGGGACGATCATCAGCATCTGGCCGAGGGTCACCTCCCAGTTGTCGAGAAGGTCGCGCGCGCGGAGGGACCCAGTGCGGCGACCGTGCTCCTCTATCAAGGCCTTTGCCTCGCCGATGTGGTCTTCCGACATCTCACCGAGCGGATACCAGTCGATCGAATCCGGGTTCACAACCTGCGCGAACCGGTCGGACGGGTCCCAGATGTATGCGGCGCCGCCGGTCATCCCGGCCCCGAAATTGTCGCCGACCGGGCCAAGGATGACGGCGCGCCCATTTGTCATGTACTCGCAGCCATTCGCGCCGCAGCCCTCGACGACAGACTTGGCGCCCGAGTTGCGAACGGCGAACCGCACGCCCGCCGTGCCCGCGGCGAACAGCTTGCCGGCGGTTGCGCCATAGAGGCAGGTGTTGCCGATGATCGCATCGCCGATGGCGGTGCGCCGGTCGCGCGGACGCGGCGTGACGACGATTGTAGCGCCCGAGAGGCCCTTGCCGACATAGTCGTTGGCATCTCCGAGTACTTCGAGCAGCAGGCCCTGTACGCTGAACGCACCGAGCGACTGGCCGGCAGAACCCTCAAGGCGGATGTGCAGGCGGCCTTCGGGCAGTGCCTGCATACCGAACTTGCGCGTAATGCGCGAACTTGACCGCGCGCCGATGGCCCGCGTCGTGTTTTCCACGCCGTATTCCAGCTGCATCTTCTCGCCGCGCTCGAAGAACGGCTCGGCATCGCGCAGGATCTGCGCGTCGAGCGTATCCGGCACCGCTTCGCGGCGGTTCGGCTTGTAGACGACTGGCGTATCGGTATCGACCTGCACGAGGAGCGGGTTGAGGTCGAGGTCATCGAGGTGCGAGGCGCCGCGGCTGACCTGCTTGAGCAGGTCCGTGCGGCCGATGGCTTCGTCTAGCGACTTAAGCCCGAGCGAGGCGAGGATTTCGCGCACGTCCTCGGCGATGAAACTCATCAGGTTGACGACCTTGTCGGGCGAACCGGAGAAGCGCGCGCGCAGGGCTTCGTCCTGCGTGCAAACGCCGACCGGGCAGGTATTCGAGTGGCACTGGCGCACCATGATGCAGCCCATTGCCACGAGCGAGGCCGTACCGATGCCGTACTCCTCAGCGCCGAGCATCGCGGCAATGACGATGTCGCGACCGGTGCGCAGGCCGCCGTCTGTTCGCAGAGTGATTTTGTCGCGCAGGTTGTTGAGCGACAAGACCTGGTGCGCTTCAGCGAGGCCGATCTCCCAGGGCAGGCCCGCATACTTGATCGAGGTCTGCGGGGACGCGCCGGTGCCGCCGACACCGCCGGCGATGAGGATGATGTCCGCCTTCGCCTTGGCGACGCCTGCCGCGACCGTACCGACGCCGGACTGGGCAACCAGCTTAACGCAAACCCGGCAATCCGGGTTGATCTGCTTCAGGTCGTAGATCAGCTGGGCAAGGTCTTCGATCGAATAGATGTCATGGTGCGGCGGGGGCGAGATCAGCGTCACGCCGGGCGTGGCATGGCGCAGTTTCGCAATCAGTTCGGTCACCTTGAAACCGGGCAGCTGGCCGCCCTCGCCGGGCTTGGCGCCCTGGGCAACCTTGATCTCGATTTCGCGGCACTCGTTGAGATACTCGGCCGTGACGCCGAAGCGGCCCGATGCGATCTGTTTGACCGCCGAGTTCATATTGTCGCCATTCGGAAGCGGCCGGTAGCGCGCGCGGTCTTCGCCACCTTCTCCGGAGACGGACTTTGCACCGATCCGGTTCATGGCGATGTTCAGCGTGCCGTGCGCTTCCGGCGACAGCGCGCCGAGGGACATTCCCGGCGTCACGAACCGTTTGCGGATCTCGTTGATCGACTGAACCTGGCTCAGCGGGATCGCTTCACCTGCGGCCTTGAAGTCCAAGAGGTCACGCAGCTGGATCGGGTCGCGCGCATGCACGGCGTCGACATACTTGCGATAGATCGCATAGTCGCCGCGGTCACACGCCGCTTGCAGCGTGTGGATGAGCGTGCCGTCGAGCGCGTGAAGCTCGTCCGAGGCGCGCAGGCGGTAGAAGCCGCCGACGGGCAGCGAAATGACATCCTCATCGAACGCCTTCTGGTGGCGCACCAGCGCGTTCTCCTCGAGACCCGCGAGTCCGAGACCAGAGATGCGGCTGGACATGCCGGGGAAATAATCGGCCACCAGCGCACGGCTGAGGCCGAGTGCTTCGAAGTTATACCCGCCGCGATAGGACGAGATGACAGAGATGCCCATCTTGGAGATGATCTTCAAGAGACCGGCCTCGACCGCTTCCTTGAAGTTCTGCACGGCCTTGCCGAGCGTCAGGTCCCCGAGCAGTCCGCGCGCATGCCGGTCTGCGATCGCATCCTGCGCGAGGTAAGCGTTGATGCACGTTGCACCGACGCCGACGAGCACGGCGAAATAGTGCGTATCCAGACATTCGGCCGAACGCACGGTGATCGAGCAAAAAGTGCGCAGGCCCTGCGCTACGAGGTGCGAATGCACCGCGCCAGTGGCAAGGATCATCGGCACGGCGATGCGGCTCGCAGACTGGTTCTCGTCCGTCAGGATGATGTGCTCTCGGCCCGCGCGCACGGCTTCTTCGGCTTCGCGGCGGATACGCTCCAGCGCATCCTTCAGGGCAGCGCCTTCGGCGGTGACGTCCTCGGCGGCGAAGGTGCAGTCGATGATCTCGGTGCCAAGACCAAGGCGCGTGATCAGGCGTTCGTACATGCCGGTGGTCAGCACAGGGCTTTCCAGCACAAACACTTCCTGCTGGGACTTGTCCGTATCCAGAACGTTGCCGAGGTTCTTGAACCGGGTGCGCAGGCTCATCACGCGGCCTTCGCGCAGCGGATCGATCGGCGGGTTGGTAACCTGGGCGAAGTTCTGGCGGAAGAAATGGCTCATCGGCCGGTAAGCCGAAGAGAGAACTGCCGGGGCCGTATCATCGCCCATCGAACCGATGGCTTCCTTGGCGCTCTCGGCCATCGGCGCGAGGATCAGCTCCAGCGTTTCCAGCGTGAAGCCGGCGGCCGTCTGGCGGCGAAGAAGTTCTTCGCGGTTGAACAATACCGGCTCCGGGCCGGGACCGATTTCAGGCTCCAGCTCGACCACGGCCTGCAGCCATTCCTCATAGGGCGCCTGGGCAGCAAGATGGTCGACGATCTCGCGGTGATCGTAGAACTTGCCCGTCTGCAGGTCCGCCGCAATCATGCCGCCAGCCGGGATGGAGCCGCGCTTGGCGATCTCGTGATTGCCGAGCGGGCACATGCCGGTCTCGGAGCCGACGGCGAGGATACCGTCCGTCGTCAGAGCATAACGCAGCGGGCGCAAGCCGTTGCGGTCGAGCCCGGCAATCGCCCAGCGGCCGTCAAACGCAGCAATGCCAGCCGGGCCGTCCCACGGCTCCATCACCGAGTTGCAATAGTCGTACAACGCCCGGTGCGCCGTCGGCATGACCGACTCGCGCTTCGACCAAGCCTCGGGGATCAGCATGGCCTTCGCCATCGGCGCCGAGCGTCCCGACTTGCAAAGCATTTCCCAGACGGCATCGAGCGCGCCGGAATCCGACGTCCCATCCGGGATGATCGGTTTGATATCGTCGACGTTATCGCCGTAAGCCTCCGAGACCATGCGGATCTCGTGGCTCTTCATCCAGTTCTTGTTGCCGCGCAGCGTGTTGATCTCGCCATTGTGCGCGATCATGCGGAAGGGCTGGGCCAGCGCCCATTGCGGGAAGGTGTTGGTGGAATAGCGCTGGTGATAGATCGCGAAAGCAGAGGTGAACCGCTCGTCGCGCAGGTCGAGATAGAAATTGTCGATGTCTGCGGCGAGGAACATGCCTTTGTAGATCAGCGACTTGTGGTTCAGCGAGCAGACATAGAAGGACGGGATTCCCGCCTCGCGCGCACGCCGTTCAATCCGGCGGCGGCAGATGTAGAGTTCGCGCTCCATGTCCTCGGTGCTGCGATGGCGCGCATCACGGAACATGATCTGCTCGATGGCGGGGCGCGTGTCCTTCGCCTTTTGGCCGATCACGGAGACGTCCACCGGTGGCTGGCGCCAGCCATAGATGTAGAAACCCGAGCGCAGCACTTCGCGCTCGACCAGCGTGCGGCCCGCTTCCTGCGCGGCAAAATCCGTTCGCGGAAGGAAGATCTGACCCACGCAGATGCGGTCATCGGTCGGATTATGGCCGGTGCGACTCACATGCTCGCGGAAGAAGTCCTGGGGCACGTCGAGCCGGATGCCCGCACCGTCACCGGTCTTGCCGTCTGCGTCCACCGCGCCGCGGTGCCAGACGTTCTTCAATGCCTTGATGCCCATCTCGACGATTTCGCGCTTCGGCTTGCCGTCAAGAGACACGACGAGGCCCACGCCGCAGGCGTCCTTCTCATCCTCGGGATTGTAGGCATGGCCATCGATCAGTTTTTGGCGATTGGCTTCATACTGTTTCACGTAGTCTGACATGATCAGGCCTTTCCGCTTTCGAGGCGCGCAAGAAATTCCTCGCCGGTCAGGCGCGGCGCGCCTCCGGCGAAAGCATAGTATCCGGGCTGGGCGTCCACATGGATTTCCAGAGTGATGATCGGGACAGCTGGGGCCTTGTCGCAGAAGCCCGCGCCGACATTGATGTAGTCGCCTTCGGTGAGGCGGAAGAACAGTGTGGAGCCGCAGGCGGGACAGAAGCCGCGCTCGCCCCATTCGGAGCTGCGAAACCAGGTGACGTCACCCTCGAACGTGATGCCTTGCTCGAACTCGACCGTAATAGCCGGGCTGCCGCTCCAGCGTGCGCAAATGGAGCAATGGCAGACAGTCACGCCGGTCGGCTTGCCCCGGCCTGCAAACCGCACAGCTCCGCAGAGGCAGCCACCCTGCAACATACTTACTCTGCCGCCACTTTTGTGGACGCCATGGCTTTCATCGCCTTGTTCATCGCTTCCGCCGCATCACGGCCGTCCTTGATGGCCCAGACGACGAGCGAGGCGCCGCGCACGATGTCGCCGGCGGCATAGACACCCGGCAGACTCGTCTGCATCGTCGCATAGTCCACCCGCACTGCGCCCCAGCGATTCACCGTCAGGGCCGGCTCGTTGAACAGCATCGGCAGGTCTTCCGGATCAAAGCCCAGTGCCTTGATCACCATGTCAGCCTTCACGTCGATCATCTCGCCGGTCTTGACCGGGCTCTGCCGGCCGGAGGCATCTGGTTCGCCAAGTTTCATCTTGCTGGCGCGCACAGCCTTTACCTTGCCAGCCTTGGTGTCGAGGATCGCTTCGGGGTTGGCGAGCCACTCGAACACGACGCCCTCTTCCTCCGCATTTTGCACCTCGCGCTGCGAACCTGGCATGTTGGCCTTGTCGCGGCGGTAGAGACAGGTCACCGATTTGGCGCCCTGGCGCACGGCCGTCCGTACACAGTCCATTGCCGTGTCGCCACCGCCGATGACAACAACGCGCTTGCCCTCGGCGTTCAGCTCCCCGGATTCGAAAGCCTCCACCGTGTCGCCGAGGCCTTTGCGATTCGAAGCGGTGAGATAGTCCAGCGCCGCCAGCACGCCTTCGGCGCCGCTTCCCGGGCATTTGAGATCCTTGGCGGCATAGACGCCGGTCGCGATCAGCACCGTGTCATGCTCGGTGCGCAGATCCGCGAGCGAGACGTCCTTGCCGACGCGCGTGTTGAAGCTGAAGCGAATGCCGGAGGCTTCGAGGTAGCGGATGCGGCGCTCGACGACTTCTTTTTCCAGCTTGAAGCCGGGAATACCATAGACAAGCAGGCCGCCGCCTCGGTCATAGGCGTCATACACCGTAACCTGATAGCCCTTTCGGCGCAGCTGCTCGGCCGCAGCGAGACCGCCTGGTCCGGCCCCGATGATGCCGGCCGACTGCGCGCGCTCGCGCGGCGGTTTGATCGGCTGGATCCAGCCTTCGGCCCAGGCCGTGTCGGTGATGTGTTTCTCGATCGAGCCAATGGTGACCGTGCCGTGGCCGGACTGCTCGATCGTGCAGATGCCTTCGCACAGGCGGTCCTGCGGGCAGATGCGGCCGCAGATTTCCGGCATGTTGTTGGTCGACGAGGACACACGCCAGGCCTCTTCCATCCGGTCTTCGGCGGCCAGCTTCAGCCAGTCCGGAATGTTGTTCTGCAGGGGGCAGCCCTGCTGGCAAAACGGCACGCCGCACTGCGAGCAGCGCCCGGCCTGCGTCTTGGCGGCTTCGGCGGAGAAGTCTGCATAAATCTCGCGGAAGTCCTCGGCGCGCACAGGCGCCGGACGCTTCGCCGGCATCGCGCGGGAGACTTTCGTGAACTGCAGCATCTTCTCGGCCATAAGGCATTCCTCCGGAGCGCCGCACCGGGGAGGGCGCGCGCCCCTGCTCTTACGGCGCCGCCTGACGGCCAACAAGACCGTTTGCTATTTTTGAATATCGTTTCGATATCTTAATGGCTGTTTTATTCTCAGAGCCCCTCCCTGATTGCTCTTCTCCGTAGAAATACATATCGTTTTGGATGATCGTATTTCAAACGCCCGGCGCACCTACCCGCTCCAAAGGTTTACGATTCTGCGCTAGGGCTGGCGCGTCCTTTCATCCACGCACGCGCGGGCCCCATGTCGCTTCTCCAGATCCTCATTATCTCGATTGTCCAAGGCATCACCGAATGGCTGCCAGTTTCCTCCTCGGCGCACGTGCTGCTGGCAGCCAGCTTCTTCGGCTATGAGGGCCGCGACGAGCTTCTGATCAATGCGGTCGCCAATTTCGGCACGGTCGCATCGATGCTCATTTATTTCCGCAAGGAGATCGGCGAAGCCATGGTCGGCGTCTTCGCCTTGCCGGGCGCGCTGAGCGCCAAACGCGAGCTGAGTCCCGGCGAGCGCCTCGCCATGAACTTGCTCGCGTCCCTGCCGCTGACCATGGCGGGCCTGGCCATCGCGCGCCTCTTCATTCCGGACGAAGTGAACGAAGCGGTCCGCTCGGTTCAGGGCGTCGCCATTCCACTGATCTTCTTCGGCATCCTGCTCGGCCTCGCCGACATTTACGGCGCAAAGACCCGCACCATCAACGACATGCCGCCTGCCCATGCCGTGCTGATCGGCGCCGTGCAGGTGATCGCGGCTGTCCTGCCTGGCACCTCGCGCTCCGGCATTACAATGACGACCGCCCGCGCGCTCGGCTACACGCGGCCCGACGCGGCGAAGTTCGGCATGCTGGTAGGCGCGCCCGTGCTCACAGCGGTCGGCCTGTACATGATCGCAGAGTTCTATTTCGGCAGCGAAGTGGGCATGGTGACCGTGACAGCGGCCGAAGCCATCGCCATCGGCGTGGGTTCAGCCATCTCCGGACTGATCGCCATCTATGTGCTGATGGCGCTGGTGCGCCGGATGAGCTTCCTGCCCTTCGTGGCCTACCGTATCCTGCTGGGCATTGCCCTGCTGACGATGATGCCGCTGCCGATGGTTGCGGGCTGAAGTCGCAAGCCCCTAAGGCTTACGCTTCGCTGGGCTTGTGGAATTCGCCGTAGGTGCGGAACCGCCAGAGGTAGCGCGGCACGATAGCTTCGACTGATTCTAAATCGGTGACGCCGAGATCGCGAATGGTCAGCGCATCCTTCGCGACCACATTGTCGTCCTGCAGCAGTTCTACCTGCGAGCCAGTCAGCGGCGGATTGCCAAGCGCACCCCAGGCAAATGGCGGCACATAGCGCCAGATGGCGCCGATCAAATAGCCGAGCGGACGCGCCGCAAAGAAAGGCACCGGGATCTTGAAGCGCTTGAGGTCGATCGTCTTCAGGATGATGTCGTAGAGTTCGTTGAATGTGTAGATGCGAGGACCGCCGAGTTCGTAGGTCTTGCCTTCGGCGGTTTCCGAATCGACCGCTGCGGCAATCGCGCTGGCGACATTGCCGGCATAAACCGGCTGGAACTTCGTCTTGCCGCCGCCAATGGCAGGCAGCACCGGCGCCGAGCGGGCCATCGCTGCAAACCGGTTGAAGAATTGGTCTTCCGCGCCGAACACGATGGACGGACGCAGGATCGTCGCCGTCGGAACGGCCTGGCGCACGGACGCCTCGGCCTCTGCCTTGGTGCGGGCATAGGGGGACTTCGACCCGGCATTTGTGCCGATGGCGGACATCTGGATGAAACGGGTGATACCTTTGGCGGCGGCCGCTTCGGCCACCAGCGCGGCGCCCTCGGCCTGCTCGCCCGAAAAGGTCTGCTTGCCGCGCTCGAACAGGATGCCGACGAGGTTCACGACCGCATCAGCGCCTTCGAGCGCGCGGTCAATCGAGGCGCGGTCCTTGACGTTGGCCTGCACGATGTCGACCCAACCCGGCGGGCCGGCAAGGCGGACATCGATGGCGGTATGGACCCGGCGCACGGCAACCCGTACGCGCCAGCCTCGCTCAACCAGCGTCCTTGCCGCATACCGGCCGATGAAGCCGGAGCCGCCAAAAACCGTGACCAATCCCTTGCTCATGCGCAGCGCCTCTTTGCGGGCCAGCCCCGGCCGGCCGCGATTCCTTGTATTGCCGCCTTTGACCACAGGAAGGTTGCCAATGTCCATGCGGCATGCGCGGCGAAAATCCCGGCCTGCGTCCTGCCTGCCTGATAGACGGTCAGCTTCGCATCAGGCCGGAAGCTTTCAGCAGCTTGCCGGCACGTACGACGCGGTCGAGCTTGTGCTCGCTGGAGCGGTCACCCTTGTTCGAGTCCGGGTGGAAGCGGCGAATATACTCGGCGTATCGCGCGCGGATCTCCACCGGCGTGGCATCCGCCTCGAGGTCAAGCTCGCGCAGGGCCCTGAGTTGAAGGCTCGAGCGGTGGGCCTGGACGCGCGCCTCGGCCGCTGGCGTATCGTCCATGTCGAAGAAGCCTCGGCCCGCCCAGCGGCGCGGGTCATTCACATGTGCGCTGCGCTTGCCGCCCAGCGGCCCGCCGCCCATCCGCCAGGTGCGTTTGTGGCCATAGCGTTCCGAACGCACGAACGAGGCGGCTTCAGCCTCGCTCATGCCTTCAAAGAAATTGAAGCGGCGATTGTAGTCGGACACGTGCTGTTCGCAGAAGAAGTGCCGTCCCTTGCCGCCCTGACGCGGCGCCGGAAAGGCACCTTCGAGGTCACAGCCATGCTCATCGCAGACACGTGTTTGCTTCGCACGAGCCCGCGAAGCCTCGTCCTTGGGCGGGTTCACGCGTATATCTTTGAACTTGACGCGGTAACGGAAGGGATCGCTGTCGGACATGGGCCATGATAATAGGGAGCGCCGCTTAAAGATGCCACAACCAAGTGACAGACGATCGCGAATTGAAGAGGCGCTGACCGAAGCCTTTGCGCCCGTCTCGCTCGCCATTACCGATGACAGTGCCAAACATGCCGGCCATGCCGGGGCCGCCCCAGGCGGCGAAACGCATTATTCGGTCGAGATAGTTTCGGACGCCTTTGCCGGTCTCTCGCGCGTCCAGGTACAGCGCACCGTCATGCTCGTCCTGCAGAAGGAATTTGACACGGGCCTGCACGCTCTCGCTCTGAAGGCCAATGCGCCTTAATTCGTGTCCACCTTCGAGATGTTCACGCCGGTTACCTGGTTGCGCTGCCGACGCAGGATGTTGAACCGATAGCCGTGGAAAACGAATGTCTGCCCCGGCTCGGGAATCGTCTGCGCCTCATGAATGACGAGGCCAGCCACAGTGACCGCTTCGTCATCCGGCAGCACCCAGCCGGTCGCACGGTTCACGTCACGGATCGGCACCCAGCCATCGACATTGACGGAGCCGTCGGCCTGCGGGCGCACGCCCTGGATCTGCACGTCATGTTCGTCATGGATCGCGCCGACGATCTCTTCGAGAATATCCTCCAGCGTGATCATGCCCTGCAACTCGCCATACTCGTCGACAACCAACGCGAAATGCTGGCCCTTTGACAGGAATTGGTCGAGCTGGTCCTTCACCGGCGTTGTCTCCGGAACGAACCAGGGCTTTCGCAGGATAGAATCGAGATCAAGCTTCGACAGGTCGCCGCCCATCGGCAGCGCTGCGCGCAGAAGATCCTTGGCATGCAGGATGCCGATGATCTCTTCCTTTTCGCCCCGGTACAGCGGTAAGCGCGTATGCGGGCTCGCCAGCGCCTTCATCACAAGCTGCCGGCGGTCCATGTCGGCATTCAGCATCTGAATGTTCTTGCGGTGAATCATCACGTCTTCGACCGTGAGATCCTTAAGGTCCAGCGCGCCGACCAACCGCAACCGGTCACCGCTTTCGACGCCGCCATCCATCGCATGCAGGTCAATCGCCCCGCGGATTTCCTGCTCCGCGGAAACTGGCGTTGCCGAGGCTGACTGACCAAGAAGCCTCAGGATGCCGTTCACGATGAAGCGGATCAGCTGGATGATCCCTGATGCCCCGCGCACCAGAATGCCAATCGGCCTTGCGACACGCAGCGCCACACTGTCCGGGCGCGAGATCGCATAGGTTTTCGGCATCACTTCCGAGAAGATCAGGACCGTCACGGTCATGACTGCGGTGGAGATGAGCAGCGCATAGCCGCCGACGCCGAACATGGAGGTAAAAAGCGACGTCGCCAGCACCGATGCGAGGATGTTGACGAAGTTGTTGCCAAGCAGGATGGCGCCGATGAAATCCTCGCGCCGCGCCAGCAGACGGTTGACCGCAAGGGCCCGCTTGTCGCCTTCCTTCTCCAGCTGGTGCATGCGCGCGCGGGAGGCGGCCGTCAGCGCGGTTTCTGATCCCGAGAAGAACGCCGAAAGGCAAAGCAGGACAAAGATGGCAATCAGGTAGCCGGCAATCATTTCGGGCGGTAGGTCTCTCTACGCTGTTTCAAGGAGTTCGCGGCCGAGGAAAGCCTCGATCGAGGAAAGATCCGCATCCGGATGAATGTAGGAGGCGCCGATCCCGCGCGCGAGGATGAGCGGCACTCGCCCGCCGCGCGCCTTCTTGTCCTGCTGCATCAGTTCGGTGAGGCGCGGCGCGGTAAAACGCGCCCGGTCCCGCCCGCCGAGGTCTGCTGGAAGGCCGGATGCGCGGATAACATCAGCGACCCGGCGCGCATCCGCTGCCGGTGTCACGCCGAGCCCGGCGCCATAACGGAAAGCCAGCGCCATGCCGAGCGCGACGGCCTCGCCGTGCAGGAGGTCCGGCCCGTAGCTGTTCGCCGCTTCCAGCGCATGCCCGAAAGTGTGGCCGAGGTTCAGCAGCTGGCGCACGCCCGTCTCAGTCTCGTCCTCGACCACAATCGCCGCCTTGGCCGCGCACGAGCGGGCCACGGCGTAGCGCGCCGCTTCCGGCTCCAGCGCCAGCACCTTGCTGCCATTCGCCGATAGCCAGTCGAAGAAAGGCGCGTCATTGATCAGGCCGTATTTCAGGATCTCGGCATAACCAGCCTTCATCTCCCGGTCCGGCAGCGTGGCGAGGAGCTCCGTATCCGCGATCACGAGACGCGGCTGGTAGAAAGCCCCGACCAAGTTCTTGCCGCGCGGCGTGTTCACCGCTGTCTTTCCGCCTACGGAGGAATCAACCTGCGCCAGAAGTGTCGTGGGCACCTGCACGAAACCCATGCCGCGCTTCATCAGGCTGGCCGCGAGCCCGCCCATGTCGCCGATCACGCCGCCGCCGAACGCGATCAGCACATCGCCCCGGTCCGCGCCCCCAGCCAGCAGCCAGTCGAGCACAGTGCCGAGCTGGGCGAAGGTCTTCGTCTGCTCGCCAGGCGGCAGCGCCATCCAGTCCAGCTTGATCCCGGCCCCGGCGACGGCGGCCTCCAGCCGCGGCTTGTGATGGCGCATCACCGTCTCGTCAGTCAGCACATAGGCGCGCGGACGCTTAACCAGACCTGTAAGGCGCGGCCCCAGCTCTTTCAGTGCGCCATGCCCCACGAGGATGTCATAGGCGCGCGCGCCGAGATCGACGCGGACGGCTTCAGGTGCGGAAGAGGAAGTCATGTGGGGGTCCAGGTCTGCAGGGCTTTGAGGATGGAATTGACCGTATTTGTATGCGGCCCATCCTTGGACTGAACATTGAGGTCAGCCTGTGAATAAAAGGGTGCGCGCTCGCTCACGAGATTGGAAAGATGCGTCTTGGCATCGGCGCGCTTCAGCAGCGGACGGTTGTCGCGCTTCTGCACGCGCCGCCACAGCGTCTCGAGGTCGGCGTTCAGCCACACTGTCACCGCCTTCTCACGCATCAATGCTCGCGTTTCGGCGTCAATGAAGGCCCCGCCCCCGGTCGCCAGCACATGCGGCGGCAATTCCAGCAGCCGCTTGATCACCTGCTTCTCGCCGCGCCGGAAATCGGCCTCCCCGTGCAGGGCAAAGATGTCAGAGATCGACAGGCCCGCCGCCTTCTCGATTTCCGTGTCGCTGTCATAGAAGGGCCGGTCCAGCTTTTCCGCCAGGCGCCGTCCGACCGTAGACTTTCCAGCGCCCATCAGGCCAACAAGCGCAATCGTCCGCCCCGCATAGGGCAGCTCGGCACTCGAAGGGTCACTGTCATCCGGCATCACTCTCTCTTACCCGGCGTTGCGCGCCAGTCCTAGACCTGCCACATAGACGGCGCATTCTGGCGGCAGGATTCGCTTGCGATTCCAGTCGCCAAACCAGTTTTCGGGGCAGAAATCCATGCGCAAATTCCTGATCGGCTTCGTCGTCATCGCTGTGGCGGTCATCGGCGGCATGTGGTGGCTGGGCCAGCAGGCCGTCAAGAACCCGCCCCCGGATGGCGAAACCCGGATTCCCGTCGAGGGCGTATTCGAGTAAAAACAAGCGGTTTCACCCGCCCTTAAGCCTGCGGCATTAGCTTTTCAGGCATGTCCGACAAGCTGCGCATTGGCGCCTTCCTCGAAATGATGTCTGCCGAGCGGGGCGCCAGCCCGAACACGCTCGATGCCTATGGCCGCGACCTGCTGGACGCCTCCGAATTCTGCTCCGGCCGCCTGACCCGCGCGAAAGCCGCCGAACTCGGCGCCTGGGTCAATGACCTGGCTGAGCGCGGCCTTGCCCCTGCCTCGCAGGCCCGCAAGCTCTCCGCCCTGCGCCGCTTCTTCCGCTTCCTGTTCGAAGAGGGCGATCGCAGGGACGACCCCACCGCCCGGCTCGACGGCCCCTCACCTGCCCGCGACATTCCGGATGTCCTCTCCCGCGAGGAGATGAAGGCGCTGATCTTCGCCTGCGGCAGCGACACGCGCCTCAAATGCCTGGTTGAGCTGCTCTACGGCGCGGGCCTGCGCGCCTCGGAACTCGTCTCCCTGACGATGGGCAGCCTGCCCCGCCGCAAGGGCGCGCGCTGGGCCACCAGCGACATCATCATCCGCGGCAAGGGCGGCAAGGAACGCCTCTGCCCCCTCGGCCGACCGGCCCTCGCGGCGCTGACCGACTGGCTGGACGAACGCACCGACCCGGATGTGAAGACCCGCGCCGAGGACTTCGTCTTCCCTTCTCGAGGGGCCTGCGGCCACCTCACGCGCCGCCGCCTCGGCCAGCTGCTGGAAGGCCTCGCCGCCGAAGCGGACATCGATCCCGGCCGCGTGCATCCGCATGCCCTGCGCCACGCCTACGCAACGCACCTCCTGCAAGGCGGCGCGGACCTGCGTGCGGTGCAGATGCTGCTCGGCCATGCCGACATCGCGACGACGCAGATCTACACGCACGTCCTCACCGACGAGCTTCAGGAACTGCTGGAAACCGCTCATCCGATGGCGACCTGAGCACTCAAGACACGGTATAGCCCGCGGCGCTCTTGTCCTGGCCGCCCCCTTTACCGGCAACCCTTACCGGTTCATGCGGCCCTGAGTGTACCAGTCGAGCCGGTCACCCTCCCGGGTGTTAACCCACAGCGCGTGGATGACGCCCGGCAGCCAACCGATCAGCGTCAGAATAAGGTTGATCAGGAACTGAACCCCTATGCCCTGTTTCAACGCCACCGCGACCGGCGGCAGGAAGATGGTGAGAAGGATCATCAAGAGCGACATCGGAATTTCCTTTGCGAGAACCTCGAACATCAACGGCTGAATCGCCCGGACGTTCCCCGCCATTCACAATTTGACGCAGTGCAGCATGCGTCCTAATCCTGCTGGCGCCAACCGGAGAGACACATGAGCCAGAAAACGCCGCGCAACTTCTTTAAACCGCTCGCCATCGGCGCGCCGGACCCGATGCGCGAACTGCCCGTCCGGCTCGAACGGATGATCCACTTTGTCCCCGGCCATAACGAGAAGATCCGCCCGAAGGTGCCAGACATGGCCAAACAGGTCGATGTGATCCTCGCCAACCTCGAAGATGCCATCCCCGCCGACGCCAAGGACGCCG
The DNA here is from genome assembly GCF_022844445.1 of Hyphomonas sp. Taxonomy (GTDB): domain Bacteria; phylum Pseudomonadota; class Alphaproteobacteria; order Caulobacterales; family Hyphomonadaceae; genus Hyphomonas. Next base: position 326,079 of record NZ_JALHLS010000001.1, read on the forward strand.
CCCGCGCCGGCGCCGTCGAGATGGCCAACATGGTCGACTGGCAGAAATCCGGCACCGGCTTCTGGAGCCGCGTAAACTGTCTGAACTCCCCCTGGTTCCTCGATGACGTAACCGACCTCGTGCTGAAGGCCGGCCACCAGCTCGACGTCATCATGCTGCCCAAGGTCGAAGGCCCTTGGGACATCCACTATGCCGACCAATTCGTCGCCCAACTTGAAGCAAAAGCCGGCCTTTCCCGCCCGATTCTCTTCCACGCCATCCTCGAGACTGCCGAGGGTGTCGCCCGCGTAGAGGAAATCGCCCTCGCTTCACCCCGCATGCAGGGCATCTCTCTCGGTCCGGCCGACCTTGCCGCCAGCCGCAAGATGAAAACCACCCGCGTCGGCGGCGGCCACCCCTTCTACCGCGTGCTCGAAGATCCGCATGCGGACGGCAGCGCCCGCGCCAACGCGCAGCAGGACCTCTGGCACTACACCATCGCCCGCCTCGTTGACGCCTGCCGCATGGCCGGCATCAACGCGTTCTATGGCCCCTTTGGCGACATTTCCGACCTTGACGCCTGCGAGCAGCAGTTCCGCAACGCCTTCCTTCTCGGCTGCGCAGGGGCCTGGTCGCTCCACCCCAACCAGATAGCGATTGCCAAGCGCGTCTTCTCTCCGGACCCGGACGAAGTGAAGTTTGCCCGCAAGATCCTCGCCGCTATGCCGGACGGCACCGGCGTCGCCATGATCGACGGCAAGATGCAGGACGACGCCACCTGGAAACAGGCCAAGGTCATCTCCGACCTCGCCGACCTCGTCGCCGCCAAAGACCCGGAGCTGGCTGCGGCCTACGCTAGCTAGCCGCCCGCAACCGCGCCCGCTTCTGCACGCCCGCCGCGATCCTAAACGCGGCGGCGCCGAGCATCAGCGCTGTGATGCCGCCGAACATCCAGCCCGGCCCGCGCCCTTCCAGCACGCGGCCGAGATACGAATTCAGGAAGACAAGCCAGACTTGCCAGCTGCCCACAAGGCGCAACCGCGGCCAGTTCCGCCCCAGCCGTCGCTGCGCTGCGTTGATCGAAGTCGCCGCCAACAGCGCGATCGACAGCTGGGCAAGCCCTCCCCCCGACAACACGCACCAAACCAGGTTCTTCGCCGGTCACCGCGAAGTAGGCGACAAGCACGCCGAGATGGATGAAGTGCGCAGGCGCGAAGGCGAGTCCGATGTGCCTCCGATTGATCACGAGGAAGCGTGCCGCCGTTGAGCGCGTGGGCTCGAACAGCGCGCTTGCCGAGAACGCAGCGACGAAGAACTCGGATGTGCGCGCCGTCAGGCGCGTCAGCCGCCGACATGAGCTCTGGCGCGGCCACCCAGACCGCTCTCGCCATCGCCGCGTCCGACCAGCCGAAGAAGGCCGCCGCATCTGTGGCGCGCGCCTCACGCAGCTGCTCGAACGCCTTGCCGGCGCGCCCGCCCCGGATTGACGCGCGCCTACACCCGCCCGAGAGTAGCGCCGGGAGGACATACATGACCGACAATCTCAACGCCGCCGCGCGCGCCCTCCTCGCCGAACTCGTGCCAAGCCCTGTCAGCGCGGCGCCTGGTCAGAACATGCTGCCGCCGAATGCGCGCCGCGATTTGGGCGAGACGCCGCTCTGGCGCGCGCACGAGGGCCCGGCCACATTGTTCGTGCACGGCTGGAACGACACCCACCGGATCTGGCGCCAGTACGCGCAGGACTTCCTCTCAAATACCCGCGCCGTCCTGCTGATGGACCTGCCGGGTCACGGCGCCTCGAAATCGAAAGGGTATGGCGCAGAAGCGGCCGGTCGCGCCGTGTTCGAGGTTTGCGCCGCCGAGGCGCCCATTGACACGATTGTCGCGCATTCCTTCGGCTGCATTGCTACCGCGAACGCGCTGAAGGCCGGCGCGAAGGCCGACTATGTCGTGCTGATTGCGCCGCCCGTCCTCGGCTGGGCAGAAGCCAAACGCCGCGAGGGCGCCGATCCCGACGCGCTCGCCGCCGCCCTTGAGTTCGTCCGCGCTTCCGGCGGCGGTGAACTCGCTCCGTTCGACTTCGCCGCAGCGCTCTCCGGCTTTTCCGGCAAACTCCTCTTCATCGGCTCGGACGCAGACATCGGCTGCCCGCTGGACGAAATTTCCGCTCTCGCGGCAAAACTTCCAGGCGCCGAAGTCCACGGCGTTGCGGACCTCGACCACCGCGAACTATGCCTCGACCGTGACGTCTTCGAAAAAATCCTCGCCTTCCTCGGCTACGCCTAAGCGCCGCGTCAGAGAATGTAATGGTCGCCGGAGGCGCGCACCGTGATGTCGCCGATGGAGACGCCCTTCGGCTGGTTGATCGCGTGGATAATCTGGTCGGCAATGAAGGCCGGGTCGAGCGCCACATAGTCCATCTCGTTCGGGTCGAGCCGCGCCGGATCGAGCTTGCCTTCCCTCATCTGGCCCAGCACTTCGAAATACTCGCCTGCATTCTGCCCGACGATCCCGGTGATGCCTTGCGGATTGACGACACCCGCTCCCAGCCCCGTCCCCGGCACTCCAGTCGGCTTCACGATCGTCACCTTGATCTTCCCGCGGCTCTCGATGCGAAGCGACTCCGACAGGAAGTTCACCGCAGATTTCGTCGCCCCGTACACCGCCGCGCCATAGACCGGAAAGTTGCCATAGATCGACGACACGTTGATCACATGGCCCTCGCCCTGCGCGATCATCTGGTCATAGACAGCCACGGTGCCGTTCAGCACGCCCTTGATGTTGATGTCGATGCAGCGGTACCATTTCTCCAGCGCCGTCTCATGGTCGGCATAAAGCGCCAGAGGCATCACGCCGGCATTGTTCAGCATTACGTCGATGCGCCCATAGGCGTCCACTGCGGCCTTCGCCGCCGCCTTCATGTCCTCGATCTGGGTGACGTCCGCACGCAGGGCCTGCGCGGTGCCGCCTGCCTTACAGATCGCAGCGACGCTCGCCTCCAGCGTGCCGAGGTCAATGTCTGCACACGTGACCTTCGCGCCGAGCGCTGCCGCCTTCTCGCTGACGAGCCGGCCAAACCTTCCGGCAGCTCCGGTCACGATAATCGACTTGTCCTTTACATGATTGCCCATGACGCAAACGTCCTTTCCGTTCTGCCTGCACGCCGCGACCTTCCGCATGGACCGGTCGCTTGGCAATACGCATCCGTGCGAAGACGCCTGTGACGCTCGGAAACAGCACGGACCGGCCTGCCGCCGCGGCCCCGGTTGCGGCCCTGCCCCGGCGGGCCTAATCTCCGCCCCGGGAGGACCACCTAATGGCAAAACATCTTATCCCCGAAACCGGCCACTCGCCGAACCTGCAGCGCTGGTTTGACTGGATGGCGCACGACCATTCGCCAGGCGGGCTCGCGCCCCTCCTGGCGGACGGGGTGGTCTTCAAGAGCCCCGTCGTCCATACGCCGCAGGTCGGCAAGCCGATCACCATGGGCTACCTGCTCGCTGCCGGCCAGACCCTGGGAAATGACAGTTTCCGTTACACCCGTGTCTTCGACTGCGGCGACCGCGCCGTGCTCGAATTCGAAACCGAGATGGACGGGATCGCCGTCAACGGCATCGACATGATCGAGTGGAACGCGGATGGCCAGATCGTCGACTTCAAGGTCATGGTCCGTCCCCTGAAGGCGATCAATGCCGTTCATGCCGCCATGGGCGCGATGCTCGCAAAAATGAAAGCTGGCGCTTGATTGCACCCTTCCTGACTACCGAACGTCTCATCCTCCGTCCGCATACGGAGGATGATCTCGCCCCGCTCGCCGCGATGTGGGGTAACCCGGAGGTCACACGCCATATCGGCGGCCAGCCGCGCACACGCCAGGAAGTATGGACAACGCTGCTGCGTGTCATCGGTCACTGGCAGATATTGCACTATGGCTACTGGGTCGTCACCCGCCGGGACACCGGCGAAGTGCTGGGCGAGGCCGGCTTTGCCGATCACAAGCGCGGCCTGCCGCCGGAGCTCGCCATCGGCCCGGAAGCGGGCTGGGCCTTCGGGCCCGCCGCCTGGAGCAAGGGCGTCGCCACCGAATCAATGCGCGCCTGCCAGGATTGGATGGACGCTGCCCTCGCGCCCGCCGCCACGCACTGCATCATCGATCCGGGAAACATCGCGTCGCAGAAAGTCGCCGCCAAGCTCGGCTATCGCCGCATCGGCGAAACCCTGCTGCGCGGCGAAATGATCGGCGTCTACCGGCGCGGCGCCTGACGCTCCGGAGCGTCATCCTGCTGCTGCTCGCCCGCCTGGCCCGGGCGCCAGGCGCGCAGGAAGTCGAGGAAGGCCGTCTCCGGCAAACCGGGTGAATAGAGGAAGCCCTGCGCCATAGTGCAGCCCCGTCGCCGCAGGAATTCCGCCTGCCGCGTCGTCTCCACGCCCTCGGCCACGGTCTTCAGGCCGAGCGTTTCGGCCATAGCGAGAATCATCTCGACAATCGCCGGCGCCTGCCGGTCGGTCTCCAGAGCCGAGACGAATTGCCGGTCGATCTTGAACACGTCGAACGGCAGCTGCGTCAGCGTCGCAAGGTTTGAGTGGCCAGTGCCGAAATCGTCGATGGCGAGCTTGGTTCCCATCGCACGCAACGGCGAGATGAACTCGGCTACGCGCGCCGGATCGTTCACGGCCATGCTCTCGGTTATCTCCAGCTCCAGCCGGTTCGGGTGCAAGCCCGTCCGGCGTAGCACCGCCATGATCGAATCCGTCAGGTCGTGGCGTTGGAACTGGCTGGGCGAAACGTTCACGGCCACGGTCAGGTCAAACCCTTCCAGCTGCCAGCTGCGCGCCGCCTCGCACGCCGCTTCCAGGATCTGCATGCCGATCGCATCAATTAGGCCTGCCTGCTCTGCCACCGGAATGAAGGTCGCCGGCGAGATCAGTTTGCCGTTCGGCCGTCGCCAGCGCGCCAGCGCTTCGGCGCCGAGAATGCGGCCCGTCTCGAAACAGATCTTCGGCTGGAAGACCGCCTTGAATTCCTTGTTGCCCACCGCGTCGCGCAGTTCAGCCTCGAAGCGGTAACGCCCCTGCACGATACGCGTCAGGCGCGGCGTGAAGAAACGGAAGCCGGACTGCGCCTCCGACCGCACAAGGCGGACGGCGAGCTTGGCGTTCTGCATCAGCTTGGCAAATGATTCGCCATCCTCCGGCGCCATCACAATGCCGCCTGAGATCGACATGGTGATCTGCCGCGTCGGCAAGTCGAAAGGCTCGGTAAAGGCGGCCCGAACGGCGCGGGCAATCGAGATCACATGATCGCGATTGATCGCACACGGAAGATAAAGCACGAACTTGTCCGCCGACAACGCCGACAGCATGCTCCCGCGCAGCGCAATCGCCGCCGGGTCGCCAAGGTCCGACAGGGCGCGCGTCAACCGTTTCGCGGCCGCCTCGATCAGCGCATCGCCATAGGTCGTGCCCACCTGTTCCAGCAGCTGACCGAACCGGTCGATGTCGAGCAGCAGGAAAGCCGCCGGATACTCGAAGCTCGCCTCGGGCAGCGTCGCGTTGACCTGACGCTCCAGGGCAATCGCGTTCGGCAAGTTGGTGCGCGGATCCTGATAGGCAATCGTGCGCAGCGTGTCGTTCTCGCGGCGCAGTTTGCGTACCGTCCGTGTTGTCGCCACCCTGAGGCGGCGCAGCTCCGGAAACTGCAACTCGTCGAGCTCGGCTTCCGCGTCGAGGCGGCTGGTCATCATGTAGGCTGTAAAGCGCAGGAATATTTCCTGCAGGGGGCGCGCCGTGAAGTAGGCGCCGGCGGCCGATACCCCCATGCAGGTCAGCAGCATCGCCAGCATCACGGGCGCCGGCACCAGCAAACCGAACGGCGCGCCGAGGAAGATCATCCGGTAGCCGACCGATATCGCCATCACTGCCAGGAACAGGAAAATCGACAGAACACCGCCAGCAATACCGGCGAAGACCGGTATCGAAAACCTGCCGGTCAGCCGGCCGATAAGCGATGATTTCTTCACACTGGCGCCGCCTGAGGCCTTGATTCGGAAATTACAGCGCAAACTGCGGCATAGATGTTTAGGAATCTGTGAACATCATGCGCTAGCTGTAATGTTCTCGACGGACTATACGCCCAGCCATGACCCAGAATCGCACCGCCACGATCACCCGCAAGACCAAGGAAACCGACATCTCGGTAACCGTGAACCTTGATGGTACCGGCAAATCCGACATCGACACAGGCATCGGCTTCTTCGATCACATGCTGGACAGCCTGTCCCGGCACTCGCTGGTTGACCTTACGGTACGTTGCAAGGGCGACCGGCACATCGATTTCCATCACTCGGTGGAAGACACCGGCATCGTCATCGGCCAGGCAATCGCCCAGGCCCTCGGCGATTTCGGCGGCATCACGCGCTTTGGCCACGCCTACATACCGATGGACGAGACCCTGACCCGCGCCTCGCTCGACCTCTGCAAGCGGCCTTACCTGATCTGGAAAGTGGATTTTCGGCGCGACAAGCTCGGCGAGATGGACACCGAACTCTTCAAGGAGTTCTTCCACGCCCTCGCCGGCAATGGCGGCATGTGCCTGCACGTCGAAAACATCTACGGCGAGAACAACCACCACATCGCCGAAAGCTGCTTCAAGGCCACCGCCCGCGCCCTGCGTACCGCCATCACGGTCGACCCCCGGCTCGGCGGCAAACCCGCCAGCACCAAAGGCAGCCTCTAGGCCCCGTCCCGTCCGCCTGCGGAGCGTCCGCCGCGAAACACCCCCCGCAGCCGGGTCACGCTGGTGCGGGTATCCCGATAACATATCGGGAAAACCACCATGCCGCCTGCCTACGGCGATGCCGGATTGTTCCTGATGACGCTGATGACGCTCGCCCCGCTCGGGAGGGCTGCCGACGGCGTTTGAACCCTGGGGGCGGCCGGGGCCGCTTCAGAGCACTGACGCATCCACCACTGCCTCGACCAGCGCCGGGTCCGCCGGCACCTGTCCGTCCAGCATCAGCATGGCGAGGCCATGCACCAGCGACCAGGCCTTCAGCCGCCGCGCCTCTCGCACCGGCTGGGGCATGCCGGCACCGAACAGGCCGTCGATGGCATCGACCAGTATCTGCATCCCGTCTGCTCCTGCCCCGGAGCTCGGCGGCGGCGCTGGCACAGGGCCTGCCGTCTGCGCCATCATCAGCCGGAAGAGCGCCGGGTGCGCCAGCGCGAAATAGACGTAAGCGCGGCCCATCGCAGTGAAGGCTTCCTTGCCCGGCGGCGCGGACGCCATCGCCTTCTGGAACGCCGCTGCCATCCGGGTATGTCCTTCCCGGCAAAGCGCGCCAAGCAGCGCCGCCTTGTCTGGAAAGTGCCGGTAGACCGCCGTTGCTGAGACGCCCGCATTGCGCGCAATCTCCCGCAGGCTCAGCGCCTCGGCCGGTGCCTGATCGATCAGCTTCAGGCCTTCTTCGATCAGCGCTGCGCGCAAATCGCCATGGTGGTAGCGATTTTTCTCGGAATGAATGTTGACAGTGTTATCATTCTCGGACATGTTGCCGGTGTAAACATTATTCAAAGCCGCCGCAACCTCTCACATCGTCACAGGAGCCCCCCAATGCCCAGCCCCGTCGAAGCCGCCATCCGCGGCGCTGTCACCCAAGGCCTCCTGGGAATTGCGAACTTCAACCGCACCCATCGCAAGTCCAAGACACCGAACCCTTACCTGACCGGCATCCACACGCCGCTCAAAGACGAGTACACGGTGACAGACCTTAAGGTCACCGGCACCATACCCGCCGCCCTAAACGGTCTCTACCTGCGCAACGGCCCAAACCCGTTCACCCCGCCCAATCCCGCCACCCACCACTGGTTCGCCGGAGACGGCATGCTGCACGGCGTCCGCCTCCAGGGCGGTAAGGCGCTCTGGTACCGCAACCGCTGGATCCGCTCCGCCGAAATCAGCCAGGCCCTCGGCGAGACACCGATCCCCGGCCCCACTAGTCGCTTCGGTAGTCCGAACACCAACGTTGTGCCGATGGCCGGAAAGATCTGGGCCATCGTCGAAGCCGGCGGCCTGCCGGTTGAGGTGTCGGACCTGCTCGAGTCACGCACGCGCAGTGACTTTGACGGCATCCTCGCAAAGGGCTTCACCGCCCATCCGCATCTCGATCCCGCAACCGGCGAAACCCACGCGATCTGCTACAACGCTATGGAGCCTACCGTGATCTGGCACACTGTTCTGGGTACGGACGGAAAGGTCCGCCGCCATGAACCTATCGCGGTCCAGGACGGCCCCTCCGTCCATGACTGCATGATCACCCAAAACTACGTCATCGTGATGGACCTGCCCGTTACCTTCTCGATGCCCGCGATGATCTCCGGCGAGAATTTCCCCTATCGCTGGAATCCGAAACACGCCGCGCGCATTGGCCTGCTCCCCCGCGAAGGCAAAGGCGAGGAGATCATCTGGTGCGAAATTGCGCCCTGCTACATCTTTCACCCGGCCAATGCCTACGAGACCGAAGACGGCAAGGTCATCATGGATGCCTGCGTCCACTCCGCTGTCTTCGCCGACGGTCAGAAAGGCCCGAATGCGGCCACGACGACCTTCGAAAGCCTCGAGATCGATCCCGCCGTCCAAAAGGTTACGCGCACCGTACTCGACGCCGCACCGCAGGAGTTTCCGCGTTCGGACGAGCGCCGCATCGGCCAACCCTACCGCTTTGCCTACACCGTCGCCCTCCCCCCGACCGGAACCGCTGACTGGATGGGCGCCTCGACCCTCTTCAAGCACGACCTGGGCGCCCGCACCCGCCAAGTGCACGACTTCGGTACGGGCCGCGTCCCCGGCGAGTTTGTCTTCGTCCCGGCTCATGAAAAAGCGGCGGAAGATGAAGGCTGGCTGATCGGTTATGTCATCGACACCAACAGGAACACAACCGACCTCGTGATCCTCAACGCACAGGATTTCACTGGACCGCCAGCCGCTGCTATCACCATTCCGCACCGGATTCCGCCGGGATTCCACGGGAACTGGGTTTCGGTCCTCTGAGCGGCACTAACCGGTAGGATCTTCTTCTTTGGACGGAAGGCGCGCGACAAGCAGCTTGTCGACGCGCCGGCCGTCCATGTCGATGACCTCGAAACGCCATCCACTTGAAATCACGACATCGCCGAGTTCCGGAATTCGCTGCAGGTTGTGAATAACCAGACCCGCAACCGTTGTGTACGGAGGATCCTCCTCCGGTGTCAGGTCCAGGCCGAGCGCAATCTCCGCGTCTTCAATCGCCATCCGGCCATCGAGCAACCAGGATCCATCCTCGCGCTTCTGCGGCCGGGCAAGCCCGTCCTCCGGCGAGAAGGCTACGTCACCCGCAATGGCGCCGAGCACGTCCGCCGCCGTCACGATGCCTTCGATATGACCTAGCTCGTCCGACACCAACGCCATCTGCACGGCGCTCGCCTGCATCTTTTCGAGCAGGTTCAGCACTGTCATCGAGTCCGGCACGAACAGTGGCTCGTGGCCGGCCGTTTCAAAGTCCGGCAGGCGCTTGCCTTCAGACAGCGTCAGAAGATCCTTGGTCTGAACAACCGAGATCACATGCTCCAGATCATCGCGCGCCACCGGGAACCGCGAATGCCCGCTGTCGGCAATTTTCTTCAGGAGCTCTTCCGGCGAATCGTCAAGGTCCAACCAGACAACATCCTTGCGCGGTGTCATGATGGAGCGCACGTCACGGTCGGCAAGGCGCATAACACTGCGGATCATCGCGCGCTCGTCCTCGTCGATGGCGCCGCTGGCTGCGCCTTCCTCGATCACGCTTTCAATTTCCTCTTCCGTCATCAGATCGGCATTGACCTTGGACAAGCCGAACAGGCCGAGGATGAGGTTCGTCGAACCCCTCAGTATGAAGACGACCGGGAAGACGATTCTCGCCAGCAGCGCCATCGGCGGCGCAATGACGCTGGCAAACGCTTCCGGCGCCGTGATCGCAATCCGCTTCGGCACCAGTTCGCCAACAACGATCGACAGGTAGGTTGTCACTGCGATCACCACGCCGAAGGCGATGAACCCGGCCTGCTTTTCCAACCCAGGGAACGTGCTGACAATCCACGGCGCGACGTCTTCGGCGAGGGCGGTTGCGCCATATGCACCCATGATGATGCCGACCAGCGTGATGCCCACCTGAACTGTTGACAGGAAGGCCGAGGGATCTTCCTGCAGCTTCAGCGCAACCTTCGCGCCCTTGTCGCCCTTGTCGACGCGCATCTGCAGGCGGTTCTTGCGGGAGGAAACAATCGCGAGTTCGGAAAGCGCAAACACCCCGTTCAGGGAGATCAGCGCGAGAAGTATAAGGAGGTCCATGATGTCCGCCCTATCGCATGATTGCGCCCCCTTCGCAAAGCGCAAATTCTGCCTGCAACTCGCCCCTTAGGGCCGGCAAACCCGCCCGAACGGCGCGCCACCGGCGGGCTCGATCTCCTGCCGTATCCTCTCGATCACCAGCGCCGGCGCGGTTCCGTAGCCCGTCGGCAGGTCCGTTAACTGAAGGCGAGGTGTCGAGCCGAGATGCACGCCGATCACCTGGCCGCCGCGCGCAGCATCGCCGATGGCGTAAAGCGCCGGTGCCCGGCCCGGTGCGTTGGCCGGAGCACCCGCCAGCCGCCACAGCTCGAACGGCGAACGCCGCCCAGAGGGTCCGGCGTGCGCCGCACAATCTCCGATGACGCCAGCGCCGCCGCTTCATCCAGCACCGGGAACGATGCCGCAAGCTCTATTGCCGGCGCGTTTTCTGGCAGCGTCCTGTGCGGCCGTTCCGTCCCGGCGCTATCGGGCGCGCCGTTCGCATCCACGCCGCGATGTAATCGGTATGCAGATCAGTCTGCTCCGGCGCGGGCTGTGGCCGCGTCGCCGCCCAGTCCCGCGCGCCGTCCAGCTCTGCCCCGCGCCGCAGCGCCTCCTCCGGCGGCCCACCAGCACTGAACGGCTCCGCGCGAGAAGCCTGCTGCTTTCGAAGAACACGAAGTTCAGCCGCGACAATTCCTTCGGCATCTGCGCCTCAGGCACCGGCACCCACACGACCGGGAGCAATCGCTTCGACAGCCGCAGTGTCTCGGTCACTTCCCGGTGACATTGCGGCGAAGAGACCAAGCCTGGCGAGATCACATAGACGACCGTGTCCCTCTCCGCGATCAGCCCCGAGAGCCGCGCCTCCCGGGCCTCGCCCGGCGCAATGTCCTCCCGGTCGATATCGGCCTCGAATCCGTACGCTTGAGGACCCGCCACCATGTCATCGGCAAGGCTGACGTCTTTCCGCGAATAGGAGAGGAACACTTTCGCCACGTCGGCCGCTGGTGCCAGCGCAGCAGAAGGCGCCACCTTAGCCCTCATCGGGTTGCCCGTCTCACGTGCCTGCGCCCGCTGCCCCTTCCGGCCCGGAATTGCCACGCCCGCCCAGCGCCGCTAAGAGCCGCCCATGTCCCGCACCGCGCTCATCGATTACGGCTCCGGCAACCTGCATTCCTGCGCGCGCGCCCTCGCTGCCGCTGCAGAGGCTGGCCACACCATCGATGTCACCGCCGACCCCGGCGCCCTCGCCGCCGCAGACCGTATCGTCCTGCCCGGCGTCGGCCACTTCGCGGACTGTGCCGGCGCCCTGCGCGCCATTCCGGGCATGGTGGAAGCCCTCGAGGAGGCCGTCCTTGACCGCCGTCGCCCCTTTCTCGGCATCTGCGTCGGCATGCAGCTGATGGCGGACATCGGCCTGGAGGACGGCGAAACGCGCGGCCTCGGCTGGATCCACGGCCTGGTGGAGGCCTTTGAGCCCGCCCCCGGGCTGCCGGTGCCGCATGTCGGCTGGAACGAGATCGCGCTGACCGGCGACCACCCGGTCCTCGCCGGCCTCGGTCCCCAGCCGCATGCCTACTTCACCCATTCCTACGCCTTCCGCCCGGAAGACGAGGCCGATGTCGCCGCTTGGTGCGACTATGGCGCCCCCTTCGCTGCCGCCCTCACCCACGCCAACCTCTTCGGCACCCAGTTCCACCCGGAAAAAAGCCAGAAGCTCGGCCTGACGCTCCTCAGCAATTTTCTCAAGTGGTCCCCATGACCTTCACCCTCTATCCCGCGATTGACCTGAAAGACGGCGCCTGCGTTCGCCTGCTGCGCGGGGAGATGGACGCGGCCACAGTATTCAACACCGATCCCGGCGCGCAGGCTGCCGCTTTCGCGCAAATGGGCTTCACCCATCTCCACGTCGTCGATCTCAACGGTGCCTTCGCCGGTACGCCGGTGAACCGCGCGGCGGTTGCCAGCATTCTCAAATCCACCCCTGCCCCGGTTCAGCTCGGCGGCGGCATCCGCACCCGCGACCAGATCGACGCCTGGCTGGAGGCCGGTATCGCCCGCGTCATCCTCGGCACCGTCGCCCTGCGCGAGCCAGAACTCGTGAAGGCCGCGGCACGCGAACTTCCCGGCCGTATCGTCGTCGGCATCGACGCGAAGGAGGGCAGGGTCGCGGTCGAAGGCTGGGCCGAGACCAGCGACATGCGCGCTACCGAACTGGCGAAAGCCTTCGAAGGCTGCGGCGTCGCTGCCATTATCGCCACCGATATCAGCCGCGACGGCCTGAAGACCGGCGTGAATGTTCCGTTCACGGCGGAATTGGCCCACGCCGTCACTATTCCGATCATCGCCAGCGGCGGCGTCAAAAGCGTCGACGACATACGCGCATTGAGAGCCAGCGGCGCCCCCATCGCCGGCACGATCCTGGGCCGCGCGCTGTATGATGGAGATATTGATGCAGCAGAGGCGGTTAGAGCTGCCACCGCCTAAGGAGCGGCTGGCGCCCTCCTATCCCCGGGCGCGGCGGATATTCGGCGCCGGAACGCGCATGGGTTCCGAAACTTCATCGGCGGCAAGGGCGCGGTTGCGGCCAGTGCGCTTGGCTTCGTAGAGAGCGCGGTCCGCGCGGGACATGAGGGTGGAGATCGACTCGCCCGGCTCTGCGGCGGCAAAGCCGAGGCTGATCTTGATGCTGAGCAGCGTGCCACCGTGGTCGCAGGTGCTAGCGCCGACACTGGCGACAACTTGATTGAAGACAGCCCTTGCCGCAGCCTTGCTTTCGAATAGACCCACGAGAGCGAATTCTTCTCCGCCAAGGCGCGCGGCTATCCCGCCGGGCGGCGCCGTTTCCAGCAATACGCCGCCTACGGATTTCAGGACGGCGTCGCCGGCATCATGGCCGAACTCGTCGTTGACTAGTTTGAAGTGATCCAGGTCAGCGATGGCGCAGGCCAGGACACCGCCACCAAACTTCGCGCGGGCACGCAGGGTTTCGGCCGCCGCAAAGAAGGCGCGCCGGTTTGGAAGGCCTGTCAGCTGGTCGGAATTGGCGAGCCGGTCATTTTCCCGCGCGAGCTTCTCCGCCCGCATCTGCGCGCGCAGGAGGAAGAAGGAGCAGGTCGGCGCGATGATCGCCGGAAGGACGATGCAGGAAATATAGACGGAGGCATGATCGATCACCGGATCGAACTGCAACCAGATCCAGACTGGAATGACCGACGCGGCGATCGACGCCGCCGTAATAACGGCGCCAACGATCAGGGCTTTGCGAAGATCATCTGTCATCTGCATCGCCCGTGACTACGGGATTCTGGTTAAATCCAGCTCTGGCTAATCGGTGAAATTGAACTGATCAGGGAAGGACTTCAGAGCGCCTCTGTGCAAAATCCGGCTTTCGCGGCTGTGGCGGCGGCGCGCCTTTTCTTGGGGTTGTCGAGCCAGGCGTTCACGCTGCGCTCGGCGAGGACGACAATCCCGGCCGTGAAGGCCGCCTTGCTGATCCGGCTGATGGGTCTGCTCTCTGTTCTTATCAATTGCCCTTCCTCAACGCGCCGCCTGTCTGCGGTTCCCCGCGGGGGAGGGCGGCGGCAAACCTCACTGCAATTTCATCAAGCGGAACTTGACCTGACCGGCCCGCAGGACGGATCGTTAGTTCATGCCGCCGCCCAAGCCACTTCACCCCGCCTACACCGAAACCGGACCGCACCGGCCGCAGCGGGGCGTGGTGGGCGAGGCCTGCGCCTATGTGCTGCTGGGCACGGGCGTGGTGGTCAGTGCGGCGGGCCTCATGCTGCTGGCGGGCAGCTGGATTCTCTGGACCGTTCTGGCCCTGCTGATTGCCCTGCCGAGACTGGCAGAGATCGCGCTGGCATCCGCGCTGCTAATCAGCGCCGTTCTGGTTATTCCGGATACGGAGGACCTGGCGATGCTGTCCGCCCTGGCGCAGCACTGGCCGCTGGCGCTGGCCGTGCTGGTACCGGTGCCTCTAGCGGCGGTGATCGACCGGAAATTCTTCCGGCGCTAAAGCCTCATCCTGCCGCTTAAGCTGTTTTTTGTGTCGCGGCGTTTGGCCGAAATCCGGATTCCACTTTACGGAGCGCCGCTCTAACGCGCTGTCGACAGCGGCCTGCGCAGTCGGCGGCGCGTGTACAGCGCGTGGGAAAGGCCGGTTGTTTCCGGCGCCGCGATGCCGGTTTCTGCCTGCATCTGCGTCAACCGCGCTGCGAGCCGGCAAAGATTTTCCGTGTCATCCTGGCGAATGCGTTCGGCGGCCGTGAATTGCGTTTTCTTCAGGTCCATGGGCTCGTCCTTCTCAGGCTCTCAAAAGCACCCCCGGCTGTTTCCATAACAGAAAAACGGCGCCGCCCCAGAATGCCTGCTCATCTCCCGGCATTAAAATCTTGATAGTAGGTGTGAATTCCTATGTCCTTTGCGTCGATGTGAAGCCTGTTTATTCACACGCCGGAACCCGCTAGAGCGTCGCGCATGCTGAAAACCCGGATCATACCCTGTCTCGACGTCAAAGACGGCCGCACCGTGAAGGGCGTTAACTTCGTGGACCTGAAAGACGCCGGCGACCCCGTGGCGCTGGCGCGAGCCTATGATGCGCAGGGAGCGGATGAGCTGTGCTTCCTGGACATCACCGCGAGCCATGAAGGGCGCGGGACGCTGCTGGAAACGGTGAGCCGCACGGCGGAGGCGTGCTTCATGCCGCTGACCGTGGGCGGCGGCGTGCGCTCACCGGAAGACATGGTGGCCCTGCTGCGCGCCGGCGCGGACAAGGTGGCGATCAATTCGGCCGCAGTGGCGGACCCTTCGGTGATTGCGGCGTGTGCGGCGAAGGCCGGGCGGCAATGCGTGGTGGTGGCGATCGATGCGCGCAAGTCGGGCGCGGGTTGGGAGATCTTCACGCATGGCGGGCGCAAGGCGACCGGCATCGACGCAGTGGCGTTTGCCCGGGAGGCAGCAAAGCGCGGGGCAGGCGAAATCCTGCTGACCTCGATGGACCGCGACGGGACCAAGACAGGGTATGACATTGCCCTTCTGAAGGCAGTATCGTCGGCCGTTACCATCCCGGTGATCGCCTCGGGAGGGGCGGGTAGCGTGGCGGACTTTGCGCCGGCCGTTCTGGAAGGTGGGGCAAGCGCGGTGCTGGCCGCGTCCATCTTCCACTTCGGCGAAGCAACTCTGGCCGAGGCCCGGGACGCGCTCCGAAAAGCGGGCGCCCCGGTCAGGACGGTCTAGCTACTCCGCGAACACCGCGCGGCGCTTCTGCATTTCGGCGGCCACCGCTTCCAGCTGGTTCGGCGTGCGCATGACTTTCAGCTGCTCGCTGCTTTCGAGGGCGAGGAGTTCGGCATCGGTGGCGTCGGCCATCGCGTTGCAGAGAACCTTCGCGCCGCGCATCGCGGCCGGGTGCTTTCCAGACATGATGCGCGCCAGCCAGAGGGCGTCTTCCAGCGGCGTGTCGGACACTTTCGTGGCGAAGCCGAGGGCGTGCGCCTCAGCACCTTTAAACTCGCGGTTCGTGTATGTCAGCTCACGGATAACATCGTCGCGGACATTGCCGCGCCAGAGCGGGAATCCCGCCATGTCGGGCACGAGGCCCCATTTCATTTCCATGATGGCGCAGCGTGTGTCGGGATGGATGATGCGGATGTCGGCGCCCGACATAATCTGGAAGCCGCCGCCGAAAGCGATTCCGTGAACGGCCGCTATGACCGGGACGGGCAGTTCTCGCCATCCCCAGGCGACATGCTGGGCGAGGTTGGCGATGCCATGACTGCGGCTGCCGAGGCTACCGGTTGCGCCTTCACCCTGCTTTTTGCCGTCGCCCGGCTGACCGAGCGAAGATAGATCAAGCCCGGCGCAGAAGGCGCGGCCTTCGCCGGAGAGGACCACGACGCGCAGGCCCTTGGTGGCTTTTAGCTGCGCGATTGCCTCCGCGATGCCCGCGAACATGGCGGGGTCGAGGGCATTCATCTTGTCGGTGCGGATGAGGCGAACATCGGCAACGCCGTCCTCGAGCATCGTGATCGAAACGCGGTCTTTCATGGGTTTTCCTCCGGAAGATGAAAAGAAACTGGCCCCCTTTCCCTCACGTCCGTCAAGCGTTGGCGCGTGACGCCGCCGCGTCAGGGCGCTAAACGGCGGAAAGCAGGAGACTGAACCATGACCGCCCTCGCCTCCCCTGACCGCCTCGTCGATGCCCTCGCCCACCTGGCCGCGACCATAGACGCGCGCGCTCAGGAGGGCGACGCGGGCAAGAGCTGGACCGCGAAGCTGCTGGCAAAGGGGCCGGATGCCTGCGCGGCGAAGGTCGCCGAGGAGGGCGGGGAGCTGGCGGACGCCGTGCGCGGTGAAAGCGATGGCCGCGTGGCGAATGAAGCGGCGGATGTGCTCTACCATGTGTTCGTGGCGCTCCGCTCGCGCGGCGTGAGCCTGGATGATGTGGCTGCGGCGCTGGAAGCCCGGCAAGGCACCAGCGGCATTGATGAAAAGGCGGGGCGGACGGGCGCGTAAGCGCGTCACGACATATCCATCCCGCCAGTCCTCCGGGCATGGCAAAGGGGCGCAAGGCAGGCAGCGTGGGATTGGCCTTTGCACCCGCAAGACGCTGGACGGCTTGCAGAAGAATCGCGCGGTCGATCGCGGGCGGATCTGGGCGGCGACAGGGTACCAGAATTCCGGGTGCGGACGGGTTTTGGCTTAGCCCGCACGATGCGGACGGCGCAGACACCGCCAGACTGGCAGGGGTGCGGAAACCTGCACGCTCGCTTCTTCGAAACCTCAATTTTACAGTGGCAGGTACGCTTCCAAAGGAGTTTAGCCACTCACCCCCAGTCGCTTTGCGATGCTCCCCTCTCCCCATTTTCCGGAAGAGGCACTGGGCGCGTCACTTTTTTGGGGGTTTGACGGCCTGGAGCGTTGTGGTTTTCACGTCGCGGCCGAGGCCGACTTTCTTGCCATAGCTGGGGGCGCCGGCACCGGAAACGGCGCCCCGGGTAGTTCTGTCCGTGAGCGGCACAATGGCCATGGCGGCGGGATTCGGTGGGTGTTCGTCGAAGAGGGAGGCAAGTTGTTCGGTCATCGCGCCGCCGAGCTGTTCGGCGTCGACGATGGTAACGGCGCGCTTGTAATAACGCGTGACGTCATGGCCGATGCCGATGGCGATGAGCTCGACCGGCGAGCGGTTCTCGATCTCGTCGATGACCTGGCGGAGGTGGCGTTCGAGATAGTTGCCGATGTTGACGTTGAGGGTTGAATCGTCGACCGGTGCACCGTCCGAGATGACCATCAGGATCTTGCGCTGCTCGGGGCGGGCCAGCATCCTGTCGTGCGCCCAAAGGAGGGCTTCGCCGTCGATGTTCTCCTTCAGGAGGCCTTCGCGCATCATCAGGCCAAGATTGCGGCGGGCGCGGCGCCACGGCATGTCGGCGGCCTTGTAGATGATGTGGCGGATATCGTTGAGACGGCCTGGGCCATTAGGCTTGCCGGCCTTGACCCAGTCCTCGCGGCTGAGCCCGCCTTTCCAGGCTTTGGTGGTGAAGCCGAGAATTTCGGTTTTCACGGCGCAGCGTTCCAGTGTACGGGCGAGAATGTCCGCACAAAGAGCAGCGACCATAATCGGTCGGCCGCGCATTGAGCCGGAGTTATCGAGCAGCAGCGTGACGATCGTGTCGCGGAACTTGGTGTCGTCTTCCTGCTTGAAGGAGAGCGGCGCGGTGGGATCGGTGATGACGCGGGTGAGGCGCGCGGTGTCGAGCACGCCTTCTTCAAGATCGAAGGACCATGAGCGGTTCTGCTGCGCCATCAGGCGGCGTTGCAGCTTGTTGGCGAGCTTGGCAACGGCGCCCTGCAGGCCCTGCAGCTGGTGGTCGAGATAGGCACGCAGGCGGGTCAGTTCCTCGGCATCGCAGAGGTCCGGTGCATTGGCGGTCTCGTCATGGGCGCGGGTGAAAACATTGTAGACGAAGCGGTCGCGGTCATCGCCCTGCTGGTAGTTCGGGCGGAGCGGCTTGGAGCCGTCATCTTCTTCGTCCGGCGAATCGTCGGCGTCGAGGTCGGCGTCCTGATCGACGGAGACGTTGGCCTCCTCGCCGTCGAGGTCTTCGGTCTCGCCCGCTTCCATCTGTTCGGAAGACGCGCCCATCTGCTCTTCGGTCGAAGCATCTTCCTCGCCAGCCTGGGACTCGTTGTCTTCCTGCTGCTCCGACTGGTCCTCCTCACTGGTCTCGACATCCTCGCCGGCCACGTCGGACGCCGTCAGGTCACGAATGATCGAGCGGATGGTTTTCGAGAACTGCGCCTGATCATGCAGCTGATCCAGCAGGCCTTCGAGCGCCTTGCCAGCGCGAGCTTCTACCTTCTCGCGCCAGACAGCGGCAACGCGCTCGGCGCTTTCCGGCAGCGGCCGGCCGGTGAGGCGTTCGCGCAGCAGAAATTCGAGCGCAGGGGCGAGGATCGCCTCGGGGTCTTCGGAGCCGGCGCCGAAGTTCGTGGACTTGCAGCGATGGTCGAGCGCGGCATCGAGATTGCCGGCGGTACCGAGCATGGCATTGGCGCCAAGGCTTTCGATGCGCGCGGTCTCGGCGCCTTCATAGACACGGCGGGCGAGTTCGCCTTGCGGGCGGTGGGCAAGGTGGGCAGCGGGATCATGGTGCGCACGGCGCAGCGCCATCGCGTCGGCCTCGCCGCGGATGCGGGCCGCGAGTTCGGCGCTGATTTCGATTGGGGGCGGGCGCAGGACCAGACGGTCGCCCTGGTCGCCAGTATCGTTGCCGAAGCCGACTTCGATCTCGCGCTCCGCGCTCATCGCCTTGGTAGTGACGGCGAGCGCGGCCTTGAAGAGATCCTGGGGTGTAGTGTCCTTGGCCATCTAGCGGAAAAATGCCTTCTCGAAGAGGTCCATCGTACGCTGCCAGGCGAGGCCGTCGGCGACGGCGTCATAGTCGGAGGAGCCCGTCCGGGCGAAGCCGTGACCTGCTTCGTAGACATAAGTGGGCACATCCGGGCGCGCGGCGGCGAAGGCGTTCACGCCGTCCATCGGAATGTGCGCGTCCTGGCGGCCGAAGTGGGTGATGGTCGGGCAAAGTGGGACGCGGGCATGCAGGCCCGGCACGAGGCTGCCATAGTAGCAGGAAGCGGCGGTGAGGCGCGGAAACTCGCAAGCGGCGACATAAGACATCGAGCCGCCATAGCAGTAACCGGAGATGTAGACGGGACCATCGAGAGCTTCGAGGCAGGCGCCGATATCGGTGAGGGCATTGTCGAGCCCATTGGCACGGGCATGGCCACCGCCGGCGGCGATGTCGTCAGGCGCGTGGCTTTCGCGCACGAAGCCCTTCGCCTGCCGGTCGAACATCGAAGGCACGATCACTTCGAAGCCGGCGCCCGCGAATTTGCGCGCGGCGGCGGCCATGTAGGAATTGATGCCGAAGATTTCCTGGATGAGAACAAGCCCGCCCCTGCGCGCGCCCTCGGGGGCGACGTGCAGGGCGCCGAACGTGAAGCCGGACGCGCCGGTCAGTTCGATCCGCTTTTCCGTCATCGAGGGATCCCTCCCGAGGATCAGGCGACCTTCACCATGAGGGCGCTCTCGGGCAGTTCGGTGCCGAAGCAGCGCTGATACATCTCGGCGACGAGGGGACGTTCCAGCTCGTCGCACTTGTTGAGAAAGGTCATGCGGAAAGCGTGCCCGATGTCGCCGAAGATGGCGAAGTTTTCCGCCCAGGTGATGACGGTGCGCGGGCTCATCACGGTGGAGAGATCTCCGGCCATGAAGGCGTTGCGCGTGAGATCGGCAAGCGTGACCATTTTGGAAAGGGTCGCCTCGTCGGCGCCGGTGGACTTCGACTTGACAATCTCGACCTCGGCATCGTGCGCGAGATAGTTCAGCGTGGTGACGATGGACCAACGGTCCATCTGGCCCTGGTTCAGCTGTTGCGTGCCGTGATAAAGGCCGGTCGTGTCGCCTAGGCCGACCGTGTTGGTGGTCGAGAAGAGGCGGAAATACGGGTTCGGCGAAATCACACGGTTCTGGTCGAGCAACGTCAGCTTGCCGGAACTTTCGAGGACGCGCTGAATGACAAACATCACGTCCGGGCGGCCGGCGTCGTATTCGTCGAAGACGATGGCGACGGGGCGCTGCAGGGCCCAGGGCAGAATGCCTTCGCGGAATTCGGTGATCTGCTTGCCGTCCTTCAGGACGATGGCGTCCTTGCCGACCATGTCGATCCGGCTGACGTGGCTGTCGAGGTTGACGCGGATCATCGGCCAGTTGAGGCGGGCGGCGACCTGCTCGATGTGGGTCGACTTGCCGGTGCCGTGATAGCCCTGGACCATGACGCGGCGGTTATGCTCGAAGCCGGCGAGGATGGCGAGCGTGGTCTGGGGATCGAACCGGTAGGAAGGGTCGATCTCCGGGACGTACTCGGTGCGCGTCTTGAAGCCGTGCACGACCATGGCCGTGTCGAGGCCGAAAGCCTTTTTCAGGTTCACCTTTTCGGTCGGCTTCAGGCCTTCGAGCGTGTCTGTGGACGTCATTGAAGTCATGGCTGTGCGGGGCTCGTCACGGGAGGGAGATGTCGGAAAGAAGCGTTCTAGCACGGGATGGCCCCGCGCCTAGTGCGACGTAGGGGAAATGGCAGGCGGGACGGAAGGCCCTCACCCCCGGCCCCTCACCCGTTTTGCGGGAGAGGGGGAAAGGCGTCAGGGCTTGCGGAAGATCAGGATAGCCTGGTTGGTGCGGCCGCGAATGGCGGGGTCGAAGACGTTAGTGAGGCCGTCATCGGCGGGGTTGTGCAACAGGGCGGACTCCGTTTCGAGGATCAAGCCGGCCGCGTCCGCCATCGCGAGAATGTGCGCGGGATCGATGCGGTGGGTGTCGCCGCCGGTGGTGGGCGGTGAGCCGGCCGGAGCGACATGGTCGATGACAACGAACTGGCCGCCGGATTTCAGCGCGCGGGCGATATCCTTGAAGCTCTTGTCCGGATTACCGAGGGCCTCCGTCGCTCCTTCTGGCGTGTACCAGATCTCGTGCGGGCCCTGGAACCAGGTGGCGACGTCGATGGAGGCATCCGGCACGGCGAAGGCGTCGAAGTTCGATTTCAGATAGGTGACGTTGGTGAGTCGTCCTTCGAGGCGTTTCTTCACCGCGTCGCCAAGGAAGGCATCGAAGCCAGCCGGATTTTGCATATAGACCTTGCCGGCGGGGCCGGTGATCCGGGAAAGCAACTCCGTATAGTAGCCACCGCCCGCCTCGATCTCGAGGATGGTGTCACCAGGCTGCGGCGAAAAGAGCGCGAGCACTTCCGCGGGCTTGCGCAGGTGGTCCGACAGGATGTCCGCATCCGGACGGTCGGGCGTATCAACAATGGCGGCGTAGTCGACGGCGACGGCTTCCGGCACGGGGGCCGGGGTGCCGGCACAGGCAGCGGCAAAGGCAAGCGCGATGGCGGCGGCGCAGGACTTTAAGATTGACGACATGGAACGGTCCCTCCTTATCGGCCGGCGTCTCTTCCGGAGGGGCTGGCGCCTTAGCGGCGCCAGACGACCTCGCCGCCAATGACGGTCATGACCGGCTCGGCTTTGAGGATGTCACCTTCGGGGATGGTCATCAAGTCACGGTCGAAAACCGTGAAGTCGGCCAGCTTGCCGGGCTCGATGGTGCCGAGATCGGCTTCGCGGAAGCTGGCGAAGGCGGGGCCAGTGGTGAAGAGGGCAAGCGCGCGGGCGCGCGAGACGGCCTCTTCCGGGTGCCAGCCCTCACCGGAGAAGCCCTTCAGGTCCTTGCGGGCGACGGCGGCGTAGAATTCGATGGTCGGCGAGCCGACTTCGACGGGCGCGTCCGAGCCGCCAGCGATGACAGTTCCGAGATCAAGGAGCGTGGCCCAGGCATAGGCGCCGCGCAGGCGGTCCATGCCGAGGCGGGCGGGCGCGAAAAACAGGTCGCCGATGGCATGGCTCGGCTGCATCGAGGCGATCAGGCCGCCAGACGCGACGCGGGCAAGATCGTCCGGGTGGATGACTTGCGCATGCTCGATGCGCCAGCGCAGGGACTTGTCATATCCGCCGGTCTCGTAGGCTTCCAGGATCCGCCGGTTGGCCAGGTCGCCGATGGCATGGATGGCGAGTTGGACATTTGCAGCTTTGGCGCGCGCCATGAAGGCGGCGAGGGCATCATCATCCAGCAGGGAGAGACCGGACGTATCCGGACGATCCGAATAGGGCTGAAGCAGCTGCGCGCCGCGGCTCCCGAGGGCGCCGTCCATGTAGAGTTTCACGGCGCGGTTGGCGATCGTATCGGTCTCGTTGAGGCGGCTTTCAGCGATCTCGAAAGCGCTGGCGTCGAACGCGTTGTAGAGGCGCAGCGGCAGGCGCCCTTCCCCGTCGAGCGCGGCCATCAGCGGCGCTTCGCGCGCGGTGACGCTCATGTTGTGGCCGCCGGTCCAGCCGCGCGAGGCGTAGAGCTTTGCGCCCGTTTCGAGGGCGAGGGAGACGGCGGCATCGTCTGGCTCGGCGATCAACGGCTGCACGAGGCCCATGGCGGCATCGATCAGGATGCCCGTGGCCTTGCCACTGGCGTCGCGCTCGATTCGGCCGCCCGGAGGATCGGGTGTCTCGTCCGTGATGCCGGAAGCGGCGAGGGCCGCGGAATTGGCGACAAGGGCGTGGCCATCTGAGCGGCCGAGGATGACCTTGTGGGCGCCGGTGACGGGATCGAGGTCAGACGCCATCGGCATGCGGCCCTCCGGCCAGCCGGTTTCGATCCAGCCGCGCCCGACGAGAACAGAGCTTTCCGGCTTGCCTTCGAGTTCTGATTTGACGCGGGCGACAAGTTCGGACACGGCAGCCGTGCCTTCGAGGTTGAGCGTCAATTCACGCTCGCCAACGCCGGACAGGTGGACGTGAGCATCGGTGAAGCCGGGAAACATGAACGCGCCGCCAAGGTCGATGACATTGACTTCCTCCTCGCTCCAGTCGGCCGACATCGGGGGGATGGTGGCGATGATGCGGCCATCGGCGCCGACAACCACGCCGGTGACGGTCTGGGGCACGCCCGCCGCATCACCAAGACCGGTATAGATGGTGCCGTTGGTAAAGACGGTCACCTTTTCCAAGGCCTCGGTTTCCGTCGGCAGGGCGGGCGCGCAGTTGGCGAGCGACAAGGCAGCGGCGGACAGGAGGGCGAGGCGCATGGGGCGAAGTCCTTTGAAGCACAGGCTTACAGCGCGCGCTGGAAAACCCGGATGATGTGTCCGTCATGAACCGTTTGGGCGTGGTCCGTCCAGCCTTCGCGTTCGAGCAGCGTGATGGCGGTCGCAGTGGCGCAGTAGAGGTGGCTGTGGCCGAGGCGGCGGGCCTCGCCTGCCAGCGCGCGGACAAGCAGGGCACCGAGACCGTGGCGGCGCAGGTCCGGGCGGACCCAGCCGGCGGAAGCCCAGGGGGTCAGGTGCGCAAATTCGGGTGTCCATGCCGCTTTCAGCGTGGCGGTGCCCAAGGGTACGCCGTGGGCATCGAGGGCGACGAGGCCGACCGGGAGAACGCCTTGCGGATTGGCGAAGGCGGCCAAGTCTGCGCCGGCGTCACCTGGGCCACCTGGCCCGTACCAGTTCGGCCATTCGGACCGGAAAGCGATGGCGAGGGGCGCGAGGGCTTCTGCGCAGTCCCGCAAGGGGTGGATCGTCAGGTCAGGCAGCATGGCCAACCCTGCCCCGCCGGGCCCGGAAAAGCAAAACGCCGGACCCGAGGGCCCGGCGTTTCGAAGATTTAATTGGCAGCGCGCTTAGGCGGCGACAGCCTTTTTAGCGATGTCGCGCTTGATCTTCAGGGCCTTGGTGGACAGGGCCTCGTCCTTCGCCTTGGCGAGGAAAGCGTCGAGGCCGCCGAGCTTGTCGACCGTGCGCAGCGCTTTTGCCGCGATGCGCAGGCGGAAGTTCTGGTCCAGCGTCTCGGAGTGCAGCGTAACCTGCACGAGATTCGGCAGGTAGCGGCGCTTGGTCTTGATCTGGGAGTGGCTGACGATATGGCCGACCATCGGCTTCGTGCCAGTAAGTTCACATTCGCGGGACATGGGCCTCGCTCCGGGGAAAAGGGGCTATATTTGATCTGAAGGCGCGCTCCTACAGGCTGGGGGCGCCTCCTGTCAACCGGGGCGATTCAGGCAGGTGGCGGGCTGCCCGGCACGGGCTGACTGTCACCGCCTGTCATCTTATGTCAGTGGGCGGGCTCGGGAGAATAAGGCATGTATGCGGCAGAGCCGTTCAGGCCTTGTTGGGATGGGGCGATTTAACTGTTGGGCGTAGACCGCCCGACCGAACGCAAAGGACGACTGAACCCGATGACGCGCAGCTTTCTCCTTGCCGCCGCCGCCTCCCTGGCCCTTCTTGGGGTCTCCGCCGCAGATACCGCCTCCCCGGCCGCCGCGCCGGCCGTGCTGGCCAGCATCAAGGCCGGCGCGCCGACCCGCATGGTGTTTGAACTGGACGCCAAGGCCATGGTGTTCATCCTGCCGGTGAGCGGGCGGGCGAGCTTCACCGTGGACATGAAACCGGAAGCCTACGCCATCAAATCGCGCGTGCGCACGACGGGCCTGGCCGACATATTCGTCAACTATGACATGCACCTGACCGCTGAGGGCAAGACAACGGCCAGCGGCCTGAAGACCACTAAGTATGTTTCCCAGAACAAAGACGGGAAGAAGGATCGCCGCGTCGAGGTGGACATCACCGACAAGGGCTTCAAGATGACCGCCAATCCGCGGTTCGGAAACCTTGGCGATCCGGCGGCCACCGCCGAGCAGGTATTACAGACGAATGACCCGCTGACCGCGCTGATCACCTTCGCGCTGGAGCCACGCGCCAAGGGCGCCGATGCGTGCGGCGGTCCGATCAAGGTGTTCGACGGGCGCCAACTGACCTACCTGCACCTGAAGCGCGGAAAGTCCGGAATGGTGAAACAAAAGACGCCGGCCTGGAGCGGCGACACGATCGAGTGCCATGTGACGATGGACAAGATTGCCGGCTACAAGAAGGGCGAGGTCAACAAGGACACGCTGACCGGTATCGATGGGCCTCTGCGCATGTATCTCGCGCCACTGGAGAACGGCTCCTACGTGCCGGTGAAGATCGTCGCGGACACAGACAAGATCGGCAAGGTGACGCTGCAAGCGCGCACGCTGCGGTTCGAGCCGCTGGTGACGGCGTCGACGGGCACGAGTTCTGGCGGCGGGCGGTAACGGTCGCGCGCAGGCTGGTGCACTTCGGCCTCCCGGCACGCTGTGGCGAACACGGCTAGTGGCGTGCGGCGAGCGAAGCGAGGTGCACCAACTTAATCCTTCGGCAGGCGCCGGAGCGCCGCGACGAGAGTGGCCATATCGTCCGGGACCGGAACTTCAAAATGAAGCTCTTCGCCGGTGACCGGGTGGATGAAGCCGAGGACGGCGGCGTGGAGAGCCTGGCGGTCCATCGCTTTTACGCCAGCGAGCGCAGCGGCGTGGCCATCGCCTGAGCCGAGCGCGGTCAGGCCGATCTGTCGGCCATAGACCGGATCCCCGAGAATCGGCACGCCGATATGCGACATGTGCACCCGGATCTGGTGGGTGCGGCCGGTTTCGAGCCGGCACTCGATCAGCGCAGCGGCGGGCGTGCGGGTATGCTTGTCGCGCACGCCGAAGGTTTCGATGGCGCGGTAGTGCGTGACGGCGCGGCGTGCGGAGGGGCTGTCCGGATTTCTGTGCACGGACATTTTCTTGCGGTCTGTCTGCGAGCGCGCAATGGCGGCGTCGACCGTGCCGGATAGCGGACGGGGGGCGCCGCGCGTGGCAGCGAGGTACATCCGCTCGATGTCGTGATGCTCGAACAAGGCAGCGAGGCCGGCATGGGCAGCTTCGGTTTTCGCTGCAACCATCACGCCGCTGGTGAGCTTGTCGAGACGGTGGACGATACCGGGGCGTTCGACGCCGCCGATACCAGAGAGCTGGCCCTTGCAATGATGCAGCAGCGCGTTGACGAGGGTGCCATCCTCGCTGCCGGGGGCGGGGTGGACAGCCATACCGGCGGGCTTGTTGAGGATGAGGAGGTGGGCGTCCTCGAACAGGATGTCGAGCGGGATGTTCTCGGGCTGCGGCAGGGCGGCGACCGGAGCGGGTAGGGCAACGGCATAGGTGCTGCCGGGCTTTACCGGCGCGCGGGGACTTGCCTCAGGCTGACCATCGACGGTCACCGCGCCTTCCTCGATGAGGGCCTTGGCGCGCGTGCGCGAGATCTCACCCGCCTTGGCGGCGAGGAAAGCGTCCAGGCGCTGGCCTGCATCTTCGGGGGCTGCGACAATTTCGATCCGGCTCATGGCGGGCTTATAGACGGGGAATGCGGGCTGCGTCATGCTGGCTTCACATAGCCCGCCCATAAGGCGGCTGGTTTCGGGGAGATACGGTTATGACTGAGGTCACACGGCGCAGGCTTCTGGGCGGCGCGGCACTGGGCACGATTGGGCTGGCAGCCTGCACGACAGCGCCGAAGGCGGCGCCCGGCTTTGCGGGAGAACTGGCCTTCCTGCACGGGGTGGCTTCCGGTGACCCCCTGCCCGGCGGCGTAATCCTCTGGACGCGCGTGACGCCGCTATCCGGCACGGGACCGGTAACGGTGGCCTGGGAAATGTTCGAGGCGGGCAGCGAAACGGCGGCCGCGAGCGGCGAGGTCGTGACCTCTGAGGCGCTAGATTATACGGTCAAAGCCGATCCCTCGGGCCTGAAGGCCGGCACGGTTTATACTTACCGGTTTAAGGCGAAGGCGGCGGACGGCGATGTGATCTCGCCGGAAGGGCGCACCCGGACAACAGCGGCAGATGGCACGGCGCCCGTGAAGCTGGCTATAGTCTCGTGCTCGAACTGGCAGTTCGGCCTGTTCAACGCCTATGCGGCGCTGGCGGCAACGCCGGATCTCGACGCTATCGTTCACCTGGGCGACTATATCTATGAGTATGGCACGGACGGGTATGGCGGCGACGTGGCCGAAAAGCTCGGCCGGCAGCATGATCCGACTACGGAAATCATCTCGCTGCCAGATTATCGCCGGCGGCATGCGCAGTACAAATCTGATCCGGCATTGCAGGCGGCACATGCGGCGGCGCCCTGGGTGTGCACCTGGGACGACCATGAGAGCGCCAACGATTCTTACAGGACGGGCGCCGAGAACCATGATCCGGCGACGGAAGGCGAGTGGAGCGTTCGCAAGATGCATGCGCTGCAGGCCTATTTCGAATGGATGCCGCTGCGCGCGCCGAAAGCGGGCGAGTTCACCTCGGCCGTCTGGCGTACGTTCCGCTTTGGCAATGTCGCCACGCTACACGCGCTCGACTCGCGCCTGACCGGACGATCCGAGCCTCTGGCCTGGGGCGACGCGCTCGCGGGCGCGACGACCGAGGACGAAATGGCCGCGCGCGTAATGATGACTTTGCAGACGGTGGCCGATCCGGCGCGCACGATGCTGGGCGCCGAGCAGGAGGCCTGGCTGGCGGGCGAGCTGAAAAGCTCCGTCCAGTCCGGCGCAGCATGGCAGGTGCTGGCCAACCAGGTGATCATGGCGAAAAACAAGCTGCCGGACTTCACCCGGCTGATGACGCCCGAACAGGTGGCAGCGCAGGACATGCCGGAAGTTCTGGCGATGCTGCCTTTCACGGCGCTGGGCCTGCCTTGGAACCTCGACGCCTGGGACGGTTATCCGGCGGCGCGCGAACGGCTCTATGCCAGCGTAGCCGAGGCAGGCGCTTCGCTCGTCACGCTCGCGGGCGATACGCACACGGCCTATGCCAACGAACTGTTCGATGCGCGCGGTGAACGCCGCGGCGTGGAGTTTGGCTGCACCTCGATTAGCTCGCCCGGCATGGGCGCCTATGTGAAGGCGATGCCGGATCTTGGACGGCAGATTGCCGACGCCAATGAAGAGATCATCTGGCACGATCCGTTCGGCCATGGGTTCACGCTGGTGACTCTGACGGCGCAGGATGTGAGCGCGTCGTTCCACAAGGTCTCGACGGTGTATGCGCCGGTCTACACGAGCGAGCAGGTCGCGTCGTTCAAGGCCAGCTACACAAAGGGCGGCGTTTCGGCGCTTTCTCCGGCCTAGTCGAGCAAGCCCGACAGGGTCGAGCGACCACCATCCAGCACGAGGCTCTGGCCCGTGAGATAGGCAGCGTGCGGCGAAGCGATGTAGCGGGCGGCTTCGGCGATCTCGTCGGCGCGGGCGGCGCGGCCAAGCGGCACGCGGCGCGTCGTCCAGGGCTCGGCACGTTCCTCTCGCGGCCGGATGGCGACGATGGCATTGACGCGAATTGCATGCTCGGCGAGTTCGAGGGCGCCGGCCTTCATGACGCCGAGGATAGCGCTCTGGCCGACGCTTTCGGTGAAGCGGCCCGGCATGGAGGCGATGGCGGCATAGCCGAGCACGAAAGTGATCGTTCCCTTCTGCGGGATACGCTCGACGCCGGCTTGCGGCAGGTCTTCCTGCTCTAACAGGCGCTCGGCGATAACCCGCAGCGCGAGCGCTGCGCCGCGAGCGGAGCGGGCGAGGGCCTTCTCGAATTTCTCGGGGGCGAAATCGAGCAGGTGGTCGCCCTCCTCGATCTCGGGAATGATCACGGCATTGTCGATGCGGCCAAAGGCTTCGAGCGCGGCGGTGATGGCATTGCGCAGGCCAAGGCGGGAATGCAGTTCGCCATGATAGGCGGCAATCTCGTCGCCGAGGGCGTCCTGTGCGCTTTCCAGGCGTTCCGCCGACGGATCGGCAACCAGCACGCGGTGACCGGCTTCGAGGAAAGTGCGGGCGATCGAGTCGCCGACTTCCCGGCCAAGCCCGATCACCAGGGTTACGGGCTCACCCATGGTCGCACCTGCAGAAAGGCCGCGCACCGCGTGGGTTTGATTGGTTTGGCATTAACCCTGTCTCCGGACGGCTGAGGCCACTTCAAGTGTCCCGGCCAGTCCGCAAGAAGCGGGCCAAAGGGGAATTTGCGTCAGCTGGCCTTCAGATGTCGCAGCTGCTCCTTAACCCTCAGTTTCTGTCGCTTCAAATCCTTGACCGTCAGATCATCGCTGGAAGGGCGTTTCTGTTCTGCGGCAATCTGTTCGTCCAGGTGGCGGTGCTTTGCAGCGAGCTCACTGATCCGACCATTAAGCGACATGGGCAGTCTCCTTTTTGTCAGCACGGCACTTGAGGGGCCGTTTCGAGAACATGCCACAAGCAGCCCCCCGAGTCATGCAATGCGGGCGGTGTTTTTCTTAACTGTCAGTTATTTGATCAGCGTACCGCGCGTCCGGCGGCCTTGCGGCGGGATTTGTCCAGAAACATCGCCTGATCGGCCTGGGCGATAAGGGCCGCTGCCGTCTGGCCAGTGCGCCATTCCACAACCCCGCAGCTGGCGCCGATCCGCACGGCCTGGGTACCGGGATTGGCCTCGTCACGTACTTCCAGCGCGTCAACGGCGGACGCAAGCTGGGCGGCCTTGCGCTGTGTGTCATCGTAAGTGGCGTGCGCCAGCACGACGCCGAACTCATCCCCGCCGAGGCGGCCGACGATGTCGGTCTCGCGGGTGCGGTCCTGTAGTATATCCGCCACTTTCAGCAGCACGCTGTCGCCGGCGGCGTGGCCGTAGATGTCGTTGACGAGCTTGAAATTGTCGAGATCAATGAAGATCAGTGACAGGGGCGTCTGGAAACGTCCGGACAGAGCGATCTCGCGGCGCACCTCGCGCTCGAAGGCGCGGCGGTTGAAGATCGGCACCAGGGCGTCATTGTCGGCCAGCAGTTCGGCATCGGCCAGCGCGGTCTTCAGGGCGGCGGATTCCTCGCGCAGGGCGAGGACTTCCTCGCTCAGCGCCTCGATCGCAGCGCGGGTGCGCCGGTCGAGCCGGGACAGGTCAAGGCCGAGGGCGTCGAGCAACGCGCGCAGTTCGCCCGAATCGAAGGGGGGGAAGTCCTTTGCCATAGGCGGAGGATAGCGCCGAATCAGCCGTCTGTAGAGCCCTGGACGCATTTCACCTGTCGCGCGAACTACAGGCGGCGCGGACGCTCAGCGTCCGGACGGTTGACCTCGGCGGGTTGCCTCTTATGGTGCGCGCTTTCCGGCAGCGAGGCGGGCAATGGCAGCGGGCAAGACCCCGGTAGTGGGCATTATCATGGGCAGCCAGTCCGACTGGCCGGTCATGCAGGAAGCCGCACGGATGCTAGATGCGATGGGCGTGGCCTATGAGGCAAAGATCGTCTCCGCCCACCGCACGCCGGACCGGCTGGTGGCCTATGCAAAATCGGCCAAGGGGCGCGGCCTCAAGGTGATCATTGCGGGCGCCGGCGGCGCGGCCCACCTGCCGGGCATGGCGGCCTCGATGACACCCCTGCCCGTGCTGGGTGTCCCGGTCCAGTCCAAGGCGCTGAAGGGTCTCGATAGCCTGCTGTCCATCGTACAGATGCCGAAGGGAATTCCGGTTGGCACGCTGGCCATCGGTGAGGCGGGCGCAGCAAATGCCGGGATCCTGGCCGCGTCGATCATTGCGCTGGAGGATCCCAGCGTCGCTGCGAACCTCGACGCTTTCCGCGCGGCTCAGACCGACAGCGTGAAAGAGGTTCCCGAAGGATGACGCCGCTACGGCCCGGCGCCACAATCGGGATACTCGGCGGCGGCCAGCTGGGGCGTATGCTGGCGAGCGCCGGCGCGCAGCTGGGATTCGACATTCTGATTTACTCGCCGGAGGATGACCCGCCGGCAGGGCGCGTGGCGGCGGGCGCCTGGTCTGCTGCCTGGGACGATGTGGAAACGCTGACCGAGTTTGCGACCGCCTGCGATGTGGTGACGCTGGAATTCGAGAATGTCCCGGTACGGACGATCGAAATCGTTGAGGCGGCGGGCACCCCGGTACGCCCGCGCGGCGCCTCCCTGATGGTATCGCAGGACCGGTACACTGAAAAAACTTTCCTCAACGCGCAGGGCATCGCCACCGCGCCGTTCGAGCCCGTGGACGGGCCAGGCGACATCACCTCGGCGCTTGATGTGCTCGGCGGCAAGGGCGTTCTGAAGACACGCCGCGAAGGTTATGACGGCAAGGGACAGGCCTGGATCCGTTCACCGGGCGAGGCGGAAGCGGCCTGGCAGCGCATCGGCGAGGCGCCAGCGATCCTGGAGGCGGCGATCGCCTTCCAGTGCGAGATTTCGGTGCTGGTGGCGCGCGGGCCGGATGGCGAGACGCGCACCTGGGCGCCGCCGCGCAACCTGCACAAGGATGGCATCCTGGCGGTTTCCTCCGTACCGAGCGGATTGCCAAGGGCGATAGAGGACGAAGCGCGCGCGAAGGCGGTGACGCTGGCCGAGGCGCTGGACCACATCGGCGTGCTGGCGCTGGAATTCTTCGTGCTGCCGGACGGATCGATCCTCGCCAACGAGTTTGCGCCGCGCGTGCACAATTCCGGACACTGGACGCCGGAGGCCTGCCAGACCGGGCAGTTCGAGCAGCATATCCGCTGCGTGGCCGGCTGGCCGCTGGGCGATACGCGCCGGCTTCACGATGCCGAGATGATCAACCTTATAGGCGAAGCAGGGCTTGTCAGCCCGGCAAGCCTCGGGCCCAACGATACGCTGACCCTGTATGGCAAGCGCGAAGCCCGCCCCGGCCGCAAGATGGGTCACATCACGCGCCGCCTCGGCCCCCGAAAGGACTGATCCCATGCGCCTTCCCGTCTCGACCTGGCCCGACATCGAAGCCTGGCTGCAGAAATCCAGGACCATCGTGATCCCCATCGGCTCGTTCGAGCAGCACGGACCGAACGGCTTCATCGGCACCGATGCGTTGTGTCCGGAGATCATCGCCAACCATGCCGAAAGCCTGGCGCCGGACGACATTCTCGTCGGCCCGACCTTCAACGTAGGCTGCGCGCAGCATCACCTCGGCTTTCCCGGCACGATCACCCTGCGTCCCTCGACCATGATGGCGGCCATGGCAGACTGGACAGAAAGCCTCGTGCGCCACGGCTTCGAGCGTGTTCTGTGGTTTAACGGGCATGGCGGCAATATCTCCACTATCGAGGCGGCGTTTGCCGAAATCCATGCGCGGCGCAGCTATGATCCGAACGGCGCGGACAACCGGCCGGACCTGGCGCTGAAGCGGCGCGACTGGTGGGACTACCGGGAGGTGATGAACCTGTGCAACCAGCTCTACCCGGTTGGCCATGGCAGCCACGCCACGGCCTCGGAAGTCTCCGTGACCTACTGGGCCTATCCCGACCGCGAGCGCCAGCACACGCCGATGAGCCCCAAGATCGCCCCGACCGGCACGATCAGCGATGCCGTGCGCTATCGCCGCGACTTCCCGGATGGCCGCATTGGTTCGGACCCGACGCTATCCAACGCAGCTGATGGCGGGAAGATTGTCGAGATCGCCGCAAAGTGCCTGATCGAGGAAGTGGCGCGCTTCAGCGCCTGAATTGCGCGTAATCTTCGCAGGCCTGCTCTGGATGGAACCCGCCAAGCGGTCTATCAGCGAAGGCAAGAAGGTGAGGCACCCGCAAGGCATGCTGGAAGTCAGAGCGCTCGAGAAGTCCTACGGGTCCAAACAGGCCGTGCGCGGTGTGTCGTTCACCGTGGAAAAAGGCACCGTGCTCGGCTTCCTCGGGCCCAACGGGGCGGGCAAGTCCACGACGATGCGGATGATTGCCGGCGTGCTTGAACCCGATTCTGGGGACGCGCTGATCGACGGCAAATCGATCATCACCGACCGGCGCGCGGCACAGGCAGCGCTGGGCTATCTGCCGGAAGGCGCGCCGCTTTACGAGGATATGACACCACCGGAATTCCTGCGCTTCCTCGCCGAAGCGCGCGCCCTGCCCCGGAGAGGGCGGCGTGACGCGGTCGACCGCGCGATTGCCGATGCACGCATCCTGAGCGTCAGCCATCAGCGGATCGGCGACCTGTCCAAGGGCTATCGCCGCCGGGTGGGCCTGGCTGGCGCGATCCTGCATGACCCGCCGGTGCTGGTGCTGGATGAGCCGACGGACGGCCTTGACCCCAACCAGAAACGGGCCGTGCGTGCGCTGATCGCGCGGATGGCACCAACCAAGGCGATCATCATCTCGACCCATACGCTGACTGAAGTGCCCGCGATGTGCCACCGCGCCGTGCTGATCGACCGGGGCCGCTTGGTCGCGGATGACACGCCAGCGGGCCTGGCCCGGCGCTCCGAGGACGGATCACTGGAAGCGGCATTCTCCCGCCTCACCGACCAGGTTGAGGACGAGACGCTGTGATGGAGTTTCTCAAGACCCAGATGAGCGGCTTTACCGCGACCTACCGGCGCGAGCTCGGCGCGTATTTCGCAACGCCCATGGCCTATGTGTTCCTTGCCGTGTTCCTTCTGGCGCTCGGCCTGTTCACCTGGGAGGCGGGCCGCTTCTTCGATTCCGGTGTGGCTGACCTGCAGCCCTTCTTCGTATGGCACCCCTGGCTCTACATGATTTTCCTGCCCGCCCTCGCCATGAGGCTCTGGGCCGACGAGCATGCGAGTGGCACGGACGAACTGCTCCTGTCACTGCCGCTCGGCATTCCCGGCCTTGTGCTGGGCAAGCTGCTGGCCGCCTGGACGGTGGCGGCGGTGGGCCTTTTGCTGACTTTGCCGATGTGGGCTTCGGTGAACTTCCTTGGCAGCCCGGACAATACTGCGATTGCGCTTGCCTATTTCGTCAGCCTGCTGATGGCCGGGGCCTATCTCTCCATCGGCGCGGCCGTCTCCGCGCTAACCGGCAGCCAGGTAACCGCCTTCGTGATCAGCGTGGTGATCGCCTTCGTGTTTACGGCCGCCGGATGGCCGTTGGTCCTCTCCACAGTGCAGTCCCTGTTCGGCACCGGCTTTGCCGACATCGTGGCGCGCTTTTCCTTCATAACGCAGTTCGAGGGCGCCCAGCGCGGCGTGCTGGAGCTGCGCGCCGTGGCTTATTTCCTCGGCTTCACGGCGACGTTCGCCTTCCTCAACTGCCTCTGGGCCTCGCGCCAGAGACTGGGCTGAGGAGCAGGCATGAACACCCGGCGCTATCTCATCCTATCTACCCTGCTGGCGGGCGCGATCCTGCTGGCGGGCAATATCGCGGCGCAGAAACTGCTGGCGGGCGCGCGGATCGATTTCACCGAAGGCGGGCTCTACACGCTGTCGGACGGAACGCGCACAACGCTGAACGACATTTCCGAGCCGGTGGACCTGACCTTCGTCTACTCCCGCCGCGTAGGGCAGGAATACCCGGCCGTTCAGGCGCACGCCGCGCGCGTGCGCGAATTGCTGGCGACTTACGAAGCCGCCAGCAATGGCCGCATCCGGGTGCGCGAGATCGACCCCAACCCCTTCTCTGAAGCGGAAGACGAAGCATTGTCGGCCGGCATTCCGGCCGTGCCCGCGGGCGGCAATGATCCGCTTTATTTCGGCATCATCGGGCACAATACGATTGATGACACCCGCATCCTGCCCTTCCTCGCGCCGGAACAGGAACTGACGCTTGAATACGACCTGACACGGATGATCGGGCGCTTGAACCATCCGGAGCCGCCGCGCGTGGCGATCCTGTCTTCGCTGCCGGGCATGTCCGCGCCGGACCCGGAGGGCGGCTATGTGCTGCTGCAGGATATTGCTCGCAGTTTCGAGATTGATCTGCTGCCGGAGGATTTCACGGCACTGGCGGACGATGTGGACGTGCTGCTGGTGGCGCATCCACCGCCGCTGTCGAGCCGCCAGGAATGGCTGATCGACCAGTACCTTCTGCGCGGCGGGCACGCGGTGTTTCTGGTTGATCCTGCCGCGAAGATTGCGGTGACCGGCGACGTGTTCGGCACGAGCAGCGAGCTGGCGCGCTCCAGCCTCGGCCGGCTCGGGCGGGCCTGGGGCGTGGAACTGGCTCCGGACGCGGTGGCCGATGTCGCCTTCGCCCTGCCGGTTCCGGTAGAGACCGAACGCGGCACGGTTGAAGAGCTGGCGCATCCGCTGTTTCTAGGCGTACCGGCAATTGCAATGAGCCGGGAAGATCCGATTACGGCAGACCTGATGCGGGTGGTAAACTTCGGCGCGCCGGGGGCGCTGGTGGTCGGCACTCCGCCCGCGGGCGTGACGCTGACGCCGCTGATCACGACCGGGCCAAGCCCCTCCTTCATCAATGCGGGCGAGGCGGCGCGCGATATGACTCCCGCCGATGTGCTGCGCAGTTACCAGAGCCTTCCGAGACCCCTGCCGTTGGCGATGCGGATTTCCGGCGTGCTTGTTTCCGCCTTTCCGGGCGGCGCGCCGGGGATTGAGGAGCCGCGCGATCCAGCGGCCGCAGAGGCGGCCCGCGCTGCGGCCGCCGCCCTGCCCCCGCATATCCGGGCGGGCGAGCGCCCTGCAGAAATAGTAGTAATTGCGGACGCGGACTTCATCGCCGACGAATTCTACATCGTGGATGGCGGCGGCGCCGCCGTGGCGGACAACGGCGCGCTGGTGCTGAATGCGCTGGACGCGCTGGCGGGCGGCGGCGAGCTGTCGCGGCTGCGTTCGCGTGCGCCGGCCCTGCGCTCTATGACGCGGATCGACCGTATGCGGAGCGAGGCGGAGGAGCAGTATTTCCGTCAGCAGTCTGAACTGGAGACGCGCCTCGCCACGGCTCAGGCGCGTCTCGCCGAGCTGCAGGACGCGCCGACAGACAGCGGCTTCTTCGCCGGTGATCCTGAAGCCGAGCTAACCGAACCGGAGCGCGCAGAGCTCGCGAGCCTGCGCGAAGACATCCTCGACCTGCGGGCGCGCCTGCGCGAGACAGAACGCGATTACAGGCGCGGCATCGATCAGCTGGAAGGAACGCTGAAGGCTATCAATATCTGGGGCGGGCCGGTTCTGGTCGCTTTGACCGGGCTGATCGTCTGGCGCCGGCAGAAACGGCCGCGCAGGGCTGCGCCATGAGTTCGCTGCGCGACCGCCAGCGCACACGGCGCACCCTGTTCCTTGCGGCCCTCGCGGGCGTGCTTGGTCTTGTCGCTGTGGTTTCCCATTTTGGCGGCGGCGCGCCGGTGCAGGCGAGCGGGCGAACGGGCACGCCTGTATTCCCTGATTTTGAGGCCCTTCGCGCCGAAGCGAGCGAGATTCGCATCACGCTGGCAGACGAGCGCTATTCGCTAGTGGCGACCGGCGATGGCTGGCGGTTAGGCACCCGCGACGGCTATCCGATCCGGCAAGACCGCCTGACCGAGCTGGCCGCGGGGCTGGAAAGCCTTGTCTGGGATACGCCGCGCACGGATGACCCGGAGAAGCTTAACCGGATCGGCCTTGGCGATCCGCGCGACAGCGGCACCGGCGCGTTGCTGGAGGTGATCGGGCCCGACGGGGAGACCGGCGCGGCGCTGATTACAGGGCGAAAGGGCGAGTT
The DNA here is from genome assembly GCF_022844445.1 of Hyphomonas sp. Taxonomy (GTDB): domain Bacteria; phylum Pseudomonadota; class Alphaproteobacteria; order Caulobacterales; family Hyphomonadaceae; genus Hyphomonas. The sequence goes on from NZ_JALHLS010000001.1 coordinate 362,813, forward strand.
CATCTATGGCCGCCGGCCGGACGAAACCACCGCGTTCCGGGTGACCGGCACCCTGCCGCCGCTCTACAGTGCGGAAGCTTGGCTCGACCTCGGCTTTCTCGACATCAACGAGGATGCCGTGTCCGCCGTGCGCCTGACAGATGAAGCGGGAGAGACGCTGTTCCTGCAACGCGAGGTCGGCTCCAGCGACCGAGCCTTCCGCCCTGCCCCGCCCTTCCAGAATTACCGCCTGACCAGCCGCCTCGCGGTGACGGGGCCTGCGATGGCATTGACGCGCTTCCTGCCGATCGGCGTAAAGCCCGCCTCAGCGCTGCGCACACGGCCGGTGTCGCGCCACATCACCCAGACCCATGACGGCCTCGAAGTGGACGTGCGGGCTTACCGCGAACGGGATGGATTTTTCATCACGCTGCGCGCCATTGAGGCGGGCGAAGGCGCAATGCGTGCCGAAGCGATCAATGCGCGGGCCGCCGGCTGGGCTTTTGAGCTGACGGCAACCGACTGGGCGGACTACACGCCGCGCGTCGCGGACATCGTACGCCCGCCGGCCTGAGACAGAGCGCCTAGTTGGCGCGCATCGTGGCGAGGACCCGGCCCATGCCGGCTTCCTGGACGACGAGGACGCAGCCGGACTCGCAGGCCGGCAACTCGATCTCTGCCTTGCCGCCGAGCCATGGGCCGATCTGGCGGACACTCGTGACCGGGTTGGGCATCTTGGTTTTGTTGTCGTCGGCATCGAGATAGGCGACCCACCAGATGTCGGCGAGGCCATCCGGCTGACCGGTGAGTACGACGCGCTTGCCGGTGCGCTGAAGGCGCACATCGGTGGGTTCGGCCATTTCGGCTTTCATCATCGCGGCGCCGACCTTGGCGGGCTTGTTGCCCGCAGCCTGCTCAAGGCCGTTATAGACCGTCTGCGGCGTATAGGGCCCACGCATGGAGAAATGATCGATATAGGCGCGCTGGCGGTCTTTGGACTCCGGGAGGGCCATCTTTTCCTTGCCGCCCAGATAGTCCCAATAATCAACCGCCCAGGTCAGCACGATCACGTCCTTACCCCGTTCGACTTCGACCTGTTTCATCGTCTTGTAGGCTGCGGGGCACGCGCGGCAGTTCTTGGAGGCGAACAGCTCGACCAGCATCGGGCCTTCCGCATGCACAGGTGCAGCGAGGCCGAACAGGAACGCGAGGGAGACAAGAATCCGGGTCATCGGGGGCGGTTATAAGTGGTCCGGGCCGCCGCGCACAGTCACAGGCACGTGAGAGACTGAGAAAAAGCCCGCCGCAGCCCAACGGCGCGGCAGGCTTTTCCGAATTTACGCTACGTCAGGCGCCAGAACGAGCCAGGTCGCGCAGCACATAGTGCAGCACGCCGCCATGCTTCACGTAGTCGACCTCGATTTCGGTATCGATGCGGCACTTGATCTGGATCGTCTTCACCGTGCCGTCTGCATAGGTGATCTGGCAGGGCACGGTCGACAGCGGGCGGATGTCGTTGCCGAGGCCTTCGATATCGACTGTTTCGGTGCCCTTGAGGCCGAGCGTCTTGCGGTTTTCGCCAGGCATGAACTCGAACGGGATAACGCCCATTCCGACGAGATTCGAGCGGTGGATGCGTTCGAAGCTCTCGGCGATCACGGCCTTCACGCCCAGCAGGTTCGTGCCCTTCGCGGCCCAGTCGCGCGAGGAGCCGGCACCGTATTCGATGCCGCCGAAGATCACGAGCGGTACGCCCTTATCGATCCAGGCCATGGCTGCGTCATAGATCGAGGTCTGCTTGCCGTCCGGGCCGATCGTGTAACCGCCTTCGACGCCCTCCAGCATTTCGTTCTTGATACGGATGTTCGCAAATGTGCCACGCATCATGATTTCATGGTTGCCGCGGCGCGAGCCGTAGGAATTGAAGTCCTTCACCGGCACTTGGCGCTCCGTCAGGTACTTGCCCGCTGGGCTGTTGGCTTTGAACGAGCCGGCCGGCGAAATGTGGTCGGTGGTGATCATGTCGCCGAGCACGGCCAGCACACGCGCGCCCTTGATGGGGGTGATGTCGCCCTTCTGGGGAGACATGCCCTGGAAGTAGGGCGGGTTCTGGATGTAGGTCGAGGATACCGGCCAGTCATAGGTTTCGGCATCGGTCGTCTGCACGCCCTGCCATTTGGTGTCGCCCTTAAAGACGTCCGCATACTTCGAGATGAACATCTCGCGCGTGACGACGCGGTGCACCATGTCGGCAATTTCCTTAGTCGTCGGCCAGATGTCTTTCAGGTAAACCGGCGCGCCATCCTTCGAGGTGGCGATCGGGTCCTTTGTGATGTCAATGTTCATGTCGCCCGCAATGGCATAGGCGACAACCAGCGGCGGGGAGGCAAGATAGTTTGCGCGCACGTCCGGGCTGATCCGGCCTTCGAAGTTGCGGTTGCCCGAGAGGACCGAGACGGCGACGAGGTCGTTCTCGTTGATCGACTTCGAGATTTCCGGGTCGAGCGGACCGGAGTTGCCGATACAGGTGGTGCAGCCATAGCCGACCAGGTTGAAGCCGAGGGCGTCGAGGTCTTCCTGCAGACCGGCGGCATTCAGGTATTCGGAGACGACCTGCGAGCCGGGCGCCAGCGAGGTCTTCACCCAGGGCTTGCGGGTCAGGCCAAGGGCGCGCGCCTTGCGGGCGACGAGACCGGCGCCGATCAGCACATAGGGGTTCGAGGTATTGGTGCAGGAGGTGATCGACGCGATCACGACCGAGCCATCGCGCAGCGTCCAGTCACGGCCTTCGACCTTCGCGAAGCTCGGGCCTGGATGATCGCCGGGGATCGTCTTCGGCGCGGGCGGGCCGCCCTCTTCGGTCATCTCCGACTTTTGCTGTTCCGGGACTTTGGCGGGCTTGCGCACGCCGTCGATATACTCGCCGAAGATGCGCGCGGCGGCGTCGAGGGCCACGTGGTCCTGCGGGCGTTTCGGGCCGGAAATGGCAGGCACCACATCGCCGAGATCGAGGCTCAGCGTCGAGGAATAGACAGGCGCATAGTCGGCGCCGCGCCAGAAGCCGTTCGCCTTGGCATAGGTCTCGACCAGCGCGATGCGGGCCTCGTCACGGCCGGTCTGGCGGAGGTAACGCAGCGTCTCGTCATCAATCGGAAAGAAGCCGCAGGTGGCGCCGTACTCTGGAGCCATGTTGGCGATGGTGGCCCGGTCGGCGAGCGGCATATTGTCGAGGCCGTGGCCGTAGAATTCGACGAACTTGTTCACGACGCCGTGCTTGCGCAGCATCTGCACGACCTTCAGCACGAGGTCGGTGGCCGTTACGCCTTCCTTCAGCGCGCCGGTGATCTTGAAGCCGACAACTTCCGGGATCAGCATCGAGACCGGCTGGCCGAGCATTGCGGCCTCCGCCTCGATCCCACCGACGCCCCAGCCGAGCACCGCGAGGCCGTTGACCATGGTGGTGTGCGAGTCGGTGCCGACCAGCGTATCCGGATAGGCAATGATCGAACCATCCGTGTCCGTATCGGTCCAGACCGTCTGGGCGAGGTATTCGAGGTTCACCTGGTGGCAGATGCCAGTGCCCGGCGGCACCACGCGGAAATTGTTGAACGCCTTCTGGCCCCACTTGAGGAAGGTGTAGCGCTCCATGTTGCGCTCGTACTCAAGGTCGACGTTGGCCTGAAAGGCGCGCGGAGTGCCAAACTCGTCGATCATCACTGAGTGGTCGATCACGAGGTCGACGGGGACCAGCGGGTTGATTTTTTTCGCATTGCCCTTGAGCGCCTTGATACCATCGCGCATGGCGGCGAGGTCGACCACGGCGGGCACGCCCGTGAAGTCCTGCATCAGCACGCGGGCTGGACGGTAGGCGATCTCGCGGGGGTTCTGGCCGCCCTGGTCCGCCCAGGTACCGAAGGCGCGGATGTCATCCGGGGTCACCGTCAGACCATCTTCGAAGCGCAGCATGTTCTCGAGCAACACCTTCAGCGAGGCCGGAAGGCGGGAGACATCGCCCAGACCGGCCGATTTCGCCGCCGCAGCCAGCGAATAATAAGTGTAGGTCTTGCCCGCGGCGGTGAGCGTGCTTTTCGATTTGAAGCTGTCTTTTGACGCCATGAGTGGACATTGCCTCCTGTCATGCGGGCGCCCAACACAGAACCGGGGCGAACCGCCTTGATATGCTGGGGGTCTCTTATAGTCCTCGCCTCTCGCGCGCAATTGGCTGTTGGACCGCACCCGCGCAACAAGGCCGCGTTTGCGGCAGCGGCGGAACCGGCTATCCCTGAGATGATGGATCCTCAGGCAGCGCCCCTCCTCTCGGCCTCCGGCCTCGGCATGATCCGGGGCGAGCGGGTGCTGTTCCGCGAGGTGAACCTCGCCGTACGGACAGGCGAGGCGCTGGTGCTGCGCGGCGCCAATGGCACCGGCAAAACAACGCTGCTGCGCATCCTTGCGGGCCTCACCCGCCCCGAAGCGGGCCGTGTTGCGCGCCGCGAGGCCCATCACTGGGTCGGCCACCGCGAGGGGCTTAAACCGCAGGAGACCCCGCGCGAGCATCTGAAACTCTGGGCGCAGGCCTGGGGGACGAACGTGGCAACTGATTCGGTCCTCACCCGGATGGGCCTTAACCGGCCCGCCGACGTGGCCGGGCGCTACCTTTCCGCCGGCCAGCGCCGGCGCACGGCGCTCGCCCGCCTGCTACTGGAGGACCGGCCGGTCTGGCTGCTGGATGAACCGTACACGGCGCTTGACGCTGAGGGCCGCGCGCTGGTCGATGCGCTGATCGCGGAGCACAGGTCCAGGGGCGGGTCGGTGATCGCGGCGATCCACGGTGAAGCAGGCTTTGCGGCCAGCGGGGAGCTGACACTGTGAGCGCTGCGCCGATCCTTGCCGCCTTCCGCCAATCCCTCGGCGAAGCCTGGGCGGGCGGCGCCGGGGCGCTGTTGCCGCTGGGATTCCTCGGCGGGGCCGCCGTGCTCGTGCCCCTCGGCATCGGCAGCGACGGGGACACGCTGAAGGCGGTCGGCCCCGGGATCATCTGGGTGGCCCTGGCGCTGGCGAGCCTCGTTACCCTCGAGCGCATCTTCCAGGCGGACGCTGAGGACGGCACTCTGGACCTCTGGCTGCAGGCCGGCGCGCCGGTTTCGGCCATCGCGGCAGCAAAGACGCTGGCGCACTGGCTGTCGGCCGGCCTGCCGCTCGCCCTATTCTCACCCTTGCTGGCGCTGATGTTTCAGGCCGAGGCAAGCCTCGCCCTCCTTTCCCATGTCGCCCTCTACGCCCTCGGCAGCCTCGCCTTCTTTTTCTGGGGCGGGGTCGGCGCAGCGCTTTCCGCCACCGTGCGCCGGGGCGGCCTGCTGATCTCGCTGATCGCCCTGCCCCTGTTCGTGCCGACCGCGATTTTCGGGGCCATAGCAATGAGCGGCGGGCCGGGTTCTTCCGGCGCCCCGCTGTTCCTGGCCGCGTCCACCCTGTTCGCCTGCGCTGTTGCGCCCTATGCGATGGCGGCAGCGCTACGCTTGGCGGCAGACTGAGGGGGCGCTAGGTCATCAGCCATGTGGTCTTACTTCGCCAACCCCCACAAGTTCCTGCGCCTGTCGGACTGGCTGGCCCCGCTCTTCTATGCGCTTAGCGCTGTCTGCATCTTCTATGGCCTCTGGCAGGGGCTTTGGGTTGTGCCGAAGGACGAGTACCAGGGCGGCGACATCATGCGCGTCATGTTCGTGCACGTACCTGCCGCCTGGCTTGCCATGGCGAGCTATTCCGCCCTCGCGATTGCCAGCTTCGTCTGGTTCGTGTGGCGGCATGAACTTGCCGACATCGCCGCCAAGGCCATCGCCCCGCTGGGGGCGACCTGGACAGCGCTGTGCCTCGCCACCGGCTCGATCTGGGGAAAGCCGACCTGGGGAACCTGGTGGCAGTGGGACGATCCGCGGATGATGTCCGTATTGTTCCTGTTCTTCCTCTTCCTCGGCTATATGGCCCTGCGCGCCGCAATGGATACGCGCCAGAAAGCCGCCCGCGCCGGCGCGATCCTCGCCATGGTGGGCGCGATCAATGTGCCGTTGATCAAGTTCTCGGTGGACCTCTTTACCTCGCTGCACCAGGACGCGAGCGTCATCACCGCCGACGGCCCAAAGATGGCCGCTGTCTACCTCACGCCCCTTCTCATCAGCGCCCTCGGCCATTCTTTGCTTTTCGGTGGCCTGGTCATGACCAGCATGCGGACGGAAATCCGGGAGCGGCGCATTGCGCGCCTGCGCGCCAGAGAGCTGGAGGCGTTCTGACCATGCCTGAGTTCGACAAGAATGCCGCGTATATCTGGGCTTGCTACGCAGTCGGCGCGCTGCTGATCCTCGGCCTCACGCTGCAGGTCGTGCTGGCGGCGCGGGCTGCGCGCAAGCGGCTCGAGAAGCTTTCCCCAGAGGAGGACGGCCAGTGAACCGCTGGATCTTCGCCCTGCCGGTTGCTGCGCTGCTTCTGTTCGGCCTGCTAGGCGCCTGGCGGATGCTGAACCCGGAAAAGGGCGATTTTGCCCGCGTCTCCCGCGCCGCTCCGGAATTTGTCTTTGAACTGAAGGAGGGCGGCGAGATCTCCTTCGCCCCTCCCCCAGGCGGGGAAACGGTCGCGGTGAACCTCTTTGCCAGCTGGTGCGCACCCTGCGAGGCCGAGCACAAATATCTGATAGAGCTCAGCAAGACCCACCCGGACCAGCTGGTCGGCATTCTCTATAAGGACAAGACCGAGAAAGGCGAAGCCTTCCTCGAGCGTCTCGGCAATCCGTTCACCCACGTGGCGCTGGACCCCGAGGGCCGGGGCGGACTGGATTTCGGGCTCACCGGCGTGCCGGAGACTTTCGTGATTTCCGGCGAGGGCGAGATCCTGCTCCATATCAGCGGGCCGCTGGACGAAGCTTCTCTCCAAAAAGTAAGCGAGGCGCTCGGGGCGCCTCGCTCGTAGTCCTGCTTCGTCTGGAGACGGATCTTATTTCTTTTTCTTGGCCGGAGCCTTTTTCGCAGCGGCTTTCTTGGCCGGCGCCTTCTTGGCTTTCGGTGCCGGGGCTTCGGCGCTGTCGGCGACGAGGCCGGTCAGGCCCTGGATCAGTGCCTCCTGCTTGGCTTTCGCCAGCGTTGCGAAGAGGGCGGCGTCTGCTTTCACGACGGCCGGAAGGGCCTTGTCATGGGCTTTCTTGCCTTTCGGCGTAAGGGAGACCGACTTGGCGCGAGCGTCGGTTTTCGAATCCGAACGCTTGATCATGCCGCCGGCTTCCATGCGGGCGACCATGTCGGCGAGAGTGGAGCGGTCGATGCCGGTGGCATTGACAAGATCGGACTGGCTGACACCTTCATTGCCGGAGAGGGCAGAAAGCACCGAGAACTGACGAAGCGTCAGGCCAGCCGACTTCAGGGCGGCGGCCGAGTGGTTCGCAGCGATCTGCTGGGCGCGGTGGAGGAGGTGGCTGGGCGAGTTGTTGAGGTTGAAGGCCATGGTGTGGTTTCCGTTTTGCTAAGGATGGGGTTGGGTGAGAGACGAGATAGATTAAACAGGGACAATCCACTTGGTGGGGCGTTATCAACAGCCCCGTAGGCGGATCAATCGCATTCTCCATACAGGCGACAGGATAAAGATTGGATGACTGATCAATTGCCAACTCCTTTCCAGCATGAAGATTTTCGGCTGGCGATTCCGGAAGGGGATGACAGGGTACGGCGTATCTGTAATCGCTGCAACTTCGTCGACTACGTGAACCCGAAGATCGTCACCGGCTCGGTGGTGACGCAGGGTGACCTAATCCTCATCTGCAAACGCGCCATCGAACCACGCAAGGGCTTCTGGACCCTTCCCGCAGGTTTCATGGAAGAGGGCGAGAGCGTCGAGGACGGGGCCCGACGCGAAGCGCGCGAAGAGGCGTGTGCGGACATCGAGATCGACCGGCTGCTCGCGGTTTACTCCGTCCCCCGCATCGCACAGGTCCAGATCATGTTCCGGGCACGGCTCTTGTCGGATATTGCTCCGGGTCCGGAGAGCCTCGAAGTGAAGCTCGTCCATTGGTCGGATATCCCGTGGTCGGAGCTTGCTTTCCCGACCGTGGTCTGGGCGCTGACCCATTTCGCGCAGTCGCGCAACAAGGATGTGTTCGCGCCCTTCGCCAATCCGCCGGGCACGGATAGGCTGACGCGATAATGCCCGCCAAATGCACAATACTCATCCTCAGTGACACCTGAGGATGAGATGGTCTTGCCGCAAGATCAGGCCGCTGCCGTCTCTGTCTTAGGCTCGCGCAGATGCTTCAACGTGTACGGCGTATTCGCCGCGCCGAAGATCAACACGATCACCATGTTGCCGAGCTTCCAGTTGGCCCACACGTCCTCGGCGTCTTTTGCGCCGAATGTCAGCCCAAGGAATTCGTACGTGCCGGCGGGCGCGACCGGAATGCCTGCCATCACGAGCGGCGCATCAAAACCTGGCGCGAAGGTGCGCCAGAGATATTCGTTCCAGATCGCCATTGCGATGAAGAAGAAACCCCAGCGGATAGCCAGCGTGCGCCAGGCGAAATCCGGCAAATCGAACACTTTCGAGAAAAGCGACTTCCAGACGTTCCGCCCGAATAACAGCGGAATGAAGATGATCCCCGCCATGAAGAGCTGCTGGATGGTCGGCTTCACATAGATAAAGGCCTTCTCCTGAAGAAGGATGCCGATCAGGCCGAAGCCGCCGACAATGGCGGAAGAGAAAAGCATCATCTGCGACACCGGCTCGCGCATCACCAGCTGGCGCGCCAGGAAGCCGAGCATGAGTGCGAGGAGCACACCCGTCGCCCAGAAGATCGCGGTATCCTTGTTGATCAGCCCGTCCATCAGGTCGACACGCCGGAAGATATTGTAGACCAGCACGAAGGCAATCACGGGCACGAAGTCCCCCCACAGCTGGTTCGCCTTGCCGGCGGCCGTGCCTATGCCGTTTTCGGATTTCACTGTCTCGTTCATGCCGTTTCCTACGCAGATGCGGGCCCGTTGGTTCAACCGGGCCTGTCTGTCACGGATGGCGCCGGCGTTCCAGACCTGCGCGTCAGGCGGCCGCCTGCATCAGGACGAGCCCGGCCGCCAGCGTGGACGCCGCCACCACACGCCGCCGCCCGAAGCCTTCCTTCAGAAGCCAGGCCCCCAATGCCGCTGCGAACACTACAGATGTCTCGCGCAGCGCGGTAACCATCGCCGCGTCCGTCAGTGTATAGGCATAGATCGCGAGGCCATAGGAAATAGACCCCGCCACGCCGCCGATGATGCCATTGCGCAGTTCCGGCCTCAGACTCTCGATCAAACGTCCCCTGCGCTGCCAGACCAGCACGGCTGTAACCCCGATCCAGTCCAGCAGGAACAACCAGACGATGAACGTCAAAGGCGTCTCCATCGCGCGTGCGGCGCGCGTATCGGCCACGGCATAGAGCCCCACGCCCACCGCCGTCATCATCGCCCAGAACAAGGCCGAGCGGTCGAGCCTTCGCCCGTCCGCCGTGCCGGATGTCGGCAGCGCAAACACAAGGATGGACAGGCTCGCCACCACCAGACCGGCTGTCTGCCAGGCGGACAAGTCTTCCTTCAGCCAGATCGCGGCGAGCACCGCCGTCGCCAGCGGACCCAGCCCGCGCATCACCGGGAAGACAAGCGACAGCGCGCCCCGGTGAAGCGCGCGGATGGCGCAGAACTGGTAGAGCCAGTGCACCGCCATCGAAAGGAAGATCAGCCCCCAGGTGCCTGCTGGCGGCAGCGGAACAAAAGGTGCCAACGGCACCACCATCAGACCCATGACCATTGCCACAATGGCACGCGTCGTCAGCACGTCCCCGCCCCGCTTCACCATGACATTCGTCACGGCCACGGTCAGCGCCGATATCAGGCAAAGCGCAACGGGAAGGATTTCCGGCCCCATGGCGCCTGCGCATAGGCGGCTTTTACGCGTCCGGGAAGTGGCGCCGTTGCGCACAGAAGGAACCATCCGTGCCGGGCGGCGTTAGCGCCGTTCCAGGAGCAGCCGATACATCTGCAGGGGGCTGACATTCATGCGCAGGGGCATTCTGCTCTGGCGCATCGGGGTGCCGATCACCGTCATTATTCTCCTGCTGCTGAACTTCTGAGGGCAGCGCCATGTCGGTACCTACGCTACCTGCGACCTCACCCGTCCCACCACCCCGCGCTGGGAAGGCTCCGTGGTCAGCTGGTCGGCCGTGTTTGCCGGCGCCTTCGTTGTGGCCTTCGCGGCAGTGTATCGCGGGCGGGAGCGCGGCGGAATCGAGGATACGGTGGTAACGCCCCAGAGCGAGACGGGCGCCGCGCGCGGAACCGTTCCGGCGGCTCTGCGCGGACCGGTTCTGACGCTCAATTCATGTCGGCGTCGCAGCGTCAGGGTTTGACACCCCCTCCCCTTGAGGCATCCTGCCATCTGGAGGAATTCACCATGGCCACACACGACCTCATAATCCGAAACGGGACGATCATCGACGGCTCGGGCGCGCCGGCCTTCGAAGGCGATGTGGCCGTCTCCGGCGGCGTGATCACCGGCGTGGGCAAGGTGAATGGCAAGGGTATCGAGGAGATCGACGCGCGCGGCCAGACGGTTACGCCGGGCTTCGTGGACCTGCATACCCATTATGACGGCCAGGCCGCCTGGGCGGAGGCGATCAGCCCTTCCTCCCTGCACGGTATCACCACCGCCGTCATGGGCAATTGCGGCGTCGGCTTTGCGCCCTGCAAGCCGGAAGATCATGGTCGCCTGATCCGCCTCATGGAAGGCGTCGAGGACATTCCCTATCCCGTTCTGGAAGAAGGTCTACCATGGGCCTGGGAAAGCTTTCCGGACTATCTGGACTTCCTGTCGAGCCGGAAGTTCGACACCGACATCTGCGCGCAGCTTCCCCATGCTGCCTTGCGCGTCTTCGTGATGGGTGACCGCGGCGCCAACCGCGAGGATGCCACCCCCGACGACATCCGGCTGATGAAACAGCTCGCCAAGGAAGCGGTGATGGCCGGCGCGATGGGCTTCTCCACATCGCGGACACTGAATCACCGCACCTCCGACGGCCAGCCAACACCAACGCTCACCGCCTCGCAGGATGAGCTCACCGGCATCGCCATGGGGCTCGCCGAAGCCGGACGCGGCGTGCTGCAGTTCGTGTCCGACTTCAACGATCCGCAGAAAGAAGCGGCCATGCTCCGCCGCCTCGTCGAGGTCTCGGGCCGGCCGCTGTCGGTTTCCCTCGCTCAGGCAGACGTTGCGCCGGAAGGCTGGCGTTTGCTGCTTGGCGCGATCGAAGCGGCCGCCGCCGAAGGTCTGCCGATCCGCGCCCAGGTCGCCCCCCGCCCGGTCGGCGTGCTCCTCGGCCTCGACCTGACCCTGAACCCGTTCAGTGCCCACCCCGTCTACCAGGCGATTGCCAGTCTTTCGCATGCCGAACGTGTGGCAAGGCTGCACAATCCGGAATTCCGCGCACGCCTGCTCGCCGATGAGCCGCGTACGGACAATCCGTTTCTGAAAGTGATGCTGCGCAGCTTCGGCAAGATCTTCCAGCTGTCGGAACCGGTCGATTATGAGCCCGGCCCCGAGCGTACGCTGGAAGCCATCGCCGCCCGGCGCGGCGTGAAGCCGGAAGAAGCCGCGCTCGACCTGATGCTGGAACGCGATGGCCAAGGCATGCTCTACCTGCCCTTCCTCAACTATTCCCAGGGCTCGCTAGACCCCATCGCCGAGATGATGCAGAGCCCCGCGACCCTTCCCGGCCTTTCCGATGGCGGCGCGCATGTCGGCATGATCTGCGACGGCTCATTCACCACAACGATGCTGACCCATTGGATCCGCGACCGCACGCGCGGGCCAAAACTCACGCCGGAATTCCTCGTCCACAAACAGTCGCGCGCCACGGCCGAATGGATTGGCCTCTGGGACCGCGGCCTGATCGCCCCCGGCATGCGGGCCGACCTCAACGTGATCAACCTTTCCGGCCTGAAGCTGCATTTGCCAGAAGTGATCCGCGACTTGCCCGCGGGCGGCCGACGCCTGATGCAGCGCGCATCGGGGTACACCGCCACCATTCTCAGGGGCGAGATCACCCACCGTGACGGCGCCCCTACCGGCGCCAAACCCGGCCGCCTCGTCCGCGGCAAACAGGAAGCCCCCGGCTCGGCCCTCGCTGCCGAATAATTCTGTAAAGGTCGCTTGACTAGTCAAGCTTCCTTGTCATATAGACAAGGAAACTTGACAGAACGGACCCTGCCATGACCCAGCCCAAAGGCTTTCGCACCGCCAGCCGGCGTTACAAGCTCGTATTCTGGCCCTCGATGGGCGCCTACCTCGCTGTGTTCTTCGCAGGCGTGTATCTGGTCGATCAGGAGACCTCGCCGCTGGCTTTGCGCGCCGGCTTCGCCATCGCCGTCGCCTTGCCGCTCTTCGGCGCGCTCTGGGCCCTGCTTCGGCATGTCAACGAGACCGACGAATACACCCGGATGCGCCAGCTGCAGGCCCTGGCCGAAGGCGGCGTTATCACGACAGCTGCGATCTTCCTTGTCGGTTTGCTCGAAGCCTTCAACGCGATCGCAGACGTGCCGCTGTTTCTGTTCGGCGCCTTTTTTGTTGCCGCCTACGGCCTGGCCTATTGCCGGCGCCAAATGGGCAAGACGGTCTGACCGCCCGTGCAGAACATCATCCGTATCCTGCGTGCCGAACGCGGCTGGAGCCAGCAGGAACTGGCCGACAAGCTGGACGTCTCCCGCCAGTCTGTGAACGCCATCGAAACCGGGAAGTACGACCCCTCCCTGCCCCTCGCTTTTGCAATCGCCCGCCTCTTCGGGCGCAGCATCGAAGATTTGTTCGACGACGGCGCAAGTGTGGCCGAGGCGGCGGAGTGACCGTCAGGCCTTCAGCCCCACCAGCGCCCGCGCAAACGCCGCCGCGCTGAACGGGCGGAGATCTGCCGCCGTCTCGCCGATACCAATGAAGTGGATCGGCAGGTCATGCGCTTCGGCAATAGCCACCAAAACGCCGCCTTTAGCCGTGCCGTCGAGCTTCGTCATCACGAGCCCCGTCACGCCCGCCGTGTGCCGGAACGCCTCGACCTGGCTCAGCGCGTTCTGACCGACTGTCGCATCCAGAACCAGGATAACGTCGTGCGGTGCTTCGGGGTCAATTTTCCTCAGTACCCGGACGATTTTTCCCAGCTCCGCCATCAGCTCGGCCTTGTTCTGGAGGCGCCCGGCGGTGTCCACCAGCACGAGGTCCAGATCTTCGGCCTGCGCACGCTCCACGGCGCCGTAGACAAGCCCCGCCGCATCCGCCCCGTGCGCGCCCGCCATCACCGGAATGCCGCCGCGTTCGCCCCAGACCTTCAGCTGCTCCACCGCCGCCGCGCGGAACGTATCTCCCGCCACCAGCAGAGCCTTCGCGCCCTGGCCCTGCAGCTTCGACGCAATCTTGCCGATCGTTGTCGTTTTGCCCGAGCCGTTGACGCCCACGAACAGCACCACGCGCGGGCGCGGCCCGTCAGAGAAATCGACGACTTTCTCACGCGGCTTCAAGATCGCCTCGATCTCCTCTGCCAGGACACGCCGGATCTCGTCACCGGATACCTCGCGGTCGAACCGGCCCTTGGCGAGGCCCTTGGTCACTCGTTGTGCCACCTTCGCGCCCATGTCGGACGTGATCAGCAGATCTTCGAGTTCCTCCAGTGCCGCAGCATCGAGCTTACGCCGGCCGAGCGCCGCTAGCCCTTCGGTCAGCCGCGCGGTGGAGCGCGCAAGCCCTTCGCCCAGCTTGCCGAACAGGCCCGGGTCATTTGCTTCAGCTTCCGCCGCTGCACGAGCCGCCGCTTCGGCTTCTTCGCGCAGGCGCGCATGTTCGCGTCGATCTTCCAGCAGCTTCAGTTCGGCCGCCGCCTTCGCGCGTACGGACTCGTCTTCGGCCTCCTGCGCCTCGCGCTTCTGGCGCTCCTCCCAGGCGCGGTTTGCTTCGGCTACCTTCGCCTCGATCTCGGCTTTCTCGCGCGCCGCTGCTTCCTGCGCGGCGTGCTCCTCCGCCGAAAGCTCCGGCGCCTGCATCGCGGCGCCCGCGGCCTTCACTTCATCAAGTTTCTTTTTCTTGCCGAACCAGAGGATCATGGGATGTGTGTTCCAAGAAGCTGCTTTCCGTCATGGCCGGTGATTCGTACCGGGAGAATGTGGCCACCATCTCCTGCCGGAGCACTCAGTCGAACAGGCGTGAAATCGGGAAGCCGGGCTGCCAACCCGCGTTCGAGCAGCGCCCCACGGACCTCGCCCACATGCCGGGTGAAATGCTTCGCGAGCGCCACCTCGCCCGCCAGTCGCAGACGCGCCGCGCGTTCTTTCACGAGCGGCTTTGCAACTTGAGGCATCTTCGCCGCCGGCGTGCCGGGGCGCGGGCTATAAGGAAAGGCGTGAAGGAAGGAGAGGCCGCAATCCTCCACAAGGCGCAGCGAGTTCTCGAAATGCGCTTCGGTCTCGGTTGGAAAGCCTGCGATGATGTCGGCGCCCAGCGCGATATCCGGCCGCACGCGCCGCAGCCGTGCCGCCAGCGCGAGGGCCTGCGCGCGCGAATGGCGCCGCTTCATGCGCTTCAGGATCAGATCGTCGCCATGCTGCAGCGAGAGGTGGAGATAGGGTGCGACGCGCCTCTCGCCCATCGCCTCAATCAGCGCCTCGTCCATCTCGATTGCGTCGATCGAGGAAATCCTCAGTTGGCGCAGTTCCGGCACCAGCTTCAGGATACGCAGCACAAGATTGCCGAGTTGCGGCGTACCCGGAAGGTCTGCACCCCAGCTCGTAAGGTCCACGCCGGTCAGAACCACTTCATAGTGCCCCGTCTCGACAAGGCTGCGCACCTGGGCGACCACCTCACCCGCCGGCACCGAGCGCGAGTTTCCGCGCCCGTAAGGAATGATGCAGAAGGTGCAGCGGTGGTCGCAGCCATTCTGGACCTGCACGTAGGCCCGCGCTCGCCCGTCCATCCCGTCGATCAGGTGTACGGCGGTCTCGCGCACGCTCATGATGTCGTTGACGCGGACTTTCTCCTCGCCGCCCAGCAGGCTGACCGGCGCCCAGGTCTCCGCCTGCATCTTCTCGTGATTGCCGATCACGCGGGTCACTTCCGGCATCGCCGCAAACATGTCGGGATCGGTTTGTGCCGCACACCCGGTTACCAGGATCGGTGCGCCTGGATTGTCTTTCGCGGCCCGGCGGATCGCCTGGCGCGCGCCGCGCACCGCTTCGCTCGTCACCGCACAGGTATTTATGATCACGGCGTCGCCCAGCCCTGCCGCCTGCGCATGGCGGCGCATCACCTCGGACTCATAGGTGTTGAGGCGGCATCCGAGGGTAATCACCGTCGGGCCAGAAGGAGGAGCAGTATCCGGCATCTGGCCGTCAGATCGCGCCTATGGCGGAGAATTGCAAGCTTGGCGCGCGGGAATGCTCAGTTCGGCGCCGCGCAGGTGCCGGTCCGGTGGCCGATCATGAGGGCTTCGGCCTCGGCGCCCGTCTCGCCGCTTGCCCCGTCCAGGTAGATCCGGCCGACAAAGCTGTCGCCGCCCTTGCTGACCGCGAAGGAGGCAATGCCGGTCATCGGCAGGCCCGAGAAATCGCAGGAGAGGTCGAAATCGATAGAGTAAGGCGTCGTGAACGTGTCGACGACACTGCAGCCTTCAAAATAGTCGACGAGGCCCTCGTCCAGCGTCACGTCCTCATCCTTCGACCAGCATTCATCAATCCGCTCGTGTTCCGGGGGAATTTCAGTCAGCTGTCCGTTGTTCGTCACGTTGAAGTAGACATCGGTTGTCGCCGTCCACATGCCCTTGGACACCTGCAGAGGCTCGCACAACGCCGGTGCTGCTGTCAGTATAAGAGGGGCAATCAGCAGGATGCGGCGCATGGGTGTCTCCAGGATTTACCCCGCAGACTGGTCGAGCCCGGGCCTTCCTGCAAGCGCGAATTACTAGACGTCCGTCTCGAATTCCAGCTCGACCGGCCCGGTCATGTAAACATGGTCGTCGCTCTCGCGCCATTCGATGTGGAGGTCCCCGCCGTCTACGATGACGCGGGCCTTGCGGCCGGTCAGCTTGGCGCGCGCCGCACACACCAGCGCCGCACAGGCGCCCGTGCCGCAGGCCTTGGTCAACCCTGCTCCGCGCTCCCAGACGCGTAGACGGATTGTCTGTTTGTCGAGGATCTGTGCAAAGCCGACATTCGTGCCCTGCGGGAACAGCGGATGGTTCTCTACCAGCGGTCCGATCTTCGGGATGTCATAGGCGTTGACGTCCTCAACGAAAAACACCGCATGCGGATTACCCATCGACACAACCGCCGGCAGCGCCAGGATCGGCTTGTCGATCGGCCCGATCTTCAGGTCGACGCCGCGCACATCCATTTTTTCCGACAACGGAATATCCGCCCAGCCCATCAGGGGCGAGCCCATATCCACCGTGATCAGCCCACCCTCGGCGCGGAAAGCCTTCAGCATGTCGGCTTCGGTCTGGATCGTGACGCGGTCCTTGCCGGTCTCTTCGAGGATCAGCTGGCCGACACAGCGCGAGGCATTGCCGCAGGCATGCACCTGGCCGCCATCGGCGTTCCAGATCCGCATGAATACGTCCTTGGTCGCATCGCGCTCCAGCGCGATCACCTGGTCGGCCTTCAGGTCGGCAGCAATCTGACGTATCTGCTCGACGCTCGGCGCGAAGGGCGTCGAGCGCGCGTCGAAAATGGCAAACGCGTTGCCGGCACCATTCATCTTCCAAAGCCTCATGGCCGCACTCCTAACGGGTTTCCGCACCGCCGGGAAGCGGTCGGCAGGCACCAAGCACCCTCATTTCGGCACCCGCGCGGAAACCACCCAGCCAGCGACCTGGATTGCCAGTGCGCTGATCAGGAAAAGCGGCATGATCTTGAAATTCACAAACAGAGCGACCGCCGCCGCCAGCATACAACCATAGTCCACAAGGTCGCTCGACATCAGCCACCCGAGCGGTCCCCGCGCCCGTCGCACATCCAGCAGTGTTACGCTCGGCCAGGTGCGGCCCATGTCCGGTGGGCCGAACACGGCCATCACCTGTTTCGGCTGCAGGATGCCCGTCATTTCCGCAAGATCCGACAGGCGCGCCTCACCTATCGCGATCGTGCGCTTGCGTGCGGATGTGCCCACGAGGCTCACCAGCGCCGAGAGGAATACCCCCAGCGCCATCGCAAACTCTGTGAAATCCACGTAAGGAAGATAGCCGCCCATCGGGGCCATATAGGGCGTCTTTCGCGGTTCGTCAGCAGGGCACCGGCAATCCGCTGGCCCGCCCTGCTCGGTTAAGACGGCTGGCGCCGAATGGCGCGAAGGCGTCTTCCCCGCGCTCCCCGCACTCCTTCTCCGGGCCGAGCGTCAGCGGGCGCGCGGAATGGCCGCCCAATAGTCGAAGTCGAGCAGCACGCCGTCGGCATACTTTCCGTTGGCATCCTTGTAGGCGAACAGGCCGGACGGTTGGTCCTTCACCGCAACGAGCCGCAGACGCAGCGCGCCGGCCGTCTCCGACAGCTCCGCCTTGTCCAGCACTTCACTCCACGCATAGATCGTGTCCCAAGCAAACAGCGGGCTCACATGGCTGCCCGCGTTGATCGCAAGCACCTGGCCGGCATTGGCAAGCCCGTTGAACGCCAGCGAGCGCGCAATCGAGATCACCACGCCGCCATAGATCAGCCGCTTGCCGAAGCGGCTTTGCTTCTGGCCATGGAAGTCGAAGTGCACCTTCGCGGTGTTCTGGTAGAGGCGCGTGGCAATCTGGTGCTCGGCCTCCTGGATCGTCATGCCGTCGGCATGGTCAATCTTCTCCCCGATCTCGTAATCCTCGTAGACATGCCGGCTGCCGGACTGGTCGAAAGGCCAGCTCTTCATCTCCAGCGCGCCAGACAAGTCCGAGGCTGCCACCGCGGCCGGCAGCGAGGGGACAACTTCCACCGGCGCGGGCGAAGCGGCATCGCGCTTGTTGACCATCACCCAACGCACATAGTTCAGCACGTCCTCGCCGCGCTGATTGACGCCTTTCGTCCGCACCCAGACGACCCCGGTCTTGCCGTTGGAATTCTCCTTTACGCCGATCACCTGACTTTCGGCGCGCAGCGTGTCGCCTGGCAGGACCGGCCTCAGGATATGACCATCAGCATAGCCGAGGTTCGCCACTGCGTTCAGCGAGATATCGGGAACCGTCTTGCCGAAGACGATGTGGAACGCATGCAGCGGATCGGCCGTAAGCCCCGGCAGGCCGGCTCCCTTGGCGAACTCGGCGGAGGAATACTGGGCATAACGATTGCCGGTCAGCGCGCGGTAGAGCGCAAGGTCGCCCTCGGTCACCGTTTGCGGCGTTGGATGCACCAGCGTCTCGCCGGGCTTGAAGTCTTCAAAGAAATTGCCGGGGTTCGACTTCGTCCCGGTCTTCAGATTTTTTGCCACGTCCCGCGTCTCCTGTTGGCCGGGGCACGTGTCAGGGCCGGAGCATCTGCTCCGCAACCCCGTTCGGCGCGCCCCGCGCTGTCTCAGCGAACACCTGCACCTGAGGAGCAGCCGAAATCAAGGCGGGCCCGGCAACCACCGAAGCAGTTACGAAACCGCCCGCCAGCGCCAGCATCACGGCCATCACTTGGGCATCACGGCGCTCGGAAAACTCCTCGAATGCGCGCGGCCCCATGACCATGTATGGCAGGCCGAAAGCGGCAAAGGCCGCAAAGGCGAGCAGCAGGACGGCAAGGGAGAGAGCAAGGGTAATCATCCGCCCACCCTGCCATGCCAAGGCTGATATTCGGCGAATCCGATCGGTGAAATTTGATCGATCGGCCTGCCGCCCGCCCGCGCTGCGACTGAATTACGCGCTTCAGACGATCTCCAGCAGCTTTTCGTTCGGCCGGCCTAGCACGGACTTCTCGCCATTGATGCCGATCGGGCGCTGGATCAGCTTCGGGTTCTCTGCCATTGCGGAATAGACCTCCTGATCGCTCGCGCCCTCGCTTAGTCCCGCCGCCTCGGCATCCTTCGCTCGCAGGAATTCACGCGGCGACTTCGCGCCCATCTTCTTCGCGATATCCTTCAGTTCTTCGATACTGAGGCGCTCCGCCAAGCTCATGTACTTGCGCACCTCAACCTTCACACCCCTCGCCTCCAGCAGCTCCAGCCCCTTCTTGGATGACCCGCAACCGGGATTGTGGATGAGAACATAGGTCATGGGAGACTCCTGCGTTTGCTGAATGTGGAGTTAGGGGCGGACGCAGTCTTGTCGAGTCCTCCCGGTGAGAGCCGCGGCGCAGCCCCCTGCCGAAATCCACTGAGATCAATCTCGCGCAGCGCTGCCCCGCCATCCGTCGACAGGCCGCCGGGCCGCGCCAGCGCCCCCCTTCAGCCTGGCGGCTTCCTCCGCCAGATGGCGCCCAGCCTGCATCCGATCTCCAGCACCCGGCTATTCGGTGTCAGCGAGACCGCCTCCGGAATCTCTGCGATCCTAGGGGAAAGCTGCCGGATCACTCAGTCCGCCAGCGCCCGGATCGCCTCGTCCAGCGCGACGGCGCGCCTGGCTTCATCAAGGTGCAACAGCTCCGTCATCTTGCCGTTGACCTTCAGCACGCCCTTGCCCGCATTGGCCGGATCGGCGAACGCGGCGATCACCGCGCGAGCCTGTTCCACATCGGCGCCCGAGGGCGCAAAAACGCGGTTGCATGCCTCGACTTGGGAAGGATGGATCAGCGTCTTGCCGTCAAAGCCGAGATCGCGGCCCTGTTCGCATTCGGCGGCAAAGCCCGTCTCGTTCTTGATGTCGTTGTAAACGCCGTCGATGGCTGTCAGGTTATAGGCGCGCGCCGCCGCCACCGACAGCTGCAGCGCCGTCTGGAAAGCGGCCCGTTCCGGGGTCATCCGGGCGCGATATTCCTTGGCAAGGTCGTTGGTGCCCATGACGAAAGTGGTGAGGTGCGAACCGACAGAGGCCGCCGCGATCTCGTGAATGTTGAGTATCGCCAGTGGCATCTCGATCATCACCCAGAGTGCGAAGCCGTCCCCTGCCCCCGCCTTTTTCAGCGCTGCGTCCAGCCGCTCGATGTCGCGCGCGCTCGTCACCTTCGGCGCCAGCACGGCATGCGCCCCGGACTTCACCGCCATTTCCAGATCCGCATGGCCCCACTCGGTATCGAGCCCGTTCATCCGCACGACCAGTTCGCGCTGGCCGTATCCGCCCGCGGCGAGCGCCGCAGCAATTGCCCCGCGTGCCTCGCCCTTCGCTTCGGGGGCGACCGCATCCTCAAGGTCGAGGATCAGCGTGTCGGCAGGAATCTCACGGGCTTTCTCGAGCGCGCGGGCATTGGCCCCCGGCATGTAGAGGCAGGAGCGGCGCGGACGATGGGCGGTGGACATGGGCGGGTTACCCCTTAAGAGCTGATGATCTGACACCGGAGCGATGCATCGCATGGCCGCACATGTCCAGATCAGGCGGGCCAACCCGCGCGATTTCGACGCGCTGGGTGCGGTTTTCCATGCCGCCGTCCGCGGCGGCGCTACCGCTTATACGCAGGCGCAGCGGGCCGCCTGGTCGCCTGCGCCGCGCGCCGGCGAGGCGTGGGCCGCCCATCTCGGCGCGCAGGCAGTCTGGCTGGCAGAAGACGCCGGCGAGGCGCTCGGCTTCATGACGCTGACGCCGGAAGGTTATGTGGACCTCGCCTACATCATAGCCCCCGCGCAGGGACGCGGCCTGTTCCGGCAACTCTACACCGCACTCGAGGACGAAGCGCGCGGCGCCCGTTTTGCCCGCCTCTGGACCGATGCCAGTCTGCATGCGAAGGCCCCCTTTGAAGCCGTTGGTTTCGTGGTCACCCGGCCCGAAACCGTGACGCGCGGCGGCGAGACGTTCAAACGCTTCCGGATGGAGAAGATCCTCGATGCCTGACACGGCCCTTCCCCCGATCAGCGGCTTCGTCGCCCCCGGCTTCGAAGCCGTGGAAGAGGTCTTCGCGGCCAATTTTGCCCGCGGCGAGGAACAGGGCGCCGGCTTCGCCGTGCTGCTGGACGGCGAGGTGATCATCGACCTTCACGGCGGCTGGGCCGACCGCGGAGGCATGAAGCCCTGGGATGCGCGCACCCTTGTGCCTGTCTACTCCACCACCAAGGGAATCGCGGCCCTCATCCTCGCCATGGCAGTTGAGGGCCTGCCCGGCGGGTACGAAACGCCCGTCGCCGAGGTCTGGCCGGAGTTTGTTGCTGCCGGAAAAGAGGCCATCACGATCGGCGAGGTGGCGAGCCATCAGGCGGGCCTGCCCGGCTTCATCGACCCCATTGACCCCGCCCTATGGCTCGACCCGCCGGCCTGCGCCGCCGCGCTTGCCGAGCTCGCGCCGATGTGGCCCCCGGGCACCGCACACGGTTACCATCCGCTGACCTGGGGCTATCTCGTCGGCGAGATCGTGGCCCGCATCACCGGCCGCACGCTGGGCACCATCCTGCGCGAGGACATCACCGCCCCGCTCGGCATCGACTTCCGCATCGGCCTGCCGGCAACCGAGCATGACCGCGTTGCCGAAATCCTGCGCCCCAAAGCGCTCGCCGACCTTGGCGAAATCACGCCGCCGCGCCGCGCCGCTTTCCTCACCAAATGGTCAGCGCCGGACCGGGGCGGCGCCATCTGGCGCGAGATCGAGATTCCCTCCGCCAACGGACATGGCACCGCCTCCGCCGTCGCGACGCTCTATCATGCCTACGCCCACACCGGCCTCATCGGCGGCAAGCGCCTGATACGCCCGGCGAGCTTCGCCGCGCTCACCAGCCCCCGCACCGACGGGCCGGACCTTGTCTTGCCGATGGTCACGCGCTTTGGCGCCGGCATCATGCACAACAACCTCGAAGCCTTCGGTCCTTTTACGGACGGCCTTGGCCATTGCGGCTGGGGAGGCTCGCTCGCCATCGCCTCGCCGTCGCGGGGGCTCACCTGCGCTTATGTGATGAACCGCCAGTCCAACAGCCTCGTCGGCGACCCGCGCGCCGTGCGCCTTGTTGAATCTGTGGCGGCGTGCCTCTGACACGATGCCCGGCGGGTTTGACTGGATCGGGTTCCTGATCGCCGTCGCGGTGATCGAACTGACGCCGGGACCCAACATGGGCTGGCTGGCCGCGCTGACGATGCGGGAGGGCAAGCGGCCCGCCTTGGCCGCCGTCGCCGGCATCACCACCGGCCTCTCACTGCAGCTCCTCGCCGCAGTCACAGGGCTGACGGCGCTGATCATCAGTGTGCCGAGCGTTCACCACCTGCTGCACTGGGCCGGCGTCGCCTTCATGCTCTACCTTGCCTGGGAGGCTTACTCAGACACGGGCTCGGTTGCCCTCGCCGCGTCCGGCCATGAGCGTGGCTTTCGCCGCGGCCTCATCGCCAACGTTCTGAACCCCAAGGCGCTGGCCTTCTATGTGCTGCTGATCAACCAGTTCGTGACCCCGGCAAGCCCCGCGCCGGTCTGGTTGCAGAGCCTGATCCTGGGAGCGATCCATCTCTCGGTCGCCACGCTCGTCCATCTCGGAATCGTGCTGTTGGCCGGGCGGCTAGGCGAGCGGCTCGAGCGCTGGCGTACTTCGTTCGCGGCGCGGTTAACCTTCGCTTGCCTTCTGGCGGCGATTGCTCTCTGGCTCGCCCTCACACCGCCGCGCACCTGAACTGCGTCTGGCACGTGCATTGCACTTCTGTTCTTCGAACGAACAGTGCTCTCATCAGCATTTGACGAACTTCGCGGCGGCGCCTTCCGGCTCCGCCGCTTTTTTTGTATCTCAAGCCGGCCGCGCGGCCCGCGCCAGGCGACGTGCTTTCGCATCGCCCATCAGGCTGTCGGCCGTGAAGATGACGAGCGCCGTCCAAATGAAGCCGAACGCAATGCCATGTGTCAGGCTGAACGCTTCCTTGAACACGAACACCGCGATCAGGAACTGCAGCGTCGGGCCAATATATTGCATCATGCCGATGGTGGAGAGCTTCAAGCGCTTGGCCGCCAGCGCGAACAGGATCAGTGGCACCGCCGTGATCGGCCCGGCTGCCATCAGCAGCGCGATGTCCCAGCCGCCATCCCCCATCCAGCGCCCGGGCACCTGCGTCGTCGCGAACCAGGCCAGCCAGCCCGCCGCCAGCGGCACGAGCAGCAACACCTCGACCAGGAACCCCGCCCGGCTGTCGATCACCACCTGCTTTCGGATCACGCCATAACAGGCAAAGGTCGAGCACAGCGCCAGCGCCACCCAGGGCACATGCCCGAAGGCGAACGCCATGATCGCGACACCCACAGTTGCCACCGCGACTGCCAGCCATTGCGCGGCCCGCAACTTCTCCGAAAAGATCAGCATGCCGAACAACACGTTGACCAGCGGGTTGATGTAGTAGCCGAGCGAAGCTTCTATCGCCCGTCCGGCATTCACTGACCAGATGTAAATCGCCCAGTTCGCCGCGATCAGGATGCTCGATAGTGCCAGCCATTTGAGGTTCGACCCCGTGAAGGCTGCCTTTACATCGCGCCAGTTCGCGGCAAGCGCAATCAGGATCACCGCCGTCGGCACCGACCAGATGATCCGGTGCGCCAGCAGCTCGAACGCACCGATATGGTTCATTGCGCGGATGTACAAAGGCAGGCTGCCCCAGATCAGGTAGCAGCCTAGGGCGGCGGCAAATCCAAGGCGGAGCGCGGCGTTCATGCGCGCACCCTATAGGCCGCTGCCCAAACCGGCGCCACCCGGATTTTGCGCCGCCCTGAAGGCTGGCCAACACCGCCTCCCGGCGCTAGGTCTTAAGTCGCAACCAGACCTTGGAGACGCCCAATGCTTCGCGCCCTCTTCACTGCCGCCAGCCTATTCGCCCTCAGCGCCGCCGCCACTGCCGAGACCACCCTGCTGACCGGCGGGCACGTCATCGATGTCGAGCGCGGCACGGTGATGAAGGACTATGACATCCTGGTCGAGAACGGTGCGATCAAGGCCGTCGGCCGCAAGGGCACGCTCGGCGCGTCCGGCGCCGCGAAGATCGACATGAAGGGCGCCTTCTTGCTGCCGGGCCTCTCCGATAGCCACGTCCACCTGACCAGCCGGTCTGACCTGCACGGCTATCGCCGCCTTGCCGTCTCCACGCCGCGCTCGGCCATCTCCGGCGTCGCCAATGCCGAGAAGACGCTTCGCGCCGGCTTCACCACTGTGCGCAATCTAGGAGGGCCCGGCTTCGCGGATGTGGACCTGAAGGACGCGATCGACACCGGAGAAATTCCCGGGCCCCGCATCATTCCGGCCGGCCAGTCCATCGGTATCACCGGCGGGCACTGTGACAACAACCTTCTTCCGTATGAGGATAATGCCATCGGGGGCGGCGTCGCCGACGGGCCCTGGGCCGTGCGCCAGAAGGTGCGCGAGAACAAGAAGTACGGCGCCGAAGTCATCAAGTTTTGCGGCACAGGCGGCGTGCTGTCGAAAGGCACCACCATCGGCGCGCAGCAGTTCACGCTTGAAGAGATGCAGGCCATCGTCAGCGAGGCTCATGAGCTGGGCATGAAGGTCGCCGTCCATGCCCATGGCGCGAAGGGCATCCAAACCGCCCTCGAAGCGGGCGTCGATTCGGTGGAGCATGCCAGCCTGATCTCCGACGAGAGCCTCGCCCTCGCTGTGAAGCAGGGTACGTTCCTGTCGATGGACATCTATGTGTCTGACTTCATACTTGGCGAAGGCGAAGCGGCCGGCATCCTCCCGGAATCGCTGGAGAAGGAAAAGATCGTCGGTCAGGCCCAGCGCGAGCGATTTCAAGCGGCCACCAAAGCCGGCGCCAAGATCGCGTTCGGCACCGACGCGGGTGTGTATACCCACGGCCTCAACGCGCGCCAGTTCGCCTTAATGGTAAAATGGGGCATGAGCCCGGCCGAGGCGATCCGGGCTGCCACGCTCGGAAATGCCGAACTCTTCGGCCTGAAAGACCAGATCGGAAGCCTCGCCGCGGGCAAACGCGCCGACATCATCGCGGTTGACGGTGATCCGCTGGCGGACGTTCGGCAACTTGAGGACGTCGACTTCGTGATGAAGGATGGTGCCGTGTTCTATAACGGGCTGGGTAAGTGACCGCTTCCCCTCTCTGTCTCCGGTGAGACTGGAGAGGAGCTGAGGCAAAGACAAAAAAGGGCCGCCCTCTCGGACGGCCCTTTCCGGTCTGACACCCCCCGGTGCCCCGCACAGCCGGGCGCAGCCCGGCCGCGGTCAGACGTTCTGTTATCCGCCGAACTTGTAGTTCAGGCGGGCACCAATGACGCGCGGCGCGCCGACATAGGTGAAGAAACTGCGGGTGTTCACCGGGCCGCCATTGGAATCGATGAGAACCTGGTTGAACAGCGGAGAGGAGACAACGCCGGTCTCATAGTATTCATCGAACAGGTTATTGACGAACAATGTCGCTTGCCATTGGCCGGCATCATAGACCGCCGAGGCATTGGCAACGCCAAAGCTGTCCAGCGTCAGTCCGCCGCCCCGGCCGCCGGTCCGGCTCAGCACGTCGCTCTGCCAGGCATAGCCGCCATTGAACGTCAGTGTGCGGCCGCTGGCGAGATCATGCACGTATGATCCGAATACGGAGAACTGGTCTTCGGGCGAGCCCGGGAGGCGGTCGCCGTCCTGGCCATCGAGCAGCACGGTGCCGAAGCCTGGCGGGCTGATCGTACCGACAAGACCCGGTGCGAGTGCCGTCAGCGAGGCTTCGGTATGACTGTAGCTGCCGCGCATCGAAAACGCATCCGTAACCACCCAGTTGCCACTGACCTCGAAGCCTTTGGTCTCCGCGCCATCGGCGTTCACTGTGATCGGGATCGAGGCATTGATCGTCGCCGAGGTGAGCTGCGGATCTTTCCATTCGATATAGTAAACCGCGCCGTTCAGTGTCACGCGGCCGTCGGCCAGCGTGGTCTTGGCGCCGAGTTCATAGTTGATCGTCTTGTCCGGCAGGTACTGCGTCTCGTCGCGGGTAGAGATGTCACCCGCGCCCGGTCCGAATTTCTGGCCTGGCTGAAGGGCGCAGGCCCCCTGAAGGTTGTTCAGCGGGTCAAAGGCCGGACATACGGCAAGGCCGTTGGCGTTGCCGATCCGGTAGCCCTGCGAAACGGTGAAGTAGCCGAGCATATCCTCTGTGAACTGATAAGAGGTGTTGAACTTGTAGAGCGTGCCTTCGTCCGACTGGCCGGTGCGTTCGGTGTCGTTGGGGCTGCCAGCTGCGAAGTCGTCCTTGAGGCTGGCCTCGAGCGAACTGACACCGACCGGGATGAAGCCGGCATCGAACAGCGGGAAGTCCACATCGCTGAAGGATTCAAGATCGTACTGATAATAACGTCCGCCGACCGTGACCGTCCACTTGTCAGTGATGTCATAACCGATTTCGCCGAAAACAGCCGACTCTTCGAGCTTCGAGTAAGCCTGCGAGAAGTACTCAAGATCATCTGGACGGTTGAAGCCGGCAAAGGCGGCGTAGCCCGGCGTGAACTCGGCAGAGTAACCAGCGCTTTCAAACCGGTTGTAGAAAGCGCCGGCGATCCAGTTGAGCGGGCCGTCAGTCGTCGAGACGAGGCGGAATTCCTGGTTGAAGCGCTCTTCCTTGCCCTTTTCGCGCGTGAACGACGTAAAGGTGGGGAAGGATTCGTAGCTGTATTCGAGTGTGATCAGCAGGTCAGACTGGTCGCGCTGGCCGTCATCGGCATAGCGCGAATAGCCGGTCGCCGAGGTGAGTTCGGCAAAGCCGAGATCACCGGTGAGCTCCAGCGCGAGCAATTGGTTGACGATCTCGTTTGGCTCTTCGACGCGTTTGGCGAGTTCGTACTTGTCGGTCGGAACGGTCGGCTGCTGGCTGGAGCCTCGGCGGCCTTCGATGTCGGACTTCTGGAAATAGTAGGTCAGCGTACCATCAAGCCAGGCGGTCGGCTCCCAGCGTGCGGCCAGACGGCCCGAAAGCACGTCCTCACCGTCAGCATCCTTCACACGGCGCGTGTTGGCGGCCACGTTTGCCGGATTGGAAAAGTTCGGATCCGGATCAGACACGCCGATTTCGCGGACCACAAAGGGATAATCGACGAAGCCGGTATCCTTCTCGTAGTCGAGCGAGCCGCGGATCGCAAAACTGGAACCTAGCGCCTTGTTGAAGGTGAAGCCGCCCTCATAGGACAGATCGTCAGCTTCGGAGTATTGCGAAACCTCTGTGCGGACATCCAGCGTGTCGCCAGCAAAGTCCGGCTTCTTCGGGAGGTACCGGATCGCGCCGCCAAGTGTGCCGGCACCGTAGAGTGTGCCCTGCGGTCCGAGCAGAACCTCGACGCGCTCAAGATCGTTGAGCTTCAGGTCGACAAAGATCGGGATCTCGCCGAGATAGGTCGCGACGGTGCCGCCGCCATCATTGTTGCCGTCACCGGAGCCAAGGCCATCGGCGTTGAGGCCGCGCACGATCAGCGGGTTGCCCTGCCGGCCACCGCGATCGACCACGTTGATGCCGGGTACATAGGCGAGGACGTCGGCGAGTTCGTCGAAGCCCTGCTCGGCAATCTGCTGCTCGCCGACGGCGGCGATGTTCAGCGGAATATCCTGCACGCTTTCGGCGCGGCGTGTGGCGGTAACCGTCACGGCCTGGACGCGAAGCTCGCTCTCGGTTTCGACAGCCTCCTGCGCGGCGGCGGTAAAGGCAAAGCTGGACGCAAGCACGGCGGCGCTGGCGGACAGAAGAAGATTCTTGCGGGACATGATTGGGATCCTTGCTTGCGGAGTTTGACGTCCGCCCCTCGTGCTGCAGTAGGGTGCACAAGCTGAAACGCGCGCAAGGTGGGCCAAGGGGCTCACTTCCAATTTTACGGCAGATGCAGCAAAAAGGACACATTTCCTTTCAATGTCGCGGCGTATCGGTAGCATGCTTGCCTAGTTTTTCATCACTTGAGCAGGTGGTTTCACCCCGGTCGCAAGCCGCGGCCAGGCGGCTTGAGCAAGGCGACTTCCGCGGGGCGTATGAGCTCTGTCTGGTCTCATTGAAGGCCGATCCGTCGGACCCGGAAGCGGCCTTCCTGCTCGGGCTTGTCGCCGGCGAGCACGCCAACCATGCCCGCGCCGAAGCGCTTTTTGCGGCGGCCATTCAACGTCTGCCTGATTTTTCAGCAGCATATGCCCAAAGGGCGCGCAGCCTGATCGCCCTGTCTCGCCGGAGCGAGGCCGTGGAGGCCGCAAGGGCTGCAGCGGCGCTGTATCCGGCGGACGCGTTCACGCTGGATACGATCGGGGTAGTGCTCAGCCGGGCGGGCCTGCACGCCGAGGCCCTGCCCTTCTATGCCCGCGCGACGGAGGCCGAGCCCGGACATTCCGGCTTTCACTACAATCATGCCGCCGCGCTGCAGTTTGCCGGGGATATGGATGCCGCCCGCGAGGCTTATCGGCTTTGCGCCGCCACCGACCCGGAAGATACGCGCGGCCTGCCGGCCATCGTGCAGATCACGAAGCAGACGCCCGAGGCCAACGAGGTCGAGGCGCTGGAGGCAATGTTTGCGCGCCAGGCGAACGATCCGGATGCCGCCCTGCTGATCGGACATGCTCTCGCAAAGGCGCATGAGGACATGAAGCAACCGGGCGCTGCCCTTGACTGGCTGGCGCGGGCGAAGGCAGGCAAGCGCGCACTGATCCGACACGAGCCGAGAGTTGATGCGGCACTTTTCGAAGCGGCGATCCGCGCTGCCAGCACGCTACCGGGACGGACGAGTTCGGCGGCCGGCGCGCCGGTCTTCATCTGCGGGATGCCGCGCACCGGCACAACGCTGGTGGACCGCATCCTCTCCAGCCACACCGGGCTTAGCCCTGCAGGAGAGCTCACCGACTTCGCCCTCTGCCTGAAGCGGATGACGAAGACGCCCTCTAACCTCGTGCTCGACGCCGCAACGCTCGACGCGGCCGCCGGCGTCGACCTCACCGCGCTGGGCGGCGGCTACATGGCAAGCGTGCGCGCCTCGCTGGGGATTGAAGGACGCTTCACCGACAAGATGCCGCTGAACATCCTTCTCGCCCCGGTAATCCTGGCAGCGCTGCCCGAAGCGCGAGTGATCTGCCTCAGGCGCCATCCTGCGGACACGCTGTTGTCCAACTACCGCCAGATGTTCGCAACGAGCTTTTCCTACTACAACTATGCGTACACGCTCGAAGACACTGCGCGTTACTATGTACAGTTCGACCGGATGGTCCGGCATTTCGAGACCATGCTGCCGAAAGCACGCTTCACGGTGGTGCACTATGAGCGGGTCGTCATGGACCTGGAGACCGAGGCGCGGCGCCTGCTCGCGTTCTGCGCCCTCCCCTTCGAGGAACAATGCCTGGCTTTCCACGAAAACACAGCACCTGTGGCCACCGCGAGTTCGGCACAGGTGCGCGAGCCGCTTTACACGACCGCGCTAAACCGCTGGCGGCGCTATGAGGCCGGGCTGAAGCCTGCCCTCGATATCCTGGAGGCGGCAGGCTGCCTGACGCCGGCCGAAAGATCCCCCGCCTGACGTAGCGGCGCCCCACTGGCGCTTCGCGTACACGGCGCTAGGCTGCGTCCCGAAATCAAAGGGACAGGAAACATGAAACAGCGCCGTCTGGGCAAGAGCCCCATCTTCGTGTCGGACATCTGCATGGGCACGATGACCTTCGGATCGCAGACCGACGAGGCCGAGGCCTTTCGCATCCTCGATGCGAGCTATGAAGCCGGCATCAATTTCTACGACACCGCCGAGAACTATCCCGTGCCGCCAGACACAAAATGGGCGGGGCGGACCGAGGAAATCTTCGGGCGCTGGATGAAGACCAAGGACCGCGACTCGATCATCCTCGCCACCAAGGTGTGCGGGCCTTCGCACGGCTGGATCAAGGGATCGCAGCGTGCCGGTATGACGGCGCTTGACCGGCACAATATCCGCCGCGCAGTGGAGGCGAGCCTGAGCCGTCTTCAGACGGACTATATCGACCTCTACCAGACCCATTGGCCGGACCATGGCACCGCCTATGACGAGACGATGGAGACGCTCGACGAGCTGTGCCGCGAGGGTTACGTACGCATCGTCGGCTGTTCCAACGAGGATGCCTGGGGGCTGATGAAATCCATCGCTGCCTCCGAACGTCTCGGCGTCGTGCGCTACCAGACGATCCAGAACAATTTCTCGCTGAACAATCGCCGCTTCGAGGATGCACTGTCCAAAGTGTGCAAGGAAGAAGGCGTGAGCCTGATCCCCTACTCCCCGATCGGCGGGGGCGTACTTTCCGGCAAATACAATGACGGCGCGACGCCGGACGGTGCGCGCTTCTCTTCCTATCTCAGAATCGGCGGGCGGCAGGCGGCGATGGCGAAGCGCTTCGTCAACGAAAAGTCTCTGGAGGCGACGACCCGCTACATGAAGATCGCTGCCGAGGCCGGCATCAGCCCGGTGACGCTGGCGACAGCCTGGTCGAAACAGCATGACTTCGTTGCCTCGACAATTGTCGGCGTATCCAGGTTTGATCAGCTGGCGGACATTCTGGCGGCCGCAGATCTCGAGCTTTCGGCGGACGTGATGAAGGCGTGCGACAAGGTGTCGAAAGACATTCTCTATCCGATGGGGTGACGGGGGAGCAGCTGGAAAAGCGCCGCCCACAAATGATGAGGCTCCCGCCTCCATCTGCGGGAGGTCGGGAGCCTTTGCCTTTGAATCCCACCAAAGTCTGTTCGGAGCGGCAGCCTAGGCCGCTTTTGCCTTGGTGAGGACTTCGCGTTTGCCCGCGTGGTTGGGGGCGGAGATGACGCCTTCTTCCTCGAGACGGTCGATCAGACCGGCGGCCTTGTTGTAGCCGACCTTGAGGCGGCGCTGGAGATAGGAGGTCGAGGCCCGCTGGTCGCGGATCACGACCGAGACGGCTTCGGCGAAGAGCGCGTCGTCATCGTCGCCGCCACCGCCGCCCTCGCCCATGCCGAGCATCGCATCCATGACCGGGGAGCCGGAGGAGCCGTCATCCTTGGCCTCGACAATGTCCATGACATAGTCGGGTTCGCCCTGATCGCGAAGCCAGTCCGCCACGGCGCAGACTTCCTCGTCTGAGACGAAGGGGCCGTGCAGGCGCTGGGTTTTCTTGCCGGGCTCCTGGTACAGCAGGTCGCCGTGGCCGAGTAGTTGTTCGGCGCCCTGCTCGTTGAGGATGGTGCGGCTGTCGACCTTGTTGGTGACCATGTAGGAGATGCGGGTCGGGAAGTTTGCCTTGATCGTGCCGGTGATGACATCCACCGACGGACGCTGCGTGGCGGTGATCAGGTGGATGCCGGCGGCGCGGGCCATCTGAGCGAGGCGCAGCAGGCAGCCTTCGATCTCCTTGCCGGCGACGACCATCAGGTCCGACATCTCGTCGATGACGACGACGATCTGCGGGATATGGTCGATCGGCAGGACTTCGGTTTCGAACTGCGGCTTGCCGCGCTCGTCGAGGCCGGTCTGCACCTTGCGGACGAGGTCTTCACCAGCGGCGCGGTACTTCGCGGCCTTCTCGTTGAAGCCGGCAAGGTTGCGCACGCCAGCCTTGGACATCAGTTCGTAGCGGTTCTCCATTTCGCGCACGGCCCATTTGAGGGCGTTCACGGCTTCCGGCGCCTTGGTGATGACCGGGGCCAGCAGGTGCGGAATGCCTTCATATACGGTGAACTCGAGCTTCTTCGGGTCGATCAGGATGAAGCGAACCTGTTCCGGCGTGTGGCGATAGAGCAGCGACAGAATCATCGCGTTTACGCCAACCGATTTACCCGAACCGGTGGTACCGGCGACAAGCAGATGGGGCATGCGGGCAAGGTCGACCACGGTCGGCACGCCGCCGATATCTTCGCCAAGGGCGACAGGCAGCGAGGCACGCGAGTTCACATAACCGTCCGACTGCAGAATGGAGCGCAGGAAGACCTTCTCGCGCTCGTCGTTCGGCAGTTCAATACCGATCGCGTTCTTGCCGGGCACGACCGCAACCCGCGCGGAGACTGCGCTCATCGAGCGGGCGATGTCGTCGGCCAGAGTGATGACGCGCGAGGATTTGACGCCGGGAGCCGGCTCCATCTCGAACAGCGTGATGATCGGGCCGGGGCGCACTTCCTTGATGCGGCCCTGGACGCCAAACTCCTTGAGGACTGCGGACAGCCGCTCGGCCTTGGCGAGGAGGGCGTCCTCGTCAAACGTTTCACGGCGCTCTTCGGGGACCTGCAGCAGGTCAAGTGAGGGTAGGCGCGTGGAGGTGCGGCGGCGGGTGGGCGCCGCCACTTTCGGGGCATTGGTGGTTTTCGGCACGGGGCGCGGCACCGCGAAGCGCAGACCGGGCGGCGGCGGGGCGGCCTCGGCTTCCTCGCCGTCTTCGTCCTCGTCCCAGGCGGTCGCGCCATAGCGGCTGTCGTCTTCGTCCTCGTCATCGGACGGCAGGAAGCGCGAGGACGGGACGTAATCGTCGTCATGCTTGATGATCAGGGTACGGTCGCCGGAGACCGGCTCGTCCATGCGGACGGGCTTGCGGTCGGCGAGCGAGTGACCGATGCGGATGAGGAACCCGCCAAGGCCGGCAGCGCCAACGACGGCCGTCTTGCCGGAGCGGGCGGCGGTTTCCTGCAAGAGCTGCGCGTCGCGGCGCTGGAAGCCGAGGGCTGAGAGGCCGGCCCAGAGGGCGGCGCCGCCGAGCAGGAAGGCCGCCCAGCTTTCCGGCGCCGGCAGCATGAGGGCGCGGAAGGGCAGAACGGCAATGTTGAATACACCGTCGCCAAACATGCCGCCGAGACCGGCGCTGAGCGGCCAGGTTTCTGGCACGGGCCAGGCGGCAAAGGCGGCCGCGGACAGCGGAACGGCGACAGCGCCATACACCCAGCGACGGATGCGCGGCTTACCAACGAGCACAGCCCGCATGGCGCCGCCGATCATCAGCGCGAGGCCGGCGATCCAGCCGGACCAGCCGAGGAGCTGGCGGGCGACATCGGCAAAGATCGCGCCGCTCGAACCGAACAGGTTTTGCACGCTCGCATCGGTCGCGGCATTCCAGCTCGGATCGGACGGCACATAGGAGCCGACGCTGCCGCAGACAAAGACCCCTGCCCCGAATGCGGCAGCGCCCGTGAGGATCCGCCAGACCGGATCGCTCACCGTACGCAGCTCTTCTTCATCGCGGATGGCGTGATCTTTCATGAGGGGATGCGCTCCGGATTTGGCAGAAGACGGAGCACAAGGTTTCGCCGGTTAGGCTTAACATGCCGCAAACGGAGCCTGTGGAATTCGCGGGTTTTTCATACCAGAAGCCCGTATTTACGCGGGTTCCGCAGGGTTAAATTCAGGTCACGCGGTAGAAGTGCGCAAATGCCATAAGAAAAGGGCCGCGGAAGTGATCCCGCGGCCCGTTCCTGTTCCGGCGTCCCGAAAGAGGCCTAGCTGTGATAGGCGGCTTCGCCGTGAGCCGAAATATCGAGGCCTTCCTGCTCTTCGTCTTCCTTGACACGCAGAAGGCCGAGAACCTTCAGAACCCCAAAGACGATGAGGCTGCCGACACCGGACCAGACCAGTGTGACAAGGATACCTTTGGTCTGAGCCGTGACCTGGGTCACCAGGTCGTAGGCTGCAACCGGGCATGTCGCGAGGACGGCACCTGCGTCCACGCAGCCAACATAGTCGACGACGCCGGCGCCGCCCCAGGCGGGGTTGACGACGAAGCCGGTCCCGATGGCGCCGACGATGCCGCCGACGCCGTGGATGCCGAACACGTCGAGTGCGTCGTCATAGCCGAGGGCCGACTTGAGTGCCGAGCAGGCGAACAGGCAGACCGGACCTGCGACGAGGCCGAGGATGATGGCGCCCATCGGACCGGCAAAGCCGGCAGCAGGTGTGACGGCCACGAGGCCCGCTACGATACCCGAGCAGAGGCCAAGGAGGCTGGCCTTGCCGCGGGTGAGCCATTCCGTGAGCACCCAGGCGAAGCCGGCAGCGGCCGGGGCTAGGAAGGTGTTCGCCATGGCGAGCACGGCGTAATAGTTGGACTCCAGGTTCGAGCCGGCATTGAAGCCGAACCAGCCAAACCACAGAAGGCCGGTACCGATCATGACCATCATCAGCGAGTGGGGCGGCATCGGCTCTTTCTTGTAGCCAAGACGCTTGCCGAGCACGAGGGCGCCGACGAGGGCCGCGATGCCGGAGTTGATGTGGACAACGGTACCGCCGGCGAAATCAAGCGCGCCGAAGTTCCAGATGAATCCACCGACGGCAGGCGTTCCGCTGGCGACGAGGTCCGGTCCCGGCCACCACCAGACCATGTGGGCCATCGGATAGTAGACCAGCAGCGGCCAGACGATGGCGAAGACAACGACACCGGTGAACTTCACGCGCTCGGCAAGGCCGCCGAGGACGAGCGAGGCCGTGATGCAGGCAAAAGTCATCTGGAAGACGACGAAGACCAGCTCCGGCAGGTAGATACCTGTTGAGAAGGTGGCGACGATGTTGTCCGACAGGTCAGTTCCGGCATCACTGAGGAAGAGACGCCCCGTGCCGCCGATAAACTGGTCGAGGAAGGACGAAGGTCCGGTGGTGAAGGCCAACGAGTAGCCGACGACCGCCCAGAGGATCATGCCGATCACCGAAACGGTGCCAACCTGCATGAGGACGGAGAGCGCGTTCTTGGTTCGCACGAGGCCGCTGTAGAACAAGGCGAGGCCCGGAATGATCATGAGGAAGACGACCATTGTGGACACCATCATCCAGGTTACGTCGCCCTTGTCGACGGTCGCCTCGGGAACGATGATCCCCGCGTCCTGCGCCCAGGCCGCGCCGGCCATGAGCAGTGATGCCGGTGCCAGCAAGGCCCCTCGCATCCATCGTCCAGTCAATTGGCCCATCGGCCCCTCCTTCTATCTGTTGCAGTCGTGCAGAGCCGGGACCCCCCGGAGCTCTCCCGGAGCCGATATGATTTCGGCTGCCCGAAAAAGTCGCACGGCAGACGACGGGCGCGCGCGATTCGAGTGCCGGTTGGTTAAACCTTGGGCACGCTTGCGGCCAAACGCCCAATTCGGTGCCACCGCTGGACGCCGCAGCGCAGCATCGCTACCTCATTCACATGAGTGAAACGGGATCTGGCCTTCCTCCTGAAATTGAACTGGCCGTCATCGGCGCCGGCCCGGTAGGTACGTCGCTGGCAATCCTCGCGGCGCAGGCGGGTTTCCGTGTGACGCTGATCGACGGGCGCCCCGCGTCTGGCGCAAATGCAACAGATACAAGGACGTTTGCTATCGTCCGCGGAAGCTGGCGGCTGCTACGGGCAACCGGAATCGGCGCGGAGCTTGCCCCCCACATCACGCCCCTCAACGGGCTCGACGCGGAAGACGGTGGCACGCATTGGTTCGGGGCGCCTCACGCCGCCTTCTCCACCGAAGATCTGGACGCCGGCGACGCGGGCGAACCGCTGGGCCAGATGGTGCCGGCGGGGGCCCTTCAGGCCGCGCTGGACCGGCGCGCCGGCGAGACACCCGGCCTGACCTGGCTGCGCGGTGCCCGGTTTTCGGGCATGGAAACAGGACCTGCGGGGGCCACAATCCACCTGGAACAAGGCGCCGTGATCCGCACAGGTCTGGTCGCGGCATGCGACGGGATCAACTCGCCAGTGCGCCAGTCGCTGGGCCTGAAGACAGAGGGTCGCAACTACGGCAAATCCGTCTTCGCGGCAGATGTCAGCCTTGACCGGCCGCATGGCGGCATCGCTCGCCAGCTGTTCACGCCGGAAGGCCCCTTCGCCACCTTGCCCCTGCCGGGCAACCGGGCGAACCTTGCCTGGTATATGAAATCCGGCGCCGCGGAGACGCTGGCAAAACTGCCAAAGGAGACAATCGAAGCAGAGCTGAATGCGCGGTTTGCCGGCTTTGCAGGCGAGATGCGTCTCGACGGCCCTCCCCTCTCCTACCCGCTGGTAATGCAGATTTCAGAGAAGATGGCGGGGCCGCGCACGGCGTTGCTGGGGGATGCCGCGCGCCGGATCAACCCGCTGGCGGGACAGGGCCTCAACCTCGGCTTCAAGGATGTGGGCGCGCTGGTCGACGTTATGACCGAGGCCCGCGAGACCGGCCTTGATCCGGGCAGCGACACCGTGCTCGCGCGTTACCAGGAATGGCGCCGGTTCGATTCCGCGGCAACGGCGATGACGATGGACCTCATTGACCGGGCTTTTTCGAACGACAATGCACTTCTGAAGCCCTTGCGCGGCCTGGCCCTGATTGCTGCAAACCGGATTGCACCGCTGCGCCGGGCGCTGGCGCGGCAGGCGAGCGCGGATCAGGATCATCTGCCGAGCTTGATGCGGTAGGCAGCGTTTGTTGCAGCGTAGGCGTTGCCTGCCCCCCAAGGAAAAGTCGAAAAATGGGCACCGCAGCGCTGACATCCATGTCAGCGCCCCTCCCCCCTGCTGCCTGTTCGAAAAGTCGCATTCCGATTTCTGACCCTCTGAAGCCCCGCGAGCGGCAGAGAGGTTCAAGCACGGCTTAATCCCCGACCGTCAGGGCCCGGATTATGTTCCAGGTATAAAGGCCGCTGGAATGGCCGTCGGAGAAGAAAAGGCGTACGGCGTAGCGGCCGACCGGTTCGGCCTTCAGCACCCGGATGTCATCCGGCACGGGGGCCTGCGCCGGCTTCGGCCCGCGGCCATGGCCCTGAACTTCCGCAGACGGACTTTCCTCTCGCAATCGCTTATAGGCGACGCTGCCGGACGTGCCGTCATCAAACTCGGCGAAGAGCTCCTGCGCTGCGGCGCGGAAGGTGAGACGGGCGGGCCAGGCGGAGGCGGTCATGTCCCCTCCCCCGTTTCTGGCCCTTCTTCGGGCATTTCCGGAGATCCACCGGAGAGATCCGGCAGCTCATCCATGTCCCGCGCCTCCTCTTCCAGCATGATCGGAATGCCGCCGCGGATCGGATAGGCGAGGCGCGCCGTTCTTGAGATCAGCTCATTCGCTGCGCGGTCATAAACCAGCGGCTGGCGCGTGACGGGACAGATCAGGATTTCGAGGAGGCGCGGGTCAACGCCGTTGGGCGTAAATTCGGCGGGCGGGTCATGGTCGGGCATGGCAGGCTCTATTGCACGGGGCCGGTATCATCGCCACTGCCGCCGATCTCCAGCAGCGCGATCAGCACCCGGGCGCGGTCGCCCAGCGACACCGCCTCGAGCAAGGCCTGCTTTTCTGCCGGAGCGAAGGGACAACCCGCTGCCAGCGCATGGACGAGGGTTTCGATCGGCGCGTCCTCGACGGCTGACCAGTCGGCCTGCAGGCCGAGAGCGCTGGTGTAGGTGCGCAGCGCCCGGACAAGTTCGGCGCGTTCCGGCAGGCCGGTTTCGGGCGCGGCGTGCAGGTCGCCGGCGAATTCATCCCAGCCGGCCCGCACCTGGCGGTAGGGCAAAATGGCATCGAGTTCGCGGGTGACAGCGAAACGGCAGACGCCTGAAAGCGTGACAAGATAACGCCCATCTTCGGTTTCGCTGTAGCGGGTGATACGCCCGGCGCAGCCGACACGGGCGAGATTGGGCCGGTCGCGCGGGCCGCCGAGAGACTGGATCATGCCGATGATCCGCTCGCTTCGCATCGCGTCGTCGAACATGTTGAGGTAGCGCGGTTCGAAGATGTTCAGCGGCAATTCCCAGCGCGGGAACAGCATCGCGCCCGGCAGCGGGAACACAGGGATCACATCCGGCAATTCAGTCGTCTTGTGGTAATGCACCATCGCTTGTCCTTCCGGAAATGCCGGGCGCGTCCGTCTGGCCGCCTGAGGAGACAAAGTGGAGCAATCCTGCGATCAGGCAAACATCAGCGAAGCGAGCCGCCGGCGGCCTTCGATCGTGACAGGGTCCGTCGCCCCGGCGGCTTCGAAGACCTGCAGGAGTTTCGTCTTTGCTTTTCCGTCTTCCCAGCCAAGCTTGGCGGAGAGGATGATCAGCAGGTGGTCAGCGGCGTCCTTGTAACGGCCCGCGGCGGCGTATTGTTCCGCCAGCTCGTAGCGTTTCGCATGGTCGCCGGGATTGGCACTGACGGCAGAGACGGCGGCATCAAGCTCGGTCGGCGCGGGCGCGTCGGCGGCCATCTCGATGGCGAGGCGGACCCCCTTGACGATGCTTTCGTTGCGCCTTGCTTCCGGCACGAGATCAAGCGTTGCGAGGGCGCGCGCCGTGTCGCCGTTGGCGAGGTAGCAGCGCGCCAGGCCGGCGATGGCGGCGGTGTTGCCTTCGTCTTCCTGAATGATGGCGGCGTAGATTTCGGCGGCGAGCGCAATGTCACCAGCCTGGCTGGCGGCCTCCGCCTGGGCGAGCGCTTCGGCGATGACCTGCGCGCTGTCGGTGCCGCCGAGCAAGCGCTCGACGAAGGCTGAGACCTGCGATTCCGGCAGGGCGCCCATGAAGCCGTCTACCGGGCGGCCCTTGTGGAAGGCGTAGACCGCCGGGATGGACCGGACGCCGAGCTGACCAGCATAGGCCTGGTGTTCCTCGGTGTTGATCTTCACGAGCTTTACCGCGCCCTTCTTGTTCTCGACGACCTTCTCGAGGATCGGACCGAGGGTGCGGCACGGACCGCACCAGGGTGCCCAGAAATCGACGATGACGGGCTGGGTCATGGAGGCTTCGACAACATCGGCCATGAAGCCGGCATCGGTGCCTTCGAGGGTGTGCTGGAGACCTGCTGTGGCCATAGGGCGTGTCCTTGGAGTGTCCTGAGCAAACCCGTGATCAGGCTTGCGATTCAGGCCGCAAGATGGGATCTCGCCGGAAAATCTGCAAGCTGGAGCCTGACGGGCGCGACGTTTCGCATAAACGCCGGCCAACCGCCCTGTTTAGGCCGGGTTCAGACGCCTACCTGTAGACCGTGGCCCGAGGTCAACAAACAAGGAGACCGCAGACATGATGAACCTGATCGCGAGCATCAGTGCCGCCGCCCTGATCATGGGCGCCCCACTGACCATCGGCCTCAAACAGGCCCCGGCCTCGCCCGCCGTGTCGACCCCTGCCGCCGCGCCGATGACGGCCGCGGAGCGCAGCCGGATTCTAAAGACCGCCGCGGCCTCGCTGGCTGCCGTAAAGACGGCACGCGGCAATTTCGAGCAGTATTCGCCGGACGGGTCCTTCTCGACCGGCCAGTTCGCCCTGTCGCGCCCCGGCAAGGTGCGCTTCGACTATGACGACCCGGTGCCGCTGGTGCTGGTGGCGGACGGCACGACCGTAGCCATCCAGGACTCCGATCTTGAGACGACCGACCGCGTGCCGTTGTCCTCGACGCCCCTGTCGCTGCTCCTCTCGGACAAGCTGGACTTCGAAAAGCAGGCCGAAGTGATCGACGTGCGCCGGACGGGCGACAGGACGAACATCACGGTGCGCGACAAGTCCGGCGAGATGGACGGCACACTGACGGTGGTGCTGGCGAACTCGGACAATGCGCTGACGGGCTGGCGGACGGTGGACGCAAATGGCGGACGTACGTCGGTGATGCTGTCGGACGTCGAAACCGGCGCCAAGCTGAACCCGCGCCTGTTTGTCCTGCGTGACTTCGACAACCGCTGAAGCGGCCTGAGGGAATTACGCCCAATTAACTTGCGAATCCCGGGGCGAGTGACATTATTGCCACTATCGGCGGTCAAGAAAAATCCGCGCAGCATCGACCCCCCGCTGCGAACCCTTTTCGGATCGTCGAAGCCGGAAGCAAGTTCCCGGTACATAAACGGCGTTCCTTGAAACGTCCGGCGCGCCCGAACTCCCCGCGTTCGGGCGCGTTGCCGTTTCAGGGGCACGCGTTTTTTTGGGTTTTTCCTGGCGAAACAGCCTGAACCGGGTTTCACTTTCCCGAGCGCAGCTC
Source organism: Hyphomonas sp. (assembly GCF_022844445.1). Classification (GTDB taxonomy): domain Bacteria; phylum Pseudomonadota; class Alphaproteobacteria; order Caulobacterales; family Hyphomonadaceae; genus Hyphomonas. The sequence continues at coordinate 402,693 of NZ_JALHLS010000001.1, forward strand.
TAGTCAGGCTGGATGCCGAAGCCCATCAAGATCGTCAGCTGGAACATCAACTCAGTGCGCCTGCGCGCGCCGAATATCGAAGGCTTTGTGGCCGCCGAAAAGCCGGACGTGATCTGCCTTCAGGAAACAAAGTGCCAGGACGCTGAGTTTCCGCTGAAGGTGTTCAAGGAAATGGGCTTTGGCCACGTGCTGATGCGCGGCCAGCGCGGCGGACATGCGGGCGTGGCGATTGCCTCGCGCACGCCGCTGGAGGCTGCCGAGACGCCGGACCTCTGCCGCGAGGGGCACGCACGCTGCATCGCGGCGCGCCACAAGTCGGGCCTGGAGATCCACAATATCTACCTGCCGGCCGGCGGCGATGTGCCGGATGCGGCAGTGAACGACAAGTTTGCCCACAAGCTCGATTTCCTCGACCGGCTGGGGCCGGGCTACAAGAAGCTGAAGAAAGGCGTGCCGCGCCTTCTGGTCGGCGACCTGAACGTGGCGCCGCATGAGAACGATGTGTGGTCGCACAAGCAGCTGCTCGGCATCGTTTCGCACACACCGGAAGAAACCGAGCGGCTGGAGGATGGGCGGAAAGTCGCCGGGTTCGCGGACATCGGACGTCTCGCCGTGCCTGCGGAGCAAAAACTCTATACCTGGTGGAGCTACCGCGCGGCGGACTGGGCGGCCGCCAACAAGGGCCGGCGGCTCGACCATATCTGGGCCAGCAAGGAAGCGCTGGAAGACACGAAGGTGGAGAGCTACCGCGTCCACCTTGCCTGGCGCGGTGGCTGGAAACCGTCGGACCATGCGCCGATCAGCGTTCAGGTCAGCGTCTGAGTCTCTTCTGCCGGAGTTGACAGATTCACGCGTGTACGGAATGTTTCCGGTGGTTCAGACGCTCGGGCAGGAACAACAGTCATGCGGCGGCGACGCGTTTCCTGCTTGTTGGTCCTGCTAGCCATGATCTCCGGAGCAGCCGGCGCAGAGACCCTTCAGGCCCGGTGCAAAGTTGACCGTACGATCGACATGAGTGTCTCGCCTCAGAAGGTTGAGCCGCAACCGGAGACTATCCGCGACCGCTCCGAGTTCGATTGGGTTTTCGCCTACGATCTTGAACTCGGCAGGCTGTGCCAGGTCGCCATGGAGGGCATCTGCCTGATGACATCAGACGATGTTACCGCCAATGCCGCCGGTGACATCAAGGGCACCACGACCGCCTTTTCGTCTGGAGAAATCGGGAACCTGATCCTGTCGCCGTCGCGCGGAAACTGGGTCTACCAGTCAAAACTGAAGCAGACCTTGGGCAAGGCGGGCGATTGCACCGTCACTCCGGCAGACCGGCAACAGGTGGCCCTGCTTTTCCGCGATCCGGCCCGCGACATCGACCTTCTTTGCGCGGGCCGACTGAGCACCGAGGCGCAGATTCTCCAGTCACTCGGCCGGGACCCGACAGGCGGAGAAGCGTACCGGGCCGAAAAGCTCTCGCAGGCCCAGAACATCATGGCCATCGCCGTCTCGCTTCTCGATCGCACCGGCAACCGCGGATACGGGCGCGACGAATCCGTTCTGGCCGCCCAGACCGAATCGCAGGCGTACGCGCAACGAAGCGATGGCGAGCGCCAGAGAGACTTTGCCGAGTGCGCGGCACGTCTTCAGGAAATGAGCCAATAAGGCGTATCGGCTGGGCACCCCTGAGTAGCGCCGAAGCGTTCGGGCTCCCTCCGTCAGATTGCTGCGCGGCCGCCCGTGCGTACAGAGCGAAAATCAGACCTGCAGCCGATACCCGCCGGGGTCGGTCATCAGCAGGCGCGCATTGCCGGGATCGGGCTCGACCTTCTGGCGCAGGCGGTAAATGTGGGTTTCCAGCGTGTGGGTCGTGACGGCCGCGTTGTAACCCCAGACTTCGGAGAGCAGTTTTTCCCGCGCCACGGCCCGGCCCCCTGCCCTGTAGAGATACTTCAGAATCTCGGTTTCCTTCTCCGTCAGCCGGATCCGCTTGCCCTCTTTCGTGCGCAGCGTCTTGGTCGAGGGGCGGAACTCGTAGGGGCCGATCTCGAACGTGGCGTCCTCGGTCTGCTCGAAGCTGCGCAACTGAGCGCGCACGCGGGCGAGCAGGACCGAGAAGGTGAAGGGCTTGGCGACGTAGTCATTGGCGCCGGCATCGAGACCCGCGACAGTGTCGGCCTCGCCGGTGCGGCCCGTCAGCATGATGATTGGCGCGCGGATGCCGGCCGCGCGCAAGCGGCGGCAGGTCTCGATGCCGTTGATGCCGGGCATGTCGACATCCAGCACGATCATGTCGACCCGCTGGGCGGCGGCGAGCGTTAGGGCCTCTTCGCCGGTGCCCGCGGCGGTGACTTCAAAGCCGTCGCTGAGATCGAACTGTTCGGCGAGCGTGTCGCGGAAATCTGGTTCGTCATCGACGATAAGAATGTGCTTCCTGGCCGACATCACGAAATTCCTTGAACGTCTTCATGGGGTTAGAGTCGCTGCCGCTTGGCGGCGGCCGATCCGGGCTGCATAGTTCGCGGCGACACCTGACACCAATAACAATCCCGGGAGCCGATACTGGCAAGCCATTTCATCGCTTTTGCCGATGGCCGCTTTGAAGGCGGAGGGTGTTTCTTTCGCTGCGCCCTAGGCAAAGGTGGGGTGAAACCGGCGGCGGACAAGCGCGAAGGCGACGGAGCCTCACCCGCAGGGGCTTGGCCAGTGCGGCGCATTTACTTCCGGCCAGACAAGGGCCCGCCGCCGGTCACGGGCCTGCCGTTGATTAGCCTGCAGCCAGAAGATGGCTGGAGCGATGATCCTGCGGAGACGCGTTACAACCAGCTTGTCGCCCTGCCCTGCCCGGGAAGCCATGAACGTCTCTGGCGGGAAGACGGCCTCTACGACCTGATCGTGGAGCTTGGCTACAATGATGATCCGGTGGTGGCCGGCAAGGGCAGCGCAATTTTCCTCCACATCGCGCGGCCCGGCTACTTGCCAACCGAGGGCTGCGTCGCGCTGGCAGAGGCGGACCTTCGCGAGGTGCTGCGGGCGCTGGACGGAAGATCCGTGATCGAAATCCGCAGCTAGGTCCGTTCTCCGAACAGGGCCGTGCCGACCCGGACGTGGGTGGCGCCGAAACGGGCCGCAAGGGCGTAGTCGGCGCTCATGCCCATCGAGAGGATGGGCAGATTGTGCGCCCGGGCGAGCTTGGCGAGCAGCGCGAAGTGGGGACCGGCGGGCTCACCCACAGGGGGGATGCACATCAGGCCGCTGATCTCGAGGCCTTTGCCGCGGGCATGAGCGATAAGGTCCGGCAGACCGTCCGGCGAAACACCCGCTTTCTGGGGTTCCTCGCCGGTGTTCACCTGGATGAGCAGACGCGGCGTGCGGCCAGTCTTTGTTATGGCAGCTGCCAGTGCGTCGGCGAGTTTCGGCCGATCGAGGGTCTGGATAACGTCGCAAAGCCGGACCGCCTCTTCGGCCTTGTTGGACTGGAGCGCTCCGATCAGGTGGAGTTCGAGGTCCGGGAAACGTTCGCGGCGGGCCCCCCAGTGGGATAGGGCCTCTTGGGCGCGGTTTTCGCCAAAAATGCGCTGGCCGGCGGCGAGGGCTTCTTCGAGGGCGTCATCAGGCTGTGTCTTGGAAACGGCGACGAGGACGGGCGGAGGGTTCGCAGCAGCGGCCAGTTCCGTGAGGATGGCATCGCGGCGTTTGGAAAATCCGGCTTCCGGCGTATCGGTCATGTTGATGAGCCTAGAACCCCGAAACCGGGCACAGCGCAAGCTGATCGCCGCTGCGCGAACGAGCGCGGCGCATCTCACCCCTGCTCTACCCCGGGCGTTTTTTGTGACCGACCCGGCGCGGACGCCCGACCCGTGTGCCATCGCGCACGGGCTTCCGGCGGGTTTTAGCGTGATTTACCGGCATTTCGGGGCAGGCGACCGGGCGGAGGTCGCCTCAAAGCTCGCCGCGATCTGCGGCAAACGACACCTGAAGCTGCTGATTGCGGCGGATCCGGCACTGGCAATTCAGGTGAGGGCGGACGGGGTGCATTGGCCGCACCGGATGCGGCGAGAGGCGCGGAAATGGCGGGAGCGGTTCGAACTGCAGACCCTGAGCGCCCATTCGGGGCAGGAGTTGCGTATCGCCGGGGGCGTGCCGATCGATGCCGTGCTCCTGTCGACAGTTTTTGCCTCGCGAAGCCCAAGCGCAGGACAGGCGATGGGTCCGCTGAAGTTCAGGATACTGGTCCGGGACGCCGGCGTGCCGGTCTATGCGCTGGGGGGGATCACACCGGACAACGCAGGCTCAGCCGCGATGACGGCTGGATTTGCAGCGGTGGACGGGATGGGGCCGTTCGAAAAGGCCTGAAAATCAGAACTTGAAGGCCGATTTCAGCCGGATACCGGCCTCGACGTCCTGTTTTTCCCAGCGGGCCGAGTCCTGAAGCTGGTTCAGCTCGTCTGCGCGGATCGACACTTCGCCGCCGACCGAGAAGCGCGGCGTGATCTTGAAGGTGGCGCCCGCCTGTACTTCTTCGCGCGGCAGCGGCGAGACCCCGAGGCGCGTGAACCTGTCGACGCTAAGTTCCCAGCGGGAATTGCCTCCAATACGCATCGAAAAGTCCTGGTTCGGTTCGGCCTGCCATTGCGGGCGGCTTTCGGCCGGCCGCGCTTCCGAGAACTGGCGATACCATTCTGCGCGAGCCGAGGGAGTTTCCGACAAGGTAGGCGCTTCAATGCGAAGGGCGTCGTCTTCGGCGCGCACTTGCGCGATCGCCGGCGCCGCGAAGGCGGCCGCCGCGATGGCGAAAGAAAGAGCAAACCGAGAGCGCATGTGTAACCCCTAGTCCTATCAAGGATAGTGGCCGTCGGTTCCTAATGGAAGATTAACATTACGATAATGGGGGCTTTTAACGCGACAGTGTGATTTCGATCACAACGCCATCCTTCTGTTCCCGCAATGCGGGGACCAGCAGAAGCGGATTTCCCGTAAACCGTGTATCGTGACGCTGCCAGCCGCCGACGATGCGGACAGTATCGCCGAAATTACGCCCGAGTGAAAGCCCGATGGCTTCCGAATCAGCGCCAATTCCCTTGTCCTCGGCATCGACCCATTCGACGCCCGCATCGACCTTGCCGAAGGTCATACGCAGGCCGGTGGAGAGGGCTGCGTAGCCACCGCCAGGACCGGCGAGGCCATTGGAGGAGTCCAGCCAGCTGGCGCCGAGGGCGAGTGACGAGAATTCCACAGACCCGCCAGCAGACCAGGTCTCAACCGTGTCATAGGCGCCAGGCAGCGCCGCTTGGGCTGAATCGGCCTGGCTCCACGCAGCTGCGGCGCGCAGGCGCACACCGCTGCGCGGAAGGCGGCGGGACAGGTTGAGCGCCACTTCGGCGGCGTTCTCGATGTCCGGCGAGCCGGCGCGGGCAGGGTCGCGGTCGAGGCCGCCGGAATTGGCGACCGGCGTGAAGGAGGCCCCTGCCCTGAGACCGAGGATGCGGGGACTGGCATAGCTGACCTTCAGGGACGGGCCTGTGAGGTCATGATCTGTCCGGGCGATAACGCGGCCATGAGGGTCGAGCGTGGGGTTCACCAGCGCGGCGTGGCGAAACAGGGTCGGCGCGCCTTCGAAAAAGCGCGCGGCGACGCCGTCATCAAGTCCGGCGCGGACTTCGCCGTAGCCGCCATCAATATAAATGTATCCGGTTTCGATGCGGCCCCGGATACCGGCATCGTAGGGCGCGGGTCCGCGCGCCAGGCCGCTGAAGGCACCGGGCGGGGCGGCGAGCAGCTGGTCAGGGCCGAGAACGCCAGCGAAAGCCGGGCGGGCGGGATTGTCCCGGTCGAAGCCGCCCGAGGCACGAAAGCCAAGCTCGGCCCCATTTTCCAAGAAGTAGTTCGCCCCGAAGGCGCCGCGCAGGGTATAAAGCAGGGACTCGTCTGCATCTGTCGCGGCCACGGCGGCGGCCTCCCAAGAGGCATCGGTCTCGACGCCGCCAGGATCATCCCACACGTCCTGAGCGGTGGCAGGAGCCGCGACGGCAGCGAGCGCGAGGGCCAGACCGGTCAGATGATGCCGCATGAGGGTGCTCCCTAGTTCCGAACCAAGCGCAGAACGTGACTGGCGAGGCCAAGACCCCCTTGTTATACACGCCCCGTGAACAAGGTCTTGCACGCGGGAACAGTACAATGATGAAGCCGACACTTGCCGCCGCTTTTGCCGCGATGATCGCCATTACGGGTTGCCAGTCCGGCGGGTCGAAGAGCGCTGTGCGCTCCGCCTCCGAATCCGTGGGCGCCGTGAACCCGTACCTGTGGCGTGCCTCGCTCGATACACTGGCTGCACTGCCCGTGCAGAGCGCCGATCCGCTGGGCGGCCTTATCATTTATGACTGGAAGAGCTTCGAGACCTCGCCCACCGAGCGGATCAAGGCAACCGTCTACATCCTCGACTCGCGTCTTCGCGCCGACGGCGTGAAAGTCAGCGTCTATCGTCAGGTCAACCAGGAAGGCACCTGGACCGATGCGGGCGTTGATACCGACACCGGCCAGCAACTCGAGAACAAGATTCTTGAGCGGGCCCGACTTCTTAAGGCGTCCGAGATCGGCTAAAGCGCCCGGACTCCGCGCTTTACACTTCGACGTTTCTTCTGATGCCCTGAAGGGAGCCCCCCATGGCAACCCGATATGATCCGCAGGCTGCGGAGCCCAGATGGCGTGATGCCTGGGCAGCAGCCGACCTGTTCCGTGCAAAATCTCCCGCCGAGGCGCCGGGGGCCCCGAAGGCGTACGTCCTCGAGATGTTCCCCTACCCTTCCGGTCGCCTGCACATGGGGCACGTGCGCAATTATGCGATGGGCGACCTTGTGGCCCGGCACCGGCGCGCGAAGGGATATAATGTCCTCCATCCAATGGGCTGGGACGCGTTCGGCCTGCCAGCAGAGAATGCCGCGATGGAACGCGGCATCGATCCCGGCAAATGGACTTATGCCAACATCGAGGCGATGAAGGCGCAGTTCAAAAAGCTCGGCCTTTCGCTGGACTGGAGCCGCGAGTTCGCTACGTGCGATCCAGAGTACTACGGCGCGCAGCAGGCGCTGTTTCTGAAGTTCCTCGAGAAAGGCCTGGTCTATCGCAAGGCCTCGAAAGTGAACTGGGACCCGGTGGACAATACTGTGCTCGCCAACGAGCAGGTAATCGACGGGCGCGGCTGGCGTTCCGGCGCGGTCGTCGAGCAGCGCGAACTGACGCAGTGGTTCTTTCGGATTACAGCGTATGCAGACGATCTGCTGACCGAGGTTCAGAAACTGTCACGCTGGCCGGAAAAGGTCCGCACGATGCAGTCGAACTGGATCGGCAAGTCCGAAGGGCTGCAGCTGACCTTCCGGTTCGCGGACGCGGCGCCCAAAGGTTTTGATGCCGGCATCGACGTGTTCACAACGCGGCCCGACACACTGTTCGGCGCAAGCTTTGTTGCTTTGTCTCCGGACCATCCGCTGGTTATTCGGCTGGCGGACGATTCGGCCGAGCTGAAGACCTTCCGTGCGAAGTGCGCGCAGATCGGCACCAGCGAGGAAGCGATCGAGAAAGCCGAAAAGTTGGGCTTCGATACCGGCTTGACCGTGGTGCACCCCTTCATCGAGGGCGCGACACTGCCGGTCTGGGTCGCGAACTTTGTGCTGATGGGTTACGGCACCGGTGCCATCTTCGGCTGCCCGGCGCATGACCAGCGTGACATTGAGTTTGCCCGAAAGTACGGCCTGACCGTGACGCCAGTAGTGCTGCCGCCGGATACGGATGCGGCCGACTTCCGCGTTCAGGACAAGGCCTATACCGGCCCGGGACGCATCTACAATTCCGGCTTCCTCGACGGACTGGCCATCGACGAGGCTAAGCGTCTCGCGATTCAGCGCATCGAGACAGCGGGACAAGGTCAGGGTACGGTCAATTACCGCCTGCGCGACTGGGGCTTCTCACGCCAGCGCTATTGGGGCTGCCCGATCCCGGTGATCTATTGCGAAGCGTGCGGCGTGGTTCCGGTGCCAGCCAAGATGCTGCCGGTGCGCCTGCCGAACGACGCGACCTTCGACAAGCCGGGAAATCCCCTGGATCATCACCCCACCTGGAAGCATGTGAACTGCCCCACCTGCGGAAAGGCTGCGCGCCGCGAGACCGACACGCTGGACACGTTCGTGGATAGCTCCTGGTACTATGCGCGTTTCGCCTCGATCAGCGATCCGGCCGAGCGCGCTTACTGGCTGCCTGTCGATCAGTACATCGGCGGCGTGGAGCATGCAGTACTTCATCTTCTCTATTCCCGCGCCTTTGCGCGCGCGATGCGTGATGTCGGCGAACTGGACCTGCCTTCGGGCGAGCCGTTTGCGGGCCTCTTTACGCAAGGCATGGTGACGCACGAAACCTACCGCGCAGGCGATGGCCGCTGGCTGGAGCCCGGCGCGGTGGAGAAGCGGGACAATCACTGGGTCGAGATCGCGACAGGCAATCATGTTGAAGCCGGCGCCATCGAGAAGATGTCGAAGTCCAAGAAGAACACGGTGGACCCGGACGGAATCGTGGCGACCTATGGCGCGGATGTCGCACGCTGGTTCATGCTGTCGGACTCGCCGCCTGAGCGCGATGTGGAATGGACGCAGTCCGGAGTCGAGGGCGCGGGCCGGTTTGCGCAACGCATCTGGAGCCTTGCTGACACTTTGGCGGACAGCCTGCCCGAAGGCCCCCTCCCCGCTCCGGGCACCGACGAGGCGTCGGTGGAGCTGCGCCGGGTGAGCCACCGCGCGGCGAAAGCCATCGACAAGGCCATCGACGAGTTCCGTTTCAACTCCGCCATCGCGACCATCTATGAATGGGTGAACGCGCTGAAGAAGGCGGAAGGCAACGTCGTGTTGTTCGGCGCGCGCGCCGAGGCTGTCTCGATGCTGGCGCTGTGCCTGACCCCGTTCATGCCCCACCTCGCCGAAAGCGTGTGGGAGCGGATCGGCGGGTCGGGCCTCGTCTCGGCGGCCGCTTGGCCTGAATCCGATGCGGCGCTGATCACCGAGGATACGGTCACGCTGGCGGTACAGGTGAACGGCAAGCGGCGCGGCGAAATCACGGTGGCGAAGGACCTTGCCAGCGACGCCGTCGAAGCGGCCGCCCGGGCCTTGCCGGAAGTGGGCGCCTTTATTGCCGGCAAGGACGTGAAGAAAACCATTGTCGTGCCGGGGCGCATCGTGAATATCGTGGTGGCATGAAACGCCTCTTCGCCGCCTTGCTTCTTGCCGCGTCCGGCGCTGGCCTCAGCGCCTGCGGGTTCCAGCCCGTCTATGCCCCGGTTGACGGCAAGTTTGCCGAGGGCGGACTGATCGAGATCGACACCATCAGCGGTCGGCCGGGCCACATGCTGCGCCAGGCCTTGCTGCAGGAACTCGCGCTCGGTGTGCCGGGGCTGACCGAGTCCGTTGTTCTGAGCGTGAGACTCGACGATGATCTCACGCGTCTCGCCTTCCAGCCTGACGGCGCGGCCTCCCGCTCCAGTGTTCTGGCGACCGGCGTCTACACCCTTCAGGGCGAGACGGTATCGGTGACGGGCGCGGTGGATGTCGAAACTGGGTTCCTTGTTCCGGACTCGCCCTATGGTGATATCGCTGCGCAGACGAGCGCTTCCGACCGCGCCATGCGGTTGCTGGCCAAGCGCATCGCGGACGATATCCGCCTGCAGTTCGCGGCGAAGTAATGCTGGTCAAAGGCCGGCAAGCCGAGAGCTTCGCCAAACGGCCGGGCAGCGAATTCTGGGCGGTGCTCGCCTTTTCCGAGGATGAGGGTCTGGCGTCCGACGCCGCTCAGTCACTTCTGGCAGCCTGGGCTGGAAAGAGCCGGATGGACATCACCATCCTGGACGATGACGCGGTGCGCAAGGATCCGGGCCTGCTGTTCGACGCGCTGGAGGCCGTATCGCTGCTGGGTGACAAGCGCGTGGTGCGACTACGCACAAGTGGCGATAAGATTGCCGCGCTGCTGATCGAGGCTATCGAGGCGGGCGATGCCGACTCGGGCCGCTATGCCGCGAAGCTGGTGATCGAGGCCGGGAGCCTCGCCGCGAAATCAAAACTGCGCGTAGCGGCAGAGAAGGCGGCCAACACGGCCTGCCTGCAACTCTTTGCAGAAGACGCCGGTGACATCCGCGACCGCGTGCGCGCAGCGCTGATGGCAGAGGGCGCTGCGATTGCCGATGACGCGCTCGAACTCTTCTGCGCCGATCTGCCGGGGCACCGCGCGATTGCCAATGCCGAAATTGAAAAGCTCGCGCTTTATTCCCGAGGTCTTGGACGGGAGGTCTCGACCAAGGACATTCTTTCGCTGACCGCGACCGCCCTGCGCCAGGACATGAGCGGCGTTCTGATCGCTGCCCTCGAAGGCCGGCCGGCGGAGGCCCATACCGCGCTCGACCGTTTGAACGAGGTGGGTACCAGTCCGATCTCGATCCTGAGGTCGCTCCAGATGGAGACTCTCCGGATGCTGAGCGCGCATGAAAAGTCAGCGGGCGGCGATGCCAATCCGGGGCGGAGCCTTCGCCCGCCGGTCTGGCCAAACGAATGGCCGGCGTTCCGAAAGCGGATGAGCACCTGGACGCCAAAACGCCTGATGCGGATCATGGAGCGTATCCATGACGCAGAGCGACAGGCCAAGACCGCAGGCGCCTCGGCCGAACCAATCGTCCGGCTACTGATTAACGATCTGGCAAGGGTTGCCGAAAGCGCCCGCTAGACAGGGCCGGTCCTGCGCTTCGCGGTGAGGCGTTTGCAAACTTCGTCGAGCTGTTCGAGGTCGCGGTACTTGATCCGGATCTCGCCCCCTTCCCTGCCGTGACGGATGTCGACGACGAGGCCGAGCTCCCGGCTGATGTCCGCCTCAAGCGCTTCGGTGTCGACATCTTTCTCAGCGGCAGGTTTGGCCGCCATCGATTTCGTTTCGAGTTTCGCTTCGCGGCCTTCGCGGGCCCTAGCTTCGACTTCGCGAACACTGAGCCCCTTCTCTATGGCGAGATCGAGCAGCGCTTCGGGGTTCGGGCTGCCAAGGGCGGCACGGGCATGGCCGGCGCTGAGGCGGCCTTCGCGAACATGGCGGCGTGCACCTTCTGGAAGCTGGAGCAGGCGAAGCGTATTCGAAATATGGACGCGGCTCTTGCCGACGCTGGTGGCGAGGCTGTCCTGGGTCCGGCCGAAACGCTTTATCAGCGCGTCATAAGCTTCCGCCTCGTCGATCGGATTGAGGTCAGCGCGCTGGACGTTCTCAATGATGCCGATCTCGAGGAGCGCCAGCTCATCGACCTCTTTGATGACGGCTGGAATATGCGTGAGGCCCGCCATCCGGGCGGCGCGCCAGCGGCGCTCGCCGGCAATGATCTGGTACTTTCCCGGCTCCTTCGGATCGGGACGTACGAGGATCGCCTGGAGCACGCCCTTCGTTTTCAGCGACTCCGAAAGCTCGCGTAGTTCTGCGTCGTCAAAGCTGCGGCGGGGCTGGGCCGGGTTGCGGCGGATCAGTTCAAGCGAAATCTCGTTCGGTCGTTCCGTGGGCGGAACATCCGGGGCCGGAACATTTGCGGCCGAAGGGCTGCGAACGCCCATCGCCTCGACTTCGCCGATCAGCGCCGAGAGGCCGCGTCCAAGTCTCGAGGGCCGGCGGTCGTCCATGGGTTCGCCGCTCATGCCACCCTCGCCTTCTCGCGCTGCAGAACCTCCGAGGCGAGACGAATGTAGGCCTCGCTGCCCGGGCAGCGGTAATCATAAAGAAGTGCGGGCTTGCCGAAGGACGGCGCCTCGGACAGGCGCACGTTGCGCGGAATGACGGTGTTGTAGACCTTCGATCCGAAGAAGGCGCGCACCTCGTTGGCTACCTGGTCGGACAACGAGTTGCGCCGGTCGTACATCGTGAGCACCACGCCCTGAATCTCGAGCGTCGGGTTGAGGCCGGAGCGGACAACCTCGACTGTGCGCAGAAGCTGCGAGAGCCCTTCCAGCGCCAGGAACTCGCACTGGAGCGGAACGAGGAGCGCGTCAGACGCGGTCATCGCGTTCATGGTCAGGGCGGAGAGTGAAGGCGGGCAATCGATCAGGACGTAATCATACTTCACCAGGTCAGGCGAAGTCTCGGCGCGCGCAACATAGGTCTGAAGCGCTTCCTTCAAACGGTAGGACCGGTGGGCATCGCCCGCGAGTTCAGTCTCGACGCCCGACAGGTTCTCGTCGCCCGGCACGATATCGAGCCGCGGGACGATGGTAGACAAAACGGCTTCCTCAAGCGGAATCCGGTCAACCACGAGATCATATGAGGTGCGCAGACGTTCGGCGCGGGAGATGCCCAGACCGGTCGATGCATTGCCCTGCGCGTCGAAGTCGACGATCAGCACCCGGCGCCCGACGGCGGCCAGCGCGGTGCCAAGGTTGATAGACGTGGTTGTTTTTCCGACCCCGCCCTTCTGGTTAACAACGGCAAATATTCTAGGCCTGGCCATGGCGTCTCGCAGCCTCCCGCACAATCAAGATTACCCCGGACCCACCACTGCGACTTGGAATCGCTTGATAGGCGAAATTCCACCTTTGCTGGGCTGCCGTCAATTCTTCTTTCCAGCGTTCGCCCTTTGGGAACACCCCTGTTGCCCCTTTGCACAGCCAGGGCGCTGCATAATCCAGAAGCTCTGGCAGCGGGGCAAAAGCGCGCGCTGTGACGTAGCTGGCGGCAATCTGGGGTGCCGCCTCAACACGTCCCTGATGCACTTCGGCTGGTAAGTCGGCCGCTTCGATCGCTGCGCGCAGGAAGGCACATTTTTTTCCGACGCTCTCAATCATGGTCACGTAACCCGCCGGACGAGCCGCCGCGAGAATCAAACCGGGAAAGCCGGCGCCTGATCCGAGATCGACCACCCGGGCCGTGTCCGGGATCCGGTCGAGGAGCTGGACCGAGTCGCCGACATGACGCGTCCAGATCTGGGGCCACTCTTTCGGGCCGATCAGGTTGCTTCGGGTCCGCCAGATATCGAGCGTGTCGATGATGACATCGAGCTTGGCCAATGTTTCACGTGAAACATCGTGAGCGGCCAAAAAGGCCGCGCGATCATTTGTGTCAGTCATTTTTGGCTCGCCCGGCTTTACCCTGTTCGACGGACGCGTCTGACGTGACCTGGCAGAGCGGTCAAGGCGCCGGGTGTCACGCCTTCGGTCCTGGCCGCCTGGCCCAGGGTCATCGCGCTGGGCCAATGTTTCACGTGAAACATCGTGAGCGGCCAAAAAGGCTGCGCGGTCATTTGTGTCAGTCAGTCTTGGTTCGCCCGGCCTTACCCGGTTCGACGGACGCGCCTGACGTGACCGAGCAGAGCGGTCAGGGCGCCGGGTGTCACGCCTTCGATCCTGGCCGCCTGGCCCAAGGTCAGCGGGCGGACCGCCTTGAGTTTTGAGCGGACCTCGTTCGACAGGCCGCCGATGGCATCATAGTCAAGGCCGTCCGGAAGCGTCAGTGACTCGTCGCGGCGGAGCGCGGCGACATCTTCCGACTGACGATCGAGATAGGCGGCATAGAGCGCCTCGATCTCGATCTGCGCACCGACCTCGTGAGCGATCGAGTTAAGCTCTGGCCAGACGGCGCGGAGATGCGCCAGCGTGATCTCCTTGTAGGAGAGATACTCCCAGGCGGACCGCATTCGGCCATCCTGATTGACTGTCCAGCCGGCCTTGACGGCGGCGGCCGGTGACAAGGTCAGTACTTTCAGTTTCTCGCGGGCCTCTTCGAGCGCCCGATGTTTCACGTGAAACATCGCCGCGCGTTCCACGCCAACAACACCCGCCTCGATGCCTCGCGGGGTGAGCCGCTGGTCGGCATTGTCGGCGCGAAGGGCGAGCCGGTACTCGGCGCGCGATGTGAACATGCGGTAGGGCTCCGTCACGCCCCGCGTTACGAGATCGTCGATCAAGACGCCAATGTAGGCTTCGGCCCGGTCGAAGATGACTGGCTCTTTTCCGGCGGCGGCGCGGGCGGCATTGAGACCAGCCATCAGCCCCTGGGCGGCCGCTTCCTCATAACCGGTCGTCCCATTTATCTGCCCCGCCAGATAGAGACCTGGCTGAGCCTGCACTTCGAGCGCCGGCGAGAGGGCGCGCGGGTCCACATAGTCGTATTCGATGGCATAGGCATGCTGGAGGATGACGACATCCTCCAGGCCGGGAATTGTCCGGATGAACCGCTCCTGTATCTCTTCGGGCAAGGAGGTCGAGATACCGTTCGGATAGACAGTGTGATCATCGAGGCCTTCGGGCTCGAGGAAGATCTGGTGGCGGTCCCGGTCGGCGAAGCGGTGGACCTTGTCTTCGATCGAAGGGCAATAGCGCGGACCGCGTCCGGCGATCGCCCCTGAATAAACCGCCGACTGGCTGATGTTCGCGTCGATGATCGCGTGGGTCGCGGGCGTGGTCCAGGTAATGCCGCAAGCCACTTGCGGTACATCTATCCCGGGGTTCTGGAAGCTGAAGGGGATCGGCTTGTCATCCGCCGGCTGCATCTCCAGGCGGTTCCAGTGAATGGTCCGGCCATCGAGGCGAGCGGGGGTTCCGGTCTTCAGACGGCCCATCGGAAGGCCGAGGGCATAGAGCCGGTCTGACAGACCAATGGCAGGCGCTTCACCTACGCGGCCGGCGGGAATGCGCTTGGCGCCAATATGGATGACGCCCTTCAAGAACGTGCCGGTCGTGATCACGACCTTGGCGGCACGGTAAACAGTTGCGCTTAGGCCAACGATACCGGCAATCTGTCCGTCCTCGACGATCAGGTCTTCGGCGCCATCTTCGAGGATGGTCAGGTTCGGGTAGGCGCCCAGTTCGGCTTGCATTGCCTGGCGGTAAAGCTTGCGGTCGATCTGCGCCCGGGGGCCCCAGACGGCCGGACCCTTGGAGCGGTTCAGCATCCGGAACTGGATGCCGGACTTGTCGGCCATGCGCCCCATGACCCCGTCGAGGGCATCGATCTCCCGAACGAGGTGGCCTTTGCCGAGACCGCCGATGGCGGGGTTGCAACTCATCTCGCCTATGGTCGCGCGCTTATGCGTGACGAGCGCGGTGCGCGCCCCAAAGCGGGCGGAGGCCGCTGCGGCTTCACAGCCGGCATGGCCACCGCCGATCACGATCACATCAAAGCTCGCCGGGCTTGGCATTAACCATCTCTTAAGCAGGGGGTTAGCCGGGTATATAACGCCGGGGCCCCCCAAACCCTAGAGCCTATTTCCCGATGCAGAAGCGGGAGAAGACGGCGCCCAGAACATCCTCGACGCCGATCTCGCCGACGATGGATTGCATCTCACGGATGGCAAGGCGGAGGTCTTCGGCAACCAGCTCGAAACCGAGTTCGTGATCGAGCGCTGCTTTCGCAGAGGTGAGGGCGGCGAGACCGCGTGTGAGCTTCTCGCGGTGGCGGGCGCGGGTGATGACCGGGGCTTCCACCGACGCGGCCCGCTGCACCAGAAAGCCGGAGATCCAGGATTCGAGCTTGTCAAAGCCCTCGCCGGTCGTCGCCGAGATCGGTAGGGCGGCGTCCGGCGTGAGGCTTGCCGATCTGAGATCGACCTTATTGAACACGACAATGTCGTGGGAACTGACCGGGCCCGGGGGAGGGGAGGGGGCTTCACCATCGATCACATGGATCCTCAGATCCGCTTCGGCGGCCGCTCGGCGTGCTCTGCGGATGCCTTCGGCTTCTACAACATCTTCGGTTTCACGCAGGCCCGCCGTGTCGGCCAGCCAGACAACCTGGCCGCCAAGGATGAGGCGGACCTCGACCACGTCCCGGGTCGTCCCGGCGATGTCGGTCACGATGGCCGCCTCCCTCCGGGCGAGCCGATTCAGGATCGAAGACTTCCCGGCGTTCGGGGCGCCGATGATCGCGATACGGAATCCGTCGCGTATGCGTTCACCGATGCCGCCATCACCGAGGGCCGCCTCGACCTCCTTCATCAGGTTGGCAACGCGTTCGCGAACGGGCGCCGCGGCGTCGCTCCCGACATCGCCCTCATCCGGGAAGTCGACCATTACCTCGACGAGGGCGAGCAGACCGGTCAGTTCCTCGCGCCATTCATTATATGTTTCGGAGAGGCCGCCCGAGACCTGGCGGAGCGCCTGGGATTTCTGAGCGAGGGTCTCCGCTTCGATGAGGTCGGCGACACCTTCGGCTTCGGTCAGGTCCAGCTTGCCCGATTCAAAGGCGCGCCGGGTGAACTCGCCGGGACCCGCCAGACGGACTGCCGGGACAGACGTCAAGGCGTCGAGGATATGAGTGATGACTGCCGGCCCGCCATGCAGGTAAAGCTCGAGCGTGTCTTCGCCGGTGTAGGAATGCGGGGCAGGGGAGAAGAGGACAAGGCCCTGGTCGACCGCAGCGCCGGAAAGATCCCGTATCCGGGTCAACACCGCGCGGCGGGGTTCCGGCAGACCAGATGCCAATAGGTGTTCGCTGATCTCGCGAACTGCCGGGCCGGAAATCCGGACCACGGCGATGGCTGAGGGCGGGGCGCCCGACGCCAGTGCGCAGATGGTGTCGCGCGTGCCCATCGGCAGGCGCTCCTCCCTAGTTCTTCATCGCTTCGAAGAATTCGTCATTGGTCTTCGTCTGGCGCAGTTTGTCGATCAGGAAATCGATCGCGTCCGAAGTTCCCATCGGACCAAGGATGCGTCTGAGGATGTAGATCTTCGACAGCTGGTCCTGCGGCGTGATGAGTTCTTCTTTGCGCGTGCCGGACTTCATGATGTCGAGCGCCGGGAAGGTGCGCTTGTCGGCAATCTTCCGGTCAAGGACGATCTCGGAGTTGCCCGTGCCCTTGAACTCTTCGAAGATAACTTCGTCCATCCGGCTACCGGTATCGATCAGAGCGGTGGCGACAATCGTCAGGGAGCCACCGTTTTCAACGTTGCGCGCGGCGCCGAAGAAACGTTTCGGGCGTTGCAAAGCGTTGGCGTCCACACCGCCGGTCAGCACCTTGCCGGAGGAGGGGACTGTGGTGTTGTAGGCGCGGCCGAGGCGCGTGATCGAGTCGAGCAGAATGACGACATCGCGCTTGTGTTCGACGAGGCGCTTGGCTTTCTCGATCACCATTTCGGCGACCTGGACATGGCGGGTTGCCGGCTCGTCGAAGGTCGAGGCGATGACTTCACCCTTCACCGTGCGGCGCATGTCGGTCACTTCTTCCGGGCGCTCGTCGATCAGCAGAACGATCAGGTAGCACTCGGGGTGGTTCTCTTCGATGGCCGATGCAATGTTCTGCATCAGCACCGTTTTACCCGTCCGGGGCGGGGCAACGATCAGGGCGCGCTGGCCCTTGCCGATCGGGGCGACAATGTCGATGACGCGGCCGGAGCGATCCTTCTTGGTCGGATCGCGGCTTTCCATCTTTAGGCGGCGGTCCGGGTAGAGCGGCGTCAGATTGTCGAAGTGGACCTTCTTGTTGGCCTTGTCCGGGTCTTCGAAGTTGATGCGGCTGACATCAGTCAGAGCGAAGTAGCGCTCGGAATCCTGCGGGGCGATAATCGGCCCTTCCACCGTATCGCCGGTGCGGATGTTTGCCTTCTTGAGAACTTCGGGGCTGACATAGATGTCGTCCGGGCCGGGCAGGTAGTTCGATTCCGGCGAGCGCAGGAACCCAAAGCCGTCAACGAGAACTTCGAGCACACCTTGTCCGGTAATCTCGACTTCGCTGTCCGCCAGCTCCTTCAGGATCGCAAACAGCATGTCCTGAGTGCGCATCGAGGACGCATTTTCGACCTCAAGCTCTTCGGCATAGAGGAGGAGTTCCTCAGGCGATTTCGCCTTGAGTTCGCGCAGAGTCACGCTGGTAAGGTTATCGAGCATCGAGGAAGCCATTCGGAGCGGTCCGGATTTTGGATTTAGTCAAGGGGGTGCCGGTCAGGGGGAAATACGAGGCGCCACAAGGATCGGGCGCACCGGCATGACCTTCTCATCGCCAATTTGCCCGGGAACGTCAAGCCGGAATGGCTTATCGTCAGAAGGGTTTGACGATGACAAGGATGACAACGCCGATCATCAGCAGGAACGGAACCTCATTCATCATGCGCAGCGTCCGCGCCTGAACGGTTCCGGTCACCCGGTCGACTTTCTTGCCGAGACCGATGAAGTAGCCGTGCAACCCGCTGATTCCCAGAACCAGCAGCAGCTTGGTGTGAAACCAGGGCTGGAACAGGATCTGGCCGCCCCGCTGCCAGTCTAGGTACACAAGAAGGACTCCGAACACCCAGACGAGTGTGACACTTGGATTCAGGATGATCTTCTTCAGCTTTTCCGACGAGTCCTTCATGGTCTCGAACAGGGGTTCGCCCGGTCGGCTCGACAGCTGGTGGATCTTGTACCGGGGATAGACCAGCAGGCCCGCCATCAGCGCCACGACGAACACCAGATGCGCTGCCTTTACCCAGAGATAGATATCCATGCCGCGACCTCTAATGCGCGGGTTCGACCATCCGCTCACCCGCTTTGTGATGTGTGGCGGCATGCGGACATCCCGTCCAGTCCGAAGGGCAAAGACGCCCGCCGGCGCAGGAGCGGATTTCGGTTTTCATACCGAGAGCGGCAATCGTCTCTTCGGTCAGCGTGCGAATGAAGCCGGGATGGGTGCCCAAGGCCTCGACGCGGGTATAGCTCGCCGCGCCATCCTTCTCAGCGACGAGGCGATATTCCTCGCCGAGCTCGACAAGCGTTTCGATATGCTCGGACACGAAGGCGATCGGCGAAATCAGGATGTGCTTACCGGCCAGCGCGGCGCGTGCGACTTCGGCTTCGGTTGACGGCCCGATCCATTTCAGCGGGCCAACGCGGGACTGGTAGCAGGGGATTACTTCCCAATGCGCCGGTACCCGGCCAGCGATCATTTCGGCCAACGCCTCGCATTGCCACTGATAAGGATCGCCGCCCTTCACCACTTGCTCGGGCAGGCCATGTGCTGAGAGGAGCAGTGTCACCTGGTCCGGC
Organism: Hyphomonas sp.; assembly: GCF_022844445.1. Classification (GTDB taxonomy): domain Bacteria; phylum Pseudomonadota; class Alphaproteobacteria; order Caulobacterales; family Hyphomonadaceae; genus Hyphomonas. Next base: position 421,689 of record NZ_JALHLS010000001.1, read on the forward strand.
GCGCCCGCTTTGCGGTGGGCCTCGAGGATGCGGTCGACATGCGCCGAAACGAAATTCTCATCGAAGGGATAGCAGCAGACGGTGCGTGCCTTACCCTTGAAGGCAGCCTTCCAGGCGCTGAGGGAGGAGCCGGTCGTCGTGGTTGAAAACTGCGGATAGAGCGGCAAGAGAACCACTTCGTCCGCGCCCCAGCGTTTCACGTCTGCCGCCGCTTCCTCGGTGAAGGGGTGCCAGTAGCGCATCGCGATAAAGCACTTCACGTCGTCCCCGGGCAGGGACTTCGCAAGCTCGGCTTCCAGCGCGCGCGCCTGAAACTCGGTTTCGCGGAGCAGGGGAGAGCCGCCGCCCGCATCCATCATCGCGTAATTCTTGATCACTGCCGGCGCGCGGGTGCGCGAGATCAGCCGTGCCAGGAACCAGCGCAACGGCAACGGCGCGCGAATGATGGCAGGATCGCGGAACAGGTTCTTCAGGAATGGCTGCACGGAAGACGCTTTGTCCGGGCCGCCGAGATTAAACAATACAACGGCGATCTTGCGGCCCATCAGCGAACTTATCCTTTTCGAATCCTGGCCAGAACGCGCTCGACGTTCGCAATTGGTGTCTCGGGGCGAACACCGTGGCCGAGATTGAAGATATGGGGTCGGCCGCGATAAGCGTCCAGAAGTTCGTCCACCCGTGCGTCAAGACGCCCACCACCTTCGATCAGCAGAAGCGGATCGAGATGGCCTTGCACCGGAAAGTTTGCGGGCAGGTTGGCATTGATGAATTTCGGATGCGCGGCCGTATCGAGGCCAACGCCGGTCACACCCGTTGCGGCGACATAGTCCGGCACCATGACGCCGGCGCCCCGCGGAAACCCAATGATCGGTACCGTCACACCCATACCCCGAAGCCGCGCGACCAGCCTCTTGGTCGGGGCGATGATCACTTCCTCGAAGATATTGTCCGGCAGCCCTTCCGCCCAGCTGTCGAAAAGCATCAGCGCATCGGCTCCGGCTTCGACCTGCGCGGCGAGATAGTGCGCGGTCGCTTCACCGACATGATCCATTGCCTCAGCAAGGTCAGCCGGGCGGCCGTGCGCCCAGCGCCAGGCCATCGACTTGTCGGTCTTACCGCGCCCTTCGATGGCATAAAGCGTTACGGTCCAGGGTGAGCCTGCAAAGCCGATCAGCGCACAAGAGGGCGGAAGTTCCGCTTTGACGCGTGCTACCGTTTCATAGACCGGCGACAGCTTGTGTGCCGCAGCCTGCGGTTTGACCCGTGTCAGGTCCGAAGGCTTCTCGATTTCTTCCACCCGCGGGCCTTCACCTTTTTCGAAAGCCACTTCGAGGCCCATCGCGTCGAGGATCAAAAGGATATCGGCAAACAGGATCGCCGCGTCCATTCCATACCGGCGGACCGGCTGAAGCGTCGCTTCTGCGGCCAGGGAAGGTGTGTAGCAGAAATCCAGGAAGTCACGGGCCCGGGAGCGCGTTTCCAGGTATTCCGGAAGGTGGCGGCCTGCTTGCCGCATCATCCAGACCGGGGGAGGGGAGACCGGCTTTCCAGCGAGCACATCCAGAAATTTTTTCCCTCCGGTTGTTGCCATCCGTCTTCCCCTCTTCGTCCAATTTCAAACGGGCCCGTCAGGGCACTTATAGTTATGATCCTGATGATAGCTTGGAGAGCGCACTTTATGAGGGGTTGTCCACCAGAATCCACAAGCGAGTCACAAGCGCTGCTCGCCTCACGCGCGAACAGATTCCGCACTTGCCACAATGTTTAACGCAAGGTTAACACCCGCCCCTGAATCACAGGACGGAACAAGCCGGGATCACAGCAGAGTCGAATTCCCGAGATTGTGGAATGCGTGTGAGTCCCTGGGGGGCATCGCTCAATCCACAGGCGAGTCACAACCCTTGTGCAAAACGGGAAGCCCCGGCAAGACACACGCATGACCCGGCCGACCCGTCCCGCCATCTACTTTAATGTCCATCTCGTCTCGGACTCCACCGGCGAGACGCTGAACGCTGTCCAACGCGCCGCCTGCGCGCAGTTCGAGAATGTGCAGCCGCTGGAGCACAATTACTATCTTGTGCGCTCCGAACGCCAGCTCGAACGGGTCACCCGAGAGATCGAAGCTGCCCCGGGCGTCGTCTGGTACACGATCTCTGATTCTGCTCTGCGTGCGCGGCTTGAATCCTTCTGCCGTGAGCGGAGCATACCAACCCTGCCGGTGCTGGATCCCTCGATCGCCATGCTCAGCCGCCACCTCGGCGTCTCTGCCAATAACCGTGTCGCCGGTCAGCACGCGATGGACGAAGACTATTTCGAGCGGATGGAAGCCATCAACTTCACGCTCGCCCACGATGACGGGCAGAATGTCGACAGCCTGATTGGCGCCGATGTCATCCTGCTGGGCGTCAGCCGCACCTCGAAAACTCCGACCTGCGTCTATCTCGCCAACCGCAAGGTGCGCGCCGGGAACATTCCCCTGGTGCCCGGTGCGGCGCTGCCGGACTTTCTCGAGAAGATGGGCGAGAAGGGGCCGCTCGTTGTCGGCCTGAAGATTTCAGCCGAACGCCTTGTGCAGATCCGCCGCCAGCGCCTCATCTCACTCAACCAGGAAGACGCCGGTGACTATGCTGACGAGGTCGCGGTGCGCGAGGAAATCACGCAGGCCAATCGCTTGTTCCAGCGCAACCAGTGGAAAACCATCGATGTGTCGCGCCGCTCGGTGGAAGAAACCGCCGCTGCGATTCTGAACCTGCTGCATGAACGCCGGGGGCACCCGTGAGCCTTACCGTCACACTTGCCTCCGGGAGCGCCAGCCGCCGCGCGCTGCTCACCGCGGCCGGTGTCGCCGCCGAAGCGGTTGCCCCGAATGTTGACGAAGAATCCTACCGCACGGCCATGCGCGCGGATGGTATGTCTGTGCGCGATCAGGCGATGCAGCTTGCGGAGATGAAAGCCGTGCGCGTGTCGCAGGCGCGCCCCGGCCTGGTGATCGGGGGTGATCAGATGCTGGCGCTTGGCGAAGAGGCCTTCGACAAGCCGCGCGATCTGACCGAGGCAAAGAGCCACCTGACGCGCCTGTCCGGCAAGAGCCATACGCTGGAGACAGCTATAGTCGTCTGCGAGGAAGGCCGCCCCGTCTGGCGCCATCTCGCCCGGCCGAAGCTGACCATGCGGCCACTCTCGCCGGAATTCATCGACGATTACACGGCCCGCTGCGGCCCGGCTCTGCTGTCGACCGTCGGCGCCTACCAGCTTGAAGGCCTCGGTGCGCAGCTCTTCGCTCGCATCGAGGGGGATTATTTTTCGATCCTTGGCCTGCCGCTGCTGCCGCTGCTGGATTATCTGCGTATCCGGAAGGTCCTGCCGCAATGACCAGACTTCTCGGTGTCATCGGCGATCCCGTCGCCCACTCGCTGTCGCCCTACATCCACAACCAGTGGCTGCGCGAGAATCGCATCGATGCCGTGTATGCGGCGCTGGAAGTGAAGGCAGCCGAACTTGCCGAATCGCTGGATTCGCTGCGCGGGCATGAAGCGATCGGCGTAAACGTGACGCTTCCGCACAAGGAAGCCGTCCTGAAACTTGCCTCCAGTGCCAGCGAAACGGCTCGGCGCATCGGCGCGGCCAATACGCTGATACACACCACGGAGGGCACCTGGCATGCTGACAATACAGACGCGCCCGGTTTTGCCCTCACCCTTGAGTATGGCGATATCTCCGTTGACGGCCGCGAGGTTTTCCTCTTCGGGGCAGGGGGTTCGGCCCGCGCGGTCGCCGATATCCTTTCGCGGCAGGGCGCCCGGCTGACCATCTGTAACCGGACGATCGCCCGCGCCGAAGCCCTTGCGCTTGACCTGGCACCCGGCGCGCGGATCCTTTCTCTGGAGGACGGCCTGAAGCAGGCCCAGCGCGCCAGCCTGATCATCAACACGCTCAGCATCGGCCATGCCGGCGAAACGCTTGCGTTGCCGCAATCGGCTGGCGGCATCTTCTATGATATCAGCTATGGCAAGGGCGCGGCTGCCGCGATCGCCGAAGCGCGCCGGCAGGGCTGGCGCACTCTGGACGGCCTCGGTATGCTGGTTGCGCAGGCTGCGCTCAGTTTCGAACTCTGGTTTGGAACCATGCCGGATCTTGCGACCGCCCACGCCCGTGCCCGTAGCCTGCTGGAGGCCGCCCAATGATTATCCTTGGACTGACGGGTTCCATCGGCATGGGCAAGTCCGCCACGGCCAGCCTCTTCCGCGAGGAGGGCGTACCAGTTTACGACGCTGACGCCGCTGTCCATGCGCTCTATGCCGAAGGCGGCGCCGCTGTGCCGCACATCGAAGCGGCCTTTCCTGGCGTCACGGAGAGCGGCGCCGTTGACCGCACACGCCTGCGCACGCGCGTGCTCGATAATCCGGACGCGATGAAACTGCTCGAAGGCATCGTCCACCCGCTCGCCGGCGCAGCGCAGCTCGATTTCCGTAAAACCGCGCATGCCGAAGGCGCGCCCTTTGCAGTGCTCGACATTCCCCTCCTGTTCGAGACCGGCGGCGACCGGCACTGTGATTTCACGCTCGTCGTCACGGCGCCTGCCGAGGTCCAGCGCGAACGCGTGCTCGCCCGCCCGGGTATGACTCCCGAAGTATTCCAATCCATCGTCGCGCGCCAGATGCCAGACGCCGACAAGCGGGCCCGCGCCGACTTCGTTCTCTCCACGGCGCACGGCTTCGACTTTGCCCAGGACCATGTTCGCGCCATAGTCGCCCTGATGATTCGCCTCGCCGCCGAGAGAAAAAGATGACCGCCCGGATCCGCGAAATCGCCTTCGATACCGAAACCACCGGCCTCAATCCGGCGGAGGGCGAACGCGTGATCGAGATCGGCGCTGTCGAACTGATCAACCACATTCCGACCGGGCGCACTTTCCGCCGCCTCATAAATCCGGGCCGGCCGGTGTCCGAGGCGACCATCCGCATCACCGGAATCACCGATGCCGACCTGAAGGACCAGCCGCCCTTCGAGCATCCGGACATTGTCGACGCGTTTCTCAGCTTCCTCGGCGACGCGACCCTCGTCGCGCACAACGCCTCGTTCGACCGGGGCTTCCTGAACGCCGAACTCGCGCGCTGCGACCGGCCACCGATTCCGGAGGAGCGCTGGATCGACACGGTCGCCATGGCTCGCAAGCGGTTTCCCGGGGCACCCGCCAGCCTGGACGCGCTCTGCAAGCGCTTCGACATTTCCCTCGAAAGCCGCACCTTCCACGGCGCCCTGCTCGATAGCCAGCTGCTGGCCAGTGTCTATCTGGAATTGCTCGGCGGCCGGGCCCGCGCGTTCAGTTTCGAAGCGGGAAGCGGGCTGGGCGAAGGCGACAATCGTCCCCCTGCGGCGCAGCGCCCGGCGCCGATAGCGCCTTTGGCAACGCCCGCAGAACTGACAGCGCATGCCAAGCTGGTCGAAAAACTGGGCGCCGGGGCGATTTGGAATACAGTGAGCTGAGGCTTACGCCCCGCCGGCCCGCTCGGCGGCCTTGCGGTACTGTGCCTGATAGAGCTGTACGAAATCCACCGGATCGATCAGCAGGGGCGGGAAGCCCCCCTCGCGCGTGATTTCGGCGATGATCCGGCGCGCAAACGGAAACAGCAGGCGCGGGCATTCGATCAGCAACATCGGCTCGACCTGCTTCTCGGTGACGTTCGACAGCTGGAAAAGGCCGGCATAGTCGAGTTCGGTGATGAACAGGGTCGTTTCGCCGGCGAGCGCCTTGGCGGAGAGTTTCAGCGACACTTCGAACACGCCGTTGCCGTCCACATGGGGGGCGGCGCCGACATCAATGCCGAGGTCAATGTTTGGCTGAGTCTGAACCGGGGGATGGCCGGGATTCTCAAAGGACAGGTCTTTCACATACTGGCCAAGCACACGCAGCGACGGGGCAGGCTGGACCGCGCCGTCTTGACTGGGGTTTGCGGGCGGGCTCGTATCTGTCATTATAAAACCTCTACTTGTCGGGCCCCGCGCCTAGCATGCGCCCCTTGGCCGCGCAACGCAAAGGCTGGCACCTTGCACGAGCCTACACTATCTACCCGGAACCCCTGCTGGATCAATTGAGGAACCCGCCCCAAAGATGTCTAACCCCGTTATCGAAGTCCTCATCCTGGCTGCCGTGGCACTCTTCGTGCTGTGGCGTCTCTATGTGGCCCTCGGCCGGGGAGGGGATGAGCGGCCTATGCAGCGCCCGGCGCCTGCGCCGGAGCAGCGTGAGCGCGCCCCCGAAGCGCCGGCGCCCACGCCGCGCCGCACTGAGACGGAGCGGCCGATTTTCACGGGTCCTGCCGCTGCCGGACTGGAAGACATATATAATGCCGACCGGTCGTTCACGGCCGAGGACTTCCTGCGAGGTGCAAAGGCCGCCTACACGATGATCGTCGGCGCCTATGCCCGCGGCGACCGCGCCGCCTTGCGCCCGCTGCTCGATGATGACGTTTACGAAGCCTGGGACGCGGCGATCACGGCCCGCGAAGCCTCGGGTGACCGCGCCTTCGAACTCCTCCGCGTCAGGCGCGCCGAGATCGAACGCGCCGAACTCGAGGGTGGCATTGCACGCGTCTGGGTTCGCTACGAAGCCGAACTTGGAGACGGCGAAGTTACGAGAACGGCCAAGGAAATCTGGACCTTCAAGCGCGAAGCCGCCTCGAGCGACCCGAATTGGCTGCTTGATGACGTAGACGCCGCTGGCTAACTCGCCCGCAAGGTGAATCTGCGGGTGACAGGCAGGGGCCTTTCCGGTCATATCCCGCCCATGCCAACCCTTCGATTCCTGCTCCCCGCTCTGCTGGTCCTGTCCGCCTGTCAGACCCAGCCCGCGCCGATCGAACACCGCCCGGTTCCCGAAGCGCCGGGTTCGGCCGGCCCCATGCCATCGGCCAATCCGGCAACCTATCTTCAGCTTCCGGGTTGGACCACGGCGTCGCTGTCGGCGCCGCTCGAGGCGTTTCGGCGCACCTGTGACCGGTTCAGCCGGCGCGCCTGGGACGCGCCGCTGTCGCGCAGCGCCCCCTGGGCCGGCACTGCGCAGGACTGGCAGCCTGGCTGCGACGCCGTGATCGCCGCGCGCGACGAGACCGCAGCCCGGCGCATCTTCGAAACCCAGTTTGTGCCGCTGGAGATTATCGACCGAGACGGCAAGGACAAGTTCACCGGCTATTTCGAGCCTCGTTACGAGGCGCGGCGCACGCCGGAAGGCGTGTTCACCGAGCCGGTGTTCACAGTCCCGTCCGACTTTATCGCCAATGGCGACAGCCCGCTGCAGCGTCTGCCGGACGGCTCGACCCGCCCTTATCCCGCGCGCGCCGACATTACAGCGCGGGGCGGCCCGGCGATGGCCTATGCCCATCCGGCCGACGTCTTCTTTCTGCAGGTCCAGGGCTCCGGCCGCCTGACTTTCCCGGATGGCTCGACGCTGCGCGCTGCTTACGCCGCGCATAATGGCCAACCTTTCAAGTCAGTCGCCAACTGGCTGATCGAAACTGGCCGTATTACCCGCAGCGAAGGCTCGATGCAGGGCATCCGCGCCTGGATGGACCGTTCGAGCGCCGCCGAAGTGCGCGAAGCGATGAACGTCAACAAGCGCTTCGTCTTCTTTCAGTCCCTGCCCGAAGGCGACGTGAACCTCGGCCCGAACGGCGCCCATAACGTGCCGCTGACGCCGCTCGGCTCGATGGCGGTGGACCCCGAATTCCACGCCCTCGGCGTACCGATGTTCGTGCAAACAACTGCGCCAGGTCTCGGCGGAGACTGGTCTGGCCTGCTGATTGCGCAGGACACTGGCGGCGCCATAAAGGGCCCGGTCCGGGGCGACATCTATTTCGGCACCGGCGTCGAGGCCGGCAACCGCGCGGGCACGATGAATGCCAAGGGCCGCCTCTGGGTGCTGCTGCCGCGCGCTGTAGCGGAGCGAATGTTTGCCGCCGGCCTTGTTGCAAGCGTGCCGCAAGCTGGCCAACCAGGCTGATGACCCGCCGCACGCTGTCCGCCGACGAAGCCCGGGCCTGGGCAAGGGTCGCCGCGACGGTGACGCCTATCGGCCCGCGCGCCGCTGATCTGGAGGAGTTCTTCGCGGCGCTCGAATCCGGCGTGCCGGAGATTGACCCGCCTCCGGCGACCGCCAAAGCCAAACCGGCGCCGCCGAAAACCCCCGCGCCACCCGCTGAGCGCAGCGGCGAGAAGAAAGTCCGGCGCGGCAAGCTTGCGATCACGGGCCGTTTCGACCTGCACGGCCACACGCAGGCCAGCGCGTCGCGCGCCCTGCCGGATTTCCTCGAACGTCAGCAGGCGGACGGTGCGCGCTGTGTGCTCGTCATCACTGGCAAGGGAAAGGAAGGCCAGGGCATCCTGCGCCGCAACTTCCTGCTTTGGCTGGAATCGCCGCCCGCCCGCCGTCTCGTGTCGGGCTATGCCGAATCGCACCCGAAGCATGGCGGGGCAGGGGCCTTCTACGTTTTTCTTCGAAAATCCGCTTAACCCGCACGCTGGGCGAGCAGCACTTCGGCCACCTGGATGGCGTTCAGCGCCGCGCCCTTGCGCAGGTTGTCGTTTGAAAGGAACAGGGCAAGGCCATGCGACACGGTCGGGTCTGGCCGAATACGGCCAACATAGACGGGGTCGCGGCCGGCCGCGGTTAGTGGATTCGGAATTTCGGTCACCACCACGCCGGGCGCTTTACCAAGGATTTCGGTTGCCTCCGCCGCACTGATCGGTCGCTCGAACTCGGCATTGATCGACACAGAATGGCCGGTATAAACCGGCACGCGCACGCAGGTGCCGGACACCGGCAGGCCCGGGATCTCGAGGATCTTGCGAGACTCGTCTCGCAGTTTCAGCTCTTCGTCCGTGTACCCGTCTTCACCCAGCTTGTAGTTCAGCGCCACCACGTTGAACGCGATCGGCACCTGCCACTTCTTGGGCGCGGGAAATTCGCGCGCGTCGCCGCGGCCGGCCAGAGCGCCTGTGCCCTTGCCAAGCGCGTCGATCTGCGATTCCAGCTCGTCGACACCGGCCACACCGCCGCCCGACACCGCCTGGTAGGTGCTCGCGACCAGCCGCTTCAGGCCGGCACGGTCATGCAGCGGTTTCAGCACCGGCATCGCCGCCATGGTCGTGCAGTTCGGGTTGGCGATGATCCCCTTGGGAATGGATTTCAGGGCGTGCGGGTTCACTTCCGCTACTACAAGCGGCACTTGCGGGTCGCTACGCCAGGCCGAGGAATTGTCGATCACGATGGCCCCGGCGGCCGCCACTTTCGGGGCGAGCGCCAGAGAGGTTGAGCCGCCTGCAGAGAAGAACACGATGTCCAGCCCGGCATAGTCTGCCGTAGAGGCGTCTTCGACAACAATGCTGTCACCGCCGAATTCGACCTTCGTGCCTGCTGATCTGGGCGAGGCAAAGAAACGTATCTGGCTCAGCGGAAACCTCCGCTGCGCCAGAATTTCCCGCATCATCTCACCGACCAGACCGGTCGCACCGACAATCCCCACCCGGGGGCGAAGCGCATGATTAGTCATATCAGTTGAAAACCTCAGAGAACGGATGATCTATTCGAAGTCGCGGAAAACGTCGTCCGCCGAAATGTTCTTCTTGTAGGTCTCTTCCGGTTCCGGCTCGAAGGCCGGGGTATCTTGTGCAGGTGCAAGGCCGGGACCTTCCGAGCGGGCGGCCTTCTCGGCGTCCATCTTGCGACGTTTGTCGGCGGCCTTGGCGATCACTTCGTCCAGCTCGATCTGCGAGCAGAGGCCAAGCGTCACCGGGTCCACCGGTTTGATGTTGGTGGCATTCCAGTGGCTCTTGTCGCGCACGTTGTTGATCGTCGCCTTCGTCGTGCCGATCAGCTTGATGATCTGCGCGTCCGGAACTTCAGGGTGGTGACGGATAAACCAGGCCACGGCGTCCGGCTTGTCAGCACGCCGGATGACCGGGGTGTAGCGGCTGCCTTTGCGTTTCGGTTGCGGGATATGGTCGATGCGCGACTGGGCGACCTTCAGTTCGTGGTCGGGATCCTCCTCGCCGGCTGCGATTTCTTCGCGCGAGATGATGCCGCCGGCGATCGGGTCCACGCCGCGCATGTTCTCGGCCACGTCACCGTCGGCGATGCCCTTCACTTCCAGATGGTGCAAGCCGCAGAATTTCGCGATCTGGGCGAAGGTCAGCGTGGTGTTGTCGAGCAGCCAGACCGCTGTGGCGCGGGGCATCAGAACGTCGGACATTGGGATTCTCCTGAACTCGTGATCGCCGCCTGAAATGCAGCCGCCCGGCACTTGGGGTGCCGGGCGGGTCTGGTCCAGGACAGCTGGTACCTTGAACGGCGCTATACGTCAGAACAGCGCCGGAGGGAAGGGAGGGGCTGGAATCAGCCCTTCTTTACCGCCGCAGCAGGATTTTACCCGAATGGCCACCATGGTTCATGCGGGCAAGGGCGGCTTCCGCTTCGGCCAGCGGGAAGGCGCTGTCGAGCACCGGGCGGATGCGGCCGGACAGGACATGCGGCCAGAAATCCCGCTCCACCGCGTCACGGATGCGGCGCTTCTCCTTTACCGGCCGGGCGCGCAGGGTTGTGGCCATCAGCGAAAGGCGCTTCATCAGCACCGGTCCAAAATTCACGCTGGCGGCGAAACCATCCTGATAGGCGATGTTGATAATCCGGCCGTCCAGCTTCGCCGCCATGATGTTCTTCTGAATGTACTCGCCGCCCACCATGTCGAGCGTCACGTCCGCGCCGCCCTCGGCTTTCACCACCTCCTCAAAGGCCTCAGTGCGGTAGTTGATTGCCCGCGTCGCGCCGAGTTCACGGGCGAGCGCGCACTTCTCGTCCGACCCTGCTGTGCCGAAAATCTTCGATGCGCCCCACACCTTCGCCATCTGCAGCGCCATCACGCCGATGCCGCTGGTGGCGCCATGGCAGAGGAAGGTCTCGCCCGGCCTCAGGCCGGCCCGATCAAACACGTTTGCCCATACTGTGAACAGCGCTTCGGGGAAACAGCAGGCGAGCTGAAGGTCAAAGCCCGACGGCACCGGCAGGACCGAACCTTCATCCGCCACGACATGCGTCGCATATCCACCACCCGCCAGCAGCGCCGCCACGCGGTCGCCCGGCTTGTAGCGATCGGTGCCTGCGCCCACTGCGGCCACGATGCCGGAGACTTCAAGCCCGAGGATCGGCGAGGCGCCCGGCGGCGGCGGATAGGCGCCGGCCTTCTGCGCAAGGTCTGCACGGTTGAGTCCAGAAGCAGCCACCTCGATCAACACTTCGCCTTGTCCTGGTACGGGCATGGGCATTTCGGTCAGCGCCAACCGCTCACCGGCGGCGGCAAAGGCGGCTTTCATCGTGGCGGTCATGGCAGGCCTCTTCCGTGCAGGGGGCAAACAGGGATTGGGAGTCGCTTCTAGCCCGCCTTTCTGCTTTTCTGAAACCCGAGAGAAACGGGAGCCGCCCATGGCCATCCAGGATGAAGAACCCATCCGCGTCCGGCGTCCACAGGCGCTGGATCAGATGTCGGTCGAGGAGCTCGCCGTCTATATCGGCCAGCTGAAAACTGAAATTGCAGCCTGCGAAACCGAAATAGAGCGCAAGAAAGCGCAGAAGCGGGCCGCAGATGCCTTGTTCGGCGGTGGTAGTTAAGTCTCGTGAAAGGGCTGGCGGGCTAGTCTGGCAAACGCCGGATTTCGACGCGCGAAGGGTGGCATATGGCAGAACGTGATCCGGTCGGGCCTTCAGTGGGCCCTGAACCCTTTACCGGCGGCAAGCTGTTCGACACCGTGTTCACGCGCGGCATGGCGCTTGTGGAAGAAACAGCCTCTTATCTCGATGGACCTGGCCGCGAGCAGGCCAAGACGTTGCCCCGCGATGCAAGCCTCACCTATTCTGCCTGGAGCATGGAGCTGACGACGCGCCTGATGCAGGCGGCCTCCTGGCTTGTCATGCAGAAGGCCGTGCGCGACGGCGAGATGCGCCGAGAAGACGCCAGCGCCCGCAAGTACCGTATCCGCCGGGACGATCCGCCGCTCGATCCGGTTGCCCAAAAGGATCGGGGCTTGCCGCCGCGCTTCCTCGAACTCGTCGGACGGGCCGAGGCCCTTTACGAACAGATCTGCCGCCTTGATGAAGCGCTCTACCGTGGCACCACGGCCAAGCCGCCCGTAAACCCGGTCGTCGATCAGATTGCCCAGCTCCAGAAGGCCGCCGAAACCGGCGCTTTCGATCCGCTGATGGTCTGGCGGCGCTCCAAGTAGGGCGCGTCCCGCCGCAGGCCGTGCGCCGCCGCGCCGTTACAGCGCTCCGTAAGTGCGCAGGAATGCCGCCGACTGGTCGGCGCAGAAGCCTTCCTTTACCGGCGCCCGCATAATCGTCAGCCGGTGGAAAATCGGTCCGAGGAGCTGCTCGATAACGTCATCCAGCTCGAAATCGCGCCGAATCACACGTTTCGCGGCCAGTTCCGCCAGCAGCATGCGCAGCGGCTGGCGGATGTCGCGGCCCACCCAGGCGCGCCAGACTTCGCCGGCTTCCTTGTCATCGGCGGCCGCCAGCAGCGCGACGCGGAGCACGGCATGGCCCTGGCCCGTCCGGGCAGCGGCTTCCAGCGGGATGATCAGCGCAGTGATTCGCTCCTGCGGGTCGCGCCCGCCTTCCGGGGCGTCGGGGATCAGGGCGAGGGCCGCATCCACACACATCGCCCCGATAGAGGGCCACCAGCGATAGATCGTCTGTTTTGAGGCGCTTGCGCGCTTGGCAACCGAATCGACGCTGAACCCGCGCCAGCCATTCTCGGCCATTTCCTCGCGAGCAGCTTCCAGGATCGCGGATTTCGACACTTCGCTCCGCGTTGGCCCCTTCCTCGACTTTGCCGGGGCGCCTCCCGCGGCGGGGGCAGCGTTCTGCGTGTCGGTCGGCGTATCCATCGTGAACTCCTTGGGCCCCGCACGGGTTATAGCCGGAATCGGCGGCGGGGCGAAACAGATCGTTCCGTTCTAGATGCCAATTGGTTTCGAAATCGCTTGCGGCTGGCGAGGAATTGCGTATCTCGCCAGCGGTCCATAAGAAAAAACTATCAGGAGCAGAGATGAAAACTGTGGACGATCTCATCGCCGGCTATCGCCGGTTCCGCGCCGGCGTCTATGCCGAACAGGCCCAGCTCTACAAGGAACTCGGCGAGGGCCAGGACCCCGGTGTCATGCTGATCGCCTGCGCCGACAGCCGGGCCGAGCCTTCCGACATCTTCAACGCCGCTCCCGGCCAGATGTTTGTCGTGCGCAACGTTGCAAACCTTGTCCCCCCTTACAAGCCGGATGGCGGCCTGCACGGGGTCTCGGCCGCGCTCGAATTTGCCGTTCGCGTGCTGAAAGTGCGCCATATCGTGGTCATGGGCCATGGCGGGTGCGGCGGCGTCACCGCCTCGCTCATCGAATCGAAGAGCCCGCTTATTGGCGAATTCGTGACCCCCTGGGTCAAGCTGTTGGAAGCCGCCCGCGCCCGCGTGATGGAAAGCGGTTCGCTGAACCCGCAGTTTGCCCTCGAACTCGAAGGTATCGAAACCTCACTGGAAAACCTGATGAGCTTTCCCTGGGTCGCCGAAGCGGTTGCAGGCGGAGACCTCGAACTCCACGGCGCCTGGTTCGCCATCAAGCACGGCGAACTCCACTGGCGAAACCCGAAGACCAGGCGCTTCGAGATCGTCGCGCCCTGACAGGGAAGGGGGCAGCCCCGCGCCCACTTCCACTCTGAAAAACGGATCGCTATATCTCCCTCCGGAATGGGGACGTAGCTCAGATGGTAGAGCGCGGCGTTCGCAATGCCGAGGTCGGGAGTTCGATCCTCCTCGTCTCCACCATTCCGCTAAATGCTTGTCATCACCGCCGCGAACAGCGCCGACAGAAACATTGCCGCCCCGGCGCCCCGGTTGAACCAGCGCACGAAACCCGGTGACTGGAAGCGCGCATTCATGGTGTCGGCTAGCCAGGCATAGACCGCCAGCCCGAACATCTCGCACACCGTAATTGTCGCCATCATCACCAGCGTCTGCGGCATCACTGGCCTCGACACATCGAAATAGGACGGCAGCAGCAGGCCGAAGAAGACCAGAGCGTTCGGGTTCAGCATCTGCAAGCCCACACCGCGCAGGAACAGCTGACCTCTCGGCGGCGCATCTTCCGCCCGTGCGCGCGGCCGCGATGGGTCAGCGGTCGCGATCGACCAGGCCAGCCAGGCAATAAAGCCGACGCCGACGATCTTCAGTATAAGGAGCACTTGCGGAAACTGCGCCGCGAACGCGGCAAGCCCGGCCGCCGCCAGCGTAATCCAGACGAGGTTGGCGGCAGAGACGCCCAGCGCCGCAATCATCGCCGGCCCGAAGCGGTAGCGCAGCGACGTGCTCATCACCAGCATTACCGCCGGTCCGGGCGTCAGCCCGCCCGCAACGAACAGCGCCGCGAGGGCGGCCCAGATGGTGATATCCATGGCCGCGCCGTTCTATGTCCCGGGATGAGGCTTCAGCCTGCTGCCTTCGCCCGCTCGACGGCGTCACGGATCAGCTCGCGCGCCTTGTCGACGCCGTACCAGCCCTCGACCTTCGTCCACTTGCCGGTTTCGAGATCCTTGTAGTGCTCGAAGAAGTGCTGGATCTTGTCGATCAGGATCTGCGGCAGGTCGTGGTAGGTGGCGATCTTGTCGTAATAGGCGGTCAGTTTCGGGTGCGGCACGGCCAGCACCTTCTCGTCCGGGCCCTTGTCGTCGGTCATTATAAGAACGCCGACCGGGCGCACGCGCAGGACCGAGCCCGGCACCAGCGGGCGGTTGCCCACCACCATCACGTCGATCGGGTCGCCGTCGAGGCTAAGCGTATGCGGCACGAACCCGTAATTACAGGGGTAGCGCATCTCGGTATAAAGGAACCGGTCCACGAACATCGCGCCGGATTCCTTATCGATCTCATACTTGATCGCGTCGCCGCCTAGCGGCACCTCAACCAGCACGTTGACGTCATCCGGCGGATTGTTGCCCGTCTTGATCTTGGAAAGGTCCATGTCGCGCGTCCTCCGGAGCAGGAAAGTTTCAGCCGCCCCGATGACGCGCCGCAGCAATTTGGTCAAGGTGTCGGGGTCATCCGATGCGTTAATGCGGTTGTCAGCCATTCAGTAAGGCCGCGTCAGATTGGCGGGATGCGAAGCCTGAGCCTGACGTTGTTCGTCCCACTGCTGGCGGCCTGCGCTGCCGAGCCGGCTGGCCCGCCGCCTTCGGCGCTCCCTTATACCGAACTCGCGATCGCCGGCGAAAAGGGTGCCAATGGCATCTATGATCCTTCGGTAGAGTACGATCCTGCAGGAACGGGGTGGATGGCCTATTCCGGCGTCCGGGCAGGCCCTCAAGGCGAAGTCGAAACCCACATCGCCCGATCCACCGACCACGGCGCCAGCTGGCAGCATGTCACAACCGTCAACACCGTCTCACCGGCCACCGCCGTGCTGCCGACCGGCAAGACCGTCACCGGCAAATGGTGGCAGGAAGTATCGACACTCGTTCACGATCCGGCAGATTCCGGGCGGGAATGGAAGCTCTTCTGGCATCGCTACATCACGCAAATGCCGTACCGGACCGATGAAGACCGGCTGTTCGCCTACGGATGGATCGCCGTGCGCCACGCGCCTTCGCCTGAAGGACCATGGTCAGAAGAAACCGCGTTGATTGGCGCCGGACCATTTCCGCTGCCGCCCTTCGAAACCGCGTTCGACATCCGCGACCTGGGTGAGGCCTATGCGGACTACATCGTCCTGACCGAACCGGGCGCCCTGCACCATGAAGGCACCCTTTATCTCGCCCTGCAGGCCGTACGCGATCCGGCAAAGGGCGTGCACAAGCATGACATCATCCTCATTTCCAGCCCCGATCACGGGAAAACATGGTCCGGTGCCGGCAAGCCGCTCACCGCCGAAGCCGCAGCCGGATTCGGCGCAGCATGGTTCACCGGTCCAAGCCTTGCCGTCGAGGATGGCCGCACCTTCCTTCTCGTCTGTCCCGAGACGGTCTCCGAGGGCATGCAGGGACACCGGGGGACGCTCGTCTTCGAATTTGAAGACCTCGCGGCCGGGCGCCTGCGCAGGGATGCCGCCGGCGCGCCGCTGGTCGTGAAACAGATTGCTTCGACGCTTAGCG
Source organism: Hyphomonas sp. (assembly GCF_022844445.1). GTDB lineage: Bacteria > Pseudomonadota > Alphaproteobacteria > Caulobacterales > Hyphomonadaceae > Hyphomonas. Next base: position 437,872 of record NZ_JALHLS010000001.1, read on the forward strand.
TCGGGGGGCAGGCAGACTATGATGGGCAGAACACCGCCGGCGGCGTTGTCGTTCCGCAGTTCGCCCTCGGCAACCTGCCGCGCGCCTTCCGCATTTACAACACGGGCGAAACCCTCACCGGCGACTAGCGGGCCCCTCTGGCTTCCAGCCAGCCGAGGATCAGCGCCAGCGCCTCGTCCCGGTCGAGATCGTTGAGCAACTCGTGATACCCTTCCGGGAAAATCCTCAGTGTCTTGTCGGTCGCCCGGATCATCCCGAAAAAGCGCTCGGAGCCCGAGGCGGGCGTCGCCGCATCCTTTGCTCCATGCACCACCAGCACCGGCACGCGCCAGTCATCATATCGGCGCCAGCCCTCTTCGGCCACGGAAACGGCGGTTGCGCCGAGCCGGGCAGGGGGCGGGAGCAGGCAGATCATCGGGTCTTCCCGGTAGGCCGCCACCTCCTCGGGAATGCGCGACAGGCTGTCCGGCGAAATCGGCGGCGTCAGCCGCGCGGCGGGCGCCACACTGGCCACGATCCCGGCCACCGCTTTCAGCATTGGGCTGATCGGCACCTCGATGGCGGGCGCGCTCAGCACCACGCCTGCCACCCCGGCGGGAGATTTTGCCACGCTCGCGGCCGTCAGCAGGCCGCCGAGGGAATGGCCCAGCAGGAACAGCGGCGTGCCATCTTCGGTCAGCGCCGCCCGCGCCGCGATATGCTCCCCCAGCGCCCGGCGCATGTCGGTCACCCCGCGCGTGCCCTCGGTGCGGCCATGGCCTTCCAGATCAAAGGCATGCACATCGAAGCCTGCCGCCGTCAGGTGCGGGATCAGCCGGTGGTAATGGTCGATGTAACGTTCGGCATACTCGCCATAGCCATGCGCCAGCAGCAGGCGCGCCTTCGGCGCGGGGCTGCGCCAGAGGTAGCCCGCCCGCCCGCGTCCGAAATCCCAGGCTTCGGTTTCAGGTGTCTGCATGCTTGCGCGCCTCCTGTCTCGGCCTTGATCCTGCGCGACTTTCGCGCCGGACACCAGATCAGGGGCGCGTCTCTTCGGCTGAATAAACGGTCATGTGGGTGCGCCCCGTCGACAGCGCCCGGATCTCCCGTACGAACGCATTGCTTTCCGGCACTGCAAAATGGGCTTTCAGCGCCGCCATGTCCGCCCACTGTTCCACGAACACCAGTCGCGCCGGGTTCTCGCAGTCGACATGCACATTGTGCGCGAAACAGCCAGGCTCCTTGCGTGAGCGCGCCGAATGTTCCGTGCACAAACGGGTAATTTCCGCTGCCGTTTCCGGCGAGGTCATCACATGGCCGATGACAAGGATCATGCCGGTCGCACCGCGTAATTGAAGCTTACGGAAATCCGCGCCTCTTCGGTCTGGCTCGGCATCACTTCATGCCGCAGCCAGCTTTCCCATAGCAGGCAGTGTCCTTCTGCCGGTGACACATACACGAACCGGCGCGCTGCCTCCGGCGCGGTATCGGTCAGCTGCGGCGCTGCCATCATCATCGCCAGGCGCGGGTCCTCGAACCTGATCCGTCCGGCGCCCTCGGGCACGCAGACATAATAAGTGCCTGAAATGACAGACCCCGGATGGATATGGCCCGAATGGTGTCCGCCTTCGCCCAGCACGTTTACCCAGATCGCATCCAGCTCCAGCGTAAGGGAGTCCATGTCCCAGTGCAGCGCCTTGGCATACTTCGCCGCCGCCTTGTCGAGATGCTTCTTCAGCGCCCCAACTTCCGGAAACCGTTGGGGCAGATCGTCAAGCGAAGCATACGACGTATACCCCGGATAGCCCTCGCGCTCGCACCAGTCATTCCCGGCCGTGTCGTCCTCGGATAATACCCAGATGGCGCGCTCGAGGCTTTCCCGAAGCGCCGCGTCGCCCACGGCAATTTCTTCGATCAGGGTGGTAAACAGCTGTCGCATGTGCGCCTCCGGTCTTGCGCCGTTACAGGCTCTTGCTCCTCGCTTCAAGCAGGCCTCCCATACGCGAAACGGCGATTGAACATCTCTTGATCGGGAGCTACAATTCCGGACAATAATTATCCGGAGTCCCCGCTCATGACCCTCCGCCTGCAGGCCCTGTTCTCTGCCGCTGCCGCGCTTCTCCTCCTCAGCCTGCCCCAGCCAGCGTCCGCGCGGAACTATCCTTGTCCCTCAGGCCCCGGCCCCGGCGAACAACAGATTGGTGTTACCGGCGGCTCGCACGGAATCGCCGCGACGCCGATCTGCGCGCAGACGGGCGGCGGCTACGGTTATGGAGATGGCGGCCCGGACGCCCCTCAAGGCCCGGCCTCTCCGCCGATTGACGTCGACAATTTCGTCGCCGTGGCCGGCCATCCCAAACAACGCGATGTCTGGGCCACCTGGGGTCAGTATTATCTCGGCGCCTCGGAGAAGGTCGTTCTTGCTGCCTGCGCCGCCACGATGGGGGAGGGGTGCTATATCATGGTCTCCGGCAAGAACATGTCGGTCGCCGCCGGAACCGACAAAACAGGCATCACTCACGCCGCGTTCGCGGAAACACCAAGGAAGGCAAAGGATGCGCTGTCCGCGCTCTGCAAGTCGCGCGGACAGTCCTGCAAGGTGATCGATGTGTTCGATGCGCAGATGCGCTCGGAGTTCATCGAAGTTGCCATTCTGTTGCGCGAGGATTTTGACCGGGAAGGCGTCTGGAAGTCCTACCACTTCCCGAAAGAGTCTGCCGTGACGCCGCCCGAGCCGGGTCAGCCGGATGCCGGCTTCGGCACGCTCACCGCGCAGGACTATGTTCTCAAGAAGATCAAGGTGGACGGCGCCGAAGTCGTTTCCTACTCCGTGAGCGGAACGTGGCTCATGAAGCGGGAAGGCACGAAGAAGGAAGCGAAGAAAGGCCTCGGCTGCTCCATCGCCTATCTGAACGCCGACCAGCGCCTCATCTTTGCGGGGCCAACTGGAACCCGCAAGGAAAGCGGCATCATGATCTCCGGCCCGGACATTCCGGCGGTGCCCGGGCCGCTTCAGGCCACCGCCACCCTCACCTCATCCTCGGGCACGCAGGACATTCCGGTCGTCATCCTTCCCGTCACCGGCACGGAATCGGCCTTCATTCTCGTCAGCGTAGACATCGACGCGACCGTGGCCAACTTCACGGATACGACGCCCTACAAGCTGGTGCTCGATGGCAACACGGTCCTCGACATGCAGGTCGAGGGCGGCATCAAGGCGAAGAACTTAATGCAGCAGTGCCGCCGCGGGAAGTGAGACGCTGGAGCGACTTCGCCGGCGCGTCCTGCTGCGCCGCCGCCATGCCCCAGCCATCATGGAAGCCCATCGCCTCGTGTTCCTAAAGGGTCTCCTCGTTCCAGTGCAGCGCGCGCCAGGGAACGTCTCCTTGTTGCTCCATACCAACCAGTCGGTGGTAACTGCGGCCCCCGGAACAGAAAAACCGTCCACACCTGCGCGTGGACGGTTCATAATCTCTCTTCCGGTCGCCCCGGCGTTACTCCGCGGGCAGCAGCCCTGCCGCCATCAGGCGCTCCATGATGATAGGCGCCAGCTTCTCCGGAATCTCCCCCGGCTCCGGCAGGCTCGTGAACACCCGCGACTCCGACAACACGCGCTCGCCCTGCCGGATCATGAAGCCCTCATAATCCTTCGCAGCCACCTGCCGGCAGATTTCGGTGTATTTATTCAGGCCTCCCGCATACGGCATGAACATCCGCGGCTTGCCCGGCACATTCGCGCCCATGTACCAGCTGTTGGCCTGAGGCAGCAGCGACGGCGTCACTGCCTCGGCCGAGTGCCGGCACCAGGCGGCTTCCGCCTCTTCGCTCGCCTCGATGCTCGTCTGCTGGCGCTGCTTCAGCGCCACGAGGCAATCGGCGACCCATTCCACATGCTGCTCGATCGAGTTGATCATATTGGTCAGCACCGACGGGCTGCCCGGTCCGGTGATCGTGAACAGGTTCGGGAATCCGGCCACCATCAACCCCAGATACGTGCGCGGCCCTTCGGCCCAATGGTCCTTGATCTGGCGTCCGCCGCGCCCGCGCAGATCGATCCGTTCGATCGCTCCGGTCATCGCGTCAAAGCCGGTCGCCAGCACAACGGCGTCAAACGCATACTCGCGCGCAGTGGTCTTTATGCCTTCCGCGTTGAAGCCGGCCAGCGGCTCCGCGCGCAGGTCCACAAGCGACACGTTCGGCCGGTTGAACGTGGCGTAATACCCTGTGTCCACGCACGGCCGCTTGGTGCCGAACGGATGGTCCTTCGGCGTCAAGAGGTCGGCTACCGCCGGGTCTTTGACCTGCTCGCGGATTTTCTCCGCGACGAATTCCTGGATGATGCGGTTGGCTTGCGGGTCAATCGACGTGTCGGCATAGGCGCCGAGAATGCGGAAACCGCCCCAGGCCCAGCGTCGTTCCAGCTCTGCGCGGATCTCCTCCGGCGCCGTCTCGGTGGCCATTGCGTCGGAGGCCTCGTTCTGGAAACCGCCCACCGTATCGCGCGAGGCGGCGCGGTAGCCGCGGGGGTCCTTCGACCAGGCTTCGAAGTCTGCGTCCGGAATCGGGCCGTTATGCGCCGGCATCGAATAGTTTGGCGTGCGCTGGAACACGGTCAGGTGTTCAGCTTGGCCGGCAATGATCGGGATGGACTGGATCGCAGAGGATCCCGTGCCGATGATGCCGACGCGCTTGCCGGAAAAATCTACCCCCTCGTGCGGCCAGCGCGAGGTGCGATAAACATCGCCCTTGAACGTGTCGATACCGGGGAAAGTGACATCCGTCGGAATCGACAGGCATCCCGTCGCCAGGATCAGGTGCCGGCAACGCACCGCCGGGCCCTTTTCCGTCTGAACAGTCCAGACCTGCGCCGCGTCATCCCAGTGCGCCGCCGTCACGCGTGTGTTGAAGCGGATGTCGCGCTTCAGGTCGAAGCGGTCGGCCACGTGCTCGGCATAGCGCAAGAGTTCTGGCTGCGGCGCATACCGCTCGGACCAGCGCCATTCCTTCTCCAGCTCCTCATCAAACCCGAAACTGTATTCCAGGCTCTGGATGTCCACGCGCGCGCCGGGATACCGGTTCCAGAACCAGGTGCCACCCACGCCGCTGCCCGATTCCACTACGGCGGCATTGAGCCCGAGCCCGCGCAGCTTGTGCAGCATGTACATGCCGGCAAACCCCGCGCCCACGATCAGGGCATCAATCGGCTGGGCAGAGGTGGACGGCGACGAAGTGGCCATGACGATGTCCCTTTTTCATGCGGAATGCGGAGCCCGCATCCAGATCGATCGCCCCTATTGATGCATGAATGTGGTCCGCCGGTATAGTCAGGCGCCCGGTTCACCTTGCGTCAGAGCATGAAAACTCTCGTGGCGCCTGGTTGCCTTGCAAGCTGGCCGGCTTGGCGCACGAGAGGACACAACCCACAAAGGAAAACCGTCCACACGCTTGTGTGGGCGGTTTCCGGGCGGATCCGCAAATCCGCAGGCAAGGGACCGCTTGCCTATTCGGGCTTGCGGAATTTAAGGGTCATGCGGTCGCTTTCGCCGATGGCCTTGTATTTCGCCGGGTCGAAGCCTTCCGGCGTCTTGCCTTCACGGTCGGTAGTCGCGCTGTTGGGCGGCAGGGTCCAAACGCCGAAGGGGTGGTCGGCGGTGTCGGCCGGATTGGCGTTGATTTCGCTGGATTCCACGAATTCGAAGCCGGCCGCCGTGGCCAGCGCCTTTACATAGTCCTCATGCACATAGCCGCTCGTCGCTTTCGGGTCCTGCGCCTGGGTGGAGGGCAGGCGGTGTTCCACCACGCCCAGCACGCCGCCCGGCTTCAGGGCCGAATAGGCGTCGGCGAAGAATTTCTCGGTATAGCCAGCCGACATCCAGTTATGCAGGTTGCGGAAGGTCAGCACCACGTCGGCGGTGCCTTCGGCGGTCAGCGGGCCGGAGGCGGCGGAGAAGGCAGTGTGTTCGATGGTGCCGAATTTCGGGTCGGCATAGGCCGCCTTGAACTCGGCAAGGCGCGCCTCGGTGCGCGCGCGGCGCTCCGGATCTTCGATTGAGGCGGCGTCGAAGCCAGCCGCGACCAGCGTGCCGCCGCCCGAGGCGAGCCAGGGGGCGAGGATATTGGTGTACCAGCCGCCGCCGGGCCACACCTCGACGACCTTGTCATCGGATTCCACGCCGAAGAATGTCAGCGTCTCGACTGGGTGGCGCCACTGATCGCGCGCTTTTTCCTCGGCGCTGCGGGCGTCGGAGGCGACCGCCTCGGCCAGCGTCATCGTGGGGGCTTCCTCGACCACGACCGCAGCGGCTTCCACCGAAGCGGGGGCAGGGGTTTTCGCCGGTGTGCAGGCGGCAAGGGCGAGGGCCGATACGGCCACGAGCAAAAGTGTTTTCATCGGTGTTTCTCCATCCCCGGGGGCTCTTGATAGACCCCATACGCTACCCACATAGGTCTTGTCACGGTGCCGCAAAGCGGGCCGCGGCTGGGGACGACCCTCCAGCGCCGGGTATCCGGGCCGGAGTTCTGTGCGTCCACACGTTTTGAATCCGGGCGGTAATTTACCACCCACAGTTGCTTTAAGCGAAAGGACTGTAAGAAATGAGCACGATTGACCTCACCCCCCTCTACCGCACGATGGTCGGCTTCGACCGCCTCGCCGGCATGATCGATCAGGCTTCCCGCCTCGATGGCACGCAGGGCTACCCGCCCTACAACATTGAACGCGTTGATGAAAATGCCTTCGCCATCGAGATTGCGGTCGCCGGTTTCACCGAGGCTGAACTCGACATCGAAACCAAGGAAGGCCTGCTGACGGTCGCCGGCAAGAAAGCGGAGAACGAAGATGCGGGTGGCCGCAATTTCCTCCACCGCGGCATCGCTCAGCGCAGTTTCATCCGCCGCTTCCAACTCGCCGATCACGTTCTTGTGACCGGGGCGAGCCTCGAGCATGGCGTGCTGCGCATCGACCTGATCCGCGAGATCCCGGAAGAGAAGAAGCCGCGCAAGATCGAGATCGGCGCCGCGGTTGCCCAGGGACAGGTTCCCGCCGAGCCGCGCCTGATCGGCAAGAAGAAGGCGAGCGACGCCGCCTAATCCAGCGCATACCCTCCGCGCACGGACGAACCCCCGCAGACTCCCCTGCGGGGGTTTTTCGTTTCAGCGGAAGAAGGTGGTCGCGCCGGCCGCTTCGAGGAAGGCGGGCAGGGCGGGGTTGCTCATGCGCGCCGCTGCCTCGGCTCGCACATTGCCAAAGGCCCGCGCGGCATAGGTTTGCGTGGCCTGCTCGAACAGGCCGTCATCGAAGGTGACCGAGAAGCGCTTCTTCTCGCGCGAGGCACTCGCGCCATTGGCGAAAGCCCAGGGTAGGTAGGTGCGTGAAACCTCGCCTTCAAAGATCGGCAGCAGCGTGGCCTCGAGCACCGACAGCGGCTCGAACGGCCCGGACGCTTTCGGGTTTTCCATATGCCCGCACCACGCGACCAGGAACGGCGCGCGCTCTTTCAGCCAGGTGCCTGGCGTCGGATCGGTCAGCATTTGCTGGTACTGCGCGGCAATCGCGAAGTCGGCGGCAGACGGGCGACCTCCGAAGATGAAGAGGTGGTTTTGCAGGTGCGTGTTGAGCCGCAGCGCAAAGCGCCGGTAGGAGCTTTCCAGCGTCGGGGCATTCTCGGGCTCCGCGCCCACCAGCGGCAAGCGGGCGAGCATGCGGGTCGCGATCTGTTTCGCCGGCGCCTTGAAGGCGCGTGGGCGCTTGCCGTCATTCAGCTGCACCAGAACGCGCAGCGCGGCCGCGTCGCGGTCGGGCTGCTGGCCCCAGCGTTGCTGGAACATGCACTTGTTGAGCCACTCGTCACCGTAGTCCTCGAGGATCAGCGACACGGCCTGCGCGGCAGGCTCTTCCGGCTGGGCGGGCGGGTCGGGGTAGGCGGCTTCCAGCGCGGCGAGGATCAGGGTCGAATCCTGTGCGGGCGGATGGGTCGGCGAGAGCAGCAATGGCACGGTCGGCGTCGCCGCGTTCTTGCGGAACTCGGCCTCGTTCGCCACCGAACGCGACACCCAGTCGAACGCCACCCCCTTGTACAGAAGCGCGGATCTCACCTTCAGCGAGTAGGGAGACGTCTCGGCGCCGAACAGGCGGTAGGCGGTCATCGGTTCACTCTTGATTGCTGGGGCCTGTCTAGGCAGTTCACGCCGGGCTGCCAAGCGCCGTTTGCCCGCGGCGCTTTTCGCCGCTAATCGCAGATGCGACAGGTTTGCGCCAAGGGACCGGCGCGGGGATCAGGAGATGGCAATGCGTGTCCTGCACGTGATGGCCGGCGCCGAAGAGGGCGGCGCCGAGAATATCATGCTCGAATCCGTGCTCGCCCTAGCGGCGGCCGGGCATGCGCAGCATGTCGTCACCCGCCCCGAGAACACATTCCGCATCGAGCAATTCACTTCGGCTGCCATTTCGGTCGACACCGCCAGCTTCAACCGCGCCTGGCCCTTCCCGACCCGCAAGGTGATCGAAAGGGCGGTTGCGGCCTTCAAGCCGGACGTCATCGAATACTGGATGGGGCGTGCCGGGCAGTTCGCCCCGGAGGCGCACCGCGCGCGTTCGATCGGCTGGTATGGCGGCTATTACAAGCTGGCGCGGTTCCGGAATTGTGACTGGCACGTCGGCCTGACGATCGACCTGCTCCGCCACATCCGGGAACAGGGCGTTGCCGAAGACCGCTCTGACATTATCCACACTTATGCGAACTTCCAGGGAGTGGCCCCGGCTGACCGCGCGGAGCTGACGACGCCGCCGAAAGTGCCGGTGGCGCTGTCGCTTGCCCGCCTGCACCAGAAGAAGGGTCTCGATACGCTACTGGAGGCCGCGGCAAAATTGCCCGACCTGTATCTCTGGATCGCGGGGGAGGGGCCGCTCGAGGCGGAGCTGAAAGCGCAATCGAAGCGTCTTGGCATCAACCACCGGGTGCGTTTCCTTGGTTGGCGCAATGACCGGGGCGCTTTGCTGGCGGCATGCGATGTGGTGGCGTTTCCGTCCCGGTACGAACCATTCGGCACGGTCATCGTGGATGCCTGGGCGGCGAGCCGCCCGCTGGTGGCAGCCGATGCGGTCGGCCCGGCGGCCTATGTGAAGGACGGGGTTAACGGCTTGCTGGTGCGGAAGAATGATGTCGACGCGCTCGCGGCGGCGCTGGGCCGGGTGATCTATGACCGGCAGCTGGCCGAGAAACTGGTGGCGGGCGGGCGCATGAGTTACGAGGCTCAGTTCACACGCGCTGCGTTCATCCGCGATTCCGAGGCGTTTTACGAGCGGGTCCGCGCATTTGCCGGACCCTTCGAGGGCTGATCACTTTCCATTTATTCCGAAGAACCTGTCATAAAGGCTCCGCTACCTTGATTTCGCGGCGGGCCTCCCATACGGCCAAGAGCGTAAAACACAGCCTGGGTAAGCATGAACGCGCACAACTTCCTTGCCTATGCCGACACGCTGTTCACGCCATCGGAGAGTTTCATCGTGCGCGGCTACCGCGCCTTCGATGCGCTGACGCCTATCTATGCGGGCCATGATGTGCGCGGGCCGGGACCGGCCGGCGCACATGTACTCGCGCTCGGCGCATTGCATGGGCTCACGGGCGAGGCGGGTTTCAAGCAGTTCGGGATCGTGTCAGCACGCCTGAAGAAAGAACTCGACCGCTGCAAGCTGGTGGCGATCCATGCCAGTTTCGGAAAGTCCGGCGCCTATGCTTTGCCGCTCGCGCGCCAGCTCGGCTTGCCCCTGGTGGTTACCTATTATGGCGGCGACGCGACGAAGCACAGCAATACGCGTGACAGCCTGCTTCGGGTATACAACCGGCGGCGGGAAGCGCTCTGGCGCGAGGCTGCCCTGATCCTTCCGTGTTCGGATTTCCTCCGGCGCGAACTGGCCGCGAAGGGCTGCCCGGAAAGCAAGATGATCGTGCATCACAATACCGCCGATGCCGAGCAGTTCCAGCCCGGCGCGAAACATAAGATCATTCTGTTTGCTGGCCGGTGGACGCACAAGAAGGGGATCGACACGCTGATCGGAGCCCTGGCGCGGCTGGGCCCGGCGCTGGCGGGCTGGCGCGTGCGCCTGCTTGGCGACGGCGAACTGAAGGGGCCCCTGATGTCCGAGCTGGCGGCGGCAGGTGTTGTTGCCGAATTGCCAGGATGGATTCCGGCGGACGAGATGCCGCGCCATTTTGCCGAGGCGATGATCGTCTGTGTCCCGTCGAAGCGCGCGCCGTCAGGTGACGCCGAAGGTCTGCCGCTCGTCTGTATCGAAGCGATGCTTTCCGGCTGCGCCCTGGCAGCGACACGGCATGCGGGCATTCCCGAATGTGTTCGTGACGGCGAGACCGGCTATCTCGTTGAGGAGAACGACGTCGAAGCGTTGGCAGACCGGATCGGAAAGATGATCGCCGATCCGGAAAGAACGCTTGAGATGGGCCGCAAGGGCCGCGCCCTGGCGCTGGCGGACTTCAATCTCGCTCACCAGTCACGCAAACTGCAGGATCATTTGCTGCGCGTGGCGCGTGAGGCCGGGACGCTGCCAAAGAACCAGGCATAGAGACGCGCGGCGCGGCGGCTGCCGATGCCGGTTTCAACACGCACGCAGGCGTCACGCAGGATGCGGATGCCATCGCGGGCGGTCGGGTGTGGGTCTTCGATGGCCACAACGACGCGGACGATACCGGCGCTGACGAGCTTGCTCGAGCAGGACGGCGCGCCGGTGGAGCGTTCGCGGCAGGGTTCAAGCGTGACATAGGCGGTCCCCCCCTTTGCCCGTAAGCCTGCCTCGTCCAGCGCGACCTCTTCCGCGTGCGGACGGCCGCCCTGGCCGGTAACGCCTTCGCCTACAATGTGTCCGTGCGCATCGAGAATCACGCAGCCGACAGACGGGTTTGCGTCCGTGAGGCCCTGGTTGAGTCCAGCCAGCGCCAGCGCGCGGCCCATCAGCCTGCGGTCGCGGCGCCGGGAGGACTTGAGGCTCACGGCAGCGCCGGAAGCTTCTGGGCGCGAGCGGCGTCGAGGTACTTCACTGAGATGGGCTTCAGCGCCGCGTCGAGTTCGATCAGCAACGGATTGCCGGTCGGAATCTCGAGGCCGGTGATCGTCTCGTCCGGCACATGGAAGAGATGCTTCACGAGGGCGCGCAGAGAATTGCCGTGCGCAGCGATCAGCACGTCATTGCCTGCCTTGAGTTTCGGCGCGATTCGTTCCTGGAAATAGGGGAGCACGCGGTCCAGCGTGGTCTTCAGGCTTTCCGTGTCCGGAATATTGATTCCGCGGTAACGCGGATCGGTCGAAAGATCCCAGGTGCTGCCGACTTCCAGCGGGGGCGGTGGGATGTCGTAGCTGCGGCGCCAGACATGCACCTGTTCCTCGCCATGCTTGGCGGCGGTCTCGGCCTTGTCGAGACCGGTGAGGCCGCCATAGTGGCGCTCGTTCAGATGCCAGTCCTTCTCGACCGGGATCCAGGCGCGTTTCATTTCAGTCAGTGCCAGCCAGAGGGTGCGGATGGCGCGCGTCTGGACGCTGGTGAAGGCATACCGAAAATCCGCGCCCGTGGCGGCGAGCAGCAGGCCCGACGCCTTCGCTTCCGCTTCGCCCTGCGCGGTGAGGTCGGCGTCCCACCAGCCGGTGAAACGGTTTTCGAGGTTCCAGGCGGATTGTCCGTGGCGGATGAGGGCAAGCTTGGTCATGCGGGTCCTGATGGGTCTGGCGAAGAGCTGGGCGCGTTATGCGTCGCAATCTGTGGGGAATTCAAGCGTCCATGACGCGGATCAGCTCTGCAAATGCGAGCACGACATGGTAGCCGGTGGAGGCGGGCATGTCGGTTGCGAGAACTGTGCCGTCGGCGGCGAAATGGTCGATCCAGCCGCCGTCTTCGGTGAGGTAGTCATCCATCAGCACATCAAAGCTGCGGCAGGCGGCAGCGGCGTAGCGGGCATCGCCGCGCTGTTCGTACATGGCGAGATGCGCCTTCAGCGCCTCGGTCTGCGGCCAGGTGCGGCGGGAAGGATCATGCGGCGCGCCCGCGCGCGTCACTTCCTGCACCGCGCGGCCCGCGTCATCGAGGGTCGAGACGGCGAAGGCGTAAAGGCGCTGCGCGGCATCGGGCAGGGGCTTGCTCGCGAGACGCGACCAGGTGTGGAGCAACCAGACCCATTCGAACTGGTGGCCCGGCTCGACAATGAGAGCTGCATCGCCGTCCGGCGGTGACCAGTCGGCTTTGAACGTCTCGCCGAGGAGGCCGCCGCCGCCGGCGGTAAAGCGGCTCTCGAACAGGCCGACGATTTCGGAGGCGCGGGCGAAATGGCCTCCGTCCGGATCTGCGCGGTGCAGCGCCAGGCAGGCTTCCAGAAGGTGCATGTGCGGGTTCTGCAGGCGGGTTGCGGGCGCGGGCAGTGTTTCGGCATAGCCGCCGTGGACCCTGTCGCGCGCCAGCCGATCGAGCGCGCCGAGGATGGCCCCCGCGGCGGTGAGGAGTGGCGCAGCGGGCGCTGGCCCGCGCGCCGCTTCGGCCAGCGCATAGAGGACGAAGGCGGTGTCGTAGAGATCGGCCGCGGCATCAGCGAAACCGCTGCCGTCGGCGCGCAGGATCCTGCCGGGCAGGCCATTTGGCGCAATTGCCGCGCCGGTGAGGACAGCGACGCCAGACTGGACGAGGCGGGCAGCGGTGTCGCGCTTCCAGCCGAGCCGCCAGGCTTCGGTAAAGACGTAGGTCTGGCGGGCCTGTACGCGCACGCGGGTACCCTCGCGGGCCAGCTCGTCATGATTGAGCGACAGGACTTCCGGGAAGTATCCCGCCGGCGTCAGGCCATGTTCCGCCCAGAGCGGGAAACAGCTTTCTGAGAGCCAGGAGCGCGCTTCCTTGGCACGTCGCTTGAGAGCGCTTGTCGTCATCTTGTGCCAGGTCTCCCGAAGGCAGGCGGCGCGGTGCAAATGGCTCGCCAATCGGCCCGAGACCCTGCTAACAGGAGCGTCCGGCCTTGGCCAGCCGGGCCAGAACCGCGGAAGGACAATCATGCCCGATCGGATTTTCTTTCCACTCGCCGGCCTGCTGATACTGGTGATGGTTTACCTGGGAATCCAGCCGGGCATCGGCCAGCTACCGACCGGGCCGGTGGCGGGCGACGGGGTCAATTATGACCGGCTCGTGATCGACGGGACCTATCTCAACAAGGTGATCGCGGGGGGTGAGGCGCGCACAAAACTGCTGCGCACGCAGGATCGCGGCTATGTGTTGCAGGTCGACGCGGCAAAGGACGCTCTGGATGTCGAGCCGGAACTGGGTCCGCACTTCCGGCTGGCGCCTGATATAGAGACTCAGATGTCCGGGCGCACGATCCGCGTGACCGTGCGGGCGCGGCCGGCGGGGCAGCAGCCCGCGGCGCAGATCCAGGTGAACTATTCGGCCGGGCGTGTGGGCCAGTCCGGCTGGAGGGTGTTCGACCTGAAAAAAGGGTCTGCCGAATACAGTTTCGAATATGCGGTGCCGGTCATGTCCGGGGAGCAGGGGGTCGACTATATCGGCGTGCGTCCCGTGGTGACCGAAGGACGGCGCGGCGTGCTGGTCGACGCCGTGATCGTCGAACGGCTGTCCTGAGCGGTTTGCCTATCACGCCGGGCCTGCCTAATTACACGTGAGCAGAGATTGCGAGGAGACGCCGCGATGCGTTCGATCATCACCCTTTTCAGCGCGGCCGTTCTGGCGGCCTGTGCCAACAGCCCCGTTCCGGAGACCCAAGTGACCGCCGATCCCGCCGCGAAGACTGTCCCGTTTGATGCCGCCACCCATCTCTGGCTCGAAGAGGTGGAAGGCACCGAGGCGCTCGCCTGGGTGACGGCGCAGAACACGCGCACGCTGGCAGAGCTGGAAGCTGATCCCCGCTATGCCGGCTTCGAGAAGGCGGCGCTGGACGTGCTGAACTCGAGCGAGCGGATTCCGTACGGCTCGGTGCGCGACGGCTTCGTCTACAATTTCTGGCAGGACGACGTGAACGTGCGCGGGCTTTGGCGCCGCACGCCGGTCGCATCCTACAAGACGGACGCACCGGCCTGGGAGACGATCCTCGACTTCGACAAGCTGGCCTCAGACGAAGGCAAGAACTGGGTTTTCAAGGGCGCGGACTGTTTCCGTCCGAAGTCAGGCGCGAAGTATAGTTGCCTCCTGTCGCTGTCAGACGGCGGCAAGGACGCGGTGGTCAACCGCGAATTCGACATCGATACGAAATCCTTCGTGGGCGGCGGGTTCGTGACGCCGGAGGCGAAGCAGGGCCTGGCCTGGGCAGGTGCCGACACGCTGCTGATCGCGACCGACTGGGGCGCGGGCACGCTGACGGAGTCGGGCTATCCCTTCGTGGTGAAGCGCTGGGCGCGCGGCACGGCCCTGGAGAGCGCAGCCGAAGTGCTGCGCGGCAAGGTCACGGATGTCGGCGTATGGCCGATGGTGATGAAGCTGGAAGATGGCCGCGTGCTGCAGGGCGCGGTGCAGGCTGAGACTTTCTTCACATCGAAGTATTTCTGGCTGCCGGACGGGGAGAGCACGGCCGTACAATGGCCGATCCCGCTGAAATCCTCGCCGAAGGGTATCTACAAGGGCCAGTTCCTGTTCTCGCTGGAGCAGGACTGGACGCCGGACGGGCAGGACGCCTTCAAGGCGGGCGACCTCGTCGCCTTCGAGCTTGAAAAGTTCCTCAGCACACGGACACTTCCACCGGTGAGCTTGGTCTTCCGCCCGACGGAAACGCAGGCGGTAGACGGCGTGGCGGTGGCCAAGGGCGCTGCGCTGCTGGCGATCAGCGACAATGTGGTGGGTAAGGTGTTGCGGCTTGAGCCCTCCGTCGGCGGATGGACGACCACGCCGGTCAACCTGCCGGGCGCGGGCCAGGTGTCGATCGCGTTCTCGGATGAGGACGAGACGGCGGTGTTCCTGAACTATGAGGATTTCCTGACGCCGTCCTCGCTGCTGGACTATGACATCGCGACCGGCGCAGTGACGAGCCTCAAGAGCCTGCCGGCGAAGTTCGACACCACCGGCCTCAAGGTCGAGCAGTTTTTCGCGACCTCGAAGGACGGCACGCGGGTTCCCTACTTCATCATCCACCGCGCAGACATGAAGCTCGATGGCACGACGCCGACCCTGCTCTATGGCTATGGCGGGTTCCAGGTGTCTATGACGCCGGCCTACAGCGCCGTGATGGGCCGCAACTGGCTGGAGCAAGGCGGCGCCTATGTGATGGCGAACATCCGCGGCGGCGGCGAGTTCGGGCCGAACTGGCACCAGGCGGGCCTGAAGCTGAACCGCCAGCGCATCTATGACGACTTCATCGCGGTCGGCGAAGATCTCGTGGCGCGCAAGGTCACCGCGCCGGAGCATCTCGGCATCATGGGCGGCTCAAACGGCGGCCTCCTGATGGGCGTGATGCTGAACCAGCGGCCGGACCTCTGGAACGCCGTGGTCGTGCAGGTGCCGCTACTCGACATGCTGCGCTATCACCTGCTGCTGGCGGGCGCGTCCTGGGTCGATGAATATGGCTCGCCGGAGGTGCCGGAAGAGCGCGCCTTCCTGGAGACGATTTCGCCCTACCAGAACTTTGATCCGTCGAAGGCCTATCCGGTGCCCTTCTTCGTGACCTCGACGAAGGACGACCGCGTGCACCCCGGCCATGCCCGCAAGCTGGCCAAACGCTTTGAGGAAGCCGGCCTGCCGTTCTACTATTTCGAGAATATGGACGGCGGCCATGCCGCAGCGGCGGACCAGACCGCGCGGGCGAAGCGCTCGGCGCTGGAATACACCTACCTCGCGCGGCAGCTATTTTCGACGGCGGGGGAGTAGGGTCTGGACACGATTAGAGTGGCGGCTTTTGGCGGACTTTTTCAACATAATCGGCTATTTCCCGTCGTTCGAGATTCGCATCGCCCCGCTCCCCGCCGGTGTGAATTGTCCGGCCCCGGCGAATGTGGCACTCTGCTGACATGAGACTGGACGCGCCCGGCCTGACCGTTGCCGATGTTCGGCTGGACCTCCTGTCGGAGGCACACCGGGTCGCACTGGCGGCGTCGGGCGCTGTGGAGGCGATGTGGGACTGGATGCCCGTCATCCCCACCGGCACCAATTTCGATGCCTATTTCGACCACACGCTCGCCGATGCGAAGGATGGCCGCTCGATCCCGTTTGCCGTGACGCGGGTGTCTGACGGCGCGTTTGCAGGCGTCGCGGCCTACCTGGAAGTCTCGCGCACCCACCGGCGCCTCAGGATCGGTTACCAGTGGCACCCGGAGGTGATGCGCAGCGGCGTCGTGCCAGCGGCCACCGCCCTTGCCCTGATCGGCCGGGCAAAGGCCTGCCGTATCCGCCGCATCGAATACATGATCGATGAGGAGAATGTCGCGGCGATCAAGTCGGTCGAGCGGATCGGTGCGGCCCGGGAAGGGGTCCTGCGCAGCCATATGCGGGCCGCAAAGGGCACATGGGCGAATATGGCCTTGTATTCTTTGGTGGATTCGGAGATCCGGACCGCCATGATCCTGCTGCAGGAAAGGGTCCGGGCGCTGCAGATTGCTTGACCTATGGAAAAGGTCATGCTTTAGGCCCGCCCACATCTCGCGCATTGAAGAAGCGCGCCCTGACCAGCACATGTTCCTAGGGGAACGGGAGGCGGCGGGGCCCCCTGCCTGGCGAAGTCTCGCTCGGCGGGGATTTTCTGCTTTGTGTCCGATGAGGAGAAATTTGCGATGTTCGACGCCCTGAGCGAACGCCTTGGAAGTATCTTTGACGGCCTGACCGGGCGCGGTGCGCTGTCGGATAAGGACGTGAACGAAGCGCTGCGCGAAATCCGCGTCGCGCTGCTCGAGGCGGACGTCGCGCTGCCGGTGGTGAAGGACTTCATCGACAAGGTGCGGACACGCGCTGTCGGCGAAGAGGTTATCCGTTCGGTGCGCCCCGGCCAGCAGGTCATCAAGATCGTCTATGACGCCCTCGTCGAAATGCTCGGCGCGGACGAAGAGGAATCCCACCTTCGCGTCGACGTGCCCCCGGCAGTCGTGATGATGGCAGGCCTCCAGGGCTCGGGTAAAACGACCACGACCGGCAAGATTGCCAAGCGCCTCGCCGACCGCGGCAAGAAGCGCGTGCTGCTCGCCTCGCTGGACGTGCGCCGCCCGGCGGCGATGGAGCAGCTCGCGATCCTCGCGCAGCAGGCCGGGCCGAATGTCAGCTCACTGCCGATCATCGCCGGCCAACTGCCGGCAGACATCGCGCGCCGCGCTGTGCAGGCCGCCAAGATCGGCGGCTATGACGTTCTCTTCCTCGATACTGCAGGCCGCACCTCGATCGACGAGCAGATGATGAGTGAGGCGGCCGAGATCGCCGCCATCGCCAATCCCTCGGAAGTGCTGCTGGTCGCCGATGCGCTGACCGGCCAGGACGCCGTCGAGACCGCCCGTCGCTTCCACGAACGCCTGCCGCTGACCGGACTCGTCCTGACACGGATGGACGGCGACGGACGCGGCGGCGCCGCGCTCTCGATGCGCGCCGTCACCGGCCTGCCGATCAAGTTCCTCGGCGTCGGCGAGAAGCTTGACGGGCTCGACAATTTCGACGCCAAGCGCGTGGCAGGCCGCATCCTCGGACAGGGCGACATCGTCAGCCTCGTCGAGAAAGCCGCCGAGCAGATGGACGCGGAAAAAGCCGAGCGGATGGCCGCGAAGCTGAAGAAAGGCGAATTCGATCTAGACGATCTGGCTGAACAATTGCGCCAGATGCAGCGCATGGGCGGCATGAGCGGCATCATGGGCATGATGCCGGGCGTACGCAAAGCCAAGGAAGCGATGGCGAACATCGACGACCGCATGCTGAAGCGCCAGGAGGCGATCATCCTCTCGATGACGAAGGCGGAGCGGCGCAAGCCGGCGCTGCTGAACGCCTCGCGCCGCAAGCGCATCGCGGCGGGCGCGGGCGTCGAAGTGTCGGACGTCAACAAGCTGCTGAAGATGCACCTGCAGATGTCCACCATGATGAAACAGATGCGCACCAAAGGCGGCATGAAGAACATGCTCGGCATGGCGCAGCAGGCGGGCCTGAAGCCGGCAGACCTCGCCAAGATGGGCGGCATGGGCGGCGGCGGAATGCCAGGCGGCCTGCCGGGTGGTCTGCCCGGTATGGGCGGACCCTCTGCAGGCGGACTACCCGGCCTCGGCGGCGGCACGCTGCCCGGCCTTCCCGGGAGCAAGAAGAAATGACCAACCCTGATCAGACCCTCGCCCTGTTCCAGCTGAACCAGCTGCGCAGCTCGATCGACAACATGGACTCGATCCTGATCCACACGCTCGCCGAGCGCTTCAAGCTGACCCAGCAGGTCGGCAAGCTGAAGGCGCTGCACAATATGCCGCCAGCGGACAAATCCCGCGAGGCCCAGCAGATCGAGCGCCTGACTCGGCTCGCCCATGAATCCGGGCTCGACCCGGCCTTCGCCGAGAAATTCCTTACTTTCATCGTGGCGGAAGTCATCCGCCATCATGAGCAGATCCGCGGCCGCGAGGCCGAGTAACACCGAACAAGAACCCCGAGAGACAATTCAACAGGAGATCTCCATGTCACTCAAAATCCGGCTCGCCCGTGGCGGCTCGAAAAAACGCCCCTTCTACTCGATCGTCGTGGCCGACGCCCGCGCGCCGCGCGACGGCCGCTTCATCGAGAAGATCGGCACCTATGATCCGCGCCTCGCCAAAGATTCGGGCGACCGCGTGAAGGTCGATGCGGCGAAAGCCGCCGACTGGATCAAGAAAGGCGCCCAGCCGACCGACCGCGTCGCGCGCTTCCTGTCGAAAGTCGAAGTTGACGGCAAACCGGTGGCCACCTGGACCAACGGCAACAACCCGAACAAGGCAGAGCCCGGCAAGAAAGCCCAGGAGCGCGCGAAGGAGCGCGCCGGCAAAGCCGCTGCCCGCGCCGCTGCTGCGGCCGCTCCGGCTGAAGCTGCCGACGCCGAGTAAGCCCGCACGGGCGGCCTCAATGGCTGAAACGAAAAGGCCGGCGCTTTCGGGCGCCGGCCTTTTTCTTGCGCCGCAGCACAAGTTGGTGGGAACGGATCGCGATGTGGTTCGTTGGGGAGTTAATGTTCCTCAACCGGAGGCGTCGCCCGTGACCCATCGTTCCAGACTTCTCGCCGGCGCCGCCTGTGTGGCCGCGCTTCTCGTGCCTGCCTGCGCCTCCGATGGCTACGGGCTGGGGTATCCTGACCGGGATGCGGTAATACTGTACGACGGCGAAAACCACACCGGCACGGCCGTTCCGGTGAATGGGCCGGTGGCGGATCTGGTGCCACTCCGATTCAATGATGCGGCCTCTTCGGTCGTGATCTACTCCGGCAGCTGGGAAGTGTGCGAGAATGCGGACTTCGGTGGCCGCTGTGAGGTCTTGACCGGCAGCGTGACAAGCCTGCGCGGCATCCGACTGAATGACGCAATCTCCTCGATCCGGCCAGCCGGCGGCTCTGTCTATCCGCCGGTCGGCGGCGGCTATGGTTCAATCACCCTGTTCTCCAGCGATGGCCTGCGCGGCGAGGCGCTGACGATTGATCGCAACGAACCGGACCTCGCCCGCGCCGGATTCAACGACCGCGCCCGCAGCATCGATGTGCGCGGCGGCGCGTGGGAAGTGTGCGTCGACGGCGATTATCGCGGCCGTTGCGCCACGATTGACCGGCCGGTGGCAGACCTGCGCGACATCGGCCTGTCGGGCAACATTTCCTCAGTGCGCCTGCTGGACAGACCGCGCGGCTATTGAGGCTGAACGGCGGCCAACGGGCCGGGCATTGGCCATTCAGGTGAAGCAAGGCAAAGGAGTCTCCGAAATCTGGAGACGTCTTCATGCCCCGCGCCTTCCTCCCCCGCTCCGTTCTGGTCGCCGCGCTCGCCTTGGTCGCGGCCGCCCCCTTTGCCGCCGCGCAGAAGGATGACTACGAGGCCTCGCGCCGCAGCCCGCTGCCGTCAGGCCCGGCGTCCATCGTTCTGTATTCCGACACGAACCTGCGCGGCACGTCGGTGGAGCTGACTGCCGACCAGTACCGCCTGGCCGCGGTCGGCTTCAACGACAAGGCCCGCAGTGTCGAAGTCAAGGGCGGCGTCTGGCTGCTCTGCGCCGACGCGAACCTCAAGGGCAACTGCGAATACATCGACCGCACGGTGCGCAATCTCGGCGAGATCGGCCTGTCGGCAAAAATCTCCTCGGCGCAGGTGACCGCCTACGACAAGGGCCCGCGCAGCTATGACATCGCCTTCTTCGCCGAGACGGATTTCCGGGGGCCCTTCCTCGGCTTCGACTATGGCGAAGCCAGCCTCGACCAGTTCCGCTTCAATGACACGGCCGGCTCGGTCCTCGTCAATCGCGGCGACTGGCTCGTCTGCGCTGACAACGACTATCGCGGGCAGTGCGAGTTCCTGGACGCCTCGGTCAGCGACCTCGGCAGCGTCTACCTGAACAACAAGATTTCCTCCTTCCGCAAGTATGACGTGCGCCGGGAGGGGCCCTGGTTCAGGCCGGTCGACCCGGTCTACCCGCCGCCCGGCGGCGGCCCCGGCGCCGGCGGCGTGCGCGGTGAGGAGACAATGTTCTTCCCTGCGCCGACCTATCGCGGCGCGCGCATTGCCAACCGCGACGGCGCCGCCACCCGCTTCTGCCAGGACCAGGGTTTCGACGAGGCCGTGTATAAAGCACCGGCAAGTGTTCTCTCGGACGTCCTCTGCCGCTAAAGAGCGGCTCATGACCAAGACCGGCAAAGACAAACTGATCGCTGTGGGCGTCCTTAGGGGCGCCCATGGTGTGCGCGGCGAAGTCCGCGTGAAGAGCTATACCGCCGATCCGGAAGCGCTGTTCACCTACGGCCCGCTACTGGACGAGGCCGGCGCGGTGTTGCTCACGCCGAAGTCTGCCCGGCCGGGCAAGGACCATTTCATCGTCCGCACGAAGGAAAACCTCCAGAAGGAAGAGTGGGACGCCCAGCGCGGCAAGCTGGTCTACGTGCCCCGCGCGCGCCTGCCGGCGGCGGAGGAAGACGAGTTCTATATTGAGGATCTTGCCGGGCTGGACGTCTATTCCGGCGGGGAGTCGCCTGCCGGGCGAGTGCGTTCGGTACAGAATTTCGGCTCCGGCGACCTGCTGGAAGTGGAGATTCAGGGTGCGGTCGCGACCGTCTTCGTGCCCTTCACGCTGGCAGATGTGCCGGTGGTGGACATCGCCGCGCGCCGCGTCGTGATCCCGGAACTCGCCATGTGGAGCGACCCCGGCAACGAGACGCCCTCGGGCGATACCGACGAATAGCAGTTACAGGCACGCATGTTGCGTGCGGTTCATATCGCCCGTGGCATTTTGCAGGTGTAATGGACGAAAGGGTCCCACATGCGCCGCTTGTCTTTGCGCACCGTTATTGCCGTCACGGTTCCCGCCCTCTTTTCAGGCCCCGCCGCCCTCGCGCAGGGCTATGACGATGCGCCCGCCGCCATCGCGCTGTTCAGCGAGGAAAACTTCTACGGCGATATCCGGGATGTCTACGATCCCTTCGCGACGATGAACGATCTCGCTTTCAATGACCGCACCCGCTCCATCGCGGTGTTCGCCGGTCAGTGGGAAGTTTGCGAGCATAAGAACTTCACCGGCCGCTGCGCCTTTATCACGGAAGATGTAAGCGATCTCGGCTGGTTCGGCCTTGCCGGGCGGATTTCGTCCGTACGCCCCATTTACGAGTATACCGAGGCCAGCCACGGCCTCCTCTTCACGCGCGACAAGTATGGCTACATCCGCTACGCGCACAACGAATCCTACGGCTATGACACCTGGAACTATGGCTATGCCAGTTCCTGGGGCCTGAGCGTGTCGCACTATGGCTATTCGCCGGACTATTACCGCTACGGCTATTACAGCCCGACCTGGGGCTATGATCCCTACGGCTTCGCCTGGGGCCCGCGCGGCACGATCCGCTACACCACGACCTATCGGCGCCATCCGCGCCCGTCGGTGCTCAACCCTTACTGGTCAGGCTGGGACTGGCACCGCACTGATTGGAGAAAGGGCCACTGGAGCTGGCGCGACGGGCGCGATGGCTGGCGTGACAATGATGACTGGCGCCGCGACGGCCGTGACGGCTGGGGTGGCCATGGTGGTGGTGGACGCGACTGGCGCCGTGGAGACGACGATGGCCGTGACGGACGCGATGGTCGTGACGATAGCGATGATCGTCCGCCGCCGCGCGATGTACCCGGTGACCGCTGGGGCCCTGGTGCCGGTGGTTCTGGCTCCGTGACACCGATTCCAACCGACCCCAGGCCCGGCCGCGATGGAAGAGGCGGGCGGGACGGTTGGTCCGGCGGCAGTGGTGGTAGCTGGACCCCCGATGGAGGCAGCGGCGCCACGATAGTAACCCCGCCGGCAGATTTGCCGCGCGAACCCCGCTCGGGCTGGGGCGATGAGGGCCGGGGAGGGCGTGGCGACGATGCCGGCGGCCTGCTCGGTGGTCCGGGTACGGATGGCTGGGGCAGAGACCGTCCGCGCGGCGGCGGTGATGGCGGGCGCGGTGACGGCGGTGGCCGCTTTGACGGGATGTCCGGCGGCGGAATATTTGGCACGGATGGCGGCTCAGGTCGCGGCGCGAGTATCGCTTCGCCGCCCCCGCCGCCACCAAGCGAATCGCGCCGGGGCCCAGACGGCGATGGTCCATGGGGCGGGGATGGTGAAGGTGGTCGTGGCGGCCGCTTCGACGGCGCCAGCGAATCGCGCCGCGACGAGGACTAACGACGCCTAAGGAGAAAGCGGATCAGCCGCCGCGTGGGTCATTCCACTCGGCGGCGACGCCGTAACCGCCCCGGCGGACCAGCCAGAACATGCCGACCAGATCGAAGACACCGGCGCCAAGCCGGCCAAGAAACCCATACTTCGACTGACCCGCCAGCCGCTGGCGGTCGTTCACCAATTCTTCGCGCACATCCCATCCGGCCCGTTTGATCAAAGCCGGCAGGAAGCGGTGCATGGAGGCGAAATAGGGCAGCTCGCGAAAGGCCTCGGTGCGGATAAGTTTCCAGCCGCAGCCCGTATCGGTCGCATCATCCTGCAGCACGAAACGGCGCACGCCATTGGCCACCCGCGACTGTACCCATTTAAAGCCGGAATCGTTGCGGCTGTTGCGCTTGCCTGCGATGATACCTAGGCGGGGCGGGGCGCTAGGCGCGATCACCTGCGCCCAGAGGCGCGCTGTATCGCTGGGATCATTCTGTCCGTCGCCGTCGAGTAGCTGTACCCAGGTGCCGCGCACGGACTTGAGGCCGGTATAGAGCGCCGCCGATTTGCCCCGCCGGGCGACATGGGTCAGGACGGTGACCGTCCCCGGATGAGCGGCTTTCGCTTCGGCCAGTTCCGCCCCGGTCGCGTCGCCCGAGGCGTCGTTGACGCAGATCACCTCGAAATCGATGCCCGCCAGCACCTGATGCACCTCGTCGATGACGGGGTGCACATTGCCCGCCTCATTGAAGAAGGGGATAAGCACGGAAAGGGCAGGGGCGCGGTCCATGCCCCTTGCCTAGTCCAGCCCGCGGCCGATTCCAACGGGCCTTCGCCGCTGGCGGTTTGCGGGATGGCGGATCAGCTGTAAGGCTGGGGCCTCGCAACGGGGAAAGAGGCATGGCTGCTGAAGTCGCGCACGGGCCGGATCTCGGCGCACTGGTTGTCCTGCTCGGTTCAGCCGTGCTGGCCGTTCCAATCTTCAAGCGCATCGGGTTCGGTTCGGTGCTCGGCTATCTCGCCGCCGGCCTCGTCATCGGCCCCTTCGGCTTCCGTATCTTCACCGAGCCCGCCGAAATCCTGCACGTCGCCGAGCTGGGCGTGGTGATGTTCCTCTTCATCATCGGCCTTGAGATGCAGCCCTCGCGGCTTTGGGGGATGCGGCAACAGATCTTCGGTCTCGGCCTGGCGCAGGTGGTCGTCTGTATTCTCCTGCTCTCCTGGGTCGGTGTCGCGCTTGGCTATTCACCTCAGACTTCGCTTATCGCGGGGACCGGCTTCGTGCTGACATCCACCGCGATCGTCATGCAGATGCTGCAGGAACGCGGCGACCTCGCGAAGGAGAAGGGGCAGAAGATGATCTCCATCCTGCTCTTCGAGGATCTCGCGATCGTGCCGCTTCTGGCGCTGGTCGCCTTCCTCGCGCCCGGGGCAGGCGAAGTGACCATGACGGAGCGGCTGACCAGTGTCGCCATCGGCCTCGGCGCCATCCTCGCGCTCTTCATCGCCGGGCGGTACCTGCTGAACCCGATCTTCCGAATCCTCGCCGCTGCCCGCGCGCGCGAAGTGATGACCGCCGCTGCGCTCCTCGTCGTGCTGGGCGCCGCCTGGGGCATGCAGCTCGGCGGCCTTTCGACCGCGCTGGGCGCGTTCCTGGCCGGCGTGCTTCTTTCGGAGTCTTCCTACCGCCATGAACTCGAAGCGGACGTGGAGCCGTTTCGCGGCATCCTGCTCGGCCTGTTTTTTCTGGCCGTCGGCATGTCGCTGGACCTCAATGTGGTCGCCGACAACTGGCGGCTGATCGCCATCAGCGTCGTCGCCTTCACGCTGCTCAAGGCCGCCGGTGTCTACGGCGTCGCACGCGTGTTCAAGGCCAGCCACCGGGAGGCCCTCGAGCGCACCGTTCTGATGACGCAGGGCGGAGAGTTCGCCTTCGTGCTCTACGCCGCCGCGCTCGCAGTCGGTATCATCGATCCCGAAGGCAGTGCGATTCTGACAGCGATCATCATCGTCTCGATGGTGATGACGCCGCTCTTCGTGCTGATCCATGACCGGCTGATGCCGGAAGTTGAGGTCGATGCCAGCGGGACCGAGACGCCGAAGGAGGTGTCCGGCACGGCGCTGCTGATCGGCTTCGGCCGCTTCGGCCAGATCGTAAGCCAGCCGCTGCTGGCGCGGGGGTATTCCGTCACCACCATCGACAATGATCCGGAGATGATCCGGGTTGCCGCCTCGTTCGGGTTCAAGGTCTATTTCGGCGATGGCCAGCGGCTCGACATCCTGCACGCCGCCGGCGCGCATCATGCCTCGCTCATCCTCGTCTGCGTAGACGACCGGCCCGCCGCGACGCGCATCGTGCAGCTCGTGCGCCACGAATTTCCGAACACGCTGCTGCTCGCCCGCGCCTATGACCGCGAGCACGGCCTCGAACTCGTCAAGGCCGGTGTGGACTATCCGGTGCGCGAGACGTTCGAGTCCGCCATCAAGTTTGCCCGCGCGGCGCTCGACCGGCTGGGCGAGCCGGAAGGCGCCATCGATGATGCGATCGAGGAACTCCGCCGCAGGGACGAGGAGCGCTTTGCGTTGCAGCTGACAGGCGGCATGCATGCGGGGCGGGAGCTGATGTTTGGCAATGACGGCAGCGAGAGCCCAAAGGATACGCCGGACCGTATGCCCGGCTCGGAGGATCGCTCCGTGGGGGGGTAGGTCAGAAGATGGCCGTGGCGGCTTCGGTGCCGGCGATGCGCCGGCAGGCAGCCGGAGAACGCGACGAACAACAAGCCGAACAGAGCCATCGCGGTAAATACCAATCCCGCAATACCCCGTTCCGGTTGACCTTGTTGATGTCGTCCAGCGTTTAGAGTTTCGTCAGGATCTTTTCCGCCGCGACCTGACACCCCCTGTCAAGAAAGATCCACCCAGAGTTTATTGTTTGCAACTTTCAATCGATCGGCCGGGTGAAGGTTATGGCAAGTCTGGGCGGGATGGATTAGGCAGGCGCCCATGTTCACCGCGACCTGCATAACCCTCGTCCCCGAGGCATATCCCGGCCCGCTCGGCGTCTCGATCCTTGGCCGGTCGCGCGCCGAGGGGCTGTGGGCGCTGGAAACGGTGGACTTGCGGACCTTCGGCCTCGGCAGGCACCGGAAGGTGGATGACACGCCGGCCGGAGGCGGGGCGGGCCTAGTCCTGCGGGCAGATGTGGCCGGCGCCGCCATCGACAGTGTGCCCCGGAATGGCCGCCCCCTCGTCTACCTTTCCCCCCGCGGCCCCCGGTTTAACCAGCAACAGGCCCGCGATTGGGCGGCTGGGCCGGGCGTCATCCTGTTCTGCGGCCGGTTCGAAGGGCTGGACGAGCGCGCTATCGAAGCACGGGGCATGCAGGAGGTCTCGCTGGGCGATTTTGTCCTTGCGGGCGGGGATGTGGCGGCGATGGCGATGGTTGAGGCGGCGGTCCGGCTTCTGCCTGGTGTGGCGGGCAATTCGGCCTCCCTCACGGGGGAATCCTTTGAGACCGGCCTCCTGGAACACCCGCAGTATACCCAGCCCAGGGACTGGGAAGGGCATCCGATTCCCGACATTCTCCTCTCCGGCGACCATAAGCGTATAGAAGAGTGGCGTTTGGACCGCTCAAAGGCGTTGACTTTTGACCGCCGCCCCGATTTATACGCCGCTTACTCCCGACCCCCCACTTCTGTTGCGCCGGAGACTGGCGATGAACCTGATTAAAGAGCTTGAGACGGCCGAAATGGCCCGCGTTCTCGGCGACAAGAAAATTCCCGCGTTCTCGCCCGGCGACACGCTGGCGGTGAACGTGAAGATCAAGGAAGGCGACCGTGAGCGCGTCCAGCGCTATGAAGGCGTCTGCATCGCCCGCGCCGGCCAGGGCCTCAACGAGAGCTTCACGGTTCGCAAGATCTCCTTTGGTGAAGGCGTCGAGCGTGTGTTCCCGGTGGTCTCGCCGCTGATCGACTCGATCGAAGTTGTCCGCAAGGGCCGCGTCCGCCGCGCGAAACTCTACTATCTGCGTGACCTGCGCGGCAAAGGTGCTCGTATCGCCGAGCGCACCACGGGCCACGGCATCGAAACACAAGAAGTTGCCGTCTCGAAAACCGAGCGCCGCCGCCAGAAGGACGCCGAAAAGGTCGCCCGCAAGGACACCGCTGCCAAAGCCCGCGCCGAAGCTGCTGAAGCCGCGGCTGCTGCCGAGGCCGTCGCCGCCGCAGAGGCCGCTGCCGCAGAAGCTGCTGCCGCCGCTGAAAAGCCCGCCGAGCAATAAGATTTCCGGCCTTCGGGCTCTTGAAATCAACAGACGCCCCTGCCTCACGGCGGGGGCGTTCTGCTTTTGGCACTATGTCCGCAAGAAAATTTCCTGGCGCGCGCTGAACGGCGCCCCGAGAGGCAGAATCTTGCGCCGCGCATGGCCGGTCTGCAGGTCTGCGGGCTTTCCTCCGCCGCATCTGCCGCTATGGTGCGGCGCGCCAACAACGAGACTGAAATGCCCGGCAAGACCCTCTACGACAAGATCTGGGACGCGCATGTCGTCCACACTGACCCGGCCTCGGGTGAGAGCCTCCTTTATATTGACCTCCACCTCATCCACGAGGTGACAACGCCGCAGGCATTTGACGGTCTTAAGGTCGCTGGCCGCCGCGTGCGCCGCCCGGAGCTGACCCTTGCTGTGGCCGATCACAACACCCCGACCGAAAACCAGTCTCTCGGCCTCGCCGGCGTCAGGGATTCCGAGGCGCGCAACCAGCTCGAGACGCTGACGCGCAATGTCGCTGAGTATGGCATCCAGTACTTTCCAATGGGCGACATCAATAACGGCATCGTCCACGTCGTCGGCCCGGAGCAGGGGCGCACCCAGCCAGGCATGACAATCGTCTGCGGCGACAGCCACACGTCCACGCACGGCGCCTTTGGCGCGTTGGCGCACGGGATCGGCACTTCGGAGGTGGAGCACGTACTCGCCACGCAGACGCTCCGGGCCCGGAAGATGCTGAACATGGCGGTGGATGTCTCCGGACGCCTCCGCGAAGGCGTCACCGCCAAGGACCTCGCGCTCCACATCATCGCGATCACCGGCACCGCCGGCGGCACCGGCTACGTCATCGAATATCGCGGAGAGGCTGTCCGCGCGCTTTCGATGGAAGGCCGCATGACCTTGTGCAATCTTTCCATCGAGGGCGGCGCCCGCGCCGGTCTCGTTGCGCCGGACGAGAAGACCTTTGCCTATGTGAAGGGCCGCCCCTCCGCGCCCAAGGGCGGCGCCTGGGAAATGGCGGAACGCTACTGGCAGACGTTGCGCTCGGATGACGATGCGGCGTTCGACCATGTGCTCTCCATCAAGGGCGAGGATGTCGAGCCGACCGTCACCTGGGGTACGAGCCCCGAGCAAGGGATTGCCCTCTCCGGCATCATTCCGCGGCCGGAGGATTTTTCCGATCCCGTGAAGGCCGGCGCCTGCGAACGCGCGCTGGCCTATATGGGCCTCGAAGGCGGCAAGCCCATCGCCGGCACGCCGGTGCAGCGCGTCTTCATCGGCTCGTGCACGAACTCCCGGATCGAAGACCTGCGCGCGGCGGCGGCCGTTGCCAAAGGCAACAAGGTCGCTGCCGGTGTGCGCGCCATGGTCGTGCCGGGCTCCGGCCTCGTGCGCGCGCAAGCAGAAGAAGAAGGCCTCGACCTCGTCTTCCTCGAGGCCGGTTTTGAATGGCGCGAGCCCGGCTGTTCGATGTGCCTCGGCATGAACCCGGACATCCTCGCCCCAGGTGAGCGCTGCGCATCCACGTCCAACCGCAACTTCGAAGGCCGTCAGGGCCGGGGTGGCCGCACCCACCTGATGAGCCCCACCCTTGCTGCCCGCGCCGCCATCAACGGCGTCATCGGTTAATCCGTCTTCTGAACAGGTGACTCGACATGGCCTATGATCTCACTCCCCGCCAGGATTGGACCCGCGAAGAGATCGCCGCTGTCTATGAGCTCCCGCTCGACCAGCTGATGGCCCGCGCGCTCGCCGTGAAAGCTGCCAACTGGAAGGACGGCGCCGTCCAGAAATCCCAGCTCCTGTCGATCAAGACAGGCGGCTGCCCGGAGGACTGCGGCTATTGCAGCCAGTCCGCCAAGTTCGACACCGGGCTGAAGGCCGAGAAACTCCTTCCCCTCGGCGAAGTCGTAGAGACTGCCCGCCGCGCCAAAGCCAACGGCGCCGACCGGTTCTGCATGGGCGCCGCCTGGCGCTCGCTGAAGGACCGCGATCTGCCGAAAGTCGCCGAGATGATTTCCGCGGTGAAGGCTGAGGGTCTTGAGACCTGCGTTACGCTCGGCATGCTGGAAGAGGGGCAGGCCGAAGCGCTGAAGGCCGCCGGGCTCGACTATTACAACCACAACCTCGACACCTCGCGCGAGTACTATGGCGATGTCGTCAGTACGCGTACATACGATGACCGGCTAGAAACGCTTGGCCGTGCGCGCAGGGCGGGCATCAAGCTCTGCTGCGGCGGCATCCTTGGCATGGGCGAATCCCGCGCCGACCGCGTCGGCCTCATCCACGAACTTTCGAAACTGACGCCGCATCCGGAAAGCGTGCCCGTCAACAAGCTCGTCCCCATCAAGGGCACACCGCTTGGGGGCAGCGCCGAACTCGATACGCTCGAACTCGTCCGCGCCATCGCTACCTGCCGCATCGTCTTCCCGCAAAGCTGGGTGCGCCTTTCGGCGGGGCGCGAGTCGATGAGCTCCGAAGGCCAGGCGCTCTGTCTCCTGGCCGGCGCCAATTCCATTTTCGTCGGCGACCGCCTCCTCACCACACCGAACCCCGGCATGGACAAGGACGCAAAGCTGCTGGAGTCGGTGGGTGGTGGATGTTCTAAATGCTGAGCTGAAGGCGCCTTCAGTTTAGCTAAACACGCCCATCGGTTGCGTATCCCCGCGCGCAGGCCGATATTCCCCCTTCAAGTTCATCTCTGAAGGGAGACCCCCATGTCCGGAACCGTGAAACTCGATGGCGGCGTCACGCTCGATGGCCCGCGCGGCCGCGTCTACGGCTCGATCCTGGAAACCATCGGGTCGACCCCGCTGGTGCGCGCCGAGAAGTTTGCCAAGGCCGAAGGCGTCGGCGCTGACCTTCTCTTCAAGCTCGAATTCTTCAATCCGCTCGCCAGCGTGAAGGACCGGATCGGTCTTGCCATGGTCCTTGGCCTCGAGGCTGAAGGCAAACTGAAGCCCGGCGGCACGCTGATCGAGCCGACTTCGGGAAACACGGGCATCGGTCTCGCTTTCGTCGCCGCTCAGCGCGGCTATCGCCTGATCCTCACGATGCCGGAATCGATGTCGATCGAGCGGCGCAAGATGCTCGCCTTCCTCGGCGCCGAACTCGAGCTCACACCGAAAGAGAAGGGGATGGGCGGCGCCATCGCCAAGGCGAAGGAATTGCTGGATTCGATCCCAGGCGCCGTTATGCCGAGCCAGTTCGACAATCCGTCGAATCCCGCCATCCACGAAAAGACGACCGCCGAGGAGATCTGGGCCGACACGGCCGGCAAGGTCGATGCCATCGTCTCCGGCATCGGCACCGGCGGCACCTTCACTGGAACAGGCCGCGTGCTTAAGCCGCGCAAGACATCTCTGAGGATGTATGCTGTCGAGCCCGCCGCCTCACCGGTCCTTTCCGGCGGCGCGCCGGGCCCGCACATGATCCAGGGCATTGGCGCCGGCTTCGTGCCCGGCAATGCCGACACCAGCCTCATCGACGAAGTGCTCAAAGTGTCGAACGAGGACGCCATCGCAACAGCGCGCAGGCTCGCCAGGATTGAAGGCATCCCCGGCGGCATCTCCTCCGGCGCCGCTGCCTGTGCGGCGGTACAGCTCGGCAGGCGCCCGGACATGGCGGGCAAGACCATTGTGGTTATCCTCGCCAGCTTCGCCGAGCGGTATGTTTCGACCGCGCTGTTCGAAGGCCTCTGACACGCAAACGATCCCGGCGGCAGGGCTCGCCAAGTTCCGGGCCATGGTGGTAACAGCGGGCAAGAAACTCCGAGGAAACATTATGGCTCGCTACACCCTTCACGGCATCTTCGCCTCCGGCCCCACCTATAAGGTAGCGCTGATGCTGCGCCTCACCGGCACGGCGTTCGATTATGAGCATGTCGACCTGCGCGCCGGCGCCCACAAGGCCGACGCCTTCCTCGCCCGCAACCGCTACGGCCAGGTGCCGGTGCTGGAAGACAGCCAGACAGACTATTGCCTCTGTCAGTCCTCCGTCATTCTCGACTATCTCGCCGACGAGATCGGCAAGTTCGGCGGCAAGGACCGCGGCGAGCGCCTGCGCGCGCGCGAATGGCAGCTCTGGGGCGCCGGAAACCTCACGACCGGCATTTACCGCACCCGCGCCGCCAAGCTCGGTTTCTTCAAGTTTCCTGAAGCGATTGCCGAAGCCAACCTGCAGACGGCGCTGGCCGCACTCAAAGAGCTGAACGGCTTGCTCGACGGGCGCGACTGGCTCGTCGGCAAAGGTGCCACCATTGCCGACATCGACATCTATGGCATCGCTGCCTACGCGCCGCAGGCCGGGATCGATCTCGCCGCCTATGGCAATGTCCGCAAATGGCTGGCGCGTGTCGAGGCGCTGCCCGGTTTCAAGGGCGTGGGTGACTGCCTGCCGCAAGCGAGCGTGAAGGCATGATCAACGGCGTCGATCACATCGTGATCCTGGCGCCCGAGATTGACATGGGCGTGGCGGTCTATGCCGCCTTGCTCGGCCGCGCGCCGGACTGGCGCGCCGTCAGTGATGCCGGCGTCGCCACGGCGCTGTTCCAGCTGGGCAATACTGCGCTCGAACTCGTCGCACCGTCCGGGCACGGATCAAGCGCGGAACACTTGCGGGCGCGGATCGCCGAGGAGGGCCCAGGCCTCAAGTCGCTCGCGTTTCGCTCCGCGGATCTTGCCGGAGATCACCGCGCCCTGTCCCGCCTCGACCTCGCGCCGACTGCGATCGAAGATGCTCTCAGCGAAGACATGAACCGCGAGGCGCGCCGCACCTGGCGCAGCTTCCGCACGCCGCCGGAGCGCACGGCGTCCATTCGCTGGTTTTTCGTCGAGCCGCTCGAAGGCGCGCTGGAGCCGGCCGAAGTGCCCCTCGGCCATGTCCATGCGCTCGACCATCTCGTCATCAACACGCCGAACCCGGACCGTGCGATGGCCCTCTATGGCGCCAAGCTCGGCCTGCGTCTGGCGCTCGACAGGTCTGCGCCGGAATGGGGCGTGCGCCTCATCTTTTTCCGCACCGGCGGGCTGACGGTTGAGATCGCCCACCGGCTGGGGCAGGCGGAGGATGCCGCCGGGCCCGACAATTTCTGGGGTCTCACCTGGCGCGTCGGCGACATCGAGGCGGCGCATGACCGCCTCGCCGCCAAGGGCTTCAACATCTCGGATGTGCGCACGGGCCGCCGCGCGGGAACGCGCGTCTTTACCGTTCGCGATGGCACGATGGGCGTGCCCACCCTGTTCATTTCCGGCGTGGCCGACTAAAAGACTTCACATGACCCCATTCACTGCTCTCACCGGAACCGCCGCGCCCCTTCTCGAGAAGGGCAAGCCGATGTCGAACGTCGACACGGACATGATCATCCCGAAACAGTTCCTGAAAACGACGACCCGCACCGGACTCGCCACAGGTCTGTTCCATGAGCTGAAAACCAAGTCGGACGGCTCGCCGAACCCCGACTTTGTCCTCAACAAGCCGGCCTACGACAAAGCCTCAATCCTGATCGCCGGCGAGAATTTCGGCTGCGGCTCCTCGCGCGAGCACGCCCCTTGGGCGCTGCTGGATCAGGGCATTACCTGCGTCATCGCGCCGAGCTTCGCCGATATCTTCCACAACAACTGCTACAAAAACGGCATCTTGCCTGTCCGCCTTCCAGTGGATGTGTGCGAAAAACTAGCGAAGGAAGCTGGCGGCGCCAACCACGTCTTTGCTGTGGACCTTGCGACGCAGACCGTCACCACGCCGGATGGCGAAGTGCACAGGTTTGAGATCGACCCCGGCCGCAAGTCCAACCTCATGGCCGGCCTCGACGAGATCGGCGCCTCGCTGACAGCTGCGCCGCAGATCGACACGTTCGAGGCGCAGCGCCGCCTTGCTACCCCCTGGCTCGAACCCGCCCGCTGATCACAGATCGGGCTGCAACCGGAGACACATCCTATGCCCCGCGCCGCCCGCCTGATCCTGCCGCTGATCCTGCTCTCCGGCCTCGCCGGCTGTCTCACCGATCCGTTCGGCACGAAACCCGAAGTGCGCGGCGTGAAGATCCCGGAGAAGCCCGCAGAAACCCAGACGGCCGAGCCGGAGAAGCCCCAACCATGATTGTCATCGAAGGCACTGTCCGCATCCCGCCGGAAAACCTCGAAGCCGCCCGCCCGGTGATGGAGCAGATGATCCGTGCCAGCCGCGCCGAGCCGGGCTGTATCGATTACGCCTACGCGGTCGATGTGCTGGATCCGAGCCTCATCCGCGTCACCGAGCGGTGGGAGAGCCGCGCGGCGCTGACGGCGCATTTCTCTGCAGCTCATATGGCCACCTGGCGGTCCTTCTTCCCGCAGCTTGGCATCACGGACCGGTCCCTGCGCCTCTACGAGGCCGCTCCCGAGCCCATCTGACTTTCCGGTCCATTTCCGGCTTGCCCACCGGTTTTCCGGCCGGTAGCCATGGCCGCTGCCGCAGAAGGGAGTGACCCATGAGCTATCCGATTGTTGTTGCCGCTCTGGCCGTCAGCCTTTCCGCCTGCGCGGGTAGCCCGGCTATGCGGGCCGACGAAGAGCCCGGCGTGGAAAAAGTCTGCCGCGCTGCCCCGATGCCCGGCTCCAACATTATCAAGCGTGAGTGCCTCACGCCGAAGCAGTGGGCCATCCGGGATGAAGAAGACCGCGCCCGCAATGTCGGCCTCTATGACAACTCGAAGCAAGACGCCAATCCCGCCACGATGTAAGTTCTTGCCTCGATCAGCCGCGTCCGATAGCGGGTCCGGCAAACTTGCTATGGAGATACCAATGACCCGAACTGTTGGAGTTGCCGCAGTCCTGGTGGTGGCGCTGACTGGTTGCGCCGGCACGCCCAAGGAACTTGCAGCCAACGAACGAGAGGAATGCCGTTCCATCGAGGTCACCGGCTCGAAGTTTCCGAAAAAGGACTGCCGCACGGTCGAAGACTGGGCCAAGCATGATGAAGACGAGAAGGCGCGTAGCGAAGGCTTGCTGAGCACGTCCCGTCAGGGCGTTCAGCCCTGATCTGCCTTGCCCCACGTTCCGAGCGCACTCCAAGAGATTTGCCCACATGAAACGCACCCTTCTCCTCCTGCCTGGCGACGGCATCGGGCCCGAAGTTGTCGCCGAGGCACGCCGCATTGCGGAGCTGCTTGTCTCCGACATCGTCATTGAGACCGGCCTCGTCGGCGGGGCGAGCTTCGATGCGCACGCTACGCCGCTGACGGACGCGGTGCTGGAGCAGGCGCGCCAGTCGGATGCGGTCTTGCTCGGCGCCGTCGGCGGACCGAAATGGGCTGGCGCAGCGCGCGACAAGCGCCCGGAAGCCGGCCTCCTTGCCTTGCGCAAAGGCCTTGATGTATTTGCCAACCTGCGGCCCGCCTTTTGCTTCCCGGCGCTCGTGGACGCCTCCAGCCTGAAGCGCGACCGCGTCGAAGGCCTCGACATCATGATCGTCCGGGAACTGACGGGCGGCGTCTATTTTGGCCAGCCACGCGGCATCGACGAAGCCGGCGGCCTGCGCCGCGGCTATGACACCGCCATCTACACCCATCCGGAAGTCGAACGCGTCGCGCGTGTCGCGTTCGACATTGCGCGCGGCCGCGGCGGCCGTGTCTGCTCGGTCGAAAAATCGAACGTGATGGAATCGGGCCTGTTCTGGCGCCAGGAAGTTACGCTCGCCCATGCCGAGTTCGGCGGCGGCGTCGCCCTCAGCCACATGTATGCCGACGCCTGCGCCATGGAACTCGTGCGCCAGCCAAAGCAGTTCGACGTGATCCTCGCCGACAACCTGTTCGGCGACATCCTCTCAGACGAAGCTGCGATGCTTACCGGCTCGATCGGCATGCTGCCGTCGGCCTCGCTCGGTGCGCCGGGTGTGCCCGGACTCTATGAGCCCGTACACGGCTCGGCGCCGGACATTGCAGGCCAGGGCATCGCCAACCCCTGCGCCGCCATCCTCTCGCTTGAGATGGCGCTGCGCTGGTCGCTCGGGAAGGAAAAGGCGGCGGACGCCCTCCTCGCGGCCGTCGGCAAGGCGCTCGACCGGGGCGCCCGCACCCGAGATCTCGGGGGCGGCCTCACCACCCGCCAGATGGCCGACGCGATCATCGCCGCGCTCTGAGGTCCGACATGAAAAACCCCGCAGCACGCTGCGGGGTTTTCCTTCTGGACTGTCCGTATCCGGATCAGAACGTCTTGCGCAGCGTGATGCCGAAGGTACGCGGCTGGTTGCCGTGGAAGCCGAGGCGGGCACGGCCGCCGCGTTCACGGTCGAAGGAGAGCTGGGCGTCCTCGTCCGTGAGGTTGTTGGCAAACAGTGTCACCGACCAGGTCTCGAACTCGAGGCCCGTGCTGGCGTTCAGCGTCGTGTAGGCGCCGAGGTTCAAGTCCACCAGGTTGCGCGGGTTCTCAAGGCCCGTGAGGGCGCCGAGTGCGAGCCCGGTGGCAGCCGGCAGGCCTTGCGTCGGCAGCTGATCGCTCGGCTGCGTGTAGCGGTCGCCGATATGCTGCACGGAGCCGGAGACGAACGCATCGGCGTTCACCCAGCCAGGGGTCCAGCGATAGGTGCCGGCTGCAGACAGTTGCAGTTCCGGCACGGAGGGCAGACGGTTGCCATCCTCGATGCCGCCGATGACGTTGCCGTTGCCCGCCCGCACGGTGGAGTCGAACTTCGCTTCCAGCACGCTGGCCGAAAGGTTGAGGTCGAGACCTGCCACCGGGCTCCAGCCGAGTTCTGCCTCGACGCCGGCCGTGTGCGCCTTGTCGACGTTGAACACGATGCGCGAGGAGCAGGAGCCGGCATCAAGCGTGACCTGCAGGTCCTTGATGTCGGTATAGAAGGCCGCCGCATTGAACGTGACCGTTCCGGTCTGCGCCTTCAGGCCGGCTTCGTAGTTCCACAGCTTCTCGTCGCCATAGCTCTGGAAGCCGCCGAAGATCGCCTGGTCCTGCGGGGTGCAGAGCGGCACGTTCAGCGGATCATTGACGCCTCCGAGACGGAAGCCCTGGCTGGCCTGTGCGTTCAGGGTCACCGTGTCGTTCAGCTCATAGCTGGCCAGCACGCGCGGGGTGAAACCGTCCGAGGACGTCGTATCCTGGACGTTCGAGTCGCCGTTGGCGAAGAGGCCGCCCGAGGAGATCGTGCGGTCTTCCTCGAAGTCGTAGAAGCGCCCGCCTGCCGTCACCGTCAGTTGCTCGGTGAGGTCATAGCTCGCCTCGCCGAACGCCGCCCACTGCGTCAGTGAGTAGAAGAGGTCGGAGTTGAACGGCGAGTTGAGCGGGAAGCCATTGGCGACCGCGGCAGATGTGCCGGCACCGAGGGCCGCGTCCGTAAATGCGTCATAGCCGGGCGTCGGCAGGCGCTGGTTATAGTCACGGTCATTGGTCGAGTAGAACACGCCGCCGAGCCATTTGAACGGGCCGTCGGAGTTGGAGCTGAGGCGTACTTCCTGCGTGAGGCTCTCATAGGTCGTCACGTCCCGCAGGTTCGAAGGCAGGGCGAACGCTGCCGGATTGAAGCCGAGGTCGAACGATACGCTCTGCGTCAGCGCGCTGGCATCGCGGCTCACCAGGATGTCGCGGTCGATATAGCTTGTGACCGAGGTCAGCGTCACGGCCCCGAGATCAAGGCTTGCGGTCAGGTCCGCGATCATCGTCTCGTCGGAGAATTCCTCCTCGCGCAGCAGGAACTGTGTGTCCTTCGGCAGCGTCGTGGTGCGCGAGAGCCAGTTGAACGCCTCCGAGCGGTTGAAGCCATCCGCTCCGATTTCCTGGTAAAGGATGCGCGGTGTGATGGTCAGCGTATCGGTCGGCTGGAAAGTCAGCGCGATGCGCCCGCCGGTGCGGCTGCCGCTGTTGACATCCTCGTCGGCCGCCGGACCCGTCGCGTCGATCCACCCACCATACTCGGTGTGATAGCCGACCGCGCGCAGCGCGACCGTCTCACCCATCGGCAGGTTGACCATGCCCTTGATGTGGCCGCCGGTTCCGCCGTCCTTGATCGTGTTGAGGCTCGCCTCGAGGCTGCCTTCCTGCGTGCCCAGCACGGGCTGGTTAGTAATGTAGCGCACCGTGCCGCCGACCGAGCCGGAGCCGAACAGCGTCCCCTGCGGCCCGCGCAGCGTCTCCACGCGGTTGAGGTCGTAAAGGTCGATGTCCGGCGTAAACAGCGAAAGCGAGACGACCGACTCGTCGAGATACACGCCCACCTGTTCCTTCACGCCCGGCTGGTCGCGCACGATCTGGCCGGCCGAGACGCCGCGTACGGCGACCTGGCTCTGGCCCGGCCCGAGGTTCTGGATCGACAGGCCCGCCACCGAGCGGGCCACGTCTTCAAGATTGCCGGCGCCGGTCCGCGCGATGTCCTCGGCCGTCTGCGCATTGATTGAGAACGGCACGTCCTGGATTGTCTCGGCGCGCTTGGTCGCCGTCACGATAACCGTCTTCTGCCGCGCTTCGGCGTCTTCGGACGCTTCCTGCGCAAAGGCATGCGGCGTGGCCACCATCAGCGCCAACGCCAGCGCTGAGGCGCTGAACTTCATGTAGGTTTTCATTCTTTCCTCCCGGATGGACAGGGCGTCCCGGTTTTCCGGATTGACGTCTCCTGCCTCTGGACCGGAAACTAACGCGCTGGGCGCACCGGACAAATATCCCGGCCCGCCGGAAAGCGCTTGCGCCGCGAAATTACTTTGGGACAGGCAAAAATGTCACGCGATTTTCCCCCACCGGCAGGTACCTTGCCTCGCGGCATTCGCCTGCGAAGCGACTGGCGCCCGGGCGACCGTGATCTGATCGTCGACCTGCACCGACGCGGCTATGCCGGAGAAGGCCTGCGGTTCGCTGCCGGGTTCGCCGATTATGTAGATCTGACGGTTGCTGAAGCCGGCCTTGGTGCCCCCGGAAACGCCAGCCGCGTCTGGTTCGCCGAGCGCGGCGCCGAGGCCCTCGGCTGCGCTGCGATGATCGACCGGGGCGCGCGCGGCCAGCTGCGCTGGGTCGTGCTCCTGCCTGAGGCGCGCGGGTTCGGCCTCGGCAAGGCGCTGTTTGGCGCGGCCATGGACCACGCCGCCGCGCAGGGCTGGCGGGAGGTTTATCTGGAGACCACGGACGGCCTGGCGGCCTCGATGCAGATGTATCTCGCCGATGGCTTCGCCGTGACCCGCGATTCAGAAGAAGAGCTCTGGGACGGCCCCGGCCGGATGATCGTGATGACCCGCCGTTTGGACAAGCCTGCGCCCTTGTGACATCTTCCTGCAAAACTAGAAGACCCGGGAGGAACCACGCAATGTCATACGCCGCCGGACGGTTGATTCACGACGCCGACAGCCACCTGATGGAAATGACCGACGTACTCGACCCCTATTTCGAGAAACGCCTGCTCGCACGGTATCACGATCTGCCGGTCTACCAGTGGAAACACGCCCATGCCGACCGTATGAACGAAGAACGCGCCCGCCATGAGGACGCCGCCTACCGCGCTGCCGCAGCTGATGCGATCCTGCTCAACAAGAATTATACCGCCCTCGGATCATTCCGCCGCGAGGACCGTCCTGCCGCACTCGACCGGCTCGGCTTCGCCAGCCAGCTTGTGTTCACGACTTTCTGCCTCGGCAATTTCGGGCTCGACCAGTCGGATGACATGGAGCTCTGCTACGCCGCCGCCGATGCGCACAACCGGATGATGACGGACTTCTGTTCGATCGACCGGCGCCTGCTGCCGGCCGCCTATGTGCCGCTCGAAGATTTCGCGCGCGCGGAGGCCACCGCTCGCCTCGCGATCAGGCTTGGCGCCAAGGCGATCATGGTGCCGTCCGTGTGCCCACAAAAGCATTCGCCCAGCCATATCGGCCTCGACCCCGTCTGGCGCCTTGCAGAAGAGGCGGGCCTGCCGATCCTCCTGCATGTCGGCGGCGAGGAGAAAATGAACCCGGTCTACAAGGCCAACGGCCTGCCACCGGTGCCGGACTTCCATGGCGGCGACGACAATTTCACCTCGGTCTCCTACATGCCGATCCCGCAATCGGCGATGCAGACGCTAGCGACGCTGATCTTCGACGGCGTGTTTGACCGGTTCCCGAAGCTGAAATGGGGCGCCATCGAGCTTGGCGCGGCCTGGGTGCCCGGATGGATGCGGTCCATGGATTCGGCTGCGCATGCGTTCGTCCGGAATGAGGAGCGGCTGCAGAAGCTCTCCGCGAAGCCGTCCGAGATTGTACGCCGGAGTTTCCGCGCAGCGCCGTATCCGCATGAGGATGCCGGCTGGATCATCCGTAATGCCGGCGACGAAATCTGCCTCTTCTCGTCGGACTATCCGCATGTCGAAGGCGGCCGAAACCCGCTCAAACGCTTTGATGAAACCCTCGCGGGCTGCACGCCGGCGCAGGTTACGAACTTCTACTCGGAAAACTTCATCGACCTGATGGGCGAGGGGCTCGCGGCGGATCTGCGGCGGCCGAAACTGCAACAGTCGGCCTGAACCAGATGGCGAAAGAGACAAAGCCCGCGAAAGTCGTCCTTCTTTCCGGCGGCAATCCGCAGATCGCCAAGGGCGAGGGCGACGCGCCGGTGCAGGCCTACATCGCGGCCATGCCGGGCTGGAAACGGGAAGTTGGCGCGCGCCTTGACGCGCTGATCGTCAAGGCCGTGCCCAAGGTGCAGAAAGCCGTAAAGTGGAACTCGCCGTTCTAGGGCATGGAAGGGCAGGGCTGGTTCGTCACCTTCCATGTGCTGACGCGGTATGTGAAGGTTACCTTCTTCAAGGGCGCCGAACTCGACCCGCCGCTACCCGGATTCACGCCCAAGAGCGGTGAAGCCCGCTGGATCGATCTCTACGAAGGGGAGTTCGACGAGGCCCAGCTGGCAAAATGGGTGAAACAGGCTTCCAGGCTTCCAGGCTGGAAACCCTGAACCACTGAGCTGTCAGCGCTTCTGGCAAAGGGCTATTGCCTCCGCCGGAGTCTGGCCTATCCATCCTCGGCAAAAGCCGGGTCGGGGATCTTGGGGATGCAAGTCGGGTTTGGTGCGGGGCCATTGGCTGATGAGCAGGCGCTGATCGCGGCGCTGCGTGAGGGGGCCTGGGCGGACCTGACATTGGCACCGGGATATGACGCCGAGGTCAAACCGGTCGTCTCGGCCCGGTTCCTCCGGGACATGCTGCTCGGGCTCGATAGCCGCGTTGCCGGTCTCCCGTCGGGCCTGCGGATTCGGGGTCTCCGGGTGGACGGCGATCTCGACCTCGCAGACTGCACCGCGCCGGGCGGCGGTGGCTTTGGCGTTGTCGCCCTTGAGCAGTGTGATTTCACCGGCCGCATTGACATTACCAATGCGGAACTCTCCCGCTTTTCGATCCGCCAAAGCCGGTTTCGCGAACTCTGGGGTGAAGGCGTCAAGGTCAGCGGAGACTTTGACTTCAGGGGCGCTTCTCCGTTGCCGTCGCCGGATGAGCCGGTGGCGTATATCCGCCTGCGGGCGGCACGGATCGGCGGCGATCTGTGGGCGCGCGGGGCATTGCTGAAATGCCCCGGGGACGTGCCGCGCGGCCTGACAATGGTGCCCCCGGCCTTGAACCTCTGGCTTGCCCGGATCGAGGGCAGCGCCCTGTTCGAGATGGGCTTCGTCGCTGAGGGCGTTGTGCGGATGTCGAGCGCCTTCATCGGCGGCGACCTTGCATTCAACGGCTCCACGATCAAGGGCCGCGACGGCCTCGCGCTCGATGCGGCCGGCGTCAACATCGGCGGCGAGGCAACCTTCGACCTGCTCGACGAGCGCCGCTTTGTTGCTGAAGGTGAAGTGCGCCTGTCAAACGCCAGCGTCGGAAAGAATCTCAGTTTTTACGGCGCCTCCGTATCAAACCCTGACGGAGACGCGCTCGATGTCAGTGCCAGCACAATCGGCGGGCACGTTCGCCTGACCGTCGCCAGAGGTTACCGGTTCGAGGCTTGTGGCCAAGCGATCTTCTGGGACACGAAAGTCTCCGGCGACTTCATCTGCAACGGCGCGCGCCTGTCTGCGCCCGGTCGCACTGCGCTTGCGGCTGCAGGCATCCAGGTGGGTGGGCGGGCCGGCTTCGACATGGTCGATGGTTCGCGCTTTGAAGCTGAGGGCGAGGTGCAGCTCTCGAACTCGACCATCGGCAAGGACCTCGCTTTTTTCGGTGCGAACCTCCGCCATCCCGGCGCCGACGCGCTGGATGCCAACGCCTGCAGCGTCGGCGGCCATGTTCACCTGATGCCGATCGACGGGACGCGGTTCGAGGCCGAAGGGGCGTGCCTGTTTTGGGACGCGCGGGTCGCCGGGGACTTCGCGTGCCACGGCGCACGTTTGAACAATCCTGGCGGGCTCGCGCTCGCCGCCGCCGGTATCGAGATTGGCGGCCTTGCCAACTTTGATGCCTATGAGGATTTCCGGTTCGAATCTACCGGTGAAGTCAGGCTGGCCAATGGAAGCATCGGCAAGTCGCTCAGCTTTTTGGGTGCAGCGCTGAGCCATCCGGACGGCGACGCGCTGGATGCCAGCGCCTGCGCCGTCGGCGGCCATGTCCGGCTCGTCGCGATGAACCACCACAAGTTCGAGGCGGACGGCACGACCATTTTCTGGAAGGCGCGGGTGGCTGGAGACTTCGTCTGCCAGGGCGGCCGGTTCACGCGGCCCGACGGTGTAGCGTTCAATGCAAGCGCATGTTCCGTAGACGGCGGACTTTACGCGCATGACAACACGCTTGATGGTATCGTCGATCTGTCGAATGCCCGGATCGATACGCTGGGCAGCTTTGCCGACTCCGCCTGGTCCGGCGCCCGCCGCATCCGCCTCGACAGTATCAGCCTGCGCCAGATCGAAGTAGACTCGTCCGACGGCGTGCCATGGCAAACCCGGACCCGATGGTTGAAGCGCAGCAGCGACCAGACCGCCAAGGGCCATCGGATCGTATCCCCGCATCCGTGGCAGGAGTGCGCCGTCGCCTTCGCGCGGTCGGGCCGCCATACCGACGCACGCCGGATCCAGCGCGAAGGCTACCGTGAGGAAAACCGGGCCCGTCCGCTCTGGATCCGGCCGTTCGTCTGGGTGTTTGCGGAAGTTCCCTTCGGCTTTGGTCTTTCGGCGCTGCGTGCGACCGTGACGCTGATTGCATTCTGGATCGGCGGCATCGTGGGTGCCGAGGCCATGCTCGCGCGAAACGTGCTGGTCGACCTCTCGAGCCGCGGCGACCCGCAAGCCTGCCTGTCGCTTGTGCCGGCGCTTTACGCCCTGGATACGGCCATTCCGATCATCGACCTGCGTCAGGAGTCGCTTTGTGATCCGGCGGATATCGGCCAGGCTGGCCTGTTCCCGGGTATCCCGCTCTCGCGCCTGGCCGGGGACATGGCTTTCCTGCCAGCCATGCCGGCGGTGACCTTGTTCGACGAAGTTACGCTTTGGACCTGGGCCAAGGCGGTTTACGCCTTGCTGGGCACCTTCCTCGTCAGCTTCGCGGGCATAACCTATTCGGGCGTATTCAAACCGAAAGAGTAGAGCGGCCTAACTATAATC
Source organism: Hyphomonas sp. (assembly GCF_022844445.1). Lineage (GTDB taxonomy): Bacteria > Pseudomonadota > Alphaproteobacteria > Caulobacterales > Hyphomonadaceae > Hyphomonas. The sequence goes on from NZ_JALHLS010000001.1 coordinate 480,425, forward strand.
CGCGATCCGGCAGAGCAGGGGCCCGCGGAACTCGAAAAAGCTCGCCCCGCGCACTTTTACGGTTTCGCCCGCCCGCACGCCGTTTGGCAGGTCCACCGCCGCGCGGCCCTCGAACTCGATCTCCGCCGCCGCCTTGGCTTCGCTGGTCACCAGGTTGATCAGCCGCTGGCGGCGGTACGAGAATGCATTGCCGGAGACTTCCGCCACCTGCCGCATCATGCCCTTGCCATCGAGGCGCATCGACTGGCCGGCATTCGAGATGTTCTCAAACACCACATCATCGGTCACGCAGGCCAGCATCGCGTCGATGTCCCGGTCATTATAGCTCGCGATGTAACGGCGGATGATCTCGTCCAGCACTTGGTTGTCCTTGCCACAGACCGAGTTACCTGCCTCACCGGGCACTAGCGTGCAAGCAATTCTGACTTCACCTTATCGCATCTTTGCGTATGTTTCAGAGGGGTTGTGGGAGAAGCGCAATGGCGGATGTTTTTTTGTCTTACAGGAACACAGACGAGCGGCGGGCTATTGTCGCGCGTTTGGCGACCATTCTGCGAGCGCACGGCTTGTCGGTTTGGTGGGATTACGGTCTTGAAGCTGGAACTTCATTCAAGCAGCAAATCGAAGTCGAAATCACATCCGCAAAACTAGTCATTCCGGTTTGGTGCGAACAAAGCATCAAGTCTGATTGGGTAAAGCGGGAAGCGACGCTTGCTGAGGCCAAGCTACTTCCCATTCGTTTGCAGAAAGTCCAGCCTCCAGCAGGATTTGAGCATCTGCATGCGCATCATCTCGAGCGTTGGGATGGCTCAATACTGGACCCGCAGCTCGATTCGTTAGTCAAAGAGATTTGTGAACGAACCGGACATGCATCCGAGTTATCTCCCGACACAAAGTCGGAACTCGCCAAGCTCCCACGGATCAACCCGCTGCGGTCTCCTGCAAGCGGCACGAGTTTGCCAAGGCGATTGGTGCAGGTTGCCGCAGCTTTTGCGCTAGCTGCTGGTGTATTGATCGGTGCATGGCACTTTGTTCCGGTGGTCCCGGAGGGTGCGTCCACAATTGAGCCTGATCCCATCGCTTCATTGGCAGAGCCAGCGGATGTATCCAACACCAACTCTGCGGCGGCGGATGTGCCTTTTCATAAGCTTCAGTGGCACTTGGGTCCGGCTGAAAACGGTGGCTCAGGCATTCAGGAGTATCGTCAGCGCACAGGAGCCAGCGGCAAGGGCGTGGTGATCGCGCAGATCGACACGGGCATCTATTTCCAGCACAACGAATTCGTCCGGCACCCGGGATTTCTGCAAGGATTTGACTTTGTTTCTGATCCGGAAATGGCTGGTGATGCCGACGGCCCGGACAGTGACCCTTCGGACACTGGCATCATGTGTGATGCGCTTAACACTGACGGTGGTTCTGAGCTTCACGGGAGTTTTCATGCATCGGTTCTTATCGCCCGAGGCGAAGGGCGATCAAAGATGATTGGTGTCGCACCTGACGCGAGCATCGTACCCATCAGGGTAGTCGGAAACTGCGGCGGGAAGCTATCAGAGGTCAATCGCGGAATACTATGGGCAGCTGGCCTGGATGCGGGCCCAGGTGCCCCGATAAATCAGAACCCCGCAGATATCATACTTATCTCTCTTAGCCTGCCGTCTGAGTGTCCCGCATCTCTTCAGCGAAACATTGACGCTGCGCGCGCGGAAGGCGCGATTGTCATTGCAGGGGCGGGAAATACGCGGTCCTCAAAAAGCGAGACAGCGCCCGCTAGTTGCCGCGGTGTAATTTCAGTGGGCGCGACCGATCCGAGTGGGAAGCCAGCGCCATATACAAACAGCGGCGCCGATCTGATGGCGCCCGGAGGCGATAATACGGTTGATCGGAACCTCGATGGCTACCCAGATGGCCTAGTTGGGGCGAAGTATTCTGTAGACTGCCGAGCGGAAAGCGGGGCTAAAACCGAAGACTGCGACTACTCGATCGAGACTGGGACTTCAGCGTCAGCAGCGATTGTGGCTGGAGCCATATCACTGGTAAAGTCAGCCAATCCGGACCTTTCGACAAAGGATGCGGCAGATGTCGTGCTTCGAGCCACGCGCTCGATGGATGCCCGCCAATGTAGTCTTCCTTGTGAAGGCCGGTCCGATTTGCAACCGATACCCGGCCTTACGGATGTGTGCTTTGCAAACTGTGGCTTGGGCAGTTTGGATCTCTCGCAGGTTCCGTGAGCTCCAGCCAACCCTGCTTTGACTTTGCTACCACTTGCGCCATAAGGCCCCGAAATGACCTGAGCAGGAGAGTATCATGGGCACACGCATCGCAGTCGTCGGCGCCACCGGCAATGTCGGGCGGGAGCTGTTCAACATTCTCGACGAGCGCCTGTTTCCGGCAGACGAAGTCTACGCCATCGCCTCGCGCCGCTCGATCGGCCAGGAAATCTCCTATGGCGACCGTACGCTGAAGTGTCATGACCTCGAACAGTTCGATTTCAGCCGCGTTGACCTCGTGCTGATGTCGGCCGGCGGGAAGGTGTCGAAGGAATGGGCGCCCAAGATTGCCAAGGCCGGCGCCATCGTGATCGATAACTCCTCCACCTGGCGGATGGACCCGGATGTGCCGCTGGTCGTGCCGGAAGTGAACGCCGATGCCGTGATGGGCTATGCCAAGAAGCGCATCATCGCGAACCCCAACTGCTCGACCGCCCAGCTGGTCGTCGCGCTGAAGCCGATCCATGACGCGGTCGGCATCAAGCGCGTTGTTGTTGCCACCTACCAGTCCGTCTCCGGCGCCGGGAAGGAAGCGATGGACGAGCTGTGGAACCAGACGCGCGGCATCTTCGTCAATGACGAGCCCGCGCCGTCGGTCTTCCAGAAGGAGATCGCCTTCAACGTCATCCCGCAGATCGATGTCTTCATGGATGACGGCTACACGAAGGAAGAGTGGAAGATGAGTGTCGAGACGAAGAAGATTCTCGACCCCGCCATCGAACTCGTCGCGACCTGCGTGCGGGTGCCGGTTTTCGTCGGCCATTCCGAGGCCGTACACATCGAGCTCAACGGCCCGATGAGCGCTGCGCAGTGCCGCGCCCTGCTGCGCGAAAGCCCCGGCCTGATGGTGGTCGATGATCCGAAGGAAGACCTGTACATCACGCCAAAGGAAGCTGCTGGCGAATGGGCGACCTATGTCAGCCGTATCCGGGCCGACACCACGGTCGAACATGGCCTCGCTTTCTGGTGCGTCTCTGACAACCTGCGCAAGGGCGCCGCCCTCAACGCCGTCCAGATCGCCGAGGAACTTCTGAACCGCGGCATCCTGAAGCCGGAAACGGCCAAGGCTCGGGCCTAGTCCGTCAAGACTTCGCCCGTCTTCGCTCCACAAAGGGGAGGGGACGGGTGAAGGGCTTCCTCACAGGACCGAAAAATCCACCACCTCGAACCCATGCCCGGTCGCCGCCACGAAGCGCCGGAAATCGGCCTGGCTGATGGCCGTCGTGCCGGTGTTTACCAGCGGATGGAAATTCACGGCTTCTTCCCCCGCCAGCAGCGCATCGACCAGGAAGCGCACGCGGCGCGTGCGGTCATTCATCAGTGCAAACGCCGTCACCGATCCCGGCACCACGCCGAGCACTTCGGTCATCAGTTCTGCCGGCCCGAAGGACAGGCGCTTCGTGCCGATGAACTTGTGCAGCTGGTTGAGCTTCAGCTGGTTGTGGGCCTCCGCCGCGATCAGCACGAGGGTGCCTTCGCCGTCCTTGAGGAACAGGTTCTTGGTATGCGCGCCCGGCATCTCGGCTTTCAGCGCGCCGGACTGCTCGACCGTGAACAACGGCTCGTGCCACACGGTCGAATGCGCGATGCCGAGGGAATCGAGATAGGCAAAGAGGTCATCAGGGCTTGCTTGCATGGCGCCCATTCGCCAAGACTTGCCCGTCCCGTCAAGAAGCTAGAGCGACCCCGCGATGCGCCTCGAATGCTACAAGATCTACGATGTCGCCCCCGAAATCGTCCCCGGCCGGTCGGACCGCGCCTGGATGGACGCCTTCGTGGACCGCCATCCCTATCGCTGCCTGCCGCTCACCATGGCGAACTCCACGGGCTGGGAAATCCTCTGCCCGATGGACATCAAGATCATCTGGAATGGCGGCCCGCGCATCGAGGACATTGACCTGAAAACCACCGGCGATCCGCGCGCCATCGCGAGCTTTGCCGACAGCCATTTCATGCGCGGCATCGTCACGTTCCACACCGGGCACCTCTTCCGCACGCCGCCCGGCTGGGGCGTCTGGGTGACCGGCCCGCCGAACTGGCCGAAGGACGGCATCACGCCGCTCACCGGCCTTGTGGAGACTGACTGGCTGCCGTTCCCGTTCACGATGAACTGGCAGATGACGCGGCCGGGCGAAGTGATCTTCCGCAAGGGCGAACCCTTCGCCTTCATCACGCTGATGGAACACAAGCGCCTCGAGGAGATTGAGCCCGAGCGCAAACTGTTGAGCACCAACCCGGAGCTTGTCGACGAATACAATGCCTGGCGCGACAGCCGCGCGGACTTCAACACGCGCCTGAAAGGCGGTGAGCAGACCGCGATGAAGGAACGCTGGCAGCGCCACTACATGCGCGGCGAAAAGCCGACTGGCGACAAGGCGGAGGCGCACCAGACGAAGCGCAGGCTGAAGGCGCCGAAGAACACGTAGTGTGCATCGGGCCTGAGGCCGCAATGCACCGTTGATGACCGGCCCGCTGATCCCGCCTTCGCGGGGATCAGCGGATCAGGATCTCAGTTTTTCCCGAATTTCCGGTCGCGGCCGGCCATCAGCCTCAGGCGCAGCGCATTCAGCTTGATGAAGCCTTCCGCGTCTTTCTGGTCGTAAGCGCCGTGGTCGTCCTCGAAGGTCACGATTTTCTCCGAGTAAAGACTATAGGGCGAGGTGCGGCCGATTAGGTAGGCGGTGCCCTTGTACAGCTTGATCGTCACCTCTCCGGTCACCCAGCGCTGCGAATGGTCGATGGCGGCCTGCAGCATCTCGCGCTCCGGGCTCCACCAGAAGCCGTTATAGATGAGCTCGGCATATTTCGGCATCAGTTCGTCTTTCAGGTGCGCTGCGCCGCGGTCGAGGGTTGCCTGTTCGATGCCGCGATGGGCGACAAGCAGGATGGTCCCGCCGGGCGTCTCGTAGATGCCGCGGCTCTTCATGCCGACGAAGCGGTTCTCCAGAAGATCGAGGCGGCCGATGCCGTGCTTCTTGCCATAGGCGTTCAGCGCGGTCAGCAGCGTGGCCGGGCTCATCGCCTCGCCATTGATGGAGACCGCGTCGCCACGCTCGAAGCCGACGGTGATGACCTCCGCCTTGTCGGGCGCTTCTTCAGGCGAAATCGTCCGCATATGGACGAACTCCGGCGCAGGTTCGCCGGGGTTCTCCAGCACTTTACCCTCGGAAGAGGAGTGCAAAAGGTTCGCATCTACAGAGAAGGGGGCGTCGCCGCGCTTGTCCTTGGCGATCTCGATGCCGTGCTCTTCGGCAAACTTAAGCAGGTCCGTCCGCGACTTGAAATCCCAGTCCCGCCAGGGCGCGATTACCTTGATGTCCGGGTTCAGGCCGTAATAGCCAAGCTCGAACCGGACCTGGTCATTCCCTTTGCCGGTCGCGCCATGGCAGACGGCATCGGCGCCGACCATGTCGGCAATCTCGATCTGGCGCTTGGCGATCAGCGGCCGGGCAATCGAGGTGCCGAGGAGATAGACGCCCTCATAAACAGCGTTGGCCCGGAACATCGGGAAGACGAAGTCGCGCACGAATTCCTCGCGCACGTCCTCGATGAAGATGTTCTCTGGCTTCACGCCGGCCGCCAGCGCCTTTTTCCGGGCCGGCTCCAGTTCCTCGCCCTGACCAAGGTCGGCCGTAAAGGTGACCACTTCGCAGCCGAATTCCACCTGCAGCCATTTCAGGATGATCGACGTGTCGAGGCCTCCGGAATAGGCAAGAACAACCTTTTTCGGGGCAGTACGTGGCTTGGCCATGGGATTCCTGACGTATTTTTCGGCGGAGGAGGGAAAGTGTTGCCATAAAGTCCCGCCCTGCACCTGACAAGAAGGACAGGTTCGGGGATTCCTGTGGTTTACAGCTTCTTGAGCCGTTATAGTAAATTTGCTGGATCAGGGCGGCCTCCGGGCCGCCGGACACAAGGTGGCTGAAATGCTGAACGACCCGATGGATCAGGCAGCCCGGACCGGGCCCGCGCTGCCGGACAGCCTTCGCCAGGCCGTCCGCGACGCCCAGGCGACCGGCCGGGCGGCGGAAGACCGCGCCCAGTCTGCCATGCCCTTCCGCGCGCGCCTGCGCGCCCGCGACGCTGTCCGTCCTCAGCCGACCCTGTCGATCCTGACCGACGCGGCTCCGATCACCTCCGGCCCGGTTTCGCACAATGCCATTTCCGAGGTCCGCCTGCTTCGCAAGCCGCCCGCGACACCCGGCAAGCCCGCCAATAAGGCGCCGTTGATCCCGGTCGCGGCCACCGCCGGCGGCATTGCGGTCATAAAGGACACTGGCCCAAAGGGCGGCTCTCGCGATGACGATGACGAAGCCCGCGCTGGCTTCTTCACCCGGATGGGTGACTTTTCACAATTCGCCTTCGCTGGCCTTGCTGTGCTTGGCCTCGCCGGCCTGTCGGTCATGGCGGCGGAAAACGCACTCGGCGCGAAGACGAACACGGATGATGCGGACGCCGACGGCAATGTGAGCACTGCCGGCCTCGAAACGGCTCCGCTAGCCTCGAGCGTTTCGGCCGCTGCTGTCGAGCAAGCCTCGGTGCCAGCCGGCGCGGTTACGACGCCTTGGTTCGATTATCGCGGCACGGCCGATTTCCTGAAAACCCGCGTCGCCGAACTTCAGGCGGCGGATGCGGAAGCTGCCCGCCTTGCCTCGGCAGACGCCGATCGCGTCGCCGCCACCGCGATCGCCAATGCCGAAGCAGCCCGCGTTGCCGCCGAACAACCCGCCGCAAGCGAAAGCGGCCCGGCCATGATCGATGCGCGTCTGCGCGACCGTCTGGCTACGGAAGAGGCGATGCGGGCCTCTCAGGCCGAAGCCGCCATGAAGGCGCAGGCTGAAGCGGCCGCCGCGGCCGCGAAAGTGGAAGCTGATCGTCTGGCGGCGGAGGAGGCTGCGCGTGCCGCTGCCGTGGCTGCCGAACAGGAACGCATCGCGCAGGTCGCCGCGCAGCGCGCCGCCGATGCCGAGGCGAAACGCGTTGCCGATCTCGCCGCGAAGAAGCAGGCTGCTGACGCCGAGGCGAAGCGCCTCGCGCAGGTCGAAGCCGACAAGGCCGCGAAGGCGGCCGAAGCCAAGCGCCTCGCCGACCTTGAAACGAAACGGGCCGCCGACGCGGAAGCCAAGCGCCTTGCCTCGCTCGAAGCGAAGCGCGCGTCCGATGCGGCCGAAGCCAAACGGCTTGCCGGGCTTGAAGCCAAGCGGCTCGCCGACGTGGAAGCCGCGCGCCTCACAGCGGCCGCGGCAGCAACCGCAACCGTTGCTGTTCCGAAGCCGAAAGTCTGGACCAACCCGCCCGGCCGCGCTTCGCTGAAACCGGCCCGTCCGGCGGTCACGATCGCAGCGGTCGATGGCGCCGCCTTTGGCGATCCGGTCACGCGCGCGGCGCCGCCTTCTCTGTCCGCGTCGCCGCCGGAAGTGCGCACGCTCGCCGCGCTGCCGCGCCCCGTGGATGACTTTATCGCTGAACGTGCTGAATACACCGCCGGTCGCGCGCTCGATGCTGAAGCCTTGGCGGTGCTGAAGTCTGACTTCATCGCGCTTGTTGAGGCTAGCCCGGACGGCGCGCATCACGAGTTGACGACGCCGGATGGCCGTTCGCTGCTTATCCATTTCGAGCGCACGATCACAGTCGATCCAGCGAAAGCCTCCATCCACGCCATCGGCTATGTTCCGACGGCTGAGGGTTTTGTCACGCGCGCCTATGTGCAGCCGATCGAGGTCAACGTCTCGGTTATGTGCCGCGATGTCGCCTATGCCTTCCCGGGGCAGGAGCGTGGCCGCTTCGCCGCCTGTGAGGGCGCTGACGGCACCTGGACGATGGCCCGTGCCTCGGCCAACGGCACGCCGATCTAGCCCGCCTGTTTCACGCGCCGAACGCCCGCCTGCTTTGCGGCGCGCTCCAGCACGTGATGCTCCACCAGCCGGAAGTTGCGCTTGTGCGAGCGGAAGAAAAAGTCAAACGCGTCGCCGAGAATCGGGATCGCCCCGATCCCGGCATCGGTAAGAAGGTTCAGGACCACCCGCGTATGCACATGCCAGGGCAGTTTCAGTCGCACCGACGTATACAGCGCTGTCGTACCGGTAATCAGCGTGACGGCGTCGCCCGCCACCGGGAGCAGTCCAACAATGGCATCGGCGCCGAACCGGACGCCCATCACCTCGAACTGGTTGTCGAGGATGCGCGAGAACCGGCGCAGCGCAGCAAGCTCCTCCGCCACGGTGCGCCCGCTGCCCAGGCGCATCTGCATGAGATCCTCGTCTGTGATCGTTTCCTTCTTCGGCACGGCTGTGCTCCCTTGTCCGAAGCGCGCATGATTGCACAAGCCGTCGAAGCCTGCGACAGGACTTCGCCATGAGAACACGCGCTGTTTACAAGCTGCTGACCGAGGCGGATTGGGCTGCCGCCGAAGCCTCGGGGACGACCGCTACGGCGCTCGATATCGCAGACGGCTATGTTCACCTGTCGACCTATGCACAAGTGCGCGAAACAGCGCGGCGGTACTATGCAGGGCAGGCGCGGGTGCTGCTTTTACGGTTCGACTTTGCAGCGCTCGGTGATGTGCGCTGGGAGACAAGCCGGGGCGGCGACCTGTTTCCGCACTTGTATGGCGCGCTGGAGATTTCAAAGGCGGATGGCAGCTGGTGGCTCGCGCCGGGGCTGGATAATGCTCCCGTTTTCCCGGAGGACTTCTGATGCTGGTAGAATTGGGCACGAAGGCGATCCGCCTCTTGCCGCCGGAAGCGGCGCACAATGCAACCCTTCGCCTGCTCACGAAAGGCATCGGTGTGCCAGGGCGGGCGCCGGCGTTTCCGCCCGGCTTATCGCTCACGCTGCCGAAGTCCGGACTGAAGATCGCCTCGCCCGTGGGGCTCGCGGCTGGGTTCGACAAGAACTGCGAAGTGCCTTCGGCAATGGCGAAGTTCGGGTTCGGCTTCGTGGAGTGCGGCACGGTCACGCCGAAGCCGCAGCCCGGCAATCCGAAGCCGCGCCTTTTCCGGCTTGATGAGGACCGCGCGGTGATCAACCGGATGGGGTTCAACAATTTCGGGCTCGACTATTTCGTGCGCCGGCTCGGGAAATACGATCACGCCGTGCCGATCGGCGCCAATGTCGGCGCCAATAAGGACAGTGCAGACCGCGCGCAGGACTACGTCACCGGCATAGAGGCGGTTGCGCCCCAGGCAGACTATATCACGATCAACATCTCCTCGCCCAACACGCCGGGTCTGCGCGGCCTTCAGGACAAGGCCTCCCTGTCGGATCTTCTCGTCCGCTGCGGGGCGGCAGACCGGAAGGGCAAGCCTGTTTTCCTGAAAGTGGCGCCGGATCTGGACGCCGAAGCCATTTCGGACATCTGCGGCGTGGTGCGCGGGGAGGGGGCCTGGCTCTCCGGCCTGATCATCTCCAACACGACGCTGGCGCGGCCATCGTCTCTGAAGAGCGATCATAAGAGCGAAGCGGGCGGGTTGTCCGGCGCGCCGCTGTTTCATCCGTCTACGGCGGTTCTCACGCATTTCGCGCGCAATCTCAAAGGCGAGTTCGACCTTATCGGCGCGGGCGGCATTGCCTCCGGCGCAGACGCTTACCGAAAGCTGCGCGCGGGCGCGCACGCGGTTCAGCTTTACTCGATGCTCGTCTACGAAGGCCCGGGCCTTGCTTCCCGGATCGCGGAGGAACTGGACTCCCTCCGCGAACGCGATGGTCTGGCCTCGATTGCCGAAGCGACCGGCAAGGACCTTTGATTCAGCTCAGAGAACAACAACCTGGCGGGCGACGGTGCCCTTGTTGTTCTTGAGATTCTGCATGGCGCCGGTGATGCCGTCGAGGCCGATACGGTCCGAGATGAGGTCATCGAGGTGCAGTTTGCCCTGGCGATAGAGATCGACGAAGCGCGGGAAGTCGATCCGGAAACGGTTCGAGCCCATCACGGCGCCTTGCAGGCGTTTTTCGGTGACGAGAAGTTCTATGCCCGGAATCTCAATATTCACGCCCGGCGAGATCATGCCGATGATGGTGGCGACGCCGCGCGGACGCAGCATGTGATAAGCAAGTTCGGCGGTCTGCTTGCTGCCAACGCATTCGAAGGAATAGTGGACGCCGCCCTTGGTGAGTTCCTTCACCGCCTCGATGGCGTTGCCGGATTTCGGGTTCACGGTGTCGGTCGCGCCGAAGCGGGTGGCGAGTTGCAGTTTCTCCGGCGAGAGGTCGACGGCGATGATGCGCGAGGCGCCGGCAATCGCGGCGCCGTTGATGGCGGCAAGGCCAACGCCGCCGCAACCGATGACGGCGACGGTGGAGCCAGGCTCAACCTTGGCGGAGTGGAAGACGGAGCCGACGCCGGTGATGACGCCGCAGCCAATGAGGCAGGCGCGGTCCAGCGGCATGTCCTTGTCGATGGCGCAAAGGGCGTTCTCGTGGACGAGAATCTGCTCGGCGAAGGAGGAGAGGTTCAGGAATTGGCCGACCTTTTCCTTGCCGATGGACAGGCGCGGCGCTTCATCCGGGCGGCGCTTGAATTGCTCTCCATTGACTGTGTGGCAGACCGACATGTGGCCGGTGAGGCAGTATTCGCAGACGCCGCAGAAGGGCGAGAGGATGGAGATGACATGGTCGCCTGGCTTCACGGCCGAGACCATTGAGCCGACTTGTTCGACGACGCCTGCGCTCTCGTGGCCGAGGATAACGGGCATCTCGGTCGGGAAATTGCCGTCCCAGAAGTGAACGTCAGAATGGCAGACGCCAATGGCCTTGAGGCGCACGAGAACCTCACGGGGACCGGGCTTCGAGATGGTGACGTCCTCGATCGACAGAGGCTTGTTGGCCTCGCGCATCACGGCAGCTTTCATGGCGTGGTTTCCTCCCGGTTGGACCGCCTGTTTTCAGGCTGTGCTTTGCAGAAGTGTCGCGCAAGGCGGGCGCTTTGGCCAGAGTGACGCAGCGTTAGGCCGCAAGTTCCCGCAAAGCGGTCCGGGTGGCGTCATCGGCGGGAAAAAGGAGTTCGAGGCGCAGGTCGCGGACAGTGACGTCCTCGCTGGTCCCGAAATGCGCGATCGTGGAGAGGAAGCTCAGCTGGCCGCCGGGCGCGTTGACGACCAATGGCACCAGCGGGCGGCGCGGCGCGCCGCCAGGAAGGGGGCGGCGCTGGCCGGCGGCTTCTAGCGCCTCAAGGAGTTCGCGCAGTACGGGGTCGTTGCCGGCCTCAAGGGCTTCGAGGGCGATGCGGCCGCGCATTTCGTGGATGACTTCAGGAAGGTTTGCGATCATTGCTTCGGCGACTGGACTATCCGTCAGCATACGGATGAGGCTGTTCTCGCCGTGTGCCTGCAGCGGGGCGAGCAGCTTTGCGGCGGAGGCATTGGCGCCTCGCACGCGCCAGTGACGATCGGCAAGGATCGCGGGCCAGGGGGCGTGGCGATCCATCATTTCCTGCAGCACGGCGCGGAACGGGCCGAGCGCTTCGGATTCAAGCGGCGAGGCGGGAAACACGGCGGCGAAGCCGGCCGCCAGAAGCAGCGCGTTCTGGCTGCCGAGGGGCAGGACGAGGCCGTCAGCGATCTGCAGGACCATCTCGCGGCTCGGCCTGGCGCGGCCGGTTTCGAGGAAGGAAAGATGGCGGGCGGAAATCTCGCAGGTGAGGGCAAGGTCCAGCTGGCTCATCCGGCGCGCGGCGCGAAAACGGCGCAGGAGGGTGGCAAAGGCGTCGCCTTCGGCGGCTGGCAGGGCGGGTTCACGCAGGCTCATGCATGCATGCTCGCAGGGACGCGCGCGCAAGTCCATGACCTGCGAGGTAATTGCACCGCTTACGCTCCCGGGGTCAATTCACGTTCAGGCCCAACGAAGGAGACCGGCAATGACTGCATTCTGGAAAACATGGATCACGCTCTGGTGTTGGGGCGTCATCGTCTTTGGGGCGCTGCTGGCGGCAGGCGGCCTTCCCGCGACGGACGGTATCGTGCGGACGCTTTATGGTATCCTGAGCAGTGGCCCGCTGCCGGCGGACTTCCTGGATGCGCCGGGAATGCGCTTCTCGGTGGCGCTGATGGGCGCGGTAACGATGGGATGGGGCTTCACGATCCTCTTCCTGCTTCCCGCGATCCATGCAGCTGGGGCCCGCGCCTGGCGGGGGCTGACCGCGGCGATGGTCATCTGGTTCGTGATCGATGGCGCGCTGTCGGCGGCGACCGGCTTTGCGCTCAACAACCTACCGAATGCGGCGCTGGCGATTGCCTACCTCGTGCCGCTGTTCGCTAGCGGCGCGCTGAAATCAAAAGCCTGAACCCTGCGGAACGGAGAGAGACCATGCAGACCCAACTCCTTGATGCCGCGGGCACGGTTCATGCCTTCCTGAATGCCGTGAAGGCGTTCGACTATGATGCTGCGATGACGCTGATTGCCGAGCATTGCGACTACGAGAACATGCCGCTCGGCAAGGTGACCGGGCCGACCGGTGTGCGCGGGGTGCTGGAGCCCTTTTTCTCGCCTACGATCGCCAACGAGTTCATCATTCTCCGTGAACTGACGGACGGCAAGCGCGTGTTCCTCGAGCGGCTCGACCGCCACCAGCTGGAGACAGGATGGGTCGAGCTGCCGGTGGCGGGGATCTTCGAGGTCGAGAACGGCCAGATCACCGTCTGGCACGATTACTTCGACGCCGCGACGATCCTGCCAAAATGGCCGGCGCCGCCGGGGTAAACCCTACTGCGCCGAAGACACCGGGGCCGGTGCGCCGGTGAGGCCGAGGGCGCGGGCCATGACGTGGAAAATTTCGCTCTGCTCGATTACGCCGGTGACGAGATTGGCGCCGGGACCGGAGGCGAGGGCGGCAACGTCCTCGCCTCCATGCGTCTCCGAGTACAGCGGGACGAGGGCGGGCTGGCGGAAATCAGGAGCGAGCGTATCGACGCCGGTGAGGTCCTGGCGGGTGCAGTCGAACACCGGCTTGCCATCGGCGTCCTTGCCGGTTTCTCGGCAGGCCCCGGGGCCGTTGGCATAGCCAAGCGTTGTGTAGGGAAGGCCGTCGGAGCCGGTGGAGCCGCCTTCGCCGCCGATGCCAGACGTGGAGATGCCGAGGATCGGATTATTGCGCTGGGCGTAGCCGGCAATCGTCAGTGTGTGCGAATGGTCGGCGGTGACGATGATCAGCGTCTCTTCGGGATTGGTCATTTCGACCGCCGCGGCGATGGCGGCGTCGAAGGCTATCGCGTCTTCCAGCGCGCGGATGGCGTTGCCGCCGTGGTGGGCATGGTCGATGCGGCCGCCTTCCACCATCAGGACATAACCGTCCGTGTCCTGAGAAAGGCGTGTAATCGCAGCGCGGGTCATGTCGGCGATGTGGGGCTCACCGGCCTTGTCCTTGTCCCGGTCCAGTTCGTACTGCATATGGCTCGGCTCGAAAAGGCCGAGGACTTTCACGCCCGTGCTGAAGTCTGTCGCGTCGAAGCCGGCCTGGTCATAGATGAATATGTGATCCGGCGACTTGGCCGCCCACTCGGCCGTCAGGTTGCGCCCGTCACCACGGTCGCCGCTCTTGCCGTCATATTCCGGGTCCTGAACCTCCCTGGGAATGAATTTTGAGCGCCCACCACCGAGGAGGAGGTCGAAGCTGCCTTCCGGCCATTCGATCAGCTGGCGAGCGATGTCCTTGCAGGTGTCGGACGAGGCGCCTTTCATGTCCGTGTCGGCTTCCCAGTCACGCAGTGGCGCCTTGGCATAGGCGGCGCCGGGGGTGGCGTGCGTGAGGCGTGCAGTGGAGACAAGGCCGGTTGAAAGGCCTACGCGGGCGGCGAGTTCGAACAGGGTGTCGACCTCATTTCCGGCGACCGTGGCGCAGTTGCCATAGCTGACATTGCTGTCGACGCCGAGCACGCCAGAGAGCGTTTTAAGGCCGCTCGTCATGGCGACGGCGGTGCCGGCGGAATCGGCGATCTGGAAATTGTGGCTGTAGGTTTTCGACAAGGCCGAATACGGCAGGTCGTCCATTGCGAGGTGATAGCTTTCACCGTCGAGCCCGGCGGACTGGCCGGCATAGATGCGGGCGGCGGTGATTGTGGAGATGCCCATGCCGTCGCCGATGAAGAGGATGACGTTTTTGGCAGGCTTCACGCCGCGCGCGGCGATGCGGGCCTCCACAGAAGCGGCGGCGGCAGTGTAGTAGCCATCATCCGCCTGCTGAGGAACCTGCGCCATTCGGGCTGGGGCGGCGGGCTGAAGTTCTGCGGCGGGCGTCGCCGGAGCAGTGGTGCACCCGGCGAGGACGGCGAGGGCGAGAAGGGCGAGGCGCATGGGCTGGGTTCCTGACGAATCCGATTTTCCGGAAGGAGTTTAGCGCAGGTTTGCAACAGTTGCGACCTGCTACGTTTCGGCGGCGAGGCGGACGCGCTGCTTCTGCTGGGCGAGCCAGACAGCGATGAGGATCGCAGCAGCGCCGCCGGCCTGAATCGCGGTCAGCGGCTCCTTGAAGAGAGACCACGAGATAGCTGCAGCCACGACCGGCTGCGCGAGGACGAGGATGCCGGCGACGGCGGTGTCCGTGGAGCCGAGGCCGGAGATGATGAGGCCTTGCCCCGCGACCTGCACGACGATGGCGAGCGCCAGCGGCGCAAGGAAACCGGCGGGCGTTTTCGGCATGAAGTCTTCCCCGGACGCGAGGACAACGAGAAAGGCGAGGCCGCTTTCGAAGACGCTGAGCCAGAACATTGCTTCCAGGCCGCCGAGCGTGCGCCGGGCGAGTTTCGAAAACAGCATGTAGAAAGAGACGAAGACCGCCGCGGCCAGTGCGAACAGGTCACCGCGCAGGGCGCCGGGATGCGTATGGTCGCCGCCGAGGGAGAGGGCGCCCGCGCCGAGGATGGCGAGGCCGGCGGCGAGCGCCCAGTTGAGGCCGGGGCGTTCCTTCAGGAAGGCCCAGGCGGCAAGGCCGACGAGAACGTTGCCAAGGTTCACGATGAAGGTGGCATTCGAGACGCTCGTCATCGTCAAGGCCCAATGCCACAGCGCCATGTCGAGCGTGAAGAAAAGTGCAGCGAGGAAGATCGCGGTGTTGGGCTTCGAGGGCAGGCGCCGGTCGACCGCTAAGACGAGGACCAGCAGCATGGGCACGGCAAAGAGATAACGCCAGAACGCGATGGCCTGTGGGCCGAGTTCATCCAGGCCGAGGCGCAGGCCGATCGGCGCAAAACCGAGGGCGATGCCGCCGCCGAGGACCATCAGGGGGCCGATCCAGGCACGCGGCTGGACGACGGGGCGAGGCTGGGGGACGACATTGGTCATTCGGCGCGCGTCATTGCGCGAATATCGTCCGGCGTCATCCCTTGTTTGCGATAGTCCCCGAGGCTTTTGTCGCCGAAGCGCTTGGACAGCTTCTTGCCGTCGGCGCCGAGGATCAGGGGATGGAAGCGGTAAAGCGGGCGCGGCCAGCCCATCAGCGCCTGCAGGAGGGCGTGGATCGCGGTCACCTCGCGCAGGTCTTCGCCCCGGATGATGTGGGTTATGCTCTGGAGTGCGTCATCATGACAGCAGGCAAGGTGGTAGCTGGTCGGCGTGTCCTTGCGGGCGAGGACAACGTCGCCGCACCGGTCCGGCCGGGCGGGAACGGTGCGGGCGCCGGCCACCGTCCATTCGGTATAGGCTAGGGCGTTATAGGCCGGGCCGAGAGCCGTGCGGGCCGCGTCGAGCGACAGGCGCCAGGCGAAAGGGGCATTGTGAGCGAGGCGTTCGACTTCCTCGGCGGCGGGCAGGGGCCGGCTGACGAGGCCGCCCTCTTCGGGATCGGCCCCGGCGGGCAGCCGGGCCGCAATCTCGCGCCGGGTGAGAAAGCAGCGGTAGACCAGTCCCCGAGCGCGAAGCAAGTTGAGAACTTCGGCGTATTCGGCGAAGTGGTCCGACTGGCGGCGCACCGGGCCGGTCCAGCCAAAGCCAAGCCAGTCGAGGTCCTCCAGAATTGCGCCTTCGTAGTCCGGGCGGCATCGGGTCTGGTCGATATCCTCGATCCGCAGCAGCACCTCGCCGCCTTCCGCCCGGGCGGCGTCCCAGACCGCGAAGGCGGACGCGGCATGCCCAAGATGCAGGCGGCCGGTGGGCGAGGGGGCAAAGCGGGTGCGCAAGGCCGGCAGGCTCCTGAGAATAGAGAGTTTCACAATTGCAAGGATTTGGTAAGAAACGTATCGCCTTGAGGCGCTGGAGGACAGGCTCAGAATGTTGATCACCGGCTGGCTGCAAACCGCCGATACATGGCTGAAGACGAACGTGCCCGGGGCCGAATGGCTGGCCCTGTTCGGCGCCGGCATGGCTGTGCTCGCAGGCCTGTACCTGCTGGTGAAGGTGGCGGGCGGGCTGATCCGTCTTTGCGGCAATGTGATGAACGTGACGCGCGCGGCGCGGGCCAAAGCCAGCCGCGCCCCGGGCTTCCGCATCCTGATCGCCCATCCGGCCGGCTCCTCCGCGGGGCGCACCTCAAAGTGGCTGTCCGGCGCGCTGTCGCGCCATCTGCCGGTGTTTGCCTTCGGCGCGCCGTTCTCGCTGGTGCCGATGGGCCGCCTGAACGGCGGTCTCGGGACAGAACCGGTGGCCAGGGCCCGCAAGCGTATGGCGACGGCGGATGCCGACCTGTTCGTCTGGGCCAGCCGTCAGGGCAAGGGCGAGCGCGGACTGGAAGTGCATGGCCTGAGCCGCGGGGGCGGGCTTTCGGCCGCCGATGCACGCCTGTTTACCATTGCGCTGCCTGGCTCGCGCAAGGCGCAGACCGAAGATGTGGCACGCCTCGCCGCCTACCTGATTGCCAAGCAGCTGCAGCCGGCCTTGTCTGATCCGCAGGCCTTCCGGGCCGAGAAGATCCGCGATCTCGCGAACGAACTCGAAAGCGTATTGGCAAACGACTTGCCGGTGTCGCAGACGCTGCGGAGTGAAATTGAGGCCGATTTCTGCGCCGCAGGCGTGCGGGTGGCCGAGGACCTCGGTGAACTGTCGGCGCTGGACAAGGTGATCGCGATGCGCCGGGGCCATCTGGAAGCGGCGTCGCTGACCGCTGATACCGGACGGATCATCCAGGCGAAACTGGAACTGGGCCGAGCGCTGATCGTGCGGGCAGAGAAATCATTCGACCAGAACGTGGTGAAGGAAGCCATCGCGCATCTCGCCCAGGCGGTGGAAGGCCTGCGTTCCGATCCAGTGATCCAGCGCGCGCAGTCGGCCTCCGATGCGCTGTTCAAGGCGCAGGCGATGATTGAATCGCGCAAGCGGTTTTCGCTGAACTTCGGGTCTTAGGGGCTCGGCTACTTTTCCGGAAAGCGCGCGACCTTAACCCTCCCCGCGCCTGGCTTGGGAAGGGCTAAGGCGGTATACTCCGCGGGACTAGTTCGCCTGCACCGGCGGTAGCGGGCACAATACGCCTGTCCCGCCGATGCCGCAGTAGCCGTTCGGGTTCTTGGCGAGGTACTGCTGATGGTAGTCTTCGGCGAGGAAAACGTCGGCGCGCGGGGCAAGCTCGGTGGTGACCGACGCACGGTGGCCCGCGGCGGCGAGCTCAGCGTTGTAAGCGGCGATCATTTGGCGGGCGGTCGCCTCTTGCGCGGCACCCGCGAAATAGATGGCCGAGCGGTATTGAGTGCCGACATCGTTTCCCTGGCGCATGCCTTGGGTCGGGTCATGGCTTTCGAGAAACAGCTTCACGAGGTCCGCGAAGGTGACTTCGGCGGGGTTGAAGATGACTTCGACGATCTCGGTATGGCCGGTGCCGCCGGAGCAGACTTCGTCATAGGTGGGGTTCGGCGTAATCCCGCCGGCATAACCGACGCGGGTCAGCCAGACGCCCCTGGTCTGCCAGAACAGGCGTTCGGCGCCCCAGAAACAGCCGAGGCCGAAAATGGCGGTCTCGTAGCCGGCGGGGGCTTCTGCCTCCAGCGGGCGGCCGCTGACGAAATGGGTCGAGGCGGTGGGGATGGGGCGGCTGCGGCCGGGCAGGGCGGTTTCGCGCGTTGGGAGCGCGGCGGGCTTGCGGGAGAAGAACATGTTCGGATTCCCTAGTTTCAGCCTCGAATATGGGGGCGCCAGCGCCATGCGGCAATCACATGCTTGCGACCCGCCCCATCATCCGTTATCTGCTCGCCCTTCGCCGCACGCGGCGTACGGAGAGGTGGCCGAGTGGTCGATGGCGCACGCCTGGAAAGTGTGTAGACGTTAACGCGTCTCCAGGGTTCGAATCCCTGTCTCTCCGCCATATACCATTGTTTATATTGGAAAATACTTGAGTGATCGGCGCCTGGCGCAGTCGCGAGCGATATCTGTTCACGGACCGATACGGCGATGAAGCAACTTTTTGCCGCCTTGCCGGCCAGCTGGCGAAAGAGTGTCCGCGGAAGGATCGCAGGCCGGCCGTGTGGAACTCAAGCGTGCGCCGCTCGGCTCTTCATCATCGCGCTCACGGCTGGATGGGGTTTCAGCGTTGCGCGGTTTGCGGCGAGATCGGCGAAGGCTGCGCCGGCCGCGGTGAGCGCAAAATCGATGTCATCCTCTGACATTGCCGCGCACAGGAACATGTTATGCCAGGGATGCATGTAGATGCCGCGTGCGAGCATGTTTTCGGCAAACCCGAAACCGAGCCGCAGGTCCGGATCGTCTGCAAACAGAATCTGCGGCATCTGCACCGGGCCGGTCTGCCGCAAGCTGAAACCCTGCGCGCCCGCTTGCACGGCGAGGCCGCTGCGCAAGCGCTCGCCAAGAACGACCATGCGTTCGAGGTAGTCGCTTTCACGAAGGATTCTCAGTGTTTCAAGTGCGGCAGCCATCGGCACGGCCGAATACCAGAACGAGCCGGTCATGTAGATCGCACCCGCGCCGGCGCGGCAACTGTCTGAGCCCAGCAGCGCAGAGATGGGATAGCCATTTGCGAATGATTTTCCCCAGCAACTGAGATCCGGCGCAACCCCTACCGTTGACCAGCTGCAATCGCGCGCAAGCCTAAAGCCGGCGCGCACGTCGTCAACGATCAGCATTGCGCCTTTGGCGTCACAGATAGCGCGTGCCCGCCTGGCATAGTCAGGGTCAGCAAGCGCCTGATCCTGGAATGCATCATGCTTGAAAGGCGTTGCGAAGATACCGGCGAGATCATCGCCTGCCATCGCCGCGGCCGCTTCGAGGCTTTCGATATCGTTGTAAGCATAAGTAATCAGGTGCGCCCGGTCTTCGGCAAGCGTACCGGCAGGGACCGGCGTGCACCAGGGCGCGGAACCATGATAGGCGCCGGCTGCTACCAGAATCTTCCGCCGCTTGGTTTCTGCACGCGCAACAGTCATCGCCATGGTCGTTGCGTCTGTTCCGTTCTTGCAGAAAATCGCCCAATCGGCATGGGAGATCATCGCGACCAAGGTTTCAGCAAGGTCTACGATCAACGGAGATGGGCCAGTCATCGTGTCGCCAAGTGCCATCTGTCTGGCGGCCGCTGCTTCGACACGGGGCTCACGGTATCCGAGCAGGTTGGGCCCATAAGCGCACATCAGGTCGAGATAGCGCGTGTTGTCGCTGTCCCAAAGGTATGCGCCGTCAGCGCGGCTGAAGAATTGCGGAAAACTCTCCGGGAGCAACCGAACCGACTGATGGCCATACATTCCATTCGGGATGACCTTGCCGGCCCGCGCCTTCAGTATCTGCTCCGTCTCGCGCACCATGGATGGTCGACCGTTCCGCCAATTAAGTACGGGAAATTGATGCAAGCTGCAGGTGCGGAAGTCAAATCGCGGGCAGTGTCAGTACAAACGGCCCGGACAGGGAAACGCCCGCGGCACAGCCTTGGATCAACCGCCCAAAATCCGTTTCGCAACTTCCGGGCTTCGCCAGATGTCATCCAGCTTGGCGTGCGGGTGCACATCCGGTTTCCGCTGTCGCTCTGCTGTGAGCCTCGAACATCTCTCACAGGGTCCGAGAAACTTCCGACAAGGTGGACCTTGGTAAGTCCGAAGCCCGTGCTGCGTCTGGACCACGATCGCCGTCGTCGTTGACCGGCAGGGGTCGATCCAATCGTGTCGTCGGGCCGCCTCATCTGTGCCAGGTCGGACGTCGCCGGAAACGGCCTGAATGTTCGGCCGTTTGGTGTTTTCCAGGGATCAAGAAGCGACACCAAATAGGAGCAGCTCAAACCGGGTTCTCAGAGAGCCAGCTTCTTCCATAGTTCAAACAGTCTATGGCGTTCTTCCTGATCAGGATGGACGCCGCTCTGAACGACCATTCCGCGCAAAAGATAAACCGTGAGTTCGACGAGATCGGCGGCGCATGTTTTTCGGGAACCAGTCCTTGGTTCGCACTTGTCACCAAGCGCGCGCATAGCCGCGAGGGCGGTAGAGTCCGTTTCCCGAACGGCGGGCTGCAAAGCCTTATCGGTGCGCGCCGCTACCATGACTTGCATCCAACAATTCAGGAGATTGCCCTCAAAACAGGCATCCCACAGGAAGTCAAACACCTGCTCCAGGCGCCAGTCATCTCCATTTTTGTCATCGGCGACAGTATCAAGGTCTCGCTGATACCGCGCCACGATTTCCCGGACCGCCGCGATAAGCAAACTGTCCTTGGTCGGAAAGTGGTGTGTCTGGGCGCCGCGGGAGACACCTGCACGCTTGCAGATTTTCTGGGTGCTGGTCTGAGCCCAGCCTTCCTCTGCAATGAGGTCAAGCGTCGCCTCAAGCAAGCGGGCGCGCATAGCGTCTGTCCGTTGCTCCTGCGTCGGGCGTTCTGTCTGGACCGCTTCGATCATGCGCTTCGAATCCTGATTGACTTGCCATAACATACAGAACAGTCTGTTTGTAAATAGGATGTCAGGCGCCTAAGCCCTTGCAGGGGAGATCATTCAGCATGGAAAACGGGAATACCAGCGGACCTCGCCGCCGCATGACGACCGGCCCGGCGGATCGCCCTAAGCCGTCGCTTCAAGACATTTACGCAAAAGACAGGATCGCCCCGCCGGCGCACATGCGCGAGGAATCCCAGGTCGACATGGGAAACGACGACATTCCCTCGGAGCGTTACTTCTCAAAAGCCTATCATGACAGGGAAGTCGAAAAAATCTGGCGCAGGACCTGGCAATGGGCGTGTCGCCTCGAAGACATCCCGAATGTCGGCTCTCACGTTGTCTACAACATTGTCCACGACTCATTGATCGTGGTGCGCACCGGAACGGGCCCGAAAGACATCCGCGCTTATGTGAACTCCTGTCTGCACAGGGGAACAATGCTGCGCAAGGAAGCAGGCTGCGTGAAACAGTTCCGCTGTCCGTTTCACGGATTTACCTGGGCCCTGGACGGCACGCTGAAAGAAGTACCCGGTGCCTGGGACTTCAGGCACATAAAGTGGGAAGATTTCAGCCTGCCGGAAGCGCGCGTCGATACCTGGGGCGGATTTGTCTTCATCAACTTTGATCATGAGAGCGAAGACCTGCTGTCCTATCTCGAAATCCTGCCGGATCACTTCAAGGAGTTCGGCCTCGAGAACCGGTACAAGGCGATCCATGTCGCCAAGGTCATGCCGTGCAACTGGAAGCTTTGCGCTGAAGCCTTTGTCGAAGCCTATCACGTGCCCTTCGCGCATCCCCAATCGCTCCCATACTACGGAGACAGCAACACCCAGTACGATACATGGCCTGGCGTCCGGCACATCAACCGGATGATCAGTGCGCAAGGGGTGCCAAGCCCGTCGCTGGGCGAGCAGTTCGATCTGGAAAAAACCCGTACCCTGATGGAGCGCGACACACCCTTCTACAAATCTTCTGCGCCGCTGGTTGAAGGACAATCACCACGTGACCGGTTCGCCGATATCGCGCGCAAGAAGATTTCCAAGTCATCGGGTCGCGACGTATCGGGCATCTCCGATGCGGTTGCGCTGGATCTGATCCAGTATTCCGTTTTTCCAAACTTTGTTCAGTTCGGCGGTGTTGGTCTTGCAGCCGGATACCGCTTTCGTCCCCATGGCGACGATCCGGAGCGGTCGATCATGGAAATTTTCTTCCTGTTCCCGAAAAGCGAAGACGGATCGCACCCGCCCCCGCCAGACATAGTCTGGCTGACGGAGGATCAGCCATGGTCGACTGTCGAAGCGATGGGATCGGCGGCAATGGTCGTCGATCAGGACACCGATAATCTGATGCGTATCCAGAAGGGTCTGCGCACCAGCCGAAAGCCCGGCGCGACGCTTGCCACGTATCAGGAAAGCCGCATCCGGCACTTCCATAGGACGCTTGACGCTTACATGGCGGCGGAGTGAGCCATGAACACGTCCGTTCCGTCACTCCCAAACAAGCATCTCATGACGCTGCGCCTTGACGTCGATTCTGCGGGCGCGGCGCAAATCGGCAAGACGCCGGAAGGGCGCCGCACCATCGCGCCGGTCAAAGGCGGTACATTCGAGGGCGAACGGCTGAGCGGCAAGGTTCTGCCCGGCGGAGCAGATTGGGTTCGCTTCCGCACCGACGGGACCATGATGATCGATGTGCGCCTGACGCTGCAAACCGATGATCGCGCGATGATTTACCTTGCCTATCAGGGCCGGTTCATTGGGGCAGCGACTGCCATGGCGGACCTTGCCAAAGGCAAGACACTCGGCGCAGGCAGCTATTCCCTCGTCACGGTGGCAAAATTCGAATGCGGGGACGAGAAGTACGCCTGGCTCAATGATGTAGTTGCCGTCGCAACCGGTGAGCAATCTGGGTTCAATCCCATCTACACAATTTTTGAGATCGGCTGAAGTCGTCCCTCAACAGCAGAACAACCGACTGAGAATGCCCTCTGACGGCGCGAGCCGGGGAAGTGTCGCAGCCTTCGCCCGCACGCGGGCTGAAGATGGGGCGAGGTCGATACTGATTGCGGGCAATGAGGAACGCTTCCAGGTTTGTTCGAAGAGCGAAGACGATCAGTTGCCTTGTCAGCGAAGCGGGCGCCAGGGGCCGATCAGATCCGCCCGCTCTGAGATGCTCAGATAGCGCCCGTCGAAGCCGCCGGAATGATCACCGAGCAGGAACACCTGACCCGCGTCGAGGATCACGCAACCGGTCTGAGGGGGGCAGGGGATCGCCAGCCGCATCCGTGTCAGCACGATCGGCAGTTGGCTTATCATTTACAGAAACCGTGCTGCCGTCTCCGCAAGCGTATCGCCCTCCATCGCTACCTTGCGCTTCTGGCGCCATTCACGGGCAGCGAAAATGCTCCGCTTCTGGGCATCGTTTTGTGTAACGTCTGCCGACAGGGTCGCTCCAGCTGATCCGAGCATCTTTCCGATACCGTTTTGGATGCAGACGCTTTTCAACACCAGGTCCGTTCTACTCCGCTCCTCATTCTCTCAGCGTGCAGAACTTTCTCGCGCTGCATGCCGCGAATGAAGCATTTAGTAAAGCATACCAAGTATGCCGATGCTTGGTCCGAATGAAGAACTTGCTCCATGTCGTTGTCTGCACTCCCAATGAAGAAATCAGACAGCCCCGATTCACAGAGGCGGGGAGACCGCAAGCCGTTTACTTCGCCCGTTCACGTGGCGCTCTCGAGCATTCGCCGCGCATTTGGTTTGGCGAACCGTATCGAAGGCCAGCCCGGCGGCGCAGTTTTCGCCGGCGCGGATTTGCTACGGATTCCTTCGTCGGCCTTAACTGGCACGTTGATCATCAATGCGTTTGGCCTGGTCCTGCCGATCGCGGTGCTTGAAGTATATGATGCGATCATCCCGCATCAGGCCAACGAAACACTTTTCCTCTTGGTCATCGGCTTTATCTGCATCACGGCGATCGAAGTGTTTCTGCGCGTCGGCAGATCCTATGTGGCCGGTTTCAGCGCCGCAAAGTTCGAAGCTCAGAACGTCGCGCTTGCCATCGAACGCATTGCCTTCGCGCAGCGCGCACACATGGACGCCGAACAGGACACCCGGCACGTTGCGCGTATCACCTCAATCAATCGGTTGTCGGAATATTATGGCGGGCAGATGCGCTGGGCGCTGCTCGATTTCCCATTCGTCTTCCTGTACCTCGGTTGCATGGCGCTGATCGCTGGCTGGCTCGCGATCGTGCCGGTTCTGCTTCTGATTGTGTTCATGGTGATTTCAACAAATGTCACCGAGCCAATGCTGGACATCGCCAAAGCCCGAGATGAAGAGGATTCGCGGCTTTATCACTTCATCGCCGAAACGCTGTCGGGAGTTACAGCAATCAAGGGCGCCGCTATGGAGGCGTTTATGGCGCGCCGTTTCGAGCGCCTGCTTGGCCGCAACCGCCAGCTCGGGCGCGACGCAATCGCTGCGACCGGCCATGCCGAGACCCTCTCGGCGCTTTTCGGCAACATTACCTTCATCGCGATCGGAGCCGTGGGCGGCTGGATGGCGATCAATGGCGATCTGACCATCGGTTCACTTGCTGCGAGCACCCTGCTTGCCGGCCGGGTCATTCAACCCGTTATGCGCGCGAGCGGCATTGTCCGGAGCATGAACCTTCTGACGGTTGCGCGCGACGAAGCAAACAAGGCGCTTTCTGTTCCGCAAATTCCTGCGGCAGGTGCCGGTGTTAATCTGCCGCCGAGACCTCAACTCGTCGCGCGCGGTCTGCATCTTCCGCGGAGTGCCACTTCTGCAGCGAGCTTTGATCTCGACATCGCCTTCGGTGAGACGATCTGCGTCACATCATCGAATGCGGCCGATCAGCTTGGGTTGTTGATGAAGCTTTCCGGTGAGCACGTAGATCTTGATGGTGATGTGACGTTTGGCGGCGAACCAGTCGGCGGCCTGCGGCTCGCGGGACGTCGCGGGATCGTCTTTACGTCGCCTCAGTCCACCCTGTTCAAAGGTACTATTCTTCAGAATTTGACGGCGTTTGGCCATGGCGCGACGCTCGAAGAAGTTGTGGCCGTCTGCGACCTGCTCGGGCTTCGCGAGTCCATTGACCGGCTACCCGCCGGATTCGAAACGATGATCACCGATGAGGGAAATGGCGGAATCTCCGACAGTCTGGCCAGGCTGATCGTGATTGCCCGAGCGATTGCGCTCCGTCCCCGGATGATCGTTCTGGATGAGCCGCAGGCCATGCTTGATCGCGACGCTGATCAGCGTTTTCTGGAAGGACTGCGGAAACTGAAGGGCCATGTTACGTTGATAGTCGGATCTCAGCGGCCGTCCTATCTCGCCCTGGGAGACCGCACGTTTGTGCTCGAACGCGGTCGTTTGCAACTCCGCACTCTGGAAAGCGGGCGAACCCCAACGGCAAACACGCAGAGCGGGGGCGGGCGGTGACACCAACCCCAAATCCTCAGCTGCGAAATTCGGTGCATCAGGCGTGGAGCGACCTTCGCGCGCGCCTCGGAGCCAGCGGCTCGCCGCTTGCGGCCGTGAGCAACGACGCGCCAGCAACCGATGGCAATCCTTACATTGCCTGTTTGATCCATCTGGGACGCGCGGCTGGGCAGACCTGGGAGCGCCGGCAACTTGCCGAAGCGCTTCCTTATGGTCAGCCTATTGATGGGCTCGCCGGCTTCCGCACCGTGGCGAGACGACTTGGCTGTGACACTTCTGTAAGGCGCGTGGCTTTGAAAGCCATCGCAGCCAGCGCGCTTCCTTGCCTTGTCGTGACAAGCTCCGGCCCGCTGCTGTTCAGCGGGATCGATGCGAAGGGGACTCCGCAGATCGTCGTGCCTAGCGGTTCACGCGCCGCGGCCGATATCAATGCAGACAAGCACCAGCTGGTTTGTTTCCTCAGCGTGCGCCCGGAGGCGCTGGAGGAAGACAAGACACTCTGGATGCAGCAACAGCTGTCTTATCTGCGTGGACCGATCTGGTCATTGATCGGGCTTTCTCTCCTGATCAACCTGCTTGGGCTTGCGACGCCTCTGTTCACGATGGCGGTCTACGATCTGGCGATCCGGTCGGAGTCGTCAAGCACTCTGGTATTCCTGTTTCTTGCCGCGGCCCTGGCGATCCTTGTTGAACTGTACTTGCGCCGCGACCGTACCCGACTGATCGCGGAGACAGGGTCACGATTTGATGCCGCCTTGTCGTCGGCTATTTTCCAGCGTCTTCTCGATTTGCCGCTGCGCATGACGGAGACGGCCTCGGTAGATGTGCAGGTGCAGCGGTTCAGGCAGTTCGAGAGCATCCGCGCGATCTTTACCGGACACATTGTCAGCGCATTTCTGGACATCCCATTTATGATCGTCATGGTCGGGATCATTTTCCTGATCGCTGGTCCTGTAGGCTTCGTGCCGGTGGGGTTAGCCGTCTTGTACGCGCTGATCATGATGTTCGTGAGCCCTGTTCAGGTGCGCCTCGCATCGAGGGAAGGCAAGGCGCAAAGCGCACTGCAATCATCTCTGTCAGAGACTGTATCCAAGCTTCCCTCGATCCAGCAGCTCGGCGTTCAGAAGGGCTGGTCGGAGCGACTGTCGAGTTTGTCTACAGAAGCCGCGCAGGCCCGCTTTCAGATACAATTGCTCGACAATACGCTTCAGTCGCTGACGCAGGCTATGTTGATGGTTGCCGGCATTCTTGTGCTTGGAATCGGAGCCATGCGCGCGATGGCTGGTGACATGTCGATGGGCGCGCTCGTCGGCACGATGATGCTGATCTGGCGCGTCTTGATGCCGATCCAAGTGGCTTTCTTGTCGAGCCACAAGATCAGTCAGTTTCGAAACGCCCTCCGTCTGGTCAACCAGATCATGGCCTTGGTCCCGGAACGCAGAGCGGCGTCGCCTGCGCCGCTGCGGCGCAAGATCCATGGTACCATTAAGCTCGACGGCCTGGGATATCGCCATCCGTCCGATTTCGAGCCGGCTCTGCGCGGCGTCAACCTTTCGATACCGGCGGGACAGACGGTTGCAATCTGCGGCGCGTCGGGCTCGGGAAAGTCAACGCTGCTAAAGTGCATTGCGGGAATCTACGAGCCAGCAACGGGCGCCGTCTATGTCGATGGGTTGAATCTGCGGCAAATGCGGGTCGCGGACTATCGCACCATGATTGGCTATCTGCCGCCCCGTGTACGTCTGTTCCATGGCACCGTGTTGCAGAACCTCAGGCTGATTGCGCCCGGAACTACGGAATCCGAACTGTGCGAAGCCTTGGGGCAGGCAGGCGTGTCTCTCGTTGGCCCGCACTTCGGCAACGGGCTCAGAACGTTTGCCAAGAGTTTCGGCGGGGCACAATTGGATGAGACCCAGCAACTGCAGGTATTCCTCGCCGGGCTATATGCCCGCCGCCCGTCTCTGCTGCTTCTGGACGATCCGGGCGCCTTCCTGGATGCCGAAGGCGATGCCGCGCTCGTCGAGCAGATCGAACGGATGCGCGGAAATACGACTCTGGTCCTGACGACTAACCGTCCTTCGCATATGCGAGCCTGTGACCGGTTGATCTACTTCCACCGCGGCGGCATCGCGCTGGATGGTCCGCCCGACAAAGTCCTGGCGGCAATCGCTGCCTCAGATGCCGCCCGCTCTCCGCATAACACAAACGCTGCTTGAACCCCGATAACACGCTTATTCGAGACCCATATGACCGACTCCGTGGCTTCCTTCTTCGAGTTCGACGCGCAAGACGACGCGCTGACGTCCGCAGCGAATTCTGACCGTTCCGCGAAAGTGGCCCCTCCGGCACTGCCGCTCGAAGCGCAGGGCGACGACTCCCGCAAGTATTTCGTGCGTGGAATGTGGGCGATTATTGCTTTCACTTCGGCCCTTCTTGCGATCGCCGCAATTGCGCCGATTCACAAAGTCGCCGTGACCGAAGGACAGATCCTTCCTGAGGGTTCGGTTATGGCTGTCAGCAACCTTGAAGGCGGAATCGTCGCCGAAATTCTCGTCTCGCCCGGGCAAGCCGTCAAAGAAGGAGAGTCACTTGTGCGCCTGCGCGCCGGCGGTGCCGCTAGCGATTTTGGGCAGCTTGACGCTCAGCGCGCCGGCTTGGCTCTGTCGCAAATGCGCCTGCGCGCGTTGCTTGATGGCACGACACCCAACTTCGGATCGATAGCGACAGATCCGGCGCGCATTGCAGAAGAGACCCGTACCTTCACCACGGAGCGTTCCGCGCTGGAAGCCGTAGCGCAGACACACGAAGCGCACACAAATCAATTGCGCTCCGAAATTGTCGTACTCGAGCGGGAACTCGAAGGCGCCCGTACCCAACTCGGAATTGTGACAGAGCGCCATGAGATGTTCGCGCGCCTTCTGGAGTCGGGCTACGCTACGCGCGCCTCTGCTATTGAGGCCGAGCTGGAAGTGACAGAGACACAAACGCGCCTTGAGCGCCTGACGAGCCAGATCGCCAGCGCCCGGTCCTCAGTCGCCCAATCGAACAGCGAACTGGCTCAGGCTCTATCGGAGCGGCGGCGAGGATGGTCCAGCGAGCTCTCACGCGTAACGGCCCAGCTGGAAAGCGCAGAGGCAGGCATCGACAAGCTGCAGGAACGTCTGGCAGATCTTGATCTTCGTGCTCCGGCAGCCGGCAAGGTTCAAAGGATAACTCCCAAGGCCGTTGGCGCCGTTATTCGGCCCGGCGAGCCGGTGGTCGAGATCGTATCGACGGAGTCGGAGCTTCTAGCTGAAGTCAGGATCGATCCGAAGGAAGTCGGCGAAGTTCACGTTGGTGCAGATGCTAAGGTTATCATCACTGCCTTCGATAGTGAAGTTTACGGTGATGTTACCGGCGTCGTTCGCCGCATTTCTCCAATGACATTCTCTGAAGACGGCAGTGGCAGCTTTTACGTCGCGACGCTGGCGCTGTCGCGAACGCAGCTTGAGGCGCGCGGCCAGACCTTCGATCTCCTGCCAGGCATGACGGTCCGCGCCGAGATCGTTACCGGCGAGCGCACGTTGCTGCAGCACCTTTTCAAGCCAATTGACCGCGCCTTACAGCGAGCCTTCCAGCAAGGTTACTGAGCCTATCGATCTGCCTTCTGATCAAACCCGTCTCGCAGGAAAGATTTTAGTGCACGGCTTGCAGAGGAGTGATCGATCTCTGGCCAGGACTGACTTTCCAGACCGGGCTCATCCTGAGCGCGCTGACGTGGCCGCACTGCCTGTGCGAACGGATTGAGCGTGCTGACCAGCAGCTTTGCAGCAGGTTCATTGATGCCGTGCTGCAGCGGCAGACCAGATGCCGCCCGACAAACAGTTAATGACTGCCAAAAAACTTGGATGAAACTGGCACGACCGGTTTGAGGCTGTCTCCGTCATTATTGAGTATTGTATTGCCGTCCCACAGGAACGACGAATATGACCGATCCAGCCGAAGTCCTCAAACGCGCCGAAGACAAACAAGGGCTCCTGCAAGGCAATGCACAGGCGCCTGACAGAGTCGAAACGGTTGCGCCGGTAACCCAGTCGGGTGACTTCGGCTATGCGCCGGACAGCGAGCCGATGGCGGTCCAGGGCGAGCACTCAGGTCAAGTCCTAACTAGCGGCGTTCAGACCGCAGAGTCCAAAGAGGCGGCCAAGCCATCGGCCTCATTCGTTGCCGATTCCGTTCTGGACACTGCGCCAAGCTCCGACGGCTTCGAGCCTGAAACCGCGCTGCCGGACCGTTCGCCGCTCGGAACTCAAAACGCGACCGCCG
Source organism: Hyphomonas sp. (assembly GCF_022844445.1). Classification (GTDB taxonomy): domain Bacteria; phylum Pseudomonadota; class Alphaproteobacteria; order Caulobacterales; family Hyphomonadaceae; genus Hyphomonas. The sequence goes on from NZ_JALHLS010000001.1 coordinate 510,241, forward strand.
CGCAAACCACCGTCGAGACCGGTATTCAAGCAGTCGAAGCCTCCGCGGCTCCGCAGGACGCGTCGGTCACTGGTGACAACAAAAGTTTCGCTGCAACTTTGCCAGACATGAAGACGGAGGGTGCTCCAGCCAAAGAGCCAGAAAGCGCCGCGTCCACTTCTGACACCGAAGTTGCGACAACTTCGACGTTACCTTCGGAGCTTCCGGCGAACACAGCGCCGGTCCTGACATCCTCTCCGGGCGCGAGCTTTGCGGAGAACGCGAACGGCGTGGTGTACACGGCAGCAGCCACCGATGTGGATGCCGGCACGACCCTGACCTACAGCCTCAGCGGTGCGGATGCATCGCTGTTCACGATCGATGCGGCAACGGGTGAAGTCTCGTTCATCGCCTCGCCGAACTTCGAAGCCCCGGCGGATGCCGGCGGCGACAATGTCTATGACCTCACGGTCACGGCTTCGGATGGCACTGCCCAGACGAGCCAGGCGGTCACGATCAGCGTCACCAACGTCAATGAAGGTCCGGTCCTGACATCCTCTCCGGGCGCGAGCTTTGCGGAGAACGCGAACGGCGTGGTGTACACGGCAGCAGCCACCGATGTGGATGCCGGCACGACCCTGACCTACAGCCTCAGCGGTGCGGATGCATCGCTGTTCACGATCGATGCGGCAACGGGTGAAGTCTCGTTCATCGCCTCGCCGAACTTCGAAGCCCCGGCGGATGCCGGCGGCGACAATGTCTATGACCTCACGGTCACGGCTTCGGATGGCACTGCCCAGACGAGCCAGGCGGTCACGATCAGCGTCACCAACGTCAATGAAGGTCC
>NZ_JALHLS010000001.1:511076-578812 GCF_022844445.1 Hyphomonas sp.
GAAGCCCCGGCGGATGCCGGCGGCGACAATGTCTATGACCTCACGGTCACGGCTTCGGATGGCACTGCCCAGACGAGCCAGGCGGTCACGATCAGCGTCACCAACGTCAATGAAGGTCCCACTGGGATAACGCTCAGTGGTGGGTCGATTCAGGAAGACGTCGCAGGCGGCGGCTCGGTCGGCAGTTCATTCACCTCGGCAGGACGCGTCGTTGGCACGCTGTCAGCCACGGACGTAGATGCGGGTGATACCCACACCTACTCCATCGTCGGCGGCGATTCAGATAGTTTCACGATCGTCGGAAATCAGATCCTCGTTCGCGACGGTGTTACGCTCGATCACGAGACAACTCCGGAAGCGAAACTTGTTGTTCGCGTCACCGACGCGGGCGGCAATACATTTGATACGGGCGTACAGATCGACATCCTCGACTTTGAGGGCGCGGCGTCCGGAACGGTCGGAGCCGACACAATAACTGGCTCTACTGAAGAAGACTCGCTCTTTGGCGGCGATGGCAATGACACCTTGCTGGCTTCTCCCGACGCGGTGTCCGGATACACCGACTTCCGACGGAGTGATCCGGCGCCAGCGTCGGCGTCTGCATCCCTATCGGGCGCAACGATCGGCTTTTCGGCGCCCGTTGGCAGCGCGATAGTCACGTTCGGAGACAAGGCCGGCGGCACATTCCAGACGGTCCGCGCAACTGCCTATCTGGACGGTGTCGCTGTCGCTTCGGTCATGGCCGACATTTCCGGCAACAATGCCACCCTGTCAATCGACACAAAAGACGGCGTCCTATTCGATAAGCTCGTTCTCGAAACGGCGATACTCGATCCGAAGACGGGCCAGTATTCCTACACAACTTTTGAGAAATCCCCATTCACGATCGCCGCCGTGCGGTATTCAGATGATACGTCGACTTCGGAACTGAACAAGCTCGACGGCGGCGCCGGCAATGACCGACTCTACGGGTCAGCTGGAACCGACACCCTGCTCGGCGGAATCGGCAATGACCGGCTTTATGGGTCTTCTGGCGCAGACGTTCTGGATGGCGGGTCAGGGATCGATATAGCTGACTACTCGTTGTCCACGGCACCGATCACAGTCATTCTCTCGCAGCCCGACGCGGCAGGCACAAGCTGGGGGGGGAAAGCGCAGATCGGCGTGTCTGGTGGGTTTGCAACGGGCGACACGCTCATTTCGATTGAGCAGATCGTCGGCACAGACGGCGCCGATCGAATCTATGGTGCGGTGGGCGGCACGACCGCAACACTCGGGCTGGGTGACGACCATTTCGATACCCAGGCCAGCAGCACTGGCGTGGACAACGTCAGTGGTGGCGGCGGCCATGACACGATCTCTGGCGGCGGCGGCAATGATATTCTGGCCGGCGATGACGGCAACGACCTGATTTATGGCGAAGATGGCAATGACCGGATTACCGGCGGCGCCGGAAACGATCGCCTGCATGGCGGCGCGGGCACCGACACTATCGAAGGCGGAGCAGGAACAGACCACATTACCGGCGGAGCGGGAAACGACATCCTGTACGCGAATGCGACGACGGCGGTGAGCCAGTTGCAGAATCTGGCGCAGGCCGGGACGGCCGCAACACTTGTCAACGGTGCGATCCGGTTCGGCGCATCTACGGGTTCGGCGATTGTAACGCTGGGTGATCCGGTGGGGCAGACTTACCTGACAGTCCGCGCAACCGCTTTCCAGAATGGTGTCGCGGTTGGCTCGGTGAGCGTGGAAGTCTACGGTGACAAGGCGACCGTCGCGCTCGATTTCGGGGCAGGCGTGGTCTTCAACGAAATCCGGCTTGAAGCTGCGACCTTCGACTGGTCTTCAAATGCTTACATCTACGAGCCGATGTCGACGACACCGTTCTCGATCCAGACGGTTCGGTTTGGCACCAACGTTTCGACCAGCGAGACGAATACGCTTGAAGGCGGTGACGGCAATGACAGACTCTACGGGTCTCAAGGCCTGGACAGATTGCTCGGCGGTGCTGGCAACGACATCCTCTACGGGTCTGCCGGAGCCGACCTGATCGATGGTGGGGCTGGTACCGACACCGTGGACTATTCTGCATCGACTGCGCCCGTGACGCTCGTGCTGTCGCAACCTGATTCTGTAGGCTTTGACTGGGATCCGAAGGCGCAGGTCGGTCTGACAGGCGGGCTTGCGGAAGGTGACACGCTTGTCGGCATCGAGCGGATCATCGCGACCAGCGGCAACGACAGGATCTATTCTTCTACCGGCGGGATAACGGCCTTTCTTGGCGACGGCGACGACTATTTCGACACGCGTCAGGATTCTGCCGGCGCCGATGTGGTTTACGGTGGCAACGGTGGGGACTTGATCTTCGGTGGGGGCGGCAATGACAGCCTCTTTGGCGAAGCTGGAAATGATGATCTCTTCGGCGAAGATGGCCGCGACACGATCGATGGCGGCGCCGGCAACGACATGCTTTTTGGCGGTACCGGTGACGATACACTGATCGGCGGAACCGGCTCGGACGCTCTCTACGGCGGAGCTGGCAACGACAGGCTCACGGCGCGCAAAGGTGAAGGCGGAGCCTGGGAGTATGCATCCGGTGATGACGGCTCAGACCTGTTCCAATGGGATGTCGGAGCCGGCAATTGGTATATCAGTGGCGGCAAGGGTTCCTGGACGGACACGCTCGATCTGTCATCGGGCACGACGCGCCTCGCGTTCAAGTCGGACTGGACGGTGACCTTCACATCGGGTGGAATCGTCAGCTCGGACGATAGTCAAACGGTCCTTATGCAGGACAGTGCCGGGGTCATCACGATCGGGGCAACCGGGGAGCAGATCACCTTTGATTCCTTAGAAGTGATCCGATGGGGCTGATCTGCAGGCGCCGGCCTGCAGACGCCTCTGCGATCCGGTCCGTTGCGGCGATGCGCAACTGCGCACCCGCGAACGCGTCTATCTTCGGCCAGAATTCTTGATTGAGCCGCGCTGCGGCTTCCGGTGACGGAGCCAGGATAGCAAATCGTGCCGCAAGGTCGGCAGCGCTGGCTTTAGGCTCTGGTGTCGTGGCCGCGGCAGAGATTACTGCGCCCGCATAGACGCTGAGGCCGTCTTCGGCGTCAAGAAGAGAACGGCGGAAGGCCGAGAGACCGTTCCTCAAAACAAACTCGTCGACATCAACATCTGCTTTCCCGGCCCGGGCGATACGCACATCAAGGCCCGCCGCAAAGGCGCCTTCGGTCGCGGACAACATACCCCGCCAACCGGCAAAATCCGGATCGAAGCAGAGGATGAGCCGCCGGAACCCGATTGCTTTAAGCTTTAGGAGCTGCGGCGGACGGATGAAGCAGGTGTGCGGTGTCGCGACATCGTCGGCGCCTGCCAATTTGAGCGTCAGGAAGTCGGTCGATCCTTCGACGACAACGAGCGTCTCATAACCTGCAGCACGTGCTTCGTTCGACCCCTGCAAAGGCAACTGATCGCGGTCCCCCAGCAGGGCATAGCGAATGTCAGAAGGACCATTGGGCGTTTGGGTGACGATTGGCTGGTTGCGCCGGTATACAAGACCGAGAACGCGCCCTGCGGCGTCCGTCCAGGGTATAACCAGCGCATCTTCCACATCGCGGCGCAAAACGCCGCTCTTGCGGATGTCGAGTTCCTGATAACCCGCTTCGCGCAGCGACGCATGCAACCAGCTGGCATTCTGAAAGTAGCCCAGCCTGAAGGGGGCAACGCTGGCTCGCAAGTGCTTGCGCGCAATGACGCCCGCACGCGTGGCTTTGCCCGCCTCGCTCGACAGGGCTCGCGCGCAGAGTTCGGCAACAGCGTCGAGGATAGGAGAGGCGGAAACTTGCATTCGCTCAGTTTGTGCCACGCCTCTTAACTCAGAATGAAGCCATCAAAAGGCATCGCAGAAAGGGAGCTGCGCCGACATCCATTTGCCAAAAGTCAGATGCCCCTCGTAAGTCCGCAACTAACCGACCTGAGACATGGGAAACAGAAATCAACCGTCACATGCATGATTGAGGGGCGTTTGGCCTCGCCCAGTCTCTCCGCATTTTTCCCGCCAAGTGCTATGCGGCCGAACCCGTCAGACCGCGACGGCCTCGACCGGCTTCGCGGTGGTGTCGCCGAAGGCATTGCGCAGGGCGCTGCCATCGGCAGGTTCGGTAGTCTGGACAAGGACGATGTGGCGGGTCAGGCCGTCCGGGCCGAGGATGGCGCGGCCGCGTTCCACGACCTGCACCCAGAGGCCTGAGGACATCCGGATGCGCATGCGGTGCACGAGTTCGGTTTCACGCCCTTCGAGCATCGCCTGATAGGTGTCGCGGGCGGCGAGGCGGTCGTCAGGGTGAATGCGGGCGATCCAGTCAAAGATCTCTTCTGAAGTCGGCTCGGCGCCCTGTGCGAACATGTCGGCCCAGCCTTCGGAATAGTCGACCCGGCCGTCGGCGACCGACCAGTCTATGACGCCGGCGGCGAGCAGGTCGCAGGTAACATCGGCCCGGGCGGCGACAAGGTCGGCGTCGCGGACCTGCAGGTCGTGGCGTTGCCACTCGTTCTGGACAATCGAGATAGCGAGAATCATCGCGAGCAGGGCGGCGCCGAGCAGAGCGGCAAATTCATAGCGGCGTGCGGACAGAACCGAAAGAACGGAGCGCGGCGCCCCGATATAGGCGATCTGCAGCATGTCCCCGGAGATGGCGCGGGTTTCGATGAAGGCGCCGGTGTGCTGACCTTCGACCCGGGAGGCGGCAGAGGATTCTTCTGCATGCAGAGGACGCCAGCCGAGGGCGGTGACAGCGAGTTGCAGGTCGGCTTCGCTAAAGGGGGCTGTAGCGGTGGCTGCGGTGAGCACAGCCTGGCCGTCGCGGTTGAGTAGGGCGGCGCGCCATCCGGGGCCGGCGGCGGCGCCGATATTCAGCGCCGACTGGAAGGCGCCGGTGCGCAAGACCATGGCGGCGGGCAGGGCGCTGCCATCGGGCATCGGCAGCTGGAGGTAATACGCCGCCCGCTGGTTTGAAACGGGGGTGAGTTCGAGTGCGAGCAGTTCGCGGCCCGCGCGGCGGCTGGTGGAAGGCGGCGCGATGAGGCCGGCGGCGTCGGATGGCATTTCGCCATGCACACCGGCAGGTTTGTCCTCCGGCGAAAAGACAACGATAGCGGTGACTGGCGAATGCGCGAGGAGGCGCCTGAGCGCGGCATTGAGGGCGACCCGCTCGGCGACGGTGATGTCCGGCGCATTGGCCGCGGCGACCAGCGGGGCAGCGGAGAGGGCGGCGGACTGAATGCGGGCGACCTCGGCTTCGGCAGCAACCTGGCCTGCCGCGGCGGCTTCGGTGAGTGCGCGGCGGCTGGCTGCCGTTTCTCCGTACACGGCCTGCCATGCATAGATCAGCATACCGAGGATACAGCCGATCAGCGCGGCGGCCTGCACCGCGCGCTTCAGGAAAGGATCGCTGCGCTCAAGGCGGCGGACAAGGCGGACGCCGGTGCGGTCCGAGGAGGAGTTGGCTCGCGTCATGGCTGGATCCAGGCGCCGGGATTGAAAGGGTCGGTGGGAAGGTCGCCGCGCACGAGGCCAGTGCGGCCGCCGGGCGCCCATGTGAGAGCGAAGCCGATGCGCACATCCTCATAGGCCTGTGAGACGATGGCGGCGGCGTTGGCAGAGATGATCGCGTTGCGGCTTACACGCAGGGCTACGGAGATATCCAGCGCGCCGGCGAGGCCGGAGCTGTCGCCGCCGCCGATCAGGGGCTGCGGCGCGGCGAGCAACGGATTGGCAGGTGCGGCATCTTCTTCCACCGACTCGTGAGCGACGGCGAGGTTCGCTCGGGCGATCCAGTCTTTCAGCGGATCTGTCTGGGCGTTGAGCGACCAGCCGGCGCGGTGGAAGGCCTGCGGGCTGAAATAGCCGCCCTGGGCGGGCGTGAAGAAGTTCGTGTTCCGGTCATACGACTGATACTGGTAGAACGGGCCGGTGACGAGATAGGCGAAGCCATCCTTGTCGAAGGTGCGTGAGGCAGAGAGCCCGGCGCCGAACATCGAATTGCCGGCCGTGTTCACGCCGTCAAGCGAGGCGGCGGAGAGATCGGCCTGCACGGTGTGGGCCTTGCCGGCGGGCAGGCGTGCAGAGAGGCGGGCACCGGTTTCGGTAACGCGGCCGTAGTCATTCCCGGCACCATCCTTTCGCCCTGCCATTGCAAGAACGCTTTCCGTCTTGGGACGGACGAAGGCTCGGGCTTCGACCACGCCGCCGCGGACATCCCTGGCGACGGAGAGCTCCGCGTTGATTGCCGCATCGGCATCGGCGCCAACGGGCAGGAGGCCGAGGCGGGCGGCGAGGCTCGTGGTGCCCTCGCGGCTCCAGGCGGCATAAGGCGCGGCGAATGTTTCGCGCCTGGCGCCGGCACCGGCGTCCAGCCTGTAGACGGACAGGCCGGCTTCGAAACGGTCAGCGCCGCGCGTGGTGCCGGCGGAAGTGGTGGACACGAAACCTGTCAGGCGGTTTTCGCCGGCTGTGCCGCCCTGGCGGCGGGCGGAGACGGCTTGGCGGTACCAGTTGCCGTCGAGGCCGCCGAGAGCCTCATAGGTCTCCGGCGCATGGGCGCGGGCGATAAGGTAGTCGCCCTGGTCGAACGCGGCGGCGGCATACTGCGCCTCGACCTTGGCGGCGAGTGGGCCGCCGAGTGTGCGGGCGAGGGCGGCGGCCGTATCAAGATCGCCGGTGCGCCGGGCGGCAAGGGCGTAGCCTTCGGCGGACTCGGCGTCGGGCAGTTCCAGATAGAGGCGGCTGAAGGCGCTGGCGGCGTCGCGGCTGTGGCTGAGCTGCAGGTCCGACCAGGCCGCGCGCATCAGTGCGGCGCGGCGCGAAGGTGGATGTTCTGCAGCTTCGAGGGCGAAGCGGCGGGATTCGGCAAAGGCGCCCTGTTCATAAGCGTCGGCGGCCGCTTCGAGCCGGGCGCCGGCGATGATGGCCTCCGCGGGTTCGGCAAGATCGGGGTTGGCGCGCGCGGCGTTCGCGGCAAGCGTGACCGCGCCGGCCCAGTCGTTGGCCTGGCGGCGAAGGTCGGCCTCGCCGAGATCAACGCGGGCTTCGAGGTCGGCAGCGAGGACGGCGTCTGTCGCCTGCGCGGCGGCGGCGCGGGCCGATGCGACCTTGCCGGTGGCGAGCGTCGCCATGACGAGGCCGCGCAATGCGTCGCCGTCGCCGCCGAGGCCATGGGCGCGCTCGAAATAGGTGGTAGCGCGAAGGGCGTCGGCTTCGAGGAAGGTCCAGCCGGCTTGGGTCAGCAGGCGCGGATCGTCGGATCTGGCCGCGAGAGCCTGCGCGGCGGAGAGGTTGCCGGTGGCAACGGCGGCTTCGAAACGCTGCCAGCGTTCGGCGCGCACGAGGCGCGTATGGGCGAGACGGACGCGGGTATCGTTGCTCTGGGACAGCGAGGGCAGGGCGGCTGCAGCGGCGAGGCCGTCCGTATCGAGAACGCTGAGGGCGCGGCCGGCAAGGGCGGCGGTCAGATCCGGCGCCGTGCAGTATGTCAGTGCGCGGACATAGAAGGCGTTGATGTCTGCCTGTCCGCCAAGGCCTTCCAGCGCGTCGGCGCGGGCCCAGAGGTGGAAGGGCGCGCCACAGGCAGACGGGGTCGGCGCGGGCAGCAGAGCGAGTGTTGTGGACCAGTCGCGGACCGCGAGGGCCTCACGGATTTGCTGGTCGCGCTGACCGGCGGCCAGGTAGGATTTAAGGTTTGCGGGCGCTTTCCAGGAAGGGTTGGCAGATTGTAGAGCGCGCAGGACTTTCTGCGCGGCGTCCCAGTCGCCTGCGGCGCCGAGATTCCAGACCGCCTGGACAAGAGCGGGCGCGGGTTCGAGGATTGTATCTGCGGCGGCGATTTCTCCCGGGGTTGCGGCCTGCGGGATGCCGATGGCGAAGACGCCTTCAGCCTGCCCGGCTCTTGCGGCTTGGGCAGCCGCCGTTGGCCACGCAGCAGCGAGCGCGACACAGGCACTGACCAAGGCCGTGCGCAGGAGGCGCGCTGCCAGCCTCATTTCTCGTTCATGCGCTTGCGCATGTAGCGGGCGATGAAGGCGAGGGCCGCGGCGAGGGCAAAGAGCACGGCGGCGATCGAGAGGATCCAGCCCCAGGGCGTGCGCCCGGCGGCCATGCGAGCCTTTTCGCCAGCGGGCAGGGTGCCGATCGCGAAGCCGTCGCGGACGGCTTGCGTAACCATCGTGGCGGCGTGTTCGCGCCAGACGGCGGTGCCGCCCTGTAGCTGGCTCCAGTGGCTCGGCTGGACGAGGGCGCGCGTTGAGGCGAGGAGCTGTGCGCCGGTCTCCGCGGTCAGCACGGTGACGAGGAGGCCGGGGTGCCTGGGTGACTCGCCTTCGATCAGCAGGCCGTTATCGCCGAGGTCAACCGTGGCGACATTGCGGGTAAAGCCGTCCGGGGCGGCGCCGGAGAGGAGATCCGACATGCTCAGTTCGGCGGGCAGGAAGCCTTTCAGGTCCGGCCGTGTTCCGACGATCAGGGTGTGAGCTTCAGGAAGCTCGAGGCCAAAGCCGAAGGTCGCGTCGGTAAACACCGTGCCATAGATCTGGCCGAGGCGGGCGGCGAGAGTCCAGACGGCGGCGGCGGTATCGCTGCCGGTATCGGTGGCCAGGATCGCGACAGGCTGGGTGCCAGCGCCAGTATAGGGGAAGCCGGCTTCCGAAAGCAGGGCGAGGTTCGGCAGTTCCACATATTGATCCGTAGACGGCAGAGTAAGCGTCGAGGTGTCCTTCAGGATGAACGCTAGGTGGCGCGTGCTGCGGGCGGCGCATTCGCCGACGGCGCCGGTGGACAGCTCGACATCGAAGCGGACGCTGTTGTGGCCCGGACGGAAGGCGGCGGCCGGGAGGGCGATCTCGTAGCCGGGCGTGACTTCGCCGTCAGGGTTGGTCAGGCGGATGGCGCGCTGGAACTGATCGTTGACGAGGATATTGACGACCGACTTGTCGTCGAGCCCGGCGCCATAGGCGAAGTCGAGCGACAGGAGTATCTCGCTGCCCGCGCGGAAGCGGACATCGGCTGGCAGATCGAGCGTCAGGCTGGCTGTGCCATGTTCCTTGCCGAGCACGGAGGCGTTGGCGAGGCCGAGATCCTTCAGCGTGTATTTCGCTTCGGAGCGCAGCGTCTGCTTGCGAGCCATGAGATTGCCGGTGGGCACTTCGTCCGGCGAGAGCACGAGCGATGTCGTATCAGAGAGCGGGAAGTTGCCGGCCGCGAGCGCGCGCACGGCGCCTTCGATGGCGGCGGGCGTGCGGCCGGACGCGACGATCAGGAAGCGCGACGGGTCAGCCGGGGAGGGCGTGATCGACAGCCAGGAGCTGTCACCCTTCAGGTTCGCGAGCGCGGCAGGCGCGAGGCCCGCGAGCTCTTCCGGCGTGCCTATAGCGATCAGGTCGGATTTACCGGCGGTAGCGGCGAGCGTTACAGCATCAGCGCGCGTGATGCGCGGCACGGTGTAACCGAGGCGGTTGGCGACGGCCTGCGAGGCGAGCGTGCCCCAGCGCAGGGTGTCGGCAGTCATCTCGCCGCGGCCGGTGACGAGGGCGAGGTCGTCCACGCCGCCGACGCCAGCGGTGATGACAGCGGAGAGGTCTGCCAGCGACGCGTTGAAGGGCTGGCGCGCATAAATGACTTCAACAAAGGAACGTGATGTGTCGATGTCGGTCCAGAGTTCAGCGGCGTCGGGGTCCTGGCAGCCATAGGTATAACGCTGCACGGCATCGATCTGCAGCGTGTTGAAGCCCGACACGAGGATTGAAGGATCGAGGACGATCTCGTTGACGGCGGCGGCATGCTCCGTGACGCCGTCGACCTGCGCGATGAAGCGGCCGTTCAGTCCGAGGCGAAGCTGCGGTTTCGAGCCTTCCTGGGCGCGGCCGCTGACATGGCGGAAAATCAGGCGCGCGGACTGGATGTTCGCCTGCGGCGCAATCGCAAAGGAGACCTGTTCGCTCGCCTTTGCACCATCAAGACGGATGGCTCCGGGCTCGGCGCGCAGCGCGGCGAGTGGCAGGCGCGCGCGCCAGAGGCCGCTCTCCAGCGCTTCGGTCACCATTTTCGGATCGTCGCGGAAGCGGGCATAGATATCGTAGACGGCATCCTCGCTCGGTGCCTGCTGGGCAGCGGCGACCGGCGGGGCAAGCGGCGCGGCGGCCAGGACGGCGGCCAGCGCAGCGGCCAGTGCAGGGGAACGGAGGGCGGAGATCATGTTCGGACTTCCCGGGTAATGGCGCGGATATGTATAAGGGCGTGGGACAGGCTGGAGCGGACGAGGCCGGCGATCTTGGCGCCCATGTTGTCGGCGCGGGCGCGGCCATCGCGAAAGGTTTTCCAGTTCTCGCTGCGCGCATACATGAGCGCGACGACGGCGGACCACTGGTCGGGTGTGCGGATGTCAAAGCTTAGGCCGAGCTTCTGGCCGTCCGGCTCGTCGAGAACTGAGAGCACCTTGAGGTGAAGCTGCGTGGGCGAGGTAGCGCCGAGTTGTTGGGCATCGGCCTGGAGCGTGTCGCCGGCGGCGAAACGTTTGTTGCCGGTATGGGGCACCCGTACGCCCATACCGGTGATCGAGATGTCGGTCATGTTGCCCGCAAAGGCCATGCCCGGCTGGTGGAGCGTGACAGGGCGGTCAGTATCGAAGCGCGGAAACACGCGTTGCTGCGAACGCTCGTAGAGGACCCCGAGCGCGGAGACGAGCAGCAGAAGGTGGAATGTGTTCCAGAAAAGGAGGACAGATACGACCCCCGCGCCGACGGGATCGACGAAGAAGCGGATGATGCCGGCGATCTGACCGAGGCAGACGATGGCGATCAGGATATAGAAAGGGCGGGCGAGAGGGGAGACGAAGTTCTCGTCGAGGTTCTCGCCCTTAGGCGTGACAGCAAAGCTCGGCGAGCGCGGATTGCGCAGCACCTGAAGTATGGCGCCGGAGCAGTGGATTGACTGGATGACCTCATAAAGCTCTGACGCAAAGGCCCAGCGTGTGTGTCCGTAAAGGATGGACGACAACATCAGCGCACCGACGATGTGCGGTAGGCCGTACATCAGGAAGTCCGACAGGTCGCCGATGTAGACTTGGATGCCGAAAAGGAGGTAGAGCAGCGGGCCGAGGATGAAGGCCATCCGGGCGAGCGGGAAGAACCAGTAGAAGCAGGAATTGAAATAGCCGATGCGCTGGGCGAGCGTCAGGCCCTTCTTGAACAGTGGGTTCTTCAAGAGGAAGATCTGCACCATGCCTTGGGTCCAGCGCATCCTTTGTACGATAAAGCCCGAGAAGGTCTCGGGCGACAGACCGGCAACCATGGGGCGGTCGACATAGGCACTTCGATAGCCCCTCGAGTGGAGTTCGAGGGCTGTTTCGGCATCCTCGGTGATCGTGTCGCCCTGAATGCCGCCTATCTCCATGATGTATTTACGTCGGAGCAGTGCCGCCGAACCGCAGAAGAACGCCGCATTCAGCCCGTCCAGTCCGCGCTGGATGACCGAGTAGAACATCTCGTTCTCGCTCGGCATCTTGCGGAACGTGTCGAGATTGCGCTCCAGCGGGTCCGGGTTGAGGAAGAAGTGCGGCGTCTGGACGAGGAAGAGTTTCGGATCCTCGATGAAGTACCCCACAGTGCGCGTAAGGATGTCCGTCGACGGAACGTGGTCAGCGTCTAGGATAAGGATCAGCTCGCCGTCGGTCTTCTGCAGGGCGGCGTTAATGTTGCCGGCCTTGGCGTGGTTGTTTTTCTCGCGGGTGAGGTAATGCGCGCCGAGGCGGGCGCAGACTTCCTTCAGGTGGTCGTGGCGGGCCTGCGCTTCAGCGGCCTTCTTGGGGTCGGACTGATTGCGCTTGCCGTCAGTGCCGCCATCATCGAGCAGGTAGACCTTCACGCGGCCGGCTGGATAGTTGACGTTCAGCGCCGCGGTGAGCGTGACCTCGAGGAGATCATCAGGTTCGTTATAGCTGGGAATGAGGATGTCGACACTCGGGCAGGCGGACGCAGACAGCGGGGCCGGCCGGGGCTTGCGCTTGTAGACATCGACAGAGAGAAAAGTCGACAGGAGGAGAAGGATGTAGCCGTAGGTCTCCGCGCCGAGGAGGAAGATGCCGCCGATGATGGAGAGCGCGGAGTCAGAAGGCATCGTCTCCGTCACGCGCCAGATCATGTAGCGGGTGCTGGTGAAGACGATGAGCAGCGCGACGAATGTGCGGAAAGGCCCGCCGGACGGGCGCAGCCAGCTCATCAGGAAGTAGGTTGCGATGGTCGCAATGCAGAGCAGGACCTGCACTTGGTCCGGCGCGGGCGCGGCAGCGATGAAAGCGATGCTGGAGAGGACCACGACAGCACTGACGGTTCGCAGCGGCGCGAAACGCGACGCCGGACCATGCTCTGCTGAATGTGGTGTCGCTTGCACCATTGGGGTAGCCTATACTGCCGGTTCAGCCTGACCTCTGACAGCACAGTGTGAATGCAGCGATAATGCGCCGTTTACCGGAGGCGAAGGAAGATTAATTTTCTCCGTTAGAAAATCCGTAGACGGAGTAAAACGTGAAGCCCTCTGATTCATCGGCGAGTTTTGCGGGCTTCGGGGGATCGGGATGCGCTGGTCCGTGAAGGCGCGCAGCGGCTTGGTCACCTGAGAACTATGTCAGGCGGACGACCCGGCGAGTTGACGCGGCTGCGGGCTCTGCGCGCTCCTGAGCCAGGGCAGGGGTGTGGGCGCGTCCAGGGCATGGGGCCTATTCCGCCTTCCGCGCTAATCCGCTAGGGGGAGGATGATGACCCTCGTGAAGATCTGTGGATTGAAGGACCCGGACCTGGTGGCGTTTGCTGCTCGGGAAGGGGCCGACTGGATCGGATTCATGTTCCCGGCGAGCCCGCGGCAGGTGACGCTGGCGGCGGCGGAGACGTTGCTGCTCTCGGTCGGCAAGGCGGTGCCGGTGGCGGTGTTGCTGGATGCGCCGGACGCGGAGGTACGCGCCGTGGCAGCGCTGGGCTTTCCGGTGCTGCAGCTGCACGGGAGCGAGACGCCGGCGCGGGTGGCCGAGATCAAGAGGATGACCGGGGCCGAAGTCTGGAAGGTGTTGGGCATGCGCGAGGCGGGCGACCTTGCGCGGGCAGGGGACTATGTCGCAGCGGACCGGCTGCTGCTGGATGCCAAGCCGCCGGAAGGCTCAGACCGCGCCGGTGGGCACGGCGCAGCGTTCGACTGGAGCCTCCTGAAGGACTGGACGGCGCCCAAGCCCTGGATCCTGGCGGGCGGGCTGACGCCTCAGAATGTGGCTGCCGCGATCAGCCAAACTGCCGCGCCTGCCGTGGATGTGTCCTCTGGCGTCGAGCGGATACGGGGGTTAAAGGATCGGGAACTGGTGCGCGCCTTCCTGCGCGCCGCGAAAGGGCTCTGATCCTCATGGACTTGCGCAATACCTGGGACAAATGGCCGGATGCGAACGGCCGGTTCGGCGAGTTCGGTGGACGCTATGTCGCCGAGACGCTGATGCCCCTCGTGCTGGAGTTGGAAGCGGAATACCGCAAGGCGAAGCGAGACCCGGCTTTCGTCGCCGAGATGCAGGACTTGTGGACACACTATGTGGGCCGGCCTTCGCCGCTCTACTTTGCCGAGCGCCTGACCGAGCATTTCGGCGGCGCGAAGATCTACTTCAAGCGCGACGAGCTGAACCATACGGGCGCGCACAAGATCAACAACTGCCTCGGGCAGGTGCTGCTCGCGCGGCGGATGGGCAAGAAGCGTATCATCGCCGAGACAGGCGCCGGCCAGCACGGCGTGGCGACGGCGACGATCTGCGCGCGCTTCGGCCTCGAATGCGTCGTGTTCATGGGCGAGACGGATGTGGAGCGGCAGAAGCCGAACGTGTTCCGCATGCGCCTGCTCGGCGCCCAGATCGTTCCGGTCTCGTCCGGTACGGGCACGCTGAAGGACGCGATGAACGAAGCGCTGCGCGATTGGGTGACGAATGTCGAGACGACGTTCTACTGCATTGGCACCGCGGCCGGGCCTCACCCCTATCCCGAGATCGTGCGCGACTTCCAGTCGGTGATCGGGCGCGAGGCACGCGCGCAGATCCTGGAGCGGGAAGGGCGCCTGCCGGACGCCGTGATGGCGTGCATCGGCGGCGGATCCAATGCGATCGGACTGTTCCACCCTTTCATTGACGACGAGGGGGTTCGCCTGATCGGCGTCGAGGCGGCGGGGCATGGGATCGAGACGGGGCAGCATGCGGCGGCGCTGAATGGCGGCAGGCCGGGCATTCTGCACGGCAACCGGACGTACCTGCTTCAGACTGATGACGGACAGATCATCGACGCGCACTCGATTTCGGCTGGGCTCGACTATCCGGGTATCGGACCGGAGCATGCCTTTCTGCGCGACATGGGCCGCGCGGAATACCTGTCGTGTACGGATGACGAAGCGCTGGAGGCGTTCCAGCTGTGCACGCGACTTGAAGGCATTATTCCGGCACTGGAGCCGGCGCATGCGATTGCCCGCGTCGGCGAAGTGGCGAAGGATCTGGGCAAAGACGGCCTGATGATCCTCAACCTGTGTGGTCGCGGTGATAAGGACGTGTTCTCGGTGGCGAAGGCCCTTGGAGTTGATGTATGAGGTGCGCGCGATGACGCGAGTGACGGGCGGCTGCCATTGCGGTGCAGTCGGATTTGAAGTGACCGGCGAGTTCTCGGCCGGCATGGAATGCAATTGCTCCCATTGCGACATCAAAGGCCTGCTGCTGGCCTTTGTGCCGCGGTCGGACTTCGCGCTGACCCGCGGCGACGACGAAACCTGCACCTATCATTTCAATCGCGGGGTCATAGATCACGTGTTCTGCAAGACGTGCGGGGTCGAGGCGTTCGGATTCGGCGCAGCGCCGGACGGCACGAAGATGGCCGCGATCAATCTGCGCTGCGTCAACGGGGACGACCGCAACACGCTCACCATTCAAAAAGTCAACGGCAAGGATTTCTGAGCATGGTTAAATTGATCCTTGTGCGGATTACCTGCCCCTCGCGCCGGGTGGCCGAGGATATTGCCGATGCGGCGCTGGAAGCGCGGCTGGCCGCCTGCGCAAACCTCGAGGGGCCGGTGACGTCGTCCTACCGCTGGAAGGGTGTGATCGAGCAGTCGTTCGAATTCATCCTCTGGCTCAAGGCGCCGGAAGCCAACTGGGAAAAGGTCAACGCGCTGGTGGACAGGGTGCATCCCTATGACGTGCCGGCGATTGTTGCGATGCCGCTGACGCATGTCAGCGATTCCTACGCCGCCTGGGCGCTCGAGAACACGGATACCTGAGATGGGCCGCACACGTATTGAAGCGGCCTTTGCGAAGGCGCGCGCCGAAAACCGCGCCGCGCTGGTGACCTACCTTATGGCGGGCGACCCCGACCTCGAGACGAGCTATGGCGCGCTCTGTGCGCTGCGCGACAACGGGGCCGACATCATCGAACTCGGCGCGCCGTTCACCGATCCGATGGCGGACGGCGCCGCGATCCAGAAGGCTGGCCTTCGCGCACTGGCGGGCGGCACGAAGCTGACCGATGTGATCGCGCTGGCCGCGCGCTTCCGGAAGAATGACCAGACGACGCCGCTGATCCTGATGGGCTACGCCAATCCGGTGCACTCGATGGGCTATGAGGCGTTTGCCGAAGCGGCCGCGAAGGCGGGTATCGACGGCTCGATCATCGTGGACCTTCCGCCCGAGGAAGATGCGCCTTTGCGTGAGATATATGGCCGTCACGGGTTGTCCGTGATCCGGCTGGCGACGCCGACCACCGACGAACACCGGGCCGCCAAGGTCTCCGAGGGGGCCTCGGGCTTCATTTATTTTGTCGCAGTGACCGGGGTTACTGGGGCCGGAAGCGCCGATCCTGCCGCCATTGCAGGGCGGGTAGCGATGGTCAAAAGAGTGTCGGGATTGCCCGTTTGCGTCGGTTTCGGTGTAAAAAGTGGTGCACAGGCTGCGGAAATGGCTAAAATCGCCGACGGGGTGGTCGTTGGTTCGGCTTTTGTGGAAAAGGCGGGCGATGCACATGCAACTGGCCGGTTCGAGGCAGCGGGGCCCGCAATGGGCATGCTGGCGCATGAACTGCGGGTTGCCATCGATTCTGTCCGCAAAGCCTGACCCTTGCGCGTTTCTCAGGAGTCCCTGACTTATGAACTGGATCAACAAGGTCACGCCGCCTGGCCTGAAAACCATGATGCTGAAGAAGGACACGCCAGATGACCTCTGGGTGAAGTGTCCGGTCTCCGGCGAACTGATCTACAAGAGCGACCTGGAAGCGACCTGGAACGTCACGCCAGCGGGCGCACACCTGCGCATTTCGCCCCGCGTCCGCTTCCGCCTCCTGTTTGATGACGAGCGCTGGGAGCCGATCTCCCTGCCGCCGGTGCAGATGGACCCGCTGAAGTTCAAGGACGACAAGCCGTATCCGGCGCGCCTGAAGGCAGCGAAGGCGAAGGTTGCCGCGCGCGACCTCAAGGAGAGCGAAGACGGCGGTGCGCCGCTCCTGCAGGAAGACTGCATGGTGGCGGCGTATGGCAAGGTCGGCGGCGTGCCTGCGGTCGTGCTGGTACAGGATTTCGATTTCATGGGCGGCTCGCTCGGCATGGCGGCTGGTGAGGCCTTCATCACGGCGGCGCAGCTGGCGCTGGCGCGCAAGTCTGCGTTCGTGGTGTGTACGGCCTCTGGCGGCGCGCGCATGCAGGAGGGCACTCTCAGCCTGATGCAGATGCCGCGCACGACGCTGGCCATCAACGACCTGGCCGATGCCAAGCTGCCCTATGTAGTGGTGCTGACTGACCCGACCTCGGGCGGGGTTTCGGCTTCCTACGCGATGCTGGGCGACGTGCACATTGCCGAGCCCGGCGCGATGATTGCCTTCTCCGGGCCGCGCGTGATCGAGCAGACGATCCGCGAGAGCCTTCCGAAAGGGTTCCAGCGTTCGGAATTCCTGCGCGAAAAAGGGCAGGTCGATATCGTCTGTGACCGGAGAAAGCTCAAGGCCACGCTCTCGCGTGTGCTCAGCCACCTGCTGCCGCTCGCGCGGCGGCGCGACGACCGTTCCAGCATCATGTTGACGGCGCCGAAGACGCATGCGGAGAAGCCGCACCAGTCAAAGGGCGCCGCTGATTGACCGGAAACAGTCCGGCGCTCGAGGCGGCACTTAAGCGGTTCGAGGGTCTATATCCAGATGTAATCGAGCTGTCGCTCGGACGCATTTTACATGCGCTGGAGCGGCTTGGCCGTCCGCAGGATAAACTGCCACCCGTGATCCATGTGGCGGGCACAAACGGCAAGGGCTCGACATGCGCCTTCATGCGCGCAATGGCGGAAGAAGCGGGATTGTCCGTACACGTCTTTACCTCGCCGCACCTTGTGCGCTTCAACGAACGTATCCGGCTCGCGGGCGAACTGGTGGACGATGCGCGATTGATCAGCTGGCTGGACCGTACCCACGCGGCCATCGGGGACCGTCAGATCACCCATTTCGAGGCAACAACCGCCGCCGCGCTGCTGGCGTTTTCGGAAGTGCCGGCGGATGTCCTGATTCTGGAGGTCGGACTTGGCGGGCGGTTTGACGCGACGAACGTGATCGACACGCCGGCGCTCTCGGTGATCACGCCGGTTGATTATGACCACAAGGCTTTCCTGGGCGACGACCTCGCTGGCATAGCAGGCGAGAAGGCTGGCATCATCAAAAGGGGCCGGCCGACACTCACGGCGATCCAGCAACCGGTTTGCGCCGAAGTGATTGAGCGGACCGCCGCAGAGGTCGGCTCGCCGCTCTACCGGCTCAAGGAGCATTTCATTTCGGCCATGCCGGACAGTCTGGCGCTCGAAGGAGAGCACCAGCGGGCGAATGCGGCGCTCGCGGCGATGGCGATGCAGCTGTTCGGCAATTCGACACGGATTTCGCAAGAGGCGATCTTCCGGGGCGCGCAGACTGCGGTGTGGCCCGCACGGATGCAACTGCTTAAGCCGGGGCCAGTGACGGCGATGGCGGAGGGCCGCGAGGTTTGGCTTGACGGCGGGCACAATCCGCACGCGGCGCGCGCGATTGCGCGGCATCTGAAAATGCTGGGCGGGAAGACGGCGCTGGTGACGGCGATGCTGGCGAGCAAGGATTCAGCGGGCTTCTTTGAACCCTTCGCCGCGCTGAATCCACCGGTCTTCACGCTGCCGAATGCGCCGGGTCATCAGGGGGCCGAGCCAGACCGCCTCGCCGAGCTGGCGCGCGCAGCTGGGCTAACGGCGACAGCGTGTGCGGACCTTGCGGGCGCCATGGCGGCCGCATCGACCAGCGGGGCGGAGCGGGTGTTGATCTGCGGGTCGCTCTACCTTGCCGGGATCGTGCTTGGTCAGAATGGCGAGGCGCCGGGCTAAGGGTCACCCATCGCTCACGCCGATATCCTTCCGCAGCCAACGGCAGGGCGTGGAACTTAGCTGCGCTTCGGCTCGGCACGTCTGGTTTTGGGTATCGGGGCGTTTACCGGCGGGTCGGCGCAGCACCCGTTGGGCGCTGTGCGCCGGACGCGGCGGGCTGGAATGGTTCTTTTCTCGCGGGTGTCATGAAGACATGTAAGCCGCCCTTTTGCATCGCGCGGGAAAAGGTGAAGTGGATTGACCTTTCAACGGGCGCGCCAAATTGACCCTGACGTAAGCGTCAAGCCTTGCGCCAAGGGCGCCGCAACGGTAGGGACGGGCACTTTTTAAGTTCCACAACCATAAACCAGCCTGGGAGCGCCCGCATGAAGGTTCTCGTGCCCGTCAAGCGCGTCATCGACTATAACGTGAAGGTCCGTGTGAAGCCGGATCAGACCGGTGTCGATCTCGCCAACGTCAAGATGTCGATGAACCCCTTCGACGAGATTTCTGTCGAAGAAGCGGTGCGCATGAAGGAAGCCGGCACGGCAACCGAGGTGGTGGTCGTCTCGATCGGCCCGCAGCAAGCCCAGGAAACCATTCGCACCGCTCTGGCCATGGGCGCCGACCGTGGCATCCTGATCAAGACGGACGCCGCCGTTGAGCCACTCGCCGTGGCAAAACTGCTGGCCAAGGTGGCCGCTGAGGAGAAGCCGGACCTTATCCTCACCGGCAAGCAGGCGATTGACGACGATTCCAACCAGACCGGCCAGATGCTGGCGGCACTGCTGGACTGGCCGCAGGGCACCTTCGCCTACAAGATCGAAAAAGACGGCGATGCGCTGAAAGTGACCCGCGAAGTCGATGGCGGCCTGCAGACGGTGAAGCTGACGACGCCGGCTGTGGTGACGGTCGACCTTCGCCTCAACGAGCCGCGCTACGCCTCGCTGCCGAACATTATGAAGGCCAAGAAGAAAGAGATCGCCGAGAAGACCCCGGAGTCCTACGGCGTCGATATCACGCCTCGCCTGACGGTGGTGAAGGTGACCGAGCCGGCAGCCCGTTCGGGCGGCGTGAAGGTTGAAGATGTGGCGGCGCTGGTCGCGAAACTCAAAACAGCAGGAGCGATCTGATGGCTGTCCTCGTAATTGCAGAACACGCACATGGCGCGCTGTCGGATGCGACGCACAAGGTAGTGACAGCCGCGTCGAAATTCGGCGGCGATGTGGATGTGCTGGTGGCCGGTGAGAATGCCGGATCGGTAGCGCCTGCGGCAGCGAAAATTTCCGGTGTCCGCAAGGTGCTGAAAGCGGAAGGCGAGACCCTCCGCAAGCAGACCGCTGAGGCGATGGAAGCGCTCGTCGTCCCGATGATGGCGGGCTATGACGCGGTATTCATCGCCGCGACCACCACGGGCAAGAACATCGCTCCGCGCATCGCCGCGAAACTCGATGTGATGCAGCTCTCGGAAATCATCGAAGTCGTCGACCAGACAACTTTCGTGCGCCCGATCTATGCCGGCAACGCGATCATGACCGTGAAGTCGGCTGATGCGAAAAAGGTGATCACCGTACGCGGCACGGCGTTTCCGGCCGCCGGCAATGACGGCTCGGCTTCGGTCGAGGACGTGGCCGCCCCGGCTGCCCAGACGAAATCGGAATTTGTCTCCGAAGAGATGGTGAAGTCGGACCGTCCGGAACTCGCCGGCGCCAAGCGCGTCGTCTCGGGTGGCCGCGCGCTCGGCTCGGCCGAGAAGTTCAAGGAAGTCATCTTCCCGCTCGCCGACAAGCTGGGCGCAGCTGTTGGCGCCTCGCGCGCTGCCGTGGATGCAGGCTACGCGCCGAACGACTACCAGGTCGGTCAGACGGGCAAGATCGTTGCCCCGGAGCTTTACATCGCGGTCGGCATCTCGGGCGCCATCCAGCACCTTGCTGGCATGAAGGACTCCAAGATCATCGTGGCCATCAACAAGGACGAGGAAGCGCCGATCTTCCAAGTGGCCGATTACGGCCTCGTGGCGGACCTCTTCGTCGCTGTGCCGGAGCTGACCAAGTCGGTCTGATCCGTCCCCGGACTGAATTGAACAAAGCCCGTGCCTCTGGTGCGGGCTTTTTCTTTTGGCGCCGCAAGCATCGGGTGGCTGGCGCGGGCCCCGGCGTGGGATGACGGGTCTCCAACAGCAATGGAGATTTGCCGATGTCCTTCGTCATCACCGGCCTCGCGCCACAATCCTTCGCCCATCTGTTCGGCCTGCCGGACGATGTGCTCAGCCGGCAGAACATCGTGCGCAAAACAGTGGAGGCCAAGCCCGGCTATCCGTGCCGTATCACGTTGCAGGACGCCGAGCTCGGCGAGACGGTGCTGCTGCTCAACCATGAAAGCCATGCAGCGCCGACGCCGTATGCCTCGCGCTATGCGATCTATGTCAGGGAAGGGGCCGCTTTCACGGCCACGTACCGGGACGAGTTGCCACCGGTCTTTGCGGGGCGGCCAATTGCGTTGCGGCTTTTCTCGGCTGAGGGCATGCTGCTCGGTGCGGACATGGGGCGCGGTGGGGAGCTGACGGCCAAGATCGGGTCGGCATTCGAGCGAGCTGATGTCGCCTACATTCACGCCCACAACGCCATGCATGGCTGCTTTTCGGCGGAGATCCGGCGCGCGGACTGAGGCGCACGGCTGGTCTGCAAAGCTGCACTTTGCTGCGCCGCACAAGCCGCTATAACGGGGGCGGTTCAACAGGTGTTCAGGAATCAGGTCCATGGCGGAAATCAGCACTATCGGTGTCATCGGCGCCGGGCAGATGGGGAACGGCATCGCGCATGTCTCGGCGCTGGCCGGGTATGATGTGGTGCTGACGGATGTCTCCGAAGCGGCGCTGGCCAAAGGGATGACCACCATTGAGGCGAACATGGCGCGGCAGGTGGCGCGACAGGTGATCACGCCGGACGATCTGAAGGCGGCGCTGAAGCGCATCCGTCCGTCGGCGGACATCAAGGCGCACGCGGGATCGGACCTCGTGATCGAGGCGGCGACCGAGAAGCGTGAGCTCAAAGAGCAGATCTTCCGGTCAGTCAGCGAAGTAGTGCCGGCGCATGCCTTCCTCGCCACCAACACCTCGTCGATCTCGATCACCCGGCTGGCATCGGTGACCAATCGTCCGGAGCGGTTCATTGGTCTTCACTTCATGAACCCGGTGCCGCTGATGAAGCTGGTCGAGGTGATTCGTGGTCTGAACACCGATCAGGAGACCTACGAGACGGCAATCATCTTTGCCAAACGGATCGGCAAGACCACGACGAATGCCGAGGATTATCCGGCCTTCATCGTGAACCGCGTACTGATGCCGATGATCAATGAGGCGGTCTACACGCTGTATGAAGGCGTTGGGAACGTGGAGTCGATCGACACGGCGATGCGTCTTGGCGCGAACCATCCGATGGGGCCGCTCCAGCTGGCAGACTTTATCGGGCTGGATACGTGCCTGTCGATCATGCAGGTGCTGCATGACGGCCTGGCTGATACGAAGTACCGGCCTTGCCCCCTGCTCGTGAAATTCGTGGAGGCGGGCTGGCTTGGCAAGAAGTCCGGCAAGGGCTTCTATGACTATTCCGGCGACCATCCGGTCGCGACCCGGTAGTCCTTAACGCTTCGGTAACTCTCTGAAGGCTCCTCTGGCTTCCAACAGCTAGTCTGAGAGGAGCCGGAAATGCCCATCCGTACACCGCTGAATTACCTGGCAGGTGCCGGGGTGCTGCTCGTCATGGCCTTGGGCGGCGCATACTACGCTACACAGGCGGCGTCTGCTTCGGCGGCGACGGCCACCGCGCCGGTTGAAGTTCCGCTGACGGTCTACTGGTCGGACGGCGATTCCGGGCGGCTGTCGGATGCAACGAAGTTCCGCCTCCACGGTATCGACGCGCCCGAGACCGGATCGATGAAACAGCGCGGCGGCGCCAAGTGCGAGAGCGAGCGGGCGCTCGGCTTCGAGGCGAAGGAAGCGGCACTGGAACTGACTCGCGGCAAGCAGGTGACGATCAGCGAGAGGCGCGGCGAGGATCGTTACGCCCGCACGGTCGTAAGCCTGAATATCGATGGCAGGGATGTGGCCGCGCTTCTGGTGGCGGGCGGTACGCACAAGGCCTGGGACTATGACGGGCGCCAGAAGAAGCCGGATTGGTGCGCCGGTGCAGCGCGCTGAGGGGGGTGAGTTCAGCGCGGTGCGCTCCAGCGTTCCGGCCCTAAAACGGAAGCGAACAATGCGGCAAATCTGGACAGCGGCCAGCCTCGGCCTTTGCATTGCCTTGGCCGGTTGCGGGCAGAAGGCGCCGAAATACGGCGAGCCCTACCTGGCGCCGTCCATTGCCGAGCAAGAGAAAGCCATTTTTGGCGAAGTGAGCCCGTCCGACTTGCCGGCGAATCAGCGTGCGGCGCTGGCTCACGCGCATGCCGTTACCGCGATTGCGCTCTACCGGGCAGGGGAGGCAGACGGCGCGGCGCTGCATGCAGGCCTCGTCGATGCCGGCGCGCATCCGGGCTTGATGGTGGGGCTCGATACAATGGGGTTTGATCCGGCGGCTGTGGCCGCCGTCGCGGCCGCGCCGCAGGATGATGCGGCGGCGGAGGCGGCGCGGGTCATGCTGGCCGCGATGCGGCCGACGATGACGGGCGACGTGAAGGCGACGACCGAATTCCTGATGAAGCATCTGGCGGCAGAGTACGAGGCTGGCGCCGATGGCGGAACGATTGTGGATCTGACGGCCTACCAGACAGCCTACGGGCTGGCGGTGACTGCGCGGGACATCGTCGCGGCGCAGGACGCTGAGGTCTATGGCAAGCTCACGCTGGATCTCGAAATCCTAGTGCGGATGTGGCCGGGCAAGGGGCCGCTGGCAACTTCCACGCCGGCGCCGGACACCGAGATGGCGCTGGCGCTGTCAAACGTGAAGTCAGCTCTTTCCGGCCTGCCGTAACACAGCGTCGATGAACTGCACGGCTTCGGCGGCGGCCCAGTCCGCCTCGCCCGAGAGGCGCGCAACCTCCAGCCCGTCAGGCCCATAGAGGATGGTGGTGGGAAAGCCCTGCACATTGGCGCCGTAGACGATGTCGCCGCGGTCGAGCGGGGCATGACGGAAGGCAATGTTGGCGGCGCCGAGCTCGGTCAGGCGCCGGCGGGCGTAATCCACGTCCTCGTCGGCATCGATGCTGATGGCGACCACTTCGAATGCGTCGCTGCCGCGGGCGGCCTGAAGGGCGCCAAGGGCTGGCATTTCCTTTTCGCACGGCGCGCACCAGGTTGCCCAATAGTTCACCAGGATGGTCCGGCCCTTGAAGCTGGCGAGATCGGCCTCCGTGCCGTCCGCATGGTTGAAGGTGCCCGAGGGGACGGGCTGGCCAGCAAGGGAGAAGTCCAGCTTCTCCAGCGTGCCGGTGGCATAGCGTTCAAGCGCATTGGCGGACGGCTTGCCTCCGGATGCGCTCATCAGCACATAGACAATGGCCGCGAGGGCGACCAAGAAGAGGCCGGCAAAGGCATAGCGGATCATGCGGGTTTAGGCTCCGGGGTCGCGGTTCGAGGGATATGGCGATGAATTCAGGTAAAGGCCAGACAATGTGGGGCGGCCGTTTTGCCGCAACGCCCTCGGCCATCATGAACGAGATCAATGCCTCGCTGGATATAGACCAGCGGATGGCAGAGGAAGACGTTGCCGGAAGCCGGGCGCACGCGGACATGCTGGCCGAAATGGGCATCCTCAGCGCGGCGGACAATGAGGCGATCCAAGGCGGGCTGGACAAGATTTCCGCCGAGATGCGGGCGGGCACTTTTCCGTTCCGGCGTGAGTTGGAAGACATCCACATGAACGTGGAAGCACGCCTCAAGGAGCTGATCGGCGAGCCGGCGGGCCGCCTGCACACCGCACGCTCGCGCAACGACCAGGTGGTAACGGATTTCCGTCTATGGACGCGCGGGGCGCTCGACGAGACGAGCCATCTGGTGACCGCGCTGCAGGGCGCTCTGGTGCGCCGGGCCGGGGAGCACACGGCGACCTACATGCCGGGCTTTACACACCTTCAGACGGCGCAGCCGGTGACGCTGGGCCATCACCTCCTCGCCTATGCGGAGATGCTGGAGCGCGACCGCTCGCGCCTGCTCGACTGTGCAGTGCGGCTGAACGAGAGCCCGCTGGGTGCAGCGGCATTGGCCGGGACGGGATTCCCGATTGACCGGGATATGACCGCCGAGGCGCTGGGCTTCGCGCGGCCGATGGCGAACTCGCTGGACGCGGTAGGGTCACGTGATTTTGCGCTGGAGGCACTCAGCACGCTGTCCATCGCGGCGACGCACCTATCGCGCCTCGCGGAAGAGATCGTACTCTGGACCAGCCCGCAATTCGCGTTTGCGGCGCTCACCGATGAATGGTCGACAGGCTCCTCGATCATGCCGCAAAAGCGCAACCCGGACGCTGCCGAGCTGATCCGGGCCAAGGCCTCGTTGATCACGGGATTGTTCTCGGCGCTGCAGGGGGCGGTGAAGGCCCTGCCGCTGGCCTATGCCAAGGACCTTCAGGACGATAAGCGGCTGACCTTCGAGGCCTTCGACACATTTAACCTCTGTGCCCGGGCGATGACCGGCATGGTGGAGACGATCCGGTTCAAGCCGGAGGCGATGCGCGCGGCGGCGGCGAAGGGCTATTCGACGGCAACGGACCTGGCGGACTGGCTGGTGCGCGAGCTTGGCTTGCCGTTCCGGGACGCGCACCACGTGACCGGCCGGATCGTGGCGCTGGCCGAGGAACAAGGCAGAGAGCTGGCGGCGGTTTCGCTCGCCGACATGCAGAAGGTGCATTCCGCAATCACCAAAGATGTCTTCAATGTGCTGACGGTGGAGGCGTCTGCCTCATCCCGGACATCTTATGGCGGCACAAGCCCTGTTCGGGTCGCGGAACAAGTGGCACAATGGAAACAGAGACTTCGACTGGAGTGATGAGAATGAAACGGATTCTGGGCGCCGCTCTGGCGCTGGTTTTCCTTGGGGGTGTTTCAGCCTGCGGCCTGACGGGCCCCCTGCAACGTCCCGGCCCGCTGATCGGCAGCGGGAACCAGGCTGACCCTGCCGGCCTTCCGGACGGTGAGAGCAAGAACCTGCCGGACCTGCCTGAACGCCCAAGTGCTGAACCGGATGAGGAAGCTGAGGACGAACTGCTCGGCGGACCGGACTCCTGATGCGGGCGCGCCTCCTCCTCGCGATGGCGGCCGGCCTTGCTTTGGCGGCCTGTCAGACTCCGGTGGCAGGCGACCCGGTCGTCTCGCAGGCCGTGGCCGCCGAGCCCGATCCGCTCGATGTGGCCATTCCTGTCAGCGACAATCCATCCGAAGGGCTGACCCAGAATGACTGGGGTGGGGAAGTGCCGCAATCGAAGCCGGCGGGCGACGTCGATGACGGCGGCCTCGGCGATCTCGAGTAGGGTTCCGGAGACGGCATGCACCATTTCACCTATTCCGGCGGCCGCCTTCACTGCGAAGGCGTCAACCTTGATGACCTCGCGGTCGAGGTGGGCACGCCGTGCTATGTTTATTCCAGCGCAACGCTGGTGCGCCATGCGCGTGTGATCTCGAGCGCGTTCGAAGGCCAGCGCGTGCTGGTCGCCTATTCGGTGAAGGCCAATGGCAATCTCGCGGTGCTGGCCACCCTTGCGGGCGAAGGCTGCGGCGCGGATGTGGTCAGCGGAGGCGAACTGCTCCGGGCACGGAAGGCCGGAATTCCGGCCTCGCGAATCGTCTTCTCCGGCGTCGGAAAGACGGCGGCCGAGATGGCGCTGGGCCTTGAGCAAGGCATTCATCAGTTCAACGTGGAAAGCGCGGGCGAGCTGCGCCTCCTGTCCGAAGTCGCCTCGCGGCTTGGCAAGACGGCGCCGGTGGCCCTGCGCGTGAACCCCGACGTCGCGGCGGGCGGGCATCCCAACATCTCCACCGGAAAATCCGGCGACAAGTTCGGTGTGCCGTGGGGCGATGCGGAGGCATTATATGCTGAAGCCGCGCGTTTGCCGGGGATCAGCGCCGTCGGCGTGGACGTGCATATCGGCAGCCAGATCGGTGACCTTGCGCCAATGCGTGCGGCCTTCGAGAAGGTCGTCGGCCTCGCTCTGCGCCTGCGCGGGCAAGGGCATGACATTCGCCGCATTGACGTGGGTGGCGGGCTCGCCATTCCGTATAAAGAAGGTGACGCGCCGGCTACACCGTCCGCCTATGCCGCAATGATTGCCGAGGTGACCGGAAACCACGGATTCGAAGTGATCCTCGAGCCCGGCCGCGTGATTGCAGGCAATGCAGGTGTGCTGCTGACGACCGCGCTCTATGAGAAACAGGCGCCGGACCGCACCTTCCTGATCGTCGACGCGGGCATGAACGACCTGATCCGTCCGGCGCTCTATGGCGCGCATCACGATATCGTAACGCTGGTCGAGCCAGCGGCAGGGCGTCCGTACAAAACCTATGACGTGGTTGGGCCGATCTGTGAATCGACCGACAAGTTTGCCGCCGGGCGCGTGCTGCCTGAAGTGGCCCCCGGTGAACGGCTCGCCTTCATGTCTGCAGGCGCCTATGGCGCGGTGCTGTCCTCGTCCTACAACGCCCGCCCTCTGGTGCCGGAAGTTCTGGTTGATGGCGACCGGTACGAGATCGTCCGCAGGCGGCCGAGCTTTGAAGAAATGATGGGACTGGAGAAAGTGCCGGAGTGGCTTACGACGGTAGCCTGACCGAAATCGCGGCCAAGGTTGCCGCGACAAGGCGCCGTCTCAGGCTGCTGGCCCTGGCGCGCGCCTACTGGCCGGTCTTCGTCCTGGTCACCCTGTTCCTGTCGGCCGCGTTGGCCGGAGGTTTCGACCGCCTCGACAAGATCACGGCAGCGCTCGTGACGCCGGCTATCCTGCTGACCGCAGGAGTCTTTTTCTGGCGTGGGCGAAAACGCTATGTACGGCCCAGCGATGCGGACGCCGCGCGTATGCTGGAGGCGTCGTCCGAACTGAGGCCGGTAACCTCGCTAAAGGATCGGCCGGCGCACCCGTCGGCGGCGGCCGCCGGTCTCTGGGAAGCGCACCGGGCGCGGTTGATTGCCGAGCTCAAGAACCTCCGCCTGCCGCAGTTTGACGCTGAATGGCGCAGGCTCGATCCTTGGATGCTGCGCGCCGTTCTGCCCGCCGCCGTGATCGCATTTGCCGTGCTCGCAGGTGGCGACGGGCCGGGGCGCGTGATGCGCGCGCTGTTCCCGGACTACGGCGCGCTGGTCGGCGCCGACAAGATGATCGTCGAGGCCTGGGTGACGCCGCCCGAACACACCGGGCGGGCGCCGATCTTTCTGAAGCCGGGCAGCGAAGATATCCGTGTACCGAAGGGTTCGGAAGTGACGCTGCGTACCGAGGCGCCGTCTCCGCCGCGTCTCGTGATGAAGGGCGCGCGGGACAAGGATGCTCGTTTCGTTGCGACGCCTGATGGCGCATGGGAAGCCAAGGCGACGATTACGGGCGATACGCGGATACGGGTGAATTGGTGGGGCGAACGTGCGCGCTACAGCTTCAAGGTCTTGCCGGATGCCTTGCCTGGAATTGCTTTTGTCGGCCTGCCGGAACCGGGCTCGCAGGACCGTGTGAAGTTTGGCTGGAAGGCTCAGGATGATTACGGCATCGCGGCGGTCGAACTGGCGATCCGTCTTCGGGACCCTCATCCGGCCGCGCCGGACGCCGAGGACCGTGTGCCCGTGCCCATGCCGGGCGCGGCGGGCGCCAAGGCGGCGAGTGCGACGAACGAACTGGATCTGACGCGTCACCGATGGGCCGGGTTGCCGGTCGATCTGCAGTTGGTTGCACTGGACGGCGCAGGGCAGGAAGGGCGCAGCGAGAGCCTGCCTTACGTCCTGCCTGAGAAACTGTTCCTTGATCCGCTCGCGCGCGCGACGCAGGAAGCCCGCGTGACGGTGCTGCGCGAACCTCGTGGTTATGAGGAGATTCCTAAGAACGAGGAGTCGCTTCGCGACGGATCGGTCAACGTCGCGGCGACCGGACGGATGGGCGCGGCGCCGGAGGGTATCCGGCAGGCCGTACTGATGTTGGAATCGATCACCTACAAGGGTGAGCGGTTCTTTGACGATCTCGGTGTCTTCATGGGCCTCCAGATGGCCGAGAGCACGCTGGTGGCCGCCGGGTCGAAGGCGGAAGCCGAAGCCGTGGAGCCGCTGCTCTGGTCGATTGCGCTGAAGCTGGAATATGGCAGCGCGGCAGATGCGGCTCGGCGGCTTGAAGCGGCGCGGGCGGCGCTGGAGCGGGCGCTGAGGGATGGCGCCTCCGAAGAAGAGATCCGCAGGCTGATGGAAGCTTTCCGCGATGCGGCGAACGAGTATCTCGCGGCGAAGATGGCCGAGGCGATCGCCAACGGGATGGAAGCGCCTCAGTCCGGCGAGGATGGTCAGGCGGAGGCGGGCGGTCAGGGCCTTGGCGGACAGGACTTCGAAGACATGCTGAACGCGCTGCAGGATCTGACCGAGACGGGCGCCAGCGATCAGGCGCGCCAGCTGCTCTCCGACATCACGAACATGCTGGAGAATCTCGAGTTCCAGCAAGGTGGTCAGGGCCAGGATGGTCAGGGGATGCCGGGCGAACAGGCAGAAGGCGAGGAAAGCGACCTGCCGCCGGAGGAGCAGGAGTTGACCGATGCAATGCGGCGGCTATCGGAATTGCTGCGCGAACAGCGCCAACTGAACGACGACACACTGGCGCAGCAGCGCGGCGAGCAGCCGGGCGAACCGAACGGCCAGCCGCCGCCGGGCTCACCATACGGTGAGGGTGCCGATCAGGGCGGCGGCGGCCAGCAGGAAGGCGGCGGGATGGGGCGTGGCCAGCAACCGGGCGAGTCCGGAGCCGGCGCGGGCAGTGAAGGTGAAACGCAGCAGGGCGATCAGGGCGGCGGCCAACTGGGCGGTGGGACACTGGCCGAGCGTCAGGCAGAACTCGGCCGTCTGGTCGAAGAGTTTGCCCGCCGCAGCGGCGAAGCTGCGGGCGAGGGCGAAGGCAGCGGCGCCGCAAACATCGACCCGGATGCGCTGTCGGCCATTCGGGATGCGCAGCGCCGTGCCGAGCGCGCGCTCGAGGGCGGCAATGAAGGCCGCGCGATCCTCGAGCAGGAGCGCGCGACGCAGATGCTGTCCGAGCTGTCGCGCGGGCTTGCGGGCGAACTGGACGCCATGCGCGCGGAGCGCAGCGGCGAGCAGACCGGTGGGACCGACCCGATGGGTCGCTCGCTGATGGGTGCCGGCAATGACGGCGAAGGCGTGAACATTCCAGAGGAGGGTGAACGGCAGCGCGCCAAGGACATCCTTGACGAACTGCGCCGCCGGTACAACGAGGCCGATGACGAGGAAGAGCGCGAATACCTGCGACGCCTGCTCGATCGCTTCTGAGACGCTTGCCGGGGCGGGTTGTCCGTGGTCTCCTTTCTCGAAAGAAGACCGGGAGGAAAAGATGGCGCGCTGGGAATACACCAAGGGCCTCAAGGATATCGGCAACGGGCTCTATGCCTGGCTGCAGCCGGATGGCGGCTGGGGCTGGTCGAATGCCGGGCTGATCCGCGACGGTGAGGAAAGCCTGCTGGTAGATACGTTGTTCGACATGCACCTGACGCGCGAGATGCTCGCCGCTATGACGGATGCCACCGGGATCGGTGCGGGCCGGATCGGCACGATCGTCAACACCCATGCGAACGGCGACCATTGCCACGGCAACGGATGTTGTCCGCAGGCGGAGATCATCGCGAGCGAGGCGAGCGCGCGTGAAATGGCCGAAGTGCCGGCGGCAATGCTGGCGCAGTTCAAGAAAGCGGGCGCGCAACTGGGGCCGGCCGGCACCTACTTCGCGGACGTGTTCGCTCCGTTCGACTTCGACCATATCGATGAACGCCTGCCGACGCGCACCTTCTCCGGCGAGATGGCGCTTAAGGTCGGCGACAAGGATGTGCGCCTGATAGAAGTGGGCCCGGCGCATACGGGCGGCGATGTGCTGGTGCACGTTCCGAAGGACCGCGCGGTGTTCACAGGCGACATCCTGTTTATAGGTGGCACGCCGCTGATGTGGGCGGGGCCCGTCAGGAACTGGATCAGTGCGTGTGAAAGGATCATCGCGATGGATGTGGACGTGATCGTGCCCGGCCACGGCCCGGTCACCGACAAGGCCGGCGTGCAGCGGGTGGCAGATTATCTCGCGTTCGCGGACCGCGAGGCGCGCAAGCGCTTTGATGCGGGCCTCAGTGTGCGCGACGCCGCACATGACATCGCGCTGGGCGATTTCTCGGCCTGGGGCGATGCCGAGCGGATCGCAGTGAACGTGGACAGTCTGTACCGGGAGTACCGCGGCGACGGAAAGGTGACGCCGGTGATTGAGTTGTTCGCGCTGATGGCCGAAGTGCGCGCCCGTCAGCGCTCTAGTGCAGCTTGAGCTCTGGCCGCACGACCTGATTGACGTGGCCCATCACGATCATCCCGAGGCCGCGCAGTGAACCGTGAATGGCCATGAGGTGCATGCGGTAGAGCGAAATAGAGACAAACGGGGCGAGGCGGCCCTCGACCACCATGCGCCCGCAGATCAGGTTGCCCATCCGCGCCCCGCTGGCTTTCCAGCGACAGGCAGTTGTCCTTGACACCTTCGGCGCTGAAATCGTTCGAAGCCGAGCCGAGGACGAGGTAGTCGTAGCGGATACGGTGCTCGCCCATCAGTTCGGATCCGTCCGCATCCAGCAGCGGCGCGACGATGACCTGGCGGTTTTGCCGGTCAATGCCCTTCAGGGCGCCCTGGAAGTAGCGATAACCCCAGCGGTGGGCACGGGCGCCATGGCCAACCTCGTCGAGGTTGGCGCCGAGCGATCCGGCGGCCATCTCGTGCAGGAGCGGCTTCCAGATATGCGTGCGGTTGCGCGAGGAGGAGGATGACGAACTTCTCGCGGCCATACCTGGCGCCGTGGCGGGCCGCGAGTTGCAGCCCTCTGGCGCCGCCGGCGGCAACGACAATCTGGATCTTCAGCCCTCGTACGCGGGAAGGATATTGTCCGGTCCCGCCCGAAGGAAACAGCACCTGGTGTTCAGCGGTTTGCGCCCGGCACCCATTTCACATCATCCGCCCCGTCCTTGTTGGCGGCGCGGCCAGCGACGAACAGCCAGTCGGACAGGCGGTTGATGAAGGCGAGGGCGACCGGGTTGACCGGTTCGTCCTTCAGGGAGCCAAGGTGGGCCATCTCCCGCTCGGCTCGGCGGCAGAGGGTGCGCGCGACGTGCAACTGCGCCGCCAGAGGCGATCCGCCGGGCAGGATGAAGCTGTCGAGCGGCGGGATGACTGCGTTCATCGCGTCGATCTCCTGCTCCAGCCGGGTCACTTGGGTCTCGATGATCCGCAGCGGGGTCCATTCCAGAACCCGGCCCCGGTCTGGGGTGGCAAGGTCGGCGCCGAGGTCGAACAGGTCGTTCTGGATGCGGCGTATCCGCACGAGCATTTCGCCTTCCGCTTCCAGCGCCGCCACACCCAGGGCGGCGTTCAGTTCGTCCACCGTGCCGTAGGCGGTGACGCGGGGATGCCATTTCGGCACCACTTCGCCGGTGGAGAGGCGGGTTTCCCCCTTGTCCCCTGTGCGGGTGTAGATCTTGTCGAGACGGACCATAGTCTCAGCCTCCGAACTTGATGGCTCCGGCGACAATACCGATCAGGACGAGGAAGGCGATGGCCACAGCCTGAAAGATGACGCGCAGGCGCATCAGCTTGTTGGAGCGGCTGGCCTGATTGGCATCCTGCCGGGTCAGGTTGAAGATGCCGAACAGGAGGACAACCACGATGGCCGCAAGGGCGATGTAGAAGCCGAAGGTCAGGAAGCTTTGCATTGGGCGTCAGCCTTTTCGAGAGTGTTCGGCCGGGACCTTAGACCGAAGGACACCGCACGGCGCTGCTGCATCGGGTCGCGGCGCAGGGGCGGGATTAGTCTTCATTTTCGAGCCGTGCAGCGAGGGCTTCCACCCGTCCCGCCATGGTGATCAGGATTTCAACGGCGCGGGCATCGGTTTCTGGTCGGGCGGAGACGCCGCGCCGGGCACTATCCAGTTCGTCCAACAGCGATAGAGCGGTGATCAGCAGCAGGCGTTCGTCACCGATATCGCCCACCGCGCTTGCTATCTGGCCGACCCGGGCATCTAGCTGCTCGGCAAGCTTCTGGACCCGCTGTTCCTGTCCCGGCGCACAGGCGATGGAGAAATTGCGGCCCCGCAGCGAGATATCGGCCTTTGCCAAGAGGTCAGTCCTCCTTCCCAAGGGCGGCGCGGACTTCCTCAATGGCTGAACCAAGGGCAAGGCTCGCCTCATCGGCGAGGGCCTGCAGCTCCTGTTCGCGGGCAAGGGACTGATCGAGCGCTTCGGCGAGGTTGGCGCGGTCAGTGACCAGGGCCGCAATCTCGGCCCGCAAGGCGACCGGATTGCCGGCACGCAGCAGATGCGCCTCCAGCGCCACTTCAAGGCGCTTCAGGGCGGCATCGAGGCGTGCGGCGGCCGGATCGAGGTCGGTCATGACAATATTGGACTAGCGACAATGCAGCCGGGCGCCAAGCGCCTTGACGGTTCCGCGAGAGTCTGGCCTAGCACGAATCGCGAAAAACACCGGGAGATCAGCAGAATGGCTGTTACAAATCGCGACATGGCGAACGCCGTCCGTGCGCTGTCCATGGACGCTGTCGAAGCGGCCAAGTCCGGGCATGTCGGCCTGCCGCTGGGTATGGCCGATGCGGCCACTGTTCTCTTCCGGAAATTCCTGAAGTTTGACCCCAAAGACCCAGCCTGGCCGGACCGTGACCGGTTTGTTCTGTCGGCAGGTCATGGCTCGATGCTCATTTACTCCCTGCTGCATCTCACGGGATATGCGTCGGTCAGCCGCGACGACATCCGCAATTTCCGCCAGCTGGGCGCGAGCACGCCGGGCCACCCGGAGAACTTCGTGACCGCAGGCGTCGAGACAACGACCGGCCCGCTGGGGCAGGGCATCGCGACAGCTGTGGGCATGGCGATTGCTGAGCGCCACCTCAATGCGCGCTTCGGAAATGATCTTGTCGATCACCGTACCTGGGTTGTCGCCGGTGACGGCTGCCTCATGGAAGGTATCAGCCAGGAAGCCATCACGCTCGCCGGACACCTCAAGCTTAACAAGCTGATCGTGTTGTTCGACGACAACGCCGTAACCATCGACGGCTCGACCGACCTGTCGGATGCAACCGACCAGTGCGCGCGCTTCGAAGCCTCCGGCTGGATCTCGCGCCGAGTTGACGGTCATGACGAGAAAGACGTGACCGAGGCGCTCAAGTGGGCGACAAAGCAGAAGAAGCCGGTTTTCCTCGCGGTGAAGACGATCATCGGCTACGGCGCACCGAAACTGGCAGGTACCGGCAAGGCTCATGGCGGTCCCTATGGCGCGGAAGAGATCGCGGGCATACGCAAGGCGCTCGATTGGCCGCATGCGCCGTTCGAGGTTCCTGACGCCATCGAGAAGGCCTGGGCGAAAGCCGGTGAGCGGTCGCAGGGC
This sequence comes from Hyphomonas sp., assembly GCF_022844445.1. GTDB lineage: Bacteria > Pseudomonadota > Alphaproteobacteria > Caulobacterales > Hyphomonadaceae > Hyphomonas. The sequence continues at coordinate 545,072 of NZ_JALHLS010000001.1, forward strand.
GACCATGCGGCCTGGAAGAAGCGCCTGGCAGCAAGCCCCAAGAAGGGCGAGTTCAATGCCGCCATCGCGGGGCGCCTCCCGAAGAATCTCGGCAAGGCAATTGCCAAGCACAAGAAGGCCGTCGTCGATGGCGGCGCGTCCAAGGCGACGCGTGTGTGGAGCGGCGAAGCGCTGGAAGTGATCACGCACCTCGTGCCGGAAATGGTCGGCGGATCAGCTGATCTGACGGGTTCGAACAATACCAAGACCAGCCAGACCGCGCCGATGACGCCGAAAAGCTGGGACGGGCGCTATATCCACTACGGCGTGCGTGAGCATGCAATGGCCGCGGCGATGAACGGTATGGCGCTGCATGGCGGCGTGATTCCGTATTCCGGCACGTTCCTTGTTTTCGCCGACTACAGCCGCGCCGCCATCCGCATCGGTGCGCTGATGGGCCTGCGCGTGGTGCATGTGATGACGCACGATTCGATCGGCCTCGGCGAAGATGGTCCGACCCACCAGCCGGTAGAGCAGGTGGCTTCATTGCGTGCGATGCCGGAGATGCTGGTCTTCCGTCCTGCCGACGGCGTGGAGACGGCGGAGTGCTGGGAACTCGCGCTTGCGCGCCAGGACGGCCCGTCCACGATGGCGCTGACCCGCCAGAACGTGGCGCCCGCCAGAAAGACGCATACGGAGGAAAACCTCTCTGCGAAGGGCGCCTATGTGCTCTCGCCCGCCTCGGGCAAGGAGCGCGGTGTGCTGATCGCGACAGGTTCGGAAGTGGAGATCGCCCTCAAGGCGCAGGCCATCCTCGCAGGGGCCGGCATCGGCGTGCGCGTCGTCTCGATGCCGTCGATGGAGCTGTTCGGCCAGCAGGACGCGGCCTACCGCGAAGAGACGTTGGGCAAGGGCTTGCCGAAAGTGGCGGTCGAGGCCGGCGTCCGCTTTGGCTGGGACCGGTGGATTGGCGCGGATGGCGGCTTCGTCGGTATGGACAGCTTTGGCGCCAGCGCGCCCTACCAGCAACTTTACCAGCATTTCGGCATCACGGCGGAAGCCGTAGTCGAGGCGCTGAAGGCGCGGATTTGACGGGAGGCGTACAATGCCGCTGAGTTACGAGAACGTCTTTTCTCTGATCAATTTGGCGGTATTGCCTGCCTGGCTGCTGCTTGCCCTGCTGCCGAAATCCGGGGTGACCCGCACGGTCGTCCATTCCGGGCTCTACCCTCTGCTGCTCGGAGTATTCTACACAGTTACGCTCGTGATGGGCTTTGCCTTTGGTTACGGCGCGGAGGCAGGCAGCTTCAACTCGGCGGCAGGCGTCTCGCAGGTCTTTTCTCACCCGCACGGCATCCTCATCGGCTGGAGCCACTATCTCGTATTTGACCTCTTCGTTGGCGCGTGGATCGCGCGCGATGCGCAGCGTCGTGGCTTCCCCCACCTCGTGCTCGTGCCTTGCCTGTTCTTCACGCTGATGCTCGGGCCAGTCGGTCTGCTGATGTATTTCCTGCTCCGCCTTGCCTTGCGCAAGGGGGGGTGGAGCCTGGTTGAAACGCCGACCTAGTTCCGGATTGCGGCGTCAGTCGCCGATATAGTTTGCACGCGGACGGATTGTAGCGCCGCTGGCCTGCTGCTCCATGGCGTGCGCAATCCAGCCCGCCATACGGCCACTGGCGAAGATGAGGAACGGCGCGTCCTCCGGTAGGCCGAGTTCCACTGTGACTGCCGCAAGCGCCATGTCGATGTTCGCTGCCTCGCCTGCCGCCTCTTCTGCAGCCGCGACCGCGCGGCGTAGCGGAGATGATGGTTTCATCCAGCGCAGAAGCGCTGCCGCGCGCGGATCGCCGGCGGGATAGAGCGCATGGCCCATGGCGGGCGGTCGCTCTCCGCGTGCGGCAAGGGCGGCGAGCGCTCCGGCCGGGCCGGCGTCCCCGGATGCGCGAAGATAGGCCAGCGCGCGGGCGGAGGCCTCGCCATGCAGCGGCCCTGTAAGCGTCGCGCAGCCGGCCAGCGCGCACGCAGCCAGCGGCGCGCCAGTGGACGCCGCCACCCGCGCGGCGAAGGTCGACGGGTTCAGTTCATGGTCAGCCACCAGCACGAGCGCGCGGCGCAGGAGATCCGTGCCGCCAGGCGAAAGACGCCAGTGACGGCCAAGACGCTGGTGGAAGAAGCCGCGTCCCCCGGACGCCGTGACGGCGGAGCAGAAGCCGGACAGAAGCTCGCAGCCCTCGGCGCCGAGGGCCTGCGGGCTACGGCCGAAGCTCGGCGCATCTTCTGAGGCGCGTTCGGCAAGCCAGGCGAGAGCGCGTGCCTTGCCAGTGGGACCAGCGCGCGGCGCGGGCGCTGCGCGCAGCGGCGGCAACGGGCCGGCGTTCCAGAGCAGCGCGGCGGTCTCCTCCAGCGTGGCGTCCGCCGCCAGGCGCAGGGCGTCCCACCCACGATAAACCAGCCGACCTTCGCATACAGTGGTGATGGCCGTCTCCATCACCGGGTCGCCCCAGGAGATGGCGGCATGGGCGATGGCGCTGCGGCCCCGCCCGCTGCGCCGACGCTTCACGAGCGCGGCAATGTCGGCGGCGGAATAGAGGCTCGCCCGCGGATCATCCGTGTCCGGCTTTGAGGCGACGAGGCCCCGGCTGACATAAGCGTAGAGGGTCTGCGGCTTCACGCCGAGGTGTTCCAGGGCAGCTCTGCGCGAGATCCACAACATATATTGATTATATTGATCAAGATTGACGATGGGAAGACCCGGCGCGACATCTCTGCGAGTAACATGAAGGAGACAGGCATGGATTCCGGGCTTGAGAATGTTGTCGCGGCTGAGACCATCCTTTCGGATGTCGACGGCCTGAACGGGCGCCTCGTCATTCGCGGCTGGCCGGTGGAGACGCTGGCGGCCTCGATGGCATTCGAAGATGCGGCGCATCTGCTTTGGCAGGATCTGTTTGCCGATCTGCCTGATGTGCCGGCTCTGGGCGCGCAGCTGGGCGCCGCGCGTGTCGCTGTTGCCGCGCGCCTCAAGGACATACCGGACGGGCTGGACGTGATCTCCGGGCTACGCGTTGGCTGGTCTCTCCTGCCGGATGAGGAAACACTGGACTCAGCCGTTTTGCTTGCCGCCGCCGCACCGGTACTGACTGCCGCCGCGATACGTCGCGGCCGGGGCCTCGCGCCCGTAGCGCCGGACGCCGACATCTCCCAATCCGCCGACTTTCTCCGTATGCTGACGGGCGATATGCCGGATCCGGCGGCGGCGAGAGCGCTGGATGCCTACCTCGTCACGGTGTGCGACCATGGCCTCAACGCCTCGACCTTTGCGGCGCGGGTCGTCGCATCGACACGGGCGGGGCTTGTCTCGGCAGCAGTGGCCGGGCTGTCCGCACTAAAGGGGCCGCTGCATGGCGGCGCGCCAGGCCCGGTGCTCGATATGGTTGATGCCATCGGCGCGCCGGAAAATGCGGAAGACTGGATCGACGGCGCGCTGTCGCGCGGTGACCGGTTGATGGGTTTCGGCCACCGCGTCTACCGGGTGCGCGATCCGCGCGCCGATGCACTCAAGGCGGCGGTGGCGCGCCTGCCGGGCACAGCGGGACGGATTGCCTTTGCCGAACATGTCGAGCGCGCTGTGCTGGGGCGGCTCGCGCAGAAATACCCGCAACGCCGGCTGGAGACGAATGTGGAATTCTACACGGCGCTGCTGCTCGAAGCGCTCGGCCTCCCGCGCGAAGCCTTCACGCCCGTCTTTGCCTGTGGGCGTATTCTCGGATGGACGGCGCATGCGCGCGAGCAGATCGGGGAAGGCCGCCTTGTTCGACCGCGCTCGGTCTATCGCGGGCCGGTGCCGGTGGCGGCCTGACACCTAGCCCTTGGCGGGCTTGAACAGGTCCAGCTGGTTTGGATCAACCGACTTGCGGCGCTTCGTCTTTGTACGCCCGCGGCGGAAGTAGAGGTCGTCGGTATGGTCGCCGCCGGTTTCGCTGGGAGGGGTTGCCGGCTCTGCCAGCACAGGCGGCGCCAGCTTGGGCCGGGGAGGGGTTTTCGGATCGGCGATCAGCCACCAGCTGACGGCAATCACGACATGGCCGGAGGTATCCTCATAATGCTGGATGTGCCCGGCAGCCCCATCCGCGCCTTGCGAGGACAGCAGCGCCCGTGCCTGGTCTTCCGGCAGATGCAGCCAGCCGGTTTCCAGCCCCTCGACCCGGAAGCCGGGCGAAAGGCTTACAGCTTCGCTCTGCGTCCGCGCCGTGCGGACGCCGGGCGCAATCGCCTCTTCGAGGCTGCGGGCAATGGGATAGGCAAGGCTCATGGCAGGGGCGAGGTAAGCCCGTCATCGCCCGGCGTCCAGCCCGTATCTCCCACACGGGTCAGGCGCGCGGCGGCCAGCCGGGCAAAACGCAGCGATACGGCCTTGCGGCGGGCCGGCACCAGACGCGCCTCGGGCGCGTTTCGGATCACCGCGCCGTAGAATGCGTCCGCGACAATCAGCCCGGCTTCTTCAGGAATCAGTTCCTGCGGAAAATCGTCGGCCACCGCGAAGCTCAGCCGGTCGCAGAAGTCCATGTATTCGCGCCATTTATGGTCCGACTTGAAGTCCTGGATGCTCGACTTGACCTCGATCATCCAGATCTCTCCGCCGGGGCCGATGGCCGCGATGTCTGCCCGCCGGTTGTTGGCCAGCGGCATCTCGGTCACGCCATAAAAACCAAGGTCAGCCATCAGGCGCAGCGTGCCCCGGCAGATCTCCGCGGCGCGCCGGGGCAGCAGCTCTTCGGGCGCTGGGTTTTTCATGGCGCAGGTTCGTTCCGTTTGTGTTCCTGTGCGAGTTAGGCTCCTCTCGCGCAAAGCGTCAAGCCGGAGCTGATCCAGTTGGCCGTGTGCTGCGTAGAGGCACCGACACAGCACCGGACGCTGGGTCTGCAAGAGGCAGGACACGATGGCCAGCGCTTACGAGACCAACAACAGTTCCGATCGCCAATTCGTGCGCACGGCAATGAAGGTCGCACTTCTGGAGCCAGCCCACGAGGCGCACCTTGCCCGCCGTTGGCGCGAGCAGGACGACGAGGCCGCGCTGCATGAGCTGACCACGGCCTACATGCGCCTGGTTATCGCGATGGCGGCCAAGTTCCGTCATTACGGCCTGCCGATGGCCGACCTGGTCTCCGAGGGCAATGTCGGCCTGATGCAAGCCGCCGCCCGGTTCGAGCCGGAGCGCGAAGTGCGCTTTTCAACCTATGCCAGCTGGTGGATCCGCTCCTCGATCCAGGACTATGTGCTTCGCAACTGGTCGATCGTCCGCACCGGTACGACGTCCGCACAGAAATCCCTGTTCTTCAACCTGCGCCGCCTACGTGCCCGCATTGCCGATACTGGCGAGGGGGTGATGACGGCGGAAAACCGCGAATGGGTTGCCCAGCATCTCGGCGTGCCTGTTCGCGATGTCGAAACGATGGCCTCGCGCCTCTCCGGCGCCGACCGTTCGCTCAATGCGCCGCTGTCGGTCGACGGGGACGGCGAATGGCAGGACATGATCGCCGATGAGGCCGACATCCCTGAACAGGCGGTGATGGCCGAGCATGACAGCGCCAAGCGGCGGGTCTGGGTCGCCCAGGCACTGAAGGTGCTGAACCCCCGCGAGTTGCACATCATCTCGAAGCGCCGGCTTGCAGAAGAGGCGATGACCCTGGAAGCGCTCGGCGAGGAACTCGGCGTCTCCAAGGAGCGTGTACGTCAGATCGAGCATCACGCGCTGTCCAAACTGCGCAAGGAACTTGAGCGCATTGTTGGCGATCCGGCGAGTTCGGGCCTGCTTCCGGAAGCCTGACTTTCTAGTCAGGCTGTTCCAGGTTCAGCCGACGCGTGATCTCAAGACCCCCACACCCGTTTCGCGTCAGGCCGCGATAGCGCAGCCGCTCCCGGTGTCCCAGCCCGTTTTGTCGCCCTTGAGGCTTTGCCCGTGAAAGCGGAGTCCCGAAGGGGGCGGAAAGTGCCGGCTTGCCTTGCCAGAGCGGGGCGGGCGCCCTTAGGCTTTCCCCAACGAAAACTTCCGGGATGGAACCCATGTCAAAACCCAAGAAATCCTACCGCAAGCGCGAGATTGGCGGCCATACGCTCAGCCCCGAATCCCTGATGATGGGGTTCGGCTATGACCCCTTCATGTCGGAAGGCTCGATCAAGCCGCCGATCTTCATGACTTCGACCTTCGCCTTCAAGTCGGCCCGCGATGGGGAGGCACTCTTCCGCCGACTCGCCGGGCGCCATGAAGCCGGCGACCCCGAGGACGCTGACCTGATCTACACCCGCTTCAACAATCCCAACATGGAGGTGCTGGAAGACCGGCTGACACTGTATGACGACGGCGAAGCGGCGCTGGCTTTCTCCTCCGGCATGTCGGCAATTACGACCGCGCTCTTCGCCTGCGCCGAGCCGGGCACTGTGGTGCTGCATTCCAGCCCGCTCTACGGAGCGTCAGAGGTATTCATCCGCACCTTCCTGCCGGGTTGGGGCGTGCGGTCCGCCGAGTTCGATGCCTGGTCTACTGAAGATGAGATTCTCGCGGCCGCGAGGGCCACAGTGAAGTCGTTCGGTCCCATCTCAGTGATTTTTACCGAGTCGCCGGCGAACCCGACAAACGCGCTGGTCGACATTGCCGCCTGCGCCCGCGTCTGTGACCTGCTGGAAAAGGAGACCGGCCGGCGGCCGATCCTGATGTGCGACAACACGATGATGGGGCCGATCGGCCACCAGCCGCTGAAGCACGGCGCCGACCTCGCACTCTACTCGCTAACCAAATATGTCGGCGGCCACTCGGACCTGATTGCCGGTGGCATTGTCGGCAACGAGGATATGATGATCAAGATCCGCCGGATGCGGAACTATCTCGGAACGATGCTTGACGCGCATTCCTGCTGGCTGCTGACGCGCTCTCTGGAAACCGTCCAGCTGCGCATGGAGCGTGCCTTCCGCAATGCGAAATTGTGCGCGGAATACCTGAACACGCATCCAAAGATCACCAAGGTGATGTATCCGGAATTCCTGAAGAAGGGCGATCCGCAGCGCAAGGTGTTTGACGAGCAATGCCTCGGCGCAGGGGCGACCTTCTCGTTCGACGTCAAGGGCGGCAAGGAGGCGGCGTTCAAGCTGCTCGACAACCTGCGCCTCATCAAGCTCGCGGTCAGCCTTGGCGGCACCGAAAGCCTGATGTGCCATCCGGGCTCTACCACCCACTCGGCAGTCCCTGCCGACGTCCGCGCCCGGATCGGTTTTACGGAAGGTCTCGTGCGCTTCTCGGTCGGGATTGAGGCCCCGGAAGACCTCATCGCCGATCTCGGCCAGGCCCTCGAACACGCTTGAGGCGTTGCCGCCTTCAAATCTGCCGGGTTTTCCCGTATGGGAGAACCCGGCGATCCCGTAGCTCAGCAGGATAGAGCGACAGATTCCTAATCTGTAGGTCGTGCGTTCGAATCGCATCGGGATCACCATCTGCCCGCCCTCGGACAGTGCCATAAGGATTTTTCCGGAAGTCACTGGACGAATGCGCTCTGCGCGGCATGAATTGCGCAGCACACAACGCTTCAGAGGGAAGAAGATGACTACACCCGCCACATCCCCGGCGACGCTTCCGGGCTTGATGCAGCCCGCGCCTCTGCAAATCATCGACATTCTCAGGTTTGCGGCCACGGCGCACGGCAGCGTGGAGGTCGTCTCCCGGCTGATCGATGAGCCGATCGCCCGTTCGACCTATGCAGAGGAGTTTCGCCGCGCCGGACAGGCCGCGGGCGCGCTGGTCCGCCTTGGAGCCAGGTCCGGGGACCGGATCGCCTCACTCGCCTGGAATACGCACCGCCATTTCGAACTCTTCTATGCCGTCACCGGCCTCGGCGCAGTACTGAACACGGTGAACCCGCGCCTCTTCGACGAGCAGATTGTTTTCATTCTCAATCATGCCGAACCTGACATCCTTCTGTTCGACAAGACTTTCCTGCCGCTCGTGGAACGCCTGGCGCCGCAGATGAAGACGGTCACGAAATTTGTGATGCTCTGTGACCGGACGGTTCACGAAGTGGGCGCCGTAGGCGCGCTCTGCTACGAGGATCTGCTCGAAGCAGAGCATGGTGACCTTACCTGGCCGGTCGTGGACGAGAACGCCGGCGCGTTCCTTTGCTACACGTCCGGCACCACAGGTGATCCGAAAGGCGTCCTGTATTCCCATCGTGCCGTGGTGTTGCATGCCATGGCCTCAGGCCTGAGCAGCGCCTTCGGGTTCACGGCCTTCGACGTCGTGATGCCGTGCTCGTCGCTTTTCCATGCGACCGCCTGGGGCCTGCCCTTTGCGGCGCCGATCAACGGATGCAAGCTCGTGCTGCCCTGTGAGAGGATGGACGGCGCAAGCCTGCAGGAACTCATACTGTCCGAAGGCGTCACCTTTTCGGGGGGCGTTCCCACCATCTGGACCATGTATCTCGAGCACCTTGAGCGCACTGGCCAGGCACCCGGCCAGTTGAAACGCCTCGTCATCGGCGGCTCGGCCGTGCCACGCGCCATGGCGGAAAAGTTCAAAAAAACACACGGCGTCCAGGTTCTGCAGATCTGGGGAATGACCGAGACGGCTCCGCTAGGCGTAATCGCGACGCCGACACCGGCGCTCGCCGCGCTCGGCGAGGAAGCGATCGACGAGGCGATCTGGACGCGGCAGGGCCGGCTCCAGTTCGGCATCGAACTGCGCGTCGTCGATGATCAGGGCAATGATGTTCCCCGTGATGGGGAAAGCTCCGGCGCCCTTTTGGTGCGCGGTCCCTGGACCATCCGGCGCTATTTCCGGGCCCCGGCTGATGCCGTGAATGCCGAGGGATGGTTCGACACCGGCGACATCGCCACGCTTGATCAGTTCGGTTTCATGCGGATCACGGATCGCAAGAAGGATGTCATCAAGTCAGGCGGCGAATGGATCAGTTCGATTGACCTCGAAAACATCGCGGTGGCCTATCCCGGTGTGAAGATAGCGGCGGTGGTCGGTATTCCGCATCCGAAGTGGGAGGAGCGGCCGCTCCTTGTGCTGGAGACGCATCCGGGCGCAGAAGTAGATGCCGCAAGCGTGCTGGCGCACATGGCGGAGCATATCGCGAAATGGCAGCTCCCGGATCAAGTCGTATTTGACGCCGTCCCACTCACGGCGACAGGAAAGATCGACAAGAAGACCCTGAGGCGGGCCTACGCGGATCGGTACAGCTGAAGCCGTATCAAGCCGGTAGCAGTGTGCCGCAACGGATATCATAGATGATGGCTTTGTCAGCGCGCGTCAGCGCGTCGCCTCGCGCGCCGTCAGTACGGATCTGTGGCGACAGCGCGGGGCCGGCTGTGACGGGGTTCATGAATACGCGTTCGCACCAGCGCGCGCCCGGGCGCGCTGCGGCGAGGATCCCGCGCCAGCAGGCGTCATAGTCCGCCTGTCCGCAATAGGAGCCGAAATCCGAAAGCGAAAAGGCATCGAACGGCCCGAGACCGGAGGCGCCAAGTGTTGCCAGACCTTCTTCGGCAACGTGGATACGTTCCAGTCGGTCTCGGATTGTCGCCATGTTGCCAGGCTGCATGTGAAGCGGCAGCGCGGTCGATGAGGTATGCCGGCCTTTCAGCAGCAGCACAGCGAAATCCGAATCGCGGAAAAAGATGTTTTCCGAAGCCCTGCGGAACAAGCCCGTGAGCCGCGCCTCGCTCTGCGCAGGCGGTGGGAGGAAAGCGCCGCCCGGCTCGCCGATAACCCGTGTCCAGAACCAGCGCTGTGACAGCAGTCGCACGGCACTGTGCCAGACTGCATCGTCAAAGCGCGTCCGCCAGATCTCGGCCTGCCGGTTCAGCGTCTCGGCCTCGAACAGCGCATTGATTGCGCTTCCGCGCAGCAGGTTCGTGCCGAAAGCGCCGAGGCGTAGGACGCGCTCCCAGCGGCCGCTATGCCACACGCCCGAGGCGATCAGTCCGCGCCGCGCGTCCCAGAAGCTGCGTGAGGCGGGGCCGAGCTGGACTTCGACCTTCCGGTGCAGATCGATCCTGTGGCGGCCCGGCGCAATGCCGAGATAGGCGTGCACCGCTTCATCATCGAGCGCGCGAAGCGCCGCGATCTTGAGCCGCGTGAGTTCGTTCTGTGCGGGGTTGATGTCGATGGCCGTTATGCGCGCGGGATTGCCCAGCAGAAGGTCCAGCGGACGCGCCCCGCTTGCCGCCAGGCAGAGTACATGATCCGTCGGGCAAAGTGCCAGCGCAGCGAGCTCGGTTGCCCCGTCCTCATTGGCAGATGTGAAATTCAGAGTACGGCCGAAATTCGACATGCCGGTCAGACCAGCAGCGCGACGGAATGGACGGGCGCTGCCGGCTGCCGGCCGGACAGGATCGCTTCGATCCCGGGCCGCAGAAGGTCCTGCGGCGCAAAAACGAGCGGCCCGCCCCGATGGGCATCCCGGTTCGCGCCGATCAGCTCGAGAATGGCGCGGTCTTCGGCAAAGATGCGCTGGAAGAACAGCCGCAGTGCCGCTAGCTTGATGGCCGCCACAGCGCCGCCGCCGGGCACGGCAATGGTTGCTGCGACATAAGTCTCGCCGGGGGCGGCCGGTGTCAGATGAAACCTGGCGGCAAAAACCGGCGCACCATCATCCGTGTACGTTACCTCAGCTATGGACGGCGCACGGAACGTATCGCAGATCGTATAGCGGTGCGCGCCCAGAAGCCGCGCACCCCAGCCGCTCGGTGCAGCGCCAGGCGGATAGGTTGCGGATATCCAGTTGTCGCCGGACGTGACGATTGCTTCCACTGCGCGGCGCTCTCCCGGCCGGCGCAGGTAGTCCTGATGGACCACGCTGGTATGGGTCGTATCGAGAATGTTTTCGCCCACATCGCCAAGACCGGCCCGCACATGGCCCGCCACCAGGATTTGCGCCGACTGCGCCCCTATCAGCGCGGAGCCGGCCCTAGCACTTTCGGGCGGCGATCCTTCCGCCACAAAGATCCATCCATCCGCTTCCGCGGTAATCCGGACGACTTGACCTGCCGGATCAGTTGCCTCGATGCGCGCCTCGGGCGTGCGCCGAAGGATCAGCTGATTCCCGGCAAAGCACCGGGTCAGTGGCAGAGCGCGCAGATCGCGTGCCCGCAGCAGCGGATACCATCCGGGAAGAACAGGGGCCGCGCTCATGCGTCAATGCCCGGTTCGCGGATCACGCGGCGCAGCTTGCCGCCTTGCGGCGGTGCCAGAGGTGCGGCCTGAAGCCGGATCTCCGGATTGGCGCCGAGCCGGCCGAACAGCGCCGAAAGCGCCTGTCCTGCTGCCGGGAGGTGGCGCTCAGCTTCGGGCGCAAGCGTAAGCGTGACCCGCGTCGGCGCCTCCTGCCTAACCCGAAAGTCGGTGATCAACCGGCTTGCACCCACAACAGTGTTGCGAATGATATCCGGCGTGACCAGCACGGGCTGTCCCGCCGCGCCGGTCAGCCGGAGGGCATCATCTGCCCTTCCGGCAACTTCGGACACAGCCTGAAGCGGCGAACCGCACGGGCAGGGGGCCTCGGCCAGGCGCAGGAGATCATTCATCCGGTAGCGGATCATTATCTGAGTGCGCCGGGTGAAATCGGTTATCAGAGGCGAAGCAAGGTTCCCGGCAGGTTCCCATTCGAAAGCGACACAGTCCTCGCAAAGATGCAGCGTGCCGTGCGGACAGGCGACTCCGAAAAGACCCTCCGTCGCCATGTAAATCTCGCGCACGGTCACGCCGAAACGGGCTTCCACTTCACGCCGATCGGTTGGATCGAGCACCTCGGCGCCCGAGAACACGTGGACCGGACTGACACAGAGATCGGCCCGCGCCAGTGCGATCAGCGCATGCGGCGGCGCGACGATCACGTTCGGCTTGAAATCTGCGACCGCGGGCAGCTGCCGCTCGAGGCCCTCCGCCAGATCATAGAACTTCAGCGCCAGACGGCCGGACTCATTTGCCGCATCATACAGCCGGCTGCCGCGCGGCAGTAAGACAGCCACCCGGTAGCGCGCCGTCAGCATGTCCGGAAGAGCCTTGGCGAGCAATGTGCCGAGCCACAGGTAACGCTCGGTATCGCTGACCAGGTACAGGCCGCGATTGCCGCTTGTGCCGGTGCTTGCACCGACAGCGTACTTTCCGAGCCTGCCCGTAGACTCGAATGCGGCCCACGCATCGTCTCCAGATATTCCCGCGACATTGTAGCGATGGAAGGCGCCCATGAGCGCCGCCTTATCCATCACAGGATAATCCTTCAGCGGACGGCCAGACAGCGTGGAGAAGGCTTCCGCGCCCTGCGCGGCGCTCCGCAGGAAACTGTCGAGCCTGCGGGCCTGCCATCTCATCAGGCTGTCGCGTGTACGCAGCCGGCGCCCGCGCATGCGGGTGCGCCAGAATGCAGACAGTGTGAGCCAGAGCGCCGCGCTCATGCCAGTGGCTCCGGATCATGGCACAGGACGATACGCCCGCCCGCGTCCGAAAAGGCGTTGAGGCGAGCCGCCGACTCCTGGGCGGCTTCCTTATCGTCGAGAATCCAGCGCGCCGGCGCGCCGGGCGATCGCTTCTCGCGGATCGCCCGCGCCAGCCAGTCGGCATCGCCCGCATACAGCAAGGGTGGTGACTGGCGCGCGAAAAGATAACCCGTATGCCCCTTCATATGGCCCGGCAGCGGCACCGCCAGCACTTCCCCGTCATCGAATACATCCCGCGCAGCGCCTAAGCCGAACGGCGCATCCACTTCCGGCAGGGTTTCCAGCGGAATCAGCCGCGCGCGCAGATCGTCCGGCAGCAATTCCCGGAAGACGCCGTGGCGCGTCCGGCCAAAGGTGCCCGCCTGAAGAAAATGGTCCAGTGCGCCCAAATCCCCGATGAGCCGTGCGTCCGGATAATCCCGGAGTGCAGAGACATGATCTGCATGCAGATGGGTCAGAAGTATCGTGCTTACAGATCCGGCGTGTGCAGGAAGGGCGGCCTGCGTCAGCCGGGGGCGCAGGATCGCCGCGTACAGTGTCAGGGGCAGAGACCTCGGCCCGCGTGTCACCCGCGCCGAGTATCCCGTGTCGATCAGGCAGTTCCCGGCCAGGTCATGCGCAAACAGGCCATAGCGTACCGTCAGATCGACCGGCGTCCAGCGCCCGCCGCGAAGCACCAGGCGCTCCGGCACACGCACCACAGCGCTGTTGGGAAAGCGCAGATCGCGGATCATGCAGCGGCCTCAAACGTGCGGGCCAGACCCGCGTCGAAGTCGATGCGGGGCGTCCAGCGCAGATGTGTTCGCGCGGATGTCAGGTCCAGCGTCTGCGTAAATGCAAAGAGGCCCGCGCCGTAAGCAGTCACGCGCGGTTCCGGCTTGTCGGGATGAAGGCTTGCGCCAAACTCCAGAATACGTGCAGCTCCGAACACCACGGCTGCGGGCATCCTGCGCCATTGGACAGAGATACCTGCCTTCGCAGCCGCCGCCTCTGCGATCCGGCGCACAGGCAGGGGTTGACCACCGGAAATGTTGAATATGCGAACGGGGAGGTTCTCCGGCGCGTCCAGCGCCGCGATCACGGCGTCGACCACATCCTCGACATGGGTCAGGTCCGTCTCCGCTCTGCCTCCCCGGATCAGTGGCAACGGGCCAGATTGCGCTGCGCGCAGGAGGCGTGGCAGCAGCGCGGTGTCCCCTTTGCCGTAAAGTCCGCGCGGCCGCAGGATCACGGTGTCAAGGCCTGCTTCCTCGTGCACCAGCGCTTCAGCTGCTCGTTTCGTGGCCGCATAAGCATTCACCGGCGGCGGTAGCGGCTCACTTTCGCGCACGCCCAGCTGGTCGCGGAACCGGAAGTAGATGCTCGGTGTCGAGATATGCACGAAGCGCCGCACACCGTTCGCTTTGCCAAACTCCAGAGCAGCTCGGGTGCCCTCGACATTTGCCGAGTGAAACGCGGCGTGCTTGCCCCAGGCGGACGACAGCGCTGCGCAATGCACGAGATGGCTGATGGGCGCGCCCAGCGGTAAAGGTGGCCCGTCTGAGAGATCGTGCATCAGGGTCTCAGCCCCAAGCGCCGAAAGCGCCGCCAGCTTTTGGCTGTCGCGTCCCAGCGCCACGACGCGCGCGCCTTCCGCGAGGAGGCGCCGGCAGAGCGCGCCGCCGAGAAAACCGGTAGCGCCCGTGATCGCGACGCGGTCCACCGATCAGGTCTCCAGGATCGCGCCGCCGAGAGAGACGCCGGCAGAGGTCCCGATCAGCAGCACGCGCATTCCAGGTTGAAGCCTGCCGTCCGAAGCCGCGAGGTTCAGCGCGACAGGAATGGAGGCGGCTACCTGATTTCCAATCGTCCGGACACGGTCGAATACCCGCTGCGGCGCAAACCCGCCGCGGCGGATGATGTGTGCAAGCGCATGCGGGCTGGCCTGATGCGGCACGACAAGGTCGATATCGTCCCGGCGCAGGCCCGCGCGCCCGAGCAGACGGTCGAGGAAGCCCGGCAGCGCCGCGGCGGTGACCCGGTAGAGCGCCCTGCCGTCCATCCGAAAGTAGGCGCTGCGCGCAAAGCCCTCCGGGTCGGAATGGTAATCAATACCCGTGCCGCCGGAAGCCAGCGTGCAGGCTTCATAGCCCTCGGCGAAGGTTTCCATGTGGAACGCCCCGAAGCGGGGACGCACGCCTCGCCCCTCTCCGGCAGCGCTCATCACGAAAGCGGCCGCGCCGTCGCCGAACAGGCCGGCCGTGTCCGGGGCATCATGCCAGGGCAGCGCGCGCGAGGCGATCTCGGCGGTGACCACCAGAACATGGCGCGCGCGTCCTGCAGCAAGGTGCAGCGCGGCGAGGTCCATCCCCACCAGGGCGCTCAGACAGGTCGCGTTCACGTCATAGGCAGGAAAGGCCAGCGCTGCGCCGCCGAGTTCCCGCTTCACCAGTGGCGCGGTGGCCGGGATAGGCTGGCGCCCGACGGCGGCGCCGAAAAGCAGGAGACCCACATCAGCGAGTTCAAGGCCCGCATCCCTCAGCGCCGCCCGCGCGGCGGCCGCCGCCATTGTCTCCTGTGTCTCGCCGGGACCCGCGACATGCCGGCTCGCCACACCGCAGGCCCGCTCCAGCCAGCCTTCCTGCTTGCCGAGCCGACGGTCGATTTCCGTTGAGGCCATCAGGTGCGCAGGCAAGGCCATGCCCATTCCGGACACGACCGAACTGGTCACGGGAAGCAGGGCGGGCTTCAGGCGCTCAATGTGAGTGAACATTTACCTATTATACTGCTGTTTGAAATGGCTGGCAAGCAGGCGCGCGGAGCGCCCGCTGGCCGCGTCCCGGGGGGCAGCCGTATCAGGTCAGGGAAAGGCGCAGTTCTCGGAAGCCGACAAAGCCGATGGTCGGCCGGTCGCGCACCGCCGGCGCGGTAAGGCGCGTGCCGGGATAGTCCGTCGCGAGCGTGCGCAGGGTCACTTCGATCTCCAGCCTTGCCAGCGGCGCCCCGAGACAGGCGTGAACCCCGCCGCCGAAGGAGACATGATCACGCCGCCCCCGGCGAATGCAGAAGGCATGCGGATCATCGAAGGCCTCGGGATCGCGGTTGGCCGCCAGCAGCGACAGCACCACCGCCGCGCCATGCCTTACGGGGCAGCCAAGGACTTCGCGGTCCTCCGGCACATACCGCGCCGCAATCGCCACTGGCGGCCCATGACGCAACATTTCCTCCGTGCCCGGAACGGCGAGATCCGGCTCGGCCTTCAGCGCGGCCCATTCCTCCGGAGCCTCGAGCAGCGCATGCAATCCGTTGCCCAGAACATCAGCGGTGGTCAGGTTCCCGGCGAGCAGGATCAGGAGCAGCAGGGTGGACAGCTCAATGTCCGACATTTTCGCTTCCGTTTCGCTTTCGGCATGCACGATGGCGGAGAGCAGGTCCTGCGTTGGTGCGCGGCGGCGCTGATCAATTGCGCTGGCAAAATAAGCTTCCAAGCCTGCAAAGGCTGCCAGTTGCCGTTGGTCCTGCTCGGGCGTCCTCAGGGGGTTGAAGACGAAGATCAGGTCTTCGGACCATTGCCGGAACTGGGGCATGTCTGTACGCGGAAGGCCCAGCATGTCGCCGATCACGTAGATCGGAAAGGGCGCCGCATACTGGGAGATGAAATCAAAATCCGGCTTCTTCGCGGCCTCCGCCAGCAGCCGCGCCGCAATCGCTTCGATTTCGCCGCGCTTGGCGGCAATCGCTTTCGGCGTAAAGGCGCGCGAGACGAGTCCCCGTACGCGCCGGTGCTGCGCGCCGTCCAGGTAGAGCAGATTGCCGTGCGGCCCCTCGGTCATCACCGAGGCCGGCGCAAAGCTGCGGGCGAGCGAGCCGGTCGGCGTGGCGCGCGGATCGCGCTGGTAAGTCGCGTCAGCGAAAACGGCGCGTACATCTTCGTGGCGCGTCAGGTAGAGCCCCGTTGGCGCATCCGGAAACAGCGCATGGGCATGGATATGGTGGGGGGCTTCCGACCTCAGGCGGTCAAGCATCGTGTGCGGATCCCGAAGGAAGTCGGGATTGAGTTCGGTGAGCTCAAAGCCATTGGGTAAGGGCGTTGCCTCCGGCTCCGGTTTCAATCTTTGCATACAAAAGACCCCAAATGCAAACAGAAGTTGTATTTCAGATTTCGGCTGTTTCCGCAATCGGACCTGAGCGCCGCTTGACAAGCAGGGCGGCCTTCAATACTTTGGATTTCAAAGTGCTTTAAGGAGACACCAGATGGCTTCCCCCGGAACCCTGTCGAATGACTTGGCCTATGTTCGCGATCTTGCGGAGGCGGGTCACAACGCACCGCTGCTGGGCGGCCGCTTTCTGACCTGGTGGGGCGGCCTGATGACGGTCGCCTATGTCGGCCATTTTCTGATCGCTACGGACTCGGTCGGCATTGGCCCGGAATCGCTCTGGCTTTGGTGGATCCCGATCTCCCTGCTTGGAGGCGCCGGCCAGTTTGTGCTGCAGCATTTCATTCGCTCGAAGCCCGGCGTGTCTTCGACAGGTAACCGCGTCCAGTCGATCGTCTGGATGAGCGCGGGCTTTGTCCTCTTCGCGTTCTTCATGGGCGTGATCGGACGCATCCTGTTCTTTGATGGAGGCTATGAAGGTTTCTACTGGTCGGTGCCGATGGTGATCGGCCTCTACGGCCTCGGCCAGTTTGTTACCGGGCTGATCGCCGGCAATGGCGCGCTTAAGTTCGCCGGTATCGCGGCGTTTGCAGGCACCACGGCTGCCGCGGTCCTGTCGGATACGGAATATGTCTGGCTGGTCGGCGCTGCAGTTGCCTTCCTTGCCGTCTGCGTGCCTGGGCTCATGCTGATGCGCCGCGAACCGGCCACCACGGTCTGAGGGGCAGCGCGCGTGAGCGAGGACAATCCCTTCGACCATAATGATATCGATGACGTCATCCACGGCCGCCTGCGCCTCGGCGTCATGGCCTACCTATCGGCCGCCAGTCCCGCCATCTTCGGTGAGCTGCGTGACAAGGTCGGCGCCACCGATGGCAATCTGTCGACCCACCTGAAGAAGCTGGAAGAGGCAGGCTACATCACGCAGGAAAAGCGCTTTGTCGGCAAGAAGCCGCAGACGCGCGTCTTTCTCACAGACAAGGGCCGCAAGGCCTGGATCCTGTGGATCCAGCGCATGGAAGCCATCATGAAAGCCGCCGAGTAGTACAGCGCCCGATTGCCGGATCACGGCGAGTTGAGTTGAACCATGCGGCCGCTCCATGCGTATGAAGCGGGATGACACACAACTTTTTCTCCCGCCGCTTCGTCCTTCTGTCCGGCGCCACACTCGCCCTCGCTGCCTGTTCCGGCGGCGCGCCCAAAGCGTCTGCCTCCACGCCTTCGGACTATACCGACGATGAATGGCGACGTCTCAGCGAAGCGGACTGGAAGTCCCGCCTCGCCCCCGCCGCCTTTGCTGTATTGCGCAAGCACGATACCGAGCGCGCCTTCACCTCCCCGCTCAACGACGAGAAACGCCCCGGCGTGTTTCACTGCGCGGGCTGCGACCTCGCCCTCTTCTCGTCCGACACGAAGTTCGACAGCGGCACCGGTTGGCCGAGCTTCTGGGACTATATCCCCGGGACGCTTGGCACCAGCATCGACCGCAAGCTATTCATAGCGCGCACGGAATACCACTGCGCGCGCTGCCTCGGTCATCACGGCCATGTCTTTGACGACGGCCCGGCGCCGACGGGCCTGCGTTACTGCAACAATGGTGTTGCGCTGACCTTCAAGGCGGCGTGATGGACGACCCTCGCGCCGGATTGGCGAGGGGGCGGCCCGTTCAGTAGAAGACCGACGCGGCGAGGAAGGCAAAGAAGAAGCCGACCGCAAAGAGCGCAACACTCAGCCCCCAGACGATCCAGCTGACCTGCCGTGCCCGTGCACAGGCCGCAGCCTGCGCCTTGTCGGCCGGGCAGGGCAGGCTGCGCGCATGCCACTGCCAGAGCCCGGAGACGACCAGCAGCGCCCCGGCCACGCCGAACACGGCCGCCTTGTGCTTGCCGAGCCAGACAAGCTGCGGCACCGCCTCGATCAGCCCTGCCATCACCGCGCCCGCGCCGAGGCTCACCAGCAACGCGGGCAAGGCGCAGCAGACGAGTGTTCCGGTCGAGGTAAACAGCGACAGGAAAGCCGGCAGCATGCTCGGCGGGCGGATTTCATCCGTGTCCGTCATTTTGCGACGTTCCGGTCAACTGAAACCAGCGAATACCCGGCCTTACGGATCAGCTTCTCGAGCGCGGCATCGTCGAGGGACTTGCCGGGTTTGAGGTCTACGCGCACCTGTCCCTTGGACAGGTCGACCTGCACCTTCTGCACGGCGTCGTCCTTGCCCAGGATCTTTCGGATCGACTGGGCGCAGAAGTCGCAGACGAGGCCGTTCACGTTGGCCATCAGGATTTCGCCGGACGCAGGTTCAGCCATGGCAGGTGTCTCCGGTGCAGCATGCGCGAGTACAGGTGCCATCGACACGGCCGCTGCAAACGCGAAGGTTTTGATCAGGTTCATGGATATGTTCCTTTCAAGTGAGTGTATCAGAAGCGCCAGGTCCAGTTGAGCAGGAATTCCTCCTCCTCAAGCGTGTAACCGGCTTCGACGAGCAGGGGGCCTTTGAAGAAGCGCAGCAACGGGGTCACCGTAACGGGATTGTCCGCCTCCGGCGTATTCTCCACCTGCACCATCGCCCATGTGTGAAGGTCTCCGAATTCCGCCACATAGGGCGCAACACCGATCCGCGCGGCATGCGAGATCGTCTCATCCGGCCCGTAATCGCGCGCACGCACATCATAAGAGATGAATACGCGCCGGGTTTCCCAGTCAGCCGCAATCCCCGCGAACGTGCCGACGTCTGCCCCGCCGCTGCCGAAGGCATCTGCCGCGCCCGCCCCGAGCTTCAGGTACAGGTTTCCCTGGCTCTGCGGCGCGTTCCACCGCCGGACCAGCCGGTTGTACTGCAGGCCGGTGAACGTCTGGTCCATGTCCTGGTTCTGCTCGACATAGAGGCCGATCGAGTCGGTCTCCGTGGGCGAGTAGTGGACAAGCAGGGATGAGTACATCCCGTTATTCTCCTGCATCGCCGTCCAGCCCCCTGCATAGGAGACGGGCCGGGCGCTGGCAGGCGCAGCGAGCGCTGCAAGGGCAAGCCCTGCAACAAGGTATCGAGGAGGCATGATGCCGTTCCTTATCCGAAGTTGATCCAGCGTGTACGGAGGATCAGACCTTCGGCGGCGGCGTCTCGGGAATCAGGGTGCGGGAAGGCGCGCGCACATCTGCGGGAAAGTCTCCCGGCAGGGCGAAGGCCAGCGATCCGGTAGCCGGAACGGCAGGCGCCGGCAGCGCCGAGAGCACCGCCGGGCAGCAGCAGTTGGCTGCCTTGCTGAAGTCCTTGGGTGCGTCCGGCGTTTTGCTCTCTGTTTTCGCAGCCATGTCGCAATGTTCATGTCCGCCGGCTTCAGCAGCGATTTCCACGTTCGCGCCTTGCAGGCCGCAAGGCCCCGCGTGCGCGCTGAGGCCGCTGGCTGCAATCAGCCAGATGCCCAGAACCAGAAAGAGAACGCGTTTCAGCATGCGCCCCGAAGATGGCCCTTCGTCCGCATCCGGTCAATGCGGCGATTACTGCGCTGTCCAGCCGCCATCAATAGACAGGTCTGCGCCGTTGATGGAATCGGCGGCCGGCGAGCAAAGGAACGCGGCAAAGCCGGCCACCTGTTCCACGGTCACGAATTCCTTGGTCGGCTGCGCGGCGAGCAGCACATCGTTCTTCACCTGCGCCTCGGTCATGCCGCGCGCCTTGGCCGTATCGGCGATCTGGCCTTCCACAAGCGGCGTGAACACATATCCGGGGCAGATCAGGTTGGCCCGAACACCGAAGGTCGCGCCTTCCAGCGCCGTCGTCTTGGTCAGGCCCGACAGGCCGTGCTTGGCTGCTACATAGGCCGACTTGAACGGCGAGGCGACCTTCGCATGCGCCGATCCCATGTTCAGGATGCGGCCCCATTTCTTCGATTTCATGTGGGGAAGGGCCAGGCGCGTCGTATGAAAGGCCGAAGACAGGTTGAGAGCGATGATCAGGTCCCACTTGGCGACCGGAAACTCGTCAATGGGGGAAACGAACTGCGTGCCCGCATTGTTGACCAGGATATCGATCCCGCCAAACGTCGCGGCGGCCTGCGCCATCATGCCCTCGATCGCCTCGGCCTTGGTCAGGTCGGCGCCCGAAAAGGCGACTGTTACTTTATGATCCCTTTCGATGCCCGCCCGAAGCGTTTCGATTTCTTTCGCGTCACCGAAACCGTTGAGCATCACATTGGCGCCTTCGGCCGCAAGCCGGGTGGCAATTGCCTTCCCGATCCCGCTGGTCGAGCCGGTCACGAGGGCGGTTTTTCCCTTCAACATGCGAACTGTCTCCTTGAGGCGGGGGTGGCCTGTGGGTAGGCACGGCGGGGCGCTCTGGCAACCCTGATCAGATTATCCTGCGGTAATATAGAGAGGACGTGCGAGTGATGCCCTTCGGTGGAGAAATCAGCGCCTTCGATGCGGCGTTTCCCCGCTTCCTGCTATCGACCGGCGCCGCAGGGTTGATGCTGCTGCTCGCGGCCACAGCCTATGTGCTGCTGACGCCGTGGAAGGAACTTTCACTTGTGCGCTCCGGAAACACCGCCGCCGGGCTAGCCCTCGGCGGCGCCATTGTCGGCCTCGCCATTCCGATCTCCTCGACCCTTGCCTCCTCGATGACGCTACCAGGGCTGCTGATCTGGGGCGCTATCGCGCTGTTGATGCAGCTCATCGCCTATCGGGTCGTGGATCTCATCTTGCGCGATATTCCCGGCCGCATCGCCAAGGACGAGATCGGCGCTGCCACGGTGCTGGTTGCCGCCAAGGTATCTACCGCGATGATCCTTGCAGCTGGCCTCTGGGACCCTGTGCTCCAGAGGTTATAAAGGCCCCATGCGATTTGACTGGCTCATCTATGTTGGCGCGCTCGGGCTGATGCTCGCCGTCATCTTCGCGCTGGCGCCGAGTGCCGATGCACCGGCGCCTGCGCCGATGTCAGAGTTCCAGGAAGAGCTCGCAGAGGAACTCGGCCCCCTGCTGCCGGACCCCTCGCCGCTCGATGAGCTTGTTCTCGTGCAGGTCGGTGAGCCGCAGAACGGGGTCGGCACAGCTTTCGCGGTCAATTCCAGCGGCGACTGGCTCACCGCACGCCATGTCGTCGAGGGCTGCGCCAAGGTCACCCTGATGGTTGCCCCCGGCAATTATGTGCCCGTCGCCAATATCATGGTGGACGAGGATCACGACCTCGCCCTGCTCTCCACCGGCCGCAGCCCCTTTCCCGTCTCGCTCGCCCTTCAGGGTCCGCTTCGCGTCGGCTCGGAAGGCTTTGCCGTCGGCTTCCCGCAGGGCGAGCCCGGCGAACTCGCCACCCGCCTTGTCGCCCGCTCGCGCCTCGTCACGCGTGGCCGTCGCAGCGCCGAGGCGCCTATCCTCGCCTGGGCTGAAATCGGCCGCACCGAAGGCTTGCGCGGCACGATCGGCGGCATCTCCGGTGGGCCGATGTTTGATGCCACCGGCGCCGTACGCGGCGTGATCGTCGCCGAAAGCCCCCGCCGCGGCCGCATCTACACCACCGCGCCGCAATCGGTCGAAGCCTTCCTCACCAAACTGGGCGTCCCGCTCGAATCCGGCCCCGCAGACAAGTTCGAACTTTCCGGTTACGGCGCGCCTTCCGACAATGCGCGGCGCAGGCTACAGGTCGTGAAAGTCACCTGCGAGGTCATTCCATGAGCGATTTTGCCGCCCGTCTCACCGAAGGCGTGCGCCGCCATGGGCCGCTCTGCGTCGGCGTCGATCCGCATGCCGGTATGGTGCCCGCGCTGTTCGGCGGCGATACTGCAAAGGGTGTCGAATACTGGGGCAGGGCCCTCGTCGAGGTCGCTGCGGGCCGGGTTGCCTTGATCAAGCCGCAGGCCGGCTTCTTCGAACGCCTCGGCCCCGGCGGCATGGCCGCTCTGGCCGCCATCACCCGCGCGGCGCGCGACGCGGGTTTGCTCGTGCTGATGGATGCCAAGCGCGGTGATATCGGCTCTACCGCTGAAGGTTATGCCGAAGCCTATCTCGGCAAAGCCGCGTTCTTCGAATCCGACGCGATCACCGTGAACCCCTATATGGGCCTCGATACGCTGGAGCCTTTCGCCAAACGCGCCGAGACAAACGGCAAGGGAATTGTCGTGCTGGTGCGCACCTCCAATCCCGGTGCGGCCGATTTCCAGATGCTCGATACCGGCGGCGAGCCGCTCTACATCCGCGTCGCTGAGGCGCTCCGCCCGCTTACCGAGCGGCTGATGAGCCCGTGCGGCTGGTCGAGCCTGATGATGGTCGTCGGCGCCACGGCTCCGGAAGAAGCTCGCCGCGTGCGCGCTGCGGCGCCCAAGGCCCTCTTCCTGGTGCCCGGCTACGGCGCGCAGGGGGCTGATCCCCGTGATGCCCTCGCAGGCCTCATCGCGCGCGGCAATCACATCGAAGGCGGTGTCGTCAGCGCCTCGCGCTCGGTGAACTTTCCCGCCTCTGCGGCGGGCGCGGCTACCGTCGAAGCCTGGCAGGACGCGGTCGCCGCCGCCATCGACGACGCCAAGGCCGGCCTCGCCGAAGCCGTGACGGCCTGACACCCGGAAAAGCTTTTGCACGCGCTGCTGCATCCAGCGGCGGGGCTGGGCGCATCGTGTTCCTGCAACCGATTGAAGGGGCCCAGGATGCCATCACCAAACTTATGTCTCCGCCGCTTGCTGCTGGCCGCGTTGCCAGCGCTGCTGGTCACCAGCGGCTGCGCCCATGCGGGTGACACCGCCGCAGCGCCGGTACCCGGCGCCTGCTCGTTGTCGCGCATACCGGATGCGGAGGCCGACATGCGCCTGCCCTTTCAGATCGTGCATGGCCGGGTCTATGTGCAGGCACGCGTCAACGGCACGGGCCCGCACACTTTCGCCATCGACACCGGTGCCAGCGGTCTCGGCCGCGCTGATGCAAGCCTGACGGCCATCCTTGGCCTGGAAGTGACCGGCGCGGCCGCCAATAGCGATGGTGTTACGGTTGCCTCCGCCGATACCGTCCAGCTCGACTCGCTGGATCTCGGCGGCCTTGTCCGGACCGACCTCGAGGTGATCACCCGCGACTACAGCAGCAAGGCCCCTGAAGGCGCCGAGATCGCCGGTATCGTCGGCCGCGACTTCTTTGCCGACGGCCTGCTCGTGATCGACTTTCCTGCGCGCACGGTCTCGTTCAGCCGGAGCCGCAGCATCCCCGCAGATGCGCCCGGCGCCCTCGCCTATGAGCGCCCGTTCCGCGTGCCTGTGATCATCGGCGACAAAGTCGTCGACGCCAATCTCGATACCGGCGCCGGCGCCACGATGGTCTTCCCCCGCACCCTTTTCGACGCGGTCGGCGGCGGCGCGCTGGAAGCGGCGGGCCAGGGCAGCCTGTCAAACACGACGATCAGTCTGGACCGCGGCCTGCTGCAGGGTCCGGTCAAGATCGGGGACGTTACCGTGTCGGACATCGATGTGCGCGTCTCGGACGAGTTTCCGGAACTCTTCGTCGGCGCTGAAGTCCTGCAGCATCACATCCTTGCTTTCGACCAGCGCACCCGGCGCGTGGCGGTTTGCCCTGCCGGTTCCTGAGCCCCGCAGATCATGCTCCCGCCGCGTCACGCCTCGACATTGGCGCGCGACCAGCTAGTCTCGTGCCCCTGTGACCCCGCCGATTGACAGGCCGGGGCGCGGTTCGGGAGGCAGTCATGGACATCAGGAAATTGCGCAGCTGGGCAGGCCCGGCGCTTATTGCGGGATCGGCGCTCCTGCTGGTTGCCTGCGGCGGACGTGACACCCGCGTCGCGCAGCCGGAAGGCTTTGCCGCGGTCGATACCGCGCGTATCTCCTCGGCCAGCGCTGCCGACGAGTGGCTCACCTATGGCGGCACCTATGACGAACAGCGCCATTCGAAGCTGAACCAGATCAACAAGGACAATGTCGGCCAGCTCGGCGTCGCCTGGACTTATGACCTCGCCACCAATCGCGGCGTCGAATCGACCCCCATTGTGGTCGACGGTACGATGTACGTCACCTCCGCCTGGTCGGTCGTCTACGCGCTCGACGCCAAGACCGGTGCGGAAAAGTGGGTCTACGACCCGGCAGTCGATCGCGCTGTCGGCGTCAAAGCCTGTTGTGATGTCGTCAACCGCGGCGTCGCCGTCTATGATGGCAAGGTCTATGTCGGCGTCATCGATGGCCGCCTCGAAGCCCTGAACGCCGAAACCGGCGCCGTGGTCTGGAGCAAGGTCACCGTCGACCAGTCCAAACCCTACACCATCACCGGCGCGCCCCGCGTCGTGAACGGCAAGGTTCTCATCGGCAATGGCGGCGCCGAACTCGGCGTGCGTGGCTACCTCTCCGCCTATGACACCAGCTCCGGCGATCTCGTCTGGCGCTTCTACACTGTCCCGAACCCCACCAAGCAGCCTGACGGCGCTGCCTCCGACGATGCCTTCGTCAAGATCGGCAACGTCACCTGGGGTGACGAGGGCGCCTGGACCACGGATGGCGGCGGCGGCACCGTCTGGGACTCGATTGTCTATGACGAAGTGAACAACCAGATCATCTTCGGCGTCGGCAACGGCTCGCCCTGGAACCGCACGTTCCGCGACCCCTCCGGCGGCGACAACCTCTTCCTTTCCTCCATTGTCGCCATCGACGCCGAAACCGGCGCCTACAAATGGCACTTCCAGACCACGCCCGGCGACAACTGGGACTATACCGCCACGCAGACGATCATCCTGGCGGATCTCCCGCTCGGGGAAGGCGGCGCCAGCCGCCGCGTCGCCATGCAGGCGCCGAAAAACGGCTTCTTCTATGTCGTCGATGCTGCGACCGGCCAGTACATCTCCGGCGACGCCTATGTGCCCGTGAACTGGGCCACCGGCCTTGATGCCAACGGACGCCCGGTCGAAGTCGCAGAAGCCCGCTATGGCAAGGAGCCCTTCCAGCAGACGCCCGGCCCCCTCGGCGGGCACAACTGGCAGCCTATGGCCTTCAACCCTGACCTCGGTCTCGCCTACATCCCGGCGCAGGAAATCCCGCAGGCCTATGTCGAAGACTCCCGCTTCACCTCCCGTCCCACAGGTTGGAATACCGGCATCGATTTCTCCGCGGGCGTGCCGCCCATCGCTCCGCCGGAAGTTGCCAAGATGCTGCGCGCCAGCCTCAAGGGCCGCCTGATCGCGTGGGATCCCGTTGCCCGTAAGGCGCGCTGGACGGTTGAGCACGAGAATGCCTGGAATGGCGGCGTGCTCTCCACCGCCGGCGGCCTCGTTTTCCAGGGCCGCCTCACGGGTGACTTCTCCGCCTTTGACGCCGCCACCGGCGCCAAGCTGTGGACGCATCCGCTGAAATCCGGCGGTGCCTCCGGACCCGGCACCTACATGATTGACGGCGAGCAGTACGTCACGATCACCACCGGCTGGGGCTCCGCCTTCGCCCTCGCGGCCGGGTTCGGCTTCGACGAGAAAGTCTCCCCCTCGGTCGGCAAGGTTGTCACCTTCAAAATCGGTGGCACAGCCGAGATCGCCGATACCGCGCTCCCGCCCATCGACAAGACGCCGAAAGCCGCCGCCTTCGGCAGCCTTTCGGTGATCTCCGAAGGCACCGTGCACTATGCCCGCAACTGCGCCGTCTGCCACGGCCCGCTCGGCGTCTCGTCCGGCGTGCTGCCGGACCTTCGTTGGTCGGCGATCACCGGCAACAAGGACGCCTGGAAAGGGGTTGTGCTGGACGGCAACCTCTCGGCCAACGGCATGGTCTCCTTCGCCGATTATCTGACCCCGGACGAGTCCGAAGCGATCCGCGCCTATGTCCTGACGCAGGCCCACACGGCAGTGAAAGCCGGCGGCACGCAGTAAGCCGGTAGCTAACCGCAACCTTCAGCCGCGCCTGCTCAAGCGGGCGCGGCTTTTGCGTTCGGGCCCGCCCCATCAAACGGCGCGCCGCCGATTCCCATGGCGCCGTTTCACGTCCGGGGTTATCTTTGCTCCATGCATATCCTCCTCGGCCTTATTGCAGTTCTCGCCACCATCGGTTTCTGGGTCTGGCGGCTCCAGATGGCGAAGCGCGGACTGGATGTCGCGGTGGACGTTGCCAAGACGGTCGCCAACGCGCCGCGCCGGCTTGCCTTCAAGTACAAGTCGGGAAAGGGCGGCCTCGACCTGATTGACGATCCGCGCGAAGCTGCCGCCATCATGATGATGCAGATCGCGCTCGCGCGCGGCGGGCCGCTGACACTGCTTCAGGGCGAAGTCATCGAGGCCGAAATCCGGGAGCACTTCCAGTACACGCCCGGAGACGCCCAGGAGCTTGCCGCGCATGCGTCCTGGGTCAGCCAGTCCTGCCCGCCGCCGCACCAGACGATGACGCAGCTCAGCCGGCTTGTCGTCCACGCGTCCCAGCTCGGCCCGAAAGAGATCGTCGACCTCGACGCGATGCTCGTCGCCGTCTCCGAGGCCGAAGGCCTGCCGACGCGCGAGCAGATGGCTTTGCTGCAGGTCTACCGCGATCTCGCCGGTCTCAAGACCTGAGCTTGCGCCTCGCCTGTCGCTGGTCTAGGCGAAACCATGAGCTACGCCGCCCGTGTCTGGAACGACAACTGGATGAACTTCTCCGTGTTGCGGCACGGCGCCTTTGATGGCTTCCTCGTCACTTCGAAGAACTCCGGCACGCACTGGGTCAAGTACATGCTGGCGGTTGCGCTCGCCGACACGTACGCAATTCCGCGTCCGGAGTATTTTTCCGAGGATGGCGTGCGTCCCTATATCGGCTGGCCAAAGGATGACGTGACTTATCCGCAGCTGCCACGCCTCGCCTTCAGCCACACGATCCCGCACCGCCTTGCTGACTGGGGCGCTGCCCGCAGCCTTGCAGGCCTGCCGCCCTATGCGCTCTGCGTGCGCCATCCGATGAGCATCCTCGCTTCCCACCACGCCAAGTGGGAATACGACATTCAGGTCGACTGGCTCGAATACCTGCGCGGCGATCCGGACGGGAAGCGTTACCGGTGCGATCTCTACTGGCTCGCCCGCTTCTGGAACCGCTGGGGCGAGGTCGAGGCCAAGTTTCCGTCCTCCATCCTGCGCGTCCAGTACGAAGCCACCCGTGCCGATCCGCGCGGGACGCTCCAGGCCATCGCCCGCCACTGGGGCATCAGCTTCAAGCCCGAAGCGCTGGACGCCGCCGTCACGGCCGGCACGAAAGAGGCGATGGCGCTGAAAGTCGATCCGAACGCCGAGCCGAACGTGCTGCAGAACCGGCAGCAATCGCTCACCGCACTCTTCTCCGGCGAGGCAATGGACATCTATGCCAGCCGCGTGCGCGAGCTTTTCCGCTACGACCTCGGCTACGACCTCATGTTGCCGCCGGCGGTGTAAGCATTCCGCTCGAGCGCCCGTCCGGGCCGTACTTGATCCACCACGGCTCCAGCTTCGCCTGCTCTTCCAGCGTGCGGAACAGCGGGTCTTCCAGCACGGCCGCCGCATACTCCGACGCGGCGCCGGTCAGCGGAAGGCCGTAAGTGCGAAACCGAGTAACGACAGGTGCAAAGAAGGCATCTGCCGCCGACCATTTGCCGAACAGGAAGGGTCCGCCCTTGCCGTATTTCGCACGCAGACCGCTCCACATCGCCTGCAGGCGTGTGATGTCGGCCTCCAGCGCCGGGGTCATGTCCGGGGCAGGGTGGCGCGAGCGAATGTCCATCGAGCACATGTTGCGGATGGTCTGGAAGCCGGCATGCATCTCGCTGGAGACGGCGCGGGCAATTGCGCGCGCTTCCGAAGCTTCAGGCCAGACCTCGCCGGGCGGCGCCCATTCGGCAATGAACTCCGCAATCGCGAGGCTCTCCCAGATTTCCAGTCCGTCCCAGATCAGAAGTGGGACCTTCGCGGTCGGGCTGAGCGCCTTCAGCTTCGCCGAGGTCTCGGGGAAATCCAGCGGCACGATGATCTCTTCGACCGGCAGGCCTACCTTGCGCGACACCAGGAGCGGCCGGATCGACCAGCTTGAATAGTTGAGGTTGCCGGAGATGAACTGCCTCATGCGGGCTTTCCTTCGCCAATCGCCCAGCGGGTCTCGTTGATGGTCACACGGCCGAATACGCCGGCCTTCGAATAGGGGTCCTCGGCGTTCAGCGCCGTAACGGCGGCCAGCGATTCGGCCTCGATCAGGAAGACCGAGCCGACCATCCGGCCTTCAGAATCAAGCAAGGGCCCGGCCATGCGCACGACCTGCCCAAGGCCCGCCGCCCACTGCAGGTGCGCCGGGCGCGCTTCGGCCCGCCGGGCGGCCCCATCCGTTTCATTGTCCAGGCAATGCAGGCAGAACAGTGCCAAAACCGGCCTCCTTCATGTGTTTCCGACGCTATGGCACAAGCGCCGGGGGCTTGCCATGGGGTGCTGCCGCGCCCGCTATGCTCGTTATACGAGTGGACGCTGAATACTATATTGATTGTTCAGGAATTTGGTGTAGGCTGCGCCGATGAGCCCAAGCCCGACTGACGACACCCGCAAGCAGATCCTCATGGCCGCCGTGGAGCGCATCCTCCACTACGGCTATTCGAAGACGACGATGGCGGAGATCGCCCGCGACTGCAACATGTCGGCCGGGAACATCTATCGCTTCTTCGCCTCCAAGCTGGATATCGCGGAGGCCATGGCGCAGAAGTTCAACGAGGAATCCTGGCTCACCTTTGCCCAGATTGTCGCCCGCAAGGATTCCGCCGCCAACCGGCTGCGCGAGCTCTTTCACTATGATCTGGCCCGCACCTACTCGGCCATCGAGGACGAAGCCAAGATCCTCGAAGTCGCCGAAGTGCTTGGCAAGGAACGCCCCCTCTACATGAACGACAAGCTTGCCAAGGAGCGCGTCTTCCTCGTCCAGATCCTGCAGGACGGCGTTGCCGCCGGCGACTTCCGCCCCCTCGCCAACCCTGACGAGACTGCCGAGATGTGGCAGTCGGCCCTGATGAAGTTCCGCTTCCCTCAGCTTTTCTCGAAGCTGACCCTGCCGAAGCTTCAGCGCGAACTCGACGGCGTCATGGACCTCCTGCTCGCCGGCATTTCCACCGGCGCCGCCGTTCCGGCCCCTTGGGACGGCGTTACCCCGCCGACCGGCGAGGTCTGCCCGGTCACCGGCAAGGTCCTCCCGGTTTCGGCGCTGAAGGCCAACTAGCCTTCGGCCCTACCATTCGAAAGTTCGTATCGAATTTCGATTGATGCATATTGAAAAACAATAATTTACGCCCATATCGGTCTCAGGATGGCGATGATCGCCATCGACATTCAAAGCAAGAGACCGACCCGTGAAAAGCCCGACCCTCAAACAGAACCTCGAAACCGCCGTCACCTGGACGGTGGCTTTCGGCGTGATGATCTTCGCCCTGACCACGGCCTATGGCCTGACCCAGTTCGCCGTCTGATCGCCCGGACGTAAAAATGAGCAATGAACGCTAAATAAAAACGATTTCGTTCATTGACCAACGTTCAAACCCATGCTACATACAAACTCATGGAAGGCAGCGGTTGCCATCCACCAGATCAAAGAGCCTCAAATGACCACCTCGTCCCGCCAGGAAGCCAAACAGTCCCTCTTCGCGTTCCTTGCCGCCATTCCGGCCACCGCCCTGATCGTCTGGGCAACCTACGGCCTCACCCACTTCGTCGTCTGAACGTGCCGCGTACTGCCGCTGGCCGGCAGCCGCCCATTTGCCCGACGAATGTCTCCTGCGACGCGCGTTGCTCCCCTGACGCGCAGCAGGCCCCAGCCGGAACCTGAGGCTTCCCCCGCCGCCAGGTTCCGGCTTTTCCTTGCCCGCATGGTGTGAAGTCTAGGCTTTTGCGCCCTTGTGCCCGCCGCCATAGATGGGCGTGCTCAGCGCGGATGCCTCGTCCAGAGGCCAGCGCGGCCGCGATCCGGCGTCCAGTCCGTCCGCGCCGCCCACGAGTCCCGCCGCCAGCCGTTCTGCCCCCGCCAGCGCGATCATCGCGGCATTGTCCGTACAGTGACGAAGCGGCGGCGCAATCAGCCGCGCCCCGTTCTCTTCCGCTGCCCGCTCCAGTGCCGCGCGGATCGCCTTGTTGGCCGCCACGCCGCCGGCCACCACGAAACGTTTGTCGTCCGCACCGGTGTCAAACGCTGCCAGCGCCCGGCGGGATTTTTCCGCCAGTACATCGCAGATCGCCGCCTGGAAACTTGCGCATATATCGGCCTTCTGCCCTTCCGTTTGCGCGCTCGCCGCGACGCGTGCCACGGCGGATTTGAGCCCCGCAAAGCTCATCTCAAGGCCAGGCCGGTTCAGCAGCGGGCGCGGAAAGTCATATGCCTTGGGGTTACCTGCCGCCGCGAGCCGCTCCACTGCCGGCCCGCCCGGAAAGCCGAGGCCCATCAGCTTTGCCACCTTGTCGAACGCCTCGCCCACGGCATCGTCGATGGTCGAGCCAAGCCGCCGGTAATCGCCAAGCCCGCGCACTTCGAGAAACTGGCAATGCCCGCCGGAGACCAGCAGCAGAAGATACGGGAACGGACAATCCGCCGAGAGGCGAGGGGAGAGGGCATGCCCCTCCAGGTGGTTCACCGGAATGAACGGAACGCCGGCCGCCTGCGCCACCGCCTTGCCCGTCATCAGCCCCACCAGCACCCCGCCGATCAGCCCCGGCCCGGCGGTTGCCGCCACGCCGTCGAGCGCGTCATACGAAATCCCCGCAGCCTGCATCGCCGCCGCCACCGTCAGGTCCGCCAGCTCCGCATGCGCCCGCGCCGCAATCTCCGGCACCACGCCCCGATACGGCGCATGCTCCTCCAGCTGCGTGCGGATGATATCGGCGAGCAGCGTGACCCGACCCTCCTCATAGCGAAGCACGGCGGCCGCGGTCTCGTCGCAGCTTGTCTCGATCCCAAGTATGGTCAGAGCGCGTGTCATGCGGGGCATATAGCGGGGCAGGGGAGAAGGCGGAAGCCACCTGATTCTCCTCCTCCTCGCCAGAGGAGCAAGAGGCCTTTGAGGCTGGCTGACAATGATCGGAGCAATTTCACCGAACTGCGAAATCCAAAGTCATCCGTATCGTGAGACTTTTGGCCCGGCAGGCAGAAACCAGTTCATACATGACCGGCCCAAACAACATCCTCCGCTTTAGGCGCCGCCACCGGATCGAAAAGCCGCCACGGCCCTTGAACACCAAGCGGCGACGCAAGCGTCTTGGCGAAGAAACAAATCACCGCTCGGGCCCGTACTACTGGCCTTACGGCTTGCGTACCTGGATGCTCACAACCGGGCTCGTCCCGCCGATTGCACTTGGCATCGCCTGGCTCAACGGCTGGACGACCGTCTGGCTCTAATCCCCATCCATCCGGAGCGCCGCCACAAAGGCTTCCTGCGGAATCTCGACCTTCCCGAACTGGCGCATGCGTTTCTTGCCGGCGGCCTGCTTGTCGAGCAGCTTGCGCTTGCGCGTCGCGTCGCCGCCATAGCATTTCGCGGTCACGTCCTTGCGCATCGCGCTGATCGTCTCGCGCGCGACCACGCGCCCGCCGATCGCGGCCTGGATCGGGATCTTGAACATCTGCCGAGGGATCAGGTCCTTCAGCCGTTCGCACATCTGCCGTCCGCGCCCTTCGGCGCGGTCGCGGTGCACCAGCATAGCGAGCGCGTCCACAGGTTCCTCGTTGACGAGGATCTGCAGCTTCACGAGGTTCTCGGCGCGGTGGCCGATGAGGCTGTAATCAAAGCTCGCATAGCCGCGCGAGATGGATTTAAGCCGGTCATAGAAGTCGAACACGACCTCGTTCAGCGGCAGTTCGTATTTCACGCAGGCTCGTCCGCCCACGTACGAAAGCTCGGTCTGGATGCCGCGCCGGTCCTGGCAGAGTTTCAGGATCGAGCCGAGATACTCGTCCGGCGTGTAGATCGTTGCAGAGATCCACGGCTCACGGATTTCCGAAATGCGCACCACGTCCGGCATGTCCGCCGGGTTGTGCAGCTCGATTTCGGAACCGTCCGTCATGCTCATCTGGTAGACCACGCTCGGCGCGGTCGCGATCAGGTCAAGGTCGAACTCCCGGCTGAGGCGCTCCTGGATGATCTCGAGGTGGAGCAGCCCGAGGAAGCCGCAGCGGAAACCCATGCCGAGCGCTGCGGACGTCTCCATTTCCCAGGTAAACGACGCATCGTTCAGGCGCAGCTTGCTCATCGCGGCGCGCAGGTCGTCGAAGTCGCCCGCGTCCATCGGGAACAGGCCGCAGAACACCACCGGCTGCACTTCCTTGTAGCCGGGCAGGGCCTTGTCGGTCGGCCGCTTGTCTTCCGTGATCGTATCGCCGACCGCCGTGTCGCCCACTTCCTTGATCGACGCGACGAAGTAGCCAACCTCGCCCGGGCCGAGCGCGTCCGTCTCGGTGAGCTTCGGATTGAACGTGCCGATCTTGTCGATCTCATAAACGCCGCCGGTGCGCATCATGCGGATCGACTGCTTCTTCTTCAGCACGCCGTCGTGCACGCGCACAATCACGACCACGCCGAGATAGGGGTCGTAATAGGCGTCGACCAGCGCAGCCTTCAGCGGCGCATTCACGTCGCCGGTCTTTGGCGCCGGCAGCTGCGTGACGATCGCTTCCAGCACGTCCGGAATGCCAAGGCCGGTCTTGGCCGAAATCTCCACCGCATTCGCCGTGTCGAGGCCGATGATCTCCTCGATCTGCTCCTTCACGCGCGCCACATCGGCGGCCGGCAGGTCTACCTTGTTCAGCACCGGCACGATCTCATGGTTCTGATCGATCGCCTGGTAGACGTTCGCGAGTGTCTGTGCTTCCACGCCCTGCGAGGCGTCCACCACCAGCAGCGAGCCCTCGCACGCGGCCAGGCACCGGCTCACCTCATAGGCGAAGTCGACGTGTCCGGGCGTGTCCATCAGGTTCAGCGTATAGGTCTCGCCGTCTTTGGCCGTGTAGCTGAGGCGCACGGTCTGCGCCTTGATGGTGATGCCGCGTTCCTTTTCGATATCCATGGAATCGAGCACCTGCTCGCTCATTTCACGGTCGGAAAGCCCGCCGCAGGCCTGGATCAGCCGGTCGGCGAGGGTCGATTTGCCATGGTCGATATGGGCAATGATCGAGAAATTGCGGATTTTGTCGCGTGGGGTCATGGGCGGCATATAGCGGCGTAGGTGCGGCGC
>NZ_JALHLS010000002.1 GCF_022844445.1 Hyphomonas sp.
CAGAGAAAGGATTCGGTCTTGTCGGCCTTCAGAGCGTCGGCAGAACGGATCGTGATTTTCGCCATCGGGTGCTCCGGATTTGGAAGCATATTGGAAGCAGATTAGCGGGATTTCGCGGGTCCGATGGGTGACGCTAAGAGTCGTAAGTGTCAAATTATATTTAGTGTAATCAGGTGGTTATGACGGTTTCGGGACGTGCCGTGAAAACGCGGGAAATGGCCCGAGCCGTTCTCATAACCTGAAGGTCACAGGTTCAAATCCTGTTCCCGCACCCAAATAAGCCCCGGCTCCGAAAGGAGACCGGGGTTTTCCTTTTTGTCCGGAAGCGGATCAATAGCCGAGAAGCTGCGGCGCTGTTAACTGCAGCAGCCATACCGTGAAACCGCCAAGCGCGATCCATGGTCCGAAGGCAATTGCTGTTGCCGCGCCAATCGGCGCCGCACGGCGCCAGGACTGGATGATCGCGGCGGCGATGCCCGACAGCGACGCAACAAGCAAAACGTGCGGCAGAGACATTGCGCCAACCCATACTCCGATAGCCCCCAGAAGCTTCGCATCACCGCGTCCAAGCCCCTCGCGCCCGCGCAGGCGCCGGTATCCGGTCTCAACCGCCCACAGCACAGCAAATCCGATGACTGCGCCGGCCGCATGCATCAGCCATTCTTCGCGCCGGGTCACAAGCACCATCGCCGCGCCGAGCAGAAGCAGTGCGGCGTTCAAAAGATCCGGGAGCAGTTGTGTGCGAAAGTCGATGTTTGCAAGCGCCAAGAGAATGCCGCCGAACGCCGCCGTGAAGAGGCGCAGCTCCGAAGGTGCTAACCCGACGGCCAGGACCGCCGCACCAACTCCCGCGAAACTGGACAGGAGTCTGGTGACCAGCGTCGATTCGCTTACGCTGTCCGCATTGGAACCGGCGACGCTGCGCGCATATTGCGCCGCGCCGGTATCGATGCCCGCGCCCGCCACGAAGCCGGCCGCAATCAGGATCGCGTCTATCGCGGTCATCTTTCCTCGCGGCATTTCCCGGCGCAGTCTGCCACTTTATGCTATGGCTCAGCGGGCCTGTCATCCGCGCTGCCGGAAACGATTTGTGAACCATGCGGCCTCACATGATGGCAGCCTGGGCGCATGCCCGTCTTGCCGTTATCCAGAGGAAATCCCGCGCATGTCCGCCGCTCCCGCTTCGATCGCCCGCATCATCGCCCGCGAACTGAATGTCGAAGAAAAACAGGTCACTGCGGCGATCGACCTGATCGGGGAGGGCGCCACAGTCCCCTTTATCGCGCGCTATCGCAAGGAACGCACCGGCGGCCTCGATGACACCCAGCTGCGCCATCTCGCGGCCCGGCTGACCTATCTCACGGACCTGAATGCCCGGCGTGACACGATCCTCAGATCCATCCGCGAGCAGGACAAGCTGACCCCCGCGCTCGAAAAGCAGATCAACGCCGCTGAAACCAAGGTCGCGCTCGAGGACATCTACGCCCCGTTCAAACCGAAGCGGCGTACCAAGGCGACAATTGCGCGCGAAGCCGGCCTCGCGCCGCTCGCGGAGCAGCTTCTGGCCAATCCACTGCTGAATCCTGCCGAGATCGCCGCGAAATTCGTCTCCAAGTCCAAGGGCGTCACCTCCGCCGCTGAAGCGCTGGAAGGTGCGCGGCACATTGTTGTGGAGACGCTGGCCGAAACGCCGGAAATCGTCGGCGCCGTGCGTGAGAAGATGTGGGCCGAGGGCAAGGTCAGCTCATCCGTCGCCAAGGGCAAGGCGGAAGAGGGCGCCAAGTTCTCCGATTATTTTGATTTCGATCAGCCGATCGAGCAGCTGCCGTCACACCGTCTCCTCGCGCTGCTGCGCGGCGAGAAAGAAGGCGTTCTGAAGCTCGGACTGGATGTTCCGCATGCGGATAAAGCTGTCCATCCGGCGGTCGCCGTGGTGATGGCGAAGGGCGGTATCTCCCGCAAGGGACGCCCGGCAGATGCCTGGCTCGCCGAAACAGCCGAGATCGCCTGGAAGACGCGCCTTGCCCCTGCCTGCACGAACGACCTTTTTGCCCGTGTAAAGGAGCGCGCTGACGGCGAAGCGATCAGCGTCTTCTCGAAGAACGTGAAGGCCCTGCTGCTTGCGGCGCCCGCCGGTCCGAAAACAGTGATGGGCATCGATCCCGGCATCCGCACCGGCTGCAAGATTGCTGTGGTCGACGCCACCGGCAAGGTGCTCGAAACCACCACCATCTATCCGCATGAACCGAAGCGTGACTGGGCCGGGGCCCTGATGACGCTCGCCAAGCTTGCCAAGAAGCACAAAGTCCAGCTCGTCAGCGTTGGCAATGGTACCGCCAGCCGCGAGACCGACAAGCTTGTCGCCGAACTGGAATCCAAGATGCCGGACCTCGGCCTGACGCGCGTAATGGTCTCCGAAGCCGGCGCCTCAGTCTATTCGGCGTCGGAGCTCGCGGCGAAGGAATTTCCGGACATGGACGTCTCCATCCGCGGCGCGGTTTCCATCGCCCGCCGCCTGCAGGATCCGTTGGCGGAGCTTGTAAAGATAGAGCCGAAGGCTATCGGGGTTGGCCAGTATCAGCACGATGTGGATCAGTCTGCACTCTCCAGTTCTCTTTCGGCTGTCGTCGAGGACTGCGTGAACGCGGTCGGCGTCGACGTGAACACAGCATCGGCGCCGCTGCTCGCGCGCGTATCCGGTCTCAATGAAACGCTCGCCTCCAACATCGTCGCCTTCCGGAACGAGAACGGCGCCTTCAAGTCGCGCGCAGCGCTCAAGAAGGTGCCGCGCATGGGCCCCAAAGCGTTCGAACAATCTGCCGGCTTCCTGCGGATCCGCGACGCAAAGAACCCGCTCGACGGTTCCGGTGTCCACCCGGAGGCTTATGAAGTCGTCGAGCGTATCTCCGAGAAGACCGGCCGCGATGTGAAAAGCCTGGTAGGTGACAAGGCCTTCCTGTCCAAGCTGAAGCCGCGCGACTTTGCGGATGCCACATTCGGCGAGCCGACCGTGAAGGACATCCTGAAGGAACTTGAAAAGCCCGGTCGCGATCCGCGCCCCGAATTCAAGACAGCAACCTTCAAGGACGGCGTCGAAACCTTGTCTGACCTCAAACCCGGCATGTCACTGGAGGGCGTTGTCACTAACGTCACTGCCTTCGGCGCCTTCGTCGATATCGGCGTCCATCAGGATGGCCTCGTCCATATTTCGGAACTCTCCGATACGTTCGTGAAAGATCCGCATACGGTGGTTCGGGCAGGGCAGGTTGTGCGGGTGCGCGTCAAGGAAGTCGATGTGGCCCGAAAGCGAATTGCGCTGAGCATGAAGTCCGAGGCCGGCGCCGAGCCGCGCGGCTATGCCGGCGGACGTCGCTGACCGCTACTGCTTCGCGCGGAACGTGCTGGAGCACTGGGCGGTGTCGTCGCCTAGTGCCCGGAAGCTCAGGCAGTAGATCGAGGCCCGCGTGCCGTCCTTGAAGGTCGGCCGGCCATGCCAGGCATACTGCTCGCGCCCGCCGCTCCACAGGTGGACGATCAGCCGGCCAGGCGTCTGCGGGATGGCGAGCGTGGCCGGTGTTGCCGTGTAGACGAGCCGGTCGTCGACATACCAGCGGATCTCATCTGGCTCCCACTCGAATGCGTAGAGGTGCACTTCCCTGGTCGCATCGAAACCGAGTGGTACATAGATCGACCCGGCGGCGATGCCGCCAGTGAAATAGTTCAGGTGCAACTCGCGCGGCCGGTTGCCGAGAAATTCGATGTCGATCTCGTCATGCGGGTCGCCGAACTGGGCGTGAGTGTGCGTGAACATCGCAGACACCGTGCCGGAGCCTTTTGCCGGTTTCATCACGACTTCATACCGGCCGTAGTGAAAAAAGCCGCGCCGTTGGTACTCGGCGCCGGCGATGGTCTTGTAACCGTTCTTCTCGCGCCTGACCTCAAGGTCTATTCGGTCCTTGGCGAAGTGGATCAGTTCCGCCTTCCACGCGGGATGAGGCGAGTTCGGGTACATGAAGTCCGATTTGTACCAGTGCGCCGCATCATGCTTGCGGCCGAAATGATGCACGAAAGACCCTGCAACCTCGCGCGCCGACACCCCGGGCGGGCGCACGGAGGTCGGCGCGGTCTTTTCAGGATCGGAGGCCGGCGGATGGACGAACAAGGCCAGCGCGCCAATCACCAGGCAGGCGACCAGGGCGAATGCGCCGATGGTGTGCAGCTGGTAGGGTCTGACGGCTCCGTTTCGGGGCATCGCCGCGCGCTTCCGTTAAGTCCGGGCGCACTGCGTCCCTTCGCGTGGATTCAGAGTTCGCGGGCCGGCTTACTTCGCGCCGACCGACATCAGTACCGCCGGAACCGTCTTGAGCATGATGCCAATGTCGCCCGCGAACGTATGCGATTTGACGTAGGCCGTGTCCATCTCGACGCGTTCGGCGTACGAGACGTTACTGCGGCCGCTGATCTGCCAGATTCCGGTCAAACCGGGACGGACACGGCAATAGTATTCGAAGCCTTCGCCATACTTGGAGCGCTCGTAGAGCGGGATCGGGCGCGGGCCGACGAACGACATGTCACCGCGCACGATGTTCAGCAGCTGCGGCAGCTCGTCGATCGAAGTTGCGCGAATAAACTTGCCCAGCGGCGTTATCCGCGGGTCGTTGGTCAGCTTCTGGGTGAGGTCCCATTCGCGTTTCGCTTCCGGGTCGCTCGCCAGCACGGCGTCCAGGCGCTCGGCAGCGTCAGGCACCATCGAGCGGAGCTTGAAACACTGGAAGGTTTCGCCGTTCCGGCCCCAGCGCGGCTGCGAATAAAGCGCCTTCTTGCCGTCCTGGAGACGGATAAGAAGCGCTACAACAAGAAGCAGCGGCGCAACAAAGATGAGCGCGATCGAAGCGACAGCGACGTCAAAGATGCGCTTTGCGCTGAAATCGCTGCCTTCTGGCGCGCTGTCAGCTTCTGTATGCGCATAGCCGTCGCTGCTCAGACTTCCTGTCTGATCGCCGTACCGGAATTCCATTTAGTTCCCCTTCAAAGTCCACTGTGCCCGGCTCAGGTCTAAGCTTTGAAGGTGCCCCCACGGCGCCACACAAAACCATTCCCTTGTCCTGAACTGGGCAATTGCAAACCGTATACCACTGCTGCGGTTGCGAATTAAGAGGATTTTAGAAGTTTCAACTGTGACAAGAAGTATTCGTTAAATATTACGGCACTGAAATGCCATTCGTGCCGCCCGGATGTGCAGATTACCCAGAATAACAGTGTTACGGGCGGTTTGCGGGGCCGTGCTGCACCGCCGCAAGGCTTCTCGCACAACGAAAAAGGGCGCCGCAGGAGATCGCAGCGCCCCTTCTGCAGGCAAAAAACAGCAGCTGGGATCAGAAGATCCGTTCACCAACCCGCAATGTGTCACCCGGTTTGACCACGGTACCCGGTGTCAGGTCGTAGGGAATCTCGCGGTCCGAATCCATGCTCTTGATGTAGATGATTCGTTTGTTGGCGCGGTAAGTGAAGCCGCCCGCTGCGGCCACTGCGTTCTGCACCGTCAGGCCGCTCGTGTAGGGATATTCGCCGGGGCGTCCGACTTCGCCAAGGATGTAGAAGGGTCGGTAGTTGATCACTTCAGCGCTGACGCGCGGATTGAGGATATAGCCGCCGGACAGGGTGGTCGTGATCGATTCTTCAAGCTGCTTGGTGGTCAGGCCCAGCGCCTGCTGCTGGCCGATAAGCGGCAGCGAGATCGCGCCCGAGCCGTCGACTTCGAATTCACCGGACAGGTCGGGATGGCCGAACACCGTGACCCGAAGGCGGTCGCTGGAGCCGAGCGTGTAAGCGGTGGCGACCTGGGTCAGGGCTTCGGCAGAGGCCTCGCGGGCCCCGGCCGACTGTCCGCCGGTTGAACCACAGGCCGAAAGCACAAGCGCCGCGGCAGCAAGAAGGAGGATATAAAGAGGACGAAGCGCGATCATGTCTGCGTAATTCTCCCAAGGGCCGTGTTTGTAGTGTCGCCTATATGGCAACGAATAAATGACTCAGGTGCTGAGGAAAGCAACTTCCGTGCCTGTCAGCCTTGCCGCGGTGAGGCGCCCCGTCAGGAACGCGCCAGTATCCAGACCGATCCGCCGGGCATCTTGATGGACGGAATCCATAGGTGTGTGACCATGGACGACCATCTGCGGGAAATTTGCCCGGTCATCGAGGAACTCCTCGCGAATCCAGAGCATGTCCCGAATCGACTGCTCTTCCAGCTCCACGCCCGGGCGCAGGCCAGCATGCACGAACAGGTAGTCCCCTGCGACATGGTAGGGTTTCAGCGACTGGAAGAAGGCAAGGTGTTCGGCCGGCAAGCGGTTGCGAAACTCGCCCCACACCCGGGCCCAGGCGTCCCGTGCGGCCGACATTTCTTCATGTGAATTGAGACTGGCGCGCTGATTCGGCGGCGCGAGGCCGTAAGAGTAGAGTGTTTCGGCACCGCCATAGCGAGCCCACTGGTTGCCGAACGAGGCTTCCTGCAGAAAGCGCAGCAGCGCCTCTTCATGATTGCCCATCAGATAGACCGGGTCGAACCGGTCGGCTGCGCCGCTGGTGAAGAAGTCGATCACGTCCCGCGACTTCAGACCGCGGTCGATATAATCTCCCAGGAAGATGATCTGCGGCTTGATGCCTTCCGGCAGCTTGTCGGCGTCCTCGCGGATCAGCTCCATCAGCTGATCGAGGAGGTCGCGGCGCCCATGGATGTCGCCGACCGCATAAAGGCAAACGCCTTCAGGGGCTGCGATGACCCGGTCCGGCTCCTTAAGTTCGGCGCCTTTGCCCTGGAGCCTGCCATATTCTTCGGGCTCGCCCACAGGTTCGACCAACCCGAAGCCACGCTTGATGCGGGCTCGCAGCGCACGCGCAGTCCGGCCGAAAAAATTCAGCCGTTCGCTCGCCGCGGGCACTCGATCATTTGCGCTGGCCATGGAAAGTATCCAATTCATCCGTCAGACTACGCAATCTACGGGCCAAAACCAAGACCGGCTGAGCGGATCGTTAACCTTTCCTGATGAACGGCCTGCGCCGGACAGCCTGCTGCCCAACTCGAGAGCATGGTTCCGGCAGAATGACCGGCATAGCGTCCGGCGGCCGGCCGCAGCTGCGGGCGCCGGCCACAACGGCTGGCCGGGCCGGCAGCTTCAGGACGAAGGGCCAATACACCAACAAGGCGAGTGTGCCGGATACGGACCCGTGCAGGGCCCGAGCGGGAATAGTCTGGCGCCGCATCGGACGTTTACCCGTCTGACGCAGTTTCGGGGCGCCCCCCGGCCCGGTCTTGGGCACGCAACCGGCATTAACCCTCCACGATTTGTCACCATACCCTTGGGGACGGGCTTGCCGAGTCCGGAGGACTACATAGTGTGGCACCAGACCACTATGAGGGAGAACGCAGATGATCGGTGTCGTCGCCAAACTGAAGATTCAGGACGGGAAACAGGGAGAGTTCGAACAGGTCGCCAAGGACCTGATGGCCAAAGTGAAGGCGAACGAGCCCGGATGCCTGACCTATCAACTCTACAAGACCAAGGGCTCGACCACCGAATACATCTTCATGGAACAGTATGCGTCCGCTGACGCGCTGAAGGCGCATGGCCAGACCGACTATTTCAAGGCAGCGGGGCCCAAGCTCGGCGCGGTTCTCGGCGGCGCCCCTGAGATCCAGTACTACGACATCGTCGAATAGCGGGAGCGGCGGCCATGGATCTCTCGCTTTCACCGTCTGACCTCAAGTTCCAGAAAGAAGTGCGCGACTGGATCGCAGCAAACTTCGACAAGGACCTGCGGGCGAGCATGGCCCTGTCAAAGAATGGCTATGTCGACAAGGCAAGCCAGGTGGCCTGGCAGAAGAAGCTTTCCGCGAAGGGCTGGATCGCGCCGAACTGGCCAAAGGAATATGGCGGCCCGGGCCTGTCCACGACCGAACGTTACATCCTGCACTCCGAATTGTCGGGCGCCGGCACACCAAACGTGGCGCCGTTTGGTGTCTCGATGGTGGCTCCGGTCATCATGGCCTTCGGCAATGACGAGCAGAAGAAGAAGCACCTGCCGAGCATTCTCTCCTCCGAAGTCTGGTGGTGCCAGGGCTATTCCGAGCCCGGCGCCGGCTCCGACCTTGCCGGCCTCCAGATGAGCGCCGTGCGTGACGGCGACGAGTACGTCCTCAATGGCTCGAAGATCTGGACAACGCTCGCCCAGTGGGCCGACATGATCTTCTGTCTCGTTCGCACCTCGAAGGAGGGCAAGCCGCAGGAAGGCATCTCCTTCATCGTATTCCCGATGTCTCTGCCCGGCATTTCGGTGCGTCCTCTGCCAACACTCGACGGCCCGGCCGAAGGACAGCACGAGATCAATCAGGTCTTTTTCGAGAACGTCCGTGTGAAGATCAAGGACGCGCTGATTGGCAAGGAGAACGAGGGCTGGACCTATGCGAAATACCTGCTCGAGTTCGAGCGGGGCAACGCCTACGCGCCAGGCCTGCGCCACATGCTGAACAAGGCGCGCAAGATCGCGTCGAAGGAAATGGATGGCGGCGAGCCTGTGATCCGCAATCCCGACTTCGCTCGCAAGCTTGCGCTGCTGGAAATGCGCATCGACACGCTCGATGCCACCGAGCGGCGCGTCTTGTCTTCACTGTCGGCAGGACAGAATGTCGGCCCGGAAAGCTCGATGCTCAAATGCGCCGGATCGGAAGCCCAGCAGGCCATCACCGAACTCGCGCTCGAAGCGGCTGGCCTCTATGCCGAGCCTTTCGTACAGGACACGGTGGCCCTGGCCGGCCCCGGCTCGAACATTGAGTCGCCTACACCGGAATATGCCCTGACTGCGGCGCCGAGTTACTTCAACTACCGCAAGACCTCGATCTATGCGGGCTCGAACGAGATTCAGCGCAACATCATGGCGAAGGCTGTGCTCGGCCTCTGAGGCCAATGACCGACCCCCTTAATAGGATTGCCCCGATGACGACAGCCACTGCCGCCGCGCCCAGCCTGCTGACACGTGTTTCGTTTGGCATCGGAGGCGCGGCGGAAGGCGTCAAGAACAACGGGTTCGAATATGTCCTGTTGTTCTTCTATTCCAACATCCTGGGGGTAGATGCCGGGCTGGTCGCAGTAGCGCTCCTGATCGCCCTCGTCGTCGATGCCTTTTCGGATCCGATCGTCGGCTACTGGTCAGACAACATGCGCACCCGGCTCGGGCGCCGGCATCCCTTCATGTATGGGGCGCT
The DNA here is from genome assembly GCF_022844445.1 of Hyphomonas sp. GTDB lineage: Bacteria > Pseudomonadota > Alphaproteobacteria > Caulobacterales > Hyphomonadaceae > Hyphomonas. The sequence goes on from NZ_JALHLS010000002.1 coordinate 9,260, forward strand.
GATCCCGATTGCGGTCACTTATTATTTCACCTGGAACCCGCCGGCGGGAATGACCGGCAATGACCTGTTTCTCTGGCTGGTGACGCTGACCATTCTCGTTCGCTTGTCCTTTACCTTCTTTGACGTGCCCGGCACGGCGCTGGCGGCGGAGCTGACGCAGGACTATGACGCCCGGACGTCGCTCCTGTCCCTGCGTACCTTCTTTGGCTGGTTTGGCGGCCTTACGATCCAGATACTTCTGTTCCGCTTCCTGCTTGTGCCTACGGAAGAGATTGAAGTCGGCGTGTTCAATGTCGACGGCTGGAATACCTACGGTCTCGTCGCCGCAATCTGCATTTTCATCTGTGCGCTGATCTGTACAGCCGGCACGCACAGCCACATCCCGCACCTGAAGGCGCCTCCAGCCGCGCGCAAGATCACGCTCGGCATGGTCTTCAGGGAAATCTTCGAGACGGTTTCAAATCCTTCCTTCAGGGCATTGTTCCTCGCGACGCTTTGCGGCCTCATCGCGTCTGGCATTTCGGCCACACTCAACCAGTACATCAACACAATCTTCTGGGGCTTCACCAACGCCCAGATCGCCACCATAACCGCAGCGATCTATGTCTCGGCCATTCTCGCCCTGATCATCGCCCCGCTGGTCGGAAAGACCTTCGGCAAGAAGCGCGGCGCCATCGTGATCGGCGCACTCGCCTTCACCATTGCGCCAATGCCGGTCTTCCTGCGCCTTCTCGGCCTGTTGCCGCCAAACGGCACGGAAGCGCTTTTCAATATCATCTTCTTCATCACGATCTTCGACCTGGCCCTGATAATCGCCACCCAGATGCTGATGGCATCCATGGTTGCCGACATCGTCGAGGACAGCGAGTTGCAGACCGGCCGCCGCTCTGAAGGCATCTTTTTTGCCGGCATCAGCTTCATCCGGAAGCTCTCGCAGGGGGCCGGCGTCATGACGGCTTCTGCGGTGCTCTGGGTTTCCGGGTTTTCTACCGGTGGCGGCGGGGCGGGGGCCAGCGAGGAGTCGATCCGGGCGCTTGGATTCGGTTACGGGGTATCAGTGCTCGCGGCCTGGACGCTGATGCTCATCTGCGTCAGTTTCTACAAGATCAGCCGGGAGTCGCATGGCGAAAACCTGCGCCTTCTGCGCGAGCGGGACGCAGCAGCAGCGGCCTCTGACGCCCCCTGACTGAAATGTCATGAAGGTACGAATTGCGCCTCAATTGGAGCCGCAATAGAGCCATACTCATGACCGATCCACGCACCATGACCAAACACGTTTCCAAACTCCTCGCTTTCCTCAGCGTGGCCGTCCTGATGCTGCTCACGGTTGCGCTGGCGCCCATGTTTTCACAGGCTGAGCGTCAGCCGGGTGACCTCTCCCCGGCGGCGGCCACCCTGCCGCCTGGCAAGCCGGCCCCCGCACAGACGCAGGCCGCTCCCGCGGTTGTCCCCCAGTCACAGGAAGAGATCTATCTGAGCTTCGCGCCACTGGTGAAAGGCGCGTCGCCGGCCGTGGTGAACGTCTACACTGCGAAAAACGTGAAGAGCCGGGTCACGCCTATGGAGCAGCTGCTTTACGGCGTCCCCGCTCAGGGCAGCGTTCAAAACTCGCTTGGCTCAGGCGTCATCGTGGGAGCCGAAGGCATTGTGGTCACCAACAACCACGTCATCCAGGGCGCTGACAGTTTCCGCGTCGTGCTCAGCGACCGGCGCGAATATGCCGCCGAGCTGCTGCTCGCCGACGAGCGTACGGACCTTGCCGTGCTCAAGATCGACACCGGCGCCGAGCGCCTGCCGACCCTCGATTTCGCCGACACCCGCGCCGTTCAGGTGGGCGACCTCGTGCTTGCCATCGGCAATCCGTTCGGTGTCGGCCAGACGGTCACCAGCGGCATTATTTCTGCCACCGCCCGCACGGATGTGGGCGTCTCCGACTACTCCTTCTTCCTGCAGACCGACGCGGCGGTTAACCCCGGCAACTCCGGCGGCGCCCTGATCAATACCAAGGGCGAGCTCGTCGGCGTCAACACCGCCATCTATTCGCGCACCGGCGGCTCGGTCGGCATCGGCTTCGCCATCCCGTCCGAGATGGTCAAGCGCGTCGTCGATGCCGCCGTCAATGGCGGCACCTTTGTGCGCCCCTGGCTCGGCCTTGCCGCGCAGTCGGTCAGCTTCGACATCGCCAAGACACAAGGCCTTGCCCGTCCGGTCGGCGTCATCGTCACCGAAGTTTACCCTGACGGCCCGGCTGCCAATGCCGGCCTGCGCCGCGGCGACCTCGTGACCGCTATCGACGAGCGCGAAGTGTTCGACGAGAAGGGTCTGAAGTTCCTCGCCGCCGTTCGCAATCCGGGCGAGACTGCCAAGCTTACGGTGCTACGTGCCGGCGCGGTCCAGACGATCAATGTCGAACTCGAGCCGCCGCCGGGCGCGACCGAAGCGGACGTCGTGCTGCTGTCAGGTGCGTCGATCTTCAACGGCGCCCGCGTCATCGAACTCTCCCCGCGCCTTGCAGAGGAAAACGGCCTTGATCCTTTCTCAAAGGGCTCGGGCATCTACGTCCACTCCGTCACGCGCGGCACGATCTCGCGCAACTATTTCCAGCCGGGTGACATCATCCGCGCCGTGAACGGCAAGACCACGAAGTCGGTCAAGGACCTTGAAGGCGTCGTCGCCAAAGGCGGCCGCGAGTGGGAAATCGAGATCGAACGCAACGGCCGGACCGTCAAAGGTACCGTTCGGACCTGATTTGCCTCTTCTTCCCTCTCTCACGAAGTGGGAGAGGGAAGAAGGGCAAGCTTAGCGACACCCGCGCGCCGCATCCGCAACAAATCCGCCTTAAAACCGGAAGGGGAAACCCTGTCCGGCCTATCGTACTGCCGGCGCCAATGTTTTGAGAGACGCTGCATCCATAGGCACACTTGGCGGCATCACATAGGGAGAAACACGAGGAACCTCCCATGCGCCGCATCGCCGCCATTGCCTTGACCGGCCTGTTCGCGGGGGCATGCGCCTCGCCGACCGAACCGCCGGAAACGCCTGCGCTCACCGTCGAGATGGCGCCAGCGCCCGCCCGCGCGTTTGATCCGCGCGACTTGCAGCCACTCGTCTACGGACAGAAGACCCAGGTTCTCGTCCTCGCCACGCCGCATCTCAGCAACACGCCGGACGGCTTCGATGCCGCCGTGCTGGATCCGCTGCTGGACCGCCTCGCTGCCTTCAAGCCCGACCAGATCGCCATCGAAAACCTTTCCGGCGAAAGCATCCATGCCCTGAAAGCCTATGTGGCCATTTATCCGGAGTCGGCATCGACCTATGGCGGCCGTCTGATCAAGGGCGCGGCGCTGGCAGAAGCGGAGCTTAAGCTTGCGATGCCGGAAGCCGAAGCGGAATCCCGCCGTATACTGCGTGAATGGCCAGTCCAGCCTACGCCGGCCCAACGGCGCCACCTCGCCGCCATGTTCACCGCGGCCGGCGACACGCATTCAGCCCTCGTCCAGTGGTGGCGCCTGCCGGAATCTGAGCGCCTTGCCGGCGACGGCGTATCAGCAGACCTTGCCGCCTATTTCGCAGAGTACCAAGCCAGGCAGAACGAGAGCCACCAGATCGGATCGCGTCTCGCGGCCCGTCTCGGGCTCGAGCGTGTTTACCCGACCGATGACCACCATGCCGATGACGTGCGCAACTTCATGCAGGACGATATGATGGCCTTCTATGAGCAGGTGAACATTCAGGCGATCATTTCCGATCCCGTGAATGCGCCGATCATCAGGGCCGCAGAACGCCTGACCTCGCCGGAGGAGGCGCTTGAAACGTACATTTTCCTCAACACGCCCGAGGCAGGCATCGCTGATGTCGCGCTGCAATGGCGGATGATGCTGGATCGTCCGAGCCCGAATGATGTCGCGCGGGCGAGGATGATGGATTGGGAAGCGCGCAACCTGCGTCAGGTCGCCCACATCCGCGAAGCGATGGCGCAGGCCCCCGGCGGGCGTGTGCTGGTTGTCGTCGGTTCAGCCCACAAGCCGTGGTTCGATGCCTATCTCGGTATGATGAGCGACGTTGAAATCGTCGATGCAGTCCAGGTGCTCAGCGCGGATGAACGATGACCGGCACGTCCTCATAGCCGAGCACGAAGTTTGACAGGACGCGCGTCGGCTCGCCGACGAGTTCGATCCGGTCATACCGCTTCAGGATTTCTTCCCAGAGCAGGCGCAGCTGCATCTCGGCGACACGGTTGCCCATGCAGCGGTGGATGCCGAAGCCGAAGGAGAGATGGCGGCGTGCGTTCTCGCGGTCGATCCGGAAGGAGTCTGGATCTTCGATCACGGTCTCGTCCCGGTTGCCGGAGGCATACCACATCACGACGCGGTCGCCCTTGCGGATCTGCTTGCCCTGGAACTCCACATCCTCAATCGCCGTGCGGCGCATATGCGCCAGCGGCGTCTGCCAGCGGATGATTTCTGACACCATGTTCGGCACGAGCGTGGGGTCAGCCTTCAGCTTGGCATATTCGCCGGGGAACTGGTTCAGGGCCACGACGCCGCCGGAGATCGAGTTGCGTGTCGTGTCATTGCCGCCCACGATCAGCAGCATCAGATTGCCCATCAGCTCCATCGGGTTGTTGATCATGTCCTTCGTTTCGGGATCGTGCGCGAAGAGGGAGATGAAGTCGAACTTGCGCGGCTCGGCGGCACGCTGGTGCCAGAGCTTGGTGAAGTAGGCGAGGCACTTCATCAGCTCCGCCTCGCGGTGTTTCATGTCCACCGCCACACCGACCGTTTCAGACGTCGTGGTTACATCCGACCAGTAGGGCAGCAGGTGGCGGTCCTCGAACGGGAAGTCGAACAGCGTGGCCAGCATCTGCGTGGTCAGCTCTTTCGAGACATGCTCCACCCAGTTGATGCGCTCGCCAGTCGGCAGGTCGTCCAGGATGTTGTTTACGCGCTGGCGGATCAACGCCTCGATGTCGGCCAGCTGGCTCGGCGCCACGGCAGGCTGCGCTGCCTTGCGCTGCACATCGTGGATCGGCGGGTCCTGCGCGATGAACATCGGCGTGTCGAAATCCGGCGGCGAGTCGCCGATAACGATGCTCTTGTGGGATGAGAACTGCTTGTGGTTCGAGTCGATAGCGACGATGTCGTTGAAACGTGTGATCGACCAGAAGCCGCCGAACTGGCTTTCCGGGCAGTAGTGGACGGGCGCTTCCTTCCGCAGGCGGCGGAAATACTCTCCGTGTGCGTTCTGCTGGAAGATCGCTGCTTTCGACACGTCGAACGTATCCAGCGGCAGGGTCCACGGGTCAGGTATGCCGGCGCTCGCGCCATGCCAGGTGTCAGCCATCGATGTTCCTCCCGGGCCGTCTTTGCGGCCTCAGCGAGGACCATAGCGCGAAGCGTGTCCTACGGAAACGGCCTAGGTGGCCCCGATTGTGGTGCGGTGCAGCAGACGGTCATGGCCGGCATACCCGCCGGTCGCCATGTGCAGGGTGCAGCGGTTGTCCCACATCACCAGCATGTCCGGGCTCCACTTGTGCCGGTACTGGAATTCCGGCCGCGTCTGCCAGCGGTAGACTTCCGAGACGAGATCCCAAGCCTCGGCCTGGTCCATGCCTTCGATGCTGATGATGTAGCCGGCCGTGCCGAACAGGGACTCGCGCCCTGTTTCGGGATGCGTCCGTATAATTGGGTGGGGCTGGGTCGCCTCTGCGTCCACCGACGGGCGGATGTCCATGCTGCGCCCTTTGTCGCCCGCGCCGTAGAAGCCGGTGGGTGAGTAGCCGTTTTTTGCAGAATGGATGGCACGCTTGCCTTCGATGCGTTTGCGCAGGTCAACGGGCATCTGCTCGAGGGCGAGATACTGGTTGGCGAACAGCGTATCGCCGCCGACCGGCGGGATGGTCTTGCCATAGAGGCAGGTGCCTTGCGGGGGCTTGGCCTGGAAGCTCCAGTCCGAGTGCCAGCTTTCGGCGAAAATCGGCGAAGTCTCGTGGGCCGTGCGCTTCACGGCGATGATGTGGGGATGGCCGGGGATGGGCGCGATGAAGGGATCTTCGCCAAACGGGCCGAAGTTCAGCGTGAAGTCTTCCAGCTGATCGTCGGTCAGCTTCTGGTCCGGAAAGGCGAGCACCTGATGGTCCAACCAGGCCGCGCGGATGGCGGCCGCGGCAGCCTTCGTCAGCGGCTTCGACAGGTCCACCCCGCGCACGCTGGCGCCGCAGGCCTGACCCGAAGGTGTGATATCGAGTTTCATCCAGTTTTCCTCCCGGCATTTTTTGGCAGCTTACCACAAAGGCCGCGCTCGCCTAGAAAGCCCTTATGAGCGACCTTTTCGACTCCGCAGGCCTTTCCGGCAGCGCGCCCCGGCCGCTGGCCGACCGGCTGCGCCCGAAAACGCTGGCCGAAGTGGTGGGGCAGGATCACCTTGTCGGGCCGGAGGGGACGCTCTTACGCATGCTGGCCTCAAAGCGGCTGTCCTCGATTATCCTCTGGGGCCCGCCGGGCACTGGAAAAACGACGATCGCCCGCCTGCTCGCGGAAGGCACCGGCCTTGAGTTCGAAGCGATCAGCGCAATCTTTTCCGGCGTGAAGGACCTGCGCGCGGCGTTCGACCGGGCCGAATCGCGCCGCAAGATCGGCAAGGGCACGCTTCTCTTCGTCGACGAGATCCACCGCTTCAACCGGGCCCAGCAGGACGGCTTCCTGCCTTTCGTTGAAAGCGGCGTGGTGACGCTGATCGGCGCGACAACAGAGAACCCGAGTTTCGAGCTGAACGGCGCGCTGCTGTCGCGCTGCCAGGTTCTCGTGCTGAAACGCCTCGACGAAGCAGCGCTGGAGAAACTGCTGCAGCGCGCCGAGAATATGGAAAGGCGCCGCCTGCCGGCAACAAAGCAGGCGCGTACCATGATCCTGTCGATGGCGGATGGAGACGGGCGCTATCTGCTGAACCTTGCCGAGCAGGCTTTTGCCATGATGGGCGAGCCGGGTCTTCTATCGGCGGAGGAGCTTGCAAAGTCGCTGTCCAAGCGCGCTGCTGCCTACGACAAGGACCGCGAGGAGCATTACAATCTCATCTCGGCGCTGCACAAATCCGTGCGCGGATCAGATCCGGATGCGGCGCTTTACTGGTTCGCGCGGATGCTGGAAGGCGGCGAAGACCCTCTCTTCCTGGCGCGGCGCCTGATCCGCATGGCGAGCGAGGATATTGGCCTCGCCGATCCGACCGCACTGATGATCGCCGGGGAAGCCGCGCGCACCTATGAGCGCCTTGGATCGCCCGAAGGTGAGCTGGCGCTTGCGCATTGCGTGATTCACCTCGCGACCGCGCCGAAATCCAATGCGGCCTATGTCGCCTACAAGGCGGCTCGCCGAGCCGCGGCCGACACGGGCAGCCTCATGCCGCCGAAACATATCCTGAATGCACCGACGTCGATGATGAAGGACCAGGGTTACGGATCGGGTTACAAGTATGATCACGATACGGAGGAAGGGTTTTCCGGGCAGGACTATTTCCCGGACGGTATGAAGCGCCCGGTCTTTTACGATCCCAAAGGTGAGGGCCGCGAGCGTCCAATTGCGGAACATCTCGCCCGGCTGTCTGAACTGCGCGCAAAGGCGAAGAAATGACCCGCAACCGGGAAATCCAGGCGATTAGCGAAGAAGACACCGCGCTCGTGCGCGCGATGGTTCTGCATGAGGACAATTCTCTGATCGCGTTCAACAAGCCGGCGGGCCTTGCCGTACAGGCGGGCAGCGGCGTGGCACGCTCGCTCGATGGGATGATGGCGGTGTTTGCCAAATCCAACGGCAAACGCCCGCGCCTTGTCCACCGGCTGGACCAAGGGACGTCCGGCGTCATCGTTGCGGCGAAGACGCATCCGGTGGCCGCGAAGCTGTCCGATGCTTTCGCGGGCCGGGAGGTGCAGAAGACCTATCTGGCGCTCGTCAAAGGGCGCCTGCCGCAGGCTGAGGCGGGCGTCATTGATGCGGCGCTGGTGAAGGTGGAGGAAGGCGGCAAGGCGCGCATGATCCTGGCGCGGCCGGACCGGAAGGGCGCGCAGGCCGCGCGGACAGGCTGGCGCATTGTGGCGCGCGAGGGCGCCTTCGCGCTGATGCAGATGTCGCCGGAAACCGGGCGCATGCACCAGATCCGCGTGCACCTTATGTCGCTCGGCTGCCCGATCCTTGGCGACGCGCTTTACGGCGAAGGGCAGGCGACCGCGCCGCGCCTGATGCTGCATGCTGAAAAGCTGGCATTGCCGCATCCTGAAGGCGGGCAGCTGGTTCTGGAAGCGCCCGTGCCGGATGATTTCCGGGCATCGGCCAAAGCAGCCGGGCTTCAGGCCGGATTGTAGTAGCTGCGGAACCAGTCGACGAAGATCGGGATGCCGGTGCGATAGTCCGTATGCGGCGTATAGCCGGTCAGGGCCTTCAGGAGGCGTACATCTGCATAGGTTTGCTGCACATCTCCGGGTTGCATGCCCAGCATGTTTTTCAGGGCTTTCCTGCCAACGGCGTGCTCGATGGCTTCGATATAGTCCATCAGGCGCACGGGGCTGGCATTTCCGATGTTAACGAGGCGGTAAGGCGCGACTGGCGAGAGCGAGTCGCCGCGGATCATATGGCTGCCCTGCTGCGGCGGAACATCCATCAGCCGACGGATGGATTCGACCAGATCGTCGATATAGGTGAAGTCGCGTAGCAGGTCGCCGTTGTTGAATACGTCGATCGGCTGGCCTTTGAAGATCCGGTCGGTGAACAGGTAGAAGGCCATGTCCGGGCGGCCCCAGGGGCCATAGACGCTGAAGAAGCGCAGCACGGTGGTCGGCACGCCGTAGAGGTGGGCGTGGCTGTGCGCGATCAGTTCGGCGGCGAGTTTCGTGGCGGCGTAGATGGTCAGCGGGTAGGGCGCTGAGTCGCGTTCTTCGAACGGGAATTTCTGGTTTGCGCCATAGGCGGAGCTTGTCGAGGCGAGCACCAGATGGCGCGCCTTGTAGCGGCGGGCGAGGTCAATGATGTTGAACGAACCAACGACGTTAGCGTCGATATAGTCCCGCGGATGCTCGAGGCTGTAGCGCACGCCGGCCTGCGCGGCGAAGTGGAGAATGATGTCTGGCTTCACGCGGTCGAATACGCGCTCCATCGTCGCGGTGTCTTCCACCCGTGACCGGGCGAGCCGGAAGTTCGGGAATCCCACGAGGCGCGCGACCCGGTCTTCCTTCAGTTTCACATCATAGTAGGCTGTGAAGGAATCGATGCCCGTGACCGAATGGCCCTCGCGCAAAAGCCTCAGCGCGACTTCGCTTCCGATAAATCCGGCCGCTCCGGTGACGATGATGTTCATGTGCTTCTGCAGAACCTCTTGTGCACGCGGGCTAGACGATCCACCGGGCCTTCACAAGCGCCGCCGCTGCAACAGACGAAGCGGGAATGGCGCCCTCGATAACGAAACGGCCTGCCAGCGCGGGCTGGCAGGCCGCTTTGAAACGTCCACGGGCGCCTAGCGCTCGCGGATACGCGGGCCCATCGCCATGGTCTGGCCCGAGTTCATGGCGTCAGCGACGGCCAGTTCCTCGATCAGGGCCTGGGTGCGTTCGTCGCCCGCCAGGGCGCTCAGCACAGCTGCGGCACGGGCCGTTTCGGCGGAGACGCCAAACAGGCTTTCGAAGGCTTCAAAGCCGGTCTTGCGATGCGGGTAGAAGACCAGCATCGGCGTCTTGTCGGCTTCGATGCCGGCCAGTTCCTTGGCCTTGTCGATGGCGGTCAGGAACCCGCCAAGCTCGTCGACGAGGCCGATCTTCTTGGCCTCCTCGCCGCTCCACACGCGGCCGCGGGCGACGGCGTGCACTTCATCATAGGTCATGTCGCGGCCTTCGCCGACGAGGCCGAGGAAGCGGTCATAGCCGCGTTTCAGCATCGCGCGGATTTCCGCTTCCTGAGCCTGGTTGAAGGGCGCCACACCATAGGCATTGGCGAAGTCGCCGCCGACGGTGACCGTGTCGAATGTCACGCCGATCTTGTTGAACGTGCCATCGAGGGCGAATTTGCCGCCGAAGATGCCGATCGAACCGGTGATCGTGCCGCGGTTGGCAATGATCGAGTCCGCGCCGGTGGACACGTAGTAGCCGCCAGATGCGGCGAGCGAGCCCATCGAGACCACGACAGGCTTGCCGGCTTCCTTGGCGCGTTCCACGGCGCGCCAGATCTGATCGGACGCGGTCGGCGAGCCTCCGGGGCTGTCGACGCGGAAGACGATGGCCTTCACGTCTTCGTCTTCGGCTGCGTCAAGGATGGCGCGGGCAATCACGTCCGAAGCAAAGCCCGGTGTATCCGAGAAGGGCGAGTCCGTGCCGCTGCCACCGGTGACCACTGCGCCTTCACCGCCGACGATGGCAATGATGCCATCCTTGGCTTTGGCTTTAGAGGCCGGGGGGGCGTAATAGAGCAGGTCAACCAGTTCGGAACCTTCGCCGGCCTTGGCAAGCGCAGCCTCTTCGGCATCTTCCGGCCAGCCGAGCTTGTCAACGAGTTTGGCTTCAAGCGCCGCTTCGGCCGGCTTCGGGCCCGATTCCAGCAAGGCCTTCAGCGCCGGAACCTGCATGCCGCGGTCAGCCGCAATGTCCGTGAGCGCCGTATTCCACAGCGAGTTGGCAAGGCCCTCGAGGGCTTCGCGGTGCGGCTCGGTAAAGGCGGTCTCGTTATAGGAGTTCGGTGCATTCTTGTATTCGTAGAGCGCATAGATCTGCGGGGTCAGGCCGATCTTGTCGAACAGGCCCTTCAGGAATTCGGTTTCGAAGGTGACACCGTTGATCATGAAGTCCGAACCCGGCTGCATCCAGATTTCTTCGGCGGCCGTGATCGAATGATACGCAGACGGACCACCCAAGCCGATCATGCCTTGCGTATGCGCGATGACGAACTTGCCGGAGTCGCGGAAGCTTTTCAGGGAGGCACGCAGTTCTTCGGCGCGTGAGGTGCCGATACCGGTGAATGATCCGCGCAGGTATATTCCTTTCACGGAGTCATCCGTCTCGGCGCCTTTCAGCTTCAGCAGGATGTCCGTGAAACCGGGGATGCCCGAGAACGCCGCAAAGCCACCCAGCGGCGCCTGGTCAGGCAGGCCGGCATTGAGGTCGAGCGACAGGACAACGTTTTCCGGCTTTGGCGGCTTCGCGCTGGCCGCCGTCGCGATCAGCGCAAACAGCATGAAAAAGCCGAGGACCACAAAAAGGATCATCGCAACGAATGTACCTGCCATCGACAGGAAGAAGGTTCTCATGACCGGGGCATTTCCTCTGCTGGTTCTGGAGTCCGGAGTATCTCGATAGTCGATATTGTTGATAATCGATAAAAAGTAAAGGGCTCGTGTGTAAGCTTATCTGGATTCGCCGCGGCCGGAGGCAATGGAGCCCGATCAATATGGCGCTTCACAGAGGAAGCGTGTTTCGGGAGTTGCCAGCTGCACAAAGAGTAGCTATTTCGCGCGCTCCACAGTTGGGGTGTCGCCAAGTGGTAAGGCAGCGGTTTTTGGTACCGCCACCCTAGGTTCGAATCCTAGCACCCCAGCCATTTTTCCGGCGTGACCCTCCGTCAACATTGCTATCGTTGTCATAAACCTGTTGCCATAGGCATGCGACATGCCCCTTTATGCGTGTCTACTGCGTCATGTTGATTGCGTTCGCTGGAGGCCGGGGTATTTTCTAAACGAATCGTAAAGCGAGATTGATCCGAAATTAGAGGATTGTTACCGTTGAGGTTCATCGCTAAGGGCTTGGCTCTGTCCGGCATCAGAAATTTGCCGGACGTCTCAGTTAATATTTAAGAGAGCGGAACGCGCTCCAGACAATCAGGGGAGGTGATGAGGGTTCTCCTTCAACTTCCATCTTCAACTGCCGGCTCGTGTGTGTTGAGCCGAAGATCATCGGGACGCCCTCGTCAGCAGGTGCGCCCAAGACCCAGGAATTTGCGCGCCGATTGAGCGCGACCGTTTGGAGAGTGAGAGGCAAACCTCATGAAGAAAATTCTGTCACCCGCCCGCAGTGTCATTGCTGCAGCGTTGATTGCGGGCCTGGCCATTCCGGCTCACGCCCAGCTTCGCGAGGCCCTGACGACGGGCGAGCAAGCAACCCGTAAGGCCGAGCAGGTCCAAGACCAGATCAACCAGCTGGACGACCAGCGTTCGGACATGGTGCGCGAGTACCGCACCCTTCTGCAGCGCCGTGACGCCGCAGAGCTGTTCGCGAAACAGCAGGAACTGGTGGTTCAGAGCCAGCGTGAGGAAATCGCGTCGCTGACCGAACAGCTCGGCTCGATCGACGACATCACGGCCCAGACCGTCCCGATGCTCCTTGGCATGATCGCGGACCTGAAGCAGTTCGTCGCCGCAGACATCCCCTTCAAGGCTGAAGAGCGCAAGACCCGCCTCGACTCGCTCGACGCCCTCATGAAAACGCCGAACGTCACCACGGCCGAACAGTACCGTCTGATCATGGAAGCCTACTCGGCTGAAATGGAATATGGCCGGACGATCGACACCTGGCAGGAAGAGATCGCCATCGACGGTAACCCGACGACGGTTGACATGTTCCTCTATGGGCGCGTTGCCCTCGTTTACATCACACCGGGCGGCAAAGCCGCACGTTATGATCGCGCCACGGGCGAATGGCAGCCGCTTCCGGGCAGCTACGCCAACGACATCCGCCGTGCTGTACGCGTTGCCCAAGGCAAGGCCCAGCAGGTCGTCCTCTTCGCTCCCGTCCAGAAGTTCTCGGTCCAGTAAGCGGCCAGACGATCAGATACGAAGGTCATAGAGTTATGAAAACGTTCAACACCACACTCAAGGCACTGGGCGCCGCGGTTCTTCTCGGATCGGTTTCGCTCCTCGCCGCTGCTCCCGCTTCGGCACAGACGCTGAGCGATGTTCTGGCGAAAGTCCGTCAGGACGCCAACCAGATGTCGACGGAAGATCAGGCCCGCCTGAAGCAGTTCCAGGCCGACACCGCCAGCCAGGCGGCCAGCATGGCAACTGCCCGCAATGCGCTCGCCGCCGCTGAAGGCCGCGCGCGCACCCTGAGCGCCGAATTCGACGCCAATGAAGCCGCACTCGGCGCGCTCGAGGCCCAGGTCTCGACTCTCGCCGGCGACTTCCAGGAAATGCTGGGCCAGTTCCGTTCGGCAGCCGGCGCCACGATGCCGGAAATCGCCAACTCGGTCGCCAACTTCGACTATAAAGACCGCGTGGCCGGCATTGCCGAAATCGCAGAAGCCCGCGTTCTCCCGAACCGTGGCCAGCTCGAGCGCCTTCCGAAAGCCATGCTTCAGGAAATGATCGCGCAATCCGAAGTCAAAACCTTCACGGCTGTCGTGAACGGCATTGGCCCGGACGGCTCCAACGCAGAAGCTGAACTGATCCGCGTCGGCGTCTTCACTGCAGCAACCGTCGACGGCCGCAAGTTCGTCGAAGTGCGCAAGGGCGAAGGCAGCGAAACCTTCCTTCAGGTCTTCGCCCGCCAGCCCTCCGGCAACTACGCGTCGTCCATCGGCTCGCTCGTCAACGCCGGCGAAGGCGCTGTCGTGAAAGCCCCGGTCGATCCGTCCAAAGGCAACCTGTTCGGTATCCTCGGCGACCTGCCGACCTTCCAGGACCGCCTGCGTCACGGTGGTGAAGTCGGTTACACGATCATCGTGATCGCGGTCATCGGTATCCTGCTCGGCCTCTACAAGATGTTCATGCTGTTCACCCAGGGCGCCGCCATGCGCAACACGGCGAAAACCCGTCAAGCCGGCACCAGCAATCCGCTGGCCCGCGTGCTCGAAGTCTACGAAAGCAACCGCAGCCGTGACATCGAAACGCTTGAGCTCAAGCTCGACGAGCAGATCCTCAAAGAGTCGCCGAAGATCGAATGGGGCCTCGACATCATCAAGGTGTTCGCAGCTGTCTCGCCGCTCCTCGGCCTTCTGGGTACCGTTGTGGGCATGATCATCACCTTCACCGCGATCACGATCTACGGTGCGGGCGATCCGAAGCTCATGGCTGACGGTATTTCGACCGCTCTCGTGACGACCGTGCAGGGCCTGATCTCGGCTATCCCGCTGGTTCTGATCCACGCGGTTGCTTCCTCGATGGCACGTTCGAACCAGCAGATTCTTGACGAGCAGGCCGCTGGCCTCGTCGCCGAGAAGATGGAGTCGCTGCATGGGGCCCGGGCATAAGCCCGGCTCCCTCACCCCTGGAGGAGTAACCCATGCTGGGTTTTGACGCTCTACAGGCCTTTCTGGATCGAGGCGGCCCCGTGCTGCTGGTCATCATGGCGGCGACGTTTGTCATGTGGGCCCTGATCCTGGAACGGTTCTTCTATTTCCGCTTTGCGCACAACGCGGTTGCCAGTGAGGCAATCGCCGAGTGGCGGGCCCGGTCCGACAAGAAGTCGAAGCTTGCCCACTGGGTTCGCGAACGTCTCGTTTCGGAAGTCCGCCAGAAGGCCGAGGAAAACGTGCAGCTGACCAAAGCCATGGTCGCGCTGGCACCGCTTCTCGGCCTGCTCGGCACGGTGACGGGCATGGTGTCGGTGTTCGACATCATGGCCATCACGTCCGGTGCCGATGCCAAGGCCATGTCTGCGGGCGTGTCGCGTGCGACCATCCCGACCATGGCAGGCATGGTGGCGTCCCTTTCCGGCGTACTCATCACGTCGGGTATGGACCGCAAAGTGAACCGTTCGGTGCAGCAGGTTGAAGATCAGATGGAGATCAACTGATGCGCGGACGTTCCACAAGACAGGCAGAGTCGGCCGAAATCGACCTCACCCCGATGCTGGATGTCGTGTTCATCCTGCTGATCTTCTTCATCGTTACGTCGACGTTCGCCCGGGAAGAGGCTATTGGTCTCGAGCCGCCGCCGCCGCCGGCCCCTGATCAGGCAGATCAGCAGAACCAGGTTCCGGCGATCCTGATTTACGTGGACGAGAGCAATCTCATCACCGTGAACGGCCGCCTGGCCGACATCAGCTCGGTTCGTGCGAATATTGAGCGGGTCATCGCAGAAACGCCCAATAGTTCGGTTATCATCCAAGCTCATCCGAAGACGAAGTCCGGTGTGGTCGTGAGAATCCGGGACGAAGCGTACAACGCTGGCTTCCGGGACCGCGTCAACATCGTGATCTCGCAGTCGTAAGTCAGGAGCAGATTCATGGCACGTAAGCAACGCGCACCGACTGGCAGCAGCGGGCAGGAGATCGACCTGACCCCGATGCTGGATGTCGTCTTCATCCTGCTGATCTTCTTCATCGTCACCGCCCAGTTCATCAAGGAACCCGGCGTTGCGATTTCGCGTCCGGATGTCGACAACAAGTCCCAGGCAAAACCGCTCGCCATTCTCATTGCGATCAATGCAAATGACGAGGTCTACATCGACAAGAAGATGATTCCGATGGTCGAAGTGGGCTTCACCATCAAGGAATTGCGGACCGACAACCCGCGGGGCGAGATCGTGGTTCAAGCAGATGTGAACTCATCTGCAGAAGCCATGGTTGAAGTCATGGAAGCCATCAACAGGATTGATGGCGCCACGGTGATCAACATCTCAGCCAAGACCAACAGCTAGGGAGAAGAGCCATGTTCAGCAGTCCCCTTGGGCGTTTTCTGGTCAGTTTCGCCATCGCAGCCCCGATTGCGTTCGCGATCTTCCTGATGATGAACGCGCTGATTTCGGTTGACGAGATCACGCTGGATGCAAAAGAAAGTCGGACGCTCACGGCGATCACCCCGCAGTCGCAGGACTCTGATGTCCGGACGCGCCAGCGGGCCAAGCCGCAGCGGATCGAGTCGGCCTCCAAGCCGCCTCCGCCGCCGAAGCAGTCGGCCACCAAGTCGAGCATCAACCTGCCGACACCGAAGATCGAAGGCGCTGTTCCGCAGAACCTCGACCTCGGCCGCATGAAGTCGCTGGCCATCGATCCGGTGGCGGTGTCGGACCGCGATGCCCAGCCGATCCGTCCGCCGACGCCGTCCTATCCGCAGCGTGCACAAGAGCGCGGCCTGTCGGGCAGCTGCGATGTGCGCTTCGACGTGGATACCCGCGGCAAGCCCTACAACGTCCAGGCTACCTGCACGGACTCGGTGTTCAAGCAGGAAGCCGAACGGGCCGTCGGACGCGTCGAATTCGCGCCGAAGATCGTCCGCGGCAAGGCTGTCGAACGCCGGAACGTCGTCTATCCTCTGGAATTCAACATCCAGTAGGTTTCTTCGAGGGCCGGGCGGCAGCACCGATCACGCCGCCGCCCGCCTTTCCCCGCCGCCCACAATGGCAACAAGACCGTTGGGCCGGCCTGGCTAGTGTGAGAGATTTGCCGCTGCGAGGCGGCCAGGAGAGAGATTATGCGACTTAAAGTTTTCCTCAAAGGCGCAGTGGCGGCCGGTATGCTCGGCCTGATGAGCGCTGGCACGGCGCTCGCTCAGGCCGGCGGTAGCTGCACGGAAACCCAGTTCAGCTCGAAGACCGGGCAGCTGTACCTCGAGGCCGAACAGGCCGCGATCACCAACAAGGACTACGACACCGCCATTGCGAAGCTGAACCAGCTGCGCGGCATGGAGCTGAACTGCTACGAAGAAAGCGCGATCATCCGCATTTCAGCCTACATCAAGATCGAGAAGGGTGACCGTCAGGGCGCCATCAAGGATCTGCTTGATGCCATCGCCAAGGGCTACATCCCGCCGGCCGACATTGCCCAGACCTATTACAACATCGCCCAGATCTACCTGCAGCTCGAAGACATCAAGTCGTCGCTCGACTACATGCAGAAGTGGCAGGCCGCCGGCGGCAAGGCCGACCGTCAGCAGAAGTGGCAGCTTGCGGTGCTCTACCAGCGCGTCGACAACTTCAAGGAAGCCATCCGCTACGCCGAGGAAGTCCGCCGCGAGGACGGCGCGAAGTTCGACCAGCCGCTCTATGACCTGCTCGTCTTCCTCTACAACGAGACCGGCGACGAGGCGAAACTGGCCGCTGTTCTAGAGACGCTGGTCGAGCGCAATCCGACAGAGCGCAAGTATTGGGACGCGATTGCCGGCAACTATTTCAACGGTAACGAACAGCGCAAGGCGTTCGAAGTCCAGAAAGCCATGTACCTCGCCGGTCTGCTGAAGACCGAAGACGAGATCATGCGCATCGTAAACTTCTATAACCAGTTCAACGCGCCGTATTACGCCGCGAAAGTGCTGGAAAAGGAAATGAACGCCGGCCGCATCAAGAAGACCACCGAGAAGATGTCGCTTCTCGCCGACTTCTACCAGGTCGCGCGTGAGCACGACAAGGCGATCCCGGTGATCCGTCAGGCCGCTGAAATGGGCGGTGGCGGTGCAATGTACGAGCGTCTTGGCGCCTCCTACAGCGAGATCCAGAAATGGAAGGAAACCGAGGACGCCCTGCAGCAGGCCCTCAAGATGGGCGGCGTGAAAGACCGCGGCACCATCTGGGTCCGCATCGGTCAGTCCCGCTTCGAGCGCGGTGACCGTGCCGGTGCCAAGGAAGCCTTCCGTCAGGCTGGCAACCAAGGTGGTCGCGGCTGGCTTGAGTTCATGCAGTCGGAAGAGGACACGAAGGACGCGCTTGTCTGCTTCGAAGTCCAGTCTGCCGTGCTGAACATGGTCAATGAAGACAAGATCTGCAAGAAACTCGCAGGTCTGGGCGACGCCCAGCCGGAAGGCTGCAAGACCGTCGGAGACCGTTTGAAAGCTGGCCGCGCGAAGTTCGAAGCTACGCCTCAGTGCCGGAACGCCCAGCCGGTCTGACCGGGGACTTTAGGCCCATCCAACCTGCAAAAGCCCCGGATCGCTGCTGGTCCGGGGCTTTTTGCATTCCGGACCTGAAGTTCCTGACCTCAGGAATGTCGGCCAGCGAGGGGCCAAGGCCAGCCATGCCCTGCCCAAACAAAAAACGCCGGCGGGTGAGGCCGGCGTTCTGGAGTGCGTACTGGCGGAGTGTCTTAGCTCGGTTGCGAGGAGATCCCGAAGGCGCTCGGCGTCGGCGAGGCGGCGCTAAGGCTGGGCTTCACGTCGGTGGCGGCCTGCGGGCCGGTTTCGCGCAGCGGATCGTCCGCGTGCTTCACCTGGCCTTCAAACACCGCATTCGGCTGGATCTGCAGCGAAGAATGGACGATGTCGCCCTTCACGTGCGCGCCGGTTTCCAGCTCGACCTTGCGAGCCCGGATGGAGCCGCGGATCTTGCCTTTGACCTTAACGACCTCGGCTTTCACTTCGCCGGTGATCTGGCCGGAGGCGCCGATGGTGATATCGGTGGCCGAGACATCGCCATCGACGATACCGTCGATCTGAAGCGACCCTTCGGAAGTCACCGAGCCGTTGATCTTCATGTCGGCGCAGATGATGGAAGCGGCGCGGGCAGCGTTCTTGGTCGCTGCGCCCCGGATGGCGTCCTGCGCGGGCACCACTTTGGGCGGCTCTACGGGCGCTACGTCCGGGGTTTTGCTATTTTTTGTGAACATGTCGGCCTGCTTTCAGGAACTTGCTGGGGTCATAGGGTTTGCCGTTGTACCAGATCTCGTAGTGGAGGTGGTCACCGGTGCTGCGGCCTGTCGAACCCATGCGGCCGACAAGATCGCCAACTTCAACACTATCACCTTTTGACACGGTGATCGACCTTAAGTGTCCGTAACGCGACTTGAAGCCATGACCATGGTCGACTTCGACCAGCAGGCCGTAGCCCGAACGGGCGCCTGCATAGCTCACTTTGCCCGGCCCGGTGGTCACGATCGGGGCGTCCCGATAAGCGGCCATGTCGACGCCCATGTGGGGCGACGGGCGCTTCGTGAAGGGGTCAACGCGAATGCCATAGGGGCTGGTATAACGGAAAGGCACGGAAACCGGCTCGCCCAGCGGCAGGCTGTTCACGACCTTCTCGTAATGTTTCATCTCAGCGATGCGGGCACGGGCCTGCAGGATCCGGGTCATGAAGTCCTGGTCGCCAATTGACCATTCGGAGGCCGAGGAGGTCAGGGCGCCCATCGAGACTTCCGGGCCGCCAACGCCGGAGGCGGCCAGCAGGTTGTCGGTGCCAACGGCGGTGAGCATCAGGACGCCGCGGGCCCGTTCTGCCCGGTCGGCGGCATGGTCTTCCATCCGGTCGAACAGGCGGTAGATATCCTGCTCGATGGCTTTGGGGGTGCCGCGGGCAGCCGGAACGCTGAGACCGGCGGTCATCAGGTAGGCATCGCGGGACTGGCGGCGGTCAGCTTCTTCGATGGTGGCCTCGACCAGGAGGGAGGCGCCATCGCCTTCGAGGGCGGACAGTTTCTGCCCGTCGTCCTCGCGCATGTCGTTGAGCAGCTCTTCGAGGGCCTTTTGCTTCTTCTCGAGGTCGGCTGTTTCCTTGGAGCGCTCTTCCAGAAGGGTGCGCTGCAGCGATTCACGGGCCCGAAGGTCCTGGACCCAGCGCTCGTACTTGGCGAGTTCCTTGCCCTCGCCACCCGCGATGGTGGTCTCGCCGCCGCCGAAAACGAAGCTCGCCGTTGCAAACACAGTCCACCCGGCAATGGCGGTCGCGCCAGCGGCCATCATGGCCTGTTGCCATGGAGAAACGGAAATATACCGGACGGTCCCGCCACTGCGGTGGTAGATCTGGCGTTCCGGGAATGCACGATCGAACGTCGCCTTGAGGTTCGCACTCCATTTCGCCATGCAAGCTACCTGTAAGCTGGAAACTTCTTATGTAGCTGCAGGATTACCTGCAGCCGGCTTCCCATTCCCCGGGTCATACATACCCAATTCGACGGGGTGCGGAAGCCCCGCTATCCATATTTTTCAGCAATGTTCGCAGCTGAGCGTAAACTTCTCATTAACTGGCGTAATGTTTCGGCAAGGCCGGGCGGAAAACAGGCAAACCTGAAATCAGCCGGGAAGCGCTGCAAGAACTTCTTCGGCGTGCCCCTTAACTTTCACTTTAGGCCATACACGGACGATTCTGCCGGTGGGGCCGATCAGGAAGGTACGCCGGGCCATACCCATGTAAGTTCGCCCGTACATCGATTTTTCCTCCCAGGTCCCGTAGGCACTGGAAACTGTGCCATCCGCATCACTGCCCAGGAGGACCGTCAGATCGTACTTGGCGGCAAACTTCCCGTGCTTTTCGAGTGTGTCGCGGGAGATGCCCAGAACGGTAGCGCCCGCCTTCGCGAATGCCTTCGCAAGTGCAGTAAAATCGAGGGCTTCCTGGGTGCAGCCGGGCGTGTCGTCCTTGGGGTAGAAATACAGGACCAGATAGCCGCCGGCGAAGTCCTTAAGGCGTTTCGGGCCTGCAGTGGTCTCGAGGCTGAAGGCAGGGGCCTTGTCACCGGGGGTCAGCTCGACGCTCATGCAGTTCTCCCATGGTCTCAAACCATTCACGCAATTATAGTTTCTATGTGCCAATGGACCTGCGGCAATACCGGAAATTTTGAGGAGCCAGCGATTGGTCCGCCAGACCGCGTCCGTCATCGTCATGGAAGTCCTCGGCGCCCTGTCACTGGTGCTGATGGCGGCCAGCGCATTGCTCCTGCTGCGCCTGGCCAGCGGCCCGATGGATCTCAGCCCCTTCCGGGATGATGTCGAGCATGCCCTTGCCGATGCCCGCGATGGCCGGCCGGTATCGATCGGGGCGCTGCAGCTGGAATGGTCGCCTGAAACCAAACGTGTACAGATCACCGCCCAGAACGTCCGGCTGATGGATGCGGGCGGGCGCCCCGCCGCCGAGGCGGCAAACTCGCAAATCGTGCTGTCGGCCTCCGCCCTTGCGCTGGGACGCGTCGAGGTGCTCCGGCTCAGCCTGCGTGATGGCTGGATCGGGCTGGACCACAAGGGCGGGAATACCTGGACGCTGGGCGGCGATCCGCTGCCGGAGATGACGGCGCGCGAGATGCCGGCGACCCCCCAGGGCTGGCTTGACTATGCCAACACCGTGCTGCCGGAATGGCTGAAGGGGCTGACCGAGACCGAAGACAGTCTCAGCTTCGAGGCGATCCGGTTTGACGGTTTCGAATTGCGGGTGCGCGCCGAAGACCTCGCGCTGCTCGGTACCGTCCAGCAGACCACAGGCAACCTGACGCGCACGGCTGACGGATTGAGCCTGACACTGTCTGGCAGCGGCCTCGGTCAGGGCATGCCCGGCGGCATCGCCATCCGCATGCAGACGAGCGAGGCGGGCACGCGCATGCTCGCCGAACTCGGCGTCGCTGACTGGCCGCTGGGCGAACTTTTCAGGCGCACCGGACTCGGACAGGCCGGCTCTGAAGGGCTGCAGTCGAATTTCGAAGTCGCCATCGGCTTCACGCAGTCAACCGGCATCGAGGAGATACGTCTCACTGCGCGCAGCGGGCCGGGCAAGCTGAAGCTCGGCAGCGCCGTCCACCCTGTGACGGACCTGCGCATTTCCGGCGCCTATGGCCGGCCGGATGACCGGCTCGCGCTAACGGTCGAATCTACCGGGACCGGTGTGTTCAAGGGCCGGGCAGAGTTCCTGCTTGAGCGCGCGCTGACGGGCGAGGGCTTTCGTCCCTTCCGCCTGACCAGCCCCGCGCTGACCGCAAACCTGACACCCTTCCTCGAAGCACCGCTTGACCTCGCCAGCGTGTCGGCAGCCGGCGAGGTCGATCTGGACGCCCTGGCGGTGCGGGCGGCGACGGCGAAGTTCGTGATCGGCGGCGCAGCGTTCGAACTTTCGGGCGATCTTGCAAGGACGCCGGACCGGCTTGATGGCGAGGCACCTATCCTCGGGACGCTGGATGTGGCGGTGCCGGGCGCGCTGCCGCTGAGCACGGTCACGGCGCTCTGGCCGGTGAAGCTCGCGACGGGGGCGCGTGAGTTCGGAAAGGTTCAGGTCGAAGCGGGCACCGCCCGCAACGTCAAGGGGCGCATCACCCTGCTGCGCGACAGCTTCGCCGAGGGCTACTTGCGCGATACAGACCTTGAAGTAACCTTCGCGGTCGAGGGCGCGCGGGTGAAGTTCCTGTCGGACCTGCCGCCGGTGGAGAACGCCAGCGGCAAGGGGCGGCTGACCGGCAACAGTTTCAAGGTCGTTCTGGACAAGGGTGACTATGCCGGCTGGACGGTAACCGAAGGGCTCGTCGATTTTCCGGCCTTCAATCCGCGTGGCCAGGAATTCCGCGTCTTCGCCAAGGGGCGCGGGCCTGCGAGCAGTATCGTCAAGACGCTCGGCGAGTCGCGGCTGGAGTTCGACCTCGATCCGGCGCGTGTGTCCGGCGATGCCGAAATGACTTACGAACTGTTCCGGCCGGCGCTCAGCGATGTTCCGTATGAGGACATGCGCTTCACTGGCTTCGGCACCATCCGCAACACCGGCCTGAAAGGTGCGGCGTTCGGCTTCGATTTCACCGGCGGCGCCGTGAAGGTCGATCTCGACCAGAACGGCATCGTGATGTCGGGCCAGGGCAAGCTCGGGCCTTCGCCGGTGGATTTCGTCTGGAAGGATTCCTTCACCGAAGACGGCAAGCCCGCCGACCTCACGGCCAAGGGCCTGGTCACCGCAGATTTTCTCAACGGCTTTGGCCTGCTCGGCCGCGCCTACATGACCGGTGAAGCGCCGCTGGATGTGCGCGCGACGCTGGAGGGCGCCGATCTCGAGACGGCGCTTGTCGGCATCGACTTCACCGACGCGCGTCTCGACATGGCAGAGATCGGCTGGTTGAAGCCGCGCGGCGGCGCCTCGACGGCGACCATCAACTACGCCAGGGCCGGCGACAAGGTGACGTCCAAGGTGCGCTTCACGGCCGACGGCGCTGTACTTGACGGAGACTTCACGCTCGGCGCCGTCGACATGCGTCTCTATACAGCGGACCTGCGGCGCGCCTTCTTCCGCAATGTCGCCGACGTCAACGGGAAGGTGAGCCGCGGCCCGAATGACCAGCTGGTTCTGAAGCTCGGCGGCAAGCACCTCGACATATCCGGCCTGATGCCCGGCCTCGGCACGATGGGCGGCGAGGACGCCGGCAAAGGCTCGCCGATGACGCTCGATGCGGCGGTCGAGCGCCTGACCCTTCGGCCGGGTCTCGACCTGCGCAACGCAAAGCTTGCAATGGTGTCTGGCAAGGCAGGGCTCGAGACGCTGACGGCGAGCGGCGTTGCCGGAGAAGGCGCGCCGCTCGAGGCCGCGATAGATGCGCGAGGCGCGGGCCCGGCGCGGGTGAGCGTGACGTCCGGCGATGCCGGGTTCCTGGCCCGCGCTTTCATGGATGCGGACTTCATCTCCGGCGGCGCGCTGGAAATGAGCGGCACGCTGGAGGAGGGCAACACGCCGGCGAACCTGATGATCAACATTTCCGGCGCGCGCATGAGCAATGCGCCGTTCCTGACGCAGATATTGTCGCTCGCGTCCTTACGCGGGCTTGCCGACACCCTGACCGGCGAAGGCGTCATGTTCAGCAAGATCGACCTGCCACTGAAGATTTCCGGCGGACGCTACATCATCAGCGGCGCCAAGGCGCAAGGCCCTGCGCTGGGCCTGACGGCGAGCGGCTTCATCGATTCCAAATCGACCGACATCGAGATCGACGGCGTGCTGGTGCCGAGCTTCGGCGTGAACTCTGCGCTCGGAGGCATTCCGATTCTTGGTGACCTCGTGGTCGGCCGCGACGGCGAGGGCGTCTTTTCGCTGACTTACGGTGTGCGCGGCAAGCTGGAGAAGGCGAGCGTCTCAGTCAACCCGCTGTCCGCTCTGGCACCCGGCGTGATCCGCCGCATCTTCGAGAACCCGTCGGACACGAAAATCCCGGAAGCCACGCCGCGTCCGCCCGATGCGCCGCTGCCGAGGGAATTGCCGCCGATCAAGGATGAAACGTTCTGATCACCCGGTGAACCACTCTCCCAAAGCAGCGGGAGGAAATGGTCACCCCGTCTTGATCAGTGCGTGACGCTTCTTGCCGGCCGAGAGCTTGATCGCGCCGTCCTTCAGGTCGGCGGAGGAGACCTTCGCGTTCGGATCCGTCACGGCCTCGTCGTTCACGCGGATCGCGCCCTGTTCAATCAGGCGGCGGCCTTCGCCGTTGCTCTTGGAGAGACCGGCAGCAGCCAACGCTGCAGCGACCAGCATGCCGGCGTCAAGCTCCGCCTGCGGCACAAGTGCTGTCGGCAAGGCATCCGCCGAAGCCCCGGCGCTGAACACGGCCTTCGCCGCTGCCTCGGCTTCTTTCGCCGCGGCTACTCCGTGCAGCAGCGTCGTGGCCGCATTGGCCAGTGCGATCTTGGCATCGTTGATGCCCGCGCCCTCAAGCGCTTCGAGCCGTTCGATCTCTTCCCGGCCAAGGTCCGTGAACAGACGAAGGAACTTGCCGACGTCCGCGTCCTCAGTGTTGCGCCAGAACTGCCAGTATTCATAGGGACTCTTGCGATCGGCGTTCAGCCAGACGGCTCCGCCAACCGTTTTACCCATCTTCACGCCGGAGGACGTTGTGACGAGATGCGCCGTCACGCCGAAAGCTTCGCCGCCCTCGGCCTTGTGAACGAGGTCAACGCCGCCAACGATATTGCCCCACTGGTCGGAGCCGCCAAGCTGCATGCGGCAGCCGTAGCGCCGATATAGCTCGAGGAAGTCGTAGGACTGCATCAGCAGATAGTTGAACTCGAGGAAGGTGTAGGGCTGCTCCGCCTCGAGACGGCGGCGCACGGTATCCTGCTTCACCATCGTGTTGATGGTGAAGTAGATGCCCACAGCGCGCAGCATCTCCAGGTAGCCTAGCTCGCCCAGCCAGTCATTGTTATTGACCATGATCGCGTCGTTCGGGCCCGTGCCGAAACGGATGAAGGGCTCGAACGCCGTCTTTATGCCGGCGATATTGGTGTTGATCTGCTCGTCGGTGAGCAGGGGTCGCGACTTTTCCTTGTCCGTCGGGTCACCCACCTTGGTGGTGCCGCCGCCCATCAGCGCAATCGGCTTGCCGCCATGGCGCTGGAACACGCGCAGCATCATGATGGTGATCAGGTTGCCGACATGCAGGCTGTCCGCCGTCGCGTCATAGCCGACATAGGCGACTGGCGTTCCCTTGGCACAATAGGCATCCAGCTCAGCTTTGTGAGTTGTGTCCTTGATGAAGCCGCGCCAGCTGAGCTCGCGCAGGAATTCCGACTTGTATTCGCTCATGTTCTTGTGTCTCCGTGGAGCAGACGCGCGCCTAACACGGAAAGAGCAGCTCTTGAACACGGCTACGGAAAAAACACCCGCTCCCACCAGCCCGGTCTGGGTGGCCGGTTTCATGTCCGGCACCTCGCTGGACGCGGTGGACGCCGCCATGATCCTGACGGACGGAGAGAAGGTAACGGACTTCGGACCCGCCGTGGAACGCAGGTACAGCGCCGCGGAGCGGGCTATCCTGCAGGCAGCGACCGACGCGGCGCGGGCCTGGAACTGGGCGGGACCGATCCCGGAAGCCCCGTTCAAGGCGGCGCTGGACGTGATAACCCGCACCCATTTCGAGGCCTGGGGCATGCTCACCGGCCTTGCCCGGGCGCCGGCGCCGCTGCTGGCCGGGGTACATGGACAGACGGTACTGCACCGGCGCGCGCAGCCCGGACACAAGGGCGCGACGCTCCAGCTGGTCGATCCGTTCGCCCTGCAGAAGGCCATGGGCGTGCCCCTGGTGTGCGATTTCCGCTCCGCCGATGTCGAAGCGGGCGGGCAAGGCGCGCCGCTGGCG
Source organism: Hyphomonas sp. (assembly GCF_022844445.1). GTDB lineage: Bacteria > Pseudomonadota > Alphaproteobacteria > Caulobacterales > Hyphomonadaceae > Hyphomonas. The sequence continues at coordinate 34,950 of NZ_JALHLS010000002.1, forward strand.
CCTGCCTATCATGGCGCGCTGATGGACCGCCTCGGCGGCGAGGCGGCCGTCGTGCTGAACCTGGGCGGGGTAGCCAACATCACGGCCCGCCTCTCGAACGGGACACTGATCGCCTGCGATACCGGCCCCGCCAACGGGCCGATTGATGAGTGGGTCGAACGCCACGGCAAAGGCACGCACGACGCCGGTGGCCGCCTCGCGCTGGCGGGCAAGGTAGATACCGCGCGGCTGGCCAGGCTGATGAGCCATTCCTGGTTCGCGGAGAAACTGCCGAAGTCGCTCGACCGGTACGATTTCAATGCGGGTATGGCCGAGGGCCTGTCGCTGGAAGACGGCGCCGCAACGCTTACTGCCTTCTCGGCGGCGGCGGTGGCAGCAGGAATTGATCAGCTCCCGGAAAAACCGGCGCGCGTGATCGTGAGCGGCGGCGGACGGCACAATCCGGCGCTTATGGCGGCGCTGAAAGGCGCGCTGACTTGCAAGCTGATGACGGCGGAAGACGCCGGTTGGCGCGGCGATTCCATCGAAGCCGAAGCCTTCGCCTACCTTGCCGCACGCCGGATGCGCAAGCTGCCGCTGAGCTGGCCGATGACGACGGGCGTGCCAGCGCCGATGACCGGCGGACAGGTGTTTGGATTGACGCCGGCGCCCTAACGGCCGCCGAGCTCAGCGAGCGCCGCTCCGTCCAGCCTGTAGATCGTCCAATCGTCCATCGGCCTTGCGCCGAGGGAGAGGTAGAAATCGATGGACGGTTTGTTCCAGTCGAGCACGGACCATTCGAGCCGGCCGCAGCCGCGGCCGACGGCTATTGCCGCCAGTTGCATGAGCAGCGCCTTGCCATAGCCCTTGCCGCGCTGGGCGGGGTCCACGAACAGGTCTTCGAGATAGATCCCGGGCTTCGCCAGGAAGGTCGAGAAGTTATGGAAGAACAGCGCAAAGCCATGCGCGGCGCCGTCTTCCTCGATCAGCAGCACTTCAGCGTAGGGGCGCGGGCCGAACAGCTGGGCGCGCAGGCCCGGTTCGTCGGCGAGGCATTCATGCTCCAGCTTTTCATAGACAGCGAGGGCGCGGATGAAGCGCAGGATGGTGGGGGTGTCCGCCTCTTCGGCAAACCGGATGGTGGCCATGGAGGAGCAATGTCCCGCGTGCAGGTGAAAACGGCCCGCTCATGTCTGGGCGGGCCGCCTGATTTCTATTCTTCGAAGTCTTCATCGTCCTCGACGATGTCTGCGTCCACGCCTTCCTCGGCTTCGAGGCGAAGTTGCTGGTCGGCCTCGGCGAGGCGGCGTAGCAGGTATTCCTCACAGACGCCGATCAGTTCTTCGCGCTTATCCACATAGAAGTGGTTGGCGCCCTTCACTTTGGCACGCTCGACCTTGTGGCCCTTCTGCACGCGTACTTTCGACAGCGCCCGCTCCACGTCTTCCGGCGAGGCAATGGAATCGGCATCGCCCGCGACGATAAGGCCCGAGGCCGGGCACGGCGCGAGGAAGGAGAGGTCGTAGTGATTGGCCGGCGGCGAGATCGCGAGGAAGCCATCGATTTCCGGACGGCGCATCAGCAGTTGCAGCGTGATCCAGGCGCCGAAGGAATAGCCCGCGCACCAGACATAGCGCGGGCTTTCCGACAGGTTTTCGAGATAGTCGAGAACATAGGCGGCGTCTTCGAGCTCGCCGATGCCCTGGTCATAGACGCCCTGCGAGCGGCCGACGCCGCGCGAGTTATAGCGCAGCACGCCGAAACCACGCCGTTCGAACAGCTGGTAGAGCATGATCGAGACGGGGTCCTGCATGGTTCCGCCGGCCTTGGGGTGGGGATGCAGGATCAACGCGATCGGGGCGCCTGGAAATGGCGGCTCGGTGTAACGCGCTTCGATCCGCCCCTGGGGGCCCGGAATGATGATTTCTGCCATCTGATCCTCGGCTTTTTGAAGTGAAGGGGGCGAGATAGGCCAAATCGCCCTGAGAATGCAAATTTTTCTGCAGGGTGCGGCCTTGGCCGGAAAAGCCTATATATGGGGGCATGATCTATGCCGACTACAACGCCACCGCCCCGATGCGGCCGGAAGCCCGCGAAGCGATGCTCGCGGCGCTGGACCTTGGCGCGGCCAATCCCTCCTCGGTCCACCGGGCCGGGCGGACCGCGCGGGCTGTGGTGGAGCGGGCGCGGGCCCAGATCGGCGGCGCCATCGGCTCGAGGGCCGAAGACATCCTGTTTACCAGCGGCGGCACCGAATCCCTGGCGCTCGCCATACAGGGCGCCGTCCAGGCGCTGGACGGCAAGGCAACGCTGATCGTTTCTGCCATCGAGCATGAGGCGGCGACCAAGGCTGCCGGATTTGCTGGTGTACCGGTCGAGACGGCCTATGTGCTCGCCTCCGGACAGGTGGACCTCGATGACCTGAAGACCCGGCTCAGCGCCTGGGACAAGGCCCTGAAGGGCACGCCGGTCCTTGTGCTGATGCTCGCCAATAACGAAACCGGGATCCTGCAGCCCGTTGCCGAAGCGGCTGCAATGGTGCGCGGCGCCGGCGGCCTGACTGTGTGTGATGCGGTGCAGGGGCTCGGCAAGGTTCAGGTGAATGCGGCGCTTCTGGGCGCAGATTTCGTCGCACTGTCGGCGCACAAGATCGGCGGTCCGCAAGGCGTCGGCGCCCTCTGGCACCGGGCCGGGGCTCCGCTGAAGGCGCTGCTGCACGGCGGCGGGCAGGAACGCGGGCTGCGCTCCGGTACCGAGAACGTGGCCGGCATCGCGGGCTTTGGCGCGGCGGCCGAGGCAGCTGTGCGAGACCTGCCGAAATACGCAGCCCTCGCGAAACACCGCGACACGATGGAGGCGCGGCTCAAAGCCGAAGGCGGCGTTACCGTGATCGGCGAGGCCAGCCCGCGCCTTGCGGGCACGTCAAACTTCGCGCGCCCCGGTTTTCGCGCGGAGACTCAAGTGATGGCGATGGATCTGGCCGGTGTCTGCGTATCGGCGGGCTCGGCCTGTTCGTCCGGAAAGGTGAAGAGATCACTTGTGCTGATGGCCATGGGCGCAGATGACAGCCTTGCGGAATCGGCCATCCGCACCAGTTTCGGCTGGGGTACAAAGCCGGAAGACTTCGAGCGCGTGGCAGATGCCTGGCTCGAGGCCGCCCGGAGAACAGTCTTGAAGGAAACCGCGTGATGGATTGCTGCGGCGGGATTGATGAGCACGATGAGGAGTGCGCCGACGTGAAGGTGAAGCCTGGCATTGATGCAGGCACGGTCGAGGCGGCGAAGCGGCTCGAGTCGGAGAACTATTCGGCCGGTTTCATCACCGATATAGAGATGGAGTTCGCGCCCAAGGGCCTGAATGAAGACACCGTGCGCTTCATCTCGGCCAAGAAGGGCGAGCCCGAATGGCTGCTGGCTTACCGTCTGGACGCCTATCGCCGCTGGCTGACGCTGGAAGAGCCGACCTGGGCGCGGGTGAATTATCCGAAGATCGATTATCAGGCTTACTATTACTACGCCGCGCCGAAAGATGCCGCGAAGTACAAGTCTATCGACGAAGTACCGCAGGAAATCCTCGACACCTACGCGAAGCTGGGAATCCCGCTGCGCGAGGCCGAAGTGCTGCTCGGCGTGGAAGGCGCAGCCGAGACGGCGGCGACGGCGCGGGAGAAGCCGCGCGTGGCAGTCGATGCCGTGTTCGATTCTGTATCGGTGGCGACAACCTTCCGTGAGGAGCTCAAGAAGGCCGGCGTGATCTTCATGTCGATCTCCGAAGCGGTGCACGAGTATCCGGAGCTGGTGAAGAAATATCTCGGCACCGTGGTTCCGGCCTCGGACAATTTCTTCGCAACGCTGAACGCGGCCGTCTTTTCGGATGGCACGTTCGTCTATGTGCCGAAGGGCGTGCGCTGCCCGATGGAGCTGTCGACCTATTTCCGCATGAACGCGGAAAGCACCGGGCAGTTCGAGCGTACACTGATCATCGCTGACGAGGGCGCCTACGTCTCCTATCTCGAAGGCTGCACCGCGCCGATGCGCGACGAGAACCAGCTGCATGCAGCGGTCGTCGAGCTGGTCGCGCTGGACGACGCCGAGATAAAGTATTCCACCGTGCAGAACTGGTGGCCGGGTGATGAGGACGGCAAGGGCGGCATCTACAACTTCGTGACCAAGCGCGGCGATTGCCGCGGCGCGCGTTCGAAGATTTCGTGGACGCAGGTGGAGACAGGCTCCGCGATTACCTGGAAGTATCCATCCTGCATCCTGCGCGGCGACGATTCGGTCGGCGAGTTCTACTCAATCGCCGTGACCAATGGCCGCCAGCAGGCCGATACCGGCACCAAGATGATCCATCTTGGCAAGCGCACGAAGAGCCGGATCATTTCCAAGGGCATCTCGGCTGGCAAGTCCGACAACACCTACCGCGGCCTCGTCTCGATCCATAAGAAGGCCGAAGGCGCGCGCAATTTTACGCAGTGCGACAGCCTGCTGATCGGCAGCCGCTGCGGCGCCCACACCGTGCCCTATATCGAGAACCGGCGCGCTGACGCGCAGCTCGAGCATGAGGCGACGACGACGAAACTGTCGGAAGATCAGCTGTTCTATGTGCGCCAGCGGGGCATCGGCGAGGAGCAGGCGGTGGCCCTGCTCGTCAACGGGTTCGTGCGCGACGTGTTGCAGGAACTGCCGATGGAATTTGCCGTTGAGGCGCAGAAGCTTTTGGAAGTCAGCCTGGAAGGAAGTGTGGGGTAATGATGAGAACGAGTCTTGCAGGGATTGCGCTGCTGATGGCGGCGGCCTGCACACCGGAAACGGTCGAAGCGCCACCAGCGGATGAAACGGCCACCGCGCCACTTGCCGCAGAGCTGCAGACCTGCGCCATCACGGAATCGGCGACGGGTGCGATGATCCCGCAACTTTCGACCTGCACCATCGCGCTTGGCGAAGGTCAGCCGACGCTCAGCGTCTCCTCCGACCCCATGGCAGACGGCGAAGGCACACTTCGCTTGGATGTGCTCGATGCGTCCGGCGCTTCGCTGCAGGTGATCGAGGAGACGGCTACCGGTTCCTACAGCTATCCCTATATCGAGGACATCGACGGCGACGGCGCCGCTGACATCATGGTGCCGCTCCTGACCGGCAACGTGAACACCAACTATGCTGTCTGGCTGAAGGCTGCGGACGGCAGTTTCAAGCGCGCCGGCGAACTTAGCGGTGTCAGTATCGGACAGACGCCCGAGGGCATGATTGCCGCTTCGGGACGCTCGAACGCTGCCGAATGGGAAACAGGGTATTACCGGCTGACCGACGGCGCGCTGGAGGAAATCGCCGCCGTGGTTAACCGCGTCGACCCCGAACCGGGCGAGCCGCCCCTGACGGCGCCAGCCTGCGAGGTTATCCGTATCCTCGACGGCATCGACCCGGCGCCCTTCTGCGCCGAGGGCGCGCCCGGCCCCGGCTGATCCGGCCCGGAACTTGCTGCGATTCCACCGGAAAGCGGCCGTTTCGAGCCGTCCGGAGGATGCCATGTGGAAACCTGTTGCCGCGCTCGCTCTGATCTTTGTCGCCCTGTTTGTGGCGCCCCTGGTGGCCGCATCGGCCTGAAACAGGGGGAAACCCGTATTGCGGGCTGCGGCAAACTCCGCTTTCCGCTTTCAAATCCTCCCGGGGCGCCCTAAATCCCCGGCATGTTGAAGATTGAAAACCTGACCGCGACCGTGGGTGAAGGCGAGGATGCGAAAACCATCCTCAACGGCCTGTCGCTCGCCGTGCCCGCGGGCGAAGTGCATGCGATCATGGGCCCCAACGGAGCCGGCAAATCCACGCTGTCCTATGTGCTGACCGGGCGGGAAGGTTACGCCGTCACCGGCGGCACGGCGACGCTGGACGGCGCAGATCTCCTCTCGATGGAGCCCGAAGCGCGCGCCGCTAAGGGCATGTTCCTGTCGTTCCAGTATCCGGTCGAAATTCCCGGTGTGCCGGTGATGACTTTCGTGCGCACCGCCATGAACGCCCAGCGCAAGGCGCGCGGCGAGGCGGAGATTTCGGCGCCGGACTTCATTAAGAAATCACGCGAGATCGCCAAGGTGCTGAGCCTTGATCCCGAGATGCTGAAGCGTCCCGTCAACGTGGGCTTTTCCGGGGGCGAGAAGAAACGTCTCGAGATCTACCAGATGATGATGCTGGAGCCGCGCTTCATGGTGCTCGACGAGACTGATTCCGGCCTCGATATCGACGCGCTGCGCACCGTTGCCGAAGGCGTCAACGCGCTGCGTGCACCGTCGCGCGGCATGCTGGTGATCACGCACTACCAGCGCCTGCTCGACTATATCAAACCAGACAAGGTGCACGTGCTGGCCAAGGGCCGCATCATCAAGACCGGCGGACCGGAACTCGCCCACCGGCTGGAAGCCGAAGGCTATGACGGCGTGCTGGCGGAGGCCGTGTGAGCGCCGCCCTCAAAGACCTGATCCGGAACCCGACCGTTGCCGAACTGGAACTCGTCGCGCGCTTTGCGGCGCTGAAGGCGGATCCGCGCCGCGAGCGACTGTTCGAAGCCTTCGCGCAGACAGGCCTGCCCGGGCGCCGTGTCGAAGGCTGGCGCTGGACAGATTTCAAGACGGCCGTGACGTCGATGGAGGCGCCGAAAAGTGCGCCGCCCCGAGATCCGCTGGCACGTGAAGGTGTGGCCACGCTGCGGTTCACCCCGTCGGGCTACGCAGCGCCGTCGGCCCTGCCGGAAGGCCTGCGTCTGCTTGTGAAGGATGATGTTCAGGCGATGGGCGGAGCCGAGGCCGCGCCGCTGGGCGCGCTGGCGGCCGCGCTGTCCGGTGGCAAGACCCCGGGCACACTGCTGGTGGATGTCAGCGCCGGGGCGCCGGTGCATCTGCACATGGTGTTTGAAGGGCCGGGCGCGCTCAATGCCGCGCGGGTCGTTTTCCTGCTTCGTCCCGGAGCGGAGCTGCAGGTGACTGAAAGCCATCTCGGCGGCGCGGCTTTGTCGACAGCACTGATAGAGTTCACGCTGAACAAGAACGCGCGTCTCCATCGCACGGTTTACCAGATCGGCGGCGCCAGCGAAGCGCAGGCGGTGACGGCCATCATCGAACAGGATGCGGGCGCCGAGAGCCTGCAGACGACGCTGGCCTTCGGCGCGAAAGTGGCGCGCCTCGAAACGCGCCTTGTGCACCGGGAGACCGGGTCGAAGGCCACGTTGAATGCCGCCTATCTCGCGGGCGCTGGCCTGCAGGCCGATATCACGACGCATGTGCGCCATGGCGCGCCGTCCTGCGTGACGCGCCAGTTGACCAAGGGCGCTGTGCTGGACGGCGGGCGCGGCGTGTTCCAGGGCAAGTTTCATGTGCCGCGCACGACGGGTCAGCAGACTGATGCCTCGATGCAGCACAACGCGCTGCTGCTCGAAGAGGGCGCGGAAGTGTTTGCCAAGCCCGAGCTTGAAATTCTGGCCGACGATGTTCAGTGCGCGCACGGCAATACGTCCGGGGCGCTGGACGCGGCGCAGCTGTTCTATCTGCGTCAGCGCGGCATCCCGCTGGTGCAGGCACGCGCCATTCTGACCGAAGCCTTCATTGCGCAGGCGCTGGAAGGCGCGGGCGGAATGGAAGAGGCCCTGCGCGCCGAAGCGACGGCCTGGCTGACCCATGCCGCGTAACCTCGATATTCCCGCGATCCGCGCCGAATTCCCGATCCTTGCCCGCCTGGTGAACGGGCATCCGCTCGTCTATCTCGACAACGCCGCCAGCGCGCAGAAGCCGGACGCGGTGATCGACGCGATGGCGAACCAGATGCGGACCGCCTATGCCAACGTGCACCGCGGCCTGCATACGCTGGCGAACGAGACAACCGAAGCCTATGAAGCCGCGCGCGAGATAGTACGCGCCTTCCTCAATGCACCGTCCACGGACAATGTGATCTTTACCAAGGGCTCCACAGAGGGCATCAACCTTGTCGCGGCGGGGCTGGGGGCGCGCGTCCAGCCGGGTGACGAGATCGTCCTGACGATCATGGAGCACCATTCAAACATCGTGCCCTGGCACTTCCTGCGCGAGCGCCACGGCGCCGTGCTGCGCTGGGTGGGTCTGCAGGAGGACGGCTCGCTCGACATGGACGCGATGCGCGCCGCCATCGGGCCGAAGACGAAGATGGTCGCGCTGACGCACATGAGCAACGTACTCGGCACGGTCACGGATGTGGCCGCCGTCACGCAGCTTGCCCACGCGGCCGGCGCCGAAATCCTGATCGATGGCAGTCAGGCGGCGGTCCACCTGCCGCTCGACGTGCAGGCCATCGGCTGCGACTGGTACGTCATCACCGGCCACAAACTCTACGGGCCGACCGGCATCGGTGCGCTCTACGGCACGTCTGACGCACTCGCCCGTGCCCGGCCCTATCAGGGCGGCGGCGAGATGATCGAGGTCGTGGAAACCGGCCGGGTGACCTACAACACGGCGCCCCACAAGTTCGAGGCCGGCACACCGCCGATCCTCGAGGCGATCGGTCTTGGCGCGGCGCTGCGCTGGCTTGGCCAGTTCGACAAGGCCGGGGTCGCCGCGCACGAGCACGCCGTTTACACGCGCGCCCGCGAGGCCCTGCGCGGCATCAACGGCCTGAAGGTGCACGGCGAATCATCGGGCAAGGGCGCGGTCCTGTCCTTCAGCCTGGAAGGCGCCCACCCGCATGACCTTGCCCAGATCCTTGACCGTTACGGCGTTGCCATCCGCGCGGGCCACCACTGCGCGCAGCCGTTGATGCAGCATCTCGGCGTTTCGGCCACTGCGCGGGCGAGTTTCGCATTGTATAACACTGTAGCGGAGGCCGACGCCTTCGCCGAAGCGCTCGCCAAGGCGCGGAAAATGCTGGTATAGGAAGCCTCATGGCAGACGATCTTGCTTCCCGGGACACAATGAACGCGGCTGAAACGCCTGCAGCGTCAGCGATTCCGCAGGAAGAGCTCGACCGGATGACGGATGAGCTGATTGCGGCGTTCAAGACCGTTTTCGACCCAGAGATCCCGGTCGACATCTATGAACTGGGCCTCATCTACAAAGTGGATATCGATGATGACCGCAAGGTCGACATTGAGATGACCCTGACGGCGCCAGGCTGCCCTGTGGCCGGCGACATGCCGGGCTGGGTGGAGAATGCCGCTAAGTCAGTAGACGGCGTCGCCGATGTCGAGGTGCGCCTGACCTTCGATCCGCCCTGGACGCCCGCCCGCATGTCGGACGAGGCGCGCCTCGCGTTGAACATGCTTTGATCTGACCAGGGCTCAGGCCCCGATCAGCTTTGGCAGGGCTTTGCAGAAGCGGCTCACATCTTCCAGCTTGCCCATCGAGACGCGGCTCCACGGCGTGTAGTCCATGTACTGCCCGCGAATGGAAATCTTCTCGGCGGCCATCGCCTTCTGCAAATCATTGGCCGGCTTGCCGCTCTGGAAATAGACGAAGTTGGTCTGTGACTTGAGATAGGGCAGGCCGAGCGTGTCGAGGGTCGCCTCGACCATCTGCCGGCCTTCGACGATCTTGCCTTTCGAATAGGTTATGAAGGCCTCGTCGTTATAACAGGCGATGGCGGCGGCCGTGGATGTGCAGGGCGCCGAGGACATCACGGTGGCGCGGATCTTCGCGGCGGTTTCTGCCGATGAAATCGTATAGCCGACGCGGATGCCGGCCATGCCATAGATCTTCGAGAAGGTGCGCGTGATGATCACGTCCTTGCCTTCCTTGACCAGCGGCACACAGGTGATCGCGGCCTCGTCATCGGTCAACTCGATATAGGCTTCGTCAACCACCACGGTGGTTTTCGCGGCCATACCGGCGACGGCGGAGCGGATTATGGTGCCCGGCGTCGTCAGGCCGGTCGGGTTGTTCGGATTGCACAGTTGCACCATGCCGGTTCCCGGCGTGATGGCAGCTTCGATGCCGGCATAGTCGACCTCCATACCGTCCGTAAGCGGAATACGTGTGATGCTGGCCATGCCGAGATTGGCGGCATAGAGGGAGGTTGTGTCCCAGAAGAGGCGCGGCGCCACGATCGGACCCTTCGGCCCGTAGATCAGCGCAATGGCGCTGAGGGCTTCGCCGGACCCGGTGGTGATGACGACCTGTTCCGGCGCCACGCCGTGGCGGTCGGCGATAAGCGCCATCAGCGTCTGGATGGCTTCGGCATTGGTGTAATAGGCGCCCTTTTCGGCGGATTTGCTGATCGCCGAAAGGGCAGACGGGGAGGGTCCGTATGGGTTCTCGTTGCGCGAAAGCAAAGCCTGGCCTTCGGCGGGGCCGAACAGGGGGAGCGGCGCAGAAGGCGGGAAGGCGCCCTTTGCTTCGGCGAGCGCCGCGGGCGAACTTGTGGTGCAGGCCGCGAGGCTCGCCGCTGCGCCCATTGCGCCGCCGGAGAGGATGCCGCGGCGTGTGAGTCTATATCCCATGGTCTTTCTCCGGTGTTCGGGTAGCGAGTTCGGTGGTGATCGGGACGGCGTCGGTGCGCATCGGCAGACCGGGGCGCGCCGGGCCAAAGGCAGACGTCAGCATCAAGGTGGACGTGACCAGCAGATAAAGGCCAAGCGCGCGGCGCAGGTGCGCCGCGTTGAGACTGTGCGCCATGGCGACGCCCCACGGCGCGGTGATCAGGCTCATCGAGATGATGGCCAGGGCGGCGATCACATTGACATAGCCGATGGAGCCGAAGGGCAGGCCGGTTTCGCCCAGGCCGCCGAGGACGGAGCCGATTGTGCCGGGTACCGCGATGATCGTGCCGAAACCGGCGGCGGTGGCGACCGCGCGGTGCATGGGTTGGCCGCTCAGTGTCATGATCAGAACGGCCGGCGTGCCGCCGCCAATGCCGAGCAGGGTGCAATAGCCGCCGAGAACGCTGCCCAGGCCGCCGCGCAGCATGCCCGTCGGCATCTGGCCAGCGATGGGACCGTTCTTCGTCAGTGCCGGGAACAGGAAGTGCCAGGACATGATGAACACGCCGATGCCGAAGGTGACCTTGAGCGCTTGCCCGTCCATGTAGCGCGCAATGATCAGCCCAAGGACGACCCCGGCGACCACCCAGGGCGTCCAGCTCCTCAATATGTCGAAGTCGACCGCGCCGCGCCGGGCATGCGCCTGAACGGAGCGCAGGGAGGTGAAGATGATCGTGGCGAGCGAGGTGCCGATGGCGACGTGCATGATCTTGTCGCCGTCACCACCAGTGCCCAGCAGGGTAAGCACGGAGGCCAGCGCCGGCACCACGACAAAGCCGCCGCCGATGCCGAACAAGCCTGCCACGAAGCCGGCCAGCGCGCCGGCCGCCAGCATGGCCGCAATGAACATCAGCGTGTCGCCCGTAATCGCCAAGCACGACTCCTGCCGGAAATGCGGCCTGCAACCGGGTTACGCCTGTTATGGCCGGGCGCAATTCTCCGGGACCGGAAAGGGCGCCAAATGGCCGATTCCGGCGGCAGACGGCGGCCGTTTGACCAGCAGGGCAACAAAACTTGGGCAACCCGGCAGGCCTTGATCTTACCGCGCCAATCGCCCACCTATGGGGCATGGCCAGACGACCCCGCCCGAAACCCGTGAAACTGTCTGATTCCGCCGCAGCGCGCGTGCGGGACATCATGGCCGAGCGCGGCCTTGGTTACCTTCGGGTCGGCGTGAAGAATGGCGGCTGCGCGGGCATGGAATATGTCATGGACTATGCCGCCGCGCCGGAGCCGCTCGACGAAGTGGTCGAGGACAATGGCGTCACGATCGTGATTGATGCGAAGGCCGTCCTGTTCCTGCTGGGCAGCGAGCTCGATTACGAGACGACGCTGCTGCACGAGAAATTCGTGTTCCGGAACCCGAACCAGACGGACGCCTGCGGCTGCGGCGAAAGCGTCACCATTGTTCCCGCCGCGGCGGAATGATCGTTCGCAGTTTCGCGCCGATTGCGGCGCCGGATGCGAAAATCCTCATCCTTGGCAGCATGCCTGGCGTTGCCTCGCTGGACGCGGGCCAATACTACGCCCATCCCCGTAACGCGTTCTGGCCGATCATGGGCGCGCTGTTTGGCGCGGGACCGGACCTGGCGTATGCAGAGCGTGTGGAGCGGCTTAAGTCGCGGGGCGTGGCGGTGTGGGACGTCCTGCAGGCCTGCGAGCGCGAGGGCAGCCTCGATTCGAACATCCGCAGCGAAGTGCCCAACGATTTTGCGGCCTTCTTCGCGGCGCATGCCGAGCTGCGCACCCTGGCGCTGAACGGCGGCAAGGCGGCGGCGAGCTTTCGCAAGCACGCCGCGCGCCTGCTACCGGACGGCGCGGCTTTGCATGCCTTGCCCTCCACTAGTCCCGCCCATGCGGCGCGCAGCTTCGAGGCAAAGTGTGATCTGTGGCGGGCCGCGCTTTGCGCCTGATCAGATCCCGTCGCCCGAAAGCTTCATCAGGATGATGCCGCCAGCGATCAGCAGTGCGGCGAGCACACGCAGCGCCGTGGCGGGTTCCCCGAGCCACAGCACGCCGACGGCGAACGCGCCGATCGCGCCGATGCCGGTCCAGACCATGTAAGCGGTGCCGAGCGGCAGGCTTCGCATGGCGAGCGCCAGCAGGAAGAAGCTTGCGGGCATTGCCGCGGCCATCAGCAGGGTCGGCGTAAGGCGCGTAAAACCGGCGGACTGTTTCATGGCGACAGCCCAGACGATTTCGAGCAGGCCGGCAAGGATGAGGTAGATCCAGGACATGGGATGCTCCGGTTTATCGGGCCGTCCCGGTCATGTTTCCGGCACCGGGGGAAGCCGTTCTCCTGAATGTGGCGGCGAGATAGGACATCCGCAACGGGATTCCAGAGGTGGTTCAGGCCTTGCTGTACGCCGATAGATCGTCCGGGGTGGGCTTGGCTTCGAAGCCGTTCGGCGGGTCGGGGATTAAGGTTGCGCGCCTTACCGGTTCGCCGGTGGCTTCGGCGACAAGTTCGGCGGTGCGGGCCTCAACGGCCTCGGTGAGGCGCGCGATGAATTCGTCCTTTGGAAGGCCGGGCGGGATGGGTTCGAGGAATTCGATCACGGCCTTGCCGGTTCGGCGCGGCGATTCCTGTTGCTGCCAGAACACGCCGATATTCGTGGCAACCGGCACGACGGGCACCCCCATCGCTTCGGCCATGTGCCAGACGCCGGACTTGTAGCGGAAGTGATAGCCGACCGGGGCGAGGTGGCCTTCCGGATAGATCAGCACACGGCGGCCGTCATCCTTGGCTCTTTGCATGCCGTTGGCGAGCGAAGAGGCTTTCTTTTCGCCGCCGCCGCAGGTGTCGATGACAATGGCGCCAAGCTTCTTCAGGATGCCGGACACAAGCGGGAAGCGCTCAAGGTGGTCACCAGTGACGAAGGCGAGGTTGTGGACTTCCGGGTAGACGAGGAAACCGTCGCCCCAGCTCTGGTGTTTGGAGGCGATCACGAAGGCGCCATCGGGGAGGTTGGCGCGCCCGCGCACCTCCTTGCGGATGCCGGCGACAATGCGCAGTGCCCAGTTCATCGCGCGTGTATAGCTCTTGATGATCGCACGCACGGGGCTGTGGCCCGGCCAGGCGAGAAAGGGCAGCGAGACGAGCACATAGATGATCGACAAGAGCCAGTAGGCCATCTGGAAAAGGGTACCGCGCATGGGGGTGATGCTCCGTAGGCGAAGGATCAGGCAGATTTAAGGACGGCGAGCACAGCGCGCGATAGGGCGGGCGCGTGCTGGGAAAGCGGGCCCTGCAGGCGGTTGTAGATCTTGTTTTGACCTGCTTGCATGACCACGCCCAGGGCCATGGCCGCCTTCAGCGCAGGATCGCCCTTCGGTATCGCGCCGGCATCCATCAGGCCACTGATGATCTTCTCGGTGACCGAGACTGGGTCGTCTTCGCGGCGCTTGTCGTAGGGCAGGTAACGGTTCAGCGAGACGAGGTGGAAGGAGAAGAGTAGAAAGTCTTCGTCCGCCAGCGTGCAATAGGCGAGCACGGCGGCGTGGACTTTAGTGTCAAGGCTGCCTTTGCTCGACAGCGCCTCGGTCAGCATCTGCGACAGGCGATTGTGGGTGGCCTGGAAGAGCGAGAGGGCGAGTTCGTCCTTGCCCTTGTAGTGGCGGTAGAGCGCGCCTTCTGAGACGCCCGCCTTGTCGGCGATCTCGCGCGTTGTGGCGGCGTCCACGCCTTCGTGGATAAACAGCTTCAGCGCCGCCCGCTCGATCTTCGGCTTGGCGTTGCGCACCCGCGGCTTCTTGTCGGGCGGCTGGGGCGGCGGGGCGGCGGATCGGGCCATGCGGAATGTCTCCGGTTACAGGCCGGCATATAGCAGGCGGTCGGCCAGATTGCAAGTGATCATTCGCTCACTGGGGTGCGGGATCCGTGAATGACGCGTAAACCATTGGAAGGTGTGGAGGGCGCCAAATGCAAACCGGGCGCACCGTCTGGGTGCGCCCGGAAAGGGTGTTCGATTGTGAATTGCCGCCTAGGCGAGGACGTCGATCCGGTAGCTTTCGATGACGGTATTTGCGAGCAGCTTCTCGCACATTTCCTTCACGCGCTTTTCGGCGTCGGCCTTTGCAAGGCCGTCCTCGAGTTCAAGTTCGATCACTTTGCCGACGCGGGCGGCGGAGACTTCGCCGTAACCCATGCGGGCGAGTGTATCGGCGACGGCCTTGCCCTGGGGATCCAGCACGCCGGATTTCAGCGAGACGTGAACGACGGCCTTCATTATTTGCTGCCTCCGGTGAAGCTGACGACGTTGTCCGTGTCGCCCGATTCCTTGATGATCCCAAGGCGGCGCGCAACTTCGGCATAGGCTTCCGTCACGCCGCCGAGGTCGCGGCGAAAACGGTCCTTGTCCAGCTTCTCGCCGGTCTTGTAATCCCACAGGCGGCAGCTGTCCGGGCTGATCTCATCGGCCAGCAAGATGCGCGGCATGTCGTGATCGTTCTCGAAATAGCGGCCGAATTCGATCTTGAAATCGACGAGGCGGATGCCGGCGCCGGCGAACAGGCCGGACATGTAGTCGTTCACGCGCAGGGCGAGCGCGATGATGTCGTCATACTCTTGCGGCGTCGCCCAGCCGAAAGCTGCAATGTGCTCCTCGGAGACCATCGGGTCGTGGAGCGCGTCGCTCTTGTAGTAAAATTCCACAAGCGGGCGAGGCAGCTGCTGGCCTTCGGGCATGCCGAGGCGTGTCGACAGGGAACCGGCTGCGATGTTGCGGACAACGACTTCGAGCGGGATGATCTCGACCTTGCGGATCAGCTGCTCGCGCATGTTGAGACGGCGTATGAAGTGCGTCGGGATTCCGATGGCGCTCAGCTGCGTCATGATGAACTCGCTGATGCGATTGTTCAGCACGCCCTTGCCGTCGAGCACGGCTTTCTTCTGGGCATCGAACGCCGTCGTGTCGTCCTTGAAATACTGGATCAGCGTGCCCGGCTCCGGGCCCTCATAGAGGATTTTCGCTTTTCCCTCATAGACGATGCGCCGTTTGCTCATCTTATCCGGCCCTTCCTGCAGTGCCTGGGGGCCTTCTGCCCGGCGGAATCACCGGCCAGCACCCCTGAAGGCGCGACTGTTACGCCAAGTCGCAGGCAGAAACAATTATTGCGAACACCCGGCCCGGCGACCTATATGACCGCTGACAAGCCAACGTCTGACACAGAAAAGGGTATTTCCATGAGCTCATTCGATGATCGTGAACGCGCCGAGGAAGCCCGGTATGCCCTCGACCAGCAGACGCAGATGCGCGTAGCCGCCCGCCGGAACAAGTTGCTGGGTCTCTGGGCCGCCGGCCTGATGGGCGTCAGCGGCGCAGATGCCGAGGTTTATGCCAAGAGCGTTGTGGTGGCGGATCTTGAGGAAGCCGGCGACGGCGACGTGATCCGCAAGGTGCTGGGCGACCTGACAGCGGCGGGCATCACCCGTACCGAAGCGCAGATCAAGGAAGAGCTGGCGCGCCTGTTGCCGGTCGCTCGCGAGGAAATCATCCGCGAAGTCAAAGGCTGACAGGTCTCAACGAGCCTGAACAGACTTCAGGCTGCCGCCGGATGCCGGAACATAACTGTCGGCGCAGCTCGGTGTCTCGTGGCCCAGCGGCGTGAACGAGACGCAGTTGAACTGCGCGCCGGCCCCGTCCCGGAACAAGGGCTTGCCGTGCCAGCCCTGAATGCTGGATTTGCCCGTCCAGGTGCTGAACATTACTTTGCCGGCGGTCTGCGGAACACCGGGGTCGCCTGGCCGCGTTGCATAGTAAGGCACGCCGTCGACGAACCAGGTGATACCATCGGGGCGCCATTCGAAGGCATAGAGACGGGGCGCAGCAGCCGCGTCGAAGGGCAGATCGAAGACCGCAGGCTGGTTGGTCTTGCCCTTCCGGAAATAGTTGAAATGAATCTTGGTCGTATCCGTGCCGAGAAACTCGATATCGATTTCATCATGCGGGTCGCCGAACCACGGGCCGGTATAGGTGAAGAAGGCCGTGACGAGACCTGAGCCGGGAGCCGGCTGCATGATCACTTCGTAGCGGCCATAATGGTAGGTCTGTCCGGACTGCATCTCGGCTGCCGTGTAGGGCAGGCCGCCATGAGACTCTCGTTTCACTTCGAGAAAGGCGCCGCCATTGCGGGCATCGACGTTCGCGGGCAGCCAGTCGCCGCCATAGTAGGAGTTGGCATTGCCGTGATCGGACGCGGTGAAGACGGGGTCCTCGGACGGGAACGTCAGGCGCGTCAGGAAGCCGCCGGTGCGAGGCTTGCGTTTCGGCGACCACGGTTGTGTGACAACCGGCGCCATATCCCGCTCGACTGGGCGCACCCAGGGGTAAAAGTCCGGTTCGTTTGCCGCGGCGACCGGTTCAGGCAGGACGGCGGCTGCTTCAGTTTCGGACAGGGGGCTGCGCGCCGGGGCCGGTGGCTGCAATAGCCAGAGGGCCAGCGCGAGGAAAGCCGCCCAGCTGCCCAGCACAAGCCGGTCAACGCCGGTATCGGCGCAGCGCCATTGTGCGGCAGGTGATGGTTTATGCTCGGCCAAGACCCGGGCCCCTATGTTAACGCTTCGCTAACCAGCAAAAAATGCGCCAACGCGGGTAAGGAATCAGGCGGCCGAACCGTCATCCGGAGCAGGGGCGGTGAGGGCGGAGCGATTGCGCATCATGAACAGCGGCACCGAGCCGATGGGTGTGATGGCCCAGTCAAGCGGCTGGTCATGCGACTCCGCCGGGACCCGGTCGATCTGCTGGGCCGCATAGGCGACCGCGCAGGCGAAGGCGCGGCCCTTGGCCCGCAGGACCGACAGCGCCTGATCGTAATGGCCCCGGCCATAGCCGAGCCGGTTTCCCAGCGTGTCGAAGGCGAGCAAGGGCGTGAGCACCAGCGTTGGCGTCGCCTCTGGCGCGTCTTCCGGCGGCTCTGACAGGCCGAAGCCGCGCCGCTCCAGCGGCTCGCCGGGTGACCACAACCGCCAGCTGATACCCTGAGGCGTCATGCGTGGCAGGCAGGTTTCCGCTCCCGCGCGGGCCAGCCGGTCGAGCAGCGGCATGGGGTCGAGTTCTTCATTGATCGGAACATAGGCCGAGACGACCGGGCCATAGCGCTCCAGGAGCTTCATCGGGAAAATCGCCGCGAGCTTTTCAGCCGCATCCGGGTCGCGGGCGGCGGCTTCCGCGCGCAACGTGCGCATCCGGTGGCGCAGGTTTGTCTTGTCGTCTTCGATACTCATGGGGCCTTCTAGCGGGGCTTTATGGCGCCGTCACCGAAGAAGGGACACAAGAACCGCAATCGCCGCCGGGCACATTTCACTCCCGTCGACCTAGAGACTAGGTGGGTGCCGGATGAGCCGAGGCCACAGCCCCGACCAGAGTGCCAACTCCCTGACGGTAAGTAAGGTCGCTGGAGATCAGTCCCTGCGCGCGTCGCAGCCCTTGTGAACGGCCAATGTAGTGGGCCGGGGGGCTGCTGGGAAGGGGCCTGCTCAGGGCGTCACATCGAAGGCATAAAGAAGGGTGCGCTGGACCTTGTTGAAATTATTGTCCGAAACAATCCAGAGTCGCAGCTCGCCGGTCTGCATAACCTCGGCGGCCAGGCCTTCAAAGTTGTCAGTCAGCACGGGGCGCGACAGCGTCAGCCGTTGGTTTGCACCGGCCCCCCAGACCAGCACTGAGCGGGCGCCCCGGAGAGGATCGAAGGCGCGGTAGAGCTGGATATTCCGGGTTGTGCCGTCGGCCAGGCGCACCGCATCCAGGCCGACAAGGGCAAAGCCCTTGGGGTTGTCTGCGAGCTGACCCGTCCAATCCGAAGCGCCGGAGGCAAGCACGCGGCTGATTGGGGACCCGCTGGTGGACGCGCCCTCGAAACCGGCCTTGAGGTGGCCATCCGGCGTCAGCACAAGGGCTTCGGGGCCTTCGTTCGTGTCTATGGCGCGGCCTTCGAACGTGGCGGGCAGCGCTGAGATTTCCACAGCTTTCGCGCCGGCGCCGCAGGAGCCGACGGCGAAGGCCTCGATCCGGAAATCGCGCTCGAAGCTGACGAAAGCGATGCCGTCCCGCACGGCGAGGCCTTCCGCATCATTCTCGCTCTTGCCGGAAAGAAACTGGCCTTCGGCGCCGCGCATGTAGCCGATGGTGGCGGCGGCGGGCGCCCCGCCCGACGTGCCGATCCGGACCCAGCCGCCAGCATCGGTGACCGCCAGAAGCGTGTTGCTGTCCTCGACGGCGAGACCCGAGAGCCCGCCGAAGTTGGGGTCGCCCGAGGTCAGTTCCCAGGCCCCGGCGAGCCGGGCGCCGGCGGGCGCGAGGCCGGCGAGGCTTTCCGTCTGTTTCGCGTCCAGCTCTGTCACTGACACATCCAGCGGGAGGAAGCCGCGCATCGGGGCGTTGCCGTCCGGGCATGACGCGGCGTGGATGCCATCTGCGGCGGCGGCAAAAGTCCACAGGTCGTTAGTCACCGCGGCGGGCGCGGAACGCGCGGCAACCGGCTCGGCTTCGGTCCCGGGCGCTGCGCAACTGGCGAAACCCAGTACGACAGCGGCCGCGATCAGGGGCAGGACGATTTTCATGGAAAGCCTTGGGGGAGTTTGCATTTCGGGCGGGTCTCACCCCCGCGCGGCCAAGGGATGACAGAACCTCGACCTTTTCATGGCCGCCATGCCTGTGCGGGCTGGATTTCGATTCCGAACTCTTTCAAATATTGCAGATGAGTCAGATCCCGCTTGCCCGCCGCTCCCCCATTCCGCCCGAGAACTGCAATCTCGCGCGCACGATCGAGATCGTGGGTGATCGCTGGACGCTGTTGATCCTTCGGGCGGCGCTGTATGGCGTGCGCCGGTTTGACGACTTCCAGTCCGAGCTTGGCTGTCCGCGGACAGTCTTGTCCGGCCGGCTGAAGATCCTGGTTGATGCGGGCTTGCTCACGAAAAAGACCTACAAGGTACCCGGCAAGCGGGCGAGGCCGGAGTACGTCCTGTCGGCCATGGGGCTGTCGCTGCGGCCCATCCTGATCGGTTTGACCCAGTGGGGCGACATCTGGCTGGGCAAAGGCGAACCTCCGCCGATCAGCTTTACCAAAGCCGGCTCCAAAACGGCGATCCGCGCCGCCTTTGTGGACCCGGACGGCCGGGAAGTGCGCCCCGACCAGATCCGCGCCGTCCTGCGGGGATAGGCGGGTTCGGCGCGGCGCAGCGGACTTGTTTTTGGCTCTTGCAAACCGCGAGCCTTCCGCTTATTCCCACCGCTCTGCCGCGCGCGGCAGCGATAACCACTTCAGGATGCGGGCGTAGCTCAGTGGTAGAGCACAACCTTGCCAAGGTTGGGGTCGAGAGTTCGAATCTCTTCGCCCGCTCCAGAAGAATCTCCAGAAAAACAAGCCAAGGCTCCGGCGCCGCGTTTGCGCGGGGCGTTTTCGTGGATCTTGTGATCACCTTGCCGCGCGCCCGCCTAGGGTGTGCGCAGGACCTCCGCCGGCTTGGGGGCAAGGGCTCCGAGGCCCGCAACGGCGCCGCCAAGCGCTGAGACGGCGATGGCGCCGCCAACGACCAGCCCGGCGGATTGCCAGGGCATTTGCCACTGCGCTTCGAACACAAAGGTCACGATGGGGTAGGAGGCGGCTACACCGATCAGCGTGCCAATGAGGGCTGCGATACCGGCGGCCAGGCCGAATTCGGTGGCGTAGAGGCGAAGGATTTCGCCGCGAGAGGCGCCGAAGACTTTCAGCAAGGCCGCTTCGCGCCGCCGTCTGCGGGCGAGCGCGGCGAACGAGCCCGCCAGCACGAGGAGGCCTGCCAGAGTAACGATGCCGGCCGCCGCATTCACGGCCACAGCGATCTGCCCGAAGAGCCGCGCGGCGGTCTCGAGCGCCGGGCGGGTCTGAAAGACGACGACTTCGCGCAGATCATTGCCCAGCGCCGTGATAATGGCGCTTTCCTGCTCCGGCGTTGCGCGTGCGATGGCGACATAGGCGGGCTTTGCGGCCTCAAGTGTGCCTGGCGAGAAGATGAAGGCGGTGTTGGAGCCGATGCCGAAGGTGCCCCAGTCGACCTTGCGGAGAGAGGAGACCGTGGCCGTCACATCTCGCCCGGCGATGCGGAACCCGACTGTATCGCCCACGCCGATGCCCAGTCCCTTGGCAGCGTCAACCTCGACCGAGGCGAGCAGCGGGCCGGTGTAGCCGGCCGGCCACCAGCTGCCGGCGACAAGCTGCGTCTCCGGCGGGCGTTCGGCGAAATAGGTGAGGCTCGTCTCGCCGCGCACGACCCAGCGTTCGGATTCGGCCACGTCTTCCTCGATCAGTAGCTTGCCCTTCAGCGACGTGACGCGGCCGAGCAGGAAAGGCGCGCGGCGATAGCGGTCGGGATCGGCAATGTCGACGCCGTTGGCCGCCATCACGGCGTCGAAGGCTTCGACCTTGTCGTTCGGAATCTGGGAGAGGACGAGCGAAGGCGCATTGGCAGGTGCGGTTGCCGAAATCTGGCGAATGAGATTTGTCTGTACAGAGACGACCAGCACCAGCAGGACGAGCCCGAGGCCAAGCGATGGGACGATGGCCGGGGCAAGGGAGCCCGGGCCTCCGAGATTTGAAAGCGCGAGGCGCCACATGCCCCGGGCCGGATGGGACGCGGTGCGAGCGAGGCGCTTGACCAGCATGGCGGCGAGCATGAACAGCGCGGCCACGACCAAGGCGCCCGCGAGGATGACCGCAGTCAGCGCCGGCCGGTTGCTGCTGAAAGTGGCGAGTGCCGCGAGGGCTGCGGCAGCTCCCGCGGCCCAGCTACGCTCGAGCCATGGCGCGGCCGTGCGCGTCTCGCCGCCGATGCGCCGGAACAGGGTGGATGGACGGGTGGCCCGCGCCGTGCCGATAGCGGGCAGGGCAAAGACGGCGGCGGCGAGCAGGCCGAGTGCGAGCGCCTTGAGCAGCGGGAGAGGATGCAGCGTGAGTTGCTGCGGAATGGGCAATGCGCTGCCGGCGATCTTGGCGAGGAGGAAGGGCGCCGCCGCGCCGAGCGCTGTTCCGGCCAGCGCGCCCAGTAAAGCCAGCAGGCCGAGCTGCAGCAGATAAGCTGCGCGCAAGGTGGCCGCGTCCGCCCCGAAAACCTTCAGCACTGCGATCGACGGCGTTCTTGATTCCAGAAAGGCGGACGTGGCCTGTGCCACACCAATCCCGCCGGAGATGAGCGCGGCAATCCCGATCACGGCCAGAAAACTGTTCAGGGTCTGCAGCAGGTTCTGCAGGCCGTCGACCGATTCTTCTGGCCCGCGCAGTTCGGTGCCTTCATCCGGGAAGGTGTCCCTGAACCTGTCTTGCGCGGTGCTGAAGGTCTCGCCGGGCTTAAAGACGATGCGCACGCTGGAGCGGAACAGCTGGCCTGGGGTCAGACGTCCGGCTTCTTCCAGAGCGGTGAGCGACACCATCGCTTCCGGGCCAAAGCCGCCGGGCGCGCCGATCCGGTCCGGCACACGGTCCAGCCGTCCAGTGACAACGCCGGATACCGGACCGATCTCCACATCATCACCGATGGCTGCATCAAACCGGTCGAGGAAGGACTGGGAGACGACGACACCCCAACGGCCGTTTCGCGGGGCGAGCGCCGCCTGCAGGTCCGGCTCGCCGCCGGTGACCTTGGCGACGCCGATAAGCGGATACTGCGGATCAACAGCGCGAACGTCGACCTGCGCCCGGAGGTCTTTGGCCGCGCCCATGACGTCCAGCGACGCGGTTTCAGAAACCGTACCGAGTGCTTCGGCAAAGGCTCGTTCCTCCGCAGACGGACGTCTCTGCGCCGTTGTGAACTGTGCGTCGGCGCCGAGAAGGGTGCGCGCTTCGCTGGCGAGGCCGCGCGAGAAGCTTTCCGCAACCGATCCGGCAGCTGCAATTGCCGCTGTGCCCAGCGCGATGCAGGCGAGGTAGATCCAGAAACCCTTTAACCCGCGCGACAGCTCGCTGCGCGCCAGCTTGATCGCGAGGCTGTTCATACGATCTGCCCGTCGCGCATGTGCACGGTGCGTCCCGCGCGGCCGGCAAGATCGTGGTCGTGTGTAACGATGACCAGGGTCGAGCCGCGATCCTTCGCGATCGAGAACAGGAGATCTGCAACAACGCGTCCGCTTTCGGAGTCGAGGTTTCCGGTCGGCTCGTCGGCGAATACCAGCACAGGATCGGAGGCGAGCGCGCGGGCCACCGCCACGCGCTGACGTTCGCCGCCGGAGAGTTGCCCGGGATAGTGTAGCCGCCGCGCGCTGAGGCCGACGGCATCGAGCGCAGCGTTAGCGCGCGCGTCCACCTTGTCGAGCCGCGCGATCTCGAGCGGGGCGCGCACATTGTCGAAGGCCGTCATCGTCTCGAGCAGGTGGAAGGACTGGAACACCATGCTGACACGTCCGCGCCGCAGCCTCGCAAGAGCATCTTCCCCCAGCGTCTCAATCCGCTCGCCAAGGAGCGTGACTTCACCTCTGCTGGCGCGTTCGAGACCGGCAGCGACGGCGATCATCGACGACTTGCCCGAGCCGGACGGGCCCACGATGGCGACGCTCTCGCCGCGCCGGGCCGAGAAGTCTACGCCCTTGAGAACATCCAGCGAGGCCGCGCCATCTTCGCCGGCGGCGGACGGGAAGGTCAGCCAGACACCGGTCATTTTCAGCGCCTCAGTCATGCTTTCATACTCTCTGCTAGGTCCGGCGCACATTGTCAGGCGCGGACCAGGTGTCTATCTCAAAGTATGACTTCGTTTGCAGCCTGCTTACGGCAAGCCCTCGGGCGCAGCCTTTCAATCGCCGGCGCGGGCGTCTGCCTCGCGCTGGCGGCTTGCGGAAGTCCCGAACCGGCGCCTCAGTCCCCGCCGCCGCCGGCTGCCGAAGCACCCCGGGCGCCGGTCGCCGAAAATGCCGCTGACGCCGCCGTCGTCGTCTTCCTCGGTGACAGCCTGACGGCTGGCTACGGCCTCGAACCGGATGACGCGCTGCCGGAACAGGTCGAAGCGGTCTGGCGTGCCCGCGGGATCGATGCGGTGGCAGTCAATGCGGGCGTGTCCGGCGATACGACCGCCAACGGGCTTGCAAGATTCGACTGGAGCGTAACGGCGGCTGAGCCGGACCTGCTCGTCATCGCGCTGGGCGCCAACGACTTCCTGATGGGGGTGCCGCCGGATGTGACGCGCGCGAACCTCTCTGCGATCCTCGAGAAGGCAAAGTCGGCCGGGATCCCGGCGGTGCTCGTCGGTCTCTCGCCGCGCGGCGACATCGCGCGGGGCAGCCGCGACGCGGCGTTCGCGGCGATCTACCCGGAACTCGCGGCGGCGTTCAGTGTGCCTTATTACCCCTCTCTTCTGGAAGCTATCGAAAGCGATCCTTCCATGTTGCAGAGTGACGGGCTTCATCCGACCCGGGACGGCATCGTGGTGATCGCCGAACCGCTGGCGAAATTCCTCGAGCCAGTGATTGCCGGCCTGGAGAAGGGTGCGGAGTGCGCCGATGGCGAAAATTGCAGAATGCCCTGATGCTGATCTCATGCTGCTGAGTCGCGGGTGATTGCCTCGGCGCGGCGCCGGCGCGCTCAGGGCGGCGGCTCCTGAGGCGAGGTCGTGTTGGCTGTATACCCACATGTGTAGGCGCTGAGCGTGACGGGAGCGCTCAGTGTTGCGCCCCCGCTCCGGACCTGTTGGAGGCCGCCGGACTGGCCAGGGCGGTGATAGGATCTGCGAAGCTGCCTGACATCTCGGGAAAATATCTCGTCACGCGCCACCGATGCCGCTCTTGACCAAATGTTACCGGTGTCATTTACTGAAATCAGGGCGCGGGTGATAGCGCGCCGGGAGGCAGGGGCATGGCAAGGCAACGCGGCGGATGGGCACAATTCAGGTGGCTGGTAACCGTCGTGGCCCTGGCGGGCGCGATGGTGGGCCTGCCGGCTAGCGCCCAGGGCCTGCCGCTCGACGGCTTCGAGGACGGCATCCATCACTGGCAGATGAAACGCGGAAAAGAGTATCCCCGCCATGAGCCCGGCGACGTGGCGGCGATTGCAGACAACCTGCTGCTCATGCAGCGCAATCATGGCGGCTGGGTGCAGAACCGCGACCCGCTTCAGGTGCTGTCACCGGAAGACGTGGTCCAGCTCATGGCCGAGAAAGAGGAGGCGGGCGGAAGCTTCGACAACCGGAACGTCTTTACACAGATCGAATACCTTATGGGCGCGTATGCCTTGACGGGCGAGGCACGCCTGCGGGAGGGCGCGGTGCGCGGGCTCGACTACCTGCTGGCTAACCAGATCGAGAGCTGTGGGGGCTGGCCGCACACGGTGCCGCCGCAAACAGAGTATCAGGGGCGTATCACTGTCGCGGACGAGGTGTTTTCCGGTCCGCTTACGTTGCTTAGCCGAATTTCTGAGGCGAAAGCCCCTTTCGACCGGCTTGATGAAGCGACGCAGGCGAGGGCGGCCGATGCGCTGGGGCGCGGCACAGAATGTCTGCTGCGCCTGCAGGTGCGTCAGGGCGATACGCTGACGGGATGGGCAGGGCAGTATGACCCGGTCACGCTGGCGCCGATGGGGGGGCGCAGCTTTGAACTGCCCGGGATCGTCTCGCAGGAGACGGTCGCCATCGTCAAATACCTCATGTCGATCAAGGATCCGTCACCGGAGGTCATCGCAAGCGTGAAAGGTGCCGCCACCTGGCTCATCGCCGTGCAGATTGACGGCATGCGTCTCGAAACAGTCGAACTTGATGCGGAAGCTCCATATGACTTCCACAATACGAAGACAGACCGGCGCTTGACGCCGGATCCCGGCGCGCCGCCGCTCTGGGCGCGGTTCTATGATCTTGCCGACAATTCGGTCGTCCTCGCCAACCGGGACGGTGTCCGGGTGGAGCGGTATGACCAGATCCATCCCGAGCGACGCACAGGCTATAGCTGGTATGGCGTTTGGCCAGCCAAACTGCTCGCGCGCGACTATCCGAAATGGCATTGCCGGGTTTTGGGCGATCGACCAGACGGCGGGTCATGCCCCTGAACCGGCGGGACTTTCTGACCGCTACCGCCGCGCTCGCCTTTGCGGCAGGCGCAAGTGCAGGGGCGGACGAGAGCGATCCTGCCGTGATGACATCCCACGGCCCGGTCCGAGGACTGCGGGAGGCTGGTGTCAGCGTGTTCAAGGGTATCCGCTACGGCGCCGATACGCGCCGCACCCGGTTTGCCCCCCCGTCGCCGCCAGATCCGTGGACGGATATCTTGCCGGCAGTCGCATACGGTGCCTCTGCGCCCCAGCGCGGCGGCGAACCGTATCAATCCGAGGACTGCCTTTTCCTGAACGTCTGGACACCGCAACCTGGAGATGGCGGGGCGCGGCCGGTCATGGTGTACATTCATGGCGGGGCTTACAGTTCCGGCTCCGGCTCTGAAGCTCTCTATGATGGCGCACGCCTTGCGGCGGCGGGCGATGTGGTTGTCATCACCCTCAATCACCGCCTCAACGCTTTCGGGTACCTCTATCTGGAGCCCGTCCTGCCGGGGCGGTTCCCGGATTCCGGAAATGCCGGGCAATGGGACCTGGTGCTCGCGCTGAACTGGGTTCGCAACAATGCGGTTGCTTTCGGCGGCGACCCGTCCCGCATCATGGTATTCGGCCAGTCCGGCGGCGGCGCGAAGATCGCGACACTGATGGCCTCGCCTGCAGCGGAGGGACTGTTTCATTCGGTCGCCACAATGAGCGGCCAGCAGGTGACAGCCTCTGGCCCGCTCAATGCCGCGCGGCGTACGCGGGCCTTTCTCGCCGCCCTTAAGATTGACCCTGCCGATGCCTCGCGGATCGCCTCGGTTCCGGCAGAGAAAATCGTGGACGCGCTTGCTGCTCGTGATCCGCTGGACGAGGCACAGGGGATCTACTTCGGTCCGGTTCTGGATGAACGGATGCTGACCCGGCATCCGTTCTGGCCAGATGCGCCGCCGCAATCAGCGCATATCCCCATGATCCTTGGCAATACGCTGAATGAGACGCGGACGCTGATCGGGCGCCGTGAGCCGGAGCTGTTTGACCTCGGCTGGGAGGCTTTGCCCGAGGCGCTGGTTCGGCACATGCGCAGCGATATCGATCCGGGTACGGTAGTCGCCGCATACCGCGCGGCTTATCCTGATCAATCCCCTGGCGACATCTTCTTTGCTGCGACCACGGCGGGGCGCTCCTGGCGCGGACAGGTCGAGGAGGCGGACGCCCGCGCGCGGCAGGGGTCGCCGACCTGGGTGTACCGCTTTGATCTGCCCTGGCTGGCGGATAGGGGCAAGTGGGGCGCTCCGCATACGGCCGATATCGGGTATGCCTTCGGCAATCTGGACCGGGCAGGCGCGATGCCGGGTGAGGCCGCCGCCGCGCGCCGGATCAGCGACGAGCTGAGCAGCGCGCTCGTCGCGCTGGCACGGACCGGCTCGCCTGAACATGCGGGCCTTAAGGCCTGGCCGCGATACAGGATACCCGCGCGCGAAACGATGATCTTCGGAGCAAGGACCGGAGTGGCGCGCGATCCCCGCAGCATGGAGCGCGAGTTGTTTTCCAAGGTGCCCTTCATCCAGTGGGGCAGCTGACCTGCGCAAAGGAGACAGGCGATGAAGATGATGGCATGGATGGCAGCGGCCACATTGGCGGGGTGCGCGGTGACGGGCGCGTCAGATGTTCGAATCACGGATCTCGAGCCCGGCGATGTGCCTGAAAAGGTGCGCGCTCTGGCTGAGGGCGCCGCTCAAGGCTTCCGGATTTCCGGCGCGCAGAAGAAGGAGCGGGGCGGGCGGACCTATTTTGATGTGGAAGGAAACTTGCCGGATGGCAGTGAGCTGGAGTTTGATATTCTTCTGACTTCTGCAGGTCCCGAGATTGTGGAGACCCAACGCGACATCGCCTGGGCCGACGCACCTGTCGCGGTCCGGACAGCGGCGCCAGAAGTTTCACCGGCGCGCGTCATAGAAAGTACGCAGGCGGACGGCACAGTCATCTACGAGCTGTTTGCGCCTGGCATGCCTTCGGATCCTGCGATCGAAGTTGCGCTTGATAGGCAAGGAGTTGCCCGCGTGCTTCAAGAGCGCTGGCCGCACTAAAGCGCGCGGTACGTCACCTTCCGGACGAGTGCGGCGCCGCCGCCTGCAGCATATAGTGCCGGGCGAAGACTGAGAAAATCTCCGTCGGTATTGTGGTGATATCCGGACACTTCCATCTGAACGCCGTACTTCTCCCATGTCGAACCATCCCGGCTTGTGTGGATCGTGACGATGTGACGGTCGTTCCGGATGCGTATGAACAGGCGATTTCCCAAGTCCTCAAACGCGCGGCCGCGGCGCTGGCGGCCATAGCGATGCATGACGAGCCCGTTTGCGTCAAAGCCGAGGCCTGCATAGAGGCGCTTCGAATAGAAAAGCAAAAGTCCGGCTTCTGTGCGCTCGCCAAGTTCAATGTCGGCTTCCACTTCATAGGCAAGATCCCCGCAGACAAAGCAGAGCGGCGAAGCGTCGCCTGGGCTCGTCCCTTTGGCCGTGAGCGATAGCCCTTCCGGCTGCAGATTAAATCGCTCACTTTCATCCGGCGCCGGGTTGTAGAAGGCCCAGAGTGTCCCGAGGCGATTGGACGAAAAATCATCGGACAGGGGCTGCGCGTGCGGATGGCCGGAAGACGCGACGGGTTTGCGCAACGGCACCGAGAGATCTCCCCCCTTGGCAAGCGGCCAGCCGTCTTCCGTCCATTCTACAGGGTCAAGCAGCATCTGGCGGCCCAGGGTCCAGAAGTCGTTCTCGTAGCCGTGATAGGCCATCCACCAACCACCGTCCGGTGCCTCGACCAGCGTTGCATGGCCCCGCGACCACCACTTTTCGCTGGCCGACCAGGTGCGGACGATGGGGTTGAACGGACAGTCTTCCCACGGACCATGTATCGACCGCGATCTGGCGACGATCACCATATGTCCCGTCGGCGGGCCTGCTGTGCCGCCAACAGCAGTAATGAGATAGAACCAGTCCCCGCGCCGCGTGATCTTCGGGCCCTCAGGCGCAAAGGCCTCGACGGTCCATGTGTCGGGGTATCGCCAGGGATCATAGACATGCTCGACCTCTCCGGCGGTCGAAAGGCCATCATCGGTGAGGCGAACGCGGTCTCCGCCGGAAAGGAAGAGATAGCGCTTTCCGTCTTCGCCGACTGCGTGCCCGGGGTCGATGTGCCTGGGTAGCTTGAGATCGACAGGTTCACTCCAGGGGCCTTCGATGTGGTCGGCCCAGATGACATAGTTCGAGCGATAATCCGGAAAGCGGGCAGGGATGTAGAGGTAGTATCGGCCCTCATGCTTGCAGAGCTCGGGCGCCCAGACGGAGCCGATAGGAGTCTTGAGTGCGGCGGTGACGGGTGACCAGTTCACGAGATCCGTTGATTTCCAGATGACCAGACCTGGATAGGCGTCGAACGTCGAGAACGTCATGTAGTAGGTATCACCGTCGCGGAGCACAGTCGGGTCCGGCCGGTCGCCTGAAAAGACGGGGTTGAGGAAAGTACCGTTTCCGAGATCAGCGCGGCGCTGGCCCTCAAAGCCGCGCGGCCAGTCGAGATGCGACCAGTCGGCACCGGACGGCGATATCAATCCTTCTTCGGGCCAGAGCGCCGTTCTTGTGGCCGCTTCCAGACGGCTGGCACAGGCCGTCAGAGGCAGGGCGGCGAGGCCAGAGAGGGCCATGCGTCGGGTCAGCTTCATTGACGGCTCCATTTCAATCGGTATGCGGACAAAAAAGCCGCCGGATCGGGGGGCGATCCGGCGGCTAGGGATGGCGCGAGTAAACCGGCGGAGAGAGGGGCTCCACCGGTGCCGCCTCAGCCTTTAGTAGCGGTACCGGACGCCGACGACAAATTCACGGCCGGTATGCTCATAGTTGAGGCTGTTCTGACGTTGGCTGCTGATCCAGCGCTCGTCATAGACATCCGTCAGATTGATCGCCTCGAAGGTCAATTCAATCTTGTCCGTCAGTTCATAGGAAGCAGACATGTCCAGGTTCAGCGTCGCCGCCTTGCCTTCGACATCGTTTCCGCTCGCCGCCGGAACGAGCGTAAGGTACTCATCACGCCAGCTGCTCGAGATGCGCGCTTCAAACGGGCCGCGCTCGTAGTAGAGCGTGGCCGACATGGAAGACGGAGACTGGCCAATGAGCGACTCGGTCACCGTGGCGCCGGTCGTCGGGTTGATGATGTAGTCGAACTCGGAGTCAATCTTAGTATAGTTCACCAGACCGCCGAAGCCGTGAAGCTGCTCAGGAATGAAGTCAAAGTTGAACGGCGTTTGAAGCGTGACTTCGAAGCCGTTCAGCACGCCGCCGGGCGTGTTGACGAAGTTGGTCACGACGAACGGGTCGGCCGGTGTTACGCCCGGACCGAGCAGTGAGTTCGGGAAGCCCGTCTCCGAGTAGGGGATCGTGCGAACCAGGCGCTGAGTGAAGCTCTCGATGTTTTTGCGGAACAGGGCAACCGAGAACAGGGCCTCGTCATAGGGATACCATTCGAGCGAAAGATCCACGTTGTTGGACTGGATCGGTTCGAGATAGGGGTTGCCCGAGGTGAGCGAGAAGCCGGGCGGGCTGGTGTCGATCGAGCCGCCCGGTGTCAGCGAGGCAAGGCCTGGGCGGGCAATCGTCTTGGCCGCCGCAATCCGCAGGACGACGTCGGCCGATGGTTCGATCACGACATTGAGGGCCGGCAGCGTGTTATCGTACTTGAAGTTGGCTTCGACAGGGGCGCCGCTGAGAATACCCACGGACGTCAGGTCGGTTTCGACATAGCGGACACCGACGTTGCCGCGTACCGGGATATAGCCGAGGTCGGCGTTCCAATCGAGCTGCACGTAGCCGCCGGTCGACTTCTCGACGGCGCTCCGGGTTTCGCCATCGAACCGGGTCAGGCGGAAATCGCCGAAAGAGTTCACGCAATTGCAATCGAAATCCATGATGGCATTGAGCGCGTTGAGGTCCGGGATCACCCAGGTTGCTGGCGTGCCAGCCGGCAGGTCCATGCCGCTACCGAAGTTCGACACGAGTGTTGTGTACGCCGACTGCGGAATGCCTTGGGCCGCAAGGGCGGCGGTGGTGGTCGCGCTGACCGCCTCATTTGTGCGCCACTCCCGGACGTCGAAGCCGAACTCCTTATAGGAAGCGCCGCCGCTGAGCGTGAAGATGTCGTTCACGTCCCAGGCCAGGTCGAGGCGGGCGGTATCATAGGAGTTGACGGTCTTGTTCGGGCGTTGACGGATGATGGAAGCGTCGCCCAGTGCGGTGCTGGACGAAAACACATAGTTCGCTGGGTTCGTCACGTCGAAGGCATAGTTGAACGCCGGCAGGTTCGGATCAGAATAGTCGTAAGAATATCCGTCCACATCATAACGCTCGAGCGAAATCGTGGTCTGCTGAGGGTTGGTGCCGATGGCGCGCGAGGCGCCGGCCAGACCCGAGATCCGGACTGTATCTGTCAAATCGGATTCGAAGCTCAGCGAGTTCTGGAAGAACTCGGTTTCAAGAACGTCGATGCGCTGCTCGGTCCGGATATCGACATCATTGAATGTGCCCTGAACCAGCGTCGCATTGTCGTCGACACGACCCGAGACAAGGTCGACCGTCCGAAGGCCCTGGACACCCGTTTCCCGGGCGAAAGAAATGACTTCGAGAAATTCTTCGTTCCGCGTCTGGTCGAGTTGGGCGTAGAGCGAGTCGAAGGTAATTTCGGTGCCTTCCCACGGTTCGACCTGGAATGCTCCCGTGAGTCCAAGGCGTTCACGATCATAGCCGATGCGGCCATAGCGGGGGATGCGAGGATGTGCGCCGCGTGCTGCCGCTGCGGCTGCTGCCGGCCCGGTCAGGACCGCGCCGCTGGCATCCGTTACGGTGCCAACAGACTGATAGCAACGCGTCGTGTTGACAAAGCCGGGGCCGGCGCAGCCATCGTCGGCCGGCACGCGGAAGCGGCCCGAGCTTGAGCCTTCTTCGAACGTATTGCGCGTCGAATAGGCGACCGATACCAGCGCGCCTACGCGGTCATCGAACCAGCGGTCCGAAATCAGCGCGGTGAACCGGGGATCTGTCTTTTCCGACAAGTCATTGTAGGAGGCCTGCGCGCCGGTTGCGAAGGTGAAGCCATCATAGTCGAACGGCTTGGCGGAACGCAGCTGGACGGTTGCGCCGAGCGAGCCTTCGTCGACTTCTGCTTCCTGCGATTTTGCGATCTTTACGCTGGTGAACAGGTCCGCCGCGAAGACGTTGAAGTCGAACTGCCGGTTGCGGTTGGCGCGGCCATCACGGCCACCCGTGGTGGCCAGAGCTTCCATGCCGTTGATCTGGACGCGGACGAAGTCCGAGGAGAGGCCGCGCACGTTGATCGAGCGGCCTTCGCCGCCGTCACGGTCAATCTGGACACCGGGAACGCGTTGCAGAGCTTCGGCGAGATTGAGGTCAGGGAAGTCGGCAATGTCTTCGGCGCTGATCGCGTCGACGATCCCGGTTTCGTTGCGCTTGACGGCGATGGCTTGTTGCAAGCTCTGGCGAAAGCCGGTCACGACGACCGTTTCCTGGCGGGCTTCGCTGTCTTCAGGAGTCTCTTGCTCCTGAGCGTTGGCGCCGCCTGCAAGCAGGCCGACAGCGGCCGCTCCCATGAGCAGCCGGAAGTTGAAACTGGTGTCCCTGAAACGCATCTTTGCTCTCCTCCCAGGATTGAGCGTTGTCATCTTGGCGGCCGCCTGCAAGGGAGGCCGCTCTTTATGTCACCGGTAGCATAATTAAACATGCTACCGGTATCAATTAATTTTCTTTCGATCCTGTCATCTTCTGGTTCCATTCCCGAAAGGTGTTGCAGAAAGGTCGCCCGGCTCAAGCCGGACGTTTGTGGGCAGTGTTGGTTTGCTGTGCCATCGCGGGGGCGGCGGTGCAGGTGATGGGATCCATTCCGGCCATCTCGATGCGCGCCGTCTGACCAGCGCGAAGGGGATGGACGCCGGTTACAGCGCCCGTGGTGATCTGCATGCCGCGGCGAAGCGGGTGGCCCTGGCGCGCGCAGATCTCGAGCACCGCACGGAAAGATTCCAGCGGCCCGCCGGGAATGGCAGAGGCATCTGCCGCGCCGGCTTCAACACCGTCGATCAACGTTCGCAACCGCCAGCTTGAAGGGTTTGCAGTGCGCCAGGACGGGATCTCGCCGCCGAGGATCAGTCCGTTGTTGTTGCCAAAGTCCGAAATGGTCACCAACGGCCCATGGTCGTTGATTTGGGCGAAGGGGCTGGAGGCAATTTCGGCGCCAAGCCTTGCATTTGCTGCTATTTCAGATGCCTCCGCGAGGCTCCAGGTCGTTTTGCCGGCCGGCGCATCCTCGCCGACTTCTATAACTATTTCGCCCTCAATCGCGCCAAATCCGCCGCTGAACAGGAAGACGTTTCCGGCCGGCTCGGCGGTACGTGTCAGTTGCCGGGAGAAGATCGGGCCTGCGAGCCTGTCGGTGCCATAGGTGGCATCGAAGGGGGCATTGATCCGTCCGACCTTCCAGCCGGCCAAGCGGTCCGGCCAGATGCTGATGGCCTGCGTCTGGATAAGGTAAGCCTCGGCCAGGGACGCGGGTAGCGCGCCGGGATAATCCGACAGCGGACGGCCCGCGAGACGCGCTTCGACAAAGGCAGCGGCCCGCACATCGATGGCGGGGTTGCCCGGGCGTCCCGTGAGGTGTGTACTTGCCATTCCGTTTCGTCCCTGGTGGCGGGGAGCCCTCTGTTCGGGGGCCGCCTGCCGCGTTGTTTTTATGCCTAGCCTGTTGCTGGACAGCCTTGGAAACCGGTGTCATAGTCTTCCGAAACGAGGATGTGTCAATCAATTTCTCGATTGGCCCGTCCAGAAAAATCACTCAAACCGTTTTGGGAGGATCAGATGACCGCGCAACTCTACCGGGTGATTGCAGCCTCAGCGGCACTGGCCGCCTTGCATTTGACGGGCTGCGCTACGCCGCCTGCGCCGGCCTCCGGCGAACCGTTGCCGGCGCTGGCTGCAACCTCCTCATCTCCGGCCGGGCCAGTCTGGTTCTTCCCGGCCATCGAGTGGCAGGCGATCACCGATGGCGGTCGCGGCGGCGAGATTGTCCGCGTCACGACGCTGGCGAATGACGGCCCGGGCAGTCTGCGCGAAGCGATTGCAAAGGACGGCGCGCGGATCATCGTCTTCGAGGTCGGCGGCGTAATCGACCTCGAGAAGCAGACGATCTCGATTACCAATCCGCACCTTACGATCGCTGGTCAGACGGCGCCCTCGCCAGGCATCACGCTGATCCGCGGCGGCATCGACGTGAAGACCAATGATGTGATCATCCAGCACCTGCGTATCCGCCCCGGTGACAATGGCGAAGCGCGCGGGACCGGCTTTTCGGAAGATTCGGTCTCCACAGCGAGCGCCCACAACCTGATTGTCGATCATTGTTCGCTGACCTGGGCGGTCGATGAGAACCTCTCTGCATCCGGCCCGCGCTTCACTGGCGCAACGCCAGAGGAATGGCGCGCCGGTACGTCTCGCAACATCCTCTACAGTCACAACCTGATTGCGGAAGGTCTGGCTGATGCGACGCATCCCAAGTTTGAGCACTCGAAGGGATCGCTGATCCACGACAATATAAGCGGTATCCTGATTTACGGTAATCTGTATGCGCACAATTATGAGCGTAACCCGCTTTTCAAGGGCGGCGTGCAGGGGCAGATTGTCAACAACTTCATCTACGATCCTGGGCAGCGGGCCGTACACTACAACCTTCAGGCCCAGGAATGGGGCGCCGTGCCTTTCCAGACCGGCCGGATGGACATGATTGGTAACGTCCTGCGAGGCGGCCAGTCGACAGCCGCCGGTTTGCCGCTGGTTATGCTGGGAGGAGACGGAGACCTGGCGCTGCATACGCGCGACAATATCGCGGTCGACTGGAAAGGAGATCTGCTACCCGAGCGTGGCTACTATACTACCGGACGCGCGAAGATTGTCGATGCGCCGGAGGCAATGCCGCTGCCAGAGGGCCTGCCGGTTCTGGCGGCCGAGGACGTGGAACTTTTTGTCCTGAAGAATGCCGGCGCCCGCCCCTGGGACCGGGATGGCCACGACGTTCGCGTGATTGCCAATGCCGCCGAAGGGCGCGGCGAGATCATCGACAGCCAGACCGAAGTGGGCGGCTATCCCGTGATGGCGCCGTCCTACCGGGCATTTGACCCGGCGCTCTGGGACCTTGAAACCATGCTGCCGAAGTCGCCTGAAGCGCTGGACGCCAGCCAGAAGGGCCGGGGCACCTGAGGGGCTGACAACGGGGGACAACTTGCCAAATCGCGGTGTCCGCGCGAGACAGGCTTCTGGCAAGTTCTCCCGTTGCATCAAGGGCCTTTTGTGACCGACCTCCCTGACACCGACCAAGAAGCCGAAATCGCAGATGCCCTGCGCGAAGCGGCCGCCTTCCGTCAGACAGGGCGCGCGACGATCAACGACATCGCCCGCATCGCGAAGGTTTCGAAGAAGACCGTCTCTCGGGTGATCAACGAGAGCCCGCTGGTAAAGCCGCGCACGCGCCATCTGGTAAAAGTGATCATCGCGGAGCTGGGGTTCACGCCGGATCCGCAGGCCCGCGCACTGGCGCTGCGCCGCTCGTTCCTCGTCGGCATGGTCTATGACAATCCGAGCCCGCAATACGTGGTCAACATGCAGCGCGGCATTCTGGACGGGCTCGAGGAGACGGACTTCCAGCTCGTGCTGCGTCCCGTAAACCGGGCCGACGCGAACTACTGGCACAGGCTGCGCTCCTTCATCCAGCAGCACAAGCCGTTCGGTCTGATCCTGCCGCCCTCGGTTTCCGAGGATGAGGAGCTGGTCGACATGTTGCGCGAGCATGAGGTCGACTATGTGCGTATCGCGTCGGTCGAACTCGACACCCCTGCGCGCATGATCCGGACGCATGATGCCGAAGGGGCAGCTCAAGCCGCCCGGCACCTCTGCGCTCTGGGGCATGTGGATATTGCCCACATCCAGGGGCCTGAATCCTTTCGGTCCGCGCATGAGCGGCGCAGCGGTTTTGTTCGCGGCCTTGGCGAATCGGGGCGCAGCCTTCCAGCCGATCTGATTGCCGAAGCCGGCTACACCTTCGACTCGGGCCTGCAGGCGATGGAGCGTCTGATCTATGCCAAGCGCCGGCCGACGGCCGTGTTCGCTGGCAATGATGAAATGGCTACCGGCGCTTATGTCGCTGTCCGGAAAGCGGGCCTGCGCATACCGGAAGACATCTCGATTGTCGGGTTTGACGATACACCGATTGCTGGCCGACTCTGGCCGGCCCTCACGACCGTGCGCCTGCCGATCCGCGAGATGGGCAGGGCGGCCGCGAAACTCTTGCTGGACCAGGCCGCCGGCAAGGCGCCTGCCGAGACCATCAGCTTCTCGCCGGAAATCGTGGTGCGCGATTCTGCGGCGCCGCCGCCGAAAGCTGGCTAACCGGAAAGAGTGCCGACAAGTCGCTTGCGGTTCATTTGCCGAGTTGATATGACACCGGTTACCAAAATCAAGAAACGCAGGGAGCACCTATGTTCGAGAAAACTTTCCACGCCACCCATCCCGACATGATGGAAGGCGCCTCGAACGACGACCTGCGCGCCCGGTATATCGTCGCCGGCCTGTTTGAGGCCGATGCGGTGAAGCTCAACTATTCTCACAACGAGCGGATGGTGATCGGCGGCGCGATGCCGGTGAAGGGCAAGATAGCCCTGCCTGACCAGACTGAACCGGCGTCTGCCGCTGGCAAACCCTTCCTCGAACGGCGCGAACTCGGAATAGTCAATGTCGGCGCAGGCGCCGGCACAGTGACGGTCGACGGGGTCGCCCACTCCATGGCGCCGCGGGACGGGCTCTATGTGCCGATGGGCTCAAAGGTAGAGTTCGCCTCGAGCGACCCCAAGTCGCCGGCGAAGTATTACCTTGTTTCTACACCTGCGCACGTGCGCTACGAAACGGTGAAGCTGTCGGTTGAGAAAGCCGTGCCGCTGGAGCGCGGCTCGCTGGCCGAAAGCAACAAGCGGGTGATCTACCAGTATATCGTTCCGGCGACGGCCAAGTCCTGTCAGCTGCTCCTTGGTCTGACGATCCTGGACACCGGCTCCGTCTGGAACACGATGCCGCCGCACCTGCATGACCGCCGCTCGGAAGTATATTTCTATTTCGGCCTGGGCGACAATGACCGCGTCTTCCATTTCATGGGCGAGCCGGACAAGGCGCGCCATCTGGTAATGAACAATGACGAAGCGGTGATCTCGCCGCCCTGGTCTATCCACATGGGCTCCGGCACCAAGAGCTATGCGTTCATCTGGGCGATGGGCGGGGAGAACCTGGACTATACCGACATGAACGTACTTGACATCTGCCAGCTGAAATAGGGGCAGGCGATGGCGTCGGCATTTGATCTCATGGGCAAGGTGGCGCTTGTCACCGGCGCAAATACCGGCCTCGGGCAGGGGCTCGCCGTCGGGCTCGCCGCTGCGGGCGCGGATATTGTCGCGGCGGGACGTTCCACACCATCTGATACCGAAAAAGCGGTGAAAGCGCTGGGGCGCAAGTTTGCTTTTGTGCCTGCAGATTTCTCGAAACCGGCAATTGCGGGTGACGTGGCTGCGAAAGCAGAGTCCGCCTTCGGGCCCATAAACATCCTCGTCAATAACGCCGGCACGATCAAACGCAACGACGCGCTCGACTTCACCGAGTCTGATTGGGACGAAGTGATGGACGTGAACCTGAAGTCCGTCTTCTTTCTGTCTCAGGCCGTGGCGCGGTCGATGGTATCTTCCGGAGAAGGCGGCAAGATCATCAACATCGCTTCCATGCTCTCTTTCCAGGGCGGCATCCGGGTGGCGAGCTACACGGCGTCCAAGAGCGGCATCGCGGGCCTCACCAAGCTCCTTGCCAACGAGTGGGCCAAACACGGCATCAACGTCAACGCGATCGCGCCCGGCTATTTCGCGACCAACAATACCGATGCTCTGAGGGCGGACGAAAAGCGCAATACCGAAATCCTCGGCCGCATTCCGGCAGGCCGCTGGGGGCAGCCGTCCGATCTTTCAGGCGCGGCCGTGTTCCTTGCGTCCGGCGCGTCGGACTATGTGCATGGCACTGTCCTGGCCGTCGACGGCGGCTGGCTCGCACGGTAGATCGGGAAGGGAGGGGCAGCGGCATGGCGCGGGTAGTGTGTTTCGGCGAATTGCTGCTGCGCTTCACAGCGCCAGGAAGTGAACGGCTGCTTCAGTCCCATGCCTTCGATGTCTGTGTCGGCGGGGCGGAGGCAAATGTCGCCGTGTCGCTTGCGAATTTTGGCCACGACGTGGCGTTCGCCAGCGTGGTGGCCGCCAACCCGCTGGGCTCGGCCGCGCTGGGCGAGCTGCGCCGCCACAATGTCGCCACCGGCCACGTGCTGCGCTCCTCGAAGCGAATGGGCCTCTATTTCCTCGAGCCCGGCGCCGTGCGCCGGCCCTCCGGCATTACGTATGACCGCGCCGGGTCCGCCTTTGCCGAGGCTGCGCCGAATGCGCTGGATTGGGCAGACATCTTTCCGGGAACAGACCTTTTTCATATATCGGGCGTCACGCCCGCCATTGGTCCCAATGCCGCCGAGGCGGCGATCCGCGCCGTGAAAGCCGCTAA
Source organism: Hyphomonas sp. (assembly GCF_022844445.1). GTDB lineage: Bacteria > Pseudomonadota > Alphaproteobacteria > Caulobacterales > Hyphomonadaceae > Hyphomonas. The sequence goes on from NZ_JALHLS010000002.1 coordinate 73,082, forward strand.
CGCAGCGGGTGTGCCCGTGTCGTTCGATGGCAATTACCGCGCGCTCCTCTGGGAAGCTTGGGACGGCGACGGCCCGGCGATTCTGCGGGAAATTCTCGCCTCCGCCACCTACGCCTTCATCAACGAGCGCGATATTGCGCTGATCCTCAAGGCGCGGTTCGAAAGCCGGGAAGGGGCGTTCGAAGCCGCATTTGCAGCCTTCCCCCGCCTGAGGACTATCGCCGCGACGACGCGTCAGCAATCCTCCGTGGAAGACCAGGCCATTGCCGGCGAACTCGTCACACGCGACGCGCGCCGGATATCGCCGGTCCATGAACTGCCAGGCGTGATCGACCGGATCGGCGGCGGCGATGCCTTTGCGGCCGGCGCCCTGCACGGACTGATCACGGGCCGGGATCAGCAGTACACGATTGATTTTGCCGTTGCGGCCGGCGCGTTGAAGCACTCGATCCCGGGTGACTTCAACCGCGTCTCCGTCGCGGAAGTGGAAGCTGCCATGGCAGGCGGCAGTCTCGACGTGCGCCGGTGATCCCGGTGATCGGAAAACAGGTGGCGAAATGAAGCCTTCGCGAATGTCAGATGGAGGCGGCATCAGCCGTCGCAACGTGCTGATTGCCGGCGCCGCAGCCGGTGCGCTCTCAGCCTGCGGCCGCGCTGACGGGCGGGCCTTCCTGTCCTCGGATACGCATCCTGCCGACTACCCCACCGTCCAGGCAGTCGATGAAATGGCGCGCCTCCTGCGGGAACGGACGAACGGTCGGCTTGATGTGAAGACCTATGCAGGCGGCCAACTCGGCTCGGAGCGCGACACGCTGGAGATCACGGTCTTTGGCGGCCTCGACATGAACCGCGTCAATCTCGCGCCGCTCAATTCCATCGAGCCGATGACGACTATCCCGGCGCTACCCTTCCTGTTCCGCTCGAACAATCACATGCGCCGGGCGCTCGACAGCGCCGTGGGCGACGAAATCCTTGAATCGCTGACCCGCCATGGACTGATTGGCCTCTGTTTCTATGACAGCGGCGACCGAAATTTCTATAACACCAAACGTCCGATCTACACGCCCGCAGACATGAAGGGCCTGAAGATCCGAGTACCGAACTCCGATCTCTACATCGCCATGGTCAAGGCGCTCGGCGCGGATGCCACGCCCATGAGCATCTCGGAAGTCTATCAGTCCCTCGTACAGGGCGTGATCGACGGGGCTGAGAACAACTGGCCCTCCTACGAATCCGGTCGGCATTTCGAAGTTGCGACCTATTACAGCCTCACGCAGCACGTGATTGCGCCGGAAGTGCTCGTGATGTCGCGCCGCCGGTGGGACAAGCTCACGCCGGAAGATCAGGCCGAAGTGCGAAAGGCAGCGCGGGAGTCGGTACCCTTCATGCGGACATTGTGGGACAGGCGCGTCGACGCCGCGCGTTCCAAACTGCTCGCCGCGGGCGTGAAGGTGAACGAGATTACCGATCCCGCCGCCTTCGCCGCCGCGATGCGCCCGGTCTGGGACAGGTACATCGTAACGGATGACCAGCGCCGCATCGTGCAGCAGATCGAAGACATGGCGGAGGCCGAATAATGGAACGTCTTGCCCGCGTAACTCATCTGCTCGCCGACCTTCTGGTCAAGGTCGCGGCGTTCGGCATCGTGCTGATGACCGCGATTGTCGGCTGGCAGGTGTTCGGCCGCTATGTGCTGAACTCGACACCCTCCTGGTCGGAAGAAGCCGCCCTTACGCTGATGATCTGGTATGTCGCGCTCGCCGCCGCTGCGGGGGTGCGCCAGGGGTTCCACATCCGCATCGTCGCGCTGGAAGAGGCGGTCTCGCCAGGCCTGCGGCGGGTGATGCAGTTCAGCTCCAATCTCGTCGTCGCTGCCTGCGGCGGCGCCATGCTGATATGGGGCGGTGAACTCGTGTTGCTGACATGGCAGCACGTCATCCCGTCGCTCGGCATTTCCCGCGGCCTTGCTTATCTCGGCTTGCCACTCTCCGGCGCGCTGATGGTCCTGTTCGCGGGCGAGCGGATGCTCGAAGTGCTGTTTCCGAAATCCCTGACAGAAGAGGTGGGTACCTGATGGAACTCGCTGTCCTGATGCTCGTCCTGTTCGGTCTGCTCGCGCTCGGCGTGCCGGTCGCCTTCTCGCTGCTCGGCGCCTCCATCGCCACCTTCCTCGTGATGGATATCCCGCTCGTCGTCGTCTTTCAGCGCCTCGCGGCCGGCGTCAGCGTCTTCTCGCTGATGGCCATTCCGTTTTTCATCTTTGCGGGCGATCTGATGTACCGATCCGGCATTGCGCAGCGACTTGTCGAAGTCGCGGAAGCCATGCTCGGGCGCACGCGCGGCGGCCTCGGCCTCGTCAATGTCGGCGCGTCCACGATGTTTGGTGCCGTTTCCGGCTCGGCGATTGCCTGCGCCTCGGCGATGGGCTCCACACTGATGCCGCTGATGAAGCAGAAGGGCTATGACGCAGACTATGCCGTGAACGTCACGGCGACCGCCGCCATCGTCGGCCTGCTCATTCCGCCATCACACAACATGATCATCTACTCGGCGGCCTCTGGCATCGGTGTGCCCATCGGCGACCTGTTCCTCGCCGGGGTCGTACCGGGGATCGTCACGGCCATCATCCTCGGCATGGTCACCTGGTTTGTCGCCGTGAAGCGAGGCTATGGGCGCGGCGCTTTCCCGGGCTGGCGCGCCTTCGCACGGGCAGTGTTCTTCGCCGTGCCTGGCCTGATGGCCGCCGTCATTATCATGGGCGGCATCCTGTCGGGCATCTTCACCGCTACCGAGTCTTCCGCCATCGCCGTCATCTACACGATCCTCGTTGGCGCCTTCGTCTATCGCTCCCTTGGCTGGAGCCGCTTTGCTGAAGCCGCCATGCAGTCTGTCAAGGTCACCGCGATGGTGCTGCTGATTATCGGTGCGGCGACAGCCTTCGGTTACGCGCTCGCGGTACTCGAAGCGCCGGCGCAGCTGGCAGACCTGATCACCTCGATCACGCGCAATCCGCTACTCGTGCTGCTGATCATCAACATCATGCTGCTCGTGCTCGGCACCTTCATGGACATGTCGCCCCTGATCGTGATCACCACGCCGATCCTTCTGCCCGTGGTGATGGAAGTCGGGGTCGATCCGGTCCATTTCGGCATCATCATGATGCTGAACCTCGGCATCGGCCTTGTCACGCCGCCGGTGGGTTCTGTCCTGTTCGTCAGCTCTGCCGTCGGCGGCCTGCCGATCGAGAAGGCCGTCAGGTCGATCTGGCCGTTCTATCTCGCGCTCGTTCTGTCTCTGATGCTGGTCACCTACATCCCCGCCCTGTCGCTCGCCCTCCCGGCTGCGTTCAAATAGGGCAGGGTGATGAAGCTGCGCCGACGCGCCGTCCTCTTGTCGCTGGCCGCCGCGGGCCTCAGTGGCTGCGTATCCCCGGTTGCTCCGAATACGGACAAGTTGTCCATGCCGGATGAGGTAGTCTTCCTCTGGTCCGAGGGGCCGCCGGGCGGTGTGCCGCCGGGACTTTCGGAGCAGATCGTCCACCGCGACAATCCCTTCGGACTGCTGGACCGTGCAGCGCATGAAGTGACGGCGCCCAGTCTGTCGATCTTCCGTCCAACTGTCCCGGACGGTTCTGCAATCCTGGTCATTCCGGGCGGGGGCTACAAATGGGTCGTCGTCGATAAGGAAGGTTTTGAAGGCGCCCGGCATTTTGGCGGACAGGGCGCAACGGTCTATGTGCTGCGTTACCGCTTGCCCCATCAGGGGTGGGCCGCCGGCGCCAGCGCGCCGCTGCAGGATGCGCAGCGCGCTGTCCGGCTGATTCGGGCTCGCGCGGCCGCGGACGGGATCGATCCGGCGCGGGTCACCGTCATTGGCTTTTCGGCCGGCGGGCATCTTGCCGGCCTGCTCGCGACCGGCTTCGATGCGCCGATCCACGCGCCGCAGGATGTCGTCGATTCTTCCTCCGCACGTCCTGACGGGGTCGTGCTTGTCTACCCGGTCGCGACGATGGCGCGGCCGTTTGCCCATGAGGGCTCTCGCCTCAACCTTATCGGATCTGATCCAACCCCAGAACAGGAGGCCGCCTGGTCCCTCGAACACCGCATTCGGCCAGACATGCCGCCGCTCTTCCTGATGCATGCGGCCGATGACGCGGCGGTGCCGGTCGAAAATGCGCTGGTCCTGTATGAAGCGCTACGGCGGGCGGAGGTACCTGCGGCGCTGCACGTGTTCGAAGCCGGTGGGCACGGATTCGGCCTCAGGGGCATTGCCGGCACGCCGCTCGAAGACTGGCCAGGCATGGTTACCCGCTGGGGGCGTGACAAAGGCCTGTTCTTGTCCTCAATCGGCTGAACCAGGCAGGGACCGGCCCGCGCCGCGGCCCGGCCCCGGTGCTGGCATCGCCCCGCTCAAGGACCGCCCCAACGGCCTGTATAGCCCGGTTTTCCAACAGGTTGAGTTGTGTGCCATATCCTATAAGGCGAATTTTCACCGAGTCTTGCACGCTTCTTGCAGGATTTGCCGCGACAAGGGCGTTTCCAGCCGCCGGTACAGTTAAAGGACACTTTCCATGCACCTCGAGCGTCGCATCCTGATCACCGGCGGGGCCGGCTTCATCGGGTCATTCCTGTGCGAGCGCCTGCTCGAAGCGGGCGCCAACGTCATCTGCGCGGACAACTTCTTCACCGGCACGCGCACCAATGTCGCGCACCTGCTGAACCATCCGCGCTTCGAACTGATGCGCCATGACGTCTGCTTCCCGCTCTATGTGGAGGTCGACGAGATCTTCAACATGGCGTGCCCGGCGAGCCCTATCCATTACCAGTTCGACCCCGTCCAGACGACCAAGACCAGCGTTCACGGCGCCATCAACATGCTCGGCCTCGCCAAGCGCGTGAAGGCGAAGATCCTGCAGGCGTCGACCTCGGAAGTGTACGGTGACCCCGCCGTTCACCCGCAGCCCGAGGAGTACTGGGGCAACGTCAACCCGATCGGCCCGCGCTCCTGCTATGACGAAGGCAAGCGCTGCGCCGAAACGCTGTTCTTCGACTATCACCGCCAGCACAAGCTGCGCATCAAGGTCGCCCGCATCTTCAACACTTACGGGCCCCGGATGCATCCGAATGACGGCCGCGTGGTGTCGAACTTCATCGTCCAGGCCCTCAGGGGCGAGGACATCACCCTCTACGGCGACGGCCAGCAGACGCGCAGCTTCTGCTATGTCGACGACCTCGTGCGCGGCCTGATCGGCCTGATGGACTCTCCGGACCACATCACCGGCCCGATCAACATCGGCAACCCGGGCGAGTTCACGATCCGGCAGCTGGCCGAGCAGGTCATCGACCTGACGGGCTCGAAGTCGAAGCTCGTCTTCCTGCCTCTGCCGCAGGACGACCCGAAGCAGCGTCAGCCGAACATCGACAAGGCCCGGGAAATCCTCGGTTGGGAGCCCAAGGTCCAGCTTCGCGATGGCCTGACCAAGACCATCACCTACTTCGACGCCATGCTGTCCAAAAAGCTTGCTGCTGAATAGCCGGCCCCGGGTCTGAAAAGGTCAACCACATGTAGATGACACCGCGTCATCTACATTTTTGAGTTGACGGATGCAGACGTCAGGCTCAGACCTGCCCGCGTTCGAGCTTGCGCCCGTTGCGGGCAAAACCGAGTGGGCTTTCATGTCGATTGACCGTCTGGATTGGGATACGCTTCGCGTTTTCCGTGTTGTTGCCGAGCTGTCCAGCATGAGCGCGGCTGCGGCCCGTCTGGGTGAGTCGCCGCCCACAATCAGCCGCAAGATAGACGACCTGGAACGCAGCCTCGAAACGCAGGTTTTCCTGCGCTCGACCCGGGGCGTCACGCTGACGGAGGTGGGTAAACAGGTTCTCCGATATGTAAACACCATGGCGGAATCGGCTGAAGCCCTGCGCCGGGAAACGGCGCCGTCGGGCGCGGCCATTTCCGGCTCGATCACGCTTTGCACAGGGGACGGGCTTGGGCCGTACTGGATCGCGCCGCGCCTGTCGCAGTTCCACCGTGACCATCCGAATGTCCAGATCCGGATGAACGTCACTGATGAGACCCCGGACGTGCATGCCGGCGGCAACGACATTGCAATCAGTTTTTCAGAACACCGCCAGCCGGACGTCATCGCGCACAAGCTGGGTGTCCAGCACTATGTCGGTTTCGCCTCAAAGGACTATCTCGCCGAATTCGGCCGGCCCGAGAACCTGCACGAGTACCACAAGCACCGCTGCATCCTGCACTCGTCCTATGCCAACCAGGTCGAGCGCTGGGCCCCGCGGATGTCCGAATACCGCCGCATGGTCGACTTCGCCTTCATTACCAATTCCGGCACCGCCATCGTTGAGACCTGCGCGCGCGGCGGCGGGATCGGCATTCTTCCGTCCTACATGTCCCTGCTCGACAAGCGCCTCGTGCCGCTTGAGCTTCCGGAACTCGCGCCGGTCAGGTTCTGGATCACCTATACAGAGCGCGTCCGGCGGTTGCCGCAGGGCAAACTGCTGATCGACTGGATCCGCAAGTTATTCGAGTCTCCCGAAGCCATCTGGTTCAGTGACGAGTTCGTCCATCCGCGCGACTATCAGGCGAAAGTCACCGAAATCCGGCCGAGCACACGCCGCGAAGGCTGACGCCCGCCCTTCCGAGAAGGCTTGCCCCGGCGGGCCGAGGCCATAAGGTATGGCTGATCCGGTCCCGGCCTTGCCGCGGGGACCTTCGCCATGGGGAACTCGCCATCGACACGCACGACCGCCGGCCCGCGACTATCGTCGACGTTGCTCGTGAAGCGGGCGTGTCGTTCAAGACGGTCAGCCGCGTCCTGAACGGCGAACCGAATGTTCGCGAACCGACGCGCCAGCGCGTGCTGGAAGCGGCGCGGGCGCTCGGCTACCGGGCAAACCCCTACGCGCGCAACCTTCGGGCCGCGCAGAGCCGGCTGATCGCGGTCTACTATTCAAATCCCTCCCGCAACTACACCAGCGAGATCCAGATCGGTGTGCTGCAACGGTGTAATGTCGAAGGCTTCAACGCCATCTTCGAGGAGGCCGGCGGCGGCCTGGACAGCCTCGTCTCCCTGCGCGGCGAGCCGAATCTGGCCGGCGTTATCCTGGTGCCCCCGCTGACGGAAGACCAGGCCATCCTGCTGCGCCTGACGGAGGCCGGCATTCCCTTTGTAAGGCTCGCACCGTTCGCGTCACACGGTGAGGCGGGCCATGTCAGCATGGACGACGAACTTGCCGCCGGCGAAATGACCGACCATCTGGTCTCCCTCGGCCATCGGCAGATCGGCTTTATTGCCGGTCCGCCGGATCATCCCCAGGCCCGCCTGCGTGAGACCGGATTCCGCGCTGCGCTCGGCCGCCACGGGCTTCACCTCGATCCGGCACATATGGCCATCGGCAATTTCCACTTCGATTCCGGCCTCAAGGCCGCCGAGGCGCTGCTCGCGGCCCGGACGCCGCCCACCGCCATCTTCGCCAGCAATGACGACATGGCGGCCGCCGTCCTCGCCGTGGCCTATCGCAGGGGCCTCCGCGTGCCGCAGGACCTGTCGGTCGCCGGATTCGACGATACCCCGCTTGCTTCAGTGCTCGTGCCATCGCTGACCACCATCTACCAGCCCATCCGCGAGATGGCGGCGCAGGCGACTGGTATCCTCCTGGGGAAGGGTGAGGCAGAGCCTCAGGCGGCCCACGTCCTGCCGCATCGGATAGTGGTGCGCGAAACCACCGCGCCCCGCAGCCCCTGAACCCGGTGCGGCGCCATTCCCGCCGCGCCCCGATTGGTGTAAGCGCGCCGACGATGAACACGATCAAGCCTCTCGACCACATCACGAACACCAAGGCTTATGTCCCGGGCGGTAAGCTGCATGGGGCCTCCGGCCCGGTAGCGATGCTCGCTTCCAACGAGAATCCGTTCGGGCCGAGTCCGCTGGCCGTCGAGGCTATCCGCAAGGCGGCGGGCGAGGGTCTGCAGGTCTATCCGGACCCCGACTACACCGCGCTGCGCGAAGCCATTGCCCGGGCGAAGGGCATCGCTGACGCCGCCCGCGTCGTTACATCTGCCGGTTCGGACGAAATCATCCACCTGCTCACCCAGTGTTATGCAGGCCCCGGCGACGAGGTGCTGTTCACGGAGCACGCCTTTTCGATGTACGAGGTCTCCGCGCGCGCGCACGGCGCCGCCGCCATCAAGGCGCCCGAGACCGACATGACCGCGGGGGTGAATTCTATTCTCGGGGCGGTATCGCCGAAAACGAGAATCCTGTTTCTGGCCAACCCAAACAACCCGACCGGCACAATGCTGCCGCTGGCGTCCCTGAAGGCGCTGCAGGACGCGCTGCCGCCGCATGTGCTGTTCGTTGTCGATGGTGCGTATTCGGAGTATCTCGGCCCGGATTACGAAGCCGCGCTGCGCGACCTTGTCGACCGGCGCGATACGACTGTGATGATGCGCACCTTCTCGAAGATCTATGGGCTCGCTGCCCTCCGCCTCGGCTGGGCCTACATGCCGAAGCCGGTGGCCGAGACATTCCAGCGCATCCGCGGCCCGTTCAACGTCAACACGCTTGCGGTCGAAGCCGGCATCGCGAGCGTCGGGGACGACGCCTTTCTCAAGATGTCGCGCGACCACAATACCGCCTGGCGGGCCACGATGATCGACGCCCTGAACGCCATGGGTCTGCCGACGCCGGTCTCGCACGCAAACTTCGTGGTCTGCGAGTTCGGCTCTGGCGCGCGCGCCGCTGCCGCCCACCAGCACCTGAAAGACAACGCTATCCTCGTGCGTGCAATCGGTGGCTACGGCCTTCCGTCCAAACTTCGCATCACGGTCGGCAGCGCGCACGACAATACCCGTTGCCTCGACGCGCTGAAAACCTTCACCGCATCACACTGATATTGTCGATCAGCCGCGTGCGGCCCAGCCAAGCGGCGCCGAGCAGGCGCGCCTCGCTTTTCGGGATAATCGGTGCATCATCGGGCAGCGCCAGCAAGGTCGCAGGGTCGACCAGCGCGACGTAGTCCACGCTTCGGAACCCCGCGCGCCTGAGATGTGCCTCGGCCTCAGCGCGCACATCGCCGGGCAGGCCCCCCAGGGCCAGGCGCACCGACGCCCGGTGCAGCGCGGCGAACATCGCGCCCGCTGTGCGCCGCTCATCCGCCGAAAGGTAAAGGTTGCGCGATGACTGCGCGAGCCCATCCGCATCCCGTTTGGTCTCGCCGCCGATTATGCGAATCGGGAATCCCAGATCGCGCGCCATCCGCCGGATGATCTGCAATTGCTGGTAATCCTTCTCGCCAAACACAGCGACGTCTGGCTGTACGTGGAGGAAGAGGCGGGCCACCACCGTTGCCACACCATAGAAAAAGTGCGGCCGGTAGATACCGTCCAGCAAGTCCGACATACCGTTCACCCGAACGTCCGTGACCGAACCATCGGGATACATTTCTGCAACAGTCGGCAAATAAACGAGATCGCACCCGGCGGCCGTCAGCAACGCAAGGTCGTCCTCTTCCCGCCTCGGGTATGTCTCGAAATCCTCACCCGGCGCGAACTGCGTCGGATTAACGAATATGCTTGTGATCGTGCGGCTGACGTTTTCCTTCGCTTTTTCAACGAGCGAGATATGGCCCGCATGGAGGGCCCCCATGGTGGGCACGAATCCGACTGTCTCACCTGCGGCTTTCCAGGCACGCACCTGTTGCTGCAAGGCCACACGGGTGCGCACCACGGTCAACGTCTTTTCTGTCGTGGAATTCACTTTGCTCCCGTCCCGCATCAGGCTGTTGTAAACGGGTTGTTAACCCATAGGCCGGAATTTCCAAGTCATGACACACCGCATCGTTAACACCGTTCGTTCGCTGGCCATGTTCGGGGCCGTAAAGCTGGGCCTTCGCCGGGCAAACATCAGTGTTCGCGAGCCGGAAGCCTTGCGCAGCGGCGCCGAACCAGAGGATCTGAACGACGACTGGATGTTCGACCGTCAGCACGCGGCGATCTCATCCGAAGCCTATATGCTTGACCAGGAATACGGCCGCGCTTCAGGCGCTCTGGCCAGCCTGCGCGCCGTCCTGTCGAACCTGACAAAGATGCCGCTGCACGCCGAGGAAGAGTACGTCCCGATGGCGGCCTCCGCAGTTTCGCTGGATACGGCGCTCTTCGACGAGATTTCCGCCCCCGCGCCGGTGCTCACGAATGTTGTGGCATTCGATGAAGATGACCTCTTCATCGAAAGCACCCTAACACTTCAGAAACCCTCCGCGACTATTGAATCACTTCCACGCGTTGCGTGATTTGTTGGTTTAGCCGGCCTCGTGCTGAGCAGATTGTGGAGTAGGATTCATGCCCGCCGACGGGATGTCTACCATGAGCCGGACCGGCTTGGCCGACATCACCCAGCAGGCTGAAGCCCGCGTGATCGTCATCGGCAACGAGAAGGGTGGGGCAGGCAAGTCCACCGTCTCGATCCACCTCAGCGTCGCGCTGCTCTGCATCGGCAAGAAGGTTGGCGTCATCGATCTCGACGTGCGCCAGCGCTCGCTCACCCGATATCTCGAAAACCGCACCCGCTGGATGCAGAACACCAGTGCCAAGCTCACGATGCCGGAAATCGTCCGCGTCGATGCCAGCCAGGAGCGCGACCTCGACAAGGCCGAAGCCGAGGAAAGCGAGCGTTTCCTCGCCTCGCTCGCGCGTCTGAAGCGCGAATGCGATTTCATCATCATCGACGCCCCCGGCGGTGACACCTTCCTGTCGCGCCTCGCCCACATGTATGCCGACACGCTGATCACGCCGCTGAACGACAGCTTCGTGGACTTCGATCTCCTCGGCGACGTGAACCCGCAGACGCTCGAAGTCCTGCGCCCCAGTTTCTATTCCGAAATGGTCTGGACCTGCCGCAAGAAAAAGGCGCAGACGTCACGCCGCCCGATCGACTGGGTCGTGATGCGCAACCGTATGTCGCCGCTCGCGGCCCGCAACAAGGAACGCGTCGGCGGCGCCCTGGAAAACCTGTCCAAGCGTATTGGCTTTCGCCTCGCGCCCGGCCTCTCCGAGCGCGTCATCTACCGCGAGCTTTTCCCGGCCGGCCTGACGCTGCTCGACCTCAGCGAGACGTCGTCCAACGTCGCCTTCACGATGAGCCACAAGGCCGCCCGCCAGGAGCTGCGCGATCTCGTGATCGTGCTCCAGCTGCCTGAACTCGCCGGCGTCGAAATAACCTTTTGACGCTGGGTCAGCCTGCTCTCGCCCTTGCCACTTTCCGGCCCCGGGATTAGCACCTCGCGGCGCGCAGCATGATCCCAAAAAGGGGCGGCGCCCACCGGGAGGAGTTTGCGATGACCAAAAGCCAGGGCCACGTGGAGCCGCGCTTTGACGGTGTGCGCGCCGCGTTCGAATCCAACTTCGACGGCGTGCAGGAAAACGGCGCGAGCTTCTGCATGATGCTGGACGGCAAGCCGGTCGTCGATATCTGGGCGGGCTATGCCGACGAGGCACAGATGAAGCCGTGGGAAAAGGACACCATCGTCAACGTCTACTCGACGACCAAGACGATGACCGCGCTCACCGCGCTCTACCTCGCTGACAAGGGCGCGCTCGATTTTGCTGCGCCCGTTGCGAAATACTGGCCGGAGTTCGCCGCCAACGGCAAAGCGGATGTCACGGTGGCCCACCTTATGAGCCACTCCGCCGGTCTTTCCGGCTGGAAAGAGCCGCTGGTGCGCGAAGATCTCTACGACTGGGAGAAGGCCACCAGCCTCCTCGCCGCGCAGGCGCCTTACTGGAAGCCCGGCACTGCGCCTGGCTACCACGCCATGACGCAGGGCTACCTTGTCGGCGAAGTCATCCGCCGTGTAGCCGGTCAGACGGTCGGCAAACTGTTCGCGAAGGAGATCGCCGAACCCATCGGTGCAGACTTCCACATCGGTCTTCCGTCTACGGAGGATCACCGCGTGGCCGATCTCACCCCGCCGCCGGCCAGCGGTACGCTCGGCAATGGCTCGGCCGACGAACTCGTCACCAACATGTCCAGCAATCCGCCAATCAATCCGCTGGACACGCGCACACGCGCCTGGCGAGGCGCCGAAATCCCGGCAGCTGGCGGCACGGGCAATGCCCGCTCGGTTGCAGCCGTGCAGTCTATCCTCGCGACCGGGGGTGCGGCAGGCGGCAAGCAGATCCTGTCTGAGGCTGGCTGCCGCCGCGCTCTGGAGCTGCAGATCGAAGGCACGGACCTCATTCTCGGCATTCCGGTTCGCTATGGCATGGGCTTCGGCCTTGCGGGCGGCATGGTCCCTTTCCCGAACCCGAACACCATCTACTGGGGCGGGTATGGCGGCTCCCTCGTCGTCAACGACATGGACGCCCACGCCACTTATGCCTACGCCATGAACAAGATGGCCCCCACGACAACCGGCGATATGCGCGCCTTCGCGGTGCTGATGGCGGCCTGGGGCGCTATGGCGTCCTGAATCCGGTGCTTGGCTTGGCTTAGCCTCCGTCCTATAGGCCGCCCCCATGGCGACCTTTTCGTTTGAAATAAGCGCAACCGAAGGCAGGGCACGCACGGGCCGCCTGCGCACGCCGCGCGGCGACATCCGCACGCCCGCCTTTATGCCGGTCGGCACAGCCGGCACGGTGAAGGCTCTTTACATGGATCAGGTGAAGTCGGCCGGCGCCGACATCATCCTCGGCAACACCTATCACCTGATGCTTCGTCCCGGCGCCGAGCGCGTGAAGAGGCTCGGCGGCCTGCACGCCTTCGCCAAATGGTCCGGCCCGATGCTCACTGACTCGGGCGGCTTCCAGGTCTGGTCGCTGGCGCAGCTGCGCAAGATGGATCCCGACGGTGTCACATTCCAGAGCCATATCGACGGCTCTACCCATCGGCTGACGCCCGCCCGCTCAATCGAGATCCAGGCCGATCTGCTGGGCGCCGACATATCTATGCAGCTAGACGAGTGCACAAACTTTCCCTGCACCGCGCAGGAGGCCGAGCGCAGCCTCGAACTCTCGCTGCGCTGGGGCGAGCGCAGCCTTGATGCCTTCGGTCATCGCGAGGCGCAAACACTGTTCGGCATTGTGCAGGGCTCGAACTTCCCGGCGCTGCGGGAGCGCTCGGCCAAGGGCGTCGTCGGGCAGGGCTTCGGCGGCATCGCGCTCGGCGGTCTCGCAGTCGGCGAGGGCCACCAGCAGATGTGCGATACGATCGACTTCACCGTGCCCCATCTTCCACTGCAACTGCCGCGCTATGTCATGGGCGTCGGCAAACCCATTGACCTCGTCGAATGCGTCGCGCGCGGAATCGACATGTTCGATTGCGTGTTGCCCACGCGCTCCGGCCGCCATGGTCAGGCCTGGACCTGGGACGGCCCGATCAACGTTACGAATGCGAAGTTCGCCGAAGACCTCGCGCCGCTGGACGAAGCCGTCGACAGTCCGGCCAGCCGCGAATTCTCGCGCGCTTACCTGCATCATCTTTTCAAGGCCGGGGAATACCTCGGTCCCATGGTCCTCTCCTGGCACAATACGGCCTTCTTCCAGGCGCTGATGCAGGAAATCCGCGCCGCGATCGCCGAAGGCAGGTTCGAAGCGCTCAGAGCAAGGCTCGCCGCCGCGTGGGCACCAACCAGGTCCGGCCCGCGCGAAGCGGCTGGCTGACCTGCCTACTTGTAGATGATCCGGCCGTCGCTCTCGGCAGCGATGGCGTCGAAGTCCGGCCTCGCCGGCAGGTCGCACTGCATCGCCAGTCCGATCCCCTTGAGGTAAGTCCGCCGCTGCGCACCGATCTTGTAGGCCTGATTATACTTGCGCATGTGCCCCGCCGCGCCGGTCGCCTCGCGTAGCAAGCCGCGATAGGGGATCCAGCCTGTCACGCCGGTTTCGACGGCGCCGAGCGCCGCCTCGGCGGCTTCATCTGCCAGCTTTTCCGTGCTCAGCCGCTCGTCGGGGTTGGACGTGTCCCAGTCTGGTCCGAGCACCCCGTCCAGGTCCTGGATCATGCTGATGATCTCGTCGCAGGTGATTTCCGGCGGCAAGTCGTAGGGGTTGCTCAGCCGAGCCAGCAGGGGCGGGATCTGGTCCCGCCTCAGGTTCAGGTCCTCCAGCGGCGCCGTAGCGGCATCGGCGAATCCGTCCCGTGTCTGGGTCACTGCACTGTTGGCGGAGGACGTGTTGCGGCTGGAGCAGGCCGAAACGGCGCAGAGGGCGGCGAGAGCGAACAGAAATACCTTCATAATTAAAGGGAACGACAAAAAGTGAAGGCCATCAACCCACGCCATGCAGGTAGCGGTTGACCGGCACCTTTGCGCAGCCTAAATGGCCCCTTCGGTCGATTCAGGCCGTCCGGTCGTGCCCATAGCTCAGTCGGTAGAGCAACTGACTTTTAATCAGTAGGTCGCAGGTTCGAATCCTGCTGGGCACACCAATTCCAACGCTGTCGCCGTGGTCTGCGTCATCCAAACCCTGCCACAATCCCGCTTCAAGCCTACATGATATTCTTGTTCTCGTGCTTTACGGGAGTCTTGCAAAAGCGTAGGTGCTGCCTTGGAACTGATCGCGCTGCCCGGCCATCGTCCGCGGGGGACCCAGAGTGTCATCTGGTGCCTGGCCATTCTGGGCAACAGGGACCTTCACGGGTCGTGGACTGATGTCTAGCCTTTCGGATGCGGAAAGCGAGCGGGGCCCGGAACCCGAGTCGCCGGAGGCCTCGCCCCAGGTCCTCCCAGAGTATGATAACCCGGCGGCGCGCGAAGTGGACGCGCTGCACGGTTCAGCGTCAGACATCCTCACTCAGATTTCCGTACTCGCAGATGAGACCGAGATTTCCATCGGCGCGATTGTCGATGCCCTCGAAGAGCGTGCTTTCGGCATGCTCATCCTGCTGTTCGCTATTCCGGCGCTGATCCCTTTCCTCGTCGGCATCAACTCGGCCGCCGCCCTGCCGATCGCACTGCTGTGCCTGCAGATGGTGGCCGGCCAGCGCCGCCCCTGGCTGCCGCGCCGCATCCGTACACAGACGATCACCATGGACACGTTCCGCAAGATGACGCGGGCTGCCGTTCCGTGGCTTCGCCGGGTCGAGAAGCTAACGCGTCCGCGCCTGAAGTTCCTTGCAGGCCGGGGGGCAGAACCCGTGCTGGCGGTGGTGATGCTCGTATGTGCCGCGATCATCGCTATCCCGGGGCCCGGCACGAACGGTGCGCCCGGCGTCGCGGTCGCGCTCATTGCGCTGGCCATGATCGAACGCGACGGCGTCCTTGCCATCATCGGAAGCACGCTGGGCGTCCTCTACAGCATCTTCGTGTTCACGCTCGGCTTTGCAGCGGTTGATTTCGTGAGCCAGCAGATCGGCCGCTTCTTCGGCGGCGGCTGATCCCACGTAAAATACCCTTCTGCATCTTGATCCGCGCAGGTATCGGCGCCATGCCTGTCAATTGAATCTGCGTGGGAAGAGCGGGCAAACTGCCCCCGCGCCAGCACCGGACATCTGGGGGACCTCGCATGCGCAGTCTGGTTACGGCCATCAGCCTAGGTCTCCTGGCCTGTGGCAGCGCAGCAGCACAGACCGGCGCACCGCCAAACTTCGTGGTCATGGTCATCGACGACGCCGCTTTCATGGACCTCGGCGCATATGGCGGGGAAGCGCGTACACCGAACATCGACGCGCTTGCCGGACAAGGCGCGCTGTTCACGCGCTATTATTCCTCGCCGCTCTGCTCGCCCTCGCGCGCCATGCTGCTCACCGGCATGGATAACCACTTGACCGGCGTCGCCACCATCCCGGAAGTCCTGCCGAAGGAGCACGAAGGCCAGCCCGGCTACACGATGCGTCTCGAGCCTGGCGTCGCCACGCTCGCTGAACGTTTGAAGCCAATGGGTTATCGTACGCTGATGACCGGCAAGTGGCACCTCGGCAGCGGCAAAGGCGACCTGCCGAAAGCCCACGGATTCGACCGGTCCTTCGCGCTCGACGCATCTGGCGCGGACAACTGGGAAGACAAGTCCTACATGCCCTACTACGCCGAAGCGCCGTGGTACGAAAATGACGTCGCCGCCAAGTTGCCGGACGACTTCTACTCTTCCGAATTCATCGTCGACAAGATGATGAGCTATCTGGACGAAGGCGACGCGAAGGAACCCTTCTTCGCCTACATGGCTTTCATGGCAGTCCATATTCCGCTGCAGGCGCCGCCCGAATTCACCGCCAACTATGCCGGCGTCTATGATGCGGGTTGGGACGTAACGCGAAAGGCCCGCTGGGAGCGCGCGAAGGCGCGCGGATACGTGCCGGCCGATGCTGCGCTTGCGCCGATGCCGGAAAACTTCCGACCCTGGGATTCTCTGCCCCCTGGGGAACAGCAACTTTACGCTGCCCGCATGCAAGTCAACGCGGGCATGCTCGAGGCGATGGACCACCATATCGGCCGCCTTGTCGACCACCTGAAATCCAGTGGCCAGTTCGACAACACGATCTTCGTCATCACGTCCGACAACGGTCCCGAGCCCTCGCGCGGCGATACGGACCCGCGCCTCAAATTCTGGATGGATATGAATGGCTATCACATGAATATCGACGGCATCGGCGAGAAGGGCAGCTGGGCCTTCATCGGTCCCGAATGGGCGATGGCTGCCGCTTCGCCGCATGACAAGTTCAAATTCCTCGGCTCTGAAGGCGGCATCCGCGTGCCGTTCATTATGTCCGGCGCGGGCCTCAGGAAGGGCGCCCGCATCGATGCGCGCGCGTTCGTCACCGATGTTGCGCCGACCCTGATCGCGCTCGCCGGCGCGCCGGCAGACCTTGAAGGCGCAAAGCCGATGACTGGTCGCAGCCTCCTGCCGCTCCTGCGCGGTGAGGTCGAGGCGGCGCACGGGCCTAACGATGCCATTGTCATCGAAGTCTCCGGCAATGCTGCCGTCATCAAGGGCGACTACAAGCTGACCCGCAACCAGCTGCCCCACGGCGACGCGCTCTGGCGCCTTTACGATCTGTCGAAGGATCCGGGTGAGACGGCCGATCTCAGCGAGGCTCTGCCCGCCATCCGCCAAGACCTGCTCGCCGAGTACGCTGCCTACAGCCGCCGCGTCGGCGTGCTTGAGGTGCCCGAAGGCTATAACTCGATCGACGAGGTCACGCGTCATTCGCTCGCCCGCCAGCAGGCGCGTTACGGTCCCTGGCTGATCGGCGGCGGGCTTGCGCTTTTCGCGCTCATTGGCGGCGCAATCCTGCTGTGGCGCCGCCGCAAGCGGGGGGCTTGAGCATTCCCGGATATTATGGCACTTAAAATGCCATAATGTTCGTTTTGCAGGAAGGAGCGAGTTTTCTGATGGCCCGTGATGCAATCCAGCCCATCGGCTGCGGGCCCAGGCTCTTCACCGGGAGCGTCGCCACATGTCCCTGAAAACCCTGCTGGTATCGCGCATCGCGGCGAACCTGACCGGCGAAAAAAGACTGAAACGCATCAGGGCCACGCGAGAATCCCGGCGCATCGCAGCGGCGGCGCTTCACACCGTCGATTACTTCCACGAGGCCGCCGACCCGTATTCTCATCTTGCCGCCCAGGTGCTCGCTGATTTTGCGGCGCGCTATGACATCACGCTGCAGGTCCACCTCGCCGGCCCGCCCGCAGATTGGGCCGCGCCGGAACGCGCGCAACTGGAGACCTACGCCCGCGTGGATGGCGCGCGTCTCGCCCGCCGGGCCGGTCTCCGCTTCACGGATCCTGGCGCCCAGCCCGCACCTGATCTCGTCCAGCGCGCCAATCTGCAACTCGCCGCCGCCATCAGGGCAGGCACATTCCTGACAGACGCGCCCCGCATCGGCGACCAGCTCTGGGCCGGCACGCTCGGTGGTTCGGCAGGCGCCGTCGATCTTGCGGCGGGCAGCGCCTTGCGCGAGGAACTCGGCCATTATCTCAGCGGCACGCTCCACTATGGCGGCGAATGGTATTGGGGCATCGACCGGCTCCACTTTCTCGAAGCCCGCCTAACCGAACTCGGCGCCCGCAGGCCCGGCACGGGCGATGCGCTGATTTTCCCGCCGCCGGTCGCGCCGTACGGTAGCGCACGCCCTGCAAAGCCGCTGGAGCTGCACTACTACCTCTCCTTCAGAAGTCCGTACACATACATTGCCGCCGCGCGCGCAAAGGCGCTTGCCGATGCCTATGGCGCCGAACTCAAGCTGCGCTACGTGTTGCCGATGGTGATGCGCGGCCTGCCGGTTCCGCAAATGAAGCGCCGCTACATCTCACTTGATACCGCCCGCGAAGCCCGCCGCCTCGGCGTCCCCTTCGGCAGAATCGTCGATCCCGTCGGCAAACCCGTCGAGCGCGGCTATTCAATTCTCCCCTGGGCTCGCGGGCAGGGGCGCGGCTACGAATTCTGCCACGCCTTTCTCTCCGGCGTCTGGTCGCAGGGCATCGACGCCGGTACCGATACCGGCCTGAAGCAGATCGTCGAAGCCGCCGGTCTGAACTGGAGCGCCGCGCGCCAGCAACTGGAATCCGACACCTGGCGCGCCGAAGCCGAAGCCAACCGCGCAGAGATGATGTCGCTCGGTGTCTGGGGCGTGCCCAGTTTCCGCGTCGGCGAGGTCATCACCTGGGGGCAAGACCGCCTCTGGGTCATCGAGGAAGAACTGAAACGACAGGCCGGATCATCCGCCTGAGGAGGAATTGACATGCAGGTATTGAACGAAGTTTTCCCAACTGATCCCGAGCGCTTCAAGGCGATGATGGAGAAGGGACCTGATGGTCCGATCTTCATGGTCAACCTGCTGAAGTTCAAGGACAAGGCGGAGTATGACGATGGCCGCCCCTGCGACCTGTCGGGACGAGACGCCTACATGATCTACGGCCGCGCCGTCACCGAGCTGCTGCCGAAGTTCGGCGGCCGGGGCCTCTTCGCGGGCGACGTCACCTTCCTCGCCCTCGGTCAGGTCGAGGAACTCTGGGACGAAATCGCCATCGCCATGTATCCCGACCGTGCCTCCATGGTGCGCATGTCCTTGTCGGAGGAATGGCGTGAGATCGCTGTCCACCGCATGGCGGGCCTCAAGGGCCAGCTGAACATCGAAACCGTCATCCCGGCCACCGGAATGACCTCCCCCTTCCTCGAAATCATGAAAGCCGGAGGCTGACCCCTATGGGCCCTGTACGCTGGACACTCCTTATCGCCGGTCTTGCCGCCGCCGCCGTCTTCGCCGGAAGCCAGATATTCCGCGTACAGATTTCTGAAGCAATGTTCGAACGTGCGGTGAAGAAGAACATCGGCCGCAACACCGCTGCGAGCCTGGGCGACGGCCTGCACATTTATGTTTGCGGCGCTGGCTCTCCTTTTCCCGATCCGATGCGCGGCGGCCCGTGCCTTGCCATCGTGGCAGGCGAAGAGCACGTCATGATCGATGCCGGCTCCGGCGGCGTGCGTACACTCACCCGCATGGGCTATCCCGTCGGCAAACTGGACGCCGTCCTCCTGACGCATCTGCATTCCGATCACATGGACGGTCTCGGCGAGCTGCTGATGCAGGCCTGGGTCAATGGCGGACGCAAGGTCCCCATGCCCGTTCACGGCCCCGCCGGCGTCGAGGAAGTCGTCAGCGGCTTCAACGCCGCCTACCGCATCGATGGCACCTATCGCACCGGCCACCATGGCCCCGCCATCGCGCCGCCTGAAGGCCGCGGCGGCGCGCCTATCCCGATTGCCGTGCCCGCCGGCCCCGGCGGCCAGACGGTCGTCTACGATGCCGGTGGCCTGACGATCACCGCTTACAAGGTCAGCCATGCCCCGGTCGAGCCCGCGTTCGGCTACCGTGCGGACTTCAAAGGCCGCTCCGTCTCAATCAGCGGCGATTCGATCTATGATCCGAACCTCGTAGCCGCGTCCTCCGGCGCTGACCTGCTCTTCCACGACGCGCTGAACCCTGAAATGGTCGCCCATATGCGCGACGCCATGGCCGAGGCGGGCCGGGACGACCTTGCCAAGGTTCTCAACGATATCCTCGACTACCATGCGACGCCCGCCGATGCCGCCCGAGCGGCCCAGGATGCCGGGGTCTCGCGCCTCGTGCTTTACCATACCGTCCCGCCGCTGCCTTCACGTGCACTCAACGCCTTGTTCACCAAGGAGACAAAGGCTTTATTTGACGGTCCCATCGAGGTCGCCGAAGATGGCCTCATCTACTCGCTCCCGGCTGGCACCCAGGACATCACCGTTAAGAAAGCCTTCTGAATGACCGACCTGAAAATCGTCCCGCGCGATGCCGCCAAGAACGAGGCCTCTGACGGCCGCCGCCAGCGCAGTGAGCGCAGCCGCGCCCAGATCATCGAGGCGATGTTCAGCCTGATCCGCGAAGGTGAGATGAGCCCCAGCGCCGCCCGCGTCGCCGAGCGCGCCGAAGTCGGCCTGCGCACCGTCTTCCGCCATTTTGAGGACATGGACAGCCTCTATGTCGAGATGGCCGAGCGCATCAATGGCGAGGTCATGCCAAAAGTCCTCGCGCCGTTCGAGGCGCAGGAATGGCGCGAGCGCTTCTTCGAGCACGTCAACCGACGCATCGCGATCTATGAGCACATCCTGCCGGTTCGCGTTTCGGCGAACCTGCGGCGGTTCCAGTCACGTTTCCTGATGGAAGAATACCGCCGCAACCTGTTAATGGAGCGCTCCGCCCTCATGGCGCTGCTGCCGGAGGAGATCAGCCAAGATCCGGTCCTCTTCGCCGCCATCGAAACCTCCGCCAGTTTCCAGACTTGGCGCCGCCTGCGCCAGGATTCGGACCTCTCGCCCGAAGACGCCGGCATCGTCTTCCGTCTCGTGCTGGAACGCCTCATCGGATAATGAAACGCGTCCCGGTTCTGATGTCGGCCGCGCTTCTCGCTGCGTGCAGCCAGCCTGCGCCGCAACACTCGCTCCCCGATACATCGCCAGCGGATGTTTCGGCGCCTGCCTGCGGTTTCGATGAACAATTGCTGGGCCGTTTCATCACCGTGCCCGAAGGCCAGTTCCGAAAAGGCGCAGACGCCCTTTATCCAGAAGAAGCACCTGAGCTGTCGCTGCATGTCGCCGGCTTCGAGATGCTGGCCCACGAAGTCACCAATGCCGAGTTCGCCCGCTTCGTCGAGGCGACCGGTCATGTCACCACCGCCGAGCAAAGCGCCGCTGCGGGCGGCCCGGCCGCAGGCTCCGCCGTCTTCCGCATGCCGTCCGAGCGCGCATCCCCCGCAGATGGCTGGCAACTGGTCGCCGGCGCGACCTGGCGTGCGCCGGAAGGTCCGGGGTCGGACATCTCCAACCGCGCCCTGCAGCCGGTCGTGCATGTGTCGCTTGAGGATGCAGAGGCCTATGCCGCCTGGGCGGGCGCGCGCCTGCCGACCGAGGAGGAGTGGGAATACGCCGCGGCGCTCGGTTTGCCCGATCCCGGCGATGCCCAGTCCGGCGCCTATCATGCGTCCGGAAACCCCGTCGCCAACACCTGGCAGGGCTTCTTCCCGCTGATGGACCAGGCCGCAGACGGCTTCTCCGGCCGCGCCCCGGTGGGCTGCTTCGCGCCGAGTGGCATCGGTCTCTACGACATGATTGGCAATGTCTGGGAGTGGACGTCAACGCCCTTCCAGGCGGGCGCCAGCACGATCAAGGGCGGCTCTTATCTGTGTGCGGACAATTTCTGCCGCCGCTACCGTCCCGCAGCGCGCCAGCCACAGGAGGTCGATTTCTCGTCTAGCCATATCGGCTTCCGCATCGTGAGAGACGAGCTCCCGGCGGGTTCAGGCCCGCCGGAGTGACATGAGCAGCAAGAGGGTCAGAACAGGCACACTGACTAACGTAGCCCAGGCTTCCGGGGGATGATGGCCGCCGGCCAGGTGCGAGCCCTTGGGGCCCCACATGTTCCAGGTGTGCAGGGCCCGTTCAACGGTCAACAGGCCGAGCCCGAGCGGCACAAGTGTTCTGTAGCGCAAGGATATCGCGAGTAACATCAGTCCCCAGACGAACTGTGTTGTCCCCGCCCATGCAAACAGGCTGACGATCGTGCGTTCGGCGCCCGAGAGATCAAGCCCGCCAATCACACCCGCTCCGCCGTCGGGCAGTCCGATGTGCAGCAATGCCGGAATGATCGTCGCGGCGGCAATGACCGTGAGCCCCCAGGCGGCCGCCTTCATGCCGCGGTAGGATCCGTTGGTGGAGGCTGGCAACAAGGACATTACGGCCGCCGTCAGTTGGGCCACCAGACAATCTCATCCCCAGCCGTCAGCTGCTCTGCGCCGGTCTTGTCGATCGCCACCGGGATGTCCGATGTCGACGCATAAAGCGGTGCGCGGGCATTGGCGTGATGTCGCTCTAGCAGCGCTTGCAACTCCGCCAGCTTCTCCGGCTCGCTTGCGGCGAGGTTTGTAGATTCGGTCGGATCCTTGCCGAGGTCAAACAACCACGACTTTCCCTGCTTGCCGTCCACCTGCAGCTTCCAGTCACCCGCCCGCACCACGCGATAATAGCCGCTCTGCCAGAACAGCGCATCGTCGGGCCGCGCCAGTCCGCCCGTACCTTGCGCCAAAGGAAGGAGGCTGCGTCCGTCGATCTCCACACCTGTCGGCAGGTCTGCGCCCGCCGCTTCGGCCAGCGTCGGCGTCACGTCGATATGCGCCACCGGCGTGTCGATCACCGTGCCTGCCGGAATACGGGCCGGCCAGCTCACGAACATCGGTACACGGATGCCGCCTTCAAACAGCGAGAGCTTCCAGCCGCGATAAGGGTCGTTGATGCCCGCCAGATCAATGTAGCCCGGCCCGCCATTGTCGCTGGAAAACACGATGATCGTGTTCTCGGCCAGACCTTCTTCTTCAAGCTTCGCCACTATCTGGCCCACGCTGCGGTCGAGCGCCCGCAGCATTGCAGCGTAGACGCGTAGACGGTGCGATCCGATATCGCCGACCGCATCATAGTCTTCCTTGGTTGCCTGAAGCGGCGTGTGCACGCCCCAGTGTGCAAGGTAGAGGAAGAAGGGTTGGTGCTTGTTTGCCTCTATCACCTTCAGAGACTCTTCGGTCCAGTAATCGGCGAGGTATCCGCCCGGCGCAAACTTCGCGCCCCCATTGTACGAGGTCGAGAAATCGCCGCGTGCCCAGAGGAACTTGTCGATCGGATCGGAGTCCACCCTAGCATTCACCACTTCCGGATCATCTGCAGGCAGATGAAGCAGCCCTGTCATGTTGAGGCTCTCATCAAAGCCCTGTGCATTCGGATGGAACTCGCCCGAATTGCCGAGATGCCACTTGCCGATATGCGCCGTGTGATAGCCCTCATCCTTCAGCATTTCAGCAATGGTCACTTCCGAGCCAGGCAGCCCCTGGTCCTCGAAATCGGGAAGCGTGGCGGCCGCTTTCCGGTCAAAGCCTACCTTCGGCCGTCCCCGCGTGTCCTCATTGGCAAACATGGTCACGATCCGGCCCATGCCGTTCGGCGTCGGCGTAAACTCGAATCCGGTCCGCGTCGGATAACGCCCGGTCAGCAGCATCGCGCGCGAGGGCGCGCAGGTGCCGGTTCCGGAATAGGCGTTGGTGAAGTTCGCGCCCCGTGCGGCCAGCGCGTCGATGTTCGGCGTCGGCACGCGCCCGCCAGCGACACCGCCGCCAAAGGTCGAGAGGTCATTGATGCCGAGGTCGTCAACGAGAATGAAGATGATGTTCGGCGGCCGCTCGCCCGCCGGCAAGGTTGCCTGCGCCGGTCCTTGCTGCCAGGCAACCGGGGCATACTCGGCAATCGCCGGCCTGTCCGCGCGCGTCACGAGGAATAGAATGATCTCTTTCTTGAAACCCCAGGCCAGCGCGCCCGCGCAGGCGATGAAGGCCAATACGATCAGCAGGATCCGTTTCATTTGGCGCGCGCCCCCGTTCAGCCCTGCCGCATGAAGGCGATGATCGCCTCCGAGAACGCGGCAGGTTGGTCTTCCTGAAGGAAGTGTCCGCCATTTTTAATGGTGACACAATCGGCGCCAGGAATGCGCGCCTTGAAAATTGCGTCGCCGCCCTTGGTCACCGGGTCGTTGTCGCTGAAGGCAATCAGTGTGCGGCCCTGGAAGCCTTCCAGCACCGACCAGGCGCGGTCATTGGCGAGGCGCTGGTCCTTGTGCTGGGGCAGAAGAGGCACGAGCGCCGGAAACTTGCGCGCGCCCGCGATGAAGCTGTCATCCGGGAAGGGCGCAACATAGCCGTCGAGGATCCGCGGATCGGTTACGCCCGAAAGCAGTCCGAACACATCGCGCACCGAGAAGGAGGGCGATTCGCTCGCATACTTCACCCAGAAAAGGAACGCGCCCGGCCCGCCGGATTGGAACTGCTCGCGCACCATCGCGGCGTCCGGCACCGGCACAGCCGGATACATCTGGCCAAGGAAGGCCGACATCTCGTCCGAGATCATCGCCGTGCTCGGCAGGCCCGTATTCGCCACCACGATGCGCTTGAACCGGCCGATCTGGTCAGCTGCCACGCGCAGGCCAATCAGCCCGCCCCAGTCCTGGCACACCAGCGTCAGGCCATTGAGGTCCATCTTCGTCAGCCACTGGTTCAGCCAGCCGACGTGCCCGCTATAGCTATAGTCATCCATCTCGGCCAGCTTGTCCGAGCGGCCAAAGCCGATCAGGTCCGGCGCCAGAACGCGAAATCCCGCTTTCGTCAGTACCGGGATCATCTTGCGGTAGAGATAGCTCCACGAGGGCTGCCCGTGCAGGCAGAGGATTGGCTCGCCGTCCTTCGGGCCCTCGTCGAGATAATGCATCCGCATTGGCTCTCCGGTTGGCCCGGAAATCTCCAGATAATTCGGCGAAAATCCGTACTCGAACAGGTTGGCGAATTGCGTGTCAGGTGTTCTGAGTATCTTCAAAGGCCTTGTCCCCCGCGAGCAGTGTCTATAATATGGCACGAATAGTGCCAATAATGAGCCGGGTCAACCGGCATTCGTTGCGGCCCTGTCTCTTTCGCCGGCCCGGTTCATTCTCCCTTGATCGACAAGGCTCGAAACTGCCCGTAAATTACCGGTCTGGAAGCTTGGGAGGGCTCAACTTGAACAAGCGGCAGTTGACGATACTCGGCGTCCTGCAGTGGATTTTCTATCCTGTCGGCGCCCTGATGCTCCTGGCTTTTCTCGCCGACTTTTTCGGCGGCTACCGATACTGGACTGAGCAGGTATGGGGTTTCTTCAAAACTGCCGAAGACCCCTTCGCGATCATCGTCATCCTGTTCTTCTACGTCGTCCTGGTGGCGCTCGTCTGGCAATTCCTGCTGATTGAGTTTTCCCGAAAGCGCCAGCGGCGAAAACTTGGAACGCCGCTGATCGAACTCTATCCGCCCCGCTTCGCAACCCGCTTCATCCTCCCGTTCCTGGCACTGTTCTTCGCCGTGGGCCTGAACGCGGTCGTCTTTGTTCCGGGCGCGACCGATCTTGATAGTGCTGCCCTTGGACTGGATGCATTGCTGTATCTTCTCTTTTTCTATCTCGTTGCGCACTTCCTTCTCGTCGCCTTCACGCTCCGCGCCGTCCGGCAACTGCCCTTCTTCGTCGCGACCGACCTGGGCTTCATCTATGAACCGGGCGATGTATCGCCCGGCCTCATCAAGTGGAGCGAAATATCGGAAGGCGCCGAGGCGCCACTTCTCACGAGCGGCGCCGCGAACATCGGTGGCCCGCGAACGGCTCCCACGATCGTCGTGTCCCTGAAGGATCCGGATTCTGTATTCGTTGCCTACAACCCGATTTTGCGCGGCCTGAACAAGGTCGCCACGCGCGTCGTCAAATACCAGTCCGGCGGCATCGGCGATATCATTCTGGCGGCAGAGGATTTTGGCCAGCATTATGATGATGTCCGCACGCTCATCCGCAAGAAGCTCGGAGCGCGCTGGCGCAGTCAGCTCCCGGATTGATCAGGTCACCTTCGCCCGCGAATGGAATCGCGGCTGGTCCCAGCTCTTGCTGGCGAGGATGTCCGCCAGCGCGTCCATCGCATCCCACACGCCGGCATAGGTCAGGAACAGAGGCGAGAATCCGAAGCGCACCGTGTCCGGCGCCCGGAAGTCCGCCATTACGCCTCGCGCGGCCAGCGCCTGAACCACGGGATAGCCCTCGGCGATCCGCAGGCTGACATGCGCGCCGCGCCGCGCGTCCTCCGCCGGGCTTGGCACATCGAGGCCGATCGCCTTCGCCCGCGCTATCGCCAGCGCGCCAAGGGCCCGCGCCTTCGCCTGCAGCTGGGTAAGATCCACGCCCTCCAGGGCCTCCAGCGCCCCGGCCAGCGCCGCCAGCGACAGGATCGGCGGCGTGCCGCTCGCAAACCGTGCCGCGCCGTCCCTCGGCACATATTTCTCATCAAACGCAAACGGGGCCGCATGCCCCATCCAGCCGGGCAGGGGATTGGATAGCTTCCCCGATAGTGCATTAGATACGTACACGAACGATGGCGCGCCCGGCCCGCCGTTCAGGTATTTGTAAGTACATCCTGCCGCCAGGACCGCGCCGTCCGCGCCGACCTTCAGGTCCAGCACACCTGTCGCGTGGCTGAGATCCCAGATGATCCGCGTGCCATGCCGCTTCGCCTCGCGCTCATGCGCGGCCATGTCCGCTACCTCTGCCGAGCGATAGTTCACCGCGCTCTTGATCAGCACGCCGCCCGCCTTCAGCGCGTCAAACCCTCCGCCCGGCGCCAGTTGGCGCACTTGCGCGCCGCTGAGGCCGCCCAGCCCCGCCGCAATATACTGGTCGGTCGGAAACTCGTCCTCCTCGACGAAGAGGGCGTAGGTGCGGGCCTGCGGCAGCGCCGCCGCCGCCAGCTTGAAAAGGTTCACCGATACGCTGTCTGCGACGATCACTTCGCCCGGCTGCGCGCCGATCAGCGCCGCCAGCCGGTCGCCTGTCCGCTCGGCAAGGTCGATCCATCCGGCCGAGTTCCAGCTGCGCACCAGATCGCCCGCCCAGTCCGCCTGCGTCGCCGAGAGCCTCGCCCGGGCGCCTGCCGGTGGTGGCCCCAGCGAATGGCCGACGAGATAGGTCACGCCTGCCGGCAGGTCGAACAGGTCCGCCCGCTCCGCCAGGGGATCGGCCGCATCCTGCTCAAGCGCTTCGGCGCGGGAAATGGGGATTGGGATCATCAGACTGGCTTGCCTCGGCAGGTGAACTCGCGACAGTAGAGGCGAAGGCTTCGGCGGCAAGGGAGAGACGTGTGTGGAAATCTGTGGTCGCGGCATCGGCGCTGGCTATGCTCGCCGCCTGCACGCCTGCGCAGCAGGAGGCAGCCGTGCCGGAGCCGGCCGTGACTGAGCCCGCGAAGATCATGACCTGGGCAGACCTGGGCGCCCGTCCGCAACCGACGCCCTCCGTCGAGGTAAAGTGGGGTGAGGGCGACACCGATGTCGCCGACATCTGGCTGCCCGAGGGCCGGGGTCCTCATCCGGTCATCGTGATGGTGCATGGCGGCTGCTGGCAGAAATCCATCGCCGACCGCACGCTGATGAACCCTATGGCGGACGCCCTGCGCAATCAGGGCTGGGCCGTCTGGAACATTGAGTATCGCGGCGTTGACGAGCCCGGCGGCGGCTATCCCGGAACCTATCTCGATGTCGGCGCCGCTACCGATGAACTATTTGAACGCGCCGAGGCCTGGAACCTGGACCTCTCCCGCGTCACCGGCATCGGCCATTCCGCCGGGGGCCATCTCGTCCTGTGGCTCGCCGCCCGCGCGAAGCTTCCTGAGAGCAGTCCTCTTCGCGTCTCCAACCCGCTCCGCTTCCGGGGCGTTGTCGTCTCCGGCGGCCTGGCCGACCTTGAAGCCTCCCGCCCGGTCACTTCGCCTACCTGCCTTGATGCCGTCTACGACCAGTTGACCGGTCCGCCGTCGCCGGAGCGGCCTGACCCGCTGTCCGACACCTCGCCCGCCCGGTTGCTGCCCATCGGCGTGCCCTTCATCAGCGTCAATGGTAGCGAGGACCGGATCGCCCCGCCGCTCCTTGGCGAGGCGCTGACCCGCAAGGCCGAAGCGGCCGGCGACCGCGCCAGCCTGATCGTCGTGTCCGCCACCGGCCATGTCGAACTCGTCACCCCGGGTACCGCTGCGTTCGGCGCCGAAGCCGAAGCGCTGGCCAGCTTCGTGAAGTAAGGCTAAACGGCGCGGACACTGGAAGGGAGCGCCATGGACAGGCCCGCGCGCAACAGGGTTCGCGACCAGCTGCTGAGCCGGCTGGCAGGTCCGCGCGTCCTCCTCATGGGCATCCTCAACGTGACGCCGGACAGTTTCTCCGACGGCGGCCGTTTCGACCGCTTGGACGCCGCGCTGGCCCAAGGTGCGCAGATGAAGGCCGCTGGCGCAGACATTCTCGATATCGGCGGAGAGTCCACCCGCCCCGGCGCGCTGGAAGTGGACGCGGTGGAGGAGTGGAAGCGCGTCTCCGGCCCCATCGCCATGCTCGCCGCCGAAGGCGCCCTGCCGGTCTCCATCGACACCTACAAGGCCGAGGTCGCCCAAAAAGCGGCCGAGGCCGGCGCCGTGATGATCAACGACGTCTGGGGCCTGACGCGCGATCCCGCAATTGGCGCCGTGGTCGCCGAAACCGGCGCACTCGCCGTCATCACCTACCATCGCGGCACCGCTGACCCGGCCCTCGACCTGCGCACCGACATGGCCGCCTTCGCCGCCGAAGCTTTCGCCCGGGCCGCCAGGGCAGGCATCCCCCGCGAACACATCCTGTTTGATCCCGGCGTCGGTTTCGGCAAGACCTATGAGCAGAACCTGCAGGCCCTCGCGCATCTCGACGTGCTGGTGGAGACCGGCCGGCCGGTGCTGGTCGGCGTCTCGCGGAAATCCTTCATCGGCAAGCTGACCGGCCGCCCGATCGGCGAGCGGCTGGCGGGCACACTGGCGGCAGGACTTGATTCAGTGCACAGGGGCGCGCGGGTGCTGCGCGTGCATGACGTGGCCGAACACCGCGACGCCTTGGACATGATGACAGCCATCAGGGAGCCACAATGACTGACCGGGTTTTCGTTTCAAACCTCTGTGTGCACGGCTTCCACGGCCTGCACAGCGCCGAAAAGAATCTGGGCCAGAAATTCTTCATCGACATTGATTGCGAACTCGCGGGCTCTGCAACAGCCACTGACAAGATGGCCGATACCGTCGACTATGGCGCACTTTGCGACCTCGTGATGGAGCTGTCGGCCGAGACCGTTTTCAACCTGATCGAAACCTTCGCCGAGCGCATTGCTGAGGCGATCCTCTCGACCCAGCCGCTGGTGCAGCGTGTCACGATTACGGTGCGCAAGCCGTCTGCGCCGATCCGCTATTTCCTCGATCATGTCGGCGTCAGCGTGACGCGCGGGCGCGCTTGACCGCAGCCTGCCTCGGCCTCGGCACCAACCTGGGTGACCGCGCCGCGCAGCTGGCCGAGGCGCTTATTCGGCTGGACGCTGTGGACGGCATCCATCTTGTCGCCGTCTCGCCGGTCTACCGAACCGCGCCCTGGGGCGTGGAGGAGCAGCCGGATTTCCTGAACCTCTGCGTGCGGATCGATACGGGGTTATCGCCGCCGGCACTGCTCGCCGCCTGCAAGGCTGTGGAGGCCGCGATGGGCCGTCAGGTCCGCGAGCGCTGGGGGCCGCGCGAGATCGACGTGGACATCCTGCTGATGGCCGGCGCCGAGCTGGAGACGCCGGCGCTGACCTTGCCGCATCCGCGCATGCTGCAACGCCGTTTCGTCCTCGCCCCCCTGGCAGACCTTGTGCCGGACTGGATCGTAGGCGGGCGCACGGTCGCCGAGCATGCGGTGGAGCTGGGCGCTGACGATCTGTGTGAATGGGATGAGCCGGAATCAGCCCGCGTGCAGGCCTTGCTCAGCGCGCTTTGAGGCTAGCGAGCAATTCCTGCGCAAAGAGTGTGAGCGTATCGTCCCGCGCGCCCATCACGAGGATGCGGTCGCCGGGCTTTGCCAGTTCCAGAAGCCGCGCGCCGCAGGCTGCCCTGTCGCCCAGGGCTTCGGCGCTGCGGCCCAGCGCGCGTATATCGGCGGCCAGATCTACGCTGCCGACTGAGCGGTCTACCGTACCACCAAAATAGGCGGGCTCCGGCATCAGAAGGATATCCTCCGTATCCAGATTATCCGCGAAGCATTCAGAAAACTCGGACCTCATCTTCTTGAGCGGGCCGAAGCCATGCGGCTGGAACATCACCAGCACGCGGCCTGGAAACTGGTTCACCGTGCGCAAGGTGGCGGCAATCTTATCGGGGTTGTGACCGAAGTCGTCGATCACGGTCACGCCGTTCGCGGTGCCTATGATGTCAAAGCGCCGCGCAATCCCGGAAAATTCGTCGAGCGCCCGGGCCGCCTCCACGAGCGTCACGCCGCACGTCGTCACGGCCGCGATGGCAGCCAGCGCGTTCGACACATTGTGGCGCCCGGGCGTCTTCAGGCGAATGGCGGCGGTCTCGCCCGACTTCCGGTCGTGTACGGAGAAGGCGATGGAGGTCGGCCCCGGCACGATGGAGCCTGCGCTCAGCTGCGCCGCCGGATTGTCGAGACTGTAGGTGATCGCGGCGGGAAAGCCGGCCGCGAGCCGCGACGTTTCGGCGTTGTCGAGGTTCAGCACCACATCTTTCGCGCGGCCCGCAAAGCCGCCGAACAGGGCGCGAAGCTCGTCCATCGTCTTGTGGTCGAGCGCGATGTTCATCAGCACGGCAACGCGAGGATTGTAGGCGGCGATGGAGCCGTCGCTCTCGTCGACTTCGGAGACGAAGAGGCCGCTGGTTCCAACGAGAGAGCTGGAGAAAAGCGCCTCGGGCGTGCGGAAGTTTTTCATCACCGCGCCGTTCATTACGGTCGGGCTCTTGCCCGCATGGTGCAGAATCCAGGCGATCATTCCTGTCACGGTCGACTTGCCGCTCGTCCCGGCGACGCCAATCGCAAACGGCGCCGCATTGAACAAGGCCGACAGCATGTCCGCCCGGCTCATCCGCTTGGCGCCCGCGCGGATCGCGGCGGCGATGTCCGGCACAGTATCTTCCACGGCGGCAGAGGCGACGACGACCTGCTCCGGGTTCGTCACGCCGCTGCCGTCCTGCGGATAAAGCCGGATGCCGCGCGCGCGCAGATAATCAAACTTCGCGGGCGTCCGCCCCTGATCCAGAGACCGGTCCGACCCCTCGATCACATGCCCCTGATCCAGCAGGATCAACGCCAGCGGCAACATCCCGGAGCCGCCGATACCGCAGAAGAAAAAGCGATTCTTTTTGGTCATGGCGTGCCTTCTATATCAACGGATTGATCGGCACCATCACCGAGGTCCGGTGTCCTGCGGAGATGTAATGTGGAAATCTCTATGCCGGATCAGCCGGATCAAGCCGCCGGAACTGAAGCGCTCATTCCGCTTGCCGTACGGTCTCGTCAGCCGGAGGGCGCATCAGCGCGTTGTTTCTCGTGAACAGGTGAACAATCAGGCCGGCCAATGCAGCGATCTTCCGACTGCCCCCGTTGGTCAGATCAAAGACCAGGCGCGCCAAACCGTGCCCATACCGGCCGGTGCGCATGCAATAGTCGAAGGAGTAGGTTAGCGCGATCAGCAGGGACATCAGCAGAAGCCCGTCGGGAAGCGGACTCAGGAAGGGCAACCCGTCGCGCGGCCAAACCAGGATGATGGCGTTTCCGACCCCGAATGCAAACAGTGAGCGCCGACCCATCGTCATCAGCCAGTTCGGCGCGCGGGCGCTTACGTTTGAGACGAGCAGCAGAATCAACAGCGCGATGCAGATGAGTCCGAAGAAAAAGACATAAGCAGGATGGTTGAGGTTACGAAGATCCATGCTGACGAGGCGTATCCAGTCAACGGGATAGGCGGGGATCGAGAAGGCAAAGGCAAGCCCCACTGCGAACAACGCCATCATTGGTATCTGTGAGCGGATGAGCTGCAGGCCGGGGCGCGGGCTGTCCGCGCTGCGCCGTAGGCCGAACCCGAGCCAATAGCCGGCAAGAAGCAGGACAAAACTGTGAAGTATCGACGGTCCTGCGGCATACGGAGCTGCGCCTGCGCCGATTAAGAGATCGAGCAGTCTCTGAAAGACTGGCTGGCCGTAAAACTCTGGCGGCGCTGGAACCATTTTCAAGGGAATGAAGGCCATGTGAACGGCGAGGGCCGCGGCAAAGAGCGTCCAGAATCCCACTCTCTTAATCGCAAAGAGGATAGGCGGGACCAGCAGAAACATGACGCCGTAGAAGATCAGGATCTGCGAATAGGGCATGGCGCCGACCAGGGCGAGGGATCCGAGCGCATACAGCCAGCCCGACGGGATTGTCAGCCAGAAGGCGAGGACGCTGAGCGCGTACAAGGCATAGCATTGCAGGGATTTCGTCAGGAAGTCCTGGAACGCTTCGGTTTGGTCAGCCTGCGCTGTACGCGGAGCATACAGGAGAGGAATCATCACGCCAAACAGGATCATCAGCATCGGGGTCGCGGTCCGAACTACAAACTGCAGCTCTGGAACAACGTGAAAACTGACTTGATAGAAGCAGTGCATCAAGAGAGCGAGGAAGATTGCGCCTGACCTTGCCAGATCAAGCGCCTTTATCGAAATGTTCGATCTTTTCGCCGCTCCGGCTTCAGTCCCGGTGCCCGGCGTCTTCGCCAGCGTAGCGAGCTGGCGTATCGGCGTGTTCTCCCAGCCGTTTGGCACGTAACCGAGGTGCTTCTCGAGAGCGAGGACCATCTGAACATAGTTGAGCGAATCGCCGCCCAGTTCGGTAAAGCTGCACCGGGTGTCCAGATCCTCTTGACCGAGAACCATCGTTATTTCTGCGACAAGCGAGGATGGCCTGGACAACGACGTGTCACGACGGAAAGTCCGTATTGTCGCATAGTCAGTCTTCCCGGATGCCAGCCGCGGAATCTCCTCAACTTCAACAACCGAAATCAGATAGGCAGGAATATCCAGGTCCTGCGCCAGTGAACTGCGGATTGTATCTGCAGATCCCTTTTTTGATGTTGCAACAACTAGCCCTGTATCATCTCCCGAAACGGCCGCCTGGATGCCGGCATCAGACAAACGCCGTTCGATATCGTCAAAGCCAATCCTCAATCCAAACAACTTGGCAAAGCGGCTGGTACGGCCGACAATTCGGAAATATCCCCGGTCGTTGCAAACGGCGATGTCGCCTGTCCAGACTTCATCTGTAGTTTGAGGTTTCAACAGATCTTCGCGGGAGGTTGCATAACCCAGCATGACGTTTGGGCCCCGGTAGACCAGCTCGCCGGCGCCTTCGGGTAGGCCTGCAGAATCGCCAATCGGCTCTAGCCGCAACACGCCGCCGGGAATGGCAATCCCTATGCAGTCCGGAAAAGTCGCAGCATCAATGGGGGGCAGGTAGGCTATTCTGGGGGCGGCCTCTGTCTGCCCGTACATGACATAGAAGCGTTTTCCGGACCGCTCCGCCCACTGAGCAAAACGTCTTACGAGGTCCGGCGACAGTTTGCCGCCAGCCTGTGTCAGGTATCTGAGACTGGGATAGTCGCGATCAAGGAAGCCGCCCAGCTCGAGCATCTGATAGGTATGCGGCACACCGGCAATGCTGCTTACGCGGTCACGCTCGACGCGTTCCCAGAAACGCGCATCGGTTACCGAATGCTCGCTGAGCACAATGGTATGACCCATCAGCAGATGGGAATGCAAAATCGACAGGCCGTAAGAATAGTACGCCGGCAAGGACATAATCGCGCGTTCGCCGGGCTGCAGTTCGAGGTAGGATGCAATCGCGCAGGCATTGCTCAGCAGGTTCTGATGCGACAGGCGCACATATTTCTGGCTTCCGGTCGATCCGGACGTCGAAAGCAGTACGGCGAGATCCGGCGCCATGTCGATCGGGCCGGCGTCAAAGTCGGTCAGTGCCCACTTCTCGCCGGTGCTTGCAAAGCCAAAGTTTGGCCTGAGGGCCAACCGGACGGAGGTGTCAGCATCCCCGCCTGCTGTCGGGATGACCACATGCCCTGCGCGGAGTGCACCAATATAGAACAGTATCGCCTCGAGTTGGTTCGGCATCTCAACTGAGATCAGCGCGCGCGCGAGGGTTACAGACCGCACCGCTGCGTCGGCACGCTCTGCAAGTTCGGCATAGGAAAGGCTTGAACCGTCCTCGCAGATCAACGCAGTCGAGTTTCCAAACCGTTCGATCTGCTCGAAAAGGCGCCGCGGCGCGGCAGCGTCAGGCGCAGGAACTTGCGCCTTGGAAACTCTGGGTTGCTCTTGCATGGTGGTAACCCGTTAAGGAAGCTGAACGAGTTGCAAGAAATGGGACAGTTTACCGACGGTGCCGCCTGAGCTGCAGGTATGCAGCGAGCGGTCGTCCTGAGCCAGGCAATGGCGCTGCGATAAGTATGGTTTATGCTGAGGGGGACTGAGCTTCGGTCTGACGCGGGGAGATCAAGTTGAAAAAGAAAACAACACGCATCGGAATTGTCGGGCCGGGGCGGGCGATTGACCGGGGGCTGGCGGAGCGGGTGACTGCGCTGGCGGGCGACAAGGCGGAGCTGGTGTTTCATCCGCAATGCTTCCTGCGGGAGGGGCATTTTGCGGGGCCGGACAGCGCGCGGGCGGCGGCGTTTGCCGAGTACGCGAATGATTCCTCGCTGGATGCGATCTGGTTTGCGCGGGGCGGGTATGGGGCGTGCCGGATTCTGGACCTGGCCTTTGAAAACCTCGGCGATGCGGCGCGGCGGAAGACGTATCTCGGCTATAGCGATGCGGGCAGCCTGCTGGCGCGGCTGGCGCGGGACGGGATCGGCCAGGTGGCGCATGGGCCCATGCCGGCGGACATATTGCGCGAGGGCGGCGAGGCGGCAGTGCGGCGGGCGCTGGGTTTCCTGACGGGTACGGACGATGGCGCAGGGATCGATGCTGCGGCGCAGGCGCCTGGCAAGTATGCCGCGTTCAACATTTCGGTGTTCGCGAGCCTGATCGGCACCGGCTGGCTGCCGGACCTCAGCGGGCATGTGCTGATGCTTGAGGATGTGGGCGAGTATCATTACCGGCTCGACCGGATGATGTTCACGATCACGTCGAACCCGGAGGTGCGCAAGGTCGCCGGCATCCGGCTCGGACGCTGCGGGGCGATTCCGGTGAACGATATCGACTTCGGCAGGGGCGAGGAAGAGATCGTGCGGGATTGGTGCGCGCGGGGCGGGATTGCGTATCTCGGGCGCGCGGATATCGGGCACGATGTGGAGAACAAGATTGTGATGTTCGGGGAGCGGGGTCTGGGAGCCTGAAATGAAAAGGCGGGCCGCGCTGAGCGGGCCCGCCTTTTGTTTGCGTACGGTGTATCCGGTCAGAGGTTCTTGACGATATCCTCGACCATTTTCTTGGCGTCTGCGAGCAGCATCATGGTGTTGTCGTGGAAGAAGAGTTCGTTCTCGATGCCGGCATAGCCTGAGCCCATCGACCGCTTGATGAAGAGCACCGTGCGGGCGTTCTCCACGTCGAGGATGGGCATGCCGTAGATCGGCGAGGTCTTGTCGGTCTTTGCGGCCGGGTTCGTCACGTCGTTGGCGCCGATAACGAAGGCAACGTCTGAGGCGGAGAATTCGGAGTTGATGTCTTCCAGCTCGAACACTTCGTCGTAAGGCACCTGCGCTTCGGCCAGGAGGACGTTCATGTGGCCCGGCATCCGGCCCGCGACGGGGTGGATGGCGTATTTCACTTCGACGCCTTCGGCCTTCAGCTTCTCAGCCATCTCTTTCAGCGCGTGCTGGGCCTGGGCAACGGCCATGCCGTAGCCGGGGACGATGATGACCTTGGAGGCGTTTTTCATAATGAAGGCAGCGTCTTCGGCAGAACCCTTCTTGTACGGACGATCCACCTTCACGCCGCCGGCAGCCGCTGCGGCATCCTCGCCGCCGAAGCCGCCGAGGATGACCGAGATGAAAGAGCGGTTCATGCCCTTGCACATGATGTAGGACAGGATCGCGCCGGACGAGCCGACGAGGGCGCCGGTGATGATCAGCGCGAAGTTGCCGAGCGTGAAGCCGAGGGCGGCCGCGGCCCAGCCGGAATAGGAGTTCAGCATCGAGACGACGACCGGCATGTCGGCGCCGCCGATGGGGATGATCAGCGTGATGCCGAGGATGAGCGCCAGGACCGTCAGGCCCCAGAAGGCCCATTGGGCTTCGCCGCCGCTCATGATGAGGATGACGGTGAGCGCGATAATGCCGAAGCCGAGGCCAAGGTTCAGCAAATGGCGGGCAGGCAGCAGGATCGGGGCGCCGCTCATGTTGCCGTTGAGCTTCGCGAAGGCGATGATCGAGCCTGTGAAGGTGAGCGCGCCAATGGCGGAGCCGAGGCCGAGTTCGATCAGCGAGGCGGCCTTGATGCCGGTTATGCCCATGATGCCGAAACTGTCCGGCGCATAAAGCGCGGCGGCGGCGACCAGCACGGCGGCGAGGCCCACCAGCGAGTGGAAGGCGGCGACAAGCTGCGGCATGTCTGTCATGGCGATGCGGCGGGCGGTGACCGCGCCGATGGTGCCGCCGATGGCGACGGCGCCGATCATCAGTGCCCAGGTCGTCGCATCAAGCTGGTTCCAGAGCAGGACGATGGTGGTGGCGACGGCGATCGTCATGCCGATCATGCCGTTGCGGTTGCCCTTCTGGCTCGTTGCGGGGCTGGAGAGGCCGCGCAGCGCGAGAATAAAAAGTACGCCCGCGACGAGGTAGAGCAAGGGCGCCCAGGTGGATTGAAACTGTTCCACGGGTCAGGTCCCTTTTTTCTTGTACATGGCCAGCATCCGCTGGGTGACGAGGAAGCCGCCGAAGATGTTGACACTGGCGAGCATCACGGCGACCGCACCGAGGATCTTGGCGATCCAGCCTTCCTGCGTGAGGCCGTGGGCAGCGGCGGCCACGAGGGCGCCGACAACAATCACCGAGGAGATGGCGTTGGTGACGGCCATCAGGGGCGTGTGCAGCGCAGGCGTGACCGACCAGACGACATAATAGCCGACGAAGCAGGCGAGCGCGAAGATGGCGGCAAGGAAGACCGTGGAGTCGATGCCGCCCGCTTCAGCATGGGCGGGCAGGGCGAGCGCCGCGAGGGCGAGGACGGAAAGGGCGCGTTTCATTTACTTGAGCCTCTCACTGACGGTGGCGCCATTGCGGGTCAGCAGCATGGCTTTGACGATCTCGTCGTCCGTATCGAGATTGAGCTTGCCGCCCTCGCCGGTGATCAGCGGCAGGAACGACAGGAGGTTTTTCGCGAAGAGCGAAGAGGAGTCCGCCGGCAGGCGCGCAGGCAGGTTCGAGAAACCAGCGACCTTGACGCCGTTCACGTCGACAATCTCGTCAGCCTTCGAGAGCGGGCAGTTGCCCCCCTGGCTGACGGCCATATCGACGATGACCGAGCCGGGCTTCATCGATTTGACCATCTCCTCGGTGATCAGCACCGGTGCGGCGCGGCCCGGGATGAGTGCGGTGGTGATGACGATGTCCTGCTTGGCGATGTGGCTGGCGGTGAGCGCGGCCTGCTTCGCTTGGTAGTCCGCCGACATTTCCTTCGCATAGCCGGCGGAGGTTTCGGCGGCCTTGAACTCGTCATCTTCGACCGCGATGAACTTGGCGCCGAGGGAGGCGACTTGTTCCTTGGCGGCAGGGCGCACGTCGTTGGCCGTGACGACCGCGCCGAGGCGGCGCGCCGTGGCGATGGCCTGGAGGCCTGCGACGCCGGCGCCCATCACGAACACCTTGGCCGGAGCGACCGTTCCGGCGGCTGTCATCATCATCGGCATGGCGCGGCCATAGATCTGCGCGCCTTCGATGACGGCCCGGTAGCCGGCGAGGTTGGACTGGGAGGAGAGCGCGTCCATCGACTGGGCGCGCGTGATTCGCGGCGTGAACTCCATCGAGAGGCCGGCGATCTTGCGCGCGTTCAGCGCCGCGACTTCCTCGGCCGGATAGGCGAAGGGCTCCATCAACGCGATCAGGGCCGAGCCTTCCGGCAGGGCTGCGATTTCGGAGGGCTCCGGACGGCGGACCTTGAACACGATGTCAGCCCCTGCGGCAGCGGCCGGGCCGGCGGCGATGGACGCCCCGGCTTCGGTGAAGGCGCTGTCCGGGAAACCGGCGACGGTGCCCGCGCCGGATTCGAGGGTCACCGTGTGGCCAAGGCCCACGAGCTTCTTGACTGTCTCCGGAGTTGCCGCCACGCGGGTCTCGCCGGGTCGCCGTTCTTTGAGCACTGATATCTTCATGGCGCCTTGAATTAGGTTAAACGTTGCGCTGCGCAACTGTTATTTTGGAGGTTTGAGGCATGAGCTTGTTTAGTCTGGCTAACAGGACAGCATTGGTTACCGGCGCGTCAAGCGGGCTGGGGCGTCATTTCGCGCACGTACTCTCACAGGCCGGGGCGACCGTCGTGATCGCAGCGCGCCGGATGGATAAGCTGGAGGAGGTGGCATCAGAGATCGAAGCCAAGGGGGGCAAGGCCCTGGCGGTCGAGATGGACGTCACTGACGATGGCAGCATCGTGGCGGCCTTCGATTCGATCCGGGAAGCCCTCGGGCGGCCGTGCGACGTTGTAATCAACAATTCGGGCATGTCGCGGGAAGGCTGGTACCGCGAACAGAGCGAGGAAGATTGGAACGCGGTGATCGATACCAATCTCACCGGTGTCTGGCGCGTGGGCAAACATGCGACGAACGCGTTGATTGAAGCCAAGGCGAAAGGGTCGATCGTCAACATCGCCTCGATCACGGCGCACCGGACGCAATACATGACAACGGCCTATTGCGTCTCGAAGGCGGGGGTGGACCACCTGACGCGGCACATGGCACTGGAGAGTGCGCGCTACGGCATTCGCGTAAACGCGATCTCGCCGGGCTATTACAAGACGGCGATCAATGACGCGTATCTCGAGTCCGAGGCGGGCGAGGCGATGCGCAAGCGGATCGCGTTCCGGCGCTTCGGCGAATACCGCGAACTCGACGGCGCGCTGCTGCTGCTATCGTCAGAGGCGGGGAGCTACATGACGGGCTCGACGATTGTTGTGGATGGCGGACATTTGCTATCGCCGATCTGATGTCGCGCAGAACGTGACACCTCCCCCGCTGATGCGGGGAGATGACAGAAGGCTACTCCGGTTTCGGTTTGCGGATGACTTTGCGCATCAGGCCTTCCTGGGCGACTGAGGCGACAAGGTTGCCGGCCGCGTCGAAGACTTTCCCCCGGTTGAAGCTGCGGCCACCGCCGGCATAGGGGCTGTCCATCGAGTAGAGGTGCCAGTTGTCGAACTTCAGGGGCGCGTGGAACCACATGGCGTGGTCGAGGCTGGCCGACATCAACTCGCCGGTCATCCAGGAGACGCCGTGCGGGCGGTTGCCGGTGCCGAGGAGGGCCATGTCGGAGGCATAGGCGAGGAGGCAGTGGTGCAGCCACGGCGCCTCGTCGATGGGCCGGGCGACACGGAACCAGAGGTCGTGCTGGTCGCTGGCGATGGCGGGCCGCGTCGGGTGGAGCGGGGCGATTTCGCGCATCTCGATGGGGCGGGGGCGCAGGAAGTGGCCGCGGTGGCGTTCGGGCAGCTTCTCGGCAAAGCGCTTGCGCCATTCGGTGCGGTCTTCGACCTCCTCGGGGCCGATCACTTCCGGCATGGCGTGCTGGTGGTGCCACGCCTCCTCGGCCACGTGGAAGCTGGCGGCCAGGTTGAAGATCTGCTTGCCGTGCTGGATGGCAACGACGCGCCGCGTCGTGAAGCTGCCGCCGTCGCGGGAGTGGTCGACCTGGTAGATGATCGGCACTTTCGGGTCGCCCGGCCGGATGAAATAGCCGTGGAGCGAGTGGCAGGTGCGGTCGTCCGGGACCGTGCGGTAGGCGGCGACAAGCGCCTGCGCAATGACCTGGCCGCCGAAGACGCGCTGGCTCTCCTCCTCATCCGGGCTCTGGCCCCGAAAGAGGTCCAGTTCGAGGCGCTCTATGTCGAGCAGCGTCAGCAGGTCGCCTACGGGATCGGTCGCCATTGCGCGGCTCCTTTTTTTTGTTGTGCGGCGCAGCACTAAGGCGTCACGCCGGGGAAGGCAATCGGCCGATCACGCCGGTTTTCTTTGACAAGGC
Organism: Hyphomonas sp.; assembly: GCF_022844445.1. Classification (GTDB taxonomy): domain Bacteria; phylum Pseudomonadota; class Alphaproteobacteria; order Caulobacterales; family Hyphomonadaceae; genus Hyphomonas. The sequence goes on from NZ_JALHLS010000002.1 coordinate 113,207, forward strand.
GGGCAAAACGTCTTTGTCATGAAGCACCCAATTTCCAGATTTTCAACGACGCCCTAAGGCCGGAGGCCCCGACCATGAACCCTATTGGCATTCTCGCGCGCGAGTTCCGTTTCTTTCAGGATGCACAGCTGCTGAAGAAATGGACGGGGGATATCTCGCCGGACTCGGACTTCCTGGTGGCGGACGATTTCGAGCGGGCGGTCGACGCGCACAGGGCCAATGTGGCCTTCCGCTTTGAAGGCCGCTCGATGACCTATGGTGAGTTCGACGCGCTGGCGAGCCGGTTTGCGAACTGGGCTGTTGCGCAGGGCCTGAAGGCGGGCGACTGTATCGCGCTGTTCATGGAGAACCGGCCGGAATACGTGGCGGCCTGGGCGGGTTTTGCGAAGGCCGGACTCGTCACGGCATTGATCAATCACAACCTTGAAGGCGAAGCGCTTGCGCACTGCGTGAACATCGCGGATGCAAAGCTGCTTGTTACCGGGGCGGACCAGGACGCGGCGGTGCTCGGGGCGCTGGGCCTGATCCAGGGCAAGCCGGCGGTCTGGTCGCTGGGCGGCAAGGCGGGCGCTGACCTCACCGGCGCGCTGGAGGCATTTTCAGACAAGCGGCCAGACCGTTCGCTACGGGCAGGTCTGCTCGGCAAGGACCTTTGCCTCTATGTCTACACGTCCGGCACGACGGGCTTGCCGAAGGCGGCGCGGCTGACCCACGCGCGCACGCAGGGCATGATGCGCAGCTTTATCGCGCCGTGCCGCATCACGCCGAAGGACAAGGTGTACATTACGCTGCCGCTGTATCACGGCACGGGCGGATTGTGCGGCATCGGGCAGGCTCTGATGACCGGGGCGACAGCGATCGTGCGGCGGAAATTCTCGGCGAGCGCGTTCTGGGATGAGGCGACTGCGGAAGGCGCGACCAGCATCGTGTATATCGGCGAGCTGTGCCGTTACCTGCTGAACTCGCCGCCCCATCCGAAGGAGCGGGCGCACCGTATACGGACGGGTTTCGGAAACGGCCTTCGCCCGGAAGTGTGGCAGGCTTTCCTCGACCGCTTCAACATTCCGCACCTGTGCGAGTTCTACGGCTCGACCGAGGGCAATGTCAGCTTCCTGAACTTTGACGGCAAGGTTGGCGCGGTCGGGCGCATTCCGGGCTGGCTCAAATCACAGTTTGCCAACATCGCGTTCGTGAAGTTCGACATCGAGACGGAGCAGCCGGTGCGCGGGCCGGACGGGTTGTGCGTGAAGGCCGACGTGGACGAGGCGGGCGAGGCGCTGGGGCTGATCGGCGACGACGTGCGCCAGAGGTTCGAGGGTTATAACGACCAGAAGGCGACCGAGAAAAAGCTGCTGCGCGATGTGTTCACGAAGGGTGACCTCTGGTTTCGCACCGGCGACCTCTTAAGGAAGGACAAGGACGGCTACATCTATTTCGTCGACCGGATCGGCGACACGTATCGCTGGAAAGGCGAGAATGTGTCGACCAACGAAGTGGGTGAGGCGCTGTCGCGCGTGTCCGGCATCAAGACGGCAAACGTGTATGGCGTGGCCATTCCGGGAACGGACGGCAAGGCCGGTATGGCGGCGATCACGACCGAGGGTGACGTGGATTTCGCGGCACTCTACGGATCGCTGGCTTCGATGCTGCCGAGCTATGCAGTGCCGATCTTCATCCGTGTGCAGCCGGAAGCAGAGACGACGGGCACGTTCAAGTACCGCAAGGTGGAGCTGGTGGCGGACGGGTTCGATCCGGAAAAGGTGGACGAGCCGCTGTGGATGTTTGATCCGGAAGAAGCGGCTTATGTGCCGATGACCCAGGGCCGGTATGACCGGCTGGTGTCGGGGGGCTTCAAGTTCTAGGGGGAGTGGCGACCCCGGCAGGATTTGAACCTGCGACCACTCGCTTAGAAGGCGAGCGCTCTATCCAGCTGAGCTACGGAGTCTTGACGGCCAAGTAGCGCGGGGCGCTTCAGTGTGTCCACGGCTGTTTGCGCGCGGCGGAGAAGTTTTCCGAATAGGATTTGACGAGGCGCTTGCGCTCTTTCGTCTCTTCGACCGTGAACTTCAGGCCTTCGCGTTCGGCATAGGCGATGGCCTGGTCGCGGGTTTCGAAGTGAAGGCGGACCTGGCCGGACATGTCGTCGATCCCGGTCCAGCCCATGAGCGGATCCACGCGGCGCCGGGCGGCCGGATTGACGAACTCGAGGACCCAGTCCTTCGTGTTGCCGCGCCCTGATTGCATTGCGCTTTTTGCCGGTTTGTAGATCCGCGCTTCCATCGTTCTGCCGCTCTTTGACCCGTCTTTGAAACTTTGGTCGGAGCGAGAGGATTCGAACCTCCGACCCTCTGGTCCCAAACCAGATGCGCTACCAGACTGCGCTACGCTCCGGAGTCCCGGTGTAATGAGATGGAGAGTGGGCGCAAGCGCTTTTCACTGCGGCAGAAACGGAATGCGGCGCCGCCCACCCAGGCAGCGCCGCCAGACACAGGGTCATCCCGAAACGTTCGCCCCTTACGAACGAATGGTTTCCGCGTGCGTCCCGTCCGGCAGGTAATCTTGCTTGTAATCTATCGTCTTGACAAATTGGGCCACCGAGGGCGTCAGTTTGGGCCAAATTTAAATGCCGTTTGCTGCAATGGACGAAACAGGCCGGGTTGCCGCTGCGGTAAATTTTCGGAAATGAAGGACGCCCGCCTTGCCAACCGTTTCTTCCTCCTACCTGGGCAGTATCCTGGAAACGGCTACCGCGCTGGGGGCGCAGGCAGAGGCGCTTTACGCGATGGTGCCCGGCGGGCGCGATGCGGTTACAGACCCCGATCAGCGCTTTGACGGCCTTCTGGCCGGCCGGATACTGGACGCCGCTGCCGAGCATACCGGGCTCGATTCGATCGGTCTTCGGGTCGGCATGCAATTCAGGCCAGCGACCTTCATGGACGTGGGCTATGCCTTGTCTGCCGCCTCAACGATCCGGGAGGCGCTCGAGATCAACATTCGCTATCAGGCGCTGACGCAGAACGTGGCGCGGATGAGGCTCGATTCATGCGGCAACGAGCTGCGCATTGCCCTCGAGGCAGCAATTAAAGACGCTGAGGCGATGCGGCGGGTGATCGAGGCGATTCTGGCGGGCTATGCCTCGATTGGCCGGTGGCTGCTCTGGGATCAGGAGAAGCAGTTCGCGTCGGCGAGCTTCCGGCACAAGGCGCCCGCTAAAGAGACGCGCGATTTCTATGACGTGATGTTTGGCGGAAACGTCACCTTCGGGGCAGCGGAAGACGCGCTGGTGATCGATGCGGGGCTGGCCTCGCGGCCCCTGCCGAATGCCAATCCGGGCCTCGTCCAGCTGTTGACCGGGCGGTTGAATGCCCGCCTTGCCGCCTTGCAGGCAGGCAGCTCCCTTCGGATGTTGGTGATGACCGGGCTGCACAAGCAAATCCGGCAAGGCAAACCGAGCCTGGCGGACACCGCGAAGCTGCTGGGCATGAGCGGGCGCACACTGCGCCGGCGGTTGCTGGATGAAGGATTGTCCTATTCCGAGCTGCTGGCAACGGCCCGCAAGGAGGCGGCGGAAGTTTACATCCATGAGGACAAGCTCTCGCTGGCCGACATCGCGGGGCTGCTCGGCTACGGCGATCAGACGGCGTTCATGCGCGCGTTCAAGGGCTGGTTCGGTGAGGCGCCGGGCGTGTACCGGGAGAAGCTCCGCCAGCGGAAGGGTTAGCCTGAACGGTTCATCCGGCGTTCGAGGCGTGTGGAGAACCAGGAGATAATCCGGCGCCAGATCTCATCCTTGAGGATCAGGCCTTCAACGTCATGGTCGATCGACGGGTTGTCGTTGATCTCGATAATGATCACGCCTTGCTCGGTTTCTTTCAGATCGACACCGTAAAGGCCGTCGCCGATCAGCTGGGCGGCACGGACGGCGGCGTTCACGACTTCTGGCGGGGCATCTTCCACGGGCAGCGTCGTGAAGCCACCTTCTGTGGACTTGCCGTCTTCCTTGTATTTCACCGTCTGCCAGTGGCCGCGCGCCATGCGGTACTGGCAGGCATAAAGCGGCTCTCCGTTCAGCACGCCGATGCGCCAGTCAAACTTCGTGGGACGGAATTCCTGCGCGATGATGAGGGCGGTGTCCTCAAACATCTTCTTCGCGCCGCCCTGCAATTCCTCCAGCGTGTGGGCCTTGACCATGTTGATGCCGAAGCTGCCATCCGGCGTCTTCAGGATGATCGGCGAGCCGAGACGGTCAAACAGGGCGGACAGGTCTGCCTTTTCGTCAACAATCTCCGTACGCGGAGTGGGCAAGCCAGCCTTCTCGAGGATTTCCTTCAGATAGACCTTGTTGGTGCAGCGGATCATCGACTGGGTGTCGTCGATGACCGGCATGCCTTCCTGCTCGGCGCGGCGGGCGAAGCGGTAGGTGAAGTTGTCGATGGACGTGGTGGCGCGTATGAAGAGCGCGTCGAATTCGGCCAGTGACGGCAGGTCGGTCGGGTCGATCAGCTCGACCTCGACGCCCATCTTTTCGGCCACATCAGCGAAGCGTTTCAGCGAGGCGGGTTTGGAGGGCGCGGTCTTCTCGTTCGGATCCACGAGCACGGCGAGGGCCCATTTGGCGGGAGCGCGCGCCTTGGCGTCGCGTACCTTGCCCTTGGTATAGGCTTCCATGGCGTCGAGGAAGAACTCGCGCCGCTGGTCTTTCAGCTTGTGCGGCGGCATGGCCCGGATCCGGGCGATGCCGTGCGGGGCTTCCGGGTCGAACTCGATTTCAAGCGCGGGGGTGCGATACCAGTCCATGGCCTCGCGGGCGAGCTCCTCATAGGCCGGGATTTCGCAGCGGGAAAAGGCAACGAACAGGGTGCCGACCTTGGGCGCGCCCTTGGCGAGGGCTTCCTGCAGGGTTTCGCCGAGGTCCGGGAGGGCATGGTTGTAGAGTGTCTTCTTGGACAGCTCGACCATGGTCTGGACCGAGGGGCTGACGCGGTGGCCGCGGGCTTCCGCGAGCAGTGAGGCGTAGTAGCCGCCGGACTGGTAACCGTAGGAACGCGCAAGGTTCAGGATGTAGGGGCGCCGTCCGGCGAAGAGCGCGGGCTTGGAGATATAGTCCGAGATACGCAGCACTTTGTGCGGTGTTTCGGCCTGGGAAATGTCGCTCGCCGATTCTACGAGCACGACCCAATCGGTCATGGGGCTCCATCTGAGGACGCGATGAGAACTTTCTCCATCCTGTGCGCCGCTTCTCCGTCCGGATAGTAGGACTCGAGGGCCGCAATTACGCGATAACCGGCTGAGTCGTAAAGGCGCCGGGCTGCACTATTTGAGGCCCGAACTTCCAGCCGCATACGTTTTGCCCCTCGTTTCCTGGCGCAGGCTTCACAGGCAGCAAGGATTTTTGCGCCAAGACCGCGTCCGCGGGCAGCCGGAGCGACCGAGATGGAGTAGAGACGCGCAAGGTCAGAACCCTTGCGAAACAGCAGGATAGCATTCGCATCGAGCGTGCCGCCGGTTTCATGCACGAGGGTCGCTGACCGGCCGGTCAGAAGGCGGCGCCAGGTAGGCTGGTCGAAACGGTCGACTTCCGGGAAAGCTTCCTCCATGGCCACCAGGGCACCCAGATCTGCCAGGGTTGCTGCACGGATCACAGGCGCACCATGTCGTCCCGGTGGATGATGGCGGGGCGACCCTTGTAGCCGAGGAGGGCTTCGGCATCCTCGGTGCGCCGGCCGGCGATTCGGCGGATGTCTTCGGCGCTGTAAGCGGTGACGCCCTTGGCGAGCGTGCGGCCGGCGGTGTCGCGAACAGCGACGGCTGCGCCGCGTTCGAACTGGCCGGTGACCCCGCGCACGCCGACCGCGAGCAGGCTGGCGCCATTGGCGAGGGCCTTGGCCGCGCCGTCATCGACGAGGATTTCGCCCTCGGGCTGCAGGTGGCCTTCGAGCCAGGCGGCGCGGGCCCTGGCGGGTGAGATTTTCGCCGCGATCAGGGTAGCGCGTTCGCCGGCCTCGATGGCGCCGAGGGGGTGAGGGCGGTTGCCGAGCGTAATCAGCGTCGAGCAGCCGGCGGCGTGGGCGATCCGGGCGGCGGCGAGCTTGGTGATCATGCCGCCGGAGCCGACACCTGCAGCAGCGTTGGAGCCGGTGGCCATAGCGTCATGCTCGGGCAGGAGGGACTCGAGGAATGGAATGTGTCGGGCGTCCGGATTGCCGCGCGGGTCAGCAGTGTAAAGGCCGTCGATGTCCGACAGCAGGATCAGTACATCGGCGGCCATCATCTGAGCGACACGGGCAGCCAGGCGGTCGTTGTCACCGTAGCGGATTTCTTCGGTCGCGACGGTGTCGTTCTCGTTGATGACGGGCACGACGCCGGCTTCGAGCAGGGTTTCAAGGGTAGCGCGGGCGTTCAGCCAGCGGCGGCGGCTTTCGGTGTCGCCGGGGGTGAGCAAGGCCTGGCCGCAGGCGAGGCCGTGCGGCGCGAGGGCGCCGGCGAGGGCGGCCATGAGGCGGGGCTGGCCGATGGCGGCCGCGGCCTGTTTCTGCTCGAGCCTGCCCTGATACGGGGCGCCGAGGGCCGCGCGGCCGAGGGCGACGGCGCCGGAGGAGACGAGGATGACCTCCTTACCGCGCCGGCGCAGGCCCGCGATGTCGGCGGCAAGGTTTGCCAGCCATTCGGCACGCGGCGCGCCGGCTTCGGCGATGAGGGCCGATCCGGTTTTGACGACAATGCGCCGGGCGCGGGCGAGGGTGTCAGCAGTCATGGCGCCGGGAGATACACGCACGCGCGGGCTCTGGCGAGGGGGAAGACGAGGGGGCAGCGGGCTGACGCCGCGTCGGTCCAAGGACGGCGATGGGTCTGCTGCAGGGGCGGTGATGGGTGTGGGAGCGGCCTAAATAGCTCGGCTCAAGCAAAGGCTCCGCCTGCAGGATGATCCGCAGACTGAGGGTCACGATATGTATCTATCAGGCGCCGTCGGCAGCGCCGCCGATGAAGAATATGGATACGAGGGCGTAGCCGATGATCACCAGCGCGAGCGAACCCGCGAGGATTTTCCAGACGCCGAAATTGTAACCCGCGCGGGCATCGTCCGTCGAAATGTGCACGCCTTTGCCGGGCGCATCGGGTTCGGGACGGGGTGGGTCGATGTTTTCGGTCTGCATGGCTCTTTCTCCCCGGCGCGGCCGGACGGGTCCGGGTGCCAGAGACAAACGCGGGGGCCAGCGGATCGTTCCCTTCGGCGTTGACCAGCGCGGACGCGCGGTGGACACTGGCGGCATTGAGAAGAGCTTGAACAAGAAGGAAGCGCGCCGTTGAAACTCTACAATACGCCGATGCCGGCCCCGAACCCGCGCCGCGTGCGCATTTTCCTGGCCGAGAAGGGCGTCGAGATTCCGCTGGTGGACGTTGCTCTGCAGAAGGGCGAGCACAAGGCGCCGGAGCATGTGGCGCGCAACTCGCTCGGCCAGACGCCGGTGCTGGAGCTGGATGACGGAACGTGCCTCAGCGAGACGGTGGCGATCTGCCGGTACATCGAGCGGCTGTATCCGGAGCCGGCGATGTTCGGGCGCAATGCGCTGGAGGAGGCGCAGGTGGACATGTGGGTGAGGCGGATCGAGTTTCAGCTGATGGGGCCGGTCGGGAATTTCTGGCGGCACGCGCATCCGTTCACGGCGCGCGTGGTGGTTCCTCAGTACAAGGAGTTTGGTGAGGCGAACCGCAGCGCTTATGAAAAGGCGCTGATGTGGCTGGACCGGGAGCTCGTGCAGCGGGATTTCGTGGCTGGTGACCTGTTCACGATGGCGGACATCTGCGCGCTGAGCACGGTGGATTTTGCCGACTGGATAGGGCTGAAGGTGCCGGAGGCGGCGGGGAATCTGCGCGCCTGGCATGCGCGGGTGAGCGCGCGGCCGAGCGCGGGGGCTTAGAATGGGGCTTGCCTAGAGCGGGCTCCAGCCTTCTTCCGTGCCTGGATCATCAGAAGACGGAGCGGTCTCTTCGCGGTCCGCGTTGAGGCCGAGCTTTTCGGCAATGGCGTAGAGGGCGGGTTTCACGCCTTCGCCGGAGACGCCGGAGATCAGCAGCGGTTTGCCCTTGTAGGCTTTCTTTAGCAGCTTCACCTGCTCCTTGACGAGTTCGGGCGTCAGGGCGTCAATCTTATTGAGGGCGACGATTTCCGGGCGGGCGGCGAGTTCGGGATCGTAGGCGCGCAGCTCGTTGCGAATGGTCTTGTAGGCGCCGGCAGGATCGTCCTGCGTGCAGTCGATCAGGTGGAGTAGCACCTTGCAGCGTTCGACATGGCCGAGAAAACGGTGGCCGAGGCCGGCGCCTTCGGCGGCGCCCTCGATGAGGCCCGGAATGTCGGCGAGGACGAAGCGCGTGGACGTGCCGAGGTCAACCACGCCAAGGCCTGGGTGAAGCGTCGTGAACGGATAATCCGCGATCTTCGGATGAGCGGCGGTGGCGGCCGCGAGGAAAGTGGACTTGCCCGCATTGGGCAGGCCGACGAGGCCGGCATCGGCGATGAGTTTCAGGCGCAGCCAGAGCCAGCGCTCCTCTCCCGGCGCGCCGGGGTTCGAGCGGGCAGGCGCCTGGTTGGTGGAGGTCTTGAAGCGCAGGTTGCCCCAGCCGCCATTGCCGCCCTGCGCGAGGAGGACTTTCTGGCCCTCCTGCGTCAGGTCAGCGATCATGGTTTCCTGATCTTCCTCGTAGATCTGCGTGCCGACGGGCACCATGAGGATCGAGTCGTCGCCCTTGGCGCCAAAGCGGTTGCGGCCCATGCCGTGGCCGCCCTTCTTGGCTTTGAAGTGCTGCTGGTAGCGGAAGTCGATCAGCGTGTTCAGGCCCTCGACGGCCACTGCCCAGACATCACCGCCGCGCCCGCCATCGCCGCCGTCCGGGCCGCCATACTCGATGAACTTCTCGCGCCGGAACGAGACAGCGCCCGCGCCGCCATCACCGGAGCGGATAAAGACTTTGGCTTGGTCAAGGAACTTCATGGATGGGCTCTTATCTGTTTCAGGCGATCCGCGCCATCATGATGTGGTCCGACTTCGTGCCGCGGCCCTTGCTGAACATCGGGCTGCGTCCGCAGGGGAGGAAGCCTAGCTTGGCGAGGATGCGGCCCGAGGCTGGGTTGTCGGCGAAGTGGCCGGCCACCAGGGCCCGAACGGCGCGCGTGTTTTCAAGCCAGCGGATGAGGCCGGCGCCCGCTTCGGTGCACAGGCCCTTTCCCCAGAATTCCGGCATCAGCCAGTAACCGATCTCGAAAGGATCTTCGCGTGCGGCGCGGGTCGCTGAGATGATGCCGCAGAGGCCGCCATCGGGCGCGGTGATCGCGAAGAAATGGCCGGTCTCCTCTTCGCGGGCGCGGTCATGGGTGGCGATCCAGGCAAGGGTCTGCGCTTTGGTCTGCTCCGGCGGGACGCTGGCGAGCATCCGGTAGATGCGCGGGTCGTTGACCGCTTGGGTGAACGGCCCGCTATCGTGCGGCGTGACGGGCCGCAGCACCAGCCGGCTGGTCCTTATCTCTGTCTCACTCATGGCATCCTCTCGGGCACGGCCTTGGGTGGGGGAGGCGAAACGAAAAGGGGGAGACAGTGGCCTGCCTCCCCCCGGAAACTGGTCGTCTTCAACAGCGACCCGGCCACTCGTCTTGACGAGGCCGGAAGCTGTTTCCGGCCGTTACTCTGCCGCGTCCGCCATCGGGACGACGTTGACGTATACTCGGCCGCCCGACTTGTGCGCGTACTCGACCTTGCCGCCCTTGGTGGCGAAAATCGTGTGGTCCTTGCCCATGCCGACGCCCTTGCCCGGGAACTTTTGCGTGCCGCGCTGGCGCACGATGATCATGCCCGGAACAACAGTCTCGCCGCCGTATTTCTTGACGCCGAGATACTTGGGGTTCGAATCGCGACCGTTACGCGAAGAGCCGCCTGATTTCTTGTGAGCCATAGTCCGCTCCTCTTACCTGTCCTGTGGGGCACCGGCTGGTCCGGTCCCCGTGAAAATTACGCTTCGGTGGTGCCTTCGGCGGCTTCGGCCTTGGGCGCAGCTTTCTTGCGCGGTGCGGCTTTCTTCTTCTCGCCTTCGGCGCTGATGCCGGTGATCTTGATTTCCATCAGGTCCTGACGGTGGCCGATCGTGCGGCGGTAGGTCTGGCGCTGGCGCTTCTTGCGGGTGATCAGCTTCGGGCCGCGCACATCGGCAGCGACTTCAGCGGTGACCACGGCGCCGGCCACGGTGGGCGCGCCGATGGTGATGCCGGCGCCTTCGCCGATCATCAGAACCTGGTCAAACGTGACGGTATCGCCGGCCGAAGCCGACAGCTTTTCGATGACAAGCGTGTCGCCTTCGGACACTTTATACTGCTTGCCACCTGTCTTGATGACCGCGAACATGGGCGGAACCTTCCGGATAGTAACGTCTAGAAACGGGGATGCCGCCGAACCTGAAGGGCACGGCGACCGAAGCCGGGGGTAAACACCAAAGCCGCGGCGGTGTCAAATCCGGAGTTCAGCCAGGGCCGCGGGGCGGAATCCCCCGTAGCTGCAGGGTTTTCGGGGATACCGGATCGACCGGGGTGGGGGCTTCGGCGTACGAAAATGGCCCATTATTGACTTATCAGTCCAGAATGGGCATGTACCGGCATGGCCAGACCCAGAGAATTCGACCGCGAACTTGCCCTGGAGGGCGCCGTTACCGTGTTCCGCGAGCAGGGCTTCGAGGGCACGTCCACGGGCGATCTCACCCGGGCGATGCAGATCGGCCGGCAGAGCCTCTACGACACGTTCGGCGACAAGTGGCAGCTCTATCTCGAGGCCCTCAGACGCTACACGGCGCAGGAGACGGAGGCCCACCTTGCGGCGCTGCGGACCGGGCCGCGGGCCATGGACGGGCTCGAAATCCTGCTGGCGCGCGTGCGGGCGAAAGCCGGGGAGGCCTGCCTGAGCGTTGGGGCGACCTGCGAGTTCGGCCGCCGCAGGCCGGAGTTGATGGCGATCCAGCAGGCGGGGAGCCGCACGCTGCGTGCGGCGCTGGCGGCGCGGGTGCGCGAGGCGAAGGCGGAAAGCGATGTCGGCGAGACCGTTGACCCGGGCGAGGCCGCGGACTTCCTGCTGGCGTCCATCAGTGCCATCCGCATCGCGGCGCGCGGGGGCGCCGGCGCCGTCCAGCTTCAGTCGCTGGCAGAACTTGCGCTTCGGGCATTGCGCTGACGGGTTGGCCGAATTGGGCGCGCGGTGATGATGGCAATCCAGCGCTTGCGCTCGGGGCGAGTCCGCGATAGTTGACCGCCCTTCTAAGACCCCGGCGCGGAGAGGTGGCGGAGTGGTCGATCGCGCCGGTCTCGAAAACCGGTATGGGTGCAAGCCCATCGAGGGTTCGAATCCCTCCCTCTCCGCCATGAAATTCCTTTAAATATATGAAAACAAAAGATATTTTCCAGTTCAATGATCTGCCGTCCCCACATTCGTCCCCACACTTCGAGGCGGCTTGAGGCGATCCGCGGCGGATCTCAGCGATCGTCAGCGAAGTTTGTTGGCGGTTCGATGGGGTGGTTTCGGAGCTGAGCTGTGTTGCGTCCGGTCCAGCATGCCCAGCAGCTTCTCATACTGCCTTGTCAGTCGCTCATCGAGTTGCATCAACCGGTCCATATAGTTGGGGTCGAGGCTTTCGCCCCAGGCCTGAACACGAACGGCCTGCCGCATCGTCGCTTCGGTTTTCTGTTGTTCCAGTAGCGGCATCAGTTCGCGCCGGATGAAATTGGCGAGCCCCTCTGTGTTTGGTGGATAGGACTCGGGATCATCGCCGGTTCCGTTGTTGATCCAGAAATCCCGGCTGTCATCACGAAGAGCTGCGAGTGCCTGTTCATAGGCGCCAGGTCGGCCAGCTTCGAGGATCAACAGCGCGTCGGCCGTGTGAGCTTCATCGTCCGAGGTATCTACGGCAAGGTCTTCGTCGTCAGCCAGTGTTGTCGTAACCGCCAGCTCGGAAGAAAATCTCGCGCGCTTGGCACCCAGCGGCATCAGCGCTCTTCGTGTCAGAGGATCGCTCGGACCAAAGTCAACGCGCTTATCAAGGCCCGCTATTTGGAGAGCGCGCTCGCCCAGCACCAGCCGGCGCCGCCTCCAGTCACACCAGACCAGCTGTTCCAGGATGTGCCGCTCCGCAGGGCCGCCGGGTGCGTAGGCGATGAAGTACTCCTCGCGCAGCATCCCGAATGCGCGGGCATCTTCCCAAGGCAGGAGCGCCATTTCATATGGCGAGGGCGGTATGGTATTCGGGATCAAGACAGCCTGTTTGCTCATGTCTGCTTACCTCCAGAAATCCTTCACAGCGCCGCGCCCGCTGATCTGCGAGGATCGTCTTTCCGCTGTCCGCTGCATCCGGTTTATCAGTACCAGCATGTCATCGTAGACTTCGGATTCCGCCGCATGAATCTGCTCGCTGATCCGCTCGAACGTCTTTCGGTGCATGCCCTTCGGCTTGGGGCCGATCTCGTCGCCGAGACCGATCTCAGCACCAACGCGCCGTCTCAGCTTCTGGTTCTTTCGCGTCGCGCGGTTGCCCGGGCGTTCCTGCGTCGAGGCGTGCACCAGGTTGTGACAGGTCCGGCAAAGGTAGCGCACGCCGGCGCCATAGAGCCGCTTCACCGTGAGTGCGCATTTTGGGCAGAGGAAGTATGTCTCGCTTCCTCCGAAGTTGCGCGGGTGATGGCGAAGGGCGACGCGTTCCTCGTGATGCTGCCATGGCTCGTCGCCGCGCTTCCAGGAGTAGACGAGGGTGATTGCATCCTCACCGCCGATTGCTTTCAATGAGGGGCCCGGAGCGTTGTCGCTACCTTTCCAGTAAAGGTGCGAGATATTGCCCGTCCGGCACAATCCACGGCGCTTCAGGTCAGACGCATCAAGCCGGTACTGGCCCTCGACGATGCGCCGGCCCTTGTTGTTGTGGCCCCCTGAACCGAGTCCGCCCATACCGTCCGCCTCCGGAGTTTGCCCAGATCGGTTGTCAAGTTGAGGGGAAAGTCAAACCGCGTTCCGCCTGAGTTCGCCGGTGGCCTTAGACTAGGGCAGGATCGCAGGAAAAGTAAGCTAAACTCTCCGCGGGGCAATTCTCATTGATATTTGTGTTCCTGTTGAGCCTTGTCGTTCGCTCCAAGTTTTCTTTTGGATCGGCCCGAGCGCCACCACACCACACCTTCACTCCCCTAAAGGGGGGAGTGGAAGGTGTGGATGTGTGGATGGCGCTCATTGCTCCATACATCCACACCCTTCCACACCACACTCGTAAAGGTGTGGGGCTTTGGGGGTATGTCTTCTATCGGCGCAATGCCTGCCATTCACGGCTAGGCATACCCACGGCAGTTTCTGGCCCTAAGCTGCCGGTTGTGACTTTTGTTGCGAATGTCCGGTTTCCCGAGCCAACGGGCTTCACCCGTGTTTCTATGGCCCCGTGCTCGCCGTCAGACACCCTATACCGGTTAGGTGATGTCCACCGGCAGTTCTAGGCCCTTCGAACTCCGAAGAAGGTCTGTCTTAAGGCTTCCCGCAACGGACGGGAGCAGACTTTCCGCGGAGATTGCACGTGCTCAGGCCGAACGGTAACGCGGCTTAAAAACTTTCAAGCGCTCGCTTGGCAATACACCCAACAAGTCATTTGCATAGTCGTACCCTGCGCGCCCGAAACCGATGCCGGTCGAAATCAGATGCTTTGAGAATTGAGCATCCCACATGAGGAGTCGGTCAACTGATAATACTCCGTCTGAGACAAAGAACACGGAAAAATCATCTCGAACAGAGTTGTAGAAGCACAACTCACCTTCGCCGAGAACCATGTAGAAATCTGAAAAAAAATCTGAGCCCGACAGAAGCAGTTTTCTAAGTCCAACACAAAACTTCACTTGATACTCTTGCGTTCTTCGGGATTCAGGAAAGTAGACAGTACACGCAACGAGGCCATTGCTGCGAAAAACCGAGCGAAATAGCTGACAGAATAAGGGGTCTACAGACAGTTGTTGATCGAGGAATACGACTTCCATTCCGCCATTTAAGAACGGTCTTAAGTCATCAAGCGGCGCTGAGAGGTTAGCAAATCGAACGCCACTGAACTTGTCTTGCTTGGTCGGCAAATCGATCCTCACGAATTTCGACCCTGGTTTTTGTCTGTGTCTTTGCTTCGACTTCCGCGTCGACAGACGGACCGCCAGTGGACTTAGACTCTGAGTATCCCGTAGCAGTAAGATGGGCGTCTGGAAAACCCACTTGAGGCTTGCCCACGCTAGTTTTTGTGACCTTCACGCAGGCGGCGTCTTGGACTTGGCCGAGATAGCCCGCCGAGTTTTCCTTGGTGGCGGCGCTGGTGCAGTCGGCTCTAAAGATGACATTCGCCGTTGAGTCGCTTATGTCGGGCTTCGGCGACATCCATCTATCAGTATTGAGGACGAAAAGAAGGAAGAATAGGTATGCTCTTCAAATGCCAAGCTCTGTTTGTAGGAATAACCTTCTTGCTTGGAGCTGGTTGCTGTCAGGAAGTTGCCGATAGGGTGCCAGCTCAGGCGGACGTAACGGAATCGGGCGTCTTCGAAGAATTTCAGTATCAGGAGAAATATGCTGCGATCGTTGAAAAGGCGGAGGCAGGTGACGAGCAGAGCATTTCTACGCTTATGAGATACTATGCCAACTTTCCCAGTACCGACCTTAGAAACCTCGAGTACTGGTCGCTGAAGGCGAGCCGCGTGGAGGGACGCGAGGCGCTGACAAACTTGATCTACGCCCTCGCCCTGCACGGTGAATGCGAGCGAGCATGGAGCTTTGTCTATGAAAGCTACCCGGACCTGACTCAGTTCCCGTTTTATAAGGTTGACGGCGCTGATGAAGCAATCAATGGCTGGTGTAGAAGGTCGCGCAAAGGCGAGTAACTAATCTTCGTCGAAAAACGCCGTCACTAGAAAGTGGAACCGGATAGATTTCCGGAGACGCAGTGATTAACGCGCGCAAGATGCTGTCCGCTGCTGGAATGCGAACAGCGGTGCGTTCCGAGTCTGAGCTACGTTCGACCGAGCGATACGAGTGCGGATCAGGTCTCGCAGCGCACGGCGACTGCTGTGACCCCCGATGTTGATCCAGTTCGATCCAGAACCGGAATGTTGAGTGACCAAAGCCCCGATTGGTCCCGCATTCAATTCGAGAATGCCAGCAATCCGTCATTCGGCGGCCGACCGTCGATGACCGTTTCCGGCGAAGTCCGGCCTAGTGCTGGCGATGTCACTGAATGTCAGGTCTGAGTTGACCCTGCCGGTCGCTGACGATGACCATCGGAGTTAACCTGGCCCATTCGAGCCGGGGGCGTTCAGCTGGTTCTGCGGCTGTCCTGAGGCTCCAAACAGACGTCTGCCGTCTGAATAGTAGGCGCTTCGACCTGCGCGAGGCAAAGAGCCTGATCGAAGCGTGGCTGCAGCACTACAAGACCGCTCGGCCGCGCTCCCTCTCTCGGCTACAAACCGCCCGCCCCAAAAGCCGTCTTGCCCGCAGCGTTCATGCCGCCTCACTATGCGGAGGTGACAGCATGAACGCTGCTACCTTTAACCGCCGGGCTAACAAATCTGATGACCACTGCTGAGGGGCAGGCCACAGTGAGATGGCTCCAGTCATAACACTGGATGAGGTAACCCGAACTCTCACTGAGCAGAGGGTGGGAGGGAATGTTGTCGATGCCTATTCCTGGTTACGACACAGCGCGCACTACATGCCTTCGGGGCACGTACCGCCTTGTTCAAACCGGCGGCCTAAAGTGATTGTATTCTGAAGATCGCAATACTCACGAGTAACTTCGCTGCACGACTCTTTCCAAGGCGTAACGCGTAACCATACGTAGCACGCGCCGAAGTCGTCGGGTGATTGCGCGAGCGTCAGGCCATCTTGCGCGTTCGGAAGAGAATACGATCGTTGTTCGAGTTGAGCATGCTCCAATTCTAGTTGAGCGTGCTCCAAACCAGATTTTGACGAGGTAGGCGCAAAGGCAGTGGAAACCGACACAGCGCCAAAAACCACAATGCCGCCAATAACATGAGTTAGAGATTTTGTATTCGCCATGATCGCATTCCCCCATTGGTTAATATCGACCTTTGTGATCCAGATCGCGGTTGTCAAGTGGCGTTCAAAAAGTGCGCCTTTCGGCGCCCACAATGGAATATCCGGTGGTCTACGGACAGTGAGCAAACAGTGAATTGAACTGCCTGAGACACGTATCCGGACTCTGTCTGCCTTCGGCGACGTTCACGCTTCGACTCGCCACTAGGCTTCGTCAGCTTTCGGCGAACTCCGACCTGGTGCCGGTGAGGATCCCGAATGACACGAATGGATTGACCTTGCCGATCACCGCCGATGGCGATCGGAGGCGACCTGGCCCTAAACCGCCGGACCTTATGCAACGAAACTTTGGCTCAAAAAGCGTGGGGCACGTCACGCTGTGGTAGCAGACCCAGGCCGGTGCAACTTTTCAAGCGAGTAGAGCCGGCCCGGAGTTTGGGACGAATACCAGCTACATAGAATTGGATGCTGCCAGATTCTAAGGGTAGGGCCGTTCATCCCGTGAAAGTCGCGAGGAGCAAGATGGCTTGTTCGACGACCTTGAACTCCGCCTGAAATGCCCTCGCAACGGAAGGGCTTTTTCGCGCTTTCTCAGATTGGTTGCCTCGATTCCCACTTGACCAAGGGTTAGCGGGTGCCGCTATTGGTCTCGAGCAGACGTGGGTATGGGGATGGACAGCGCGAAAGTGCGGCCGCAGATTCAGATTGTGCTTTGCGGGCCCAAATCGTCCGGCAAGACTGTTTACATCACGACTATTTTTGGCCGTGCCCCGAACGTCAAGACCGGCAACGACCGGACCACACAATTGCTGCAGGCAGATTGGAAAAAGCTGGAGAGCGGGGCTGCTTGGCCCGCGGCGACGGCACTTGGGGTGCGCGAACTCGCATTCTCTTATTATTCACAGGACTTTCGCGTCGATCTCAACATCAATGACTATGACGGTCAGTTGACCGAGGTCCTAAGTCAGTCTGCGGATGATGCCGATGTTGCGGAGAATCTCTCGATCTTCCGCAAAATGGTGCAGTCTGCTTCCGGTCTGATCTTCCTCTTCCCTTACGGCGAACAGGTTGACGATGACCGCATGCGCAAGTTCCGTGACGAAATCAACACGTTCCTTTCTCTGGTCGAACAGGGTGGGGTCAACCGGGACGCCTTGTCCATTCCTGTGGTCATTGCCGTCAACAAATGGGACCGGGCCCCTGAGTTTGGCAAGCCGGGAGAGGTCGATGCTGCGACGGAGTACCTCAATTCGACTCCCGTCTACCGGGACGCTGTGGCGAGGATCCGCACCTTCCTTCCCAATCATGTTGTCATTCCTGTTTCAACGCAACGTCCGTCAGAAGAGTTCAATCCGTCCCGCCCTGATATTGAGCCCCACAATCTCCTGGAACCGCTGAGGTTCATCATCAATTCCGTGTTCCAGAGATTTGAAGAGGATTACGCGAATCTTGCAGGCCTCGCTGACGAAGAAAGTGACAAGCAGCGCTTCCTGCTACTCAGTTCCTATTATCGCGAGATCAAGAACTACAAATCGTACGGAGAGGAATACGACAGGCTTGAGAAACGCATCGCAGACCGTTTTGAAGCTGAGTTTGTCGGGTACGATGCCCGGAAAATCGATGAGCGCATCGCCGACGAGTCGTGGTTTTTTGATTCTATCCGTTCCGAAGAACTGAACCGGCGTTTCGACAAGCTGCGGTTCGGCGCACTGGTCGGCAAGTTCGAAGAAGGTCTGAACAAGGCACGGGGTAGCGCAGAAGATCTCGAGATCTTCCGCAAGGAGAACGATTGGCTGTTCACGCGCCTCGCAGGACATCCCGAGCACGAGCAGGCCTACCAGGCAGCTGTTGCGAGGGTTGCCTCGGTCCAGCGGGCCAAAAGACTGAAGCGCATAGGTCTGGTTACCGCCGCAATCCCTGTGGTGCTCTTCGCCATGTGGACGCTGTCTGAAAACCTTGTGGAGCGGCAGCGGTTCGACGAGGTCAAAGCTCTTGAGAGCACACCAGCCGATTTTGCGAAATGCGAAAGAGCAGGCCGTTATCTCGCCGATTACGAGACAGGATTGCGGCCACCTATCTACCAACTCGATCTCCATCTTGCGAAGGCAAGGTCAGCCGAGTCTGCAATGCATTCTGCAGTTTCATCGAAACTCCTTGAACGGATTGATTTTTTTCGGACGGGAGATGCCGACAGCCTTGCCGCTGTTGTCCAGGAAGCCAACGCGATGATGCAGGCGGATGAACGCTGCCTGCCGCAAGGGCAGATGATTGGCAATCGCAGCCCTCGTGAAGAGCTGCGCGCGATCGCCGCAGAACTCGGCAACGCCGTCACTTTCATGGATCGGGCCATTGCCGCAAAAGCGCCGCCCGATGGTTGTCCGGACATTGTCGCGCTGGATGCGCAGTTGCCGGCGACGCCTGGCTTCGCGCGAGACCTGATTGAACAGAAAGTCCGAGTGCAAGAGGCCAGCCTGAAATGCGACGCTCTGAACAGTTGTGGCGATTTCCGGTCATATGCGCAGCAAGCAACCGGATATGAAGAGTTTTTTAAAAGGGTGTTTGAGGGCGATGCGAGCGCCTGCCTCACGGCAGAAGCAGAAGGCGTCCTGCCGGGGGGGCTTGAGGTTGCTTTGGGCAACGATCGTGACCAGACTTTCACGCGGCTGGACAATGACAATCGCTACAAACTTGTGACGCGCTTCACGACCGCTCAGCAACTTGATGAAACGCTTGCTCTCGTTCAGGATATGCAGGCCGCAACTTCCCAATTCGACGGTATTGAGGGCGCTTATTCAAGATCCGCAGAAATCGATACGTTATTGCAGCAGTCAAAAGCGGCAGCAACCGATTACCTCTACACATACAGCATCACTATCAACACCATCCTCGTTAAAGCGAACTCGGGCACCGACACTTACAACAACCCGCTCAACATTGAATGTGGCAATTCCTTCTATGCGGATCGCAGCAAGATCGAGTTGGACTTTGCTGGCGGATTTTTGGGTCGAGGGAGCTGCGAAGGCAGCGGATACTCCTCGCAATTGAGATGGATTATCAATCCTTATGCGATTTCTGCCGGCAGTGGGCTCAAACTGGCGCTGCGCAGAGTGAATCCTTGGTACAATGGTCGTTCTTTTGTCATGAGACCACAGGTCCTGACGATCACTCGTGACCATATCTATCAGCTGAAGACGGATGGGCAGACCACCTTGAACGTTCCGGAAAGTTCATACACTGTGACGCTCTACAAGGGGTGAAACAGGAAGATGGCGCGTTCGGTCATCAGGCTCGATGTCGGGATCATTCGCCATTTTTGGGAGGGTGGGGAGAACGCTGTGTGGCGTTCTTCGGGTCGCCTTCCGCCCGAGATTGTTCGTCAGGTCAAAGATGACTATCCCCTGTTGATGATAAGCCGCCCTGTGCAGCGCCGTTACGGCGAGTACGAGGCGGCGTTCGACTATCAGGATGAGTTGGACAAATTTGGTCGCCCCGCGCCTGCGTTTACTGCGGCCGTTTACCAGCACGGTGATGACCCCACGCGACTTGCGGCAGTCTCTGATTTCGCCTTCCCTGTATCGCCTGAAACACCGCTCGACCTCAGTTTTGAACACGCATCTGTATCCGCTCCCAAAGTATCGCGCCCGAGAACGCTGGCGGTCAAAGAACAACAGCGTTCAGAGGAGGTCCGTGTAAAGAGGTTCCCCAAGGTTTGGTTCGCAGTTGGCGTTTTTGCGCTTGCTGCCGTGTGTGGTGCGGGCGCTCTTGTGTACACAAAGTTCGGAGCGGAAAATGACTCGTCTCCGCTCGGGAGAGTGAGTTCCAAAAGCGGCGTAGACGGCTCAGGCCTTGGACACGGCGAGCCTGAAGTCGAGAAAGGGTTAAATGACTTGTGTATCCAGTTGCGGGCCCCGGATAATGCAAGCCCCGTTGCCAATTGCGCGATGCAGTACGCATTTTCCTATTGCCATGAGCCAGCGCCGTCGAAGCGCGGCTGGGAGAATGTACAGCAGGTCACAACAGGGTACTGCGGAGCCTACGCGCGGCTACAGGAGCAAGAATTCCTGGGAGCACTGTCAGGTGACCTCTATGAAGCGGATTTTCTATCAACCTGGTCAAAGCAGGCTTTGCATGATGATCTCTTCCGGCTTCCGGATACCGTTCCGCTTGTCCCTGTGCGGACGCTCACAGAAGGCGGGAACGAACGCCGACTTCCCAATGTCCACCGGACGCGGGAAGAGCCTCCGCCGCCAGCCGGGCCGTTGCCTGATCTTGGACGGTTGCTTGGGCGCAAGGACGATGCCGGGCTGGAAAATCGCCGATTGATCGAACTCTGGAACGATGCCCTGGGCGGCGACCGCCTTGGACGACACCGGATGATGCTGGGCCAGGACGCTGCCAGCGTCTTTCGTGCCTACGCGTCCGACTATTGCTCGGTGCGCGCACCCCTAGATGCCCGAAAGCGGGAGTTCGAACGAACGGGTTTTGAAGACCCTCTCTTGCAGGCCGTGAGCCAGGCCATCGCAACTAAGGCAGGCGAGAACGCAACAGTCGCCTGTGCGGGAGACTCTGCCAAGGTGCCGGCGGATATTGCACGGATCATGGGAATTGAAGACGAGCGCACGGCCATCCGGGCGCTGGTCGAAGTCGTGGATTTTTGTCCGTTGGTGTCCTGGGAAAGCCTCGGAGAGCAAGGCGTTTCACGTCTCGTGCGATCTTGCGAGGATGCGGCAGAAACGTTGGGTGTGCCCTGGTGAATTCTGGAACTGAGATAACCGAAGACAGGGTTTTCATATCATACAGGCGACGCAAGTTGCCGCAAATTGCGGCGATGAAGCGTCGCCTCGAAGCGTTGTCAGTCAAATGCTGGTACGATCTTGGTCTCGATGCCGGGGATGACTGGCGCCGGACCGTGAACGAAAAGCTGGAATCGGTTCCGGCTGGAGTTATTGCCTTCACGCCTGACGTCTTCGACGAAACGTCTCCCTGGGTGTTATATGAGGCAGAGTTCCTGCGTGATCGGAAGGTCGCTGTGCCGACCTTGTTCGAGCAATGCAAATTGCAGCCGCCATTCGCGCGCGATCATGCACGTAATCTCGAGCAATGGTTTCAGCCCTATTCAGGTGCAGCGCATCTTCCGCATGAAGGGCGTGCCTGGACGTCGGGCCCTGCGAACTCGATCGAATGGCAAAGCGTATTGAAGGCGCTGGAAAGCTTGCTGGGCCGGAGCAACCTCACTGGCCTCGATGAAATCATCTATCGGACAGGTCTTGCCTGCTTCGGCGGCGATCTTGAACTTGCGATTGAACATGGGTTTGACCTCGATCTTCGGACCTCCCTGCAGCCGAACCTCGATGATCTGGTCCGCTTACAGATCATACTTTCTGACTGGCTCGCGGCGGCGTCGGAAAGTGAACCTGCGCGGAGCCGGGTGCGCTTTATCGAGGCGGGAGTGTCGAGGCTAGTCCGGACACATTCAGGTGCAAACGCGCAGTTTTGGGCCGATGGTGTCCGCAAAGGATTGAATGCCGCCGCTTCAAAGATTCCGGGCAGCGAGTTTCGCGACCTTGAGACATCTCCGGCTATGCGCGTCCTTGCAGGCCGATCATTCAGGATCGGATCACCAGATCATGAAGTAGGGCGCTCCAGTGATGAGGGACCGCAGAAGGAAATTCAGCTGAAGCACCAGTTTGCGATTGCTGTAACGCCGACAACTGTTGCTCAGTGGCGCGATTTTGTCGATGAGACCGGGCTTTCCGATCCTGCGGCGATCGTGTCATGGAATCACGAAGCGCGAAGTTGGCGTTTGACCCAAGGTGCAAGCTGGCGGGCGCCGGGGTTCGAACAGGGCGATACACACCCCGTCGTCGGTGTTTCCTGGGACCATGCAAAACTCTACTGCCAATGGCTGACCGACATGACCGGTCAAACCTATCGTCTGCCTACGGAAGCCGAGTGGGAGTTTGCGGCGCGGGCTGGCAGTGACGGGCCTTTGCCCGATGGCGTCGAAGTTGCTGGAGCAAGCGCCCGGGCGGGAACAGCAGCGTGCATTACGCTGCACAAAAGCAGCTTCGGCCTGATCGGAATGATTGGTAATGTCTGGGAGTGGTGCGAAGATTCTTGGGTCCGAGGTTATTCCGATCTCGCCTCAAGCGGTGAACCCAGGGTACGTGCCGGACAGCCGCTCCGCGTTGCGCGCGGCGGAGGATGGCGGAGCCCGGAGCTGGATCTGAGATGTGCGGCGAGAAAGGGCTTCTATCATGCAGAAGGACATTCACATGTTGGTTTCCGGGTTGTCAGACACGTCGTCGCGAGTTGAAGACTTTTGCGGCGCGCCCTTCCTTTGCCGGCTAAGGTTTGCAGCCGAACCGCTGCCCGGCAATGAGCGATTCTGGCCTTCTCGCCTGTAACTCGATCGGTGCGGCCCATGAGCAGTTTAGGCCTAACCTGATGATCTTTATAGACCCAGCGGGTTCTGCTCAGTTTAGACCGCTAAAGCGAATGCCTCAGCCGGTGTTTTCATGCCGATGGCCGGATACTGAATGACCGTCTTCGGCGATAAATTGCCTAATAGCAAAAGCCGCACTCCGTCATCCCTCGGCCGGTTTGCTGCCGCTCGACGATTTTGGCTTTCGGCGAGACCGTTGCTTTTTGGTCGGAGGAGGCAGAGCGGCATCTTTCTCATCCGAATCTTCAAGTTGGGGCTCGTCGCAACCAAAGCTGCTTTCGTCCCCAAGGCTCGTGTCGGCCCATGTGCCGACCGCCAGCACCTGGCGCGTGCCGCCCCGCCGGCTGTCGGAAATCTCCTGAAGAACCAACCAGCCTTGCTGGACAAGCATCTCCTGCAAACGAAGTACTGGAGCATGTCCCTCTGGTGACTTCCTACCCTGCCTGATCATGCTAAAGCCCATGACATCCGCAATGACCCACCCCGCCCATTCGGTGGCGGTTTGGTGAGCGGGGAGTGCTTTTTCGTGCAAAGCTTCCTGGATGCGCCGGATGGAGTGGAGACTGATCTCCACTTTCTGCTCGGGCCACGCCCATTTCTGCGGAACGCCAACAAGATCGGAATCCAGCCCGAGGGGCGGGGTCCCGTTGCCGAGATCTACAGACATGAGTTGATGCCAGTTACGGTCGGACTGGGCGGGGGCAAGGTTTTGCTTGTCGAGCGAAGTCCTAAAGAAGCGCCGGTGGCTTCCCTTCGGCAGCTCTGCTTTGTCGGCCTCGTTGGCGGTCATGCCATTCAGCACCCGGACGATCCGAGCCGCCGCCACGAGAGCTGAAGCGCCACGTGAACTGTCGGCATCATTCTCCGAGCCGTTGGATTTGCGGGTATGATGCACGAGATGCACGGCGCAGTTCGTGGTGCTCGCAAGTTTGACGAGCCGCTTCGCCAGCCGGTCAATCATTGGGTTATCATTTTCGTTGAGATCGTGGATTGAAACGAAAGGGTCAAAGATAACCACATCGATGGCGCGGAGCCGAATCTCCTGCTCAAGGCGGGCAAACTCAGGTTCATCAACCGCATAACTTCTTTGATCGGCCTCAACGCCGGCCAGCTTGATCGGCGTAAGAACAGCCGAGTCTAGAAATAGGCGTCCTGCTAAATCTTCAGCGTTGAGGCCGTAATGCTTGCAGACTGCAGTGGCGCGCCGCGTCAGTTCAGGGTTTGCTGCGCCGTCCGGGTCTTCGCAGTTTACGTACCAGACGCGCAGGCCGCCTTCAGGAAGGGTTTCCCCCAACAAGTCGCGCTGCGCGGCCATCGCGATCGCTTCGGTAAGCGCAAGAATAGACTTCCCCATCCCGCCCGGCGCCACCGTGACGGTCAGCGTCCCGCGCATGAACAGGTGGCCATAAATCCAGGGCCGGCGGGGAACCGCTGCAGGATCGGGGGGCGTCCAGGCCGTCGGGGTAAGCTTCTTTTTCGTAGGCGGCGCGTGTACGCGTGAAGCGGTTGTCGCTTGGTCGAAAATCCGACGGAGCGTGTCCTCTCCCCCTTGGACATGTACATCATTGGCATCCTTCGGTGCATCCATGAGCTTCGCTTAACCTCCGATGCGAAGGATGCGAACCTCGATGCCCCGGCGAAAGAGATCCTCGGCCAGACCGGCGCATGCCCTGCGGCCAGCTTCATTGGCATCCTCGGCGAGTGTAACGCTCTCGATATAGCCCGGCACAACTTGGCCAAGCTTTGACATGTGACCGGCCGATCCTCCTGCCCAGGCACCGAGTCCCGTCGCTTCATGCAGTGAGAGGGCATCTTCGATACCTTCGGTGATAACGAGCCCGAGGCCGTCATTAGGAGGTGCAAGGACGATGGGTTGGCCAGAGACGGGGCCCAGCATCCGTTTGTCGATCCTAGAGCTGCCATCTGCAGCAAGTCGTGTCAGGTGGACCGCTGTCGGATGAGCCGGCGCTTTGAGGCGGCCTGGCTTTATTTCTTCGGCAAGTCCAAACGCCGCAATCATCGCATGTTCGTGCTGACGCGACCGGGGCAGGTAGCGCAAGGTAGCGGGCAGGGTTCGTCCGAGCCCGCGTTGGCTGAGGTAGGTAACCGCCGGACCGTCCTGTACGGGCAATGCTTGGTTCCAGAGCCATTCTGGAAGATTTGATCGGGTCCGATCGGGACCCGCGTCGCTACCGCGCTGGCCGGAGTACTGTGGGGAGGCTGGCTCGATATGTCCGATGTCTCGCAGGGCTGCGAATACGTCACGAGGATCGCAGCCGCCATGACAGTGAACCAACAAAGGTTGTCGGTCGCCGCGGGAAATGGAAAGCGACGGGTTGCGATCACCGTGTCCCTTGCCATGCCCGGGCACTGGACATGAGGCAAGACCATCTCGCCCATACCATTTGCCGCCAAGGGCGCGGGTGAGAGTCTCAGCGTCCATCGATCAGGCAACGGACGATTGGCGGTCAAGGAATGCCTCGATCGCCGATATGCGGATCAACCGGCGCGTGCCGATCTTGATCGATGACAGCTCATTGGCGGCCATGAGCTCATAGAGTTTGGTCTTGCCTAGGCCGAGCATGCGTGCGGCTTCGGCCGGGGCAACAGCGAGGCGAAGTTGAGGGACTGACTGTTCAGGTTGTGTCATGAGTTGCTCCATCTGCGAATGCAGGCAACCCACCACGGATGCGTTTCTGGAAAACGGGGCTATCGTTTGCGAATTATTCTGGGGTTTCCGGAAAGCTTAGGCGAGCGAAGTGTTCTTGGAGCCAATCGTATCGAATGACCTTATCAGTCGGCAGATCCGTTGGTCCCTGGGTCGCGACGATCATGTTTTTTATGGCGTCGATCTCTTCGCTCGCTGAAATGCCGCGAACGCCCAGACGCGGACGAGCATTTGCGATGCGTTGAGCCAGCGCTTTCGCCGAAGGGCGTCCCGGCGCGCGAAGCGGTTTTGACCGGCCGAGCGCGTGGGCCAACCGCTGTTCGTCGCAGTAAAGCCGGCCGCCCTGAAGGAAA
Source organism: Hyphomonas sp. (assembly GCF_022844445.1). Taxonomy (GTDB): domain Bacteria; phylum Pseudomonadota; class Alphaproteobacteria; order Caulobacterales; family Hyphomonadaceae; genus Hyphomonas. The sequence goes on from NZ_JALHLS010000002.1 coordinate 138,755, forward strand.
AACAGTTCATCTATTGATAAGAAGACATGTTTGCCAGGCAGCGATGCTTCCCGTGGTCCATCGCCGCTGCAGATTAGGATCCCTGGAGCGAGTGCCGCATTTCTCCTGAGGCAATTGCTGACGCTGTCGAGATCACGCATCGACGTGAGCGTTGGTGCAAACAGTGCACTCCAGTCAGCTTTGCCTGCGCCAGAACCTAAGTAGAATAGGTTTTCAGAAAGCCTCCGGACTTTCAGATCCTTGAGCGGCATTGAAACCGAAAGCGCAAGAGCTAGCGCATCGACGTTTGATGTAAATGCCGGCAAGTCCTCCTCCGCGACCTTTACCAAGCCAGACTCTGGGCAATGCACCACCCAGTCCGTGCCGCTCGAAGAAACAACGGCGGAATGATGGTCTCCGCAATTATCACACATCATGGCACTGTCTCGCGGAGTAGGGGTCAGAGCTCCAAGGTCGGCGAGCAACTCCACATTGGTGCCAAACGCGTTCTGTGCTTCGCGGGTTGATATGGCGAATGTTGGTGCACTGAGTAGAACGGTGAATGGACCCGGAGCTGGTGCGAGTCTAATCGGTCGTTCTTCGTTTGGATCAGTATCCTTCAAACCCCATTCGCCGAGATACTTCTCTAGTATGACGCGTTCAGCATCGTCGGTTTCACGCAGACTGCAGCGATTGGGTACGGCAAGTTCGAAATTTACGATTTTCTGACCCGAGCCGAATGCTCCTTTATCGAAAACTACACGCAGGCTGGCAGCGATGATCCGAGCACCCAATAGGTTTCGCGGCGCAACATCGTAGGCGTCGGCCTTGCTTCGCGCGGGGGCGAAGTAGGTCCGGGTTCCAGGCCCGTGGCTGACAACCAGCTTCTTGACCTGGACCGAACTGATATGGTGCTCCGGCGCACGCACCCAAATCTTCCGGCGCTCTGCGAGAGCGGCTAGATTGATCGCGACCGGTTCAATTGGTTCCGGCGCATCTTTCTGACCGAGGACGCGCGTTGCGACGGCTCGCATAACTTGGTTTGCCATCGCAGCGTTGGTTTCATGCCATCCGCAGTCGAAGCCTTTCGAAACTGGGGTGATGCAAAGAATGATTTTTCGGTTCGGTGTCTTCGAACGAAATGCCAGCTCGCCTTCTAGCCAGTCTTCTTCAGTTTCAGACGAAGATGCGATGTTGAGGATGATCGTATGGCATAGGTCGTCAGGACCCGCATCGGGATGGGCTGGTCGTGAGAATAGCTCGACCTTGATAAGGCGCTTGGGCTCGTTGAGTTGGCTTAGCTGCTCTTCGACAATTTGTTTGATCGAGGCTTCAAGCTTGCGTCCCGGAGTCCAGTCACGTGAAAACTGTGTGAGCCGGTAGAGCTTCCAGGTTTTGCCGCCGGGCCGTCTGGCCCCGCAGTCAAACAAGGCTTCAGCCCGCCGGAAGACGAGAGAGAGGTCGTCGGCCGGCTTGTGGTGCAAAAACAGTTTCAAGGCGCGCGCGCGGTTGGATCCGAGCCTTTCGATCTCGGCTCGCAGGCTTTGATCATCGCCACAAGCCGGCCATAGGACTGCTTGCAACCCGCCCGAAGCAATACGCTCACAGGCTTCAAGATCGCGCCAGACTGCGTCTCTGATACTTGCGGGTGCCTTTGAGACAACCGTTTGAAACTTCTTTCCATCGGCCAGCGCATCGGGAGTGAACTTGGCTGAGCGCGCTATCGCCCACCCGATCGATTCGGTGTAGGCGCGCAGAAGTTCCGCCGGAACGTCGGACGCAAAGGCGGAAAGCGAAAGCACGGCGCAGCGCTCCTGCAAAAACCCTGTCTGATCAGAGAGTTGGGGAGTTCGCCCGCGTTCGTCAATGTCCGGTTGCGTTCATGGCCGCGGGACGCGATACCTGTCGCTTCGCTGACGCACTCGCAGTGTCCGGCGCCGTCGCTAAGAAGGTATCTTCGCGCGCGGAACAATCTGGCGCGCGCAAAACAGGTAACCGGAAGACTATCCCATGGCCGTCAAGAAATCCGACCTCTACTCCTCCCTCTGGGCGTCCTGCGACGAGCTCAGGGGGGGCATGGATGCCAGCCAATACAAGGACTACGTCCTGTTCATGCTGTTCATCAAATACGTGTCGGACAAGTACGGTAGCAGCAAGGACTTCGACCCGCCGATCAAGATCCCGAAAGGGGCGAGCTTCAAGGACATGGTGGCCCTGAAGGGCAACCCGGAAATCGGCGACCGGATCAACACGCAGGTCATCCAGCCGCTGGTGGACAACAATCCGACCGCCCTCGCGCGCACCGATTTCCCGGACTTCAACGACCCGAACAAGCTCGGCGACGGACAAGAGAAGGTCGAAACTCTCGGAAACCTGATCGCGATCTTCGAAAACCCGGCGCTCGATTTCTCCGGCAACCGCGCCGAGAACGACGACATCCTCGGCGATGCTTATGAATACCTCATGCGCCACTTCGCGACCGAAAGCGGGAAGAGCAAGGGCCAATTCTATACGCCGTCCGAAGTAAGCCGCATCATTGCCAAGGTGATCGGCATTTCGCCAAGCAACACCAAGGCTTCCACGACCGCGTATGACCCGACCTGCGGCTCTGGTTCGCTGCTCCTCAAGGTCGCCGCTGAAGCCGGCAAGCAGATCACGCTGGAAGGCCAGGAAAAGGATGTGACCACGGCCGGTCTCGCGCGCATGAACATGATCCTGCACGATTTCCCGACCGCCAAGATCGTCTCCGGCAACACGCTGACGCAGCCGAGATTTCTCGAAGGCAACAATCTGCGCACGTATGATTACGTCGTTGCGAACCCGCCTTTCTCCGACAAGGCCTGGAGCAACGGGCTGACGCCGGAGAGCGATCGGTTTGCCCGCTTCGGCTGGGGCGCGCCGCCGGACAAGCAGGGCGACTACGCCTATCTCCTGCACATCATCCGCTCGATGAAAGCAACCGGCAAGGCCGCCTGCATCCTGCCGCACGGCGTCCTGTTCCGCGGCAATGCGGAAGCCGTCATACGCGAGCAGCTGGTCCGCTCAGGTTATCTCAAGGGCATTATCGGCCTACCGGCGAACCTCTTCTTTGGCACAGGCATTCCGGCCTGCATTCTCGTGCTTGACAAGGAGAACGCAAACGCCCGCAAGGGCATCTTCATGATCGACGCCTCGAAAGGCTTCGCCAAGGATGGGCCGAAGAACCGCCTGCGCGAGCAGGACATCCACCGCATCGTGGACACGTTTGCAAAAGGCGCCGATGTGCCCCGCTTTGCCCGCATGGTTGCTTTCGACGAGATCGCGGATGCAAAGAACGTCTTCAACCTGAACCTTCCCCGCTACATCGATGCCTCCGAGCCTGAAGATCTGCAGGACATCGAAGGCCATCTGAAAGGCGGCATTCCGGAGCGGGACATTGATGCGCTCTCGGACTATTGGGCCGTGATGCCCGATGTACGCGCAGCGCTGTTCCAGGCTGCGGATCGTCCGCGCTACCATCATCTCAGACTGCCCCAGACGGAAGTGAAGGCAGCGATCTTGGGGCACCCGGAGTTCGCCGCCTTCACCAGAAAGGCTTCGAAGATCTTTGCAGATTGGCGCGCCCGCACCCTGCCGAAACTGGAAACGTTCAAAGAGGGCGCGCCCCCGAAGGAACTGATCGCTGAGATTGCCGACGATCTGCTCGATGCTTTCACCGCCACACCGCTGATCGATGCCTATGACATTTACCAGCACCTCATGACCTTCTGGAACGAGACGATGCAGGACGACTGCTATCTGGTCTCGGCCGAGGGGTGGATCAAAGCCGCTCGCGTTCGAGAGATCGTCAAAGTGAAGAACAAGGATAACAAGCTCGTCTGGCCGGAGGCGGGTGACTATCAGATCGGGCGCCGCCGCTTTGCGTCTGACCTTCTGCCCGCTGCCCTGATCATCGCGCGCTTCTTTGTGAAAGAACAAGCAGCGCTTGATGTGCTCGACACGCGGCTCGCCCAACTGGAGCAGGAACTTAAGGACAAGCTGGAAGAAGGGGCGGGCGAGGAAGGGCTTCTGGCCGAAGTCATCGACGGCGACGGCGACAAACAGAAGATCACCGCCAAGGGGCTAAAGGCCCGGCTATCAGAAATCGGTGTGGATAAGGCGTATGCGGACGAACGCGCGGCGCTGCTGGCTTACGAAGAGCTGATCGAAGCCTATGCGAAGGTGAAGGGCGAACGCGCAGCCGCAGATGCCGCGCTGCTTGAGGCGGTTCATGCGCGCTACAATGCGCTGACCGAGTTCGAGGTCAGGGAACTGGTTGTTCATGACAAATGGCTGGCGCGACTGGAGCGCGACGTCCAGGTGGAATTGGATCGCATCTCGCAACAATTGACGGGCCGGGTGAAGCAGCTGGCGGAACGATATGCGACGCCGCTTCCGGCGCTTCAGAAGGAGGCTGCTGAATTGGCGGCCAGGGTAGCCCGACACCTCAATCTGATGGGAGTGTCTGCATGAGGCCGGGATACAAGCAAACTGAGGTCGGTGAAATACCGGAGGATTGGAGTGCAGAAAGATTGGGTTCGATTGTCGATCCCGAAGCACCTATTCGATATGGCGTCGTTCAAATTGGCAAAAACGTGGATGATGGCGTGCCAATCGTTCCCATCAAGTACATGAAGAAGATAGCCAGTTCGCCACTTCATCGGAGCTCGAAGGAGATTGAGGGGCAATATAAGGGCAGTAGGGTGATCGGCGGAGACGTTCTTGTTTCCGTGAAAGGAACTATCGGGCGCGTCGGAGTCGTGCCCCAGGATTTCCAAGGCAACATCGCAAGAGAAATTGCGAGGATCCGTGTCCTCCCGTTCGTTGATTCGAATTACGTTGCTTTCCAAATTGCACACGAGCAGACGCAGCAAAGAATTTCTCAAGTGATAGTTGGAACTACTCGGTTAGAGTTTTCCATTGCTGCGGTCAGGGATTTTGAAATTGCATTGCCGGAAGAGCAAGCTGAGCAACGCGCCATTGCTGCGGTTCTCTTAAATGTCGACGAAACGATTATAGCATTGGAGCGGCTGGTCTCCAAAAAGCGCGATCTGAAGCAAGCCGCGATGCAGCAACTTCTCACCGGTGAGACCCGCTTGCCGGGTTTTTCGGGCGAGTGGCGGATTGAAAAACTAGGCGATCTAGCTGATCGATGCTTTTCCGGAGCAACGCCACGGCGGAACCGGCCTGAGTTCTATAAGGGTCCGGTTCGTTGGATTACCAGCGGAGAACTCAACTACAATGTAATCTACGAGACGCGAGAGACTGTGAGTTTCGATGCGGTCAAAGAGACCAATCTGATCATCGTCCCACCCGGAACATTTTTGATGGCCGTTACCGGACTAGAAGCTGAGGGGACGCGTGGTGCCTGTGCGATCGTGGGAGCGCCCTCAACGATGAACCAGTCTTGTATGGCTGTGTTTCCAAACGAAAAGCTTATCACGCCGTACTTGTTCCACTATTATGTCTTTCGTGGAAATAGCCTAGCTTTGCAATACTGCCAGGGAACGAAGCAGCAAAGCTATACTGCCGCACTTGTGAAACAGCTCCCGATTAAGTTGCCGGAAACTATAAAGGAGCAGGCTGCCATCGCCGCTGTGTTGTCGGACCTAGATGCCGAACTCTCGTTACTTGAGTCACAGCTCGGAAAGACCCAAATGATAAAGCAGGCAATGATGCAGGAATTGCTCACGGGTCGGATCCGGTTGCCGATCAAGGAAGCCGTCGATGCCTGAGCGGCCACGGTCCGAACGGGCGACCCAGAACCGGCTGGTCAAGCACCTTACAGCGTCCGCCGCAGAAGGCGGGCTCAGCTTCCGCCATCTCGGCGACTGGTCGAAAGGCCGCGTCAATTTTGGCATCGAGGAAGAACTGCTCCGCGCGAACCTTTTAGCCCGAGGCTACACTGAGGCGCAGATCGCGGCGGCGCTGCTGAAGCTGCGCACGGCGGCGCAAGTCATGGGCACGACCCTCTATCAGGCGTCTCTTCGCACCTACCAGCTACTTCGCTATGGCGTGGATGTGCAGACCGAGGCCGGACAGCCGCACACAACCGTCCACCTGATCGACTGGACCAATCCCGCCGCGAACGACTTCGCGCTCGCTGAAGAGGTTACTCTGCGCGGCGGCCATGAGCGCCGGCCAGACATCGTGCTTTACATCAATGGCCTTGCCATCGCCGTGATCGAACTGAAACGCAGCTCGGTCGATGTCGGCGACGGCATCCGTCAACTGATCACCAACCAGGAGGGCATTTTCAACGAGGCCTTCTTCCCGACGGTTCAGCTGCTCCTCGCAGGCAGCGATGCGCAGGGCTTGCGGTATGGCACGGTCGGCACGCCTGAGAAATTCTTCGTCGAATGGAAGGATGAAGATGCGCCCGTCGGAACGGCGGCGAAAGGCGCGCTGCTCGACCGCCCGGTTGCGCAAATGCTGCGTCCGGAGCGCCTCCTCGACCTGATCCGCAACTTCGTCATCTTCGACGGGGGTCAGAAGAAGGTGCCGCGCCAGCATCAATTCAAAGGCGTCAAGCTTGCACAGGAACGCATCGCAAGGCGCGAGGGCGGGGTAATCTGGCACACCCAGGGCTCGGGCAAAAGCATCCTCATGGTGCTGATCGCCAAATGGCTGATGGAGCATGATCCGGGTGCGCGTGTGCTCATCGTCACCGACCGCGACGAACTTGACAAGCAGATCACCGGCGTCATGCGCAATGCTGGCGTGATTGGCGCGGATGCGCTGTCGCCGCGCATCACCTCGCGCGCCGAGTTCGTCGAAAAGTTGGGCGCGGCGTCTCCGCGCCTGATGTGCGCCCTGGTCCACAAGTTCGACGCGAGCGACCTCAGCGGCCCACCGCCCAAGGTGACCGGCCGGTTCTACGTGTTTGTGGACGAGTGCCACCGCACGCAGGGCGGCAACATGAACGCCCAGATGAAGCGCTGGCTCGAAGGCGCGATCTTCATCGGCTTCACCGGCACGCCGCTACTCCGTAAGGACCGCCAGATGACGCGGGATGTGTTCGGCACATATATCCACACCTATAAGTTCCATGAGGCTGTCGCCGACAAAGTTGTGCTGGACCTGAAATACGAGGCGCGCGATGTGCCGCAGCGCCTCACCAATCAGGCAACAATCGACGCATGGTTTGACCAGAAGACGAAGGGCTTGAACAACTTCCAGAAGGCTGCCTTGCGCAAACGCTGGGCCAATATGGAAGACCTGATGAGCGCCGAGGAGCGCAAGAGCCGCATCATCGCGGAGATCATCGGGGACTTCAGCTTGAAGCCGCGTCTGAACAATGACCGTGGCACGGGAATCCTAGTCGCCGCATCGATCTATGATGCCTGCCACTATTTCCGCCTGTTCAAGAGCAAAAGCTTCGGCGATCATGTCGGCATCATCACCTCCTATGAGCCGAACCACAATGCCATCTCGCGCGAGCCGGCCAACAGCGATGAACGCTACAAATTCGATACGTACACGAAGCATGTCCTGAAGGCGGGGCAGACGACAAAACAGTACGAGGACGAAACCAAGCGGCGATTCATCGAAGAGCCGGCGAACATGAAGCTGCTGATCGTCGTCAGCAAGCTGCTGACGGGCTTCGATGCGCCCAGCTGCTCCTACATCTATCTCGACAACGAACTGCGCGACCACAACCTCTTCCAGGCGATCTGCCGAACGAACCGGCTCGACGGCGACGACAAGGATTATGGTCATATCGTGGATTTCAAGGAGCTCTTCGCCGACGTGCAGCAGGCCATCGCAGTGTATAGCTCCGATGAGCTGGACATTGACCAGGGCAGCGGTGGCACAAACGAGGTCGAGATCAAGAACTGGCTGGTCGAAGGCAAGGCGCACCTCGACCAGACGCGGGAGGTGCTTCGGCATCTTTGTGAAACCGTGCCGCATCCTCGCGAGGTTGAGCAGTTCCTGATCTATTTCTGCGGCAACGCGTCGAATCCCGAAGCTCTGAATGAGACCGAAGCGCTGCGGATCGCTTTCTACAAGTCCACAGCGGCCTTCGTGCGAGCCTATGCGGCCATCTCGGCGCACCTGGAGGCTGCGGGCTACTCTGCGGTAGAAGCCGCCGAGATAGCAGGAGAGGTTGAGACCTACAGCGACCTTCGCGCGGCTATCAAGATGCACTCCGGGGAAGAACTCGACATCAAGCCGTACGAGGCCGACATGCGCCACCTCCTGAACACTTACGTCCAGGCAGATCCGGCCGCCAACCTCGGCAATCTTGCCGACCTTTCCCTGACTGAGCTGATCATCGAGACCGGCATCCATGACGCCATCGCCCGCAAGCTCAACGAAAAGGGCAAGTTGACGAAGGACGCTGTCGCCGAAGGCATTGTGAACAATATCCGCAAGACGATCATACGCGATCAGCTGACGGACCCGCGCTTCTACGAACAGATGTCGGTGCTACTCGAAGACCTGATCCGTCAGAGCCGGGAAGATGCTGCTGCCTATGAAGCCTTCCTGCTGAAAGCTGAGGAGCTCGTCCGCCAGCTAGCCAGCAAAAGCTCCGTTGGCGGTTTACCAGCGGTCTTGAAAGGCAATCGCGAAGCCTCTGTCCTTTACAACAACCTCGAAACGATCTCCGCAACCACCTTCGTCTGCCCTTCGAACGAGACGGATCGGGCTGAGCTCGCCTTGCTGATCGATCGCGAGGTCAGGGAAAAAGCGCCGGCGGGTTTCAAAGGCGATCCTGTTAAGGAAAGCGTTGTGAAGAACGTAATCTTCCCCTTGATGGACCAAGATCGGGAGGCAACGATGGCGATCTTTGACATTGTCCGAAACCAGCCAGGTTATTGATGCCAGACGTTATCGACATCGCCGAGATCTCTATCGCTGTCACCCGCAAGGCCGTGAAGAACGTGCATCTGTCCGTGCACCCTCCGGACGGCCGTGTGACCTTGGTAGCGCCGCGCGCTACTCGCCTCGATGTTGCGCGTGCCTATGCCGTCACCCGCCTCGGCTGGATCCGTAAACAACAAGCTCAGCTGAGAGGGCAGGCGCGAGAAGCCCCGCGCCGCTTCGTCGGACGCGAAACGCATTACCTCTGGGGCCGTCGCCACCTGATGCAAGTCATCGAGCGCGATCAGAAGCCAGCCATCGAAGTCACACACCGCACCCTCCGCCTGATCGTCCGTCCCGGAACGACAGAGGCAAAGCGCGCCGAGATCATGCACAAGTGGCACCTCGCCACGCTGCACGCCGAGGTGCCGGCCATCATCCGCCGCTGGGAAAAGCGGCTCGGAGTAAAGGTTGCCGGTTACTTCCTTCAACGCATGAAAACCAAGTGGGGTAGCTACAATCCGGCCAGGCGCACGATCCGACTCAACACGGAACTCGTGAAGAAGCCAAAAGACCTCCTCGAATACGTCATCGTCCACGAGATGCTGCACATCCTGGAGCCGCGCCATAGCGAGAAGTTCACAAGGCTTCTCGATCGCCACTTCCCGGCTTGGCGGGAAGCACGCGGTGAGCTCAATGCGCTACCAGTTCCGAATCTAGAAACTGGATATTGAAGTTAAAGCAATGCAGAAACGCAGCAAAGTAAGAATGCTCATTCGATGCCGCTTACGATTTGGCGTTTGGCCCAAGGGTCGCTAAATCAGGACGATATTGACGGCCCATATTCTGCCTGGCCCACCAAACTTTACGTCGTAACGCACTGCTCTGCCCGCACACATATCGTTCCATAAAGATTCGGAGACAGAGTTGCGGTTTACGTACGATTCTAAACCTTGAGTGTCTTTCAAAAAACCGAAGTGACTTGTTCGGCCCTGCGGCTTGAGTTCTCCAGTTCGATCGGTCAGATCGCCCGAGTCTGGCTTGAGCTGAGCGGATTCCGTCGAAGCGTAAGGTGTCAGATCCTGTACCAACTTCATTGTGCCATCAAGCAACGTGCGCTCGTTGAACGCGGGTTGATTTCCCAGGGCTCGCAGAACGGGTAGAACCTTCCACACGTGCTCAACCATTGTGCTGTCAACGACCTCTGGCCTAATTGCGACCAAGAAGTCCTGCAGTTTTCGAATAGAATCTAGGCAACCTCTGAAATCGCCTCGATTTAGCTGATACTCGGCTTGCCGTACAAAAAGCTGTGCTTGCAGGTCGTTGACAATTACCTCATCGCGGAAAGTTTTGAAACCGAGTTTCCAAACGCTGTCGATATGTTGCTGCGCCCGTTCAAAATCATAGAGAAAAAAATTGGCTCGCGCAGCTTCCCGAAGAACAGTTGTTTCAAGCGGGTCAATAGCGAGCGCTGCATCAAACTCATCGCGGGCTCTTGAAAAGTCCGTATACCCTCGCATGAGGAAGCCGCCAAAGAAGAAGTGAAGTTGAGGTTCTTTTTTTGCAAATTCGAACGCGGATTCATAAGAGTTCAAAGTGCTAGGAATGTCTCCCATTCGATAGAATACGAACGCCGCTGTGCGGTAGACTTCGAAATAGTCGGGAGAGATGATCTTCAGATCACTAATAATCCTTAATGCATCATCAAAGCGAGATTTGGCTGCTAAATTCATTGCATGACGAAGTCGTCGCGCCGATAGAGATTCTGATGGTGTTCGGACAACGAATGATCTCGGATCATAGCGGTTTGTGCGGCCAGCTCCACGTTCGACTTGATATGCACTTATTGCATTTCGATACCGCTCTAGAATTTGGTCCGCATTGTTGGATTTCAGTCGCAGCACACGAGAAACATACGATCGAGCAAACGGTTTTAGTCGATATTGTTGTTCGTGCTCTGTTGATATATTCCTCTCCAGAAGTCCGAAGCGCAGCAGCTCGGCCAATCCCTCTTCGATGATTTTGGGCTCAAGTGCTGCAATATGTTGCAAAAAGCTTGCTGAGAGTGCCTGTGGCACTGCGGCGAAAACGGAGACCACAGCTCTTGCAGTCGCACTTAGGCGTTCGACAACGTTCTCCAAGCAGTACTTCAGCGCAATCTGCGGATCGCTAGTTATCTGGTTCGGATGCAGGCCCGTTGAAACACCTATGGCGAACCATTTGATAAGAAGGGGCTTGTGGGCGAGCCGACCTAGATGACGTCGGAGAGTATCATCAGACTCTTTGCGCAACGCTGCGATGTCATAGGCCTCTATAAGGCGTCGAAGGTAGGGCAGAGATTCGGCTTCGGAGAACGGGGGTACACGAACGGCAAGATCACTTCCCAGGGGCACTCTCGATGTGAACACAAGTTTGCTTTCGCCGGGCACGTCAGACGCAAACTCAACAATAGCTTCGTCTAGGACCGTTTCGAGATTGTCGATAACCAACAAAATCTTATTCTCTGAAAGCAAGCGACGCACTCTTTGAATAGGTTCATCATCACCAGGTTCAAAAGTTTTTGCGATGTCTTCGAAAATCCCCATTGAAGTGGTGATAGCTCCTTCAATTCGAGCAATCTCTTTGGCAGTGAGATGGTTGGTTTTTGCCGAAACCCAAACAAACGCGTCGAAATCATGTTCGTTTGTGTGCAGTAGCCCGTAGAGAGTCTGCAGAGTCAAAGCGGTTTTGCCATCGCCCCCATCGCCAAGCACTGTGACAACAGGATGACGTCCGAGGATCTTCTTTTTTAAATCGGATTCTAGCGCTTTTCTTGGCTGAAAACCCGTGTCGTCGTAGTCGGGAACAGGTAAGTTGTTGAGTACTTCGCCTGAAATGGGCTCGTCCCATAGACTTATTGTCAACGACAACAACGCATCCGGATCCTGTCCATATTTCTTGTACGTAGCCTGCAATGTGGGCCAGAAACTTGGAGATGCCAGAAAGTCCTGTGCAATCGAAAATCCAAGAGAAAACTCCTCTGTTGTCAGAGGGCGTCCGTGCATAGTCGAGTTCCTGATTGGAAGCGCCTTCTCAAAAGCGGCCCGACGTTGGATGAAGTAATCTGCCGTGGTTCTGCTCAGCCTGTCTTTATGTCTGAGGAGGATGTAAAATTTATCGCCTAGGTCGAGGCCATTTAAGAGATCAGTGTCCTCGCCTGAAATGTCTTCGCCTCGGGCAGCCAAGCGAGCTTTAGCTTTTTCTCGCTCTTGCGCACTCAGCACGTTAGTGAAATCTACTCCGGACATATCTCTGATATGCTTGATTAGGTCGCGTTCGATAGCATCGAAGAAAATAAACAACGCAACGCGTTGATAGCTAGCCATGTAATTTCTCCCGTGTCGGATCGACGGCAAAACCCTCGAATCGCGCAACTAAAAGTATATTACAAGTTTCGGTTGCGAATGCTTGGGCTAAGTGCCGCGGCGTTGTTGTCAAGACTGGCCGCGTTGGGCTTCTTAGGTGTGCCCTGCTTTGTTGCGGATGGTGTGCGTCAGCGCAGCTTCGACGACGTCCCCGGATCTAGCGGTTTGGATCGAGCCAGCAGGTGCTGCTCAGTTTAGACCGCTAAAGCGAATGCATCAGCGGGTGTTTTCATGCCGCGGGCTTGATGAGGCGGCAAACATCCAATTTTTGAGCGGCCGGATTGCTGGACTTCACGCGGCAAGTTTCAGTTTCAAGGCAGGAGTGATGCCGCCGATGCTCATGTTCGGGCGCTGATTGTTGTAAGTCCATGATCACCGGGTGGCGTGGTGATGTGCCTCCACTAAAACGTTGCGAGATACGAACTCCAAGCATCCATCAGTACCCGGCGCTTCTCCAAGTAGTTTGTCCGTCGGTAAGCAGCCTCGACCTTGTTCCTTATCGTGTGCGCCAGCGCGGCCTCGACAACGTCGCCAGGTGTGGATGTCTGCTCGGCTGCCCAGTCCCGGAACGTTGATCGGAATCCGTGCACTGTGATTTGCGCTTGCCCCATATCCCGAATGACTTTCGTCAGCGTCATGTCAGACAGCGGCTTTCCGGGCTTGCCCGGGAAGATGAAGGAACCCTTGCTCCGCCCTCGGAACGGCTCTGCGGCCCGCAGGATTTCCAACGCAGCTTCCGAGAGCGGGACCACGTGTTCTTTGCCCGCCTTCATGCGCACCGCTGGAATTGTCCAGGTCTGCTGCTTGAGGTCGATCTCGGCCCAGGTAGCGCCCCGCACTTCGCCGGAACGGCAGGCTGTCAGGATAGCAAAGCGCAGCGCTAGGCGACCGAGCGAAACAGTCGTTTCAAGCTCTGCCATAAGCGCCGGCAATTCCTCATAGGGCAGGGCGGCGAAGTGATTGTCACGCATCGGCTGGCGCGGCAGGTGAGGCGCAAATGTGGACGGGCGGCGCCCAATCGGAGTAGCGTCTCGCAAAGGTGGGAGGTTCGCGTTGGCCCTCAAGATACGAAACAGAATATGGACAAGGCTTGCATCGGCCAGCCTGCTCGCGGCCGCGGTGATTGCGGGATGCGTCTTTCTGGTCCGAACAGCGCCCGACATCGAGGCGCACCTGTCGCGTCCGGAAGGGCAGGCGGGTTTCGCCGGGGCCTTGTCGCCGGATGGCCAGTTCACCGCCGTTATCCGCGATGACGGCGCCGCCGAAGTGCGCCGCGCGGACGGCGAGTTCGTCGGTCTCGTCCGGGGGCATGCAGCGCCGCTTGTGGACGTCCAGTTCACGCCGGATGGAAAAGCGGTGCGCACGATCGATGTGGAAGGCGGGCTTCGCCTGACACCCGTTTCTGCGCTGGGCCTGCGCGATGCAGCCCTCGCGCCGGAGCCCGCGCTGCGCGAATGGGCGGCGACAAGGCTCTGGCGGCCAGGCGGCGCGCAACTGGTCTCTGCCGCCGCGCGTGCCGAATGGTCACTGAACCCGGCCTCGCTTGCCCGCCAGTTGGACGCGCCTTCCGTCCGCGCGCCCATCCTTCCGAAAGGCGTTCGCCCACAACCAGGCACCATGTTCCGGGACTGCCAGGACTGCCCGGATATGGTTGTTGTCCCGTCCGGCAAGTTCACGATGGGGTCGCCTGCAAGCGAAGAGGGCCGCAACGACGACGAGGGCCCACAAAGGCAAGTCGACATCGCCGCGCCGCTGGCGGTCGGCCGTTTTGAAGTCACGCTTGAGCAGTTCCGTCAGTTCACCCGTGCAACCGGCCATTCAGCCGGCGGCAATTGTTTCGCTGACCCCCTCGGGAACAGCGAATGGGGGGGGACTCCTGAGGCCAACTGGACATCGCCAGCGTTTCCTCAGTCGCTCAACGATCCCGTCGTCTGCATAAATTGGGAAGATGCCAGGTCCTACATGGCCTGGCTCAGCGGCGAGACTGGTCATAGCTACCGACTGCTAACCGAAGCCGAATGGGAATATGCGGCGCGGGCGGGGACGACGACAGCCTATTCATTTGGAACCGATGCCGATCGCGGCTGCGGGCATATGAACGGCGCCGATGCGAGGGCAAGAAAATCGTACCCGGACTGGACCACATCGGGCTGCGATGACGGCTATCTGAATACCGCGCCGGCAGGCAGTTTTGCGGCGAACGCTTTCGGGCTGTACGATATGCACGGCAATGTCGCGGAATGGGTCGAGGATTGTGACGGCGATTATTCGGGCGCCCCCCCGGAGGGCGGCGCCCCAACCGGAGAGTGCTCTGCCCGCGTGATCCGCGGCGGCTCGTGGGGCGACGCACCGCAGTACCTGCGGTCCGCCATCCGCTACAGGTCCGATCCCGGCAACCGGGTCAGCAGTCTGGGGTTCCGGGTTGCGAGGACGCTTCCGCCTTAAGGCGGAAGCTTACCTGTTCTCCTGTATACAGGTTTACCTATGAGGAAATCCGGACAGGTGCCTGTCTGGAACGGCTTGGCCTCCTGCCCCTCTTTACCCGCGGAGCGGGTTTGCGTTGTTTTTGCAGCGCCATCCCGGCGCAGCCTGCAAATCTCTGCTTGGCGTCCCGGCGCCTCAAAGTTAACGTTCCGGTAATCAGGGAGGGACGTGCCAGCGATGACCGCCAGTATCCGGTCGAAGCCGTTCGTATTCGTCAGTCATGCCAAGCATGACAAGGCGCACACGCCCTTGCTGGCGTCGGTTGTCACCGCGCTGATCGAAAAAGGCTTGAAGATCTGGCTCGACGATCCGCGCGCCCTCGGCTTCTCAGATGCCGACATTGCGACCCACTTTCACGATCTGCGCGGCGACGGGCGCTGGGAAGACCAGATCGATGATGCACTCGAAGACGCCGCCTGTATCCTCGTCTGCGTCAGCCGGAAGTTCTGCGAGCGCTATGAGTTGGACACCTACAAGAAAGAGGGAGTCATCTGGCGGGAGGTCTCACAGGCGCTCACGGCGCGCAAAGCCGTGGTCTGCCGGATCGACGATGTCGCCTTTACCGCGATTCCGGTGCGGATCGGAGAAGCTCAGATCATCGATCTGCAGGCTGACCCGGGACGGCGTCAGGCCCTGCTTGAGGATGTGGGTAGGGTAATGGAGCGCACCCTGCAGCGCCGGCTCGCCTCGCTCGGCGAGGCCCCGGCCCGGGACCCCTTCCTACCTTTCCTCGCCAATCGCCAGTCGCAGGAGCAGAAAGCCGAAATCCGGCTCCGGGAAACCCTCGGCCAGTCTGTCCGTGCCCTGATCGCCAAGGCGCCCCGTAATGAATGCCCGGACCAGTTCATGGACCGCCTGCGGCGCCATACCAGTGCGCGCGTTCTCGGTGAGGGGCGGTGCTGCGAAGTGCTGAAGGTTGACTGGCCCCGGGTCGACCGCGCGGAAGAGTTTGACAGCTGGTATGAGAACAGCCTGCGTAGCGCCTTGAAGCTGCCAGACAAGGACGTAGGCGCTGTCCTGCGGCGCGCGCGTCAGGCGCCCTTACTGGTCCAGTCGGTGATGGATTTTGATGACTGGCATAAAGGCAGTGCCCGGATTGTGCAGGCCTGGGTCGAATATTGGAGCCGCCTGAGCACGGCAGGCTCAGGCGCGCCGCTGCTGCCGGTCCTGATGGTCGTCACCGAGGCAGCGCCGCCCGGCTGGAAACCCGTGCCCGCCTTGCGCAACCAGCGCGGGGTCTCGACCCGGCAGGCCTGGAAGGACCTTGGCAAACTCGCGAAGGCCCAGACCAAGCGCCCGGCCGCCAGCGGGTTCGGTGTCGAACTGCTCGAAATTCTCGGCCCGCTCTACCGCAAGGACGCCGATGACTGGCGCCGCAAGCACATCGAGGACACCTCCAGCCCGCTTTATCTGGACCTTGGCCGCCAGTTCGAAACGTTCTTTGCCGGCAAGGCGCGCAAGACCGGCATCAGCATGGAAGACTGGAATAACCGGCTGCTTCCCGTGCTCGCTAAGGACACGACTTCGTTGAGGATCAATCCCAGATGAGCACTCCGCCGCCCTATCCATGGTTCAGGCGCGGCCTTGCCGATGGCCCGGCGCCGCAAGCAGAGGCGATCCCGCTGGTCGACCGCGCGCGCAGCGAGGATCCTGCCCTTTACTTGCCGGACCCCGATCTCAGCCACGCCGTCAACGTCGCGCTCGTGCTCGGCATGCCGCTGCTGCTCACCGGCGAGCCCGGCACCGGCAAGACCCGCCTCGCCGACGCACTGGCAAATGATCTCGCCTGTCCGCTGCACCGGTTCGACACCAAGTCCACCAGCGCGGCGCGCGACCTCTTTTATACCTATGACGCCCTGACAGCGTTCAAGGCGAGGGACGCGGCCGACCCCCGCCTGTTCATCCGTTACCAGGCCCTCGGCCGCGCGATCCTTGAAGCCTTCCCGAAGGACTCGGCCGCGATTCAGCCGCTCCTGCCGCCTGACGGGCAGGGCAGCTTCACCCATCCCGGCGCCCCGCGGCGGGCGGTGGTCCTGATCGATGAGATCGACAAGGCGCCGCGCGACTTCCCGAACGACCTTCTCACCGAGATCGATCGTCTCGCGTTCCGTGTCCCCGAACTGCAGAATGCCGGCACGCCCGGCAGCGAGGCGGGCGAAGCAGGCGTGCCGAACGCCTTCCGGCCAATCGTCATCCTGACCTCGAACTCGGAGAAGGGTCTGCCCGATCCGTTCCTGCGTCGCTGCGTCTATTATGATATTCCGTTCCCGGACAAGGCCCGCATGGGCGAGATCGTGGCCCGGCGCCTTACCGGTATCGAGCAGGGCTCGCCGCTGCTCACTGATGCGCTAGACCTGTTTTACGACCTGCGCCATGCCAATGGCCACACGCGCCTCGTCAAGGAGCCCTCGACGGCCGAACTGATCAACTGGATCCAGTTGCTCGTGCAACGCGGCGCAAAACCCGGCCAGACACTGCGCGGGCAGCCAGCGCTCGTGCGCGAAACCCTCTCGTCGCTCGTCAAGAACAAGTCGGACCGGCGAGACGCGCTCGCCCACGCCGAGAAATGGGTCTCCGGCCAGGCCTCCGGCCGGCCAGACTGAGACGCCGCTCATATGGCCGACGGCGGAGAGGACACGCGCGAACCGGATACGTCCCCAGGACTCGGGGACCTGCTGGACGTGTTCCTCGCGCAGCTTCAGGAAGACGGGCTGACCATCGGCGCCCGGGAACGCGTTGCGGCGCATGCCGTGACTGCTCGCTGGTTGCAGGACAGGCAGGGCGCGGCCTCGGAGCTGGCCGCTGATGTAGATTCCACGCGCCTGCTGCGCGAACTTGGGCCATTGCTGGCACCCATACTCGCGCGCAGCCGGGAAGAGCGCGAGCGGTTCTTCGCGATCCTTGGCCGCCTCTCGCCCGAGGCGGCGCTGCAACGGGGTGACGGAAGCGCCGAGCACAAGCGCTCGGAAGAGAAGGGGCCTGCCTGGCGCTTGACCCTGCAGGTCTGGATATGCCTTCTGGGCGCGGTGCTGCTCGCCGGCCTGATCTGGGCGGGCGCAGTGCGGCCTTGGAAGCCTGCGGACCAGCCTGCGGCCGCAGAACCTGTAGCGCTTGATCGAGTGGCCGGGGGGGGCTCCCGCATTGAACGCATGGCTCCGGACATCGTCGAGGAAGACGCGCCCATCCTTCAGACTGCGGACCGTTGGCTTGCGCGCGTACTGGCTGCAGCAGAGCAACATGACTTCGCCCCGACACTGGAAGAGGTCGCCGCCTCGGTCATGCTTGATCCAGAACATGGACGGGCGAACTTCGTCGAGCGGACCTCTGCGCCCACGGTCATTAATGCGGTGTCTGTCCTCTCCGCCGGGTTCTCACCGGACGGCGCGTCGATCGTCACAGCGTCCGAGGACAACACCGCGCGTGTCTGGCGCGCGGGGACGGACGGGGCCTGGACCCCAACCGTCCTCAAAGGGCATGGGAGCTATGTCACCTCCGCCGCATTCTCCCCGGACGGCGCGTCGATCGTCACCGCGTCGGGTGACAACACCGCACGTGTCTGGCGCGCCGGGGCGGACGGGGCCTGGACCAGCACCGTCCTCAAAGGGCATTGGGAGGAGGTCACCTCCGCCGCATTCTCACCGGACGGCGCGTCGATCGTCACCGCGTCCTGGGACAGCACCGCGCGTGTCTGGCGCGCCGGGGCGGACGGGGCGTGGACCAGCACCGTCCTCAACGGGCCTGAGAACGAGGTCCGCTCCGCCACATTCTCACCGGACGGCGCGTCGATTGTCATTACGTCTCAGGAAAACAACGCGCGTGTCTGGCGCGCGAGGGAGGACGGGACCTGGACCAGCGCTGTCCTCGAAGGGCACGGAGGCTGGGTTAACACCGCCGGGTTCTCACCGGACGGCGCGTCGATCGTCACCGCGTCTTATGACGGCACCGCGCGGGTCTGGCGCGTGGGGGCGGACGGGGCCTGGAGCAGCACCGTGCTCGAAGGGCATGGGGGGCCTGTCTTCTCCGCCACGTTCTCACCGGACGGCGAGTCAATCATCACCGCGTCTGAGGACATGACTACGCGAGTCTGGCGTGCGGGGGCCGACGGGGCCTGGACCAGTACAATCCTCGACGGGCATGTAGGCCCGGTCCGCTCCGCTGCGTTCTCCCCGGACGGCGCGTCGATCGTCACCGCGTCTGATGACGGCACCGCGCGGGTCTGGCGCGCGGGGGCGGACGGGACCTGGACCAGCACCGTCCTCAAAGGGCATCGGAGGGAGGTCACATCCGCGGCGTTCTCGCCTGACGGCGCGTCGATCGTCACCGACTCTAACGACCTCACCGCGCGTGTCTGGCGCGCCGGGGCGGACGGGGCCTGGACCAGCGCCCTCTTCACCACGGCATGGACATCCCAGCGGATGGCAGCTCGTTTGAACGAGCTCAGCGGTTTGCCCGTCGGCGTGCCACTCGACCTGTTCCGGCCCGGCAGCGAGGAAACGTCCGGCTGGGCAAGGCTGGCGCTGGCGCTCGCCCGGATCGAAGCGCCTGCGGAGGCGCCGCCGATTGCAGAACTCGATACAGCAGCCAGCCGCGCCTTTGAAACGGCCAGCGTTGATGGCGCGCCCGCCCTGATCGCGCCCTTGACGGCCATCGCCGCTGAAGAGGCTCCGCCGGCGGACATTGGCCTGCTGGTGGACCGCCTGAACGCAGAGCCTGCGATCGATGGCGCGTCCGCCGGCGCCGTCAACCGCGCGCTGGCGATCCTCGGCGATGAGCGATTGCCGGCGCCCGAGCAGGTATGGAAATCCCCGCCGCCGCATCCCGCCTCTTCGGTTGCGCCAGCCTGGCTGCGCTGGCTCGCCGCCGCTGTTCCGCTGGGCTTTCTGTTCTGGTTCTTCACAAAATATGCCCTGCGGCGGCCATTCCTCCGGCGGCGCCAGCCGCGAGTGCCGCCGCTGCATACAGATCTCGTCAGCGATGCCGGGCGCCGGGTTGCGTTTGACGCGGGCCTCTTCCAGCGCGCCGGCCAGCGGCTGCTGAGCCGCACCCCGCAGGCCTCCTCAGCGCTCGACATCAGGGAAACCCTGTCGGCCACCCTGCGCGAAGGCGGCGTGTTCATCACCCCGGTCTATGCCAGCACACGCGCCCGCCCGGAATATCTAATCCTGATCGAACGCGCCTCCGCGTCGGACCACGAAGCCCTTCGGCTGCGCCAGTTGATCGAGCGCCTGAAGGGCCTCGTCGATTATGACATCTGGTACTTCCAGACCGAGCCCGGCGAACTCGAAAGTGACGACCGCGCGCGCCGCATCACGATCGAACAGGCCCAGACGCGGTTTCCGGAACACCGCCTGATCATTCTCGGGACGGGGGAGGGGTTCCTCGATCCGGTGAGCTTCGAGCCGCGCCCTGTCGCGCAGAAGCTGCGGTTCTGGCCGCGACGCGCCTTGCTCACCCCGGTCGCTCTCGCCGACTGGAGCCGCGAAGAATATGCGCTCGCCGAAGGCCTCTCGATGCCGATCGGGCGCGCGACGCCGGAAGGCCTTCTCACCCTGTCCGACCTTCTCGGTCTGGACGGCGTTGACAGTGCCGCCCGCCTCAATCCCAAAGGGGACGGGCTCGCGCGGCCGCTGCCGGACATCTTCCGGGGCGGCGGCCAGCGCTTCCTCTACCCGTCGGTGCCGGACGAACTCACGCTGCGCCGTCTCATTCGTGAACTGAGGGGCGGTCTCGATGCTCAGGGTTTCGAATGGCTCGCCGCTATTGGTGTCTATCCGGCCATCCAGTGGGACCTGACCCTCTATCTTGGTGTCGAACTCGCTCGCCTCCCGGGCGGCGACCCAGTGCGCGATCCGCTCTATGACGAAGCTCGCCTTGCGACCCTCTCCCAGCTTCCATGGCTGAAGGCCGGCCAGATGCCGAACTGGCTGCGCCGCGCGCTGATTGCCGAGCTGTCGCCGGTTCGGCGCGAGGAAGTGCGCCAAGTCATCGCCCGTGCCATCGAAGCCGCGCGCCCTCAGGACCGTGCCGAGGAAGAAAAGCTCCGCCTGCGGATCGGGCGCGAGGCGCCGAAGGAAGCGCTCCCGCCGGAACGCCTGTTTGATGATGAGGTGCTCCTCGATTTCCTCATGGGACGAAATGAGGAAGACTTCCCGCTCGCGCGGCTAACGCGGCTCAACCAGATATTTCAGCGCAGTTTCTGGGAACAGTTCGGAGCGCCGGAATGGTTGACAGCTTTGGCAGCTTTAGCCTCCGCTGCAACGGTCTTCGCAGTTACGCCGCACCCCGGTTTAGGTCCGATGGTTACTGGCGCTTTGCTGCCATTGGTTATCCTGGCAGTCAGCGGGCTTGTCGCTACGATCTTTTGGCATCCCGGTGCCTCCATTGTCCGACTGTTCTGGATCGCCGAACGCGCATCCCCTTTGGCACTAGTCGCGATAACGACATCAATGGTCTTCATGGTTGCTGCATGGTTCAGCGAGACATCTGGTTATTCGCGTCTTATGTCATTTGGCAGCATAGGGGCGCTTGTGCCTTATGCATTGCTCTGGGCTACATGCTTCATCGGCGGTCCGTTTGGGCTTCTCCTCTTTCGATGGGCCGGTGAGAGGCTCGGGTTCAATATCTTCGCAGTTCCGCTAGCCCAACCGGGCGGTTGGCAGCAGCTGTTGTTGAGAAGTGCAGGGCTAGCCGTGACCTTTGTTCTTGGCGGTTACCTATTTGGGGATCTGATAGGCTCTCTTTTGAGAGGCCTAACGATAGTCCACGCCTTCGGCCTGTTATTTCTACCATTTCTGATCCTGTCAGTGGTTGGCTGGATTTCCAGCCGGTTCGGACTTGCGTCAGCAAACAAGCACGCTCGCTCTTCTAAAGACGTCCGCGCGTCACTGTTACCGCAACTGGGACGCTTGAGCCTCGTCACTGCGTCAATTTCTACGGCCCTGCTTGTGGCGATGCATTTGAAAACAGCCCATATCCAAAAGGAGCTTAACTTCGCACCAACAGAAGTTGTGTCATCCGTAGACGGAGGACTGATTCTTTCAATCAGTGCGTCCGGAGACCTTGCCGTGTTCACGGCGGATGGCAATCCGATTGGCGCGCCAGTTCGCACAGGCAGCGGCCGGCCAGCGGCTGTCGCAATTGGGGGAACCCCGCAAGCGCCGCGTATTGCTTTCGCCGATGCCAGCGGCCGGGTGTTTATGCGGGAGCCGGGAAGCTCGCTTCAGCCGTTGATCGACCCGGAGACGGGAGGCCAGTTCGTAAGCGTCGCCTCGCCGCCGAAACTCGGCTTCGGACCAGACGGGCGTTTATTCGCTGCGGTCGAGAAAGACGGCGCAACACGCCTGCTCGTCGGTGGCCGGACCGTCAGCCTAGGCGCCGAGTTTGGTCCCCCGGCGGCACTTATTGCGCTAGAGCCAGGACTCGCTGCTGTCGCGACTCTGGACGGCTCGGTGCACTTCGTAAATGCACGCGCTGTGCAGACAGGGCCTACGATCAGGACCGCGTCTCAGCCTCTTGATCCGCCGAGCGCAGCTCGGCAGCTGCTTTCGGGAAATGCTCCGGGCACGTTTCGGATGCTCAGCACAGATGGGCGCCTCTGGACCGTTCGCTACGGCGCCGACGAAGAGCTTCAGATGGAAGACGCTGGCGTCCTTGCAGCCCTTGCACTCGGCCCCCCCGTGCGCAGTGACAAGAGCCGCAGCAAACCGCGCGACTGGCCGAACTTCACCGAGGCGGACCTGCAGTTTTCGTTCCTACCGGCAGGCGAGCTGATTGATGGATCTGGTACGGGCCTTGCCGATACCACCAACTGGGCGCCCGAGATCGCGTTCCCGATCGCGGATCATCCGGCCTGGCTCAACTCGCATATTTATAGTCCGGGCGGCGGCATGAGTGGCGGCGACCAATGTGATGCCCGCAATTTTGCCTATCCTTGGCGCGACACATTTTGCGAGTCCCGGTCAAGCTCGCGTGCTAATACAGCCTGCCCGGACCCCCGGAGCACCAGCATTGTGCGTATACGGGCTGGCACACCCGCGCTCTGCCGTGACATCAGCAGGGCCGCAGCGGCGGACCGCCAGCAAGTCAGCGTCGTTGCCGCCGATGACGGCGTGATTTCCAGCGTCGACGTGTATACCGTTGTGCTTGATGCTGGGACACACGAGTATCGCTACATCCATCTCAACATGGCTGCGCTCGCCATCTCCGAGGGCCAGAGCGTCCGCAAAGGCGACCTCCTCGGTTATCTTTCGAATGATTTTGGCGGCACCCCGACAACACTTGGCATCGGTTTCGAAGTCCGTCTCAAACGTGAGGGCGAGCCTCCGTTGAGCGTCTCGCCTTATATGGCCCTGGTCGAAGCCTACGACCGCAAGCTTGCTGGAATCGCGCGAGACAAAGGTCTTGCGTATGAAAGCGCGGTCGGACAACTGGAAAGCCGCATGGATGAGCAGGCGCTGCCAGTGGAGGCCGGCTCATTCCGAATCGCAATCGCATCAGAGGATCAGCGGGCGCAGGCTGAAGAGATGCAACGGGACTTTTCCCGCAGAGGTATGACTGTCCTCGGCATCGAACTTCGTGCAGCCGAAAGCCCGGCAATTCCCGAAGTCCGCTACTTCGACGCTGCAGATCAGGAAACTGCCAGTTCGATTGCGGCGACGGCAAAGCGCAGAATTGGCATCACGCAGGTAGTGCGCGCGCGCGCGCCCCTCGGCGAGTCGCCGCCTCCCGAACTCTGGTTCGCTCGAAAGACCGGGGATGCTGACGAGCAGAGCCCTGGAGACGTAGTCCGTGACCGGATCGAATTGGCGACCGAAACGCCAGCGGCTGAGATAAACCAAGGCGCTCGTTTTGCTCTTGTTGTTTCGCAGTCCAACTATTCAAAGCTCTCAGATTTCCGCTTATCTGAAAGTGACGCGGATCAAATTCAGCAGGCTTTATCATCTGTTGGCTTTAACGTCATGCGCGTCAACGACGTAACGGGATTTGAACTCAGAGAGTCATTCGATGACTTCTTCTATACCGTCGGTCGTGCTGGACCCGGGTCGATTTCGTTTGTGTATTACACAGGGCATGCGGTTCAGAGCTCTCGGACTGGCGCTTCATACTTGCTTGGAACCGATGCAAATGTTGAGACCGAAATGGATCTCCTCTCTGAGGGCTTAAGCGTCGACGACCTAAAGATTCAGCTTAGTGTAGTAGACTCGGAAGCTGCATTTATGGTGTTTGACGTTAGTACCAGCGATGAAGGCAGCGACACCAGTAGTGCCTTTAGACTTGGGCTGGCGAGACAAATTCCCGAGGCCAACGCGCTCGTCGCGTTATCGTCGTCGCCTGGAACGTATGCAGAAGAAGGTAGATATGCACCTGCGCTGGCGGGGGAGATCGTGAAGGTAGGAGTTACGGCCGAACAAGTGTTCAACAATGTAGGTATTCGAGTGGCAAGGGAAACCGAGAGAAGGCAGATACCGTGGATTAGCTCCAGTCTTTCTTCGAGGGTTTGCTTTGCGGGGTGTGACGAGTGAGCTTTGAAAGCAACAACGATTATTACGCTTCTGTGCTCGGAACTCAACATCCGGCGGCGAACGGTACTGTTAGATCGGTGCAGAAAACTCGCTCCACATTTTCATCAGTACCCGGCGCTTCTCCAAGTAGTTTGTCCGTCGGTAAGCAGCCTCGACCTTGTTCCTTATCGTGTGCGCCAGCGCGGCCTCGACAACGTCGCCAGGTGTGGATGTCTGCTCGGCTGCCCAGTCCCGGAACGTTGATCGGAATCCGTGCACTGTGATTTGCGCTTGCCCCATATCCCGAATGACTTTCGTCAGCGTCATGTCAGACAGCGGCTTTCCGGGCTTGCCCGGGAAGATGAAGGAACCCTTGCTCCGCCCTCGGAACGGCTCTGCGGCCCGCAGGATTTCCAACGCAGCTTCCGAGAGCGGGACCACGTGTTCTTTGCCCGCCTTCATGCGCACCGCTGGAATTGTCCAGGTCTGCTGCTTGAGGTCGATCTCGGCCCAGGTAGCGCCCCGCACTTCGCCGGAACGGCAGGCCGTGAGGATTGCAAAGCGCAGGGCGAGGCGACTGAGGGACACAGTTGATTCAAGCTCAGCCATAAGCGCCGGCAGCTCCTCGTAGGGAAGGGCGGCGAAATGGTTGTCCCGCTTCGGCTGGCGCGGAAGGCCGCGGCTCACCGATCGCATGGGCGCCTCGGCAGAGCGATAGCCTTTTGCATGCGCCCAATCGAGTACCGTGCCGATCCGCTGGCGCACCCGCCTGGCGGTCTCGGGCTTTGAGAGCCAGATCTCGGCAAGCAGGTCCCGGATCTCGGGGCCGTCGATCTCGCTGACGGGCTTTTGCCCGATGTATGGGAAGGCATACTCCTCCAGCGTCGAGAGCCATTGCGCGGCGTGCTTGGCATTGCGCCAGCCTGCTTTGTGTTCGCCATGAACCTGGCGAGCAGCGACTTCGAAGGTGGGGATACCCTCTACTTCGGCCTTGGCGGCGCGCTTGATGGCGACCGGGTCAAGCCCCGACCGGTACTGCCGGCGCAGCTCCTCGGCTTTCTGCCGTGCGTCAGCGAGCGAAACGTCCGACGCTGAGCCCAGTCCGAAGTCCCTGCGCTTGCCGTTCACCTGAATCCTGAGCTGCCACGATTGAGCGCCCGAGGGCCTCACTATCAGCATGAGGCCTCCGCCATCCTGATAGCTTCCGGCTACCTTCGAAGCCTTCACTTTCAAAGCGGTCAATTGGCCCATGATCCGGTTTCCGTCCCCACATTCGTCCCCACACTTTAGTGCGAAACTAAGCGGGCTTCAACGAGTGCGAGCGAAAATCAGCGGAAATAATAGTAATAAAAACAGTGTAAAAAGGAAGTGAGCGAATGCGGGTGAAAGTAAGTTATGCGGACTCCCTCTCCGCCAGCCTAGTCGGGTATTGCTCGCGACAACACGCTGAGCCTGTTGATTTTATTGCACAGATTTGCACCGGCCTGCACGCCCTCGAACTTGAATCGCTGCATTTTTTGCTACACATTTCGCTGCACAAAGTCCGCTAAGTCTGACGGAGCTGTGCATGTCGATTGTGAAGCGCGGGAGCACGTTCCAGCTGCGCCGCCGGGTGCCTCAGAGGTATCGCGGGGTGGAACCGCGCGAGGTGATCTGGATCAGCCTGCATACCGATTCCGAGACCGTGGCGCGCAGCAAGGCGGACCGCGCCTGGGGCAATCTGGTCGAGGCCTGGGAGGCTAGGCTGGCGGGCGACACTGAGGACGCCGAGGCCCGCCATGCGGCCGCCCATGAGCTCGCCCGCATCCGGGGCTTCCGTTATCTGGATGTCGGCCTAGTCGCCCGCCTTCCCGTGGATGAGCTTGTGGCGCGCGTGGAAGCCATCGGCACGCGCCGGACGGCGCCGGATCCGGTGGAGGCGTCTGCTCTGCTCGGCACCGTTCCCGTGCCCTCGCTGACGCTGGAGAAGGCACTGGAACTCTACTGGGGCCTCGCCCGGGAGAAGACGTTCGGCAAGAGCGAGGACCAGCTCCGGCGCTGGAAGAACCCCCGCCTCAAGGCCGTGCGCAACTTCGTGGAGATCGTCGGCAACAAGCCGATCGAGGCAATCACGCGGGACGACATGCTGGACTTTCGCCAGCACTGGCTGGAGCGGATCGAGGCGGGTGAGGTCACGCCCAACTCGGCCAACAAGGACCTCATCCATCTCGGCGATGTGCTGAAGACCGTGAACACGATGAAGCGGCTGGGCCTCACCCTGCCGCTTGGCGAGCTCTCGTTCCGCGAAGGTGAGACGCGGACGCGTCCGCCGTTCAGTCCTGAATGGATCAGGAACCGGCTGCTGGCGCCTGGCGCGCTGTCGGGGCTGAACGATGAGGCGCGCGGCCTCCTGCTCGGCATGGTCAACACCGGCTACCGGCCGTCCGAGGGCGCAGGCCTTACCGCGAAGACGATCCGGCTGGATGCTGCCGTGCCGCATATCGCCATCGAGCCAGAAGGGCGGCAGCTGAAAAGCGCCTATGCAAGGCGCGTGATCCCGCTGACGGGCGTCTCGCTGGAGGCGTTCAAGGCGTTCCCAGACGGGTTCCCGCGCTACCGGGAGAGCAGCGCGGGCCTCAGCGCCACGGTCAACAAATACCTCAAGGCCCATGGCCTGCTGGAAACACCAGCCCACTCGTTCTACTCCCTGCGCCATGCATTCGAGGACCGGATGCTGGCGGCGGGTATCGATGACCGTATCCGGCGCGACCTGTTCGGCCACCGGCTTGACCGCGAACGCTATGGCAAGGGCGCTTCGCTCGATCACGTCGCGCGGCTGGTGCGCGAGATTGCGCTCTGAAAAGGTTCTGGCGTTCATCGCCTCTGCGCAGGAGGCTCGCGCAGAACTGACCGCACAGACGGAGACAGCAAGCGCCGCGCGGCTTGAGGCCGCTCTCCGGCGAGATAGCGGGCAAGGCGTTCCTCCCGGCTGGCAAGCGCCGCTTGCTCTGCTTCCAGCCGTTCGAGCACTGGCCAGTATTCATCACCCGAAGCGTCGATCAGCCGGGCAACGATCCGGATGGCGTTTTCGATACGCTGGGCACTGACGGTTTGCATGGTGCCGAGGATCGCCGAGCGGCCGGCCTGCTGCCAATCGGATCAGGAGCCATTTGCAGCATCAGATGACAACGCTGTGCAAAGTCTGCGTGAGGGTTATGCCTGCGCGGGCCCTCGTCAAGGGCGCGCGGGACGCGCGCCGCGAGAGCGGCCATGCCCTTGACGAGGGACCGCGTAGGCAGAGAGGCTGGCTATGGCCGAATGGCAGAGCCTGCCATTCGGCCTGGAAGCAGCTCTGCAGGGTGCTTTCCGATCACCTATTAGGGATGATCGTCAGAGAACAGTTCCGCGAGCTGAATTCACTCCGGGTCCGGATCTTCCCAGCGAAGGGATTCCTGAACAAGCGTGCGGCGCCTGCCAACCTTGCCGGCGACCTGGTTGATGAAGTGGTCAAATCGCCTCTGTCCGAGCGCGTGGGCCATCTGCCGGTCGGCCTCCGGAATCGGGTCTGTCCGGGTTAGCCAATAGAGCACGAATTGTGAGACAAGCTCGACGCTGAGATCAACCGCCCAGGACAAGCGTCCCATCCGCCGTTCGAAACGGTCCATGCGCTGCATGAGCCGGTCCTCCAACGGGCGGCTGCGATCAGGATCGAAATAGCAGCGCAGCGCGTCTTCGAGGATGTCTGTCTTGGTCGTGCGGCGCTCAAGGGCAGCCGCTTCGACCTGGGCGAGGAGGGTGGCATCGAGGCGGAGATTGACGCGGGGTTTCATCGGGCGGCGCCGGGCACGAAAACCGCGCTCTGAATGAGAGGGTTGAGCTTGGGCATGGCGAGGACTCCAGAAATGTCTCCTAGAGTGCCGCCACTGATCCAGACCGCGTAGTTGGAGCATCTGCAAAGTGGCGCAACCGCGCACAAGCGGCGGCAGCACAATGCAAAGATTGGTGTACGGACGTTTGCGCACGAGCTGAAGCTCCGGCGAAATCCATGCACCAATAAGCTGTCCAAAAGGCGCCAGAAAATCGTTGTGCAGACAGGGCGCTACCCGAAGGGTGGTGCCACTGCTTTAAACTTGCCCTACCGGTTGACTGTACCTCGCCGGCCATTCTCACGCCGCTTTAGTCGTAACCGTCCGAGAACTGCACATCGATATTGAGTCGGGAGCGTAAACTTTCTTGTTCATATTCTTCTAATGCGGATGGGGAGCTGAGAGGGGCAACCCTTTTTCACGGTTCCTTGCGGCATAAGACCCGCTGCGAGTTCCGTTGCGGAGTTGGCAATGTACGCGATCAACTCTGCGAGGGAGGTGGATAGGCGCTCGCCGATTTGCGTAGGTCAGCTTTTCAATTCTATGCAGCAGGAGCACGTCGCGCCAAACATAAATCATATTATGGAGGAGCGTTTCGACCGTGGTCAGGATGGTCTCGTTTGTGAATTCGCGACGCGGTGGCCGGTGCGGCCGGAGGCAGGGAGGGCAATTCATGCCAGTGGGGGAGCGCCCGCTTCAAGCAAAGCCTGAAAATCCTTCAGCGTGCCTTGGAGCAGCGCATGAGCTTCGGGGTTCTCATCGACCGGAACAGCTTTTGCGGCGACCGCTAGTTTCAGGCAGATACCCTGCAGCGTCGCAGCGGTCATATCCGCCAGCTGGGTCAGGAGATAATGTCTCGATTCAAACGATGACTCCAGGCGCGCCTCGACAGCGGACATCTCGGGCGCGAGGGGTACTTGATGGCGCTCGATTTCTGAAAGTCGGAACCAATTGAATTCGCGGACGGCCTGGCTTTCCAGCGTCTGCCAGCGGAATATCAACCCCTCGTGCTCCGTATCCAGACGGATCCAGTCTTGGCAGGCTGAAATGACCGGGTCAGGTGGCGCGGGATTGCCGGCGGGAAGGGCTAGCGCCGCCGAACCTGCCAGAACTTGCCGGCGTGATAGACCGCAGTGTACGCAGATGTCCGCCTTCGCGCCGCCTTTGGGACGTCGAGACATGGGTTGGCCTTTTATGGTACGCGTGAATCGTTTGATATCACGCACCTTACCATCGTGATCGAATTAAGTAAATATGAACGAAAAAAGAAAATGACTGAATTCACTTCTGCTCAGATCCGCGCCGCGCGGGCCCTGCTGGGATGGACCCAGCCAGAGCTCGCCGCTGCTGCAAAACTCTCCGTGCCGACCGTGCGCCGGATGGAAAGCGAACGCGGCCCCTCGGCAAGTACGCCTGCCAATGTCGATGCGGTCCGCCGAGCGCTGGAACGGGCAGGGGTCGTTTTTCTCGAAGCCGGACAAAACGTTCTGGGCGGCGTCGGTGTGCGGCTGAGCAAATAGCGCAAGGCGGCGCTGACATTGACACCAACGATAATGAGCATCGTCGGATGACGACTTGCTTGCGGACCGTGGTGACGACAACAGTTGGCAACTCACTGGGGCTCCCGGGTCGTGAACGCGTGCACATCAAAAGCATTTTCAGCACAGACCCCGGCGGGATCGGTCAGAACATACCAAACAGCAATTACGGTTGAGTCGGCGGCTGAATTCGCAGGCAAGTTCCGTTGGCTATTGGCAATAATTGATGTTGTCATTATGTTCCGCGAAGACGGGTGATGAGATTTATGACTGCAGACCAAGGCGCAGGGGCGCCAGAACGCAGCTTTCAGGACATTCCTGCTGACAGAGTCAGCGAGTCTGAACAGACTGCGTTTCTGATGGAGTTGAGCTGGCATAGAGGCTCAAACTGGGGAGAGCTGCTGAAATCTAAACGCGTTCTAATCATTTCCGAAGCAGGCGCGGGCAAGACGTTCGAGTGCCAGGAGCGCCAGAAAGCCTTGTGGAATAAGGGCGAGCCTGCATTTTTCATCGAACTTGCTGACTTGGCGCGAAAAACTTTGGCAGACACGCTTTCGCCAGAGGAAGAAGTCCGCTTCAAGGCTTGGCGCGGGGCGCAGTCGGATATCGCAACCTTTTTTCTGGATTCCATCGACGAACTCAAGCTGACGCGCGGATCATTTAGAAGCGCGCTTACGAGCCTAGCCAAGGCCGTGGCTGGCAACCTTTCTAGAGTGCGGGTGGTCATCACATCGCGCCCAACCCCCATTGATGAAAAATTATTTCGCCAGCTCCTCCCGGTGCCTGACGAGCCTCAGGAAGCACCAAGCGGCGAGGCGTTTGCGGATATTGCGACCTCCCGCGAATACCAACGCGCATCCAGTGCGCAGGTCGCGAAGGACTGGCGAAACGTCGCGCTCTTGCCCCTTTCAAGCGACCATATCCGGCATATCGCGAGAATACGGGGCGTCGATGATCCTGACGCGCTGCTCACCGACATACAGCGGCGAAATGCGGAGGAGTTTGTTCGCCGTCCGCAGGACCTCATCGAGCTTTGCGCAGACTGGCGATCACACCACCGGATAAGGTCTCATCGCGACCAAGTCCTCGCGGACATCGCCGTGAAGCTAAAGCCGCGTGATGAAGGCCGCGAGTACGCTTCCTTGTCTCCGGGGAAGGCATTGGACGGCGCTCGTCGTTTGGCGCTGGCCGCCACGCTTAGCCGTAAACTGACCCTGCGCCACAGCCCTGAAGCAGACAGGGATGGGGAGTCGGCTCAAACGCCACTTGATCCCGCTATCATCCTGCATGATTGGACTGGTGAGGAACGCAAGACACTGCTCGAGCGTCCGCTCTTCGGATTCGTGTCCTATGGACGTGTCCGTTTTCATCACCGTTCCGTCATCGAACGTCTGGCCGCGGAACAACTGATTGCGCTGCGTGATCGCGGCATGCCGATCCGTGCAATCAAGCGACTCCTGTTCACGACCACAGCGCAGGGCATTCCGGTCGTGAAGCCAACTTATCGCCCGGTCGCAGCGTGGATGGCTCTAGAGGACGAAGCGATCTTCGCGGAGGTGCTGTATCGTGAACCCGACGTGCTACTCAATCACGGGGATCCGGAATCCCTGACACCGTTACAGCGGCAAACTGCTCTGCGCGCGTTCGTTCAGCGACATCGTGCGGGTGGTTGGCGCGGATTGCGGGTGCCCGCCATCCAGCTGCACCGGATCGCCGCCACTGAATTGGCACCTGAGGTCGCGACTTTGTGGGAGAGCGGGATCGAGAACTCCGAGATCCGTGAAGTTTTGCTGGACCTCATCGGTCTCGGGGGGATGAGCGACTGCGCTGATATCGCCTACCGTGTAGCTGTATGTTCGGACGCGCTGTTCGGCGAACGCATCGATGCCTTGGGCACGCTCGTTAAACTTAACGATCCGCGCCTCGTCGAGATCGGCGAAGCAGTCGCGCAGAATGCAGATGACTGGCCCAGTTCGCTCGCGTGCTCCGCGGTCCTGCGGCTTTTTCCCGCCCACCTATCCGTCGATTCCCTTTGCAAAACCTTGTCCCGTATCACGGAGGGCAAAAGATCGGTCGGGGGAATGTCATGGCAGCTCCCGCGCATTATTGATCAACATGCATTCGACGCCGCGACACTGGAAGCCCTGCGCCAAGGTCTTACAGCGCAAGTGCTTGAGGGGCTGAAATGGAATGAGAAGGGGTGGCCACGTCTCAAATGTCGCCGACCTCATGTGCTGCCCGTGTTGGCCGCGACCTGTATTCAACTGCTTCAATCCGGAGTTTTCGCGCCCGACGTGATGAAGTCTGCCGCGATCACCGTCATCTTGACGGATAGCGATCATGTTCACGCCGATTCTCCAAAACAGCTGGCGTCCATGCTTGCCGGCCTGCCGGCGGAGGCACGACGGCGGTTGTTCGAAGCAGCGGACATGCTGTTTGAAGCCCAAAAGCCGGCTAAGGATCCTATTGAACGCCTTGCCCGGGTAGCCTTTCACACCGATGCTCTGCGTCTGAGGAATTCCGACATCGACTGGGTGATTGCATCCCTGGCCGACCCGGTGCGATTTGCAGATGAGCGCGCAATGTACTTCGAAGCGGCGCTACGTATCCGCGACGACAGTGTGGAATGGATAGACCACTTGGCGTCACTCAGACCGCATGTGGAGGATCTTCCCGACTTGATTTCCCGCCTTGACCAGCTGGCTGAGCCACAAAAGCCTGACCCTGAAGAGGAGCGATTGAGGCGTGAGAGCGTAAAGCGTGAAAAGAAGGAGGAGCGCCGCAAAGCGAAAGCACGTGCCAGCTGGATCACTTTTTGGCGGGAGGTCAGCAACGACCCGGACGCGCTATTTGACGCCGGCCGTTCTGACAACACCGCATGGAACCTCTGGCGGGCGATGGAACGCTCAGGCGAAGAAAGCCGGGCTTCAGGTTGGAACAGGCGCTTCATAGAGCATCAGTTCGGAAAAGACGTGGCCGACCGCCTGCGCACTGCAATGATGGCGTTCTGGCGGAAGCAACGCCCTACGCTGCGAAGCGAGCGTCCCGAAGGTGAAAAGGGTACCTACCTAGTCCGCTGGCAGTTCGGGCTCGCTGGTGTCGCGGCTGAAGCGGAAGATCCCAAATGGGCCGAGAAGCTCAATGAGGACGAAGCGGAACTGGCGCTGCGTTACGCGCCTATTCAACTGAACGGCTTCCCGGCGTGGCTTGAGGGCATTGCTTTGGCGCATCCGCCTACCGTAGATGCGGTGCTCGGTGAAGAACTGACAGCGGAGCTCGATGAGCTAGCAAGTGCCCACTCGGGCATGCTGCAGGATATTCAGTATGCAGCGCCAAGTGTGGCGGTTTTGTTTCTCCCGCGCTTACGCCGTTGGCTCGGCGAGGGCGGATGGCGAGGCGGCCCGAATACCGATGAGAGCCTTCGGGCGAACCGGCTTCGCCAAGTGTTGCAGATTTTCATCCAGCACGGCGGAGATGAGGACCTAGCTCTAATCCTAGCCATCGCGAAATCTGAGCTGTCTGACGGCGCAATAGATCATATGAGCGAGCTCTGGCTGCCCATCCTGATGCGTCTCAACCCGGCTGAAGGGGTGGATGCGCTTGAGAAAACCCTTCGGACGCATTCGCCAGCG
Organism: Hyphomonas sp.; assembly: GCF_022844445.1. GTDB lineage: Bacteria > Pseudomonadota > Alphaproteobacteria > Caulobacterales > Hyphomonadaceae > Hyphomonas. The sequence goes on from NZ_JALHLS010000002.1 coordinate 171,960, forward strand.
AAATTCGGACCGCCGACCACCTGGTTTGCGTCTCTATTTGGTGATCGGCACAGCGGCGGCGACACCCATCTTTCGGGCACGGGGTTCGCTCCGGACTTGCTGCTCAAGCTTGCGCGCCTCGCCTATGAGTTCATCCGACCCCAGGACGATATGGTCCGCGACGAGGGGAGCTACTCGCCCAATGCTCGCGACCATGCCGAGCAGGGTCGAAGCAATATCTTGGCCGCTCTTCTCGCCGCTAAGGGGCCGGATGGGTGGGCGGCGAAGCTGGAAATGTTCGAGGACCCGCTCTTCGCAAACTTCAGGGACCGTGCGAGGGCGCTGGCTCTCGAACAGGCCAGCGAAGAAGCGGACGCTGCAGTTTTCACCGACGATGAAATCGTGGCAATAGATACATCATATGATCTCCCAGCCAAAACCCGGGACGAAGCCTTTGTACTGATGAACGACCGCCTCGATGATATCGAGGACACGCTGCTGCGTGATGATTCACCGCGCGCTGCCTGGGCCCTCATACAGGACGAGACGATCATGCGGCAGCAGCTAGCTCGCGAGCTTAGACAGGCTTCCAGATCCGCATATACGGTCGATCAAGAAGCGGTGACTGCTGACGGAAAGGAAACCGATATTCGGCTTCGTTCCACAGGCTCGGAGCACGAGGCCGTTATCGAGCTGAAGATCGGTGAAAAGAAGCGCTCGGCGGCAGAACTCAAAGCCACCATCAGGAAGCAGCTTGTCGAAAAGTACATGGCTGCAGAAAACATCCGGGCAGGCTGCCTGTTGATTACAGTGAACTCGCCTCGCACATGGAAGCATCCTGACACAAACAAGGATGTAAACCTGGAGGCGCTGATCGAGATGCTGAACGAAGAGGCTAGGCGGATTGAGCAGGATATGGGGGGCAGCCTTCGACTGATCGTGAGGGGGCTCGACCTCCAAGCGCGACTTCCGACCGAACGTGCAAAGGCTCGCTGATTACAGGGGACAAGCGTAGGCGCCGGCTTCGGCACTTCAGACGACCCCCGAGATTTGCCTGCTGACCCAGCCCCCTGTTGCGAGCCACTTATTTGGAGATTCGCGGCTCTCCGAGGGCCCCTCGACCCAAGCAAGGACTGGATTGAAGTACCTCGGGCAGGTCAGGCCGGCGTGGAGGTGCTTTTATTCATATCGGATGCAATTTGCGCGAATCGGGGAGACTTTGCCCCAAATCGGTGTAAGAAAGTCTCAATCGGTTCTCGCGTAAGTATAGAGACGTGAATTCAGGAAGGAATACGATGGCGCGCAGCGACCACCTTATCGATTTGGTAAAGGCGGGTGTCCAAGGCGACGTCGATTCTGCGCGCAAAACAGCCGAAGCAATTGCCGCCGAAGAGCGCGGCAAAAAGCATTCCGGTGTAGCGGATCGCATTGCCCGAGTGCTTGAATTTGCAGACCAGCACCGGCCCACCGGAGATAGTGGGCAAGCTCGTCCTCGACTTCGAGACGGTTCCGGGGGGATCCTTCGACAAGAAGCCCGGCGCTCATTTTCAGACCTTTATCTTGATGCTCCCGTGCTCAACGCTTGCCAAGAGCTAGTGGAAGAGCAGCGTCGCGCAGATCTTTTAAGGGCTCACGGGCTGGAACCCCGTCATCGGGTGCTACTCGTGGGTCCTCCGGGCAATGGCAAAACGTCGCTTGCGGAAGGGCTGGCCTACGAAATGGCTCTGCCTCTTTTTACTGTGCGGTACGAGGCGGTAGTGACGAGCTACCTCGGCGAAACAGCGCAGAGGCTGAAGCGTCTTTTTGACTATGTGAGAACCGAGCCCTGCGTTTTGTTCTTCGATGAATTTGATGCCATCGGAAAAGAACGCGGCGACATACACGAAACCGGTGAAATTAAGCGCTTGGTGACCACGCTTCTTCTCCAGTTAGATGACTTGCCTTCATACTGCGTCGTCGTCGGCGCTACAAATCATCCAGAACTTCTGGACCGCGCAACTTGGCGGAGGTTCGAACTGCGGCTAGAAATTGCTAAACCTGGTAGAAATCTATTGATTCGGTACTTTTCCGATCAACTTGACAAATTCGACCAGAATTCCGGATTCACAGCGACCAGACTTTACGAGGCGATTAAACCCACAAGCTTTTCCGAAGCTGAAAATTTCTTCCTGGATACTCGGCGGCGTTACGTGCTCGATCAAGGAAAGCGAAAGCTCCGGACTGTGTTTGACGAGAGAGTTAGAGCTTGGGGCTCGCGCATGACGAATCTGGGGGAAGAACAACAAAATGGTAGAGCGTCCGATTCTGAAACTGCCTGAGCCGCGTCAGGATCAGCGTAAAAAAAGCAACAAGCAGTTCATACCTAAGCGACTCGCTCGAACTCCCACGAGGGCCCGCCAGGGCGAGCGCCTTTCTCCACGCCTTGCGCCTCTAGTCAAAGCGTTTGAGGGAGATCAACCGAGTGTTACGTTGAAAGAAGACCCCGCCGGCATAGCGCCCGAGCGAGCACTCGTATTTGAGACCGCTACGTCTATCCAGAACTTTGCAAAAGTAGCGGTTTCCGCTGGCTTTGATGTTTTCGCAGAATTTGAGAGTGACAGTGCGCTGGATCTTCGTGAAGGAGATTTCGCTCCGCCTAAGGGCGAGGAACAATTATTCCCAACGCTCTATGCGACTATGCCTAGCGAAGGTGCACTTCGCCAGCTCTTGGCTCTTTGGCGCCGATACAAGGCAGGTAAGAAGCCGACCCGCCAAGAAGCGTTAATGCCATGGTGGAATATGTTCGACCAACTGGTTGATTTGCGTCTCTGGGGGCCAGAGGATCGGTTCACGGAGAGAGCAAGACAAATCCTTGAAAGCCGGCTTCCGGACAATGATGATGACGATGTCTTGCTTGAGCTTGAGATATGGCCTTCTGCAAACGACGCTCAACGAGCGCAGTGGCGCCAGGAGGCGAAAGCCGCTGTCGACGAACTTGAAGGTCGGATTATAGACGAAAGTCAGATTCGATTGGATGGCTTCGTCTACGATGCAGTGCTGGTTGCGCTCAGAGCGGGAGACGTCCGAGAGCTGATCAAAAACCCGCGCTTGAAGGGCGGCCTCGCCAGCGTTCATGGGATTCAGTTTATCCTCCCTCAGACCATCGCACAGTCCTCACAAATGGATGATGATCCTGCAGCCGGGGCGGCGAGAATTGCGAACGCTTTCGATCCAAATGCGCCTATGCGCGCAATCCTGCTTGATAGCGTTCCAGTGGCAGCTCACCCACAGCTCGATGGCGGTGTGGTCATCGAGGATTTGTTCTCTATCGAGCCAATTTCCGTAGTTGCGAAGCGATATCATGGTACCGCAATGGCTTCACTTATTCTACGCGGTGACATCGAGAGCGACGGAACTCGGTTGCAGGATAGCCGACTTCTCTGCATCCCGGTGCTGGTAGACGGTGCCGACGGGCGGGCACGTTCGCAGCCGGACAAACTGTTCGTAGATATTCTGCATGCCGCACTTGCCCGGTGTTTTCTCAACGAGGAGCCACTAGCGCCAGACGCATTCTTAGTGAACCTCTCGATTGGTGTTAGTGACCAACGTTTTGCAGGACGAATTAGCGCGATAGCTCGCCTACTGGATTGGTGGTCATGGAAATACGGCGTTCTGTTTGCGGTCTCGGCAGGAAATATACCTGAGGAACTAGATCTACCTGGCATAACGGCAACCGCGTTTGAGGATTGTGATCAACTCACACGCCAATCGCTAATTCGCCGCGCAATCGACGCTCAAGCTTACGAGCGTAGTTTGTTGTCTCCCGCTGAGGCGTTGAACGCACTGACTGTCGGCGCTTACTCCATAGATGCCACTCCTAAAACTAATCCTCACGATGCGACTCTAATTCGTTTCGAAAACGCTGGAGAACACTTGCCCCACGTCTCTACTGCGATTGGCTTAGGTCCGAAAAAGGCTCTTAAACCTGATCTTCTAGCACCGGGCGGCGTACAAGAAATGAGGATCAAACCCAACGGGGTTGATACGCGCCTTGGCATATCAGACACGCACCGAACCGGTTTGGTCGTCGCTGCGCCTAATGCTGCACTTGGAACTTCGACCACTCGTTGCCGTGGAACAAGTCCTGCTACTGCTTTGACAACGCGGGCTCTGCTGCAAGCTGCACAGATGCTTACGGAACAGGATGGCCCTTTCGAAGGGCAAGAACTTCCACGACGCGATCTCGCGTTGGCTACGCGCGCCTTGGCGGTGAATGCTGCGATGTGGCCAACGTCATTCCAGCCGTTTGAGGCAGAGGCGAAGAGTCGCTTCGGCACCGATAAGTCGCACACTGGTGTGAAGGATCAGATAGCGCGTCACTTCGGGCATGGAGTTCTCGAGCCCATTCGAATGATTGATGGTCCCCAACACGGCGCTACGCTTATTGGCCTTGGCACTACACGCAAGGATCGTGCTCAACTTTTTAGACTTGCGCTACCGCCGTCACTCTCTGGCCAAAAACTGCCACGGCATTTGAGGATCACCCTGGCATGGTTTTCACCAGTGTCTCCGACACGTGCTCTCTATCGCTGCGCGGCATTGGAGGCGGTTTGCCTCGCAGAAACAACAAACGCAGAAGTAAAAGATTGGAAGCTCGCCCTTAAGGGAATTGGGCCTGATGCAAACATGATTGGAAGGGGGACGGTTTGGTCTCGAAGGCTCACTCCGAACAGGGTTTCAACGCCGACTTACGATGAGACTGACTTTCTGCCAATTCGTGTTCAGTGCCGCGAGATTGGTTCGGGGGGGCTGTCACCTGACGAAGATATTCGTTTCGCAATTGCGGTCAGTTTTGAAGTCGAGGGAAACGTCCGCTTTGACGTTTACAATGAGATCCGCGACAAAATCCGTGTGCGGACGCGGGTCGTGTAGCCAGAGCTGGTTGTTAGTGCATCTGTCAGCGAGTGTTCATGAAGATCGGTGCACAATGAACTTTGGGTTTGAGATTTGGTTGGCTGATACAGTAGACCGGTTGCAATCAATTGCACGAAAGGTTCGCATCGGTATCCGAAACTGCGATGCGCTCATAACTAAGTTCGTTCAGCCGTAATCTGCCCCAAGATTGTCGGACCAATTTTTGCGGGTCGCGGCTTTGTTGCGACAGGCTAAGTCATGCAATGAGCCTCATGGCCCGCTGATTTGCTGCACAAATTGCTGCACATATCGCTACGCTTTAATTCTTAAAACCTTATAAAATCATGGACATAAGAGTGCCCTTGTTCTTAGGCAGCGCCCTCCCTCTCCGCCACGCAATTCCTCATGTGACGACGCTTCGGTTTTCCCCCCGCAAATGCCCGCGAACCGGGGCGATTTGGGACGTTCCAGCGTCTCCGTTTGCGTGATCCCCAGCCAAGTTTGCGTGATCCCCAGCCAATTCCCGGCATTTACATAGCGGCGTCGCCGAACTGACCCAGCCCCCCGATCCGGGCCGTTCATTTGGAGACAGGCGCATCTCTAAGGGCAGCTCGATTGAAACAATCATGGGTCTGAAAAACCTGCGGCAGGTCATTTCTGCAAAAACAGCCCCCTTGCACTTGGGTAGTCGGCCTTTCCGTTCGGGCCGCGGGGTACCTGATCAACCACCTTGATTGCTTTCGGGACCTTGTATCCGGCAAGCTTTTGCCGGGCGAAGGCCGCTAGTTCCTCATGGTCAGTATCAGCTTTCCGCGAAACAATAGCGACGACCCGCTGTCCGAGCCGTGGATCTGTTTCCCCGAAGACCAAGGCATCAATGATGCCCGGAAACTGCTTCAGGACTTCCTCGACTTCTTCCGGGTAGACTTTCTCCCCCGCAGTGTTGATGCAGTGATTGCCGCGGCCAAGCAGCGTGATCGTTCCATCCGCCTCGAGGCGCGCGTGGTCGCCGCTGATCATGCGCCGGATGCCGTCGATGATGCGGTAGGTCGATGCCGTGCGTTCCGGATCCTTGTAATAGCCGAGGGGCAGGGCACCGGCCTTGGCGATGACGCCGATTTTTCCGGAACCCGCTTCGACCGGTTCGAATGTTTCAGGATCAACAACGATCACGTCGACAGGCGAGAACCGCGCCGCCTCCGGAACGATGTCCTTCGTGGTGACTGAAAAGGCGATGCTGGAGGCCTCGCTTGCGCCAAGGCCATCTGAGAGCACCGCTCGCGGCATGTGCTTCAGAAGTCCCTGCTTTGCTTCATGGCTCCACATCATTCCGCTCGAGACGATGGCTTCAACGCACGTGAGTTCAAATGCGCCGGGTGCCGCGTCTAGCGCGTCGACGATCGGGCGGGCAAACGCATCTCCGACGATGACGACACCGGAGCATCGGTGCGCTTCAATCGCGCGGAGCGCCGCGGTTGCGTCGAAGCTTTTTGCGGCGCTGCAGACTACGGCTCCGCCGCGTGACAGGACGCTGACCGCAGAGAACAGTCCTGTGCCGTGCATCACCGGCGGCGCTATAAAGTATGCTGGCTGCGTCTTGCTGCCTCGCAGGAGCACCGCGAGCGCCTCGAGTGTCATCGCTGACGGATCGTTCAGCCCCGCGCGGCGCGCCGACGCGAGCGCTTCCCACATGGATTGCGACGGCCACATTACGCCCTTCGGCATTCCGGTGGTTCCGCCCGTGTAGAGCAGGAAGATGTCCTCACCGCTGCGGCTCGCTGGCAACAGCTGCGGACCTTCCGCATAAAGTTTCTCGATTGCTTCTGCTTCTGGCGCCGAGCCGCGAGCAGATATCTTCAGCTTCAAAGTTGAGGAGTTCGCCTTCTCGAGGGTGCCGGAAAACTCGGCGTCAAAGATCACCGCTTCGGCATCGGCGTTGCTCAGAAGGTAGCTCAGCTCTCCAGGGCCGTACCGGTAATTGATGTTGACCGAAACCAGGCGCGCTTTGAAACAGGCCGCGAAGGCGATGAGGTAGTCAGCTCCGTTGCGCATATAGAGCGCCACTTTTGAGCTTGGGGCGAGTCCGCGCCGCAAGAGGGCACCTGCAAGAGCGTCAGATCTTGCGTGAAAGGTTTGCCAGTCGGTCCGCTCGCCGTCGCAGATGACAGCGGGCGAGGCAGGATCAACGGTTGCTGCAACAAGGTCGAAGACATCCGCGTAGCTTATCGAAGCCGGCTTGATCAGATCAGACATCATTGCGCTCCAAGTAGTGGAATGCCGCAGCATGGCGCCCTTCAAACCGGGCTCCAGGATCATGAGCGGCGCTTTGTGGAAGACATTCGTCAATGAGAGGCAAGTAGAGGCAGCTTGCCGGCTCGCCTCCGGTCAGAAGCGTCAGCGTCGGAGCGGGGGCTTCCGGAAGGACGAACAGGTTGTCCGCATCCGTGCCGGCGAGGGTCAGTCTCACCCGGCTTCCCGGCTGCAGCCGCCAGGCGACGGGATAGAATTCAAGAGCGACCTCCATCACCTCGCCCGGGGTGACGTCCTTCAGATCGCGCGCCGACTGGCTATGGAACGCACGCCCGTCATGCGGGCGCGGACTATCCGAGATCTGGCGGTGGAAGAAGTTCAGCCAGCCCTCGGTGATGTAATGCGCCCGGCCATCCGTGAGGATTTCCTCCAGCGTCGCGATGAGCGCGCCAGACCGGCCCGTCGTCTTCAGGTAAGCAAAAAGCTCTGGACGGCCGTTGAGGCGCGCGCCGTCCCTGAAGGGCTCTGTGAGGAATGCGAGGCATCGCAGCGAACGGCGGTTCAGGTCCGGCGGCGAAATGCGCTTGTCGCTGCGAAAGAAGAAACGGGACCGGCTATGGTCACCTAGTGTGACTCCATAGTCGACTGCGTAAGTCAGCTCAGTATTCCTTGCTGTTCCCGGCTGGGCAAGGTTGCCTTCGCTATCAAGGTCGAGGCGCCTCTTGCAGCTCTCGGGCAACGGATACGTCTCAGCGCTGAACCAGCGTTCAAGGCCAAACGTATCGACCTCAGCAAAGCAGAAAGGCGCCTCCGACAGAATCCCGTTGTCGATGCCCTTCAGCCAGTAATCGAACCAGCGGTGTTGTTCGATATAGGAGACTTGCGGACCCAGATGATTCCACGGACCCATCAGGAGCCGTTTCGGAACCGTCAGTGCCCTGTAGAAATCCAGGATGTGCCCGTTGAAACTGATGTCCCACCAGCCGCTGACGAGCAGGATCGCCGTACCCGACGCATTGAGGCGTGCGGTTTCATCGAGACTGTCACCCAGCGGCCCGAGTTCGGGCAGCGGTGGGGCAGGGGCGTCCTGGCGCACGGCCTGAAGCATCGGTTCACGGACCATCTTCATCAGCGACATCGGGTCCGCCGTATCTGTCGGCAGCGACCGAGGGCGACGCTGCAGGACAGCTTCTTCCATCAGGCGCGGACCCTCATTCCCATCGACGGGCAGGGCAGGGGCCTGTCCCTGCTGGTTGGCAACCATGCCCGCCCAGTCGACCGAGTAGAAACCATGCAGGTAGAGCCCGCCGTCGCAGACGGCGGAGAAACCCTGCGATGTGGCCATCGGGGCGATCGCGGTCAGGTGACGCGGATGATAGGCCGCCGTCGTCAGCTGGATCGTTCCTTCCCAGGAAATGCCGATCATGCCGACCCTGTCCGTCGACCAGTCCTGTGCGGCGATCCAGTCGATGATGAAGGCAATGTCGGCGCTGTTGCGCCACATCAAATTCGAGCCCTTCCCGAACGAGGCTCCTGTGCCGCGAAGATCAATGCAGACGAGGTTGTATCCATGGTCAACCAGCCGTTTGGCGAGCAGGCTTTTCTCATAGCCGGTGACGAGATCGCCGACTTTCAGCTTCTTCCAGGCGGGCTGGTCACCGCTGAGCGCCAGATCGGTTTCGCCAAAGAAGTAAGCCCGCCTGTATCCCGTCGCCTGAACGATCGTGGGAAGCGGGCCCTCAAGGACTTCGCCATCGAGGCATGGCCGCAGGATGTCGATGGCAATCCGGCAGCCGTCATCGACCGCAACGTACATCGATCTGCGTTCATAGCTGTTCGCCACCTCTGAGGTGTAACCCTCATAACCCCCCGGACCCGTTTTCCGGGCGTTCATTGGCCGGCTTTCCTTGCACGCGCCTTCTGCCGCGCCCGCGATACAAAGGCGTCAATGTCGGCGCCGCCGACCTCTGTGACCGACGGCCACTGGAACGACTCTGGGGGCGGCGCGGCCGACCTGGAAGCAAGTCCCGCGGCGATGCGCCAGGGGTCAGAATTCCAGCGCGGAAATCTCGCCTCGACCCCTCTGATCGTGCGCTCGGTCCAGTAAGGATTGCCGGGTCTTGGTACACCGTAGACGGACAATTGTTCGGGGCCAGCCATTTCCATGATGTCGCGCCAGATCGGCAGCACAGGATGGAAATCCCCGCGGCGCGGACCGATCCAGGGCATGTCGCTGCGCCGGTATCCGGCACCCACCACGTGCCGGTAGGCGCCTGGCTCTGTCAGGTCCGTGCCGCGGTGAAAGGTTTCGCCCGAATAGAGCAGCACCGTGCCGCGCGGGCCTACCGCGCGGCGTTCGCCTCTCGCAAGCTCCGTTTGCCCTTCGCTGCCGGGCTGGCCGGCCTCGATACCGAAGCGCCGCGCCTCTGAGTTACGGACATAGGCGAGCGCGCCGTTACCGAGGTCCACATCCGTGAGGTAGATGAACATCAGCACGGCGCCGTGTTCCGGCCGGTCCGGCGGCACAAGCAGCTGATGGGTCGGGTAGTCTCTGTGGAAGGGTTGGCTGTAATTGGTCTGGCCGGCATCCTTGCGCCATGCATAGGACGTGTAGAGGAAGACGTCGTCCGTCCCGAGCAGCGACTGTACGGCCCGGATCAGCCGCGGATGCGCGGCCAGCAGGTTGAGGTCCGGAGCTCCCAGCGTCGGCAGCGGACGGATCGCTTCGAGCTGGTCGACATGGAACTTCGCCGTCTCGGCCGTATTGCCGGCCTCGGCCGTCGCTTTTCGCGCCGCCGGCGGCAGCATCTCGTAGATCGTCTGAAAGTCTTCGTGCGGCTTTTCGAGTTCTTCGGCGCTGTAGAAACCGGGCAGGATCAGGACGCCCTCTTCCCTCCAGGTCTGTATGTCGGCTTCGCTCAGCGGTGATGCGTGCGTTTGCATGGCGTCTTCCCCGATCCGGCGCATTCGGCACGATGCGCTCTTTGATCGAAGAAACTATACAAATGTTCAGTCTTCAAGGCCTGTCTTGAAATTATCGCTCAGGCGGCGGCGCGAACGTGCCTGAGGCAAGCACGCGCACAGTGCGGGACCAGGTGTCGAAGCGTGCGCGGTGCGCACTCAGATCGCCGCCAATGGACAGGTCGAGCCCGATCCCCCGCACCAGATGAACCGATGTCTGGAGCGCGCTCCTGACGAGATCGGCTGAGCCCACCGGCACATCTTCAAGCGCGCTGTCGATGAACGTATCCAGAAGCCTTGAAAGCTCGTCGGCCCCCCGCCGTATTGCTTCGCCGAGTTCAGGCTCGGTCCGCGCGGCGGTGAGCACTTCAAGGCCCACGACGAAGAAGTCACCCTCAAGCGTCGACCAGAGCCAGCCCAGGAAGACATCTATTTTCTGGCCGGGTTCGGCCGTCTGCATCGCCGCGTCGAGCGAGGCCAGGCTGCGCAGGCCGAGATCCACGATCAGCGCGCCGAAAAGATCCGTGCGCTGCCGGAAATGATGCAGCAGCGTGCCTTTCGAAAAGCCACCGGTCTCGCACACGGCCCAGGTCGATGCCCCGGCATAGCCGCGGCCCATCAGCGTATCATGCGCCGCCTTCAAGATGCGCTCGCGCGTGGCGCGGGTTCGATCGGCCTGGGTGCGGCGGGCTGGAGGTTTTTCAGTGTCGGGCATGGCGCGAGTCTAAGCCCGTTCGCCAGAACCGGGAATGGCCGCGGTCGGGATCGATCGACGCATCTGTTCAAGGGCTTCATCATAGCGGATCTGCGGCGTCCAGCCGAGTTCGCGGCCGATCCGCGCGTTCGGGATCCGGTTATCAAATCCCACGAGATTGACCCCCTCCATGAAAGGCAGGGCCGCATTTTCCGGGCCTTTCAGTTCGGCCGGGTTTTCATTCGCTTTCACGAGATCGAGGACGTCCTGCAGCGGAAATAGCGGCGGGCGCGGCCGGCCGGCAAGGGTGGCCATGTCGGTCATGAAGCGGGCCCAGGTCACGTCTTCGCCGTCGCAGACATTGTAGGTGCGTCCAATGGCGGCCGGGTGCGTGGCCGCAAGGAAAATTGCATCCGCCAGATTGTCGACATGCGTCAGTCCGGCATTGTTCGTATCCGCTTCGCCAATCAGCGCGCCGCCGGACGCCCGGATTGCCTCGATCAGCCGGTCGCCCCAGGCCCCGCCGCCGCCGAGCCCGTAGACGTTTGCCGGACGTATGAGCGTCAGGGGCAGTGACAGTCTTGAGGCCACCTCCAGCGCGGCAGCTTCCTGGCCCTGCTTGGCTCGGCCATAGGCCCCCGCCCAGGGACCGTGGCCGGCCTCCTCATCGCAGACGCGTGTCTGGATGTGCGTGCCGTAGACCGCGATCGAAGTCGCAACGACGAGCCGCGCGCGGACGCTACCAGCCGCCTCGCAGACATGGCGTGTGCCATCAACAAAGATGCGCCACTGGAGGTCATAGTCGCCGCCATGACCGACGAGCCCCGCCAGATGGATCACGAGATCGCGGTCCTCACAGGCCGCGGCGAGGCTCGCTGGCTCTAGGAGATTTCCCGAACGCGCGGCGACCCGGCCTTCCCAGTCAGCAGGCAGCGCTTCTCCGGGCAGGGCAAAGGAGGCGACATCGTCTCCTTCGCTCAGGAAGCGGCTGACGACCCGCCGGCCAATAAACCCCGTTCCGCCGGTAACCAGGACGCGCCGCTGCTGCATTTTGACCTCCGTAATCGTCCGCATATTGACACTGAACAAACGTACAGTCCATATGGACGGTAAGTGAAGTTAAACGCCGCTTGTCAACGCGAGGAGCAGGTCATGAGCATTGCTGAAGACATTCCGATCCGCCGGATGAACTTCGAGTTTCCCGATGACATGGATCTCGTCTTCATCGAGGACGATCCGGCCCTGTCCTACCTCTTCGTCGGGTCATGGATGATGCTGCCCTACCTTGAGCCCTTCCTGATCCGGACGGTCCAGGCGGCCATGCCTCAGATCAAGGACCAGGACCTCAAGGAAGAGGCGCTGCGCTTCTGCGCGCAGGAAGGCCAGCACTTCCGTCAGCACCAGAAAATGAACGATGTGGTAAAGCGGGTGCACCCGGCAGGACCGCGCCTTGCGGAACTCGAAAAGGAAGTCGAAGCCTTGTTCGACGACTGGAGCCGCAATAAGCCGCTCAAGTTCTGCCTCGCATATGGCGAAGGCTTCGAATCCATGACGTGCGCCGCCGCGCGGACACAGATCGAAACAGGCATGTTCGATTACATGAAGGAACCCATCCGTGGGCTGATGTACTGGCACATCATGGAAGAGGTCGAGCACCGCAGCGTTGCGCACGATGTCTATCATGCCTGCGGCGGCGACTACTTCCACCGGATGAAGCTCGCGATGTTCTTCCAGCGGCACTATCTGGGGCTCTGCAGCCGCTTCCAGGCAGCCATGATTGAGGCTGATCCGGAAACCATCGCCCGCTACCAGACGCCCGAACTCGAGGCCAAGCGTGCGGCCCGGATGAAGGCCTATAACAAGGTCTTCCTGCCAAAACTGCTGGCAACCTACATGCCCTGGTACAACCCATCGCGGGTGCCGCTGCCGGGGGGCTACGAGACGGCGAGGACGACTTACTCGAACCTCGCCCTCAGCATTCGCTGAACTTCAGAAAACTTCAAAGACAGACCCCGGGAGGACAAGATGGCAGACGGACAGGCTAAGCTCAGCATGGAAGAAAAATTCGCCCAGTATGCGGCGAAAGTCGCCGCGCGCGGCACGTTCCCGGTCTGGGAAGCACCGACACAGCTCGTACGCGACGAGGACCTTCCCTGGGCGGTCGCCCCGGACGGCACCGCCATCAAGCTGCTGCATGTGGATCTCAACCAGGGTCTCTGGATTTCGATGACACGGCTTCCGGCCGGCGCAAAAGTCATCAAGCATTTCCATACCGGTTTTGTTTATGCAGTCACCCTGCAGGGAAGCTGGTACTATCTCGAAAGCCCGGAAGAAGTCTCCGGGCCCGGCTCCTACCTTTTCGAGCCCGCCGGCTCGACCCATACGCTTGTGACGCCGCCGGATCAGGCTGGAGAGACCATCGTCTGGTTTGCGATCTACGGCGCAAACATCAATCTCGATGACGAGGGCAAGCCGGTTTCTGTCGTTGATGCCCGCGCCGCACTCGAAATGTACCGAGTGTATTGCGACGCCATCGGCGCAGATTGCTCCAAGCTGATTGTTCACGGTGAATGATGATGACGGGTATGCGGGCAAGCGTCCTTTACGGCCAGACGTTCCGGACTGAAAACCGTCCCGTGCCTGAACCGGGACCCGGCGAGGTGCTGATCAAGGTCCGCTCCTGCGGCATCTGCGGATCTGACCTGCATGTGTTCAAGCACCAGAAGCACACGATCGAAACGGCACGCTCGCTCGGCGCGGATGTGACCGAACTCGAGCGCGCCTACAATCAGGGCGTCGTCCTCGGGCACGAGTTCGTCGGCGAGGTCTGCGCCTTCGGGCCAGGGACGGAGCGAGCCCTCGCCGTTGGCGACCGCGTTGTCTCGATGCCTTTTGTTCTGAAGCAGGGCGCGCCTGTCCTCATCGGATCCAATCCGGAAACGACAGGCGCCTATGCCGAGTACATGACCCTGACAGAAGCCATGCTCCTGAAGGTACCAGCGACCGTCCCGACAGAAGCTGCCGCCTTCGTCGAGCCGCTCGGGATCGCAGTGCACTCGGTCAACAAGGCCGCCCTGCCTGACGGCGCAGCGGCTGTAATTGTCGGCGCCGGGCCGATCGGTCTCGCGATCACCGCCGTCCTCAGGGCGCGGGGCGTGCGGACCATCATCGCGTCAGATCTTTCCCCGAAGCGCCGGGAGCTCGCAGCCCGGATGGGCGCAAGCGATGTCGTCAACGGCGCCGAGCAGAGCCCGATCGCGCTCGCCGCGGAAAAAGCGCCCGGCGCTCCGCTGGTCATCTTCGAGAATACCGGAGCGCCCGGCATGCTGGGACGGCTTGTGCTCGAAGCCCCGCAGAATGCGAGGATCGTGGTGACCGGCATTGCGTCCGGCAATGAGAGTTTCCTGCCGATGGTGGCCATCGCCAAGGAGCTCTCCATGGTGTTTGTCATCTACTACTCGCCGGAAGAATTTGCCGATGCGCTTCGCCTGATCGAGCAGGGGTTGTTTGACTGGCAGGCGCTTCACACCGGCACCGTCGGCCTTGACGGGATTGCCGGCGCCTTCTCTGAGCTCGCAGATCCGGAGAAGCATGCCAAGATCCTGATCGATCCGTGGTCGGACGGGAGCCTGAATTGACCCTGCCGACGATCGACGGCGCGGCCGTCCGGACCCTCACAGCCAATGGGCTGTCCTTTACGGCGCATGAGATGGGGGAAGGCCCGCTCGTTCTCTGCCTGCATGGCTTCCCGGATACGCCGCAGACTTTCCGGCTGATGTTGCCGGCGCTCGCCAAGGCTGGCTTCCGGGCTGTCGCGGTCACGCTGCGCGGTTATGAGCCCTCCTCGCAGCCGGCAGACAATGATTACAGCGTCGCGAGCCTCGCAGAGGATGTACGCGGATGGATGGACGCGCTTGGCGCCGACCAGGCCCACCTCGTCGGCCATGACTGGGGCGTCAACCTCGTCTACGGCGCCGCCGCGCTTTGCCCCGAGCGAATCGGCCGGGTCGTCATGCTGTCGGTCCCGCAACCCGCCGCCTTCGCCGGGGTCATGGCCGCAGACTATGAGCAGACGCGCAGGTCCTGGTATGTCTACTGGTTCCAGGTCCGCGGCGCAGCCGAACTCCTGCTGCCAGCCAATGCGTATGCATTCCTCAAGCGCCTCTGGCGCGACTGGTCTCCGAACTGGAACGATACAGAGTCCCTCACCAACGCAGAGGCGGCGCTCGCCGGTCCCGGCGTGCTGGCCGCCGCGCTCGAATACTACCGAACGGCCTTTGACTTCGCGCATCCGCGTGCTGCCGAAAGCCAGCGCCTCCTCTCGTCGCCGATCGCGGCGCCGACGCTCGGGCTCTGCGGCGCCGACGATGGCTGTATCAGCGCGGCGATCTTCGAGGCCGCCATGCCGCCCGCTTTCTTTGCCGGCGGCGTGCGCACCCAGACGGTTTCCAGCGCAGGTCACTTCGTTCATCTCGAACAGCCAGGCTCCGTGCACGAAGCGATTCTGGCGCATCTGCGGCAAGGTGGATAAGACTTTAGATGGCGGGTGGCTTCCTGCGGCTGAGGCTCATCACCTGGTCCAGTTTAGCCGGCTCGAGAGCTATTCTAGACTCTGAGGCAAAGTTGAATGCTGACGGAAGCAGGGCTCAGGTGGGCCTGTAGCTTGCCCGTCAGAACGTTCGGAGGGAGGTTTCCGATGCCGTTGAAGATTGCAGTTCTTCTCTATGACAACTTCACTATGCTGGATGCAGTCGGTCCGCTCGAAGTCTTGTCCCTGCTACCGGACGCGGACGTCTTCGTTGTCGCAGAAACGGCTGGTGTTGTTTATCCTGACAATCAGGTTCTGCCTTTCATAGCCAGCTACAGCTACCAGGACGTCACTGAAGCAGATCTGGTCATTGTTCCCGGCGGTCCGGGGTCGATTGCAATGGAAAGCCATCAGCCTACGCTCGATTGGCTGCGCAACGTCCACGCAAGATCGAAGTGGACCTGTTCGGTCTGCACCGGCTCTCTCATTCTGGGGGCAGCAGGATTGTTGAAAGGCCTTCGCGCAACAAGCCATTGGGCCGTTCGTGAGCGGCTCACGGAATTCGGCGCAACGCCTGAGGCTTCCCGCTGGATCGAGCAAGATCGTGTCGTTACAGCCGCGGGCGTTTCAGCAGGCATCGACATGGCGCTCCACCTGGTCAGCCTCATCGCAGATGCGTCAGTCGCCAAAGCGATACAGCTCGGGATTGAATATGACCCCCAGCCACCGTTTGATTCGGGCGCAATCGAAAAGGCCACGCCGGATGTTGTCGCCGCCGTCGCCAACGGGTCCATTGCCATGAACCGCGAGGGGCGGGCGCGCCCCAGGCTTCCGCGGCTTGGATGATTCAGTCGATTTCCAGCGCCGTCGCCTGACAGAACATTTCGGCCACCGCGTTGGCTGTGCGTGGGTCGAGGCTTGCCGGCACTCCGCCCCGCGTTTCGAGCGCCTTGACGCCGAGAACTGTTGAAGCGCGAAGACCAGCGCCAGATGTTTTAAATCTATCAGGCTCTGGTCCGGTAAATGCGTTCAGGTCCAAACCTGCTCGCGTTTTTTGCTTGTTCCGAGAATTGATCAGCGCAAGCATAATCGCCGCTCAGTCGAGGCCCTGCGACGCTGAACCTGACAGGAGAGGTGAGCTTGAAAATTCCCGGACCCAGCAGGCGTCAGGCCCTGTCACTTCTGTTAGCGTCAGGTTTGTCAGCCTGTATGAGCCGCGGCGCACAGCCGACTGAAGTCCCGATGTCCGAAAAGCTTCTCCAACTCGCATCGTTTGGCATCCGGCGAACCGGCTCTCCAGGTGAAGAGCGCACCCGCGACTGGATTGCCACGGCCCTCGAGTCTGCCGGCTACAGGCTCGGCTTGACAGCATTTTCGGCAGACACACTCGTAGATCCGGCGGTGGCAATCGAACTGAGCAGCAAAACGTACGAGGGGTTCCTGCAATGGATGCCGCCGATCTCCCTGCCGGCACCTTTAGAAGGGAGTGTGCGTTTGTCCCTGCCGGACAACGCCCGTCCTGGGGACTGCGTTGTACGTGCCATGCAAGGCCCGTTTTCTGCCTATTGGACAGATGCGCTAGAAGCTGAAGTTGTGGCAGCGGCACGGCAAGGCGCAGCCGCTTACCTCATGTGCACCGAGACACCGTCCGGTTCGATCTTTGCCTATAACCGGTCCGTCACGTCTTCTGACCTTGCGATCCCCGTGATCTTGTATGCGCGGCGCGATCACGACCTGATCCTGGCAGCAGCTCATCAGAAGCATGAGGCTCGGCTGTCGCTTTCAGCGACACGTACCTCCGTGTCCGGAGTAAGTCTGATCGGGGCGAGACTTGGAAAGGGGGCGGGACTCGTCATCTCGACGCCGATGACGGGATGGTTCGGATCGGTGGCCGAGCGCGCGCCCGGGATCCTCCTCGCGAGGCAACTCGCCGAAGCCTATGCGAAGGCCTCGTTCCCGGTCTGGATTGTCGCCAGCAGCGGTCACGAGATCGGCCACCTCGGCATGCAGCAGGTGCTCGGGGCGCTCGCACCCTCGCCTGAAGAGGTCCGTCTCTGGATTCATCTGGGCGCGAGCCTCGGCGCAACCGCGCAGGATGAAGACTATCCACTGAAATCGGTGCATTTCCGCATGGCAACGCCGGGCATTGAGGACCTTGTCGACGAGGCGTTTGGTCCGATGGCGCTCTCGCCACTAGATCCGGCACAGATGCGTAACGGCGAGACAGGAGACGTCCTGTCCGCGGGCTACAAGGACGTCCTCGGGTTAACCGGCGTTGCGGCGACATTTCACACGCCTGTCGATGACGGAGCCGCAGTCAACACGGGCCGTCTGGAACAGTATGAAAGAGCCCTGCGCGGCGTGATCGATCGCAGGTTCGCACAAACCTGATTTTTGACGGCATCAATCCGCGGGTTGGAAGGCAGCCCTGAGGCTGCGCTTGTCCGTCTTGCCGTTCGGCAGGCGCGGGAAGGCCGCAAGGATCTGCCAGGATTTTGGGATCTTGTAGCCGGCAATGCGGTCGTTGAGAAACGCCTTTAGGTCGTCTCCGGTCAGGCTTGAGCCCGGACGCAGGACGAGAAAGGCATGACCGACTTCCTGGAATTTGTCGTGCGGGACTTCTATTACGGAAGCTTCCATCACGTCGGGATGCTCGCAGATCGCAAGCTCGACTTCGACCGGATAGACGTTGTAGCCGCCCGACTTGAACATCTCCTTCAGGCGTCCGGCAAAGACGATGTTGCCATCCGGGCGCTGAATACCCAGGTCCCCGGTCTTCAACCAGCCGTCTGCCGTTAAGGCCTCCCGGCTGGAGTCCGGCTTGTTCCAGTATCCCGACATGACCGAGATCCCGCGAACCTGGATCTCGCCTGTCTCGCCCGGCTGGAGAGCTGCCCCGTCCGGAGCCGCAATGCGGATCTCGTTTCCGCGGATGGGCTTGCCGATGGTCTCCGACATGATGTCGAGACCGGCGTCTTCCTCCGTATACGTCATCATGCCCGTTGTCTCGGTCTGTCCGTAGACGCTCGACAGGCGCGCGCCGGTCCTGCGAACGTGTTCCAGCTGCGCAACGGTCGAAGCCGCGCCTCCGAATACGATCAGCTTGTAGAAAGATGCGGCTGCAAAGTCCGCCCCGGCGGCAATCATCATCGCCCAGGCAGTCGGACCACCAACAAGGTAGGTCGGGCGCTCTGAAAAGTTGACCTGTCCGAGCTTGGTGAGGTCGACGCGCGGGAAAAAGATGATCCGGCCGCCCGCGGCGAACACGGTAAAGCAGACATTGTTCAGGCCGCCGACATGATTGATCGGGGCGGCGCAGACAGTTGCTTTCAGGCCTTCCGCCGGCATCCAGGCGAGGTTCGACAGCGCGGTCTGTACGACGGCGCGGTGCGAGAGCATGGCGCCTTTCGGCTGGCCGGTTGTCCCTGACGTATAGACGATAACGGCAATATCTTCAGGCTCGACCGATGCGCGCGCTGCCTGAAGGTCGGCGGCAGAAACCGTACGGCCGGGATAGAGCCTCGGATCGACGGCAGATAGCGGTTCTTTCGTGAGCGGCACAAAAACAATATCCGGCTTTGCGAGGGCCTGAAGCTCTTCAAAGTAGTTGCGGGTGTCAAAATCTGTTTGCGCAAAGATCAGGGCAGGGGCCGCGTCCTCGAGAAGATAAGCATACTCGTTGCGCTTATAGGCCGGGTTCAGGCCCTGCCAGATCGCCCCGATCGACGTAGCGGCCAGGAACGTGATCCAGAAGTCGAGGCTTGGCGGGGCGAGTGTGGCCACCCGGTCGCCTTTCTTCACACCGGACGCGAGCAGAAAGGACGCTGCGGCGTCTACCCGGGCCAGCAGCTCCGCATTCGTCAGGCGAAGATCGCCCTGCATGGCCGCCTGATCCGTGGGGGCGGCTGCCGAGCGGCCCGCCAGCACCTGATGAATTACGCTTGGGCCCGTCACAGGTTCGCCCTCCCTCAATGTGTGACCGAAAGGCCTCATGCCTTCCCGAAAGTAAACTCAGCCCTTGTCGAAGACTGAACATTTGTATAGTTCTTGGCTCAAAGCGGTCTGCCCGGCAAGTGGCAGCGCGAAACTGGGAGGATTTAATGAACAATCGTACACTGCTTCTCTGTAGCGCTGGTATGTTCGGCGCGCTGTCTTTCCTGCCGGCGCAGGCACAAACGACCCAAGACGAAACCGATGCCAAGCGCCTCGGCACCGTCACGGTGACCGCGCAGAAGCGGGAAGAGACCATTCTGGACGTGCCGCTGTCGGTTCAGGCGATCGGAGCGGACACGCTCGAAAACTCCGGCATCAAGGATGTCGGCGGCCTGGTCAAACTCATCCCTGGCGCCTCTGTCGTCTCCTCGTCCTCGCGCGGGTTCGAGACCATCCAGATCCGCGGCATCGCCGCCGGCACCACCGGCGACGGCCTCACCGGCTATTATGTCGACGACTTTGCGTTCGGCGTTCCGAACCTGCAGCTGTCCCCGCCCGCCCGGCTTCTCGATCTGAAGCAGGTCGAAGTCATCCGCGGACCTTCCGGCACGATCTGGGGCCAGGGCTCCATGGGCGGCAATATCCGCCTCATCACGGAAGATCCGACGACGGACGCGTTCAGCGGCAAGCTGCTCGGCGAATACTCCACCACGGAAGGCGGCGCCGACAATTATGCCGTGGACGGCGTGGTCAACATTCCGGTCGTTGCGGACAAGTTCGCGATCCGGATTTCTGGTGGCTATGACGAACTCGGCGGCTTCGCCGATGTCCTTCAGTCCGGCCAAGAGAATGCCAACGATTCCCAGGGAACCAACCTGCGGATCAAGGCCCTGTTCACCCCGTCCGATCGCCTGACGCTGCGCGCGACCTACTGGACCATCGAGAACGAGCAGGGCTTCAACAACGCGGTCATCACGACAAATCCGGCGACCGGCTTGCCGCTCCTTGAGCCTGCAATCAACGGTGCCGGCAGTGTCACGAACGGCCCGGTTGACGGCTTCACCAACACGGCGATGGACATTGGTTCGCTGGCGGTGAACTACGAGTTTGATGCGGTCACCCTGATAAGCTCAACGTCCTACACCACCCATGAGCTTGACTTTGAAGCCCCCCTTACACTGGGATTTTTCAACTACAACAACGACTCGACCTTCGAGACCGACTCCTTCACCCAGGAACTGCGGCTCACGAACAATGATGACGGCGCCTTCAAATGGATTGCCGGCGTCTATTACCGCGACGCCACCATCGACAGCGATATCGACTTCTACCTCGATGGAACCGATTTCCTGCTGGGTGAGATCCCGCTGATCAGCATCGTCGGGCCTTTGCAGACCAAGTCCTGGTCGATCTTCGGTGAAGCCTCGTGGGAGCTCTTCGACGGCAAGCTCGTGCCGCTGATCGGCGTGCGCTACTTCGAAGATGAACGGTCCTCCGGTCCCGGCCTGGACCGGGTGACCAGCCTGGTGCGCCCGAAGCAGTCGGTAACCTTCGACAAGGTCAGCCCGCGCTTCAGCCTGAAATACCTGCCAAGCGATAACACCACAGTCTATGCCAATATCGCGCACGGGTTCCGGAGCGGGACGATCCAGACACCGTCGCAAGTGGCTGCAGCATCGGCTCTCGGCGTGCCCGCGCAGGAAGGGGTCGAGCCGGACGAGCTCTGGACGTATGAGCTGGGCGCTAAGTTTGTGTCCGCAGACGGCGCCTTCCTCTTTGATGGCGCGCTCTACCAGACGACCTGGTCGGACGTTCAACAGCCCTTCGGAGCCTTGTCGTCCGTTGCAAACGTCGGTGATGCAACGATCCAGGGGATCGATCTTGGCGCTGCATGGAATACGCCTTTAGACGGCCTTTCGCTTCAGGCCAACGCCAACATCCAGAGCACCGAATGGGATGAAGTGCGCCCCAATATCACGGCGTCACTTCCTTTCGTGACGGCAGGCGGCGAGCTTCTCGCGGTGCCGGAACAGACCTTCTCGGTCGCGGCGACTTACGAGCGTCCTGTCGATGTACTGGGTGGCTCGACCCTGTCTCTCAGCTCGGCCTATGCTTACCGGTCGGATACGCTGCAGCAGACGGGCGGGCGCACCGATGACATCAAGGACGTCTCGCTCACGGCCAACCTGAAGACCGGCCAGGGCTGGACGCTCGGCGTGTTCGGCTACAACCTCACCGACGAAGACGGCGCAACCCAACTGTCGACTTTTGCCGGCAATCCGATCGTCCGTCCGTACCCGCGCCGCATCGGCGTGAAACTCGGCGTGGATTTCTAAGCGCTCGTTTCCTCCCACGCGCTCTTCCTGAGGCCGCCTCTCTGAGGCGGCCTTTTTTTACCTGGGAGAAGCGCCGTTCCAGAAGAGGTGCTTCATCGCTTTCTGGAACCGGCCCCACATCTCGGGGTCATAGGTTGATTTGCCCATCATCGCCTTGACATAAGGGTCCAGCATGAGCGGCCCGATGAGCATGAACATGTAGAGCAGGGGCAGCCACAGGCGGTCGGCATCATCTGAGACGCGTCCCTCAGCGTCAAACCGCATGATCATCTTGGAAATCGAGTCGTAGTACTCCCGGAAGAGATGCTCGCCCCATTCGCTGTTCTCGGTGATGGCCCGGCGTAGGTAGGCGGCAAAGCTTGGCCATTCGTCGGCATACTGGCGGATCCAGTTGCGCTGGTACTCGGCCATTTTCTCCAGATCGGTGCTGGCCATCTCGCGGGCACCACGTGCGATTGCCTTTGAAGTGCGTTCAAGAAAGTGCGCATCGACAGCGGCGCGCAAGCCTTCCTTCGAATCAAAATGATGGTTGATCAAGCCGATTGAGACGCCGGCTTCCTTTGCGATGTCGCGGACTGTCACCCCGTCAAACCCGCGTTCCGCGAACAGCTGCATGGCGACCATGATCAGCCGGTCGCGGCCCTTCAAGGCAGGACGTTCGGGTTCCAGGGCGGGCGGCGGAATGTTGTCAGGCATGACTTGGACCCTAACGGACTGACGATCGAACGCGAAGCTTTTGTTCAGTCCTACGCGCCAAAAATTACGAAAATGGTCAATTTCGAGCCGGGACTTGATCTAAATACTGAACTATTGTTCAGTCTTCAGATCAAGGAAAGCGGCGCTTCGCTGATCGGGACTGTTCAGCCGCCGGGGCCGCAAAACAAAGCAAAATCAGGGAGCACCCTATGCGCGAAGCCGTCATTGTCTCTACAGCCCGGACGGGCATGCCGAAGGCTGTCAAAGGCAGCTTCAACAACACCCATCCTATCGCCTTTACCGGCCACGCGCTGAAGGCAGCGATCGAACGCGCGGGGATTGACCCTGGCGAAGTCGAAGACGTGGTGCTCGGCTCCGGCATGCCGGAAGGTGCAACCGGCTTCAACATCGCGCGCAATGCCGCAATCAAGGCGGGCTGCCCGGTGACGACCTCCGGCGTGACCGTCAACCGCTATTGTTCTTCTGGTCTCCAGGCGATTGCGATGGCCGCAGGACGCATCACCAACGAGGGCGACACGGTCGTTGCCGGTGGCGGGGTCGAGTCGATTTCGATGGTGCAGCTCTCCGGCAAAATGAACATGACGGGCGCCGTCGAAGAGACCCTCTTCGCCGCCAAGCCCTCGCTCTGGATGCCAATGATTGAGACCGCCGAAATTGTTGCGGAACGCTATGGCATCTCGCGGGAAGCCCAGGACGAATATGCGTTTCAGTCCCAGCAGCGCACAGCGGCCGGCCAGCGTAACGGGAAGTTTGCGGACGAGATTGTTCCGATGGATGTTGTCTGGAAACGTCCGAACAAGGAAACAGGCGAGCCCGAACTCATCAATGTCCGGGTTGACCGGGACGAGTGCAACCGGCCCGAGACGACCCTGGAGTCGCTTGCGGCACTGAAGCCGGTCTATCGCAGCGGTATGGTCGTAAAGGAAGGCAAGTATGTCACGGCGGGCAACGCCTCCCAGCAGTCCGACGGCGCCAGCGTCTGTATTCTCGTGGAAGGCAAGGAAGCCGAACGCCGCGGACTGAAACCGCTTGGCATCTTCCGCGGCTTTGCCGTCGCCGGCTGCGAACCCGACGAAATGGGAATCGGTCCCGTTTATGCGGTTCCGAAACTCCTGAAACGCGCAGGCCTTAAGGTTTCCGATATCGGTGTTTGGGAACTCAACGAGGCCTTTGCCAGCCAATGCCTCTACTGCCGCGACGAACTCGGAATTGATCCGGCCAAATACAACATCAATGGCGGCGCGATTTCGATCGGCCATCCCTATGGTATGACGGGCTCGCGCTCGACCGGGCATGCGCTCATCGAGGCCAAACGCCGGGGAGAAAAATATGCTGTTGTTACCATGTGCGTCGGCGCCGGGATGGGCGCGGCAGGTCTGTTCGAGGTAGCCTGATGTCCGACTATGAACATCTGATCGTCGAGGAGGCAGACGGCATTGTAACCGTCCGTCTTAATCGCGAACCTTTTCGCAATACGCTCAACCGGAAGCTTATGAAGGAACTGACGGAGTTTGCGCGCGATTTCCGAACCGCGCCGCATGTCCGGGCGATTATCCTCCGGGGCGCCGACACTTTCTTCTCGGCGGGCGCCGATCTTGGCAGTTTCGGCGAGGACCGGGGCGTGCCCTCTGAGCCTGCGGAAAAGCCGGGCCTCCTGGCCCTGCGAGAAGCGGTCCTGTCAGGCCCCGACATGTGCAAAGCCTGGGAAGAGATCGAGCCCGTCACGATCGCGGCCATAGAAGGCTACTGCGTTGGCGGCGCCGCCGCGCTCGTCCTCTGCTGCGATTTCAGGATCGCCGGTGAAGGGGCCATGATGCGGCTTCCGGAAGTGCCGCTGGGCATCAACATGAGCTGGCGCACCCTGCCGCGACTTGCAACGATCGCCGGGCCGTCGCGCGCCAAGCGGTTCACGATGTTTGGCGAGCCCACAAAGGCGGCCACGCTGCACGCGTGGGGCATGGTCGATGAGGTAGCCCCCTCAGGCGGCGCCTATGCCGAAGCCTTCGCCTGGGCGCAGAAGCTCGCCGCGCTGCCGCCGATCCCGGTACGGATGACGAAAGAGGCGATCAACGCAGCAGCCAACGCCCTGCATCATGCCTCAACTTTCATGGACCGCGATCAGTACCTGCTGACCTTCCTCTCAGAGGACTTCCAGGAAGGGGTCAAAGCCTTCTTCGAAAAACGCAAACCAGACTTCAAGGGGAAGTAATCCCATGACCATCAAGCTTCATACAGCGGACGAAATCCGCGCGAAGATCGGGACCGAAATCGGCCTCTCCGACTGGATGATGATCGATCAGGACATGATCAACCGCTTCGCCGACCTCACCGATGATCATCAGTTCATCCACATCGATCCGGAGGCTGCCGCCAAAACGCCCTTTGGCGGGACGATTGCCCACGGATTCCTCGTCCTCTCGATGATCGCCAGTATGGGCAAGGCGGCAAGCTTTGCGATGCAGGGCATCTACATGGGGGTCAATTACGGGTTCGACAAAGTGCGCATCATGGCACCCGTTCGGTCCGGCAAGCGCATCCGCGGACGCTTCGCGCTGAAGGACATGATTGAGCGTTCGCCCGGCCAGTGGATGGCAACACTCGACTGTACCATTGAAATCGAAGGCGAGGACAAGCCGGCCGTCAAGGCCGGGTGGCTGTCCCTTCAGTTTGTAAAATAATCAGGAGACGGAAGTATCATGTCGATTCGATTTGACGGGCGTGTCGCCATCGTCACAGGCGCAGGCGCCGGGCTCGGCCGTGCGCACGCTCTGGAACTTGGCCGCCGCGGCGCAAAGGTCGTCGTCAACGACTTTGGCGGCGGCGTCGACGGAACCGGCGGCTCCTCTGGTCCTGCTGATAAAGTCGCCGGTGAAATCCGCGCGGCGGGCGGGCAGGCCATCTCGAACGGCGCGGATATCACGAACCGCGAGCAGGTCGAGAACATGGTTGCCAGCGCCATGGAAGAATGGGGCAGGGTCGATATCCTCATCAACAATGCCGGCATCCTGCGTGATGCCAGCTTCGCCAAGATGACAATCGCGGATTTCCAGAAGGTGATGGACGTCCACCTGATGGGCTCGGTCATCTGCACGAAGGCGGTCTGGGGGCATATGCGCGACGCAGGTTATGGCCGCATCCTGATGACGACGTCCTCGTCCGGGCTTTATGGCAACTTCGGGCAATCGAACTACGGCGCCGCCAAGATGGCACTGATCGGGCTGATGAACACGCTGCAGATTGAAGGCGAAAAGAACAACATTCGCATCAACGCTCTCGGGCCAGGTGCGGCAACCCGCATGACGGAAAGTCTGCTGCCTGCGCCCATCGTCGCTCTGATGACCCCGGAATCGGTCACGCCCGCCGCCATCTACCTCGTCAGTGAAGATGCGCCGCGCCGCACGATCCTGAATGCGACCGCCGGCGGTTATTCGCGCACCATCATCCACGAAACCGATGGCATCTATCTCGGCCCGGCAGACCAGTCCGCCGAAAACATCGTCGCGCGCTTCGGTGAAATCTCGGATGAGGCAGGCCAGTCAGCCTATACCAATGGCGGGCAGCAGGTAACGAAGTTCATCACCAAGGCCGCACAAGCTGCAGGGGTTTCGCTCGCGCCAAAAGCAACCGGATAGGATGTCGGAGGGCGTCACGACCGCTTCCGTCCCGCTGGCAAGCCTGCCGGTCACCGGGTGGGCCCGCCGCTGGGCAATGGTCCTCATTTTCCTGATTGCCGTCGTCAATTATGCGGACCGCTGGATCTTTTCGGTCCTGATCGAACCCATCAAGGCTGAGTTCGGCCTGTCCGACACGATGGTCGGCCTGCTGACCGGGCCCGCCTTCGCGATATTCTATGCACTTGTCGGAATCCCGCTGGCCCGGATCGCCGACAGCTGGAACCGGCGCGTGTTGATCTCTGCCTGCGTCTCCTTATGGAGCCTCATGACCGTGCTGTGCGGGATGGCGGGCAACGTGGTCCAGCTCTTCCTCTTCAGGGTGGGCGTCGGTGTGGGCGAAGCTGGCGCAACGCCGCCGTCGCATTCTTTGATCGCGGATTACTATCCGCCGGCGGATCGAACCGGCGCGCTTTCGGTGTTCAACCTGGGCCCCGTGATCGGCTCGCTGGTTGCGGGTATCGGCGGAAGTGTTCTCGTTGCCGTGATTGGCTGGCGGGAGACCCTGATCTGGATGGGGCTGCCCGGCATTGTGATTGGTCTGCTCGCATACCTCTTCCTCAAGGAACCACGCCGCGCGCCGGTGATGCCGGATCTTTCGAAGCTCTGGCCCGACATGATGTCGGCGCTCAGGCCAGCCATGCGCAAGCCAGCCTTTGTGCACCTCCTGATCGGGTTCACGCTGAACGGGTTCCTGCTCTATGGCGCGTTCATCTGGACGCTGCCCTTTGCGATGCGCCACTACGACATTTCTGTTGAAGAGCTCCCCTCGATTGCGGTTCCAATGTCGCTGATCCAGGCCGCGATGGGACTGATCGCAATTCCCCTCAGCGGCTGGCTCGGGAATCGCCTGATGCGCCGGGACATCAGGTGGCTCTGCTGGATCTGTGTGGCGGCGCTTCTGGCCAGTTTTCCGTTCTACCTCGCGAAATTCTCGACCGATAACTTCCAGCACTTCCTGATACTCGCAGGCATCGCACACTTGGTGCTTCTGCTTCTTGCCTCGCCGGCCTATGCGGCGATCCACCTTGTCATCGACGCCGGGCACCGGGCGATGGTCATGGCGTTCATCCTGCTCGTGTCGAACCTTGTGGGTATGGGGGCAGGGCCTGTGTTGACAGGCATTCTGTCCGATATGCTCCAGCCTGTCTTTGGCGAAGCTTCGTTACAGGCCGCGATCATCGCGCTTCTGTTCCTTATGCCATGGGCCGCGTTTCATTTTTTTTGCGCCGCGCGTTTCATACGCGCCGATATGGTGACTTGAAGTGTCGACCTCGAACCGTTGTCGAAAGCAGGCCAAATTTAGCGGACGCCTGCACCGTGAAGAACAGAGCAGCCGAAGGAGATCATGCGGATGTCGCTAACATCAGAAGAGGACAAGCAGCCCGACGGAATCCTCATCGAGGCTGAAGACTTCGCGTCTTATGGCGGCTGGGTTCTGGACTCGCAGTTCGAGGTACAGATGGGCTCGCCTTACCTCATGGCGCATGGGCTCGGCCGGCCCGTTGAGGATGCGACGACAACGGTCGTCGTCGACGAAGCCGGTGACTACGAAGTCTGGGTCCGCGCCAAGGATTGGGTACCAGGCTACCATCCAGGCCAGTTTGCGCTTTCGATCAATGGGACGAGGCTCGAGACCATCTTCGGTGCAAACGATCAGGACTGGTCCTGGCAATCGGCCGGAAAGGTAGCGCTGCCGGCCGGCGAGGTCTCGCTGGCGCTCCATGACCTGACCGGCTTTAACGGTCGGTGCGATGCTGTGTTCATTGGAAGGCTTGGCGGCGAGCCGCCGAATGATGTGGGTGAGCAGAGCCGCGCCTGGCGCCGTCGTTTGAGGAGGCTGCCAGCTGAACCGGTGGACGCGGGCCAGTACGATGTTGTGGTTGTGGGGGGAGGGATCTCAGGCTGCGCTGCAGCGCTCGCGGCCGCGCGCCTCGGTCAGAAGGTTGCGCTCATCCACGACCGTCCTGTCCTCGGAGGAAACGCCAGCACAGAGATCGGACTCATGCCGCGTGGCACGCAGGGCGCGCTTTTAAAAGAACTCTCCGAGCGCAATGCGGCAGGAGAGCTCAGGGCTCAGTCCCTGCTTGAGGCAGAGCCGACCGCAACGCTATTTCTTGAGCACCGGGTAGTCTCTGCGGTTCGGCACGGCGACCGGATCGACAGTATCGATGCCGTGGAAGCGAGGACCGGCATGGAGCGCCGAATCCGCGGCGCAATCTGGATCGATGCAAGCGGCGTTGCGATCCTGGGAGTTCTTGCAGGGGCCGAGACCCTGTTCGGGCGGGAGGCGCGCTCAGAGTTCAATGAGCCCTACGCGCCGGAGACCGCAGACGATATGCATCATGGCAATACGCTGTTCTTCCGCACGCGCATGGCGGACGCGCCCGTTGATTTCCCGGATGTGCCCTGGGCGACCGAAGTTTCAAAGGATTATGCCAACCTCAGCGGTCAGCTGGTTGTGCCCGGCCTCGAAAACGGCCCGGGCCCGAAAGCCGGCAACAACCCCAATACGCCTGAGTTCCAGTACAGCCAGGCACTTACGGACTTTCCGGCCACGCATTTCTGGGAATATGGCCAGTGGCTTGATCCGTACACGAATGGAGAGCGGATCAGGGACTATCTCATGCGTGCCCTTTTCGGGACCTTTTCGAACGTCAAGAGGCTTGAGCCGACCGACTACGCCAATCTGGAGTTCGAGTGGATGGCCTATGTCGCAGCGCAAGGCGAGTTCAGGCGATACAAGGGTGACCATATCCTGACCGAAAATGATATCCGAAACCACGCATACTTTGAGGATGCGCTGATCGCAAATGATGGCTCGTTCTGTATCCATTGTGCCTGGGAGCCAGGAGAAGGAAAGTACGACTTCCGGCTCAAGGACTGGATATTCGACGGCCGGGACAAGCAGGCCTATGCGATCCCGTTCCGCTGCCTCTATTCCCGGAACATCAGCAACCTCCTGGCCGCGGGTAAGCATATCAGCGTCACGCACGTTGCAGGTTCATCAACCAAGTTGATGGGGAATGGAGCGCAGCATGGTGTCGCTGCAGCCGCCGCGGCCGTACTCTGCAACCGGCATGGTGTGACGCCAAGGGAGCTCGGTCAGATCCGACTGGTGGAACTGAAAGCACTGGTCGACCAACTGACCGGCAACGATCACGATATGCAACAACATCCGCCAACTCGGAAATACGACCCCGTGCCCGGCTAGCCCAGATGTTTTTGCCAATTGGCACTTGGGTGATGTCAGCGGAACCGGGTCTTGAGGCGGCCGAGCAGGGCGGTTAGCACCTGTTGACCCGCGACTAGCGGAGATGGGTTCGCATCCGACTGACAGCACCGCCAGATAACTTCAATAAGTATATGAATACAAAGGGAATTTGACAATGTGTCGAGTTCTCGTCCCCACATTCGTCCACACACTTCGGTGCGGCTTGAAGCGAATGGCGACGTCCCCTTGCGGACGTCGGCGAACAAGTCTGTCCCGTTGAACTGCCCAGTCGGTCGCGCTAGGGTCTCTGCGTCGAGGGGACGTTGCGCATGGCGAAGATCTTCATCTCTTACCGGCGGGAGGATGCGCAATATCAGGCCGACCACTTGCATAGGCTGATGCAGCCTTGGGTCGCCAATCCGAGGGAAGACATCTTCATCGACGTGGACAACATACCGCTCGGCGTGGACTTCGAGCAGCATCTCAAAGGAAAGGTTGCTCAATGCGACATCCTGCTGGCCGTAATCGGGGGGAATTGGCTGAATTGCCAGGACGCCAAAACAGGCCAGCGT
The DNA here is from genome assembly GCF_022844445.1 of Hyphomonas sp. GTDB lineage: Bacteria > Pseudomonadota > Alphaproteobacteria > Caulobacterales > Hyphomonadaceae > Hyphomonas. The sequence continues at coordinate 201,708 of NZ_JALHLS010000002.1, forward strand.
CGGCTAGATGATCCGGCGGACTTTGTCCGCATCGAAATCTCAACCGCGCTTGAAAGGGGCATCCCCGTAGTTCCGGTCTTGCTTGATGGCGCGCCAGTTCCAAGCGCCGATCACTTACCGGAGAACCTGAAACTGCTGTCAAAGCGCAACGGCACGCCGGTGAACCGGCTCTCGTTTGAAGCTGATGTCGAACGGCTTATGGAAGGCCTCGGCATCGAGCGGCCGACAAAGGGCATTTTCGTTACGCAGAAACCGAAGCCCAAAGTGGAATCAAGGTCGGCGGCCCCGATCGTGAATCCCTACCGACGCGAAAGACCACCGGCAGCGGTATCAGGACGGATGGCGGTGCTGATAGCGCTCGGCGTCGTGATTGTCAGTGCAGCCGGGGCAGGGGTCTATTTCATTGATCCCGTCGGCATGTTTGGAAACGCTCCGGCACGTACCGATCAACAGGTCGAGGAGCAGTCTGACATCCCGGCGGCACCCTCCCTGCTTGAAGTGGTTTCGGAACAGGACGCGCCTGGCGCAGCGGGGTTCGCCCAAACCGTCGCCGACCCAGGTACCGCCGTACCTCCGCCAGGCAACTCAGAAGTTCCTGCCACGCGAGTTACCCAGATCAAGGAAATACAGGCCGGTCTCAAGGTGCTCGGCTATTACGCCTCGTCCGTTGACGGAACAGCGGGCGCCGCCACACAATCGGCGGCCGATGCCTTTGCGCGTGTTGCCGGCCGAGAGGAGCTGGTGTTGGCGAGCGTCGCCATCGACAATCTGGCAGTCTTTCGAGCTGAAGTGACATCGGCAGCCAAGGAATACTCTCAGCGTGACGCCGCAGCCTGGAAGATTACGCAACGCACCGACACATCCGCCGCCTATCAGGCCTACCTTGAGGACTTTCCGAAGGGGACGAACGCATCTGCAGCGAGAACCCGAATTTCGACCCTGAGTACTCCGCCAAAAACTGCGGGCCCTATCGCTGTTCCCCGTGTCGGAGAAGAGTTCAGCGATAGCTTCAAGTCTGGCTCCGGCCGGGGGCCCCAGATGGTGGTTCTGCCTTCGGGAAGATTCACGATGGGTTCGCCAGCTGGCGAAGAGGGGCGAAAGGACAACGAAGGCCCTCAGCGCACGGTTCGAATCAATTATCACTTCGCAGTCGGCAAGCATGAAGTAACGTGGACGGAGTATTCGGCGTGCGTGTCGGATGGGGGCTGTGCGGCGGCAAGGGACGATGGGTTCGGCAAGGGCAGCCGGCCTGTGACGAATGTGAGCTGGGAAGACTCGAAGAAGTATGCATCGTGGCTGAGCGGCAAAACGGGACAGGGCTACCGCCTTCTGACAGAGGCCGAATGGGAATATGCGGCGAGGGCAGGGACGGCGAAGCCGTTCAGTTTCGGTGCGACGATTTCGACAGACCAGGCGAACTATTTCGGCCCTTATACTTACGGGTCTGGCGTCGAGGGCGAATACCGGGAGAAAACGACACCGGCGGGTTCCTTCCCCGCGAACGCGTTCGGCCTATTTGACATGCATGGGAATGTCTCGGAGTGGACGGAAGACTGCTATGAGGCAGGGTATTCGGCGCAACCGGATGATGGTTCGGCATATACAGTCCAAGGTTGCTCTGAACGTGTGGTTCGCGGCGGCTCGTGGGGCGACGATCCGCTAAACCTGCGTTTGGCCGAACGCGGCAGGAGCACGCCCGGCATCCGGAACTACTATCTGGGGTTTCGTCTTGCGAAGACGCTTCGCTAGTAAGCGTCAAATGTTGTCACTTTTGCATGTTTAGGTTTAGCCTCTTGCAGAGGTTTAGTTGCTCTGTGAGCGGAACATAAACATGAATCACTTTTGACATAGAGAATCACACTTGCGCCGGGCCGCTGCGCCGCGCCCGCTCCAGCATCCCCAATAGCTTCTCATACTGCCGCGTCAGGCGTTCATCGAGCTGCATCAGCCGGTCCATCCGGTGCGGGTCGAGACTTTCGCCCCAGGCCTGGAGGCGCACAGTGGGGCCAGCTTGGGAGCCCGCGAGGTGCTTGCGGAAGAAGGGCAACACCTCGCCACTCAAAAACCGTAGCAAGCTCTCGCGGTCCTCGTTGTACTTCTCTTCGGTCTCGCAGGTTTCAAGGAACCATTCAGCGGTCTCTTCCGGCAGGCATGCCAGCGCCTGCGCATAGCAATCCTTGGCGTTCGCTTCGAGGAGTTGTTCGGACGTCTCCGCTTGCTCAACCATGCCGGCCCACATCTGTTCGGTCTCGGCGTCCTCGTCGTCGTCATTCTTTATGGCGCCGGCTGACGAGATCTCCGGCCGCGTGCCGCCCGATACCGCCAGCGCGCGGCGCGACAGGGCATCCCGTTTTTCGCCGCTCGTCCGGCTGTCGAGGCTCGCCATGTGCAACGCTCGTTCTCCAAGCACGAGCCTGCGCCGCCGCCAGTCACACCAGACGATCTGTTCTGGGATGTGCCGTTCGGCCGGGCCGCCGGGCGGATATGCTGAGAAGTACTCTTCGCGAAGACAGACAAAGGCCTCCGCATCTTCCCAGGGCAGGAGTGCGACTTCATACGGCGATGGCGGCAGGACATTCGGTATCAGCACAGCCTGTTCGCTCATGTCCGCCTACCTCCAGAAATCCTTCGGACGCTCTCGCACGCCAATCCGGGCTGAACGCCGCTCGGTCGTCCGCTGCATCCGGTTCAGCAGCACGAGCATGTCGTCGTAGACTTCGGATTCCGCGGCATGAATCCGTGCGCTGATCTCCTCGAACGTCTTCCGGTGCATCCCCTTCGGCTTCGGCCCGATCCAGTCGCCGAGGCCGATCTCCACGCCAAGCCGGCGACGCAGCTTCTGGTTCTTGCGTGTCGCGCGGCTGCCCGGCCGTTCCTGCGTAGAGGCATGCACGAGGCCGTGACAGGTTCGGCAAAGGTACCGCACTCCGCCGCCGTACAGCCGTTTCACAGTTCGCGCGCACTTCGGGCATAGGAAGTAGGTCTCGCATCCACCGAACTGGCGCGCATGATGATGCAGCCCGACTCGCTCCTCATGCTTCTGCCACAGATCGTCGCCTCGTCGCCAGGCATAGGAAAGAGTGATCGCGTTCTCGCCGCCAACCACCTTCAGCGAAGGGCCGGGCGCTGTGTCGCTGCCCTTCCAGTAAAGGTGCGAGACAGAGCCGTTGCGCGTCAATCCGCGCCGCTTCAGGTCCGAGGCATCAAGCCGGTACTGGCCTTCGACCGTTCGACGTCCCTTGCTGTTGTGACCGCCCGATCCCATGCCGCCCATACCGTCCGCCTTCGGAGATTCGCCCAGATCGGTTAGCAAGTTGCAGCGAATGTCAAAGGCTGTTCCGGGGACGTTCGCGGGTGTCCAGAATTATGCTTCCGAAGGCCCTAAGCCAGCCGCGGAACGATTTGTTGCCGCTTGCTAACCTTGCTTTGTTTCAATCGCCTGACTTCGAGCCAATGACTTTAGCCATCATCTCCAGCGCGAGCTGCGAACCCGACGACTACGGCGCCACCGTCCCGGCGCTCTTCGGCGGCTGGTGTGTTCGCTGCCGGCCGGCCCCGCACTCTTCCGTCGTGGCGGGCCGTCATTCATTCGCCCGACATCCTCTGGACACGGACGGCCTCGGCGAGCAGCAGGCCCCGGTAGTACGTGAACCGATCGCCGTAGGTCCGGCCCAGCTCCTCGAGGTGCGCCGGGTCCACGCCCGGCATCGGCCGCGTCGGCAGTGGGTCGGTGAGGTAGGCATCCGCGAAGGCGACCGGCGCTACGATTTCTCGCTCGCCCTCAATGCCAGCATGGCGTTCGATGACTTCGAACGTCTTGCATAGTGGTACTCACCTGACAGCTTCGCACTTTTAGATTGATTTTCCGAAGAATACGTGGGATTGAAATCTTACATTGTCTGGTGATCGGGGAGACTTTGGATGGCCACTCAAGGCGAAGCAGATCGTACGCTTGCAGCATTCGGCGACATTTTGGTAAGCCATCCAAATGTGGGCTATGCCTCGGTCGAATTGCGAAACGGAAATTGGGTTCTTGTTCTCGGGGTCTTTGACTTGAACCTTGCTGAGATGGCGAGTGCGCTTGCTGTTGATGAAATGCCGGGCGGACCAGAGCCTTTGCCCAGATCATTGCCGATTCCGAGCGATGATGGCCCGATGATATTCTCATCTGCTTCTCCTCAGATAGAGGTTTTGTGGGAACCAACCGATTCTATTGTTGCGCAGTGGACTGATTTTCACAGACCCGCTGAAGGAGGAGATAGCATCGGCAACGCCCGCGTTGGCGGAGCCGGTACTCTGGGCGCAACAGTAACTATCAGCACTAGACCCAATAAACTTTTCCTTATCACGAACTGGCATGTTTTGGTTGGAGGCGGAGGTTCGAATGGCGATGCCATTCTCCAGCAGTCCGCATACGATGGAGGCTTGGCTCCTGCCGCCTGGATTGCAGATTTGAGTTGGTCAGCGCTTACCGCACGAGTTGACTTGGCAATCGCTGAGGTCCGAAACTCTTCTTTGGTCTCGGTTGGAACTGTTCGCACAATAGGCCGTGTGGCAGGGATCAGAAGTCCCTCAGCAGGAGCCAGTGTAAAGAAGGGAGGTCGTACCACGAACGTCACTACCGGTTCAATACAGTCAACAAATGCCACCGTAAGCGTCAGTGGGTATCCGGGCGGGGCTCGCACATTTACTAATCAAATTATGACAACAGATATGAGTAGGCCGGGAGATTCCGGGTCGTTATTGCTCGACAGCCAAAATTACATGGTCGGATTGGTGTTTGCGGGAAATAGCTCGACTAGAAGCTTTGCAAACCGCGCCGATGACGTACAAAATGCATTGGGATCCTCTTTGAATTCCAACGGTTCATTTTCGCTAAGCTTCGCTTAGGGGCCGATTTCAATCTACCACTGGTGTGAGTTAAACGCTCAGCCAACAAAAGATTGACAATCGGTTCCATTCAAGGATCGCAGAATTCGGGCTTCCATGAAGGCGTCGAGGTCCACGCGCCGGTACTTCACCAGCCGACCGAGCTTCACGTACGGCGGGCCAACGCCCTCTCCACGCCAGCGTTCAAGCGTCACGGTGCTGATGTCAGTCAGCTCGGCAGCCTGCTTCGTGTCGAGGTAGGGGGCCTGTGCAGCAGCCAACGCGCGCTCAAGTCTCTCGATGATCTTTTCTGCAGGGCGGAATGTGAGCCCGTCATGGGCTATCGTAACCCATCACTTCGGCTATTGGCTTACCCAGCTGTCGAGCATGATGCGCAGGACGACGGGAGCCGCGTCCTTGCTTGTGACATCGGCCGACAATGCGAACACTCGGTCAGCACCAAGGATGGCACCTCCAAACCTCCCAACACGGACTACGCTCAGGTCCATCTTCGATCCCTTCGGATTGGCGGTGACATTCCAATACTCATTGTCTGGTGAGAGCTCGGCCCGGGGTGATGTCAGAGGAACCGGGTCTTGAGCCGGCCGGGCAGGGCAGATAGCCTTGGAAAATGAGCCAGAACCCGTTCCGCTACTTCAAAACGTCGCCCGAGATCATTCAGCTTGGCGTACTCATGTACGTGCGATTTCCGCTTTCTTTGCGAAACGTCGAAGATCTCCTGCACGAGCGCGGCATAGATGTCTGCCACGAAAGCGTCCGCCTCTGGGTCGATCGCTTCGGGACATACTTCGCAGAAAAGATCCGTAAGCGGAGGTCAGAGGCAATACGCCGGGTCAAGCAGTGGCGCTGGCACCTGGATGAGGTATTCGTGAAGATCCGCGGAGAGACGCACTATCTCTGGCGCGCGGTTGACCACGAAGGGGAGGTGCTTGAAGCCTACGTCACCAAGAAGCGGGACAAGGCAGCAGCGCTGAAATTCCTCAGAAAAGCCATGAAACGCTATGGAAATCCCGAGGTCGTGGTGACTGACAAGTGCCCATCCTATCACGCGGCGATGAAAGTGATTGGAAACGAGGGACGCCAGGAGACGGGCCGGCACTTAAACAACCGCGCCGAAAATTCTCACCAGCCATTCCGCCGACGAGAGCGGGCAATGTCGCGCTTCAGGCGAATGCGAAGTCTCCAGAAATTCGCCTCAGTCCATTCGTCTGTACACAATCATTTCAATCACCAAAGAAACATCGAGAGGAGGGCCGGCTTCAAATCGCTACGAGACGCCGCCCTTCGCGAATGGCGCGAACTTCTCGTTGTGTAGCAGCTGCTGACCCGCGAAAAGCGGAGACGGGTTCGCATTAGACTGACAGCACCGGACCAGGGACTGTCGGCCGGGATCGGCCTCGGCGCTACGCGTCAGACAGAGCAATGATCGAAGCGTGCTTTACTCCTTTTGGTGGCGGGGACGCTGGGCAGTATCGGATTGCGCGCTTGGCGCTGCCCTTTGATGTTTTGTGCCAGAAGCGTTGTTCAGAACCGGATCGGGGATAATCGTTAAAGGTCGCGCAGCGACTCACTGCGAAGAAGCCCCCTAGCCGGGCGATTCAACAGACCGCTCAACCTTGGGTGAATTTCGGTTGCGTGGGTCTGTCGTAACGGTAATGTCATCAAAAGACTGCTCTAAGACGAGAGGCGTGGATGGCTGTCGTGGACGCTAGCAGGCGGGGCTACCTGGAACAGGTTGTTGAAGCCGCATACCTGCATACCCGGCCAAATTGCTATTTTGTGGGTCCATACGCCAGCAGAGTCAGCTTTAAATCACAGCAGATCCGAGTTTTGGACCTCATAGAGGGATTGATCCAGACGAAAAGGTTGCGCGAAGGGGACCGGGTCGCTGTTGTAGGTGCCGGATTGGCGGGCATCACCGCCGCTGCCGCTCTGCGCGGTCAAGATTGTATCGTCGATATCTTTGAAGGTGGCGAGGGCATTTTCCACAGGCAAAAGGAAGCCAGTCATCGGCTTGTGCATCCAACCATCTCTCGTTGGCCCGAGGAGCGGCTCCGGCACACGACGGATTACGGCTTCGCGGATTGGTATGCCGCGCCTGCTTCCCAGATTTATGCAGAAATCCTATCCGATTGGGAAACCCGGATAGTTCCATCCTCAACCACACCCAAGCGTAAACTCAATTTGGTAAAGAGTGCGGTCACTAAGCTGTCGCCACAAAAACCGGATGGGCCTGTCCGTTTGGTTACGGTCCCAAAGAACGACCACGCTTATCGATGCGCGATCATAACGACGGGATTTGCTGAGGAGAGAGTCGTCGCCGGCCTCGCCTCGCATTCATACTGGCAGCCCAAGGATCAATTCAGTCAGTGGACGGAAGAAGAACTAAAGGAGTTGAGAGCGAGTGATAAGTGCGTTTTGATAAGCGGTTGCGGGGATGGCGGGCTGATAGACTGCCTGCGCTTCGTTCATGGTGATTTTCGGAACGGTTGGTTGGCCATAGAAATAGCTGAGATGTGCCAAGACACCGTGGCTGGGATTATCATTAAAGCCGAACGGGACGCTCTGATGGCGATCCGTTCGATCAGGTCTACTATCTCGGATGAGCTACCTCGCGATGCCAATTCTGCGACGCGGACACCGGAGCAAAATGATCGGTTCGTAGAGTACTTAAAGGCACATATCGAACACCACGAATACGTTGGTGCATTGGAGGCGGCGTACTCGGAGGCAGTAAAGCGGATGCCCAAAGCGGCGCGATTGTTGCTCGATAAGTCAATAGCCAAGGCTGGGGTAAATGTTGGGTCCGTGCTCCTTGTTGCAATGGAAGCCAGACCCTTCATCCCGCTGTCGGCGCCTATTCACAAACTCATGCTCCGCCACGCATTGGGCAAGGGCGTCGTGGAATTTGAAAGCGGCATGCTTCGCTGCACCGAGATCGGAGTACCCCTGCTGACCCAAGTCTCAAGCAGCAAGCCTTTTCCGAATCATCCATACATCATCCGTCATGGCGCTTCCGCGAATCTTGGTGGCCTTAAGATTTCGAACGACGAGCAACGCGGGCTCCATATCCGCCAATTGCTGCTCGCGGATTATATCGATACGCAGGCGCCTCATACGCTAAAGCCGCCTTCCGGTTACCCCAGACTGGAACCAGAACGCCAAGCTTATGTTTCCATTCGTCATTCGCTTGCGATGAAACTCATCAAATCAATCATGCCCGGTTACTCAGTTCGCACATCAGCAGACGGCTTAGGTTTCGAGGTCTACCCTTTGTGGGACGCCGAGGTGGCTCGATCAAAAAAAGAAGGCTATCAGTTAGAAATGCCCGGAGAAATGTTCGGTATCAGGACAGAGCCGAGCACGCAGGCGACGGGGTCTCTGTGGGTATGAGTGCGCCGAAATCCAATACGATCGGTCCCGGAGTATCACTTTCTGATATCGGCATCGTCGCTTCAGGAAACGTGAGTTGTTTCGTATCGATCAACGAAAGATTGCACGTGCTCGCCCTCGGCGCCAAAGCTGCTGAAGCTCTCGATCCAGATGGAAGCATCGAATCAAGCAACTTGGTGATGCACTGGCCGGTGCCTGAGCGATTCGATAAGCCGATCGAGCAGGCTTTTTCAGGCATATACTTGCGGCGACAAACACCTGTGCTCGAAGAGCCGATCTCGGTTGCCGGAAACAATGGAATGTCTTTAAAGGGAAGTGTTTTTCGCTTACTCGGCGCAGCCGAGCTAAAGTCGGGGGTTAAGCGCGTCGTCGTCCGAGATCTCATCGCAGTGCGATTTGCAAAATCCGACGGACTTAAAGCGTTTTCGGGACGTGCGGTCACTGACTGGAATGACAATATCGTTGGATTTCTGATTGGCGAATTGGAAGGATTAGGTCTTGTTGCACCTGCAGACGCCATTTTCACCGATCAATCAAAGATCAGTATCGATCTGACAAAAGCCCAAAATGCGAACTTGTTAAAGCTGCCAGCGCGCTCAGACTCTGATCGATTGAAACGCGGCGCTTCTCGTCAGTTGGATATCGCCGAATTCGAAGGTGTGCCGAATTTCGGTCCGATTCCGGAGGATGTCGCGTGACGAGCCCGTCTGCCGATCCCGAGAAACTGGTCCGACTTGCGCTTCGATTTTTGGACCTCAGTCTCGACCTAAAGCGCATGCGCGATGATGTTCTTTATCAAAAAGAAGGACATACAATTCATTACACTGTCGACGCGAACATCTTCGAACTTTTTGTTCGACCCTGGGATTTTCGCGGGCGCTCAGCGAGCTTTCATTCCGAAGATTGGGATATACTCGCCAATCCTTCCACGCGCTTGGTCAAGGAAAGCTATCAGAAACAGGCTGCGATGCTTGCTGCTGAGTACATCGTCTCGGACGTGTTGCCGGGGCAACCGCATCCTCAGCTGTTGATCAGTCCTTGGCACAGGGTCGAGCTGGCTCTGCGCATCGACAAGATGAGTAAGGAATTTCAGGAACAGGCTCTGAACGCTTCCCCTAAGAAACTGGAAGCTCAAGGCAGGATGATCATCGAAGGCACGAAGGCCGTTGAAGATGCGCTGGCAGGCAAATCTGATCGCGCCAAACTTACGAAATTGCGAGCAGCGATGCTTGCCGATTTCCAGGATTATCTAGAGGATTTTTCTGAATCGGATTTGCCGCCAGCGATGGTAGAGACGCGAGTCGGTATGGAAATCCTCGCAGAAGACAACCAGATAACTCCGATCGAACAGTTGCGGCACATTGTTGAGAGCAAGACCGTTCACAAAATGAGAGGCTTGCACAGGAAATTTCCTGACTATGATGAAACGGTCGCGGCCTCACGCTCCAAGCACTGGTTCGGATTGCTACAACTCGAATGCCGCAGACGGAATATTGGCATCGTTAACGACGATCAAGACGATGAGCGGTCGGGGCGTAGCCGTGCTGCACTATGGAGTGATGCACAAACCATCGCACTTGTCGAAGCGGTGTCTGAAAAAAGTGGGGAAGACAGGGTCGTATTTGTTACCGCAGACGAAATCGTTTTCGACACGTATAGGCGAGAGTTTTCGCAGAGAGCTCAGGACGACAGCAGATACTCCAATCCATTTCTGCTGCGCCGATTCCGGCAATATGCTCCGATCTTCAATCTGCAGGGCACCAACGTCCGGTTCGGTTCGACGTTGCGAAACAGTTTCGACAAACTTAATCAGATTCTAGAGGTTACGCTGCTGACCTTGAATCTGTCGGAGCTCAACAAGGCTTCTGGAGAATCGCAACTACGTCAACGCGAGCGTACCGCGCTTCGTCTAACTGATGGCGAACAGATTTTGAGTAGTGCAGCGCACGACGAGCTCATTCAAATGCTGAACCTAAGTGGTGCGCTGAACGACCTCAAGCTGCTCCAGTCGACAATCGAAAAATGGAGGCGGCTTGAGCGATGCGCAATCAGTATGTCCGGTCGCACGATACTTCCGCGACTCCAGGATCGGAACGTTCGAATGCAAACCGCTCTCACTGACGCTGGAAGCGCCACTTCCGAAGATACGTTCGCAGACTACGTTAACTTAATCATCAGCGAAATTCGCAATGACAGCGCTCGGTTTTGGCTCCCGATTGCGCGCGAATTCGTTCAAGTCTGGCATGAGAATGGAATGCGAACCTCCCCGCGGGTTCCAATTTCGCTGAGGCTTAACCTCAATGAAGACGGCGCGAAACTCCAGCTCACGAACACTTTCGCAGTCCGAAAAGACGACGAGCTAAAGACTATTCTGGCAAATGCTTGGGACAAAGTGTTGGGCCAGCCGGCGCTCGCTCTTGCACTTGGGGCTTGGTCGGCGCTAGCTGTTGAGGACTGGTCTAACGCAGATCAATTTGCTGATGCGGCGCTCGAGCTTAGAACCATAGATGGCCATTCGCACCCTCCAACTGCCGATGAAGAAGAGGACTGGGCAGAGTACAGATTCCTCGCGGCGCTGACCAATCGTTTCCGCATTGGTGCGATGTCGCCACCGCTGAGCTTTGACGGAGGCGCGCGAGTATTCCGTGAGTTTGAAATAGCAAATGAACACCTCACGAATTGCATCGATTATCACGCAAAAGAACACTCAGAAGGCCCACAATTTGTCCGCCTTTGCCGGGCCTACTCGGAGCGGGCGGCGCTAAACTTGTTCTTGTGTGCCGCGTTCGCTTCGAAAGTCAGGCGGACAGCGATAAATGTTCGGTTCAAAGGCGACCAATCGAAAATCAGACAGGCGGATCAAAACTTCGCTTACAGCCTTGGGTATTCGGATCACGTAGAAAATCTGTTTGCGTCTAAGCTACCTGGACAACATTCCAGAGCGGCCTTGATCCGCGCCGTGAACGATCTGGCAACCTGCCTTCATCTCGAGGCGCACTTCAAATCTAATGAAAACGAAATGAGACAGTCCTTCATTGACCAGCTACAAATTCAATACTTAAGCAACGCTGCCTCGGCGGTGGTCATGACCCACATCCTTGGAATGAAGTTGGCGGATATTGAAGGCGCGGTTCTCTTCGAGAAGTCCGACATAGTCTCCAGGATACAGAGAATGTCCTTTGGGTTTAAGACGACAACGACGAATCCGCTTCTGAGAGCAGAAGTTTATGCCTATTTGCATCTTATGGGATTCAAGCCTGCGGCAAAACAGTTCAAAATCCTTCGTCGACAAGAGAAGATGCTGAGCAATCTCGCGCTCGATAGAGCGTTGTTCCGTGTGCTGATAGATCCGGCCAATGTCTGGGTCGGGCCAGATTGAGTTTTGCCACTGCAGATCGGAAAACGTCGCAATGGCTGACCATTTGCCTCGTCCTTCATGATTGTTCCTCGTCAGCCATTGTGAGGTACGCATCCGGCTGACTGGTCTGCCTCCCGGAAAGTGGCCCTCTATTTGAGTTAGTCCCGGCTCCGATTGACGCGGCTATGTGTGGACGTGGAAAGCGAACATCAGACTCATTTTACTTTTTTTAGCCGCACACCGCTTCCACCGTCAGGCCTGTCGCCGTCTGCCAAAAAAACAATCCCCGCTTCTTCTAATATTCTGCGAACTGTTTCCACATTCGCCGGGGTACTTCCTTCAGGTCCGCGGACACCTTCCATGCGCTTTATGGTCTGAACGGACAGCTTTGATTCATGCGCCAGCTTGCTTTGGCTCCAGTCCAAAAGACCTCGCGCAGCGCGGACTTGTCCAGAAGTTAGCAAATGTCACCTTTAGTATAATAAGTCACTTTTGGATTGACTTTCGAAATCCGATGATTTAAGAAGTAATTTGTCTAACCAAGGTTCGCCTAAAATGTCACGACTTCCGAAAAAATCGGAGGCTGCAGGCATGCGTCCGGTGGGCGCTGCGAAGGGGCCTTCCGCGATGCTGTCAGAGCGCATTTTTCCTGTTCCGGAGATGGATCCGGCTGCCACAGTGTCTCAAGATTGGCTTGCTCGATTTGCAGAAGCAAAGGCCCTCGCTAGCGAGTGGCAAAAACTCGAGTCCTATCTCATAAGCGAACGCAACTGGTTTAAGCTCACGCTCCGGCAACGCAAAGCAGTTCCCGAAGCAGCTGAACTCGAGGCAATCGACAGCCGGATTAAAGAGTTAGCCGAAGTTCAGCGCGAGCTACTTTTGGTCCTTCCTTCACTGGCTGCCCAAACGCCGCTTGGTCTTGCGTCGAAGCTTGCAGTCGCTGCGGCTTCCGTTCCGCGAGATGAAAACGAGGCGGCTCACAGGCTTATTGAAAGTATTCTGCAGGACCTGCTTTGGTTGACGGGAAACGGCCCGGAACAGCCCTGCGAGATGCCTACGTAAAAGCTTGCGCACTGCGGATGGGTGCTGCTGTAGCATGTTGCGTGTCCCTCACAGTCACAACATTCTAAAGTCATTTTTCTTTGTCGCGGTTCTCTTGCCGCGCATCCTCGGGGGGGCGTGACATTGAGGCAAATCGATTTGCCACGTGTTTCCCCAATGTGGCAGCTTTGTATCAAGTCGCGCCGAGCTTGCCGGAGGTCATTTTTCCGAAAGGGCGAACCAAAAAACTGGAACAGCGGAGGAATGATAGGGTCAGATCGTTGCGGGATGTCACCTTTCGCGAATGGCGCAAACTTCTTTTTGCTTGGCACCTGTTCGAACGCGAAAAGCGGAGGCGGGATTACAACAGACTGATGGCACCGCCTGCCAGATATTACGGCGCGACAGTTATCGCTCTGAACGTATTGAATCAATTGCGCAGCTTTGCGCCGGCTTGCACGTGCTCGAACTTGAACCGCTGCACTTTGCGCTACAGATTTCGCTGCACAAAGCCCTCTACGTTTAGCCCACCGCACCATGCTTGAGGCGTACGATTGAGCCTGCAGCGCTGAAGGTTTTCTGTATCAGTGGAAGTCCCGGCTGGGCGGGATGATGCGTACACTTCGGGGGTGACTTTCGCCTGCTGACCAGACGGTAGGGGCCTGGCGCTCGGCGACGGGCCGGGCCACTTCATCGGACCGGGAGATAACGCCTTTCAATGGGTCGCGCAGCGCATCTTCCGAAAGAAGGTTGAGTTCTGCCGTACAGTCGATCAATTGCTCGGCGACAATATGTGTCACGCCGTCCGCAGTTTGCACCCGGCCTTTTACATGAACGATCCGAGACCGCATGACGACGGCCCTGAAGCGTTCCATGACCCGCGGCCAGACGACGAGGTTGGCAATTCCGGTTTCGTCTTCCAGCGTGATGAAGACGACGCCGCTTGCGGTGCCCGGGCGTTGGCGAACGAGGATGACGCCGGATGTCTGGACACGCCGGCCGTCCGGCTGACTGGCGGCGTCTTTTGTGGACAGGATACCGCGCTTCTCATGCAGGCTCCGCAGGAAATGCATAGGATGGTTCTTCAGGGAAAGGCGGGTCGTCTGATAATCCTGGAGAACATGTTCCGAGGGCGGAATTTGCGGCAAGGCAACGGCAGCCTCGTCGCCCTGTTCGGCAAGGCCTGTCGCTGAAAACAGCGGCAGGGCGTAGCTTGGCGCTTCGCCCCGCACTTTCCAGAGGGCGTTGCGGCGTGAGAGGCCCATGGAGCAGAAGGCGTCTGCGGCGGCGAGACGCTCCAGCACGCTCCTGGACAAGCCGCTGCGGCGCATAAGCTCATCCGGTGTGGCGTATCCGCCGCCGCGCCGTTCCATCAGGTGTTCCATGTGGGCTTGCGACAATCCATCGACCTGCCGGAAACCGAGGCGCACCGCGAATTTGCCTTCGCGGTCTTCCATGGGCTCAAGAGTATGGTCCCAGTCGGAATAGTTCACATCCACGGGACGTACTTCGACGCCATGCTCCTGCGCGTCGCGGACGATCTGCGCCGGCGCATAGAATCCCATGGGCTGGCTGTTCAGAAGCGCGGCGCAGAAAATCTCCGGGTGATGACATTTGATCCATGAGGAAACGTAGACGAGCAAGGCAAAGGAGGCCGCGTGGCTTTCCGGGAAGCCGTATTCGCCGAAGCCCTTGATCTGATCGAAGCAGGACTTTGCAAAGATGGGATCATACCCGCGTGCGATCATCCGGCCCACCAGCATGTCCTCATAATTGCGGATCGTGCCAACATTACGGAACGTGGCCATGGCGCGGCGCAGGCCGTTGACTTCTTCTGAAGTGAAGCGGGCAGCGTCTATTGCAATCTGCATGGCCTGTTCCTGGAACAGGGGGACACCCAGCGTTCTTTCCAGGATCTGCTGGAGTTCATCCGCCGGGCCGTACTCTGGCGCGGGGCTGGGATAATTCACCTGCTCCAGCTTTTTCCGCCGCCGGAGGTAGGGGTGTACCATGTTGCCCTGAATGGGGCCGGGGCGAACGATTGCGACCTCGATCACCAGATCGTAGAAAAGGCGCGGCCGGAGGCGCGGAAGCATTGCCATCTGCGCGCGGCTTTCGACCTGAAAGACGCCGATGCTGTCACCCTTGCAGAGCATGTCATAAGTAGCGGTGTCGTCTGGTGGAATGCTGGCGAGAGTATGCCGGATCCCTTTGTGACTTTCGAGCATAGCAAATGCTTTGCGTATGCAAGTCAGCATGCCGAGGGCCAGCACATCCACTTTCATGATGCCCAGCGCGTCGATGTCATCCTTGTCCCATTCGATGAAGGTGCGTTGCTCCATCGCCGCATTGCCGATGGGCACGGTTTCGATCAACGGCCCGCGTGTCAGCACGAATCCGCCGACATGTTGGGAAAGATGACGCGGGAAGCCCAGAAGTTGCCGTGCCAACTGGACGGCCCGGCGGATGAGCGGATTGGCAGGGTCAAGACCTGCCTCGGTAATCCGCTTATCGGGCAGATGGTCGCTCCAGCTGCCCCAAACGCCTTTTGCCAGCGCAGATGCAGTATCTTCGCTCAGGCCGAGCGCCTTGCAGACATCGCGGATGGCGGAGCGGGCGCGATAGCAGATGACTGTCGCCGCAAGAGCGGCGCGATGGCGACCATATCGGTCGTATACATGCTGGATCACTTCTTCGCGTCGTTCGTGCTCAAAATCGACGTCGATATCCGGAGGCTCTTTCCTGTCCGGTGAAAGGAAACGGGCAAACAGGAGTTTCGTGAGGGTCGGATCAACACTTGTGACGCCGAGGCAGTAACACACGGCAGAGTTCGCTGCCGATCCGCGCCCCTGGCAGAGGATGTTTTGCGCACGAGCCCAGTGGACGATGTCATGTACAGTGAGGAAGTAGGGTGCATAGGAGAGGTCCGCGATGGTTTTAAGTTCCGTACGGATCTGCGCCGAAACCTTCTCCGGTATGCCGCCGGGATAGCGCCAGTCTGCGCCCGCCCACGCCAGTTTTTCGAGATGGGCCTGCGGGGTGGAACCCGGCGGCACGGGTTCATCCGGATACTCGTAGGACAGGGCGTCGAGGCTGAACTGGCAGCGCTCCATGACTTCAAGCGTGCGGGCAATAGCTGGCTCAAAACCATTGAACAGGCGGGCCATTTCTGCAGGGCTCTTCAGGTGGCGTTCTGCATTTGCTTCCAAGCGGAAACCGGCGGTGTCCAGCGTACAGTGCTCGCGGATACAGGTCAGCACATCCTGTAGGGGCCGGCGCTCGGGTGCGTGATAGAGTATATCATTCACGGCGATTATCGGCGCGCTCGCCAGAGCGCCAGTCTGCGCCAACCGCGCGAGGCGTTCGCGGTTACGGCCAGAATAGGCGGCCCGCGCAGCGAGAAATGTGCGGCCCGGCGCCGCTGAAGCGATCATGCTGAGGGTGTCCGCAAAACAAGAGGATGGCTGTTCCGGAGGGATGACGATCAGGACTTGTCCTTCGCTGGCACCCAGGATGTCCGAAAGCGTGATGAGGCATTCCCCCTTGGCGGCGTCTTCCTTCATCTTGCCTTCGGAAAGAAGGCGGGATAGCCGACCATAAGCGGCGCGGTCTGTCGGGTAGGCGATGATCTCCGGTCCTTCAATCGGCACAAGCCGGGCGCCGACCAGAAGCCGAAGACCAGCGTCCTTTGCCGCGACATGCGCCCGGACGACCCCGGCGAGCGTGTTCCTGTCGGCGATCCCGATCGCCGCGATTCCAAGCTCAGCTGCGCGTTTGACAAGTTCTGCGGCATGACTCGCTCCGCGCAGGAATGAGAAGTTCGTCATCACGGCAAGTTCGGCATAGGCGGTCACGCGAACAATCCCTGTACGAACCAATCGGGAGCTGTGCCGCGTCTGTCACCATAAATCCCCTCGCGGAACACCCAGTAACGCCGCCCATCCGCATCTTCGACCCGGTAATAGTCCCGCGCGCGCGGCAGGGACTTCGCTTCGCCTGCTCGCGGCGGAAAGTAGGTCCACCATTCCGGGGCGATGCGCTCCGGTCCATCCGCCCGAACGACGCGGCGTACAACCCGCCGCCAAACGAAACTCAGGGGCGGTCCGTCGGGCACCTGTGCCATCACCTCGACCCGCTCAGCGCGGTCGAACACGCGGATAGGGCGCAAGCCCTTCATGCCGGCGGCCGGAAGCACGCCGTCCATGATTTTCCCCGCATACGGCCAGGTCTCTTCGGCCAGGTCCACCGGATGGCGCGCCACCGGCACGGTGACCGTGACACTCCCTTCGCCAAGGCGGGCATTGATCCTGTCTGCCAGGGCAGCAAGCGCGGTTTCATCGATGTCGTTTTGCGCCAGCTCGCCTGAAAGAGGCCGGCTGCCGGCCGTCATGGCGGCGGTCCGGAAGGCTTCGATCTGCAACAGATCTATCCCGAAGCCTGGATCTATGCTCTCCGCTTTATCACCGAACAGGCGCAAGACATGATCGGGGGTGCGAACAGGCAACGCCGCATTGACGCGAAGGGTCAGGACTTCACCATCCGAACGAAAGGCACGCAAAACAAAGCTTTGTGCGCCCAATCCTGCTGCATCAAGCGCTCTGCAGAGCTTGCCTGTAAGCAGGGTGAGGCCGGCATGGATCCCCGCGCTGTCCGCCAGGGGCTCCGGGCAGGGCAGGGATTCGATATAATCCGATGGCGGACGGAAGGGTTCGAAAGGTTCATTACGGTAACCAAGGGCCTGATCCAGTCGCATGCAGACAGCGTCTGCTGCTTCGCGCGAATGAAACCGCCGTGCGAGCGCCTTGCGGTCGATCTCGTAGAGCTGCCCAATCCGGGTCAGGCCGAAGCGCCGCAGCAGGGTAAACGCCGCATCGGACAGGCGCAGCTGGCTGACCGGGAGGTTCTCAAGGCCTTCCTGTTCGCTTCCGGACTGCAGGATGGCGGGTGTGTCCTCCAGGGCTTCTCCGCGAGCAAGGGCGTAGGCGGCGCCCCGCGTGCCCGCAAAGGCCAGGCGATGACCGTATCCCGCCGCCTTCAGACGCAGAGAAAGTTCTGCCGCCATGCAAGCCTCGCCGCCGAAGAGGTGGGAACAGCCGGTTACTTCGAGGATAAGCCCATCGTTCCCATCCAGCGCGACAAGCGGAGAGAAACGCACAAGCCAGCTCGCCAGCGCCTTCAGGCTCTCTTCATCACTTTCGCGATCCACTTCCTCGGCAGTCAGGTCTGGCAATGTGGCGCGCGCATCGGCAAGACGCAGGCCTGGCTGCAGACTGGAAGTGCGTGCGGCCTCATTTGTCGCGGCGACAATCAGTCCGTGAGCAGATTTTTCATAGAGGACGAAAGGGCGAGCCTTAGCCGGCCTTTCGGCCAGGGAGTCCGTAGGATGGCGCCGCACGCGTCGCAGCCGATCCAGCGACCATTCCGGAAACCACACTGAGAGATAGCGTCTCATCGTTCCACTCAAGATCAAAAGTCCTGCCGACAGCAGAAGGGTTGAGGCGGCAACGTTCGAGGTTGGCGCGCCAGCGAGCCCGGCCCGGAGCTCTTGGATCATAAGGATTAGGGGCGGAGGGGCGTGCGGTGATCCGCCAGCGTGTAGCGGCTGCCGTCGCGCCCTCACGGCCGTACGGAAGCATTAAAGTGACGGGCACGCCATGACGTCCCGATGCCAGTGCCAATCGCCTTGTGGCTGTAAAATCGGCGGCGTCCACCTCGGCAATGACATGACTGACCGCGCCCGAAACGACGGCTTCTTCTGTGGCCCACAACACGTCACTGGCATGTTTGGCCACAAGGCTGAGACGCCGGGCATTTCTGCTGGCCATCTCTCGCAGGGCTGTCTCGGCAAGGCTTCCCGCGTCTCGCCGCGTGGTGGCTTGAGAAATCCATAACAAGGCCCCGAAGCCCGAAGGCCAGGCCGCACTCAGCGCAAAGCCTGTCGCGGCGGCTATATCGCCATAAGCCCCTTCCACCACTTCATGCAGGCCCCGTGCACCCAGTTCATATGGGAAAGCGGCAGTGCGTGTCCTTGAAGTGTTCACCGGGCCGATCAGGCCTTTGGATATAAGTGTGCTAAGGTCCATGGGCGCAGTTTTGTTCTTCCGCTGATGTAAGGGGCGGATCTCAAAAAGTGATCAGGTACCCAAACACGATGCATAGAACAAATCAAGAACATGCTTTGTGATTTTAACGGGATGCGATCTCCCGTGCGTGCGTCAGGCTGTGGAAAGCCTCGCCGCCTTGTGGCCGGCCATGTTTCCCGCGTTACGGCCGCATGGCCCGCCGTGATGGCAGGCGGCGGCCCGAATCTGAGCAGTCGCGCACGAACGGCCCGTTTGCCGTATTGAAGGTGCGCGCCAGAACTTCTGGCATGCACCTCAGTCCGCTCGTCTGTGCACTACCCTTTCTTTGCGGGGGACTACCGGGAAGAGGGGCATCCCGATCCTCTCTGATCACGTTTTCGCCAATGTGGCGCCGATCCGGTAGCTTGCAGCCAGACCGCCAGCGACCGGAGCGGTCGCTAATTTGGATCCGCCGTGCCGGGCTGGCTGCACGTCAAACAGCAATGGCCGGGACCGGGCGACGACAAAGCCTTCTAGGTCCATGAGTTCGCCGCAGATCGCCTCACTGTCCGGAAGGTGAGCGTGCCGGCGCCAATGTGTTCGTTAACTTAAAACTTTGGCATGCCGTTCGCTTTCGGGTATGCGAAACGCGCCAATCAGATGACGGCTGGCACGATAGGGCTGGGGGGGGTAGTCGCATGATCGATCAACTGTTCCAGAATGGCTACAAGCGGGAACATGCTGACACGCGGGCCAGAACACCCTCGGTGCTTTGGGCTGCCGGCACCTCGCTGATCCTGTTTCCGGTGCTCGTCTTCGCCCTGACCACACTCTGGTTCGTGGTGGGCGGTGCCATCACACCGGACTTTGGCCGGATCGTCCTCGTTGTCTGCGCGGCTATAGCGCTCTACGTGCCGGGTAGGCTGTTTCCCGAAACGTCGCGGGTTGCGCCATTCCTCGCCCTTGGACTGGGCGTGCTCGCGGCGCTCGTCGCCTCCCTGCTTCACGACACATCGATCGATGGCCAGCACTACCACTTTCAGGCCATCTATGCCCTGGCAGAGGGATGGAACCCGGTTCACAAGCCGGCGCCGCCGCCCATTGTCGGCGATGCCATAACGCCGTGGGCGGTGCATTATCCGAGGGCTGTCTGGCTTCTCTCGGCGAACGTCCTTGCCGCGGGCCTTCCGCTGGCAATGGTCAAACTGTCACTCCTGCTTGTCCTGTTTGCAGCCGCTGCGCTTGTGGGCGGCGCCTTGTTCCGCGCCGGCTATTCCTGGCTGTTCACTCTGGCCCTGACCTGTGCGGCCGTCCTGAACCCGATCGTCCTGGCGCAGATCTGGACGAGCATGAACGACGGCATCCTGGCGCTCTGCATACTGATCTTTGTCGTCTCGATGGTTACATGGATCGAGCAGGAGAACAGGAGTTTTCTGGTTTCTGGTGTGGCCGCCATGATGCTCGCCCTCAACCTGAAATTTTCAGCCATCCCGACATTCGTGATCCTGTGCGCCTTCGCGTGCGCTGGCGCCTATCTGATGCGCGGCCGCCCCAAGGCGTATACCGCTGCGGCCATTCTTTTCGTTCCCGCCTTCGCAGCGATCTTCCTTCTGGGGTGGTCGCCCTACATGCAGAATTTCCTCGAGCATGGTCACATTTTCCATCCGCTTATGGGAAAGGATGCGATCGACATCATGATCGGTGACGGGACTGCCTACGACAATACGCCGAATGTCCTGAAGGAAATGTCTGCGGCCGAGCGATTCTTCTTTTCGCTCTTTTCAGAAACGCATGCGGGTTATGGCACGCTGCCGCATTTGAAAATTCCCTTTACTGTGTCGCCTGAAGAGCTGCGTGCTGCGGGCGGCGTGGATGTCCGGCTCGCTGGATTCGGCCCGTTCTTCTCAGGCAGCATCTTGCTCACCCTGGGTACAGCGATCCTTCTGTTTGTCCGGCGGGCGGAATGTGGCCCGGCGGCGCGGGTCCTTTTGTTCGTTGCCGCGGGGCTTCTCGTCTCGGTAATCCTGATGCCGCAGAACTGGTGGGCGAGGTATGTTCCGCAGTTCTGGTTTGTGCCGGTCTGTGTGGCGGCCGCCGCGCTGACTGACAGCAGTCGGCTCGCCCGGTCTTTGGGCGCGGCCATCGTTGCGGTCAGTCTGGCAGGCTCACTGGCAGTAGGCGGCGCCTCAAGCTGGCTTTCGGCAAATCGCAGCCTGGAAGCGGC
Organism: Hyphomonas sp.; assembly: GCF_022844445.1. Lineage (GTDB taxonomy): Bacteria > Pseudomonadota > Alphaproteobacteria > Caulobacterales > Hyphomonadaceae > Hyphomonas. Next base: position 222,676 of record NZ_JALHLS010000002.1, read on the forward strand.
AGCGCAAATCGAGCGCCTTGCAGAAACGGGCACGCGCTACTGCGTCAATCCCGATATGGCCGAGTCCCGCATCTTCATCATGCAGAACGCCGGGATCGAGGCGGTGTATACACCTGTCGAAGCGATTGCGTGCGATGCGCCAGAAGGTTTTGACGGGTACGGTCCCGACCGTACCGGCGGCTTGATCTGCGCTTGCCCGGCCTGACGCGGCGCGCAGACCAGAAGTCAACGTCTGCGGACCAAATGTTTGGCCGAGGAAGTCTCTCCGTGTCAGCGACGCCTATCGGCTGAGCGCCGCCTGGCATGCACGCGCTGTCAATGCCATGATGGTGAGCGTCGGGTTCTGCGTGCCTTGTGAGGGCAGGGCGGCACCATCGGTAACGTACAGGCCGGGCATTGCCCAGCATTCATTGTGGGGCGTCAGCACGGAAGTTGCGGGATCCTTGCCGATGCGGGCGCCGCCGCATTCGTGTACGGACGTTCCCGGGTTTGCAGGCCCTGCCGGCCGAACCAGGACCTTCGCGCCGATACCCTCGAACAATTCGTCGAGTGCTCCGGAGATCGAGTCTGCCAGCGCCCGCTCGGGCTCACCCCACTGGGTGTCGATCGACAGAACGGGCTGCCCCCAGCGGTCCTTGCGCTGTTTTGACAGGGAGACGCGTCCCTGCAGGGTCTGAGAGGTTTCACCAAAGCCCACGGCTGTCGTCCATGCACCGGCAGGATTGGCGGTCGCATAGAGTTGAACGCCGAATCCGCGCCGGGTGGCATCGCCGCCCTTGCGAAGGTCAAACCGGGGGAGATAGAGGCAGCGCCCTGGCTCCGCCGGAGGCGTGATGGGCAGGGGCGGGCTCAGACCTTCGGCCTTCAGCATGACGTGATCACTGAGATGAAGACCCAGCGCCGGCAACTGATCTGTCAACGGGCCGGACGCATTGGACGAGTTCAGGAGTATGCGTGTCGATTCCAGGGATGAGGCGCACAGGAAAACCAGCGGCGCATTGGCCGAATGGGTTTGACCGTCTGCGGGGTCGAGCCATTCGACACCGGCCGCGCGGCCATCTGCGGCGTGCAGGATGCGCTGCGCAAGGGCGCTGGGGCGCAGGGTCAGCCGGCCGGTGGCAGCTGCAATCCCGGCGAAATCGACCGGTGGCGCGTACCGGCTGAGCATGACCCGCGCCTCGGGCCAGCGCTGTGCAAATGTCTCCAATAGCTGCCGTTCCGAGATGTTCGGGCTGATCGGATGGGTGACCAGGCTGTCGGGGATGAAGGGGATGCCCTCTCGCCCGCCGAACAGGCCAATCCGGCTTTCAACCTTCTCGTACCAGGGCGCGAGCTCTTCGATCCCGAACGGCCAGGGACTGGGGCCGTCATTCTTCGGTCCGACATCATATTCGCTGAGCCGGTAGTACTGCCGCCCGTGGCCCGGCACGACCATCCGCCCGCCGACACCGTGGGACCGGATCCAGGTGAAGGGCTTGCCTTGCGGGGTCTCGTAGGGGTGGTCCCGGTCATCGACAAAGCTGCCGGGCTTTTGCACCCAAGCAAAGCACTCTGTCTGCACAGGTTGGCGAAGGCGTCCTGCAGCGCGCAGCAATCGTGTCCCCGCATTTATTAGCCTGGGGTGCAGGATGCCTGCAAGCCGCGGGTCGGATATCGCGCCGATGGAAGTCGACAGGGCCTTGCTGAACGGCTTTTTCCAGAATGACTGCTCGCGGCCTGCATCGAGCAGAAGCACCGAGAGCCCGGATTCGCAAAGCAGGGCGGCTGCGAGCCCTCCTGAAGCGCCGGCACCAACAACGATGGCGTCATGGTTTTTGCTCATCTGGGATAGTCACTTTCGCGTTTTACCTTCAGCGGAAGGTCTGCAAGCAAGCGGGCAGGGTCGATCGGCTTCTGTAAGACTTTGACTATACGATCTTGATTGACATGAGATTTATCTCCTCGTCTTTGCTCGAGGATGCAGGATCAAGACGCCCAGACTATCAGCGCCCGCCTTTTTGCTAAACGGTCCGGCCCCCTCGGCTTCGGAACTGGGTTGTTGCACCATGCCGGCAGCCCGTCCAACGCAGTTCGCCTGCTCCGGGACGCGCACGATCAGGGAATCTCCTATTTCGATACAGCCCGGCTCTATGCGGACGGAGAGGCGGAGAAGCTCCTCGGCGCGGCTTTTTCACATATGCGCAACGACATCATAATCACGACGAAGGTGGGCATCCTGCCGGTCCGCCGGGGTCTGGCTACGCGCGCGTCTGGAAAGGCTGCGGCGGTTCTCCGGCGCATTCCGCCTCTGAAGGCAGTGGTTCCGGAGCCCGTGGTGCAACATCCGGAGTTCGGCGTTTTCGACCCCAGGCGCATGCAACAAAGCCTTGAGACCAGTCTGAAATTTCTGCGGACGGATCATGTAGATGCGCTGTTGCTGCATGAATGTACGCTTGCAGACGTGCGCAAGGATGAGGTTCGGGCGTTCCTGGAGCAGGCTGTCAAATCGGGCAAAGCCCGCATGTACGGTGTTGCGCCCTCGGCGCACGAAATGCTTGCCATTGCTAAGAGCGGCGAGCCTTTTGGAGCCGTTGCGCAGTTCGACACGGCCATCCGCGAACACTTTCCGCTCAGCGGCGAAGGAAAGCCGCCGCTTATCGTCACCCACTCCTGTCTCGGGCAGGACTTCAGAGCCATAGTTAACCGGCTGGGGTCAGATGCCGGCTTGCGGCAGCGTTGGCTCCAGGCTGTTGGCGTCGATGCAGACGACACAGCCCAAGTTGCGCAGGCCTTCCTGGCACACGCGCTGGCCCAGAACCCGGAAGGGCTTGTGCTGTTTTCGACCACGCGGCCTGAACGGCTAAAGGCCAATCTGGCGGCAGAGAGTTGGCTGGAGTCGCCGGACCGGTGCGCGGAGGCGGGCAAGCTCATTGCAGAGTTTCGCGCGAACGAGGGAGCCTCCCGGCAAAGCTAGGTTTTCGGCATCGGCCGGTCCGGCGTGCTTAATCCAGCCTATCCGGGCGCGAAATTGCACGCGCTGGCGCGCCCGCCGTTTACCCTTTCGTGCCAGAATTTAACCGGTGTGTCGCAATCCTGAGGCATATCTGCGCCAGTCGGCCACTGCTCAGGCTTCCGGTTTGACCGCCGCGCACTCAGCGGGCTTAACGATAAACGTCCGGCGCCCGCTGGCACATGAATTGCTGGTTAGCCGTTGAACGCTAGTGCACCCGCGGCATGTCAGCTCGGGGGGGCGGCTGGTTGGGGGAGGGGATCTTGGTGCCAAACAGAAGTCTGAGCCGCATTTCGCAGGATGAATCCCCGTTTGGTTTCACAGCCTGCACGACCCTTGTTTCTGATCCGGCGGCCAGTGTGGCAAGCGCCGCTTTCAAAAGATGAAGCCGAACCATGCTTAACACGCCGATCGCCAACGAAGCCGCCGGAGAGGCAGACGCTGTTCCGCTCGTGCTGGACCTTGATGGCACGCTAATTCGGACGGATTCGCTGATCGAGCAGGGCTTCGCACTGCTTCGCCGCAATCCCTTTGCAGTTTTTAAGCTGATTGGCTGGCTGCTGGCCGGCCGGGTGATGCTCAAGCAACATCTGGCGAATGCCGTTTCGCTCGATCCAGAATTCATCCCGGTCAACGAAGACCTCGTGGCTTTCGCCGAAGAGCAAGCGGCCAAGGGCCGCACGATCGTGTTGGCAACGGCCGCGCACAAGAACACTGCTCAGGTTTTCAAGCAGCGGTTTTCCTTTATCTCGGACGTGATTGCGACGGAAGGTCAGGTGAACCTGAAGGGCAAGGTGAAAGCCGACGCGCTGGCGGCACGTTTTCCGCAGGGCTTCGACTATGCAGGCGACAGCCGCCCTGACCTCGAGGTCTGGAAGCGCGCGCGCAATGCGATCGTCGTTGGGGCGTCCGGATCGACCCTTCGCCGCGCCCGCAAGAGTGCAAACGTCACCGAGGTGTTCAAGCGCCCGGGCAGTTTCAAAGCCCTGATCAAATGCCTGCGCCCGCACCAGTGGGCCAAGAACGTTCTCGTCGTGGTGCCTGCAATTCTGTCCGGCCGAATTATAGATCCCGACGCGATCCTCCCGCTTGTACTCGCGTTCTTTGCCTTGTCGCTGACAGCGTCGGCGACCTATGTGTTCAACGACATCTGGGATCTGCAGGACGACCGGGCGCACTGGTCGAAGCGCCGGCGCCCGTTGGCGAGCGGGACACTGTCTCTGCCGGCAGGCATCATCGGCGCCCTGATCTGCCTCGCTGCCGGTTTGGCACTGGCACTGTTGGCTGGGCTGGCCGTGCTGCAATGGGTGCTCGTCTACGTGGTTGTGACGATGAGCTATTCGCTCTTCCTGAAGCGCAAGGTGATCCACGATGCCGTGACGCTGGCCGGGCTTTTCACGCTTCGTCTGGTCGTCGGCATGGTGGCGGTGGCAGCTGTGCCGTCTCCATGGCTGTTTGTCTTCGCCATGTTCTTTTTCACCTCCCTGGCGTTTGCGAAACGCCACACCGAGATCGCACGCGTGATCGAGCGCGGCGGCTTCTGGGTCAATGGCCGCGGTTACCGGGCGTCAGACCTGCCGCTGGTCCTTGCCGCCGGAATTTCGAGTTCGGTCGCCGCCGTTGTCATCATGGTGCTCTACATCATCGAGGATGCGCACCAGCAGAGCTTTATCAAGAATGGTGATTGGCTATGGGCGCTGCCGCCGATGATCTTCATGATCTCGAGCCGGATCTGGATCACCTGCCAGCGCGGTGAACTGGATGATGATCCGGTTGTGTTCGTGGTAAAGGACAGGGTGTGTCTCGCTTATGCCGCCCTGGCTGGGATATGCTTCTTCTTCGCCTGGTTCGGCGTTCCGCTCTGACCGCGCAGATGAGGCCCAGATGACCCTGCCTTTCAAACTCTCGAAAGCGACGGTCCAGTTCGCTGTACGGTATACAATTACCGGCCTGGCTGTAACGGCGGTATATGTCGGGCTCTATTTCCTTTTGAGGAATTTGCTCACGCTGTCTCCCGCTTTCGCATCAGGCATCTCGATGACGAGCGCCGTGGTGTTCCAGTATGTCATGCACAGTGTGTTCACGTTCCAGCGCAAGTGGGCTGACGGCGGCCAGCTCGTGAAGTTCGTTGTGAGCATTTTCATAAGCGTCATTGTTGCGGACATCTTCGTTGCGCGCCTCGGCGTGGCACTGAACGTTCCCGAGCCGCTGCGTCTGCTTGCGGTGGTCGTGACCCTTCCGATCGTGAATTTCCTGTTCTTCACCTTCTGGGTCTACGCAGCAAAGCGCGACTAGAAGGTCAGACAGGACATCTCCTCAAACAGGTTTTCGGCATTGGCCGTGGATTGGTCGGCACGACTGCTTCGTCAACGAACTCTGGCTTGCGGCTTGCGCTTTTGGAGTTGCTGCGCTGTGGTTCGCGATCGAGCGCTGGTCTTGGCGTGAACCTTGCTGAGGAGTGCGAGGCCTGAAGCTGACGGGCTGCGGAGTATTGGGCGCGCGTTGACTTTGCGCCGCCAAGACAATACCGGGACAGGCCGGGGCTTCTCACAGAGACAGCGAGAGCAGGGAGGTGCTGGTGCATTCGCTTACGGTAAACGGCGTTCATGCCGTGTTCGCGATCGTTGGTTTTCTGCTCATCCATCGTCTCGCTGGATCGCCGCGGTATGCCGCACTTCTATGGCCCTTCACCGTTTTGTGGGGCGCAGCGACTGCTGGTCTCATCTTCATAAACACACAGCCCTCAATGGAGTTTGTCTTCTGGGACTTCAAGGAATGCTATTGGCTGGCCGGGAAACTCGTCCTTGAGGGGCCTCAGTCCCTGGCCGGCGCGTATAGCAGTGAAGACCTTGTGTTCGTCAATCTGCCCATCGTGGCTTATCTGTTCGCGCCTTTTGCCCTGCTGCCCGACATGCCGGCGGCAATCGTCATTACGCTGATCGGTGTCGGCATTGTTGGTCTGATCTGGCGCCTGCTGGTGGATATGTTCAGTCTCGATACGCGGGAAAGCGCATTGCTGTTTCTCGCGATATGCGCATTCGGGCCTTTGCTGTACTCATTCAAGGTCGGCAATACATCGCATTTTGTCCTTGCGCTGATCCTTGGCGGCCTGGCAATGGTCCGTTCCGGCAAGGGCTTTGTAGCGGGCGCGCTGTTTGGCGTTGCTGCTGTCATCAAGCCGGCTCTTGTGCTTGTCGGTATCCTTTACTTCCTGCGGGGTCGCTGGAGCGTGGTAGCAGGCGGCGCCGCCGTCCTGGCAGGATCGGCTGCGCTCTCCTTGCTGATCTTTGGATGGGACATGCATGTGCTTTGGTACGAAACGTCGATCGCGCCTTATGCCGGCAACCCTGTTCCTGCTTATGTAAATCAGACGCTGGCAGGAATGGTGGCTCGCTACGAACTGGGCGGCCCGTTCGGTCACGACTACTCGGCCCATACGCTTTCCCCCGTTGGCCGCGCCGCCGCAATCGGCATGTCGCTGGCGCTGCTTGCGGGCGTGGTATTTGCTGCATATCAGTCGCGTCGGTTGTTGCGGGCAGACGCAAGCGACATTGAAGTCGAAGTATTGATCGCGGTATCATTTACCATGACGGTCTCGTCCCTGTCCTGGGCGCACTATCATGTCTGGCTGCTGCCCGCGCTGGTTCTGCTATGGGTGAAGTCGCGGCCGGGCCAGGCGCTTTCCGGGCTTCGCTGGCCGCTGATCGGCACCTATTCGCTGCTGGCAGGCACCGCTTTTGTCAGTCACTCCATGACACTTGGTCGTTTCGGGGCGCTCTCCAACTTGATTGTGTCCCACTGGCTGATCGGCACGATAGCCCTGATCGTACTTCTGGCGATCGTGCGGGCGAGGAGAGATTATCCAACTCAAACATGAAGTGAGCAGGAAATAGGCTATGGCATTGAAAGCCTGCTGTTTTCTGGTCTGCTTCTTGCTTGTATGTCGCTGGACCGGTCACCTGAAGGGCGTCTGGTAGGCGGATGTCGAGGCCGGAATGTTTGACCCCGGCGGCCTCGAAAAGGCTGCCGGGAAAATGAAATCGCCGAAGTACTGGATAACTGCGGGATGGCACATACCGATCAAAGCAGATCGCCAACTTCAGTGACGGCAGGCGCCAAGGCGCTCCTGGCGTGGGGGATTCTGCGCGCGCCACTCATCCTCGTCATTCTGTTCCTTTCCCGGGAAACAATCTCGACGCTGCAGGTTTTTGACGGTGAAGCCCTCACTGTACGGATCATTGACCTGATGAGCCTGCCAGCTTCCCGCGGCATGCTGTTTCTGCTGCTTGCCGCTATGTTCGGCGGTCTGGTGATCATCTTGCGTCGTTGGTTTCCGGCGCGGGAATACTTGATTCTGCTTGGTGCGGTCGCTCTGACGACGGTGATCTTGTTCGAGATCACACAGACGCCGCTCCGGCATGCCGCAATCCCCGTCATCCTTGCCGCGACAAATTTCCTGCCTGCAGCATTCCTTCAGCGCCATCTTAATGGACGAATTCTGGCTGTCGGCGTGGGCTTTACAGAGGCGCTGGCTATCCGGCGACACATCTCCTGGCTAGCAGGCTTGGCGAACTGGAGTGCGGCGGCTCAGCGAGTCTGCGGCATCCTGGGTTGGGGGCTGGCCGTGTCCCTCGTCAGCGCCAGTATGGTGGCGCTGATCAAAGGTGAGCGGCTTGTCCCCGTTGAGCAGGCGTTGCGCACGCCGAACACAGTCGGGATCATCATGAAGGGCAGCATCAACGGTCTTTCGCTGGAGCCCGTTTCGCGTCGGCTTTACGTTACAGGACATGGCCTTGAGAACATTGTCGAGGTTGACATAGACACCCCGGGCAAGGCCTCTCGCACGTCTGAAGTTGTGAGTGGCGGCGCCCAGGGAATTTTTCTCGATGCTCAAGCCGGAGAGCTGAGTGTCTTTAACGGTGACACAAAACAGCTTCTTTTCATTGATGCGGAAACCCTTTCGCTGAATCGGTCCATTGACGTCAAGCTACTCGCTTCCGGCGACCCCTGGATATCCTTCGATCCGATCTCGGATACGATCGCACTCGTTTCCGAGGCTGATCTCGACGACGGCGTTGCGTTTGTGTTGCTGGATCATGCGACCGGTGATGTGCTCGACACGCGGGAACTTGATGCCGGAAACATCCTGAAGCATCCGGAGAAGCCGCTGCTCTATCTAAGTTTCTTCAGGCGAAATCCGGAAGTCCTCATCTATGACATGACGAAGCGCGACATAATTGCGAGGTCGCCTGCTCCGGCGCGGCTGGATCGCATGATCCTGATGCCCGCAGCCAATGAACTGCTGGTGACATCGCCGGTGAAATCCGAAATCCTACGGCTGGACGCTGACACATTGGCAACCAAAGGGGCGATCAAGGGGCCGTTCGGGGTGCGGACGCTAGCCGTCGACAATGAACGCCAACTTTTGTTCGCGGGCAGTTTTGTCACGGGCCAGGTTCGCGTGATCGACACCAACACCTGGCGCAATGTGGAGACCGTATATCTCGGGCCTTGGCTGCGCTCGATCGAACTCGATGTGGCTACTGGCACGGCCTATGTTTCATCGAATGGTGCTCTTTATAGTTGGGCCTATGACCAGGATCGATGATACTTTGACTGACGAAACGCGGTCTGCGAACAGCGCCCCATCGATGACCGCAGCGTCAGTCTGGTCGGGGCACATCCTTGCGCTGGATGGCATACGCGGGCTCGGCGTTATCCTCGTCCTGTTCTACCACTACGGCTCAAGCGCCATGGCGCTGGGCCTCGGCAGTTCGTTGCTCAAGGTGACCGGCATCGGCTGGTCGGGCGTGGACCTTTTCTTTGTGCTGTCCGGTTTCCTGATCACCGGACTGCTTTATGACGCCAAGGGAAAGCAGAACTACTTCAAGAACTTCTATGCCCGCCGTACACTGAGGATCTTTCCCCTCTACTACTTTGCGGCCGTAGTCGTGATTGTTCTGGCGGTGATAACGGGGTTTGGAATTCTCGGCGGTTCGAATCCGATCTGGATCTTGCTGTATGTTGGAAACTTCCAGATGGCGATCGAGGGCGGGGGGAGCATTCTCGACCACTTCTGGTCCCTTGCTATCGAAGAGCAGTTCTATCTCGTCTGGCCACTGATCGTTCTTAGCTTGTCACGGCGCAAACTGATGATTGTGGCGGCTGCGATGATCGTGATCTCGCCTTTGGTCCGCACGCTTCTGGTGCTGAATGATGCGCCCGATCTTGCAGTTTATGTGCTGACGCCGGCGCGGATGGACGGGCTGGCGATGGGCGCGCTTATTGCTCTAGCCGTGCGAGGCCCGAGTGGCATTGCGCCGCTTGTCCCGTGGGCATGGCGTTTTGGCGCCATGGCGGCGGCTGCCTTCCTGACCATTGTCATCTTGCGGCGAGACTTTTCGACAGAAGATGCCGTGATCCTGACGGCCGGGATCTCGTGCCTGACCATCATGTATGCGAGCCTCCTTGTCCTTTCCCTGACCTTCCGGCCGCTGACCTCCGTGATGGAGTTGCCCGTGATGCGCTGGTTCGGAAAATACAGTTATGGCCTCTACGTGTGGCATCCGATCGTCAACATGCTCCTTTTGCACTCCCCGCTGACCGCGCAGTTTGGCGCAGACACCAAGTTGGAGGTGGTTCTGCTTTTGGCGCTCGCCTTCACGATCAGCGTCCTGGTAACCCTCGCGAGCTACAGGTTCCTGGAGGCACCGTTGCTGCGCCTGAAAAGCCGGTTCCAGTAGCCGCGCTGCTCGAAAAGAGACGGGCTCCGGATTGGCTGGCATTGACGCCAGATTATTCAATCGCGGCGTAAAACAACTTCTTTGATGATGGCTGGACATCGCGTCTGAACAGTTTATCATTCATTTAGCGTTTTTAAAATCTGTCATAGAGACAAGCGGTAAGCCATGCCAGCAGGTAAGTTGACTGATCGCACGATCGCAGCCTCATTGGCGGCAAGTATCGCCTTGCTGCTGACAGGTTGCAGCGCCGGGGCGCCCGAAACGGCTCACGCCGTCACCGCGCCGCAAGTCGCCCAACCCGTGGTTGTGGGCGCCGAGGTGATGCCGGCCGAGCCTGATGCGCTGGTCGCTGCCACCGGGACGATTGTCTACACGCAGGAGACCACGCTGTCCTTCAAGACCGGTGGCATCCTGACGGAGCTCACAGCGGACGAAGGCGACCTCGTGAAGGCGAAGCAACGCCTCGCCCGGCTTGATCTTACCGAGCTGGCCTCAAGTGTTGCCCAGGCCGAAGCGGCGGTGGTCAATGCGGACCTTCAATATGAGCGTACTCGCGACCTCGTGGAAAAAGGGCATCTCGCGCAGGCCCGTCTTGATGACGCGGCGCTCGCGCGCGATCAGGCCCGAGCCGGGCTGACCGCAGTCGCTTTCAATCGCAATCTCGGCGTCATGGCATCGCCGGTCGATGGTGTCGTGCTCCGCCGGTTCGCCGAACCGGGGCAGACCTTGGCGCCCGGCGCTCCTGTCCTCCAGATTGGCGATACGACCTCCGGACTTGTTCTGCGTGTGCCGGTGACGGCTGCCGATGCGGCGCGCCTGAAAGTTGGCGACACGGCTGAATTCTCGATTGCCGGGCTTGCGGGCCCTCCGCGCACGGGCGCTATTGTTCGGATCGGCGCCAAGAGCAATGACGCCACCGGCAATTTCGATGTCGACATCAGTGCGGGTGATCCGGCGCTCCTGCGCAGCGGCTTGATCGGCAATGCGCGCATCACGTCGTCCGAAGCAACCAAGTCCAAAGGCGATGGCGGCGCCGTGCGCATTCCGACACTGGCCCTGATCGATGCCCGGGCGGATCAGGGGTACGTCTATGTCATCGATGACCAGAATATCGCACACCGGCGCGCTGTTTCCACATCCGGCATCTTCCGCGGCGAAGTTCTGATCCTGTCCGGGCTTGCTGCGGGCGAACGGGTCATCGCGGAGGGCGCGGCCTACGTCCGAGATGGTGAAGCCGTGATTGTCTCGGACCGCCCCTGAGCCATATGCAGCACATCGTCCGCTTCTTTGTCGACCGCTGGCAATTCTCGCTGGTGCTGTTCGCGATGCTCGTTGCCCTCGGCGCGAGTGCGATGATTTCCATTCCGAAGTCCGAAGACCCGACCGTGCGGTTTCCGCTCGCGGGTGTGACAGTCGTATTGCCAGGCGCCGATGCTGAGCAGATCGAGAAGCTGATTGTCATACCGCTGGAGCAGGCCTTCAACCGGATTGAAGACGTGAAGGAAGTACGCTCGAGCGCGACATCCGGCGTCGGAAGCGTAACGGTCGAGTTCACCTATGGCTCAGATCCGGAACGCAAGTACGATGAACTGGTCCGTGAGCTGAATGTCGCGCGGCCGGATTTCCCAACAGGCGTCGTGGATGTGCGCACGTTCAAGGCCAACACCGCGAACGCTAACGTCGTTGTTCTCGCACTCGTCAGCGAAACAGCGCCGGCCAGGCAGCTTGAAGCCGCCGCGCGCGACCTGCGCGATATGCTGGAGCGGGCTGGCGGTGTGCAGCAGTCACAGATCTGGGGCGCGCCGGAATCGGAAGTGCGCATCTCACTCGATCTCGACCGGCTCTCAAACTTCCAGTTGTCGCCGCTCGTGGTGGCCGACGCGCTCCAGCGCGAAGGGGCCGACGTTCCGATCGGGGCGGTCGAGTCCGGCGGCCGACGGTTCAACGTGACGGCCACAGGCCCGTTCGACAGCCTCGACGAAATCAGGAACACGGTACTGCGGTCAGCAGGGGGAAGTACTCTCACCGTCGGGGATGTCGCCAAGGTCGAATGGGACAATGACGAGCCCCGCCATTTTACCCGGTATAACGGCGAGCGTGCCGTGCTCGTCAGCGCCAAGGGCAAACTTGGCGTCGATGTGTTCGTCGTGCGCAATAATCTCTACAAGCAGATCGAAGCCTATCGCAGCAGCCTGCCGGAAGGCATCCGGCTGGAGACGGGATTCGACCAGTCGAAGACCGTCGCCTACCGTCTGACCAGCCTCGGCCGGGATTTCTTGATCGCCGTATTCCTGGTGCTGCTGACGCTCCTGCCGCTCGGGTTTCGCGCAGCCCTTGTGGTAATGATGGCAATCCCGCTTTCGCTCGCTATTGGCGTGTTCTGGATCGGCCAACTGGGCTTTACGATGAACCAGTTGTCGATCTCTGGCTTCGTCATCGCGCTTGGACTTCTGGTCGACGATTCGATTGTGGTGACTGAGAACATTGCGCGACACCTGCGAGATGGCTTGCCGAGACGGGAAGCGGCGATCGCCGGCGTATCGGAGATCAACGTTGCGGTAATCGGTTGTACGGCGACGCTGATCTTCGCCTTCCTGCCGCTGATTGCCTTGCCGGAAGGCGCTGGCGATTTCACGCGCTCACTGCCGGTCGCCGTGCTGACGACCATTATCGCGTCACTGATCGTATCTTTGACGATCATTCCGTTTCTGGCCAGTCGCCTGTTGCCGCGCGAAGGGCATGGAAAATCCAACGTCTTCCTGGACACCGTCATGGGCGGGATTCACGGGGTCTATCGCCCCATCCTGCGCGTGGCGCTCCGCTTCCCGGTTTCAACGGTCGTTGTTTCGCTGGCGATTGCGCTGTCGTCTTTTGCGCTTGTGCCGCGCCTTGGCTTCTCGCTGTTTCCGGAGAACGACAGCCCATACTTCATGATCGATGTGGAGCTGCCGCAAGGCGTTTCCATCGAAGAGACGGACAAGGCCGTGCGATTTGTCGAGAGCGTGCTGGAGAAGCGCGAAGACATAGCCTTCCGGTTCGCCAACAGCGGGTCGAGCAATCCGCAGGTGTACTACAACGTATTCGAGACAATTGGAGTTGCAGACTACGGTCAGGTCTATGGCGCCTTCAAACATTGGCATCCGGAGGAAAGCCCGGCAGTCGTCACGGCAATCCGCGCCGAACTCTCCAAATATCCGGCCGCCAAGCTGACCTTCCGCCGGTTCGAGAATGGGCCGCCCGTCGAAGCGCCGATTGCCGTTCGCATCTGGGGCAAGGACAACGAAACGCTGAGCCAGATTGCCCGGGATGTCGAACTCATCCTGCGCAACACGGCGGGGACGCGCGATGTGTCAAACCCGTCCTCGGCACGCCAGATAGATCTTGAACTCGACGTCGACACGGCAAAGGCCGCGCTACTCGGAATTGCGCCCGGCTCGATCGACCAGACGCTGCGCATAGCCGTTGGCGGCGCCACCGTTGCCCAGGTTCGTGATCCGACCGGCGAAGCCTATCCCATCCGCCTGCGGATGGATGCCGGCTCACCGCCGGACGCCGATGCCCTGAAGCGAATGTACCTGTGGACGGCGCAAGGCGGCGGCGTGCCGTTGTCGGAGGTCGCGACGGTCTCATTTGCATCCGGCCCAACAGTGGTCAACCGCGTGCAACAGGAGCGGGTGGTCACCGTACTTTCCTATGTGCTGCCGGACTATCTTGCGGCGGATGTCACCGCCGATGTCGCGTCCAAGATCAAAGCCATCAACCTGCCGCCCGGCTACCGCATTACCTTCGGCGGACAGGCTGAAGCGGCGAGCGAAAGCTTCTCGGGCCTTGGCGCGGCGGTGCTGATCGCGCTGTTCGGTGTGCTTGCCGTGCTGCTCCTCGAGTTTGGGAGCTTCGCCCAGATGGCTGTGGTCGCCTTCGTGATCCCGTTCGGTGTAATGGGGGGCTTTGTGGCGCTCTATATCGCGCAATATCCACTCTCGTTCATCGCGATGATCGGCTTCATTGCGCTCATAGGAATCGAGATCAAGAACTCGATTCTGCTTGTTGATTTTGCCAACCGGCTAAGGCGCGAAGGCGTGCCGTTGCGCGAGGCTGTCGTTCAGGCGGGCGAAATCCGCTTCCTGCCGGTGCTTCTGACAAGCGCCACCGCCATTGGCGGCATGATCCCGCTGGTGTGGGAGCAATCTCCGCTCTATTCGCCGCTTGCTGTTGTGATCATCGGCGGCCTGGTCAGCTCGACCATCCTTGCCCGGATTGTTACACCGGCAATGTACATGCTCCTGACCCCAAAAGAATTTGCTGAGCCGGAAGCTGAAAACGAAGCCGCCGAGGCCTACTGACCTATCGCAGCATCAGGATTGATGGACGGGTTCGTTCGCCATTGCACGGGCGACCGCTTCGGCGACCTTGATACCGTCGACCGCTGCAGAGAGAATGCCCCCGGCGTAACCGGCGCCTTCACCGGCTGGGTAGAGCCCGCGCACGTTCACGCTCTGGAAATTTGCGCCCCGTCTAATCCGGATGGGCGCGGAGGTGCGGGTCTCGACGCCTGTCAGCAGGGCGTCCGGATCGTCATAGCGGGGGATCTTGCGTCCGAACACGGGCAGGGCCTCGCGCATGGCCTCAATCACATAATCCGGCATAAGCGGCGCGAGATCAGTCGCGCGAACCCCGGGCCGATAGCTGGGTATGACCGGGCCGAGCGACGCAGAGGGGCTGCCCGCCAGAAAGTCACCCACGCGCTGACCCGGCGCAAAGTAGTCGCGGCCACCCGCATTGAATGCGCGGCTCTCGAGGTCTCGCTGCAGCTCGATTCCGGCGAGAGGGTGGTCGCTGGGGTAGTCGGCGGGCGAAATGCCGACCACAAAGCCTGCATTGGCGTTGCGCTCGTTGCGTGAGTACTGGCTCATGCCGTTGGTCACGAGGCGGCCCGGTTCCGACGCGGCCGCGACGACCGTGCCGCCCGGACACATGCAGAAGCTGTAGACGGTCCGCCCATTGGAGCAGTGATGCGACAAGGAATAGGCCGCTGCGCCGAGATCAGGATGGCCGGCGCAGGCGCCGAACATGGCCATATCTATCCATGACTGGGGATGCTCGATCCTGAAGCCGATCGAGAAAGGCTTGGCTTCGATATGGACGCCCCGGTCGAACAAGGCGTGGAACGTGTCGCGTGAAGAGTGCCCGACCGCCAACACGACGTGATCGGCTTCCAGGAAATCCCCGGTATGAAGGTGCACGCCCCGGATGCGCTGGCCGCCCTCGGCCGAGCGGTCCAGTTCAACATCTGTAACGCGCTGCCGGAACCGGTACTCGCCGCCCAGGCCCTCGATCTTCGCACGCAGGCTTTCGACCATCGTGACCAGCCGGAACGTGCCGATATGCGGGTGCGCCTCGGTCAGGATTTCCGCCGGCGCGCCGGCGGCAACGAACTCGTTCAGCACCTTGCGGCTGAGGAAGCGCGGATCCTTGATCTGGCTGTAAAGCTTGCCGTCTGAAAAGGTTCCGGCGCCGCCTTCACCGAACTGGACGTTCGACTCCGGGTTCAGCTCGCTTCGCCGCCACAGGCCCCAGGTGTCTTTCGTCCTTTCGCGCACGACCTTGCCGCGGTCCAGGATGATGGGGCGCAGGCCCATTTCGGCGAGGATCAAGCCGGCGAAAAGGCCGCAGGGCCCTGCGCCAATGATCACAGGGCGCAGGCGGCGCGGCGCCTCCGGTCCGGATGGTGGGTGATAGGCCGTATCGGGGGTAGGGATGACGTGCGGATCACCCGCCAGGCGCTGCCGGACCGCCGCTTCGCCGCGCACCGCAACATCAACGATGTAGACTTTCAGGATCGCCGATTTTCGCCGCGCGTCGTGCGCCCGCTTCCAAACTGACCATTGAATGAGGTCATCCAGGTCGACGCCGAGACGCTTCGCTATCGCTGCAGGAAGGTCCGCAGGCGCGTGATCCAAAAGCAGTTTAAGTTCGGATATCCGTAGCATCGGCGCCCCTTTAGCACCTCAGACGGCGTCTTGCACCCGTCCCGCGCCGCGCCAGATGCGATCAGACGTTTGCGCCCGCGTCGATCATTTTGCGCAATGTGGCAAGGTGATCAGCTTCGACGGCGGGCTTGTCCCGGCGTATCCGGCTGATGCGGGGGAACCGCATGGCCAGTCCGGACCGGCGCCGCCGCCTGGGGGTGTGCCATACCGCAGCGCGACAATCTCCCGTGTTACGGCCGTTGCCCATACTTCGCTGCGCCCCCCGCGCGCATGAACGGCCTGCCCGTGTGTGACCCGCGCCCTTGAGACGGCGATCGACAGATCGATCCAACAGTCTGCCGTCGGCAGATGGATGCCCTGAGCTTCTGCCTTGATCCGGCCAGCATGTCTGACTTTCCTCTGCCGCCGGAGTCTGATCCTGCCCGGCAGTCGACCTGAACCCCGCTTGCGGGCGGTTCGGCTCCTGACTTTGAAGCTAGGGGGAATTGATGCGGAGAGCAGACATCTGCGGGATTTCAATGCAATTGCGGCCAGCGAATGCCATTTTCAGGCAATACTGGCCGCAAGCTCTGAACGGGCACCCTACCGGCCGGTGCCGGCAGATGATCGGTTAGTCGAGGATGGTCACTTCAACACGGCGATTGATGGCGCGGCCGGCCGCCGTCGCATTTGAGGATACCGGCACGCTTTCGCCCAGACCGATGCTGACAATGCGGTCAGCGTCAACGCCGGTCGACGTCAGGTAGGATCCGACCGACTGTGCACGCCGGGCGGACAGGTCCTGATTGTAGGCGTCTGCGCCCTGGGAGTCGGTGTGCCCTGCAATCTGGATGCGGGCCTCGGGCTGTTTCGCCAGGAACGAAGCGAGCGGGGCGAGGCGGCCCTGCGCGCCCGATGTTAGGACGGCGGACCCCGAAGCGAACTGCAGGTCTCGCATGATCAGTGTGACACCAAGGTCCGTTTTTGTCTGCTCGTATCCCGCGAGTTCTGCGGCGAGGGCTGCGGCTCGCGCTTCGGCGGCAAGGCGCGCGGCCTCGGACACGGCGGTGTCGGCAACCGCCCCTGCGGCGACTGCCTCGGAGCGGTCTGCTCGGTTCTCTGCAACCGCAGTCGCCGCTTCGGCGGCGGCCACTTCACGCATCCGGGCCTGCGAGACGACTTCTGCACGTTCCGTATCCAGCGCTTCGATCCGGGCATTGGCACTGCGTTGGAGCCCGCGTGTTTCAGCGAGTTCGACATAGCCTTCGCCCATGCGGATATTGTGCGTGTACGCATCTTCCTTGCCGCGCATGTAGTAGTCGCGGGCGGCGGCAAGGGATGTATCCGCCTTCTCGATGGCCGAGCGGCCCGATTCCATCATTGCCGGGTTGGATTTGGCTTGCTGAAGCGAAGCTTCGGCGGCCAAAAGCCTTGGGCTGGCGTCCGGCGTAGAGGCGCAAGCGCCAAGGGCGGCTACGAGAGCGACAAGGCCCGCGGTCTTTCTGAGTGCATGTTTCATCTTGATGGCTTCCTATGAGTTCAGTTCGCGGCGCAGTGTGGCGATCCCGGTCTCGATTTCCGAGACGGTACGCTCAAGAGCCTGCAGTTTGATTTTTTCCTGGACGATATCGGCCTGGAGTGAGGCTTCTGCCGATCGCCAGAGCGATGTTTGGTCCTTGTTCTTGTCTTCGGCGGTGCGCGCTTCGCTGAGGCGGAGTTGTGCCTCCTGGAAGTTAATCGGCGCCGCAGAAGAGGCATCCGCAGTGTTCAGGGCGCCCACTTGGGCTTCGGTGCGGATCAGTTCATCCCGCGCTGGTTCAGCAAATGCTGCCGGCGCAGCAACCAGTAGCGCGCCCCAAAGGGCGGCTGCGACAATCGTTTTCATGGGGATCTCCTTGGCCGCTCCGGGAAGGAGCCTGGCCCATATCACCCTAACGGGGCCGGCCACTGAAAGTTCCGTCGTCGCAAAAATACAAGTCCAGGCAGGCGCTATCGTCAGGCAGTTCGGTATCTTCTCCTGCCTTTGAAGACGGGGTATGGTACTCGCTCGATCAGGGGAGCACGATTGTGCGGTATCTGCGGTGGTTGGTCAGTGCGGCGTTCTTTTCCGCCATGGTTTCTGCGCCGGTTCAGGCGCAGGGACAGGATGCTGAGACAGAAGCTTTTGTTCGCGGATTTGTGCGCTTCCTTGCCTATCATGAGGCGGGCCACATGCTTATGGGTCAGATCGCTGACCTGAATAGCCGTCCGGACTGGACGGCGACTGACAGGGAGGATTATGCAGACCGGTTTGCGATGATCCTGCTTGCTCCCGATGCGGATGATCCGGACGGTGTGGACGAGATCATCAGTGCGGCGGGAGGCTGGCTGCAGGTTGATAGCTCGATTGTCCGCAACGAGCCGCATGCGCCCGCCGAAGTGCGTGCCCTCGAAATCATCTGCCTGCTCTACGGCAGCAATCCTTCTGCCTTCAGTGGCTTTGCCGAATATGTTCCGGAGGGACGAGATTGCCCTGCAGACTACAAGCTTATCGAGACGGATATCGAAGAAGTCTTCCGCGACTATAGTGGTGAAACGGGACGCGAGATCGACATTGTGTATGCCGCGCCGACTGGCGGCATGGAGGCCGCCCAGCGGTTCCTTCAGGACAGCGGTATCGTCGAGGATCTAAAGTCTGATATCGAGTTCGACTTCTATCTGACGCATCGTACGACCATCCAGGCGATGAGCTGTACTGGCAGAGCAAAGCCGGACACTTTCTATTCGGACCGCGTCCGGGGGGCCACGCCGGAGCAGGATCACTTCGTGATCACGCTCTGCTACGAGATGATTGATGCCCGGCTCAAGTACGGCTTGCGGGGATTAGAAGACGACGCGCAGTAGCTCGGGCGCTGATCTGGCGCCGTCTGCAAAATTGAATGTTCTTGTTCCCGGGTCAGGAGTAAGAATCTCGGCAATAGTGGGAGGAAATGCACCAATGCGACTGAAAAATAGATCACTTATTTCGGCATCGATGATTCTGGGTGCGGCGATGACGTCGGCGGTTTTCCCTGCAGCGTTTGCGCAGGGAACGGACATTGTCGAAGCTGAAGAGGCGGCCGAAATCGTTGAAGAAGCAGAAGCTTGCGCTGAAGGCGAAGACTGCGCGGACGCTCCCGCTGAGGCGGATGAAGTCGTTGTTGACGAAGACGTCGCGGCAGCGCCGGAGGCCGAAGCCGTTGTTGATGCGGCGCCGGTAGCAGCTGCGCCTGAAGCCGAAGCCGTTGCTGAGGCAGCGCCGGCGGCAGCTGCGCCCGAAGCCGACGCGCAGAGCGGCGTGGTCCTGGCAGCTCCCGGTTCGACAGATGAAAGCGACCCGGGCGGTTCGACCCGTCCCGGTACACGGCCCGACGACTAGTCGGCGGGGTTCCCGCGACCACTACTGCGGGGTCGCGGGCGCGATCCCTGCAGCTTGATTGAGTTGCGAGACGGATGGGGCACGGTCAACACGGCGGCAGACATCGCGCGTAGGATCCGGCCATTCGGCCTGGAGCAGCGGATCTGTTCCGATCTCAAGGTCTGAAAAGCGACGGCTACCGGCCGACAATAACCGTGTGCAGGCATCTGCGGCGAGGTCGCCCCAGCCTTGTGTCTGGCGGGCGATGTCCCACAAACGGATTTGCCCGTCGCTGCTGGCGAGTACGATCCGGCGGCCATCCGCGGAGAACGTCGCGCTGCGCACATCGCTGCCAAAGGCAGGTAGGGTGGACAGGAGGCGGCCCGATACCGTGTCCCAGATGTTGGCTGTCTGATCGAGGTGGGCTGTCGCGATGCGGGTCCCGTCCGGAGAGAACTGGACGCCGAACACGCGCCCCCGCGAGGCACTCAGTGTCGTGATGACCCGTTGCTCGTTCAGGTCCCAGATGCGCGCGGTTCCATCATCACTTCCCGTCAGGATTCGGTTTCCGTCTGGCGAGAACACGGCAGAGCTGACACTTCCGGTATGGCCTTGCAACTGGCTGACGGGTGATCCGTCGGCGGATGTCCAGATCCGTGCGGTTCGGTCATGACCCGCCGTCACGATCCGTTTGCCGTCGGCCGAGAACTCAGCGCCCCGAACGGCGTCCTCATGGCCGGTAAGTGTCGTCAGGAGCGCGCCGCCGGATGCATTCCAGACTTTAGCCGTCCCGTCAGAGCTTGCGGTGACGATCCGGTCTCCCTGCCTGGAATAGGACGCACTGTTTACGGCCCCCTCATGGCCTGTAAGCCGCGCCAGGATAGCTCCGGTGCGCCAGTCCCAGATCAGACTTGTCGCATCTTCGCCTGCCGTCACCACATGCATGCCATCGGGTGAGAAGGCTACGCCTGACACGCTCCCGGCATGCTCTGACAACACGGCCACCCGCTCGCCGCGCGCGGTATCCCAGACCTGCACCTGGCCATCCTGTGTCGCCGAGACAAGGTGCGTGCCGTCTCGCGAAAGTTCGGCAAAGGAGACATCATCGCCACCTGCCACGATCGTTGCCAGCAAACGTCCCTTGGTCTCCCATATCTTGGCGGTATCATCATCACTGGCGGTGACGATCTGCGTGCCGTCCGGGGAGAAGCTGGCCATCCTGATGCGGTCACCGTGACCAAGAAGCGTGCGTACCAGTTCACCGCTTTCAGCGTTCCAGAGCTTGGCCGTGGAATCGTTGCTGATCGTAACCAGCATTTCACCGTCATCTGAAAAGCGAATGCTCCGCACAGTCCCGGCATGCCCGCGCAGGTAATGCTTCAGCCGGCCAGTGCGGGCGTCCCAGAGGCTTGCCGAAGAATCGCCGCTGGCCGCCGCTACGGATCGTCCATCCGGAGAAAAGACAGCATTGAGGATTGTATCGGAATGCCCCTCAAGCGTTGACTGGAGGCGTCCGCTTTCAGCTGTCCAGATGCGTGCGGTCTGGTCGAAACTCGCCGTGACAATCCGGGCGCCATCCGCGGAATAGGAGGCGCTGAAGACAGGTCCTGTGTGCCCCGATAGCTTGCGGAGCAACCGGCCACCCTCCGCGCTCCAGATACGGGCGATTCCGTCTTCATGCGCTGTCAGGATACGGGTCTCGTCAGGAGAAAACTCGGCCGTCCAGACCGGTTCACCGGGTTCGCCAAACTGCTGAAGCTGTTCGCCCGACCCGGCGTCCCAAAGCCGGGCTGTACCATCGCGGCTGCTGGTCAGGAGCCGATTGCCGTCATCCGAGAAGCGGATCGTCTGGAGCGGATCTTGATGGCCTTCCAGCCGGACGCGTTCAGAAAGTGTGGACATGTCCCAGATGATCGCGGTGGCGTCATGGCTCGCTGTGGCAAGCCAGGCGCCGTCGCGGGAAAACGTTGCCGCGCTGACCCGGCCATCATGGCCATTCAATACGCCGATCAACGCGCCCGTACCCGCGTCCCATACTTTCGCGGTCCCGTCATCACTCGTGGTCACCACACGTTTGCCGTTCGGAGAAAAACCGGCGCTGAACACGTCGCCTGCGTGCAGAAGCGGCGGCAGGGTTTCGCCCGCTTCGAACATCACGGCGCTGAGCACGGCATGGTAGCTGTTCGCATTTTTCTCGGAGAGCTCTCTGCCCGACAGCGCGTAGCGCGCGGCTGCCTGGACGTTCCGGCTTTCGAGGCTCTGCCAGGCGCGCTCGGCAAAGAAGGCCGCAAGGTTGTCATGAGCGTCCCGTGCATTTTGCCGGGCTTGCAGGCCCAGAATAATGGCGGCTGTGGCCAGCAGGCCGAAAACCGAGCTGAGCGCAGCCAAGCCGAAAAGCCATGTGCGTTGGCGTAGTTCCTGCCGGCGGCGGTCACGCTGCCAAAGGTCATCAAAGTCGACACCGAGCAGTCCAGCTGCAAGCCGCGCCACCGCGCGATCGCGCCCGTCCTTCCTGACATCAAGGCCGAGCGGTTCGATGGGTAGCGCCAAAGGATCTGCGGGGTGGTGAGACCTTCGGAAGGCAGCAGGAAAGCACTCCGTATCCGGATCGCCGGAGTTCGGGACACCGTCGATGATGAAGGCAAATACGCGGCGCGGTTCGCCGCCGCGCCGGAACCGTTCAATCTCCGCCGCCACCCATTCGGACTTTGCCGAACGCGGCGAACAGATAACGATCATGCTTTCGGAATCGTCGATGGACCTTTCCACGATCTGCGCAATATCCGAGGCAGCGGCCATCTCCTCGTCATCGCGGAAAAAGCGCCCGAGGCGTTCGCCTGCCGACAGTCCGCTCGTCCCCGGTGGAATGCGGTAGTTTTCCAACCAGCCGTGCAGGCGCTTTCCCCAGACCTGGTCCTGCTGGGAATAGCTGATGAAGGCGCGATAGGTCTTCGCCTGGCCTGTCATGTGGTCTGCAAATCTTGTCCCGTCCCGCCCCGGAGAACCCTAGTCGGACCGGCGGGGTTAGTCGAGGCATTGCAGGGGCAAGGTCTGCGTCAGTTTCGCGCCGGGCTACCGAGCAGTCATTTCCAGTTTAGCTTCCGGCGCCGATCTGCGCCGCCTTGCGATCGTTGATCCGGTCAACCATCGTCGCATGCATCGACCTGTCCAGCTTGTAGCCGCGCAGGATCACGAGGATCGCAACGCACCCAGCCCCGGGCACAAGCGCCATGATGGCCTTCATCCCCAGCAGGGTGCCTTCACTCTGCACTGCGTTCGCTTCAAAGCCGGATACCTGCAGCAAGAGGCCGAGCAGGGCCGCGTTGATGCCGACCGCAGCCTTCTGCGCAAACGTGGCAAAGCCGAATGTCTTCGCTTCGGCGCGTATGCCGGTGACCGCTTCGCCGTACTCCACTGTGTCCGGCAGCATCGCCCAGAACATGACCGCCAGTGCCGATCCGCCGATCCCGGTTGCGAGAATGGCTGCCATTGCGACCGGCACATTCTGCGAAGGATTGAGAAAGAATACGAGGTAGCCGACAAGCGCGATGGCCGAGCCGAGGCCCAATGCGTCGCGTTTTGAGCGAACTTTCGAGACCCAGACCCAGAATGGCGTCGTCAGGATCAGCAGGATCGCCGGCAAAACAAGCGCCGGAGTAACAAGATCCGGCCGCTGCATGTCATACTTGAAGTGATACAGCACATTCTTGCCAAACATGCCGAGACAGATCGATCCGATGACAATGATCGCAAACACGCGGATCAGCGGGGGATTCTTCAGGAACATCGGCAGGACGCTGCCGAGGTCAGACAGAAAGGGTACTTTCCCCGGCCCGGCGTCTGTCTCCTCCGGCTCGCGCATCGAGAAGAAGCAGAACAGAAGGCCAGCCAGCGTCAGGACGCCGGCGATGCAAGCCACGGTGAAGTAAGCTTCCAGTTCGCGGTTCGGACCGAAAGCGCCGACGATGACCGGGGTTAGGAACACGATGGCAAGCCCGCCGGAGGCTGCGCCGACCATGCGAAAGCCTGCCAGCACGCTGCGCTCGTCCGCATCCTGCGTCAGGCGCGCCTGCAGCGAGTTGAAGGGCATCGACACGATTGTGTATGTTGTCCGTAGCAGGACATGCGTGCCGAGTGCCCAGACCCATGGCTCGATCGGCAGGTTTCCGGGAGACGAGAACGCGAGCGGATAGGACAAGGCGAAGGGCAGGGCGCCGTAGAGGATCCACGGCCTGTAACGCCCCATGCGTGTACGCGTCCTATCTGCCAGCGTGGCCATGATCGGATCTGTTATCGCATCCCATACCATGGCGGTCAGGTAGATTGCGCCGGCAATCAAAGGCCCGATGCCCAGTACGTCCGTATAGAAGTACATCAGGAACATCGCCGTGCCTTGCCAGATAAGGACAAAGCCGAAGTCTCCGAGGCCGAAGCCTACCTTGCTCCGAAGTGGAACCTTCGTGGATGCCGTATTGCCGCTCATGCGCCGAGAACCAGTTCTGCCGAGAGGGGCAGGCTTCGCGACGAGGTGCCGGCATGGATCCTGTAGCGGCCGGGGATGATGGCCCACTCGTCTGCATCCGGATCGAACCAGGAGAATGCCCGGGCCGGCAGTTCAACGAAGATGGTGCATGAAGAACCGGGCGGCAGATTGACTTTTTCGAAACCGCGCAGCTGGCGAAGCGGCATCGCTTCTCTGGTGGCAAGGTCTTCGACATAGATCTGGACGGTCTCCGCCCCTTCAACATCGCTTTCGTTCTTGAGGTCAATCGACAGCTTTACGGTTTCGCCAACTTTGGCCGTTTCCGGAACATGGAGGTTGGACAGGGCGAACCGCGAATAGGAGAGCCCGTGGCCGAAGGCGAACAGGGGATCTATACCCATCTTGTCGTAGTACCGGTAACCGACGAACTGGCCTTCGCCATAGTCGGCCTGCATGTTGCCGGGATAGTGCAGGAAGGTCGGGTTGTCTTCGTATCGCTTCGGGAAGGAGACGGGTAGTTTGCCCGAAGGGTTCACCTTGCCGGACAGCACGTCCGCCAGCGCATGTCCGCCTTCCTGTCCCGGCATCCACATCTGGAGAATGGCGGGCACATCATCCGCCCACGGCATTTCAATCGGCGCGCCCGAGTTGATGACGACCACCGTGTTCGGATTGGCGGCAAGCACATCCCGCACGAGATTGTCCTGTCCCCGGCCGAGTTTCATGCTGGCGCGGTCAAGTCCCTCGGTTTCCGAGGTCGTGCCAGAACCCACGAAGACGATGGCCACGTCCGATGTCGCGGCGCTTTCGATGGCGGCATCGAGCGCTGGGGCAGGCTCCCGCATCGAAACGGAAAAGATGTTGAATGCCCGGATCGCGTGCTCGGTCGGCTGGCTGTAGCGGATGGAGATCGGGTAAGATCGCCCTGCTTCCAGTTCCATCCGCGCCCTGCGCAAATTCAGCGGCAGGATCATGAACAGCAGTTCGGACTTGCGGGGCGTCCCGTTGCCGACCAGCGTTTCGTTGCCGATGATGAGTTCGACATCCGGGTTGGAGTGCGACATGGCAAAGTCATGCACGCCGGAATGACGCGGCGTGATGAATCCGGTCCACTCCACACTAAACGAAAGGTCTTCGCTGGATTGCGCAACCGCGCCGAAGCCAAGCTTGTTGAACCGCCAGTCGGTCTCCTCGTGGACGGGCTTTCCGGCAAGGTTCGGCTTGTTGAAGTAGCGCGCTTTCAGGCCTTGTTCGCGGCTGCCGATCTCGGGCGACAACAGGCGGCCATCAATGACCGGCGGACGAGGCTCATGGTCGATGCCGCGCTCGAACACGAGTTCGACGCTGTCGCCGAGTGCCGCGCGCAGGCCTTCCAGCGGCGTGACGATCCGGTCCGGCGACACCTGGGAGCTGCCGCCTCCCTGTATCGCCGGACCATCCGCGATGGCACCGATGACGGCCACCCGTTTGACGCCGCGCAGGGGGAGGAGGCTGCGCTCGTTCTTTAAGAGGACTATGCTGTCTGCGGCGGCCTTGCGGGCAAGTTGCCTGTGTTCAGGCGTGGCGCGCGCGCCGCGCGATGATTTTGGATTGCCGTCGAGCAGGCCGCACCGGTCGAACAATCGCAGGAGACGGCGCACGTGTTCGTCGATGGTGGCCTGCGAAACGTCGCCGGCCTCCACGGCGGCGATCAGCGCCTGACCGAACTGGCGCGGCGGGCCTGGCATTTCGAGATCCAGGCCATTGTTGCATGCATCTGCGGTGGATTTCGTGCCGCCC
The DNA here is from genome assembly GCF_022844445.1 of Hyphomonas sp. Lineage (GTDB taxonomy): Bacteria > Pseudomonadota > Alphaproteobacteria > Caulobacterales > Hyphomonadaceae > Hyphomonas. The sequence goes on from NZ_JALHLS010000002.1 coordinate 248,015, forward strand.
CAGTCCGAGACGACCACGCCGTCATAGCCCCACTCGTCACGCAGCACGCGGTTCAGCAGGAAATCATTCTCGCAGGCGAACACGCCGTTCACACGGTTGTACGCGCCCATTACCGTCCAGGGCTTAGCGCGCCGGATGACGGGCTCGAAAGAGGAAAGGTAGATTTCTCTCAGTGCACGGATGGGCACGTTGGACGAACCGCGCATCCGCTCGTGTTCCTGATTGTTGGCGGCGTAGTGTTTCAGCGAAGTACCCACGCCTTGCGACTGGACGCCCTCCACGTACGCAATCCCGATTTCAGAGGAGAGCAGCGGGTCTTCCGAATAGCATTCGAAGTTGCGCCCGCCGAGCGGCGTGCGCTGGATGTTGACGGTCGGTGCGAGCAGCACATCAACGCCGTAAGCAATTGCTTCGCGCCCGATGGCGGAGCTCATGGACTGAACGAGTTGCCGGTCCCAGGTCGCCGCAAGCGCCACGCCGACCGGGAACACTGTGGCCGGATCGGAGTTGACAGAGCGCAGGCCCGTCGGGCCGTCAGAGACGGAAAGGTCCGGGATGCCCAGTCGCGGAATGCCGCCCACGTTCCAGAAATCCTTGCCAGACATCATCGAGACTTTTTCGGCCAGCGTCATCTGCGCCAGCAGCGACTCGATGCGATCGGATGCGGCCGTGGCCCCGCGGTTTCCGGCTGTGTGCTTGTCCTTGTCCTGACTCATCTGGCTCCCCGCTTCTCTGGTTTTGTCGATACTTTCCACATGGAAAGTTTTAATGCAATATGCCGAAAGCCTTGAAGACTTGAAGTTTTGAGGGTCTCTGGCGGCGACTGCTGGTTAAAGAGAAGGTCAGGATGTCCGATCCCCCCGCTTACAAGCAACCCGTTCGCCGTGCGCCGACCCAGGCGAGAGCGGAGGAGAGCCGCGCGCGCATTCTCGTTGCCGCCCGCAAGGCATTTGCCGAACGGGGATTCGAAGGCGCCAACATCCGCGACATCGCGGCCGAAGTCGGCATCACGCATACGCTCATCCGCTACCATTTCGGCAGCAAGGAGCAGCTCTGGAAAGATGTGGTGACCCACATGTACCAGGAGCTCGACAGGGCGATGAGCCGCGAAGTGATCGGCGAGCTCGACATGCAGACCAAGGACGGCATGCGCGACTACCTTAAGCATTACGTCCGCCATTGCGCCGCGCATCCCGAGCAGGCGCGCATCATGATTGCCGAGACCTTCAATGGCGGCGAGCGGCTGCAATGGATGATCTCCTACATCCGCAAGAGTCATCAGGCGCTCGCCCCGGTCGTGCAGAACCTGATGAAGATCGGCATCCTGCCTGAAGTTTGGCTGGTCTCGATGTTCTACGTGATCTCGACCGTTAGCCAGATGCCGTTCGTCCTCGCGAACACGATCAAGGGCCTCTACGGCGTGGACATGCGCTCCCAGGAGGCGATCGACGCCCATACGGACGCGGTAATTTCAATTCTGCTGCGCGAGCCATCGACCCACAAGGGCACGTGGCCAGAGCTGCCAGCTTGGACCCGGAAGCAGGAAAGCCAGAACTGATGTCTTTGCGCAACGGAAACTCATCGCGCCCTTGACAAACTTTCCATTTGGGTAATTTTCCGACCGGAAAGGCATGGGATGCCTTGCTCTGGGAGGATAAAAACATGCGGACAACGCAAACACTCGTACTCACCGTATCGGCATTGGCACTTGGCTGGAGTGGCTGCGCGGTCGCCCAGGAGGCTGATGCAGAGGCTGATGACCGCCGTCTCGGCACCGTCACCATCACCGCCCAGCGTGTCGAACAGAACTTGCAGGACGTGCCGATCTCGGTGACCGCCATCGGAGGCGCCGACCTCGAAGCGCGTCAGATCGACGGCTTCGACCAGCTGCAATACGTGGCACCCGGCATCTCGTTCAATGCCGGCGTTAACGCCCGCCAGTCCGCTACCACGATCCGCGGAATCGGCACCAGCCTCTTCAATATCGGCATCGAAGCCAGCTCCGCCATCGCGGTCGACGGCGTCGTGATGGGCCGTGAAGGCGCGGGCATCTTCGACTTCTCGGATGTCGAGCGCATCGAAGTGCTCCGCGGCCCGCAAGGCACACTGTTCGGCAAGAACGCCTCTGCCGGCGTGATATCGGTTGTCACCAAAGGTCCGACTGACGACTTCCAGGCCGATGTCAGCGCGAGCTACGGATCCTATGACGAGATCAACCTCACCGGCGCCATCTCCGGCCCGATCGCCAACGGCATCACGGGCCGCATTTCGGCCTACTCGAACAAGCGTGACGGCTACATCAAGAACGTCAATCCGAACGCCTCGCAGGACCGCCTGAACGAGCGCAACGAGCAGGGCGTGCGAGGCAAGCTCAAGTTCGAGATCTCGGATGATTCTGACCTGCTGCTCAGCGCTGACTACGTGCGGCGCGACCAGGCTTCCGGCGCGCTGACCTACCGCTCGATCTCCGCAGGCGGCCCCGGCACAGGCCTGCTCGGTTTCGGCGTGGCCGTCACCGGACCGGCAACCCTCGCGCTCGGCATCACGCCCGGCCCGGAAAACCTCTCGATCGGTTCGGAAGCGGAGTTCACCTCGGAAATGGATTCGTGGGGCCTGTCCTCCGAGTACACCCGGCCCCTCGGCGATCACGAATTCATCTCGCTGACGGCTTACCGCGAGTGGAACAGCGTTGATAACAACGACGCTGACCTCGTGCCGCTGCCAATGCTGTCGGTGAACTCGGGCGACCTCGCGCAGAACCAGTTCAGCCAGGAATTCCGCATCGACTCTCCGCGCGACCAGGCCCTGACGTACACGGTCGGCGCGTATTACTTCCAGCAGGAGATCGCACAGAATAATATTCAGGGCGGCACTGCCGGCCTGAACTTCCTCGGCGCCCTGCCGCCCGGCGCGCAAGTCGGTACCAAGCTCGAATCGAATGTCGAGGAGCTGAACTACGCGATCTTCGGCCAGGGCGAATATGCGCTCACGGACAAGTTCTCGCTGATCGCCGGCCTGCGTTTCCTGCAGTCCGAGATCGAGGGACAGCAGGTCAAGACCGTTGCACCGGGGTTCGTCGCGCCGTTTGCAGGCCAGTCGGTTTCGGCCGGCGTGCAGAGCGAACGCGATGATGACAGCGCGCTCGTCTGGCGCCTCGGCGGCCAGTACTTCCTCGATGACGAAACGAACCTCTTCGCCACCGTCACGCGGGGCTACAAGGCGTCCGGCGTCGTCACGGGCCTCACGGTCAGCCCTGTCCAGGGCAACACCCTGCCGCGCGTGAAGCCGGAAGTGCCGACCCAGTTCGAAGCCGGCATCCGCAAGACGTCGTATGACGGCAAGCTTGTAACGAACTTCACCGGCTTCTACTCACAGATAGACGACTTCCAGGCCCAGACCCTCGTGCCTGGCCCGTCGGGCACCGCCATCTTCAACGTGGCCAACGCCGGTAGCGTCGAAACCTACGGCTTCGAAGGCGAGATCACGGCCTTGCCGACCGACAACCTCACGCTCTCAACGGCCTTGGCCTACACCAACGCGACGTTTGACGAGTTCACCGGCGCGCCCTGCTTCACGCGGCAGACAGCCGCTCAGGGATGTACTGTTGTCTCCGGCCAGCGCCAGCAGGACCTCTCCAGCAAGACGCTCGCCAACTCGCCGGAATGGGTCATCAACGCGCTCGCGCGCTATGACTTCGACATCTCCGAAACGCTCGGCGGCTTTGCACAAGTCGGTGCTCAGTACCGGGATGAAGTCCAGTCCTCTATCACGAACGACCCGAATACCATCATCGACGCTTACACGCTCATTGATGCCCAGGTCGGCGTGAGCTTCTGGGACGACAGGGCCACCTTCACCGTCTTTGGGCGCAACCTCACCGACGAAAGCTTCGTGGAAGCCATCGTCGGCATGACGTTCGACACCGGCGGCTACGCGCAGTTCCTAACGCTCGAGGCCCAGCGCACCTGGGGCGCCAAGCTTAGCCTGCGCTATTAATTCAAGTCCTTCAAATAGCTCTGGCCGGTTTGACCGGAACCGGCCAGAGATTTCCTGACTGGCCAGCGAGGCACCCATGAAGAAGAAACCGACCTTGATCGCGTTCGCGCTCCTGCTGGCATTGGCTTCCTGCAAGACACCCGCCGAAACGCCCGCCGATACGGCGGCGAAAGCAGCGGACACCCGGCCGCCCAACATCGTCATCGTCATGGCCGACGACCTTGGCTGGGGCGACATTGGCGCCAACGGTGCCGGTCTCATCCGCACGCCTAACATTGACCGGGTCGGCGACGAAGGCGTGCGCCTCTCAACCTTCTACGCAGGTTCCAACGTCTGCTCGCCGTCTCGCGCAGCGTTGCTGACCGGCCGCTACCCGATCCGCTCAGGCATGCAGCATGTGATCATGCCGCATTCGCAGGACGGTCTTCCGAAAAGCGAAGTGACGCTGCCAGAACTTCTCAAGGAAGCAGGCTACGCTACCGGTATGGTCGGCAAATGGCACCTCGGACACACGGACGAGTTCTGGCCAACCGAGCATGGCTTCGATGAGTTCTACGGTGTTCCGTACTCGAACGACATGAGCCCTTTCGATCTCTATCATCACAAGGTGGTCGTGCAGACCCCAGCCGACCAAAAGGCGCTCACCGCGAACTATGCCAAGGCCGCCACCGCCTTCATCGAGGCGCACGCCGAAGAGCCCTTCTTTCTCTACTATGCCGAGACTTTCCCCCACATCCCGCTCTTCGTGCCGGATGAGGCGTCGGGCAAGTCGGAAGCGGGCCTATACGGCGATGTGGTTGAACATCTCGACCAAGGCATTGGTGTCCTGCTCGATGCGCTCGACAAGGCAGGCGTCGCTGACAACACCATTGTCATCATAACCTCCGACAACGGACCATGGTTCGAAGGCGATGCCGGCATGCTGCGCGACCGCAAGGGCGGGGCCCATGAGGGCAGCTTCCGCGTACCCTTCCTGGCGCGCTGGCCGAACCACATCCCGAAAGGCACTGTCTCGGATGCGATGACTATGAACATCGACCTTCTGCCAACGCTTGCAAAGCTGGCCGGTGCGAAGGTGCCGCAGGACCGCGTGATCGACGGCCGCGACATTACCGACGTGCTGCGCGGCAGCCAAGTGTCGCCGCACGACATGCTCTTCTTCTTCGACGGCAACAACATCTCTGCCGTGCGTGACGCGCGCTTCCGTCTCGTTCTGCAAACCTTCTATCGTACCTATGATGTGCCGCTGCAGTCGTTCGGCGTCCCGCTTTTGTTCGATCTGAAAGTCGATCCGCAGGAACGCTTCAGCTACCTGCGCGACCATCCCGAAATTGTTGCCAAGCTCACGGCCGCCGTGGAAGCGATGCGCACCGAAACCGCCAGCCTGAAGAAGGAGCCGATTAATCCCTTTCCACCAAAGGATGGTTCGCTCCCCGTCGGTCCACAGCTTCACGAACACTGACGCAGCGTCCGGAGCTGCCTAGCTTCCCCACAGGTGCGATTGCCTTTCCTGCGCCGCTCGCGCATTCAACCGCTCGCTGTTGAGGGAGTGGACTATGCATTTGGGCGCCGCAGTTTTCGGAATGGGTTCCGCCGTTGCTCTGGGCGCGGGCGGCTCCGCTGCTGCGCAGGCAATTGACCGGCTCGATGTGGTTGTCGTCACCGCTACCCGCCAGTCCCAGTCCGCGCGCGAACTGCCGCAAAGCGTCGCCGTGGTGTCAGGTGAGGCGCTGCGGAGGGCCGAAGGTGCAGAAGACGTTGTCATGCACCTTCCCGGTGTGCAGGCTGCGATCTCCAACGGCTCGCAGACTACGTTCCAGATCCGCGGCGTTGGCGCGGTCGACCATCAGGCGCTGACGCCGAGCGGCGCCGCCGTGAGCGTCGATGGTGTCTTCCTCGCGACGAACGTGCAGGCAAGCCTGCTTGCCTATGACCTCGACCGCGTCGAAGTGCTCAAGGGTCCGCAGGGCACGGTGCAGGGACGAAATGCCTCCAGCGGATCGATCAACTTCATAACCGCAAGGCCCACGGCGGAACCTGGAGCCTATGCGTCGGTGTCCTATGGAAGGTTCAACCGTCTGGACGTTCAGGCAGCTGCAAACAGACAGTTTCTGGACGGGGTAAGAGGCCGGATTGCTGGCCGTTACCTGAAGCAGGACGCCGCTCTCGAGAATATTGGCGGCCCGGATTCCGCTGGCGGCGAGCGCGACGAGTATGGCTTGCGCGGCGCGCTGGAGTTCGACCTTGCGCCCGCCACCACCTTACTGCTGCGCGCGCATTTCGAAGCCGACAACGGCGTAAACCCTGCGCCCCTCAATTCGGCCCTGTCCCTCGGGAAGCACAGGATCTCTGTGGGCGCCGACGGCGTTCAGGACACCAACAACGATTTCCACGGCGCCTCGGCGGAACTGACCACCGTACTCGGCGGCTGGGCGATCACCTCGCTGACGGCAGCGGAAGCTTTCCAGCAGCGCTACGGCTTCGATTTCGATGGCACCCCTGCCGCCACCGCCAACCTCTCCTATGACCGGGACTACCTGCAAGTCAGCCAGGAGCTCTACGGCCGGCGCGACTGGGCAGGTGGCTCGCTGCTGCTCGGCGCCTCACTGTCGGAAGATGATTTCACGCAGGATTACCTGATCTGGTGCGGCGATCTGAACCCGCTGACGCTCGTCGGCAGCTGCACCTATCCGGCGGCGCCCGGCCGTGTCGGCCCGGCGCCGGCCTCGTCCGCGCCGGCCGTCTCGCTGCTCACCCGGATCGAACAGGAGCGCCGCATGGGCGCCGTCTACGGGCTTGTTGATTTCGCCCTTGGCCCGCGCGCCACGGTCTCGATTGGCGCACGCCAGACCATCGAGCGCATCGAGGCCAGCGGCTTTGGCCAGCACATTTACAGCGACGGCGTGCGGGCCTTCAACAATCGCTCGGGTCTTGGCCCCGCCGTCGGCGGCAATGCGATCGACGAGGACGCGTTTACCGGCATGGCCGCGCTTCGCTACCGCCTCGGTGACGAGTCAGTCGTCTATGCGTCCTTCGGGCAGGGCTACAAGAGCGGGGGCTTCAACGGCGAAGTCGCCAACAACGTGACCCATTACCAGGACGAAGGTCTCTTCATTGCTGAAAAGGTCGATGCCTACGAGATTGGATACAAGGGCGCGCTGGCTGCTAGCCTGGCTGTGGAAGCGGCCGCGTTCTATCAGGACTATGCCCACCCGCAGGCGCGCATCTTTGTGCTCTTCCCGCTACCGGGCGGCGGGTCGATCACGTCGAACTCCCTGGCGAACCTGGATGCCGCCACCGTTCAGGGTATCGAGCTTTCTGCGGCCTGGTCGCCGCTACAAGGCCTCGATGTGCAGGGCGGTGTGGTCGCCATGGACACTGAGATCAGGCAGGGGGCGGACGCCTCCGGCGCCGCCAATGCCGCCACCTTCGACGGCAATCCCCTGCCTTTTGCCTCGGACGTATCGGCCACCCTCGGCATCCGCCGGGAATGGGCCGCCGGCGGAGACCGGCGCGCCTCGGTCGAGGTCAACGCCAAGTATCAGAGCGCCTACTATCTCGACCCGGAAGGCCGGGCAGACCGGCGTCAGGGCAGCATCACGCTGGTAGATGCCCGGGCGGCGCTGGACCTTGGCGGCGGTACCGAAGTGGCGATCTGGGGGCGAAACCTCACAAACGAGGACTACGCGCTCTCGGGCTACGGTTTCATTGGTTACGATACGTTCCGTTCGCAGCCTGCCACATGGGGCGTCAGCCTGCGCGTTTCGCGCTAGGTGAGGCGCCCGTAATTTCGTGCATCACGGGCGCCTTTGCCCTCATTCGGGCAGATGGGGCGAGTACGCCGCAAACTGCAGTTGCGGCGCGATTTCGGCCACAATGTCGCCGCATCGCTCGGTGAGTGACACGCCAGATAGGCGGTCAGTTTCAGCGCAGCATGCAACCTTTTGGGCCTTTCTGCATTGAACGGGGCCCCAGATTGGTGCGCCGCAGCATAAGAAGCTTGAGCAACGCTGGGCATAGGTATGTCAGGAGTTCGATTTGCGGCGTGATCGCAAAGCCTTTTACCGGGGGATCTGTGCTGCTGCGGCGGCGGCCTTCTGCATGTCCGCCTGCTCGGCGCCTGAAACCGGCCCCGGCCCTGAAGTCACGGTTTCCGGCATTGCAGGGCCGGAACTGGTCGCTGTCGGCGTGGCCGCGCCAGTGGAATCCGTCCCGCCCGTTGAAGGCGCGAGCCTCGTGCTCGCCGCCACCACACCGGAGTTCGACTTCGAGGACATCCAGCGCAAGGCGCGGGCCCTTTCCGAAGAACCCTTCTTCGTCCAGCCCGACCTTCCGAAACCCGCCGCCGAACTGGACTATGACCAGTATCGCCGCATCCAGAACATCCCCGACCGCGCCATCTGGCCCGATGCGGCAAACGGCTTTCGTGTTTTGCCCGATCCGCGTGGGTACCTGTTCACGCATGAAGTGCGCATCAACATTGTTGAAGGCGGCAAGGTCACTTCGCGAAACTACTCGGAAAGGGATTTTGCCTTTCTGGATCTGCCGCTGGACGACAGGATCAAGGAAACGCTGGGCTTTGCCGGTTTCCGGGTGCTCACGGTTCTCAATCAGGAAGGCAAGTTTGACGAGCTCATAAGCTTCAAGGGCGCGAGCTTCTTCCGCGCGCTCGGAGCAGGCACCGTTTACGGCGCGTCGGCGCGCGGCCTTTCGATCGGTACTGCCTCGCCGAACGGCGAAGAGTTCCCCCATTTCTCCGAGTTCTGGCTGGTCAAGCCGACACCTGCCTCGCCGGCTGTGACCATTTACGCGCTGCTGGACGGAATCAGCATCACGGGCGCCTACGCCTTCAAAATTACGCCCGGTCCTGAAACGCGGACAGAAGTCACGGCCGTGCTGTTTCCCCGCCGCGAGATTGACGCACTCGGCATCGCCCCTTTGACCTCAATGTATTTTTTTTCGCCGCACGACCTGCGCAAACAGCCGGATGATTTCCGTCCGGCGGTGCATGATTCCGAAGGCTTGATGATCCGGATGGAGAATGGCGAGTGGGTCTGGCGCCCGCTGACCAATCCTCAATCGCTGCAGATTTCGGTGCTGGCGACCGATGTCCCGCGCGGCTTCGGACTTGTGCAGCGCAAGCGCGACCTTGCAGCTTATTCCGATGTGGAAGCCGACTATCACCGCCGGCCCAATGTCTGGGTTCAGCCTACTTCAGACTGGGGACCAGGCCAGTTGTCGCTCGTCGAAATCCCGACTGCCAATGAGTATAACGACAATATCGTGGTGTTCTGGAAGCCGTCGGAAACCTGGCAACCTGGTAAGGCCTATGGCGTCTCGTACAACATGCGCTGGAGCCTTCTTCCGCCGGCCGCGCCGACCGTCATTCCGATCGCGGAGACACGTTCTGGCAAGACGCCGGATCGCCGGCGGCAACTGTTTGTGATCGACTATGAGGCGGCCGAAGACGCGCTGGCAGGCGGGCTCGAGGCGAGCATCTCGACGTCTGCCGGGACGATCCATAACCCGGTCGTTAAACGCAATTCCGAGACCGGGAAAACCCGGCTCACCTTCGAACTCAGTGCGGATGGCGCCGATGTCGCCGAACTGAGGGCGGTGCTTACCAAGGGCGGGAAACCTGTTTCCGAAACCTGGCTTTACCGTTGGAGAGCCGAATGACCGATTTCCGCGCACGCCCCATCGAATTCCCGGTTTCGATGCCGGATCAGGCGTTCGCCGCGCCGGCGGCAGACCGTGACCGCTATCGGCCGAAGTCGCTGATGTGGCGCAAACTGTTCGTCTTCGGGTCTGCCCTCCTGCTTACCGGCTGGGCCACGCACGAGATGTACCAGGTTCTGAAAGTGTCCGGCCTGACGGTTTTCGAATGGGCGTTGCTGGTCGTCTTTACGCTGAACATCAGCTGGGTCTGCTTTGCCTTCGTCAACGCGCTCGCGGGATTGGCGTCGGCGCTCCACACAGCGAGCCGGCCCGAAGTGAAGATCAACGTGAGCCGCGTGGCGAGCGCGCGCACCGTCATCGCTTTTCCGATCTACAATGAAGACGTGGACCAGATTTTTGCGACGGTCCTGTCGACCGCGCAGAGCCTATCGAATGCCCCGGGGCATTTTGAATGCTTCGTCCTGAGCGACACGACCGATGCCGACATCGCCCTGCGCGAAGAAGCCGCCTTCGAGCGCGTTCAGGCCCTTCGTCCGCAGGATGTGAAAATCCACTACCGCCGCCGCACGATCAACCTGCATCGCAAGTCCGGCAATATCCGGGACTTCGTCACGCGCTGGGGCGGCCGTTACGATTACATGGTCGTCTATGACGCTGACAGCTACATGGAGCGCGACGCGATCCTGCGCCTTGTCGACGCCATGCAGGCCGCGCCGAAAGCCGGCCTGATCCAGACCATTCCGCAGCTCGTCGGTGTGGAAACGCTGTTCGGCCGCTATCAGCAGTTTGCCGCGGCGCTTTATGGCCCCGTACTGGGGCATGGCATCGCCTGGTGGTCGCAGAAGGAAGGCAACTTCTGGGGCCACAACGCCATTATCCGTATACGGGCGCTGGCGGAAGCGGCCGGCCTGCCTGTCATTCCGGGCCGTGCACCTTTTGGCGGCACAATCATGAGCCATGACTTCGTGGAAGCGGCCATGCTGCGCCGCGCCGGCTGGAACGTGGAAGTGCGACCGGAGATCGGCGGCTCCTTTGAGCAGGGCCCGCCGACGATCATCGACCTCGTTGTACGTGACCGGCGTTGGTGCCAGGGCAACATGCAGCACATGGCGGTGTTGCTGAAGGCGCGCGGCCTGACCTTTACAAGCCGGTTCCACCTGATCACCGGTATCTTCTCATATCTCTCATCGCCGCTCTGGCTTTTGTTCATCTGTATCGGCATGGTCCTGTCGCTGCAGAACAGTTTCCTGGTGCCGGACTATTTCGGGGAAGGGGCAACCTTGTTTCCGTCCTGGCCGGTGATCGACTCCGAGCGCGCTCTGAACCTGTTCATGGCCACCATGGTGATCCTCTTCACGCCGAAGATCTGTGGCCTGATCTACGGCCTCAGCAACCGCGCCTGGCGCAAGGGGGTCGGGGCCTGGCGCACGATCCTTGGCACATTGACGGAAACGGCGCTCTCGGTCCTGACGGCGCCGATGCTCATGGTCACGCAGACCAGCGCTGTCGTGAGCGTTCTGTCGGGGCAGGATTCCGGCTGGGCGCCTCAGCGCCGCGGGGATGACGGCTATTCCTTTGCAACGACTTTCCGGCACAACCTTCCGGCCACAGCGCTGGGTGTGGTGCTGACCGTGTCGGCTGTTGTGATCTCGCCAATTCACGCCGCGTGGCTAGCGCCGGCGACCCTTGGCCTGATCCTCAGTGCGCCGGTTTCCTACTTCACCGCCAAGAGTAGGGCCGGACGCAAGGCTAAGGAAATGGGCTTGCTGGCTACACCGCATGATGGCACGCCGCCCGCGTCCAGCACCGCATCCATTGCGGCCCGCGAGGAGTTCGGCCGACTTCGTCCGCACACGTTGCAATCCCTTCTGCAGGAGCCGCACGACATACATCGCCGCAGCTACATGGTTGATCCCTACTGGCCAGTGGCGCACGGCGATGTTCATGTCCCGCTGGCGGTGGCGCGGGCGCGTGCCGAAAAAGCTGCCAGCATTCCGGAATTTGTTTCGCTGCTGAAGCCGAACGAGAAGATGGCGCTGCTGAACTCCTGCAAGGACATGCGCGGGCTCAGCTTCCGCTTCCTGTCTGTGCGGACTTCGGAAAAGCGCGGATGGCCCGCCGCGTTCGCATCCGGCGCCTACCGGACGGCGTCCCGTCCTGTCCGGACACCGCGTGTGAAAGGGGACCCGGCCTGACATAAGCAAAGAAGAGCGTAAGCCCCGGCTTTCGCTGTTGCTTATAATCGGGAATGGGAATGGCCATCGGCTGGTCCCGCTCTCATGCATCACCGCTCCAATGGTGACTGAGCGCAGGCGATCGCAGTTTGAAAATTCTCTTCTGACAGCGCGGCCCGCAAAAGCGGACCCCGCCGTGGGGGACGGCACCACTGACGCGGAAGTCAGCGTGAACGGCCTGCGTCACCAGGTTCATTCCGTGGAGCACGCGGCGAGCGGGCTACATGCGCCCGATCTCCCATCACGGGAAGAGTATGACGCCTTCGTGCTGGACCGCAGCCTGCCGCCGCTGGACCGACTATCAGTACGGCGATCCTTGCGGATATCATTCCGGAAGCGGCCGGACTTCCGGCAAACAAAGTCGCAGGCTCAGGGACAGCCGATGGCACGTGCCAGTATGTTGCGATGCACTTCGCTGGTACCGGAATAGATCGTGGCCGCGCGGGTCGCGAAATACTTCGCCTGCGCAAAGTCGCTGTCCGGGGCGGCTTCCAAGCCGATCTGCGTGATCAGCTGATGCAGCTCCGTTGCGATCAGTTTGAGCAGGGATGTCGTGGACGCCTCGTCGATGCTGACCCGTCCGGCATGATGTTCGAGCGCCTCGAATTCATCAATCCGCTGCGCCAGACCCGCAAGGTGGCGCCGTGAGCCTGCATCCATCGCGCCGGCATCCGCGCTTTCGCGCCAGGCGGCACGCAAAGCGCGGCGCAGTTGGCCGGTTGTCGTGTTGTTCGAACGCGCAATAGACATCAGCCGCTTGGCTGTCTTCCAACCTTCTCCGATGGCCCCGATCCGGTCGGCGGCCGGCGTTCGTACGCCGTTGAAGAACACTTCATTTGTTTCGCATTCTCCATCGAGGAACCGAATGGGCCGGACCTCGATTCCCGGCCGGTCCATTTCTACGAGCAGGAATACGAGGCCGTCGCCGCCTGAGCTGTGCGGATTGCACCGAGCCAGCAGGAACATGTGTGTCGCGTATTGAGCGAAACTGGTCCACAGCTTGCTCCCTGTAAGGACGAAATCATCGCCGTCCAATTCAGCGCGCAATGTGAGTGCGGAAAGGTCAGACCCAGCCTGAGGTTCCGAGAAGCCCTGGCACCACTCATGCCGGCCTTCCAGTATTGCGGGAAGGTAACGGGCCTTCTGCGCTGCAGATCCTTCCGCAATGATCAGGGGACCTATGGTCCTGATGCCTGAAGACTGGACGATCGGCGCATCCCGCTCCGCGCAAGCATTCTCGAAGTAGAGACGCTGCGCTGTAGTCCAGCCTGCACCTCCATGTGTCACCGGCCAGGAGGGAGCCAGCCAGCCCTGTGCGCGCAAGATACGGCTCCAGTCGGCGCATGCCTCCGGCGACGATTTCAGCCCTGTGGTCGCGCGCCCAGCGGCGCGCAGAGCTTCGGTCAATGAAGCATCGAGAAAGGTATCCACGCAGCGGCGGAACGCGTCGTCCGCACCCGCGCTTGGCGTGCTCAGCTCAAAGGTTCCGTCCACGTTGATCCGTTCCCGTTTTCGTCCGACTGCCATTTCGGCGGGCGCGCGGGCCGGGGGGAATCCGGGAAACTACGTGGATCGCGGGTCAGGCGGAGGCTTCAAACACCGGCCAGCGCTGCGTAATGTGGCCATCTTCATAAACCGCGATGTCGCCAAATTGAAGGAATACCGCTTCGCTCTGGTGCGGACGCAGGAATACGAACTCGTCCGGCGCGATCGCCAGATTGTGACCGCCGGTCAGCATTTCCTGGTTCGACGAACGGCCGAAAGTCTTGTTGTAAGAGAGCCCGGGCGGGTCGACCGGCTCGGCGAGCCAGTTGCCTCCATAGATGAAGACAGTGCGCGATGTGTTCGGGTCCCAGGCACGCTGACCGTCAGCGGCAAACTCGAGGCCGGGCAGGCGCGTCTGAGCGAGCGACTTGATGACCGGCGTTGCGATGAAGCTTGCCGGCTGGTGCGGCTCGAGGAGCGGTGTATCGAAATGCGTCGGCTTGACGAGACAGGAACCTGCGGAGATTTCATTGGCAACCTCCGTATCCTGATAGTAGCGGTAGGTCGGGCTGCCCGCCGCATTGCGAACGAGGCCAGAAACAGCCTCTGCCCCCAATACCTGCGCGGCCTGTGCCAGTGCTTCACCGTAACGGCGCCAGGCGCCTGATTTTGCGCGGTCCCGCCAGCCCATCGCTTCGGGCAGGGCCGCCAGATGGGGCTCATACCCCATGAAGCCGGAAAAATTGAACTCCGGCGCATCGCGCAGGGTTTCAAGCAAAGTCTTCAACGTGTCGCCGGCTTCCAGGCCGCCCCGGTGCAGGCCCACGTCCAGTTCCAGGTTCACGCGCAGGGTCTGGCCGGTGGCTGCCGCAAGCTCGCGGTACTGACGAAGCCGGTCCGGCGTATCGATCAGCCACTGCACGCGTGCGGCGGCCGGCGCGTCTTCGGAGCTGAGCGAGGCGAAGTAATTGCGTGCGGCGACAACCGGCAGGGGTTTGCCGAGCAGCTGGTCCGCCTCCGGCATGGCCTTGCTGAGCGCGGTCAGCATGGGCTGATTGAACGTCATCAGGCGGTCCGAGCCTGAACGCTGGCGGACGTGGGCAATCAGGTCGAGTGAGGGCAGGGATTTCGCGACGATCCGGTAGGCCATCCCCGCCGGCAGATGACCCATCAGCGTGTCGATGTTCGCATCGAGCCGCGCTTTGTCGATCACCAGCGTCGGCGACGCGATGCCCGCCTCGGTCAAAGCCGCCTGCAACCGCAGGAAGTAAGGATCGCGCGGCCCGCTTTTGTCATCCGGTTTGCTCATCAGAAGTCCCGCTCCCAAAAGGCCTGCGCCCCCGATCATCAGGTTGCGGCGCGATAGCTCAAGCATCAAAGTCCACTCCGAACAGTTTGGCCAGATGCGCGTTGAGGAACTTGCCCTTGGGGTCTAGCTCCTCACGCATCGCCAGGAAGCGTTCGTACTCGGGATAAAGTTCCGTCAGATCGGCGCGCCCGAGGGAGTGCAGTTTTCCCCAATGCGGCCGCCCGCCGGCCTCGCGGTACATCGGCTCGAAGTCGGTGAAAAAATAGTCGTAGCGCTCGTCGGCGGCGGCGTGAATTGCGATGGATGCGCGCGGGCCAGCGTTAAACGGGCTGAGCCAGGCGGTGTCTGGCGCGATATGGCGATATTCCATCGGAAAATAGAGATCGCCGCGCTGATCCAGCTTGCGCATCACGCGCTCGACCATCTCCGGTCCCCGCTGGCGCGGGAGGTGGTACTCCATCTCGATGAACCGCGTCGGCCGCACGGTCGACAGCAGCACCCGCGATTCGTTCACGCGTTCCTCGATCACGCCGCGCGGAAACTCCGACCGTGCAAACGAGCGCCTCAGCCAAGGCGCCCAACCCAGCTGGTCGCGCAGCGCCTTGAGGCCTTGCAGAAACTCGTCATCGTCTGTTGCCGTTTCCTCCGTAGGCGATGCATCCGTCAGATCATGCACGATACTCGCCACAAGGCCCGTGTGCGGGAAGTAGTAGAACTCGAAATTCCGGTGCGCTGCCGCAGCCTGTTCCAGCCCGGCAAGGAACGTCTTGGAATCTTCAACTGTCACGGTGCGTTTCAGGCGGTAGGCCGGCACGCTACGCAACGTGAAGGACGTCATCACGCCGAGTGCGCCGAGAGCAACCTTGCCCGCCTCGAACAGGTCCGGATCCGATGCGCGAGTTACATCCTTCAAGGAGCCATCCGCCGTCACCATCTGGAAGCCGGTGACATTGTCATGCAGCGCCGGCAGGTCATTACCCGTGCCGTGCGTTGCCGTGGCGAAGGCGCCGGCGAGTGTCTGCGAGTCGATGTCCGGCTGGTTGTCGAAGGCGCGCCCATGAGCGGCCAGTTCTTCGCTGACCTGGTAAAGCGGCGTTCCCGCGCCGAACTGCGCTTCACCCGTCGCGGCGTCATACGCGATCAATCCCGATAGCCCGTTGAGCATCAGCAACGTGTCTTCGGTTGTGGCGAGTCCCGTAAAGGAGTGCCCGGAACCTACTGGACGAACCCGGCCCGGCGCCGAGCGGATGGTCTCCGCGAGCGCGTCCAGCGATTCGGGAAAGGCGATCTGTTTCGGTGTAGCGCGTTCGATACCCGCCCAGTTCATCCAGCTTGCTTCTCCTGGCGGCGCAACCGGCGCGCTTTCCACATAACCTTCGCGGACAAACGACTTTCCGTCCCAGTTGAGCTTTACCGCCCCGACCGCTCCGGCAGCAGCGCCCACACCCGCCGCGCCTATCAGCATGCTTCGCCGTGTGATCTTCATCTGGCCGTCCTCCCCAAAAATAGCATTTACTAATTTTCAGAAGCGGTCAATCTTGTTCCCGGGATGTCCAGGAGACTGCTGTGCCCAGATCTGCACCTGCCGGCCTGACTGTGTCGCACACCGAACCCCGGCAAGCCCGGGCACGTGAGACGTACGAGCGTTTGCTGGCCGCCGCGCAGGCGATCCTTGAGCGCGGCGGCCTTGAAGCGGTCAACTCCAACGCCGTGGCCGCCGAAGCCGGCGTTACGCCGCCTTCATTCTATCGCTATTTCCGCAACAAGCACGACTTGCTTGCCGACCTCGGCCGGCGGCTGATGTCGGCACAAAACCTGATTGTCGAGCGCCGCTTCGAGTCCGCTGGTCGTTCACGCCGCCTAGACACTCAAACGCTGGAGGCCATCCTGATGGACACGCTTGCCGTCACCCGCGACTTCCAGGGCGGCCGTGCCATCATCTCGTCCTTGCGCGCTGTGCCAGACCTTCTCCCCATCCGTCTGGATTCCCATGCCCACGTCGCCCGCCTCGTTGCGGCACAGTCCGGTGCAAAAGGCCGGGCGAAGGCGGATGTCTATGCGCGTGCGCGCCTTGCTGTTGAACTCGGCTATGCCGCCATCGAGATGCTGCTTGAAGTACCGGATCTTGACGCACGCCGGGTGCTGCGATCAACAGCTCGTGCAGTCGAGGCCTGTCTCGCCTGAAGGTGACCTGCCGGTGATCTTCAGCCCGCTGCGGCGATCTGCATCTTCGGTTTCGGAACAAGCGCAACTGTGAACAAGATAACGGCGAACCAGATCGCGATCACGAAGAAACAATCCCGGAAAGCCAGCACCGTCGCCTGCATTGCCACCTGATGGCCGATTGCATCGAAGGCCTGCGTGAAGGCTGAAAGTGTCGGCATTCCCGAAGCCTCCATCGCCAGCGCCTGCTGGGCGTGTTCGAACAGGAATTCGGCATTCGATTCGTTCATTTCGGCTGCAAGGTGCTCGCCGTGGAAAATGGTCCGCCGCTGAAGCAGCACCGCGAGCAGGTTGACGCCGAACGCACCGCCCACCTGCATCAGGAACGAGACGCCTCCGGTTGCCGAGGCCAGAAGGTTCTGCGGCACGGCGCGCACTGCGGTGGTGTTGGCTGGTGGCATGCAGAAAGCGATGCCGACCCGGCTCAGCATGATCCAGCTGACCAGCAGCCAGTAGGGCGTCAGCACCGTGACCCCCGAGAGCAATACCCCTGAGATCGCGAAACACAGGATGCCGAACGTAAGCAGCCAGCGCGGATCCATCCGGTCCGTAAGACGTCCAGCGAGCGGAAAACACGCAACCATCACCAGCCCGGCCGGGATCATCATCACGCCTGCCGCCGTCGGTGAATAGCCCTGCACCAGCTGCACAAACAGCGGGATCAGGTAAGTGGATCCATAGATCGCTGTGCCCGTCGCCACGATGATGATGCTCGCCGCCCAGAACTGCCGGTACCTGAAGATGGCGGGGTTCAGCGCGGGAAAGGGGTGGCGGCGCTCCCAGAAGTAAAAGGCGATTCCGGCGCCGATCGAGACGACGACCTTGATCAGTGTCTTGTCGGAATCCCAGCCGTCCCGGTTGCCCCCGGCGAAGGCTGACAGCAGACCCACGACTGCAACCGCCAGCAGGCAGAGCCCCTGCCAGTCAAGCGGAGGTTTCTTCTGGTGGCTCTGCCGGTCGCCCTTCGGCATCAGGAACGGCGCAAGGCAAAGCGCGATGACCGCCAGCGGCAGCGTCGCGACGAACACCAGCCGCCAGCTGGCAAGGTCCACTGCAATACCGCCCAGTGCCGGGCCGAATGCCGGCGCCAGCACTACGCCGATCGAGAAAAGGCCCATCGCCGTGCCGCGCAGCCGGTCCGGGAAGGTCTGAAAGATCAGGAACATCGACATCGGTTGCAACAGGCCCGCCGATACGCCCTGCAAGGCGCGCGCGAGGATCAGCATCTCCAGAGTGCCGCTCACGGCGCCGAGCAGCGAGCCTACAATGAAGGTCGCCATGCCAAACACGTAGGTTGCGCGCGGGCCGTAGGTCGCCATCGCCCAGGCATTGGCCAGCATCGCCAAGGTGGAGGATGCCAGAAAGGCCGTGGACATCCACTGAGCCTGATCCTGTCCCAGACCGAACGCACCGATGATGGCCGGCAGGGCAACATTGATCGTCGTCGCTGCCAGCATGGTCGCCATCGACCCGATCAGCATCGTCAGGAGAAGAACCCAGCGATAGCGCGGTCCGAACTGGGCAAACCGCTCGCGGATGGCTGCGCCGGCGGTTGCGGGAACATCCGCAGGCAGACCATGCGCGCCGGCGCCTGCGGGCAGGGGCAGGCCAGTGGCGCCGGTCAAGGCGCAGCCGGAGCCGCAGCGGAGTCAGGTTTCGACTTCCGGATTCGCACTGTCACCATAGTTCCCGTGCGCAGGTGCACGTCAGAGGGCTCGAGGTCGATGCGGATCTTGATACGCTGGGTAATCTTGGTGAACACGCCGTTGGCATTCGGGTTCGGCATCATCGCCGCTTCCGACAGCGTCGCCTCGCGGATGCGTGACACCCGGCCCTTGAGCGCCGTCGAAGGATGACTGTCCGCCCGCACCAGAACCGGGGCGCCCGGCGCGACGTTCCGGATATCCGTTTCCTTGATGTTTGCCGACACCCAGACCAAGTCCGGATCATGCATCAGCGCCATTCTGAACCCGCGCAGGGAATGCTCGCCGGCATCATAAAACAACTCGTCGATCACGCCGTCGATCGGCGCGCGGATCGTATGCTGCTCCAGCACAACCTTCTGCGCATCCACGCGCGCTTCGGCCCGCTCAAGTTCCGCGTGCAGCACCGACAGGTCATAGTCGATCAGGCGCACTTCCTCACCGGTGATGCTGGCCGTGCGCTGTTCGGCAGCGGCGGTCTCGCGCTCCGCTTGCGCGCGCAGCAACGCCTGCGCCGCAGTGTCCAGCGCGTTCTTGGCCTGGTCATAAGTGCTCTTGGGAATGCGACCCTGTTCGAACAGGTTCTTCGTGCGCTCGTGTTCCTGACGGGCGTTCTCGAGGTTTGATCGCGCCGCCTCCACCGAGGCCGAGGCAGACCGCGTCCCCGCCTGCCGGGCGGCGACCTGGCTTCCGGCCTTGGACGTAGCAAGGCCCGCCCGGGCCTCCTCGCGGGCAATCTCTGCGCGCAACCGGTTCGCTTCAGCCTGGAACTGGGCGAGCGTGTAGGCGGCCTCGCGGTCATCGATCGTGTAGATCGCGTCGCCGGTCTTGACCCGGTCGCCCTCGCTGACGGTCACGCTGGTGATCCGGCCCGAAATATCTGTGGAGACCGCGATCATGTCGGCGGCGATGCGCGCATCGGCGGTCGAGACGTAGGCGCTCCGGTCGGCGACGAAGAGGCCCGCCAGCAACAGGAGGAGCAGGGCAGTCGCAGTCATCGCTCGCCGGCGCACGCGGGGTGATTTGAGGAGCGTGGCGGCGCGTTGTCGCGCTGTCAGCGGGCTGTCGGTCAGGAGTTGCGTATCGCCATCCATCGCTTTGTGCCGGCATGGGAAAACGCCGGAATGTTCCTCCCTGACGGTCTGCCAGCGGACGCATTTTTGCGCGTTCCGTTCGCCATCTCAACCCCTTGATCCGGGATATAACGCAAAGGCAAGCAAGCCCTAATATTGGAGGGGTGGGACTGGTCTGCGCCGAAGTGCAAAATTCGCGATGTATCTCGGGCGAGGCTGCGCCTATAACGCCCGCACACATGAGGAGACACGCCATGCGCGAGGTGCACCATTTCATCGGCGGCAAGGCTGTAGCAGGCAAATCGGGCCGCTTCAGCGATATCTACAATCCCAATACCGGCGAGGTTCAGGCCCGGGTCGCGCTGGCAACGGCGGCCGAACTGGCTGCAGCGGTGGATGCTGCCAAGGCTGCCCTCCCGGCCTGGGCAGCGACCAACCCGCAGCGCCGTGCCCGCGTGATGTTCGAATTCAAGCGCCTCGTCGAAGCCAATATGAACGACCTCGCGCACCTTCTGTCGTCCGAGCATGGCAAGGTGATCGCCGACTCGAAGGGCGACATCCAGCGTGGTCTCGACGTGGTCGAGTTTGCCTGCGGCGTGCCGCACCTGCTGAAGGGCGAGTATACCGAAGGCGCCGGCCCCGGCATCGACGTCTACTCGATGCGCCAGGCCCTCGGCGTTTGCGCCGGCATCACGCCGTTCAACTTTCCCGCCATGATCCCGTGCTGGATGGCCGCCGTCGCCATCGCTTGCGGCAATACTTTCATTCTGAAGCCCTCGGAGAAGGACCCGTCCGTCCCGATGCGCCTGGCCGAGCTGATGCTCGAAGCCGGCGCCCCGGCAGGCGTGCTGAACGTCGTCAACGGCGACAAGGTCTCCGTCGATGCGATCCTCACGCATCCTGACATCAAGGCCGTCAGCTTCGTCGGATCGTCCGACATCGCACAATATGTTTACGCCACCGGCACCGCCCATGGCAAACGCGTGCAAGCCATGGGCGGCGCCAAGAACCATGGCATCATCCTGCCGGATGCGGACCTGGAACAGGCGGTGAAAGACATTGTTGGTGCGGCCTACGGATCGGCCGGTGAACGCTGCATGGCGCTTCCCGTCGCAGTCCCCGTCGGCAGGAAAACAGCGGACGAGTTCGTCGAACGCATGACCGCCGAGGCGCGGAAGCTGAAAATCGGCATCTCGACAGACAAGGACGCGCACTACGGCCCGGTCGTCTCCGCCCAGCACAAGGCCAAGATCGAGAGCTATATCCAGATGGGCGTCGACGAAGGCGCCAAGCTTGTGCTCGATGGGCGCGGCCACACGCTGCAGGGCCACGAGAAAGGCTTCTTCATCGGCCCGTCGCTGTTTGACCATGTGAAGCCCGGCATGAAATCCTACCATGAGGAAATCTTCGGGCCGGTGCTGCAGGTCGTGCGCGCCGAGACGCTCGAGGAAGCCGCCGGCTATGCCTCGGATCATCAGTACGGGAACGGTTGCGCCATCTTTACTTCCAACGGGCGCGCGGCGCGCGAGTTTGCCGCCCAGGTGAACGTCGGCATGGTCGGTATCAACGTGCCGATCCCGGTGCCTGTCGCTTACCACACCTTCGGCGGCTGGAAACGCTCCGCCTTCGGCGACACCAACCAGCACGGGCCGGAAGGCATCAAGTTCTGGACAAAGATCAAGACCGTCACCCAGCGCTGGCCCGACGGCGATGTCGGCGATCAGGCCTTTGTCATCCCGACGATGGGGTAGAGCGCCCCGAACCGGAAGCTCCGCCGCTTGTGGGGTTTCCGGGCCTGAGCTAATCGGGTGACGCAACTTTTGAAACCGGGGAGGGTTTCATGACGGATGCCAATACTTCTGCGCCAGTGGCGGACGATCGCCGCTTTATCCGCAACCTCGCGACCGGAATGGCCATCATTCTCGTGGCGGGTTTTGTTGTCCAGGCCGCGCTGGGCAGGTCGAGTTTCAATGCGCCGCTGATCGTGCATGCTCATGCCGTCGTGTTCATGGGCTGGGTCGGCATCGTCCTCACGCAGGTCTGGCTTGCTGGTGCGGGAAACATCCCGTTGCATCGGCAGGTAGGCAAGCTGGCCGCCATCTGGGCCCTTGGCCTTCTCATCTTCGGAACCTGGATCACGGTTGCCGCGGTGCAGACCGGTCGCACGCCGTTCTTCTTCCAGCCTCAGCATTTCATCGTTGCCAATCCGATGACGCTCTGTGCTGCCATCGGCCTGCTGGTTGCGGCCTACGTCATGCGTAAACAGACCGACTGGCACGCCCGCCTGCAGATCGCCTCATTCGTGCTGCTGATGGGCCCCGGCTTCGGACGGCTGCTGCCAATGCCTTTCCTGCCGCCCTACGCCTTCGAGATCGCCAGCCTGACCGCGTTGATCTTCCCGGCCATCGGCATCCTGTACGACTGGCGTGTCCACGGCCGACCGCACCCTGCCTGGTTCTGGACCATCGGCGTGCTGATCGCCGTCACCCTTGTGGCGCGCATTATCGGGTTCTCGCCTGTCGGCGAAGCCGTCTATGACGCGGTTGTCGCCGGAACGCCGCTCGCCGGCACCAGCGGCCTGGACTTCCCGCCGCCGCCAGGACCGCCGCCTGCGCCGATGTAAGGCTGAGGCGCTTTTTCCTTTTCCAGAACAGGCTGACTCTGATGTCCCAATACAAAACCATTACCTTCGAGAAAAAGGGCCGCGTGGCCATTGTCACGCTGAACCGGCCAGACAGCCTGAACGCGCTCAATGCCGAGATCATGTCCGAGGTTGTCGCGTGTTTCGCGGATATCGACCGGAACAAGGATCTCGCCGTCAGTGTGCTGACGGGTGCAGGCCGCGCCTTCGCCGCCGGGGCAGACATCAAGGAGATGCAGCCGCAATCCTTCTCTGACATGTATGTCGAGGACTACTTCGCCGGCTGGGACCGCTTCGCGGCCTGCCGCAAGCCGGTGATCGCGGCGGTCAACGGCTTCGCCCTCGGCGGCGGCTGCGAACTCGCCATGATGTGCGACCTGATCATCGCCTCCGACAAGGCGAAGTTCGGCCAGCCGGAAATCAAGCTCGGCGTCACGCCCGGCATGGGCGGCTCCATCCGCCTCACCAAGGCCGTCGGCAAGGCAAAGGCGATGGACCTCGTCCTCACGGGCCGGATGATCGACGCGGCAGAGGCAGACCGGATCGGCCTCGTCTCCCGCGTTGTCCCGCATGACACGCTGATGGAGGTCGCCCTCGCTGCCGCAAACGAGATCGCTGGCTTCTCCGTGCCGTCCCTGATGGCCGCCAAGGAAATGGTTGCCCGCGCGCTGGAACTCCCGACCACGGAAGGCGTGAAGTTCGAACGCCGCTTGTTCCAGGGTCTCTTCGGCACCGCAGACCAGAAAGAAGGCATGTCCGCCTTCAGCGAGAAACGCCCCGCAAAGTTCGAGGACAAGTGAGATGACCAAGATCGCCTTCATCGGCCTCGGCAACATGGGCGGCGGCATGTGCGCCAATCTCGTGAAAGCCGGCCATGCCGTCTCCGCGTTTGACCTGAACACCGATGCCGTGAAAGCCGTCGCAGCCAAAGGCGCGCGCGCCGCAGCGTCGGTGGCCGATGCCGTAAAGGATGCAGACGTCGTCGTCTCGATGCTGCCTGCCGGCAAGCACGTGCTCGGCGTCTATTTCGGCCCGCACGGCGTCAAGGATCACGCCAAACGCGGCACGCTGCTGATCGATTGCTCCACCATCGCCGTCACCGACGCGCGCGAGGCGCATATACAGGCGGACCTGTCCGGCCTTATCATGGTTGATGCCCCGGTTTCCGGCGGTGTCGCCGCCGCTGAAGCCGGCACGCTGACCTTCATGGCCGGAGGCACCGCCAAGGCTTTCCAAAAGGCGGAGGCAATCCTCAAGGGCATGGGCAAGAACATCTTCCATGCGGGCGGTCCCGGAAACGGGCAGGCGGCCAAGATCGCCAACAATATGCTGCTCGGCATCTCCATGATCGGCACCTGCGAAGCCTTCAATCTCGCCGAAAAGCTCGGCCTCGATGCCGAAACCTTCTTCCGGATATCGTCCGTCTCCTCCGGCCAGAACTGGTCGATGACCAGCTATTGTCCGGCGCCCGGCCCGGTGCCGACCTCGCCGGCCAACCGGGATTACAAGCCTGGCTTCGCGGTCGCCATGATGCTGAAGGACCTGCACCTCGCCGCTGAAGCTGCGCGCGCCGCCGGCGCCGAAATTCGCCTCGGCGAGCATGCAGAAGCGATCTATCAGGCCCTCTCCGACAAGGGCCTCGACGGCCTCGATTTCTCCGGCGTCATGAAGGACGTGAAGGGCGAAATCCCGCGCTGACAGCCGGGCATGCAGTCCGATCCTGATTCCCGCTTGCTTGCCTTCGCGGCAGGTCCGGTCGATTACGTATTGAGGCGCCTTCCTCCCGGGCGACACTTGCACACGTCATATGAGTGGCTCTCCGGCGGTCCGGAACGAGCGGGAGGAAGATCATGGCAGATACCGCAACCCTTCAGGCTTCAAAGGCAAAGGCGAAGACGGAACATTTCGATGTGCTCATCGTGGGCGCGGGCATTTCGGGTGTCGGCGCCGGGTATCACCTGAGGACGCAAGCCCCGAAAAAGAAGTTCGTCATTCTGGAAGCCTACGACACGTTCGGCGGCACCTGGCACATGCACAAGTATCCAGGCATCCGCTCGGACTCTGATCTCTATACCTTCGGCTACCGTTACAAGCCCTGGGTCGGCCCACCGATCGCCAGCCGCGACGAGATCCTGAAATACATGGACGAGGTGATCGCCGAGAACGATCTCGCCCCGCACATCCGCTACCGCCACAAGATCACCTCGGCGAGCTGGTCGACCGCGAAGAAGCGGTGGACCGTGAAGGCTGAGCGCCTCGACACCGGCGAGGTTCTGACCTTCACGGCCAAGTTCCTCTGGATGTGCCAGGGCTATTACAAGCATTCCGAAGGCTACACGCCGGAATGGAAGGACATGGACAAGTTCCGTGGGCAGATCGTCCATCCGCAAACCTGGCCGGAGGATCTGGACCTTACCGGCAAGAACGTCATCTGCATCGGATCGGGGGCGACTGCCGCGACGGTCGTGCCGGCCATCGCCGGCAAGTGCAAGCACGTTACGCTGCTGCAGCGTTCGCCAACCTATTTCATTCCGGCCCGCAACGAGAACGTCCTTGCTGATGAGCTGCGCAAGCTCGGCGTCGACGAGAACTGGATTCACGAGATCGTCCGCCGGAAGTATCTGTTCGAGCAGGCCGAGTTCACACGGCGCTCCTTCGAGGATGCCGAGGCGCTTCGCAACGAACTCCTCGAAGGGGTCAAGGCATGTCTCCCCGAAGGGTTCGACATGTCGCACTTCACGCCGAAATACCGGCCGTGGCAGCAACGCGTCGCCTTTGTTCCGGATGCGGACCTTTTTGAAGGCGTCAAGGCGGGGCTCGCCAGCGTGGTCACCGACCATATCGATCGCTTCACCGAAAAGGGGATCCTGCTGAAATCCGGCCGGGAACTCGAAGCCGACGTGATCATCACGGCTACCGGCTTCAACCTGTCGGTTCTCGGCGGCATTCCGTTCGAGGTGGACGGCAAGCCCGTCAACTGGGCAGACACGGTCACCTATCGCGGCATGATGTTCACGGGTGTGCCCAATATGGTCTGGGTATTCGGCTATTTCCGCGCCAGCTGGACCCTCCGGGTCGACATCCTTGGAGATTTCGTCACGCGCCTTCTGAAGCATATGGATGCCAAGGGCGCCAAACAGGTCGATGTCACCCTTCGCCCGCAGGACCACAATATGGCCCGGCTGCCCTGGATGGATCCGGACAACTTCAACCCGGGCTACCTGATGCGCGGCATGGACCAGATGCCCAAGCGAGGCTCAAATGCCGAATGGGCCCACTCCCAAGACTACTGGAAGGAAAAGGACGAACTTCCGTACATCGACCTCGACGCGCCGGAATTCCGGTATAGCTGACGCCTGGCCGGTCTGCCCTCTCTTGCCGCGGCCTTGCAACCCCGGCATGAGAGGCGCCGATGACCGAAACCAGCGCCCCCACGCCTGAAGAGCAGGGGAAGATCGATCTGGTCTTCCTGCGCGACCTCGCCGATGCAGTCGACGAGCGCGATGTCCGCTGGCTGGCCCGCACCCTCAAGCGCATGCACCCGGCCGATGCG
This sequence comes from Hyphomonas sp., assembly GCF_022844445.1. GTDB lineage: Bacteria > Pseudomonadota > Alphaproteobacteria > Caulobacterales > Hyphomonadaceae > Hyphomonas. Next base: position 273,911 of record NZ_JALHLS010000002.1, read on the forward strand.
GCCGATGCACTCGAGGCGCTGGAATATGATACGTTCGAAGAGGCGGTTGAGCTGCTCGGTGGGGAGCTGCCTCCGGAAATCCTGATCGAGCTTCGCGACTCCTACCGCGAAGACGCCGTCGACATGCTGCCCGACCAGGCGGTCGCGCAGGCCCTCGACGAACTCGATTCGGACGATGCGACGACCATTCTCGAAGACCTTGAGGAAGATCGCCGCGAGCGCATCCTGGAAGACCTCGCCCCGGTAGACCGGGCCGAACTCGAGCGCAGTCTGGGCTACGAAGAGGAAACCGCCGGCCGTCTGATGCAGACGGAGTTTGTCGCGGTTCCGGAATTCTGGACCGTCGGCCAGACCATCGATCATGCCCGCACGCTCGGCACGGAACTGCCGGAAGTCTTCTATGACGTCTACGTCACCGACCCTGCGCATCGACTCCTCGGCATCGTCTCGCTGGCGAACCTCCTGCGCCAGCCGCGCGAAACGCTGCTCGAAGACATCATGCAAGAGCCGACCACGACGTTAGATACGTCGACCGACCAGGAAGACGTGGCCTTCCAGTTCCAGAAATACTCGCTCGCCTCCGCCCCGGTCACCGATACCGCCGGCCGCCTCGTCGGCATGATCACGGTCGATGACATGGTCGACGTCATGCACTCGGAGCATTCCGAAGACCTGCTGGCCCTCTCCAACGTGTCTTCGGCGGATGCGTCCGACACTGTCTTGGAAACCGTGAAGGCACGTCTGCCCTGGCTCGCCATCAACCTGTTCACCGCTTTTATTGCCTCGGCGATCATCTCGATGTTCGAAGGCGCCATCGAGCAGGTCGTGGCCCTCGCTATCCTGATGCCCGTGGTGGCGGCCCTCGGCGGCAATGCCGGCAGTCAGGGCCTCGCCGTGGCCGTCCGCGCCATCGCCTCGCGCCAGCTCGGCGGTTCGGCAGCCCGCCGGGCGGTGATGCGTGAGTTCCTCGCCGCCGCCATCAACGGCCTGCTGATCGGCACCGGCGTCGGCGTCATCGCCCTGTTCTGGTTCGGCGATACCGGCCTCGGCCTGGTCATCGGCTTTGCCATGTTCGGTACCTTCCTCTGGGCTGGCCTGTCGGGCATCCTGGTGCCGCTCGGCCTCAAGCGCCTGGGTGCGGATCCTGCTGTAGCCTCGTCGGTTTTCGTATTAACTTTGACCGATGTCATGGCGTTCTTCAGCTTCCTCGGCCTTGCGAGCCTCGTTCTCTTGTAAACAGACGGAATTTCGGCCGAATCTCGCGTTGGAGGCGAATGGGCGCGCGTTTTGCAAGGTGCGCCTGTAGGCAATTCGCCGGATGTACCACAACGGGAGTTAGTGGGTTTGGCCCGTCCCATGCGCACGTCAGCACAGGGTCTCGAGCTCATCCAGAGCTTCGAGGGCTTTCGCCCGCGGGCGGCGCGCTTGCCGGGTGGCGGCTGGCTGATTGGCTATGGCCACACTGCCACGGCTCGCGCCGGCCTGCAGATCACCCCCCGCGATGCCGCGTTGATTTTGCGCCACCATGATCTGCCCCGGATTGAACAGCAGATCGCCGAGCAGGTGTTGAGCCCGCTCAGCCAGAACGAATTCGACGCCCTCGTCTCCTTCGCCTTCAATATCGGCCCGGAAGCCTTCGCGAACTCCGATGTCGTCGCTGCGCTGAATGCCGGCGACCGGGCGCTGGCCGCCAATGCCATGTGGGCCTGGCGCCTCGCCAACATCTCCGGCGAGCTGCGTGTGGTCGATGCGCTGGCCCGCCGCCGCGCCGCCGAGATCGCCCATTTCCTGGAACACCCCGCCGGCCGCGCGGCCATCCCGGGCGCGCTCGTCCGCCCGCTGGCCCAGCAAGGCCACGATGACGAGGAAAGCGGTGCCGGCGCCAGTTCCGTCACCATCGGCCCGCGTGTAACCGGCGAGACGCCTGCCGCCGCGCCCGAGAACTCCACGCAGGCCGCCGCCCGCGCGGTCAGCGAGCGTATCGCCCGCATCCTGGGCGAAGCGCCGCGCCAGCCCGCCTCGCCGCCGCCGCAGCCCCTCGCAGCGAGCGACGGGCCGACCCCGGAAGAGATTACAGACGCCGTAAAGGCCCTCGTGGGCGATGAGCCCATCGCCGCGCCGCTGACCTCCGCCACGGCGCCCCAGCGCGCCAAGGGCCCGCCGGAAGGCATCGAGCGCCGCCGCATGCCGCGCCCGGCCAACGGCACGACAACGGATACGGCCTTGCCGCCGCTGCCGCCCGCTGAAGGCGTCGTCGTGGATGACCTCGAAATCGTCCAGGTCGACCAGCGCGACCTCGAGCGCGCCATCCAGGAGAACGGCGATCATGACACCACCGCCGTCCGCAATCTCGGCGCCTGGATGCCTTATGCGCTGCTCTCCGGCCTCGGCCTCGTCGGCCTGATTGCCGGCGTCGAGCGCTTCATCTCGCAGGCTGCCCGTCCCGTACTGCGCGGCAGCGACGTTTATGCCGGGCCTGTCCTGGCCCTTGGCGGCGGCTTCCTGTTCCTGATCGCCAGCTATTATCTCTACCGGGCGATGACCCGTCAGGACTGAAACGGTGACACGGAAGGGCGCCCTTGCTAGGGAAGTCCAATGATTCCGAACACCTATCCCACGCTGAACTTCGATCTCGGTGAAACCGCGGACATGATCCGCGAAACCGTGAAAAACTTTGCCCAGAACGAGATCGCGCCCCGCGCGGCGGAGATAGACCGCACGGACAAGTTCCCGCGCGACCTCCTGCCAAAAATGGGCGAACTCGGCCTCCTCGGCATCACCGTCGAAGAGGAATGGGGCGGCACCGGCCTCGGCTATCTCGAGCACGTCGTGGCGATGGAGGAAATCTCCCGCGCCTCCGCGTCTGTTGGCCTCTCCTATGGCGCCCACTCGAACCTCTGCGTCAACCAGCTGCGCCGCTGGGGCAATGACGACCAGAAGGCCCGCTACCTGCCCAAGCTGATCTCCGGCGAACACCTCGGCTCCCTCGCCATGAGCGAAAGCGGTGCCGGCTCCGATGTCGTCTCGATGAAACTGCGCGCCGACAGACAAGGCGACCGTTACGTCCTCAACGGCACCAAGATGTGGATCACCAACGCGCCGGATGCGGACACGCTCGTCGTCTACGCAAAGACCGATCCGAACGGCGGCTCGAAGGGCATCACGGCCTTCCTGATCGAGCGAGGCTTCAAGGGCTTCTCGGTTGCCCAGAAGCTCGACAAGCTCGGCATGCGCGGCTCCGAAACCGGCGAACTCGTGTTCGAGGATTGCGAAGTCCCTGAGGCCAACGTCATGGGTCCAGTGGGCGCAGGCGCGCGCATCCTCATGAGCGGCCTCGACTATGAGCGCGCCGTGCTGTCCGCTGGCCCGACCGGCATCATGCAGGCCTGCCTCGACGTCGTCATTCCCTACATCCACGACCGCAAGCAGTTCGGCCAGTCGATCGGCGAGTTCCAGCTCGTGCAGGGCAAGCTCGCGGACATGTACGTACAGATGAACGCCGCCAAGGCCTATGTCTACGCGGTGGCAAAGGCCTGCGACCGCGGCGAGACTGCCCGCAAGGACGCCGCCGGCGCGATCCTCTACGCCGCCGAAACTGCCACCAAGCTCGCGCTCGACGCGATCCAGCTCCTCGGCGGGAATGGCTACATCAACGAGTATCCCACGGGCCGCCTGCTGCGCGATGCCAAGCTCTACGAGATCGGCGCCGGCACCAGCGAAATCCGCCGCTGGCTGATCGGCCGCGAACTGTTCAACGAGACGGCCTGACCAGTCATGGCGGGGTTGCCTGACCTTCAGGTTGCAACGCCGGATGATGCCGAAGAAATTGCCGCCATCTATGCGACGTTCGTGCGCGATACCATCAACTCGTTCGAGGCAATGGTGCCCGATGCCGCCGAAATGGCGCGGCGCATTGCGAGGACGCTGGAAACCCATCCCTGGCTCGTTGCGGAAGAAGCGGGCCGCATCATCGGCTAAGCCTACGCTTCACAGCGCCGCACGCGCGAAGCCTATCACTGGTCCTGCGATGTCACCGTCTGTCTTGCCGAGGGCGCACGCGGACGCCGCCTTGGAACCGGTCTCTATACGGAGCTTATCCGGATCCTGCGCGCGCAGGGATTCCGCAACGCCTTCGCAGGCATAGCGCTACGCAATCCCGCCAGTGCGGCGCTGCACGAGAGCGTCGGCTTTCGCCACCTCGGCGCTGAGCTTACTTGAACCGGTCCGGCTGCTTCGCAATCAGCGCTTCCAGCTTCGGCAGGCCGTCCACCAGTCCCTTCGTCAGCTGTCCGGTCACCAGACCGCCCAGGAATAGCGGCGCGCTCGCCTTGCCGCTCCAGCGCAGCTCGCAGCCGCCTTCGACCGGCACCACGCGGTAGTCTTCCACCGCCGCAGAGACGGGCAGGGTGGAACGCTCGAACCGGAAGGCCATACGCTTGCCTTCGTCCCATGCAAAGAACGTCTCTTCAATGATCTGATCGCCGACTTCCACCGTGCGCGTCGTTCCCGGGCCAAACGGCTTGGGGCTCGTCCAGGTCACCTTCGTGATCGGCAGCCACTCCGTCCAGGCCGGACCGTCCAGCAGCGCATTCCACACCATCTGCGGCGGGAAGGGGAAGCGGTGCACGGCGCTCGCCTGCTTGGCTGTCGCAAGGTATTCCTCGCCGACCTGCTTGTGGGCTTTGGGTGTCTTGGCCATCGAAATCTCCTCTGCGCACACGGGCGCTATAGGGCCCATCACGTGCCAGCTTTCGTCAAAACCGTCTACGGACAATCAGGCCGGAGAAAGCCTCACCCTGCGTCAGCCCGCCTGCAGCATTGTGCGGACTTGTTCATCCGGCAGGCTCAGGATCTGCGTGATCGCCGTCACCAGCGACCGCTCGTCGATCGGCTTGGACACATAGCCGTCAAAGCCCTTCGAGAGGAACTTCTCCCGGTCGCCGTGCATCGAATCTGCGGTCAGGGCGATCACCGGTGTCAACCGATTGGCGCTTCCCGAGGTGCGAAGGCGCTTGAAGGCTTCCGCTCCGTCGAGGCCTGGCATGTGGATGTCCATCAGTACGATGTCGTACTTGTCCATTGCCAGCACTTCCAGAGCCTCGTTGCCATCGGCGGCCTCGCTGATGTGCAGGCCGTGGATTTCGAGGAACGACCGCGCCACGCGGCGGTTGATCGCATTGTCGTCTACCACCAGCGCGCGGCACCCCGTCAGGCCGATGCGCGGCTTGCGCGAGAGTGAAGGGGCCACATTATTGATGGTTTCCTTCATCACGGAATTGCTGGCTTCGGCCAGGAATGTCAGTGTAAAGACAGATCCCTTTCCGGCCTGACTGACGGCGGTCACGTCGCCGCCCATCATCCGCGCCAACTTGCGCGTGATCGAGAGGCCCAGCCCCGTCCCGCCAAACCGGCGCGTTGTCGAGCCGTCTTCTTGCGCAAAGGATTCAAACACGCGGTCCATCTTGTCGGCCGCAATGCCGCAGCCGGAATCGGAGACGTGGATCGTCACCTTGTGCTGCGCATCGGCCACCAGTTCGCTCGATACCACGATCATCACCTCGCCTTCCGCGGTGAACTTGATCGCGTTCGACACAAGATTGCCGACGCACTGGCGCACCCGCACCGGATCGAACATCAGGCGTGAAGGGACGCTGGGATGGATGAACAGCTGGATGCTGATGCCCTTCTCGCGGGCCGAGGCTTCGTGTAGCTTGAACAAGCCGCTCAACTTATGGCGCAGGTCGCTCGCAACGTTCGATACTTCCATCCGCCCGGCTTCGATCTTGGAGAGGTCAAGGATGTCGTTGAGCAGCACCATCAGCGTGTTGCCGGAATCCAGGATCACGCCGACTTGCTCGTTCTGCGCCGGCGTCAGATTGCTGTGCGCCAGTACCTGCGCCATACCCAGGACACCGTTCAGCGGTGTGCGGATCTCATGGCTCATGTTGGCAAGGAACTCGGATTTCAGGCGCGTCGCCTGCTCGGCACGGTGCAGCGCATCGCGCAGTTCATGCGCCTTCCGGCGCTCCTCGCGCACATCCCGCAACACGGTAATGAAAAGTGTCTCGCCGGTGTCGCCCCAAGGCGTGCTCGACGTCGAGAACTGAACCTTGATCCGCTCGCCGGTCTTGGTCACCGCTTCGGTGTCACGCTCGAGGCGGATGTTCTCGCCCCGCTCGATCTCGCCAACCGTGCTCTTGCCGAAGGCGCGCACAGCGTCGAGCGTCTTCACGCCAAACAGGACGCCGATGTTCTCGCCGACGACTTCTTCCGGTGCATATTCCAGTAAGTCGCAGACCGCGCGGTTCACATACAGCACTTTGCTGTTGTTGTCTGACAGGATGATCCCGTTAAGCGCATTGTCACATGCTGCGCGTGCAAGCTCAAACCGGCGCCGGGCATCATCACGCTCGGCAGCAATGTCGGTAATCTCGTGCGAGCAGGAGAGGGCGCCCCTCTCGGTTGGGATGATCATGGTCTTCATGACCTTGCCGAGCATCCTGGCTGCGCGGCCCTTCTGGGTGATCAGGGTGCGCGGCTCACCGGTGTTGATAACATCCAGCACGCAGCGCACCATTTCGGAGTCGCGATACGCAGGGTCGAACTCGAAGATCCGCATGCCTACAATGGTGCCACCATCCGGCAGGATGGACTCGTTCATCAGCTGGTTTGCCGCCACCCACTCAAGATCGATGATCTCGCCGAATTCGTTACGTACCGGCGCCGTTTCGCAGACAACAATGGGCAGCTTGTCGAGCAGGTTGGTATCCATGCTTCGGCACCTCCGGATAGGCAGAATTGTTCTGCGAAGCCTGCCGCAACATGCTTAATGTACTGTTGATACTGCAGCAGGTTGAAGGCTAGGCCGGGCAGTAGAGCGCGGCAATTTCGCTCCCCTCCAGGGCTGCCTTTGCGGCGACATAACCGGCCTCCACTGCCGCGTCGTAGGCCGACCAGTCGCGAAGTTCGATTCCGGGCAGGTCCGGCAGGATGATCAGATCGGCCATGTCATGCCCGTATTTGGGATCATTGCGCACGGTCGCCGCCCGCATCAGCAGGCCTGCAATCGGAGGCGGGGAGGAAAAGCCGTTTCGCGCTACCCACTGCCAGAAGTTCAGGGGGTGGGCGAACTCCTCCTTGTTCAGGCCTTCCGGCTGGCCCGACACATCCGAGCCGATCACGAAACCCTGGTGCAGCTCGCGCATGCAGTCTACGGGGAAGTTGTTCAGAACGGCGCCGTCCACGAGAATGTCCTCTCCGTCCACCACCGGTGGCAGGATGCCGGGCAGAGAAATGGTTGCCCGCAGAGCCGTTCGCAGGCTGCCGGACCGGTGGATGTGCACCTTTCCGGAGGTCAGGTTCGTCGACAGGGCAAAGAAGGGGATGCGCAGGTCGCTGATCTCGGTCTCGCCGAAATGCTCCTCCAGCCGCGCATTCACGCGCTTGCCCTTGACCATGCCTACCACCGGCAGGTTGTAGTCGCCCAGCGGATTGGTCTCCACAAAGGCCTTGCGGATGCGCCGGTCGATCTCGTTGTCGTCCCAGCCCATGGACACGCAGGCCGCCAGCACGGCGCCCATCGAGGCGCCGCCAGCAAAGTCGATCGGGATGCCCTTTTCGCGAATTGCCCGGATGGCGCCGATGTGGCTGTAGGCACGCGCGCCGCCGCCTGACAGTACGATGCCGACCGACCGGCCCGCCATCACGCGGGCAAGACGCATCGCGTCGGCCTCAGAATCGCCGAACCAGTGGAACAGCCGGTTCGCCCCCGCTGCCGCCAGCCATTCCTGAGGTCCCGCAGCGCGGCGCTCCGTCCCCGGATGAAGCAGCAGAACGTCTACCAGCTTGAGCCGCTGCGCCGGTGAAGTGTCCTCCGGCATCAGCGGTACTGAAGGCCGGGCGTCGCCGCGTGCCAGTACCCAGATCCTGTCTGCCTGTCGTGTCGCGAGCTTGAACCAGGATGTATCCCCGATCGCGGCAATCAGGATCACCGTGTCGTTGGTCTGCTCCAGTTCGTCAAAGAAGGCCGCCGGTTTCTCATGGCCCTGAACTTCGTCGATGATGGCCACCTTCTGGCCGAACTTCATCAGCGCCTCGCGCAGCGCCCGCGCCCGGAGGCGCAGGTCGATGGTCGGCGAGGTCGCCAGCAGCGTGTAGACTTTCGGTACGGTGGCGACATTGCGCTGTCCGCTGCGGCCGAGGCGGCGCAGGATGATCCGGATCATGCCTTCCAGCAGCTCCGGTTCGGATTTCACCAGCTTGTTCCAGCCTGCCCGTGACAGGGCCACCACTTCGGAATCGCGCAGTGCATAGACAGAACCTGTATGCGGTTTGTCTTCGCGCACGCCGTCGCCGTTCTGGTCGGTGCCGCCCAGGAACAGGGCCATCTCGCCCACCGGCTCCCCGGCACGGATATGGCCGAGGAACTCGTTACCCGCTCCGAATGCGCCCAGCGCGCCAGACACCACGAAATAGATCGAATCGGCCAGCTCACCGGCGAGGAACAGAGGCTGCCCGGCCGGCAGCGAGAACCAGCGCGCCTCCTTGCCCGCCGACCGCATCGCGCGCTGCGAAATGTCCTTCAGCAGCGGAATCGTTTTCAGATCAGGATTGAGAGGGATCTGCATGACCCGTTTCTTGCGCGCTCTGACTGGGGATTGAAAGCCGTCCATGCTCCCCGTTTACCACAAATCCGTTACCGAACCGGTGACATGGCCGTGAGTGGCGGCTAATCCTCGGCCTAAGTGTTAAGGAAGATCGCATGCCTGTTCTCAAATCGGCGCTGGATGTGTCCGGCGCGAAGTTCGCCGCCAATCGCAAGGCGATGCAGGCCCTGCTTGCCGAGCTTCAGGCGAAGACCGCGCAGGCTGCCCTCGGCGGCCCGGAAGACTCCCGCCGCCGCCATAGCGAGCGCGGCAAGCTGCTCCCCCGCGAGCGGGTCGAGCGCCTGATCGACCCGGGTAGCGCCTTCCTCGAGATCGGCGCCCTTGCCGCCAATGGCATGTATGACGGCGAAGCCCCGGGCGCCGGTCTCATCACCGGCGTTGGCCGGGTCGAGGGCCGGGAATGCCTGATCGTCTGCAATGATGCGACCGTCAAAGGCGGCGCCTATTTCCCCGTCACCGTGAAGAAGCACCTGCGCGCGCAGGAAGTGGCGATGGAAAACCACCTGCCGTGCATCTACCTCGTCGATAGCGGCGGCGCGAATCTGCCCCACCAGTCCGAAGTCTTTCCGGACCGCGAACACTTCGGCCGTATCTTCTACAACCAGGCCCAGATGAGCGCGAAGGGCATTCCCCAGATCGCCGCCGTCATGGGCTCGTGCACCGCGGGCGGCGCCTATGTGCCGGCGATGTCGGATGAAACCGTCATCGTCCGCAAGCAAGGCACGATCTTTCTCGGCGGACCGCCGCTGGTAAAGGCCGCCACGGGCGAGGAGATATCGGCCGAGGATCTCGGCGGCGCCGACGTCCATGCCCGCCGTTCGGGCGTGGCCGATCACTACGCCGCCCACGATTCCCACGCTCTCGCCATCGTGCGTTCCATCATCCGTACCCTGAACAAGCCGAAGCTACAGCCCTTCGCGCTGACGCCCCCGCAGGAGCCGCTCTATGATCCCGCGGAGCTGCACGGCCTCGTCCCGCAGGACGTGCGCGAACCCTATGATGCGCGCGAGGTCATCGCCCGCCTCGTTGACGGCTCGGAGTTCCACGAGTTCAAGCAACTCTATGGCGAAACCCTCGTCTGCGGTTTCGCGCGCCTTTATGGCATGCCGGTCGCCATCCTCGCCAACAATGGTATCCTCTTCTCAGAGAGCGCCCAGAAGGCTGCGCACTTCATCGAACTCGCCGACCAGCGGCGGATTCCGCTCGTGTTCCTGCAGAACATCACCGGCTTCATGGTCGGCTCCAAATACGAAGCCGGTGGCATCGCCAAGGACGGCGCCAAGATGGTCACCGCTGTCGCCACCGCCTCCGTCCCGAAATTCACCGTTGTCACCGGCGGCAGCTACGGGGCAGGCAACTATGGCATGTGCGGGCGCGCCTACAGCCCGCGCTTCCTTTTCATGTGGCCGAACGCGCGCATCTCCGTCATGGGCGGCGAACAGGCCGCCAGCGTCCTTGCTACCGTCAAACGCGACGGTATCGAGCGCAGGGGCGGCCAGTGGAGCGCAGAGGAGGAGCAGGTCTTCAAGCAGCCGATCCGCGATCTCTACGAAGCTGAAGGCAATCCTTACTACTCCACCGCCCGGCTGTGGGACGACGGCATCATTGACCCTGCCGACACCCGCCGCGTTCTCGGCCTGGCGATGTCCGCCGCCCTTAACGCCCCCTTCGGCGAGCGTGGCTTCGGGCTGTTCCGGATGTGACAACCTGCCAAAGAGAAGGGCCTCACATCCTTGCGGATATGAGGCCCTTTTTCAGGTCTGAAGTGGGGGGTCAGAGCCCGAATTCTTTTGTCTTGCCCATGTCGGGCGCCGCGCCGGTGAGTTTGGCTTTCGCGACCTCGTAGAGGAAGCCGATGGCGGACTTGTCGGACGCCCAGACGGCTGCGTCTTTCGGCTCGAACTTCAGCATCAGCATTTTCGGGTCGGTCTTGCCACCGGGATACCAGGCTTCGACCGCGGGGTTCCAGAACTTTTCAATGATCGCTTTGTCGTTATGCGGCGTCAGCATGCCTTTGACGCAGGCCTGATAGTCCTTGTCGATATGGCAGAGGTGTACGTTCGCCGGGCGCGCCATAATGGCCTGGCCCAGTTCACTCGTATTGTCCGAGTAGAAATAGATCACACCGGCATCTTCATCCACCTGCGGCGCCATTGGCTGCATGTGCGCGTCCGGCACGGGCGAGCCGAGCATTACGCAGCGCGCGCCCTTGATCTCTTCCAGCAACTGTCGCTGGGGATTTTCTTCAAACTTTTTGAGGCTGGCCATGATATGCTCCTTTGCATCTCCCCACCAACGCACCCGAGGCCGGGGCGTTCCGCCGCGCCGGGTTACATCGCCGTAGGCCCGCGCCGCCCAATCCCTCTTTCCCGCCTTCGCGCACTTCTCTAGAGAGGGCCACGCCTTATCGGATGCGCTTGCTTGAACATGTCGGCCACCAACCGTTTTGACCTGATCCGCTTCCTGCTGGCGGCCGGTGTCTTCGTCTACCATGCGGTAGTGTTGTCGTCCGCCGCGCCCGGAGGGGCGTTGGAGCTGGCGCTCGCTGACGTCGCCGAAGTCTGCATCCAGGGCTTTTTCATCGTGTCCGGCGCGCTGGTCGCAGGCTCCCTCGCGCGCGCCTCCAGCCTTGCGGACTATGCCGGCAAGCGCATCCGGCGCCTTTTTCCCGCCTATGTCGTCATCATCGTCATCCCCGCCGCCGTCAGCCTCGTGCTCACGCAGGACATCGCCGGTGTCCTGCGCTATCTCGCCGCCAACCTTGTCTTCCTGAACTTCCTCGAGCCAAACCTGCCGGGCCTTTTCGCTGCCAACCGCTTTCCCGAAGTCAACGGCGCGCTCTGGACGCTGAAGATCGAGGTTATGTTCTACGCCGTCCTGCCACTGATCCTCCTTGTGCTGACGAGGCTCGGCCGCCTCTGGTGGGCCGGCATCCTCGCGCTCTATGCTGGCGCGGTCGCCTGGGCAATGCTCGTCCCGCTGGCCGTGGACGGGCAGGGCGGCGCCGCGCTTGCCCGTCAGCTGCCCGGCCAGATGGCCTTCTTCTCCATGGGTGTCGTCCTCTGGAAGGCTGAACCCCAGCTGCGCCGCCGCTGGCGCGCGCTGGCCATTTCGGGAACGATCCTGCTTGCCGCCACGCTTTTGCATCCGGTACTGGAGCCGCTGCGCGCGCTCGCCCTGGCGGGCGTCATCGCAGGCGCCGCCTTCGCACCCGGCCCGCCGCTCAGCCCGGCCCGCTTCGGTGACATTTCCTACGGCCTCTACATCACGCATTTCCCCATCCTGCAGGCGATGGCTGCCGGCGGCCTTGTCGTCACGCTTGGCCTGCCGGGTTTTCTGGCGCTCGCCGCCGTGCTGGTAGTCCTGGCCAGCCTCGCGCTCTGGCACTGCGTCGAGAAGCCCGCCTTGCGCCCGTCGAGCCACTACCGCAAGGTAGCCGCCAAAGAGATCCCCTGAGAGGAGCCATCGTCATGCGCGATTCCGAGTACGACCTCATCAAGTTCGACGCGACCCGCGAAGGGCTCGTGATCGTCACGCTGAACCGACCGGAAGTTCACAATGCGTTCAACGCTGAACTGATTGCCGAGCTGACGGACGTCTTCACGATGATCTCCGAGCAGCCATCCATCCGCATGATGATCCTGCGCGGCGAAGGTCCGTCCTTTTCTGCCGGGGCAGACCTCACCTGGATGAAGCTCGCCGCCCTCAACTCGCGGGAGGACAATGAAGCCGATGCCCAGCGGCTCGCTGAAATGCTGCAACGTCTTTACGAGATGCCGCAGATGACGCTCGCGCTCGTCCATGGCACCGCCATGGGCGGCGGGGCAGGCCTCGTCGCTGCCTGCGATGTCGCCATCGCCAAGGCCGGTGCCACGTTCCGCTTCTCCGAAGTCCGCCTCGGCCTGACGCCCGCCACCATCAGTCCCTTCGTGATCGACGCCATAGGCCCACGCTGGGCCCGCGCCCTCTTTGTCACGGCGGAATCCTTCGATGCCGATTTTGCGCACCGCATCGGGCTCGTGCAATACGTTGCTCAGACCTCGGATGAAATGGCTGAGCTTGAGGAACACGTCGCCAAGCTCGTCTTCGCGGCGGCGCCCGGCGCCGTAGCGGATTCGAAGAAGCTGGTGCGCGATGTCGCCGGCCGGCCGATCGACCGGGAAATCGGCCACAAGACCGCCAAGCGCATCGCTGCGCGCCGCGCCTCGGACGAAGGCAAGGAAGGCGTCGCCGCGTTCCTCGAAAAGCGCTCGCCGAACTGGAAAACCTGAGCCGTTAGTCCAGCGGCGGCAGCGGCAGGCCCCAGCCAGTCAGCGTCGTGTGAACGGCTAGGACCGGATTGATGCCGGTCAGCCCTTCTATGGGCTCCCGGAATATGTACACGACCAGTCCCAGCATGACGACGTAGACGATGAACTGCAGCACCGATTTGAGCACAAAGGCGCCCGCGCTGAACGCGATCATGCCAATCGCGCCAAGGATCAGCGCTCCCTGGATCGGCGGCATGCCTTCCACCAGTGCATAATTGTAGCCGAAATAGGCGCCGAGTCCGCCGCCGACGATACCGGCGATGCCGGCCAGTTGAACGCCTGAGTTATAGGCCATCGTACTCCCCAGTCAGGTTTTCCTTGCTACTGCTTACGCCATCCTGCGAGCCCAACAAAGCCTCAAAATCACGCGCCACCCGCCCGCCTTGCGCCTTGTTTCGGCCTGCAAACCCGGCGATCCCATACGCCCATGATCCCGCACCGCTCCGCCTCAGCCCGCCTGCGCGCCCACCTTCACGCCGAGCGCGAAGCTCTGCGCGCCCGCTGGGTGAAGGGCGCCTGGTCCCTCGGCCTCTTCGAATTCATCAGCTTCGGCATCAAGCAGGCCTGGGCCTGCCTCTTTGGCGGCGTCATGCTCGCCCTGCTGCTGGCCACGCACCTTTTCTACCCCGAAGCGGCCGCTGTCTCGCGCTACGATTTCCTCGTCCTCGCCGCGCTCGCTCTGCAGGTGTTGCTCATCCTCTCCGGCCTCGAAACCTGGGAGGAGGCCCGCGTCATCCTCGTCTTCCACATCGTTGGCACGGTCATGGAGCTCTTCAAGACCGCCCATGGCAGCTGGATCTACCCGGAAGACAGCGTCCTGCGGATCGGCGCCGTGCCGCTCTTTTCGGGCTTCATGTACGCCGCCGTCGGGTCTTATCTCGCCCGCGTCTGGCGCATCTTCGAGTTCCGGTTCGACCGGTTCCCGCCGCTCTGGCTGCAGGGCCTGTTGGGGGCCGCCATCTACGTGAACTTCTTCGCCCACCACTGGCTCCCGGACATCCGCCTCGGCCTCTTCGCCGCCACTGCCGTCATTTACCTGCGCACGGTCGTCTGGTTCCGTCCGGACGAGGTCCACCGCCCCATGCCATTGCTCCTCGGCTTCTTGCTTGTCGCCATCTTTATCTGGTTTGCCGAAAACCTCGGAACCTTTGCCCGCGCTTGGTCCTATCCCGGCCAGGAAGACGGCTGGGAGATGGTGTCTTTATCCAAGCTCGGATCATGGTATCTGCTTATGATCATCAGTTTCGTCCTGGTCGCCACCGTGCACCGGGGCAGGGGAGCGCATACAAGTGAAAATCACAAAACTCCTCGTCGCGAACCGGGGTGAGATCGCTGTCCGGATCTTCCGCACCTGCCGCCGCCTCGGCATAGCCACGGTCGCTGTCTATTCGGATGCCGACCGCGCCGCGATGCACGTGCGCGATGCAGACGAAGCCGTCCACATCGGCGCCGCTCCCGCATCCGAAAGCTACCTGCGCATCGAGGCCATCCTCGCCGCTGCCGCGACAACCGGCGCCAACGCCATCCACCCCGGCTATGGATTCCTCTCTGAGAACGCCGCCTTCGCCGAAGCGGTCCTTGCGGCTGGCCTCGCCTGGCTCGGCCCGCCGTCCGCCGCCATCCGCGCGATGGGCCCGAAGGACGAAGCCAAGCGTATCGCCGAGGAAGCGGGCGTCCCCGTCCTCCCTGGCTATCGCGGCGAAGCGCAGGACATCAGCACCCTGACGAAAGCTGCCGAAAAGGTCGGCTATCCGCTTCTGATCAAGGCCGTCGCCGGCGGCGGAGGAAGGGGAATTCGCCAGGTCTCGAAAGTGTCCGAACTCGAAGTAGAACTGATCAGCGCCGTGCGCGAAGCCGAATCTTCTTTCGGCGACGGCCGCGTGATGCTCGAAAAGCTGGTCGAGCGCCCGCGCCATATTGAGGTGCAGGTTTTCGGTGACCAGCACGGCAACGTCGTTCACCTGTTCGAACGGGACTGCTCGCTCCAGCGCCGCCGCCAGAAAGTCATCGAGGAAGCGCCTGCGCCCGGAATGCCGGAAGCGGTCCGCAAGGCGATGACCGATGCCGCCGTGAAGCTCGCCAAAGCGGTGGGTTATCAAGGGGCCGGAACGGTCGAATTCATCGTGGACGGGTCAAAACCGCTCGCCCAGGACACGTTCTGGTTCCTCGAGATGAACACCCGCCTTCAAGTCGAACACCCGGTCACCGAAATGATCACGGGCACCGATCTTGTTGAATGGCAGATCCTCGTCGCCTCCGGCGGCAAGCTTCCCCTGAAGCAGAAAGACATCAAGCTCTCCGGCCATGCCTTCGAAGCACGTATCTGTGCAGAAGACCCGGCCGAAGGCTTCCGCCCCGGCGCCGGCCTTATTCTCGAATTCGGCCTGCTCGAGGAGCCGGACGGCGAATCTCTGCGCTGGGACGCGGGCTTCGAATCCGGAGACCGCGTGCCTTCCAATTACGACTCCATGATCGCCAAGCTGATTGTACACGGAGAAACCCGCGAGGCTGCACTTGAGCATCTCACCGCCACCCTTGCGCACACGCAGCTCTGCGGCGTGCCGTCGAACGCCGGCTTCCTGCGTCGCTGCGCCCTGTCGGATGAATTTGCGCACGGCACCCACCACGTAAACTGGATCGGCGACAACCTCGACGCCCTCGCCGCCGTTCCGCAAGTCCACCGCGCCTCTGCACTCTCGGCCGTCGCCACGCTGCTGCTGGACGATGACGGCGCCGAATCTCCCTGGGACCTGCACGATGGTTTCCGCCTTAACTCCGTGCCCCGCCGCGATGTCCTCCTCGCCGCCGATGGCGCCGCCGGTCTGGTCGACCCGGATGCCCCTATCGCCGATGGGACGCCGTTCCCGCTCGTCACCGATCTGTCGCCCCGCCGCTTCGCCGTTACCTGCGGCGGTGACACCTTCCTCGTCACTGTCCCGGAATTCAGCGCTGATGCCGACGCCGCCCTCGGTGGCAATGTCGTCAAGGCGCCGATGCCCGGCAAGGTGCTCAGCGTGTTCGCGAAATCCGGCGCCGCCGTCACACGCGGCGAAACGCTCGCCGTCCTCGAAGCCATGAAAATGGAACACGCGCTCGTCGCCCCCCGCGACGGTGTCGTCGAAGCCGTCCACGCCAGCGCCGGCCAGCAAGTCGCCGACGGCGATGTGTTGGTGCTGTTGGTAGAGGAATGATCCTTCCAGCCTGTCTCCTGCCGGCGGGAGACGGGAGAGGCGCCTAGTTCGGCCCCGCCACAATCAGATCATCGTGCAGGCGGGCGATCTATCCGTCCGAAAAGCCGATATCGGACAAAATCTCGTCCGTATCCTCACCCAGGCTTCGCTTGCCCTTGTTCAGCCCCGCCTAGAACAGGCTGCGCCTCTTGTCGGTCACCGGCCAGCGCCCGTTGACCAGCCCGCCGCGGATCCGGTCAAAGCGGATCACATCCGCCCCCATCTGCGCCAGCGTCATGCCTGCCAACGGCGCCGCCACGAAAGCGGAGCCTTCGACAATGCGAAGTCCCTCAAGGATCTTGACCATGCCTGCCTCCCGAGCGGGCCGGTTTCCGGCCTCACCGGACTCAAATAGGGCATTTCATCCCTGCGCCCAGCTGAGGCTCGCCTGCATGCCGGCCGCGCCGTCGCCATTCACCGTAAACAGGTCCAGCCCGCCCGCCTCTTTCATCCGTCCACAAACGGAAACAGCGTCAAAATCGAAGATCGGCCGCAGGCCCCGGAACGAATAGCCCGCCGGCCGCTTGCCTGGATGCCGACGCCGCGCCGCCTCCATCAGCAAGATCGCCTGAAGCGGCCCGTGCACTACAAGGCCCGGATATTTCTCGGTTTCCATCGCATAGGGCCGGTCATAATGGATGCGGTGCCCGTTGAACGTCAGCGCCGAAAACCGGAACAGCAGCACCGGATCTATCGCGACGCTTTCACTCCAGGCGCAGGCGCCCGGAGCCACCGGCTCTGGCGGGGTGAACACATCGGGGATCGGCATGTAAACGATGTCCTGCTCCTCCTCCATCAGCCCCGCGCCTCCGCGTGAATAGGAGTGGCGCACCGTTACGAACACCATCTCGCCCGTCCGCCCGGTCTTCGCGGTCACTTTGGCAATGGTCGACACTTTGGTCAGCTCGTCGCCGATCCGCACCGGCCCGAAGAAGTGACAGCGGCTGCCCGCCCACATCCGCCGGGGCAGGGTGATGGGCGGCAGAAACCCGCCGCGCTGCGGATGCCCGTCCGGCCCAACGCTTGAGGCCCGCACCACCGGCAGGAAGTAGAGCCACATCCACAGCGGTGGCAACTCGGCCCGCACCCCGAAATCATCCGGGTCCTGATCGAGCGTCGCCGCCAGCGCCCGGGCTGGCCCCGGCTGCACGGTGTCAATCTGCACCTCGGTGCGCCCGATCCAGCTTTGCAACTCGCTAGTGTCCATGCGCCGATAGTTAGCGCAATCGCACCCACGCTCAAGCCCCGTCAGAGCAGAGCGCTATTTCAGCGCCAAACCCGCCAGTTCGCCGTCCTCGCGCCACTTCTTGAGGATGCGGAAATAGGCGTTCGGGCCGTCGCCGTAGGAATTGTTCTGCGCCGCGCGGTCGCTCGGCTTGCCTTCGTTGTTATAGTATCCCGGGGTGCATTCTTCCAGGAACTGTTGGCGCATGACGGCCTTCGCGATGATCTGCTGCACCCATTCCTCCTCGGCCTCCGCCGAGGGCTCGAAGGTTGCCGCTTGCCGTGCCTTCACTTCGGCCAGCGTATAGCCAATCTGCTCGGCTTGCTCGTCCAGCAGGTGCGGATAGTTCGCCGTGAAGCCCGCCTGTCCCGGGCCCATCAGGAACATATTAGGAAATCCGTGTACGGACAGGCCATGCAGGCTGCGCATCCCGTCGGCCCAGTAGTCCTTCATGGTCACGCCGCCGCGCCCCACCGGATCATACCCCGCGCGCCGTGTATAGTCCGTGCCCACTTCGAAGCCCGTAGCATAGACGAGGCAGTCGATCTTGTAGGCCTTTCCGCCCACCACGATCGAATTCTCGGTGATCCGGTCGACGCCCTGTCCGTTCGTGTCTACCAGCGTCACGTTCGGCCGGTTAAAGGCGTCGAGATACTGGTCATGGAAGCACGGCCGCTTGCAGAACTGGCGATACCAGGGCTTGAGCGCAGCCGCTACCGCCGGATCCTTGATGATCTCATCCACGCGGGAACGTACCTGTTCCATCTTCTTGAAGTCGGCGATCTCCGCCAGCTCCGCCAGCCGCTCCGGCGTCAGGCCCTGCTGATCGCCCTTCGAGGCAATGAAAAGGATGTTGCGGATGATGTCCGTCCACCCATCATTCACGAGGTCTTCCGGTTCATAGCCGCCCGAGACCAGCGTGTTGAAATTCTCCATCCGCCGGCGCTGCCAGCCAGGCTCCAGGCTCTTCGCCCAGTCAGGATCGGTCTGCCGGTCATTGCGCACGTCGATAGAGGAGGGCGTGCGCTGAAACACGTAGAGATGTTTCGCGCCGGCCGCGAGGTGCGGCACGCATTGCACGGCGGTCGCGCCCGTGCCGATGATGCCCACCACCTTGTCCTTCAGCCTGGTCAGCCCGCCTTCAGGCCCGCCGCCCGTATAGCCATAGTCCCACCGGCTGGTGTGGAAGCTGTGCCCCGCGAATGTTTCCACGCCCGGGATGCCGGGCAGCTTCGGCCGGTTCAGCGGCCCGTTGCTCATCACCACGAACTGGGCGGTAAACTTGTCGCCCCTGTCCGTCTCGATGGTCCAGGCCTTTTTTTTCTCGTTCCACTTCATGCCTGTTACACCAGTGCTCAGCAGCGCCTTGTCGAACAGGTTGAAGTGTTCGGCGATGCGCTTGGAGTGCGCGAGGATCTCCGGCGCCTTGGTATACTTCTCCTTCGGCATGAAGCCGGTCTCTTCCAGCAGCGGAAGATAGATATAGCTCTCGATATCGCACGCCGCGCCCGGATACCGGTTCCAGTACCAAGTGCCGCCGAATGCGCCGCCGGTCTCGATCATTCGGATGTCGTTGAAGCCCGACTTGCGCAGCCTTGCGGCCGCAAGCATCCCCCCAAAACCGCCACCAATCACTGCCACTTCGACATGATCCTTCACCGGCGCGCGTTCCACACGTTCCGTGTACGGGTCTTCGAGGTAATGGGCGAACTGCCCGGCCACGTTAACATACTGTTCGTTGCCGTCCTTGCGCACGCGCTTGTCGCGCTCTGCAAGGTAACGCGCCTTCAGCGCAGCTGGGTCAAATCCGAGATCAAGCGCGCCGGTATCGGCCATGAGAGGTCTCCGTGGTGAAGATGCCAAGCATTTCTACCCGCGAAAGCCCGCCCAAAACAGTCCTGCCCCGGCGTCACGCGCAGCGAGCACGAGCAAGGCCGTTCGTTGTTTGACCCGCTCTCGCTCAGTCCGCCTCCCGGTATGCGATCCGGTTGCCCTCAAAATCGAACGCCAGCGCCCCGCCCGCAAAGGGCGTGAGGCCGATCAGGCCATCGATCTTGCCGCGATTGAGGGCGAAGCCCGCGAGCGGATGGTTGAAGGCATACACGAAGGGTGTGTCGAGCGCTTTTCCAAACGCCGTGAACTGCCCCTCTGGTTTCAGTTCAGTGACCGAGAGAGACGAATTGAATGAAGGCACGTCAAACTTGCGCACGCTTTCGCCGCGTTTCAGCGCCTTGGAGCGGCCGCGGGTCGAAAGCACGGAAAATGCGCTCGATCCGGTATCGAGCAGAAGGCGAAGGTCGCGGTGTCCATCGTTGACACGGATGACCGGTGAGGTGCCGGAGCGTTCCATGACTTGCCAATCGGCGAAGCCTGCCGCACGTGCCGGTGTCAGGGGGCAAAGTGTGCCGGCCTTGAGGTCCAGCACCACGCCGGAACCGAGGAGGTCAACGCCGAGCGTACCGCGGCTCTTCGATTCCGCCGCGCCGTGCTTGAGCTTTATGTCACGCGCCGAAGCTGTCCAGCCGGGCGCGTCGATCGCAATCTCCGTTGCGAGTGTTCGGCCCTTCTCGTTTTCATCGAGAGCGGGATCATACAGGTAGGTTGCACCTGACCCCGTGTCGAGCTGGAAGGGCATCGACGTTTTCAAGGCCGAGACGGCCACCGGCACTGTAATAAAGGCCTGGTCATTTTCAAAAGTGCCATACGCAATGCGGCCCCATTCGAAGGGGGCGCAATCCTTGGTGTTGTGCGCCAGAGCTTCAGGCGCGAGAGCTGTCGCCAGCACAAGAACGCAGGCGGCAATCTGAATCTTCATGTCGTACCTCCTTGGTTAGCCCAAAGATGCATCGGCGGCGGACTTTGGATGCAACGGCCGAGAATTTTTCTGCAGCGGTGCGGTGTTGCGGGTTCAAGGTCCGGTTTCCGACGGCGACCCTGACCTGGCGTCAGCCGCCGCTCATCGATGTGAAGAAGCGCACCAGTTGGCTGATCAGAATGCCCGCGCCGATCCACAGCCAGATCGTGCCGCCTCCGGACCTGCCGCCCGCCCGCTCGCCATCCTTGGCGCCGAACAGGTCGGCCTTGGTCTCGGCCAGCAAGGCCTGCTTACGCTCGGCAGGCGGCATCGCTGCCATCGCCAGTTCCCGGCGCACCCTAACCAGCCAGTCATTCAGCCGCCGCACCCAGCCATTCATTACAGGCTGGCGAGTCCAGCCATAGTAACCGTCCAGCGCGTCAAACACCTCGAGCGTCAGCCAGTCGGGAAGGCGCATCAACTGGGGGTCTCGGTTGAACCCCGTCCGTTCACAGAGGAAATCTCGGACTTTCCACTGCATGCTCTGGTACTCCTCGATGCCTGCCACATCGGGGTCATCCAGGACGCGCAGGACATCTTTCGGCGCGGCGCCATATTCGCCCAGCGTCAGCAGGCCCACCAGCCGGTCGAACACAGTGTTCAGCCGCCGGTCATAGTCGACCTCCGCCGGGGTCGGGGGAGAGTCGTCTTCATCATCCGGAACATCTTCGACATCATACGCTGGTGTCTCCTCCGGGATAGCCAGTTCAGCCGCCGTTTCAACGGGCGGGTCCGGGGCAGGGGCTTCCGCGTGCATCAGAGGCGGCCGCCCGGTTTCCGCGGACGACTGCCCATACGCATCCGGCGGGCTGTGATCCTGCTCGTCTTCGTCCTGGAACTCGTACTCGGCATCTTCATCCCGCCAGCGCACTTCATTGCGCGCCCGCTCGAACGCTGCCCGCAGCGCCATGAACCCGGCCCGGTCATCCTCGGGCCGGGTTATCTTCAGCTTCGCCGCATAGGCGCGGCGCACATCCACATCCGTCGCCGTCGCACGGTCCAGTTCCAGAAGGTCGAAAGGATCAGAAGACATCGTCGCGTTCGAAATTGCCTATGATCTGATCGATGTTGCGGCGCGCCTCGTTGATCTCGCGCACGTCCTGGCGGGACAGTACGCCCTCGAACTCTGCGATCAGTCGGCCCACGGATTGCCGCTTGTCGCCCAGAGAATTCTCGAACGCCGCGCGCAGGCGCGCAATCAGCGCCGCATTCTCATGCTGATCGCGCGGGTGAATTTTTATCGCGCTCAGCGCCTTCAGTCGGTTCTCGATCTCGGCGCGGGGAAGGCTGCCCGGATTGCCCTCGATGACCAGCCGTTCCATCTTCTTCGTCGCCAACGGCGTCGCCTCGACTTCGAGCACGCCGGACGTGTCATAAGTGTAGCGCAGCTCCACCGACTTGTCCTCCTTAGGCCCGCCGCGCAGCGGAATGTGCAGCGTGCCGATCAGAATGTTATCCTTCACGAACGGGCTCTCGCCCTGAAAGATCCGCAGCGCGATCTCGTGCTGGTTTGGATGCAGCGGCGAGATGATGTCTGCCTTCGACACCGGCACCACCGTATTGCGTTCGATCATTGGCGAGAATTGTCCGTGTTCATACTTTCCCTCGCCGACCTGGATCGAGGTCTCGAAGCCCAGCGTGAACGGGCATACGTCCGTCATGACCACATCGTCCAGCGCCTTGTGCCGTGCCGCGAGGCCGGCTTGCACCGCAGCGCCGAGGGCGACCACATGGTCCGGGTCGATCGAATACTCCGGAAAGCGTTTGAACAGCCGCGTCACGAGCTGGCGTACGGCATGCATCCGCGTTGCCCCGCCCACCGTGATGATCCGGTGCAGGTCGTCGGCGCGCAGGCTTGCGTCCGAAATCGCGCGCTGGATCGGCAGGCGCAGACGCTTCAGGATCGGGTCGGTGATCTCGTCGAACTTCTCGCGCGTTATGCTCACCGGCCGCGCCTCGCCCTTCAGCGCAAACTCCGCCCTAGCCTCTGGCGCCTCGCTCAGTTGCACCTTCATCCGGTCCGCCAGCCCACGCAGGCGGGCCCCGTCCTCCCGGCTCACATCCTCAGGCTTGATGCCAATCTGCCGGCCGAGTTCCATTGCCAGCGCGTCGGTAAAGTCCTCGCCCCCCAGAAACGCATCTCCGGCTGAGGCGCGCACTTCCATCACCCCGGAGAACATCTCGAGGATGGAAACATCAAACGTCCCCCCACCTAGGTCTACAACCAGGAACGTCGATTCCCCCTGCCGGTCCTGCAGGCCGTAGGCCAGCGCCGCCGCAGTCGGCTCGTTGATCAGTCGGTTTACCTTCAGGCCGGCAAACTCCGCCGCTGTGATCGTTGCCTTCCTCTGGATGTCGTTGAAATACGCCGGCACCGAGATCACCGCCTCGTCCACGCTGTGACCGAGGAACGCTTCCGCATCCGCCCGCAGGCTGCGCAGCACAAAGGAAGACAGCTCCTCCGCACGGAAGGCCTTCTTACCGAGCGTCATCTCGTGGTTGGTGCCCATGTAGCGCTTGAAACGCGCCGCCGTCTGCGCCGGATGCGTCAGCAGCCGGTCTTTCGCTGCCCGCCCCACCAGCAGCGCGCCGTCGTCTCCGTAGCCTACTGCCGAAGGTGTCAGGAACTCGCCAAGGCTATTGGCAATCAGCCGAGGCCCCTCATCGGTAAACACCGCCACCAGCGAATTGGTCGTGCCAAGGTCGATGCCGATAAGTGTTTTGGAAGAAGCAGTCATGTGGGGAGGCGGGCTTTCTGCGTTCGGTGTCGCCTCCAGCCTTAGCTTTTCAGACGCCCGCCTCCAAGGGGCGACGGGTCACTCGGCCATGGCAGCCTGGCCCCAGGCCGGAAAGGGATCGGCCAGGTCGTCGCGTGCCCGAATGCGGGCAGGTGTGCTGCCATGCCGGATATCCGTCAGGCACGCGTCCAGCCGCTTGCGGATGGCCGCCTCGTCCATGCCGATGCCGATGAACACGAGTTCCTGCCGCCGGTCGCCGACAACCGGGTCCCAGATGCCGGCGATGTAGGCTTCAAAGTCGGGCGAGCCCGGCCAGCGCTCGCGCGGTGACACCGCCCACCAGCGCCCCATGCCCTGATGGCGCACCAGCGCGCCCGCCTGGCTCACCTCGCCAATCCAGTCCGGCCGCGTTGCCACCCAGAAAAATCCCTTGGCGCGCACCACGTTCGGCCAGGTCTCGTTGAAGAAGGCATGAACCTTTACCGGATCAAACGGCCGGCGCGACCGGTAGACAAAGCTTTCGATCCCGTAAGTATCCGTCTCCGGCACGTGATTGGCGAAGCCATACAGTTCCTTGGCCCACAGCGGATGGTCCTGCGCCTTCTCGAAGTCGAACCGCCCGGTGCCCATAACCCGCGCCAGCGGCACGCGCGAGAAGCTGCTCTCCACAATGTCCGCATCCGGATTGAGCGCCCGCACCAGCTTGCGCACGATGGTAAGGTCGCCGGCAGAGATGACATCGGTCTTGTTCAGCACGATCACGTCCGAAAACTCGATCTGGTCCACGAGTAGCTGCACAAGTGGCCGCTGGTCGCCTTCGCCAAGGCTTTCGCCGCGATCGGCCAGGAAGTCCGAGCTCGAATAATCCTTCAGCAGGTTGGCCGCGTCCACCACGGTCACCATCGTGTCGATACGCGCCAGGTCACCCAACGAGAAGCCCGCCTCGTCGCGGAAGTCGAACGTCGCGGCCACGGGCAGGGGCTCGGAAATTCCGGTCGACTCGATAACCAGGTAGTCAAACCGTCCTTCCTGCGCCAGCCGCGTCACTTCCTTCAGCAGGTCTTCGCGCAGTGTGCAGCAGATGCACCCGTTCGACATCTCCACCAGGCTCTCGTCGGTTCGCGAGAAGCCCGCTTCGCCGCGCACCAAATCCGCGTCGATGTTCACCTCGCTCATGTCGTTGACAATCACCGCCACCCGCCGGCCTTCCCGGTTGTTCAGGATGTGGTTCAACAGCGTTGTCTTTCCAGCGCCGAGGAAGCCGGACAGCACGGTCACGGGAAGAGTTGATAGCGTCATGGGGCAGGGCTCACAATTCGGGTTGCCAAATGTAATATTATTACATTTAATGCCGCCCATGATCCTCCCCGTCAAGACGCGCCCGCCTGAAACGTCCGCATGCCCGATGGCCACGGTCGACTCCCTGTCCGCATTGCTATCCTTTGTCGGCCAGGATTCGACTGAACTCGTTCACCTGCCGCGCCCGGCGCCGCCGGGTGCGGCAGATGCGCTTGCGCGCCTTCGCCTCGTGCCGGACGAACCCTTCTTTCGCGCGGACATTCGTGCCAATCCCGCCTGTGCGGTGGACTGTGCCGCATCTTCTTTCTGCCTTTCCGGTCTCGCCCGCGACGCCGTCCGCACCGACATGGCCATCCTGGTGGATGCAATCCGCCACGCTGCGCCGACACTACCCCTCCGACTGCGGATGGAATGTGTGGATGACGATGCCTGCCGCCGCCTCCATCAGGACCGCACAGGCTGGCGCCTGATTGTCACCTACCGGGGCGAGGGCACATTCTGGCTGCTGCCGGAAACGAACGAGGTGGGCCAGGCCGCAGCGTGGGACGTTCTCCTCCTGCGCGGCTGGCGCGGCGAGCAGGTGCCGGGCGTCCTGCACAAATCCCCGCCAATGCCAGACGGCGCGCCGCCGCGGCTGCTCTTCGTACTGGATCTGCCTGAGGCGGGCTGACCGTTCTGCCGGTCTTGTCAGCGCGCTGCACCCGACCGACTATCGCCTCTGCGAATCCCGCCCTGCCGAAAGCCACCGTGAATGCCCGCGACCCGCCTGATTCTCCTTGCCCTGCTCCTGTTTCTCGCTGCTGCCTGTGGCCGTTCGGCCCCGCCTGCCGAGCCGCCCCCTTTGCCGGGCGATGCAAAGACAGCAGACTTCGAGCGCCACGCCGCCGAGGCCGGCTCTGCCGGGGCCCGGCGCGATGCCGGTGAATTCTGGGGCGTCGAGCCCGGGGAGGCGCTTCCGATCATCTGGTCCGACCTGATGCCCGCCGGCGCCGAGGAAGAGCTCGCCCGCCAGCAGGCCGAATTCTATGCTGAGCTCGACGCACGCTACCAGGCCGGCGGCGCGCCCGACCCCGCCACCATCGCGGAGGGCTCGGAACTGGATTTCATGCCCCAGCTCGGCACTTTCGATGCCGTCACCGAACTCGACGGCGTGCGCGTGCGCATTCCTGGTTACGTCGTCCCTTTCGACTTCGATCCGAAGGCCCGCCACACCCAGTTCCTGTTCGTGCCCTATATGGGCGCCTGCATCCATACGCCCCCGCCACCGCCTAACCAGATCATCTTCGTGCGCGCCCCGCAGGGCATCACCGTCGCCGACATCTGGGTGCCCTACTATCTCGAAGGCACCTTCAGCTCCGGCCAGTTCCTCAACGAGGTGGGCAATGCTGCCTATAGCCTCGACCTGGCCGAACTGGAGCCCTATCCCGTGATGGAGCCATGATCCGGGCCGTCCGGTTTGATGTCATCTTCCTGTCACCTCCCCATGCAAGGTGACGCGCAGCCTGCCCAGCCAAATGAGAGACGACCCATGGACGAGTCCGAAAACCTTCCCCTGAACCCGCGCGTCGCGGCCGGCGCCGAAACCATCACCGGCATCGTCGAACGCCGTCTCTCCCGGCGCGGTTTCATTGGCGGGCTGACAGCCGTGTCCGGCTTTGCGCTCGCCGCCTGCGCAGGCCGCCCGGCTGAGGTTACCAACGCGTCCGCGCAGGAAATGGCACGCTCGCAGCCGGCTTTCAGCTTTCCTGAAATCGCTCGCGGACTGGACCAGACCCACCACGTCGCCGAAGGTTACCGCGCTGACATTCTCTTGCGCTGGGGCGATCCGCTCTGGGCCGACAGTCCCGCCTTCGATCCGCTGAACCAGTCCGCCACCGCGCAAGTGCGCCAGTTTGGCTACAACAATGACTTTGTAGGCTTCGTCCCGCTTGATCCGGATACGGACGGTGCTCCGCGCGGCCTGCTTTGTGTCAACCACGAATACACGTCCACCTTCCTGATGTTCCCCGGCATCCGGGCAGATGATCCCGCCGGCATCACGCGTGAGATCGCGCTCACCGAAATCGCCGCGCATGGCGGCACCATCGTCGAAATCCGCCAGCAGGCGAGTGGTTGGCGTCCCGTCATCGGTTCTCCCTTCAACCGCCGCCTCACCGCCGATACGCCAATGGAGCTGACAGGACCCGCCGCCGGCCACCTGCGCCTGCAGACGACCGACGACCCATCTGGCATCAAGGTGCTGGGCACCCTGAACAATTGCGCCGGCGGAATCACGCCCTGGGGCACCTACCTGATGGCCGAAGAGAACATCAACGGATACTTCCTCGGCGACCTGCCCAAGGATCATCCGGAGACGAACAATCACAAGCGCATGGGTGTGCCCGGAGGCTGGTATCGCTGGGGCAGGCACATCGAAAGGTTCGATGTCTCGAAGGCGCCGAACGAACCCAACCGCTTCGGCTGGATCGTCGAAGTCGATCCGATGGACCCCGCCTCGACCCCGAAGAAGCGCACCGCGCTCGGCCGGTTCAAGCATGAGGGCGCCGAAAGCGTCGTCGCCCCCGATGGCCGCGTTGTGCTCTATTCCGGCGACGATCAGCGCTTCGACTATATCTACAAGTTCGTCTCGGCAGGCCGCTATAATCCGGCAAACCGCGCCGGCAATATGGACCTGCTTGATTCCGGCACGCTCTACTGCGCCCGCTTCAACGAAGACGGCACGGTCACCTGGCTTCCCCTCGTCTTCGGCGCAGGCCCGCTCACACCTGCGAATGGATTCAATTCGCAGGCGGACGTTCTGATCGAGACGCGCCGCGCCGGAGATATCCTCGGCGCCACGCCGATGGACCGTCCGGAAGATATCGAGCCTGATGCAAAATCCGGCCGCGTGTGGGTCATGCTGACCAACAACGACCGTCGGACGCCCGATCAGGTCGATGCCGCCAATCCTCGCCACTCCAACCGCTTCGGTCACATCATCGAGATCACTGAGCCTGGCGGAGACTTCACCTCCGAGACGTCAACGTGGGAAATCCTTGTCCGCTGCGGCGATCCCTCGATCGCTGAAGTCGGCGCGACCTGGAATCCCTTGACCTCTGAAAACGGCTGGCTCGCAAGCCCCGACAATTGTGCCATCGACGCCAGCGGCCGCCTCTGGGTCTCCACCGACGGCAATGATGATACCGGCGCCGCTGACGGTCTCTGGGCCATCGAGACGGACGGCGAGCGGCGCGGCTCCGGCCGCCATTTCTTCCGAGTGCCGATCGGGGCCGAACTCTGCGGGCCGAGGTTTACGCCCGGCGGCGAAACGCTGTTCGTCGCTATCCAGCATCCGGGCGATGGGGATGGGGCGAGCTTTGAAGCTCCCACCACTCGCTGGCCGGATTTCAGCGACGCCGCGCCGCCGCGTCCAAGCGTGATGGCCATCACGCGGACTGATGGCGGCGTAGTCGGCGGCTAGCCGAATGCCCCTTTAATAGGGACTTGCACAACGACGTGAGGTGAGGGGGCTTACTTCGGAAACCTATCGCCGCAGCGACACCCGGCGCCCGCCGTCGCCGGTCAGCTCCAGCGCGCCATCCCCCGTGATCGACCAGGTCAGCTCGCCGTTCAGCGCGCCAGTGTACTTCGATTCCTGTATCGACAGGGCCGGCGCAAGGCAGGCGCGGCGCGTCATCGCCAGAGGTGACAGCGTCAGTTTTCTGCCGCTTACGGAATAGGTGCCGCTGAGCCCGTTGCAGCCGGTCGAGCCGCTTACACGCCCGTCTGCGCCGAAAAACAGTGTCAGGCGCGAATTGTCGATCACGCCGCCGCGGTTGATATCCTCGACGATCCAGGCCGCGCCCTGCAGCAGCGCAGGGTCTGCCGGAGGCGTTTCGGCAGACGCAGCCGGCACCGCGACGAAGCCCACGCCCTTTTCTCCCATGATCGTCAGCTTTCCTGCGCCGTCGACGCTCGCCGCCGCCGCGCCGGACAGGATGCCCGCAAAGGTGTTTTCCTGCAGCATGATGCCGTCGCCGTTGCAGGCCATCTTGGTCATGCCCACGCCGGTGAAGGTCAGCTTGCTGCCGGTCTGCGCATAGCCGCCGAAGAAGCGGTTGCAGCCGGTGGTGCCGTTGATCTGCCCATCGGCAGTGAACGTGATGCTTGGCTCGCTGCCGGAGACCGCCGCCGCCCCGCCGATACTGTCTACGGCCCAGCTGGTGCCGGACAGGCTATTCGCCGCAGCCCGCCCCGCAACAATCTCCGTGCCGTTGGCTGAGTTGATCACCAGCTTGCCATCACCGTTGATGGCATAGGTTGCATCGCCCCGCAGCGCGGCGCCGATGGCAGACTCGACCTGCATGATCGAGCCCGCGGCGCAGGCCATCATCGTGCTGATGATTGGCGTGAAGGTGACCTTCGCCCCGTTCTGCGTATAGCCGCCGGAATACTGGTTGCAGCCGCCGAAGCCGCCAACGCGTCCGTCTTCGCCGAAGTTGATTGTCGGCGCGCGCGGGCCGGGCGTTGCCTGGCCGCCGACCGACTCGATGATCCATTGGCCGCCGCCGAGCGGAGAGGCAGGCGCTTCATAGGGCGTCACTTTCACCATCAACAGCTCACCCATGTCGACTTTACCGACGGTTGCCTGCGGCACGCGGTTCACCGTGTCCGTCGCCCATAGCAACGCCGCATCCGGTCCGAGGATCGTCGCGCGCACCGTATAGGTCATGCGCGGGTCCATCGGCGTCACCAGCTGCAACGAGAACGCCTTCGGCACGCCGCCTTCGTCCAGTGGAGCGGAAAATTCCGCCAGGTTGATCGCCGGCGCATCAGCGAGCGAGGTATCCTGCAACACAACCTTCAGCACCGAGCCCGGTGGCGGCATCATTCGTTCACGGTAGGTCGCCGTGCCAGTGACCAGCGGCAGGGCAGACGGAGCGAGCGTTGTCGCCTGATCGGCCGGCGCCGCGGCAGGTGTCAGGTTGCACGCCGAAACGCCCGTCAGGGCAAGGGCGGAGACAAGCGGGAAAAAGAAGCTCCTGCGAACCGCGGTCTGGATCATGTCTGAGTTCCTCATTTTCGGTTTCTCCGCGCCGGTCGATGGCCAGCAACGCGTGTCGCCGGAAACTGTGTCGAATGCTTGTCCCGAATGGGACGGCGCGCCCTTCGGGGCGCGACTTTCTGTGCAACGTGCGGCATAGGCCAGTGCTGCCGTCTGCCATTCCGTCTAGAAACGTTTGCGTTGCAGTCAATTTCTACCTTTTCGAGGCAAATGGCACTGTCGCGCGATTGACAGAGACTAACCAGCAGCTAGTTTTCGCACAGAGAGACGCTGCCGGGGAGGGCACCGGCCTTGCCCAGAAAAGAGCACTTCGATCACACGCGCGGCCTCTGGTTCGCCGGCCTGCCGGAGCGGCTGCAGGAAGAAGTGCTGCGCAGCAGCGTCCGCCTCAAATTGAAGCGCGGCAAACACCTGTTTCGCCAAGGCGATCCCGCCATCGGCATTTTCGGCATCGTCAGCGGCGAGGCCCAGGTCGTCGGCACTACGCTTGCGGGTCTGGACATCCTCGTCGGCGTCCACCGCCCGGGGAACTGGATCGGTTTCCTCGCCTGTCTCGACGAGCAGAATTACACCTTCAACGTCGTCGCCAGCCAGCCCTGCGAAGTGCTTCACCTGCCGATCGCCGCCGTACGCCGCATCTTCATGAACGACGTGGACGCCCTCTCGTACATGGTCGCGCCGGAAATCGCGACCCTGCGCGCGCTCTACTCGCACCTGATCGAGCACCTCGCTTTCACGCCGCTGCAGCGCCTCGCCCGCCGGCTCGTGGACCTCGCCTCCAACGCGCAGGGCGAACGCGTCATCACGCGCACCATCTCGCCGATCACGCAGGACCAGCTCGCTCTCACCATAATGGCCTCGCGCCAGTGGACCAACCGCCTGCTGCAACACCTAGAGAAAGCCGGCCTGATCTCCCGCGGCCGCAGCCGCATCGACGTGCTCGATCTGCCACGCCTCACCCAGCTTGCCATCTACGGCGAAGACGGCTTCATCCTGACAGAGCCCGTGAGCGAGTCCGCGCCGGCCAAATAGCCGGCCGCCTTTAGATCTCCACCGGCAGGCTTTTCACGCCGCCCTGCAGCACATCCGCCAGCGTCGTCGTATCCAGAATGTCGCGCGTCGCGTCCGCCACCCGCGCGAACACCTTGCGCAGCTTGCAGGCATTCTCGTTCGCACAGTCGCCGCAGCGCCGGTAGGCCATCTTGGACAGGCAGGGCAGGGGGGCCAGCGGCCCGTCGATCAGGCGCAGCACTTCGCCAAAGGTTACCGTCTCGGCGCGCCGCAGCAGCAAGTAGCCGCCCGCCTTGCCCCGCCGGCTGGCGACCAGGCCCGCCCGCTTCAGCTCCAGTAATATCTGCTCGAGGAACTTGCGCGGGATCACTTCCTGCTCGGCAATCTCGCTGATCATCATGGGCCCTTCGTCCGACCGTGCGGCGAGGGCAAGCAGGGCGCGCAAGGCGTACTTGGATTTTTGCGTGATCATGCCAGCTCTTTTTTTGGCCAGCGTTCTTGCAGGCTTCAGGATGCCTTTCAAACATAGTCATGTTGTTGGGTAAACAAGCAGATTAACATTGCAGATGCGCCAATCTATAGCTGCCTAATCGCAGCGCATGTAAAATACCGAGAGAGCAGGCGTTTCAAAAGCGCCACTGGTCAGCACTATCCTAAGTTCGGGGTCTAGCCCGGCCCAGGCCGCGAGCGCCGTCAGTGTACGGAACGCCCGGGCCGAGCCTCAGTCCGCCGTGCAGACCACCGGTGTCGCCCGCCCGCGCCCGAACCGGATGCCGGCGCTCGTCTGCTCCACCACGAAGCGTCCATTCGAGAACAGTGCTGCCCCGCCCACGACCGCGTCCAGTTTGTCGAGCTTGACGCTGGTGCCATCGCCGAACGTGACATAGGCCGCGCTGGCATCAATGGCGATCGTCAACGGTTCACCGCCGCACATGTAAGCCGTTCCGGCCGGCGTGATCATCTGCGCGGGGCGTCCTCTGGCAAGGTCCTCGGGGTTGAACATCGGCACTTCAAGGCCGGCAGTCTCACCGCTATCTGCAATGTCGACATCGCCGTCAGAGGCATACAGGATCGCAGAGCCATCCTGGATCTGCGCGCGCAGAATCAGGTTGCCGCCAGGGATCAGGTCAAACTTCGAAACGGTGCCCGAAAAGGCCGCCGTGGATCCGGAAGAGACCGGAAACTCCTCCTTCAGGACAAGGTCTCCGCCCTCGGGCGGGCGAGTCAGGTCGCGCACCTCGACGACCAGCCGCGCTGTTTCCGGCAGAGCGGCGCCGTCCCATGTCCCTGTGCCGCTCACGACTGCGTCAAACGCCTCGCCCTCGATTGCATCGGGGCCAGGACCAAAGGGGGGCTCCACACTTTCGGCCACTGGCTCAGCTGCTGGTTCCGGCGCAGGCAAGCAGGCGGCGAGGGACAGGGCGGCGCCCGCAGCCAGGAATGCACGCGGTCGCATCAATAGACGTCCATGATCCCGGCGATCTCGCCGAGCGTGATGCTGCCGCAGCTGATGATGACGCGGCTGTAGGTAGTGTCCGACAGGGGCTGCTCGAACTTCACCTCCTCGGCGGTGATCGCCATCGTCGCCATGCCGTCCGGCGCCCTGGGCACCAGTTTCAGGCGCAGAGCCGGCGTGGCAGAGCGGTCCAGCGGGCCTTGTTCCCAGTCAAAAGTATAGCCGCCAGAGCGCACGTCCACCTTGCCGGTGACATGCAGCGTCGGCACGGCGCCGGGCCCCGGCATCCGGTTCACCCAAGCGGCCCAGTCACGGCTTTCCAGTACGGCGCAGGTTTCGGCTTCTTCCGCGGGCGCAGCCACCGGGGTGACAAGTCTGGTGGTTTCTTCCGCACGGTTTTCGGTTTCCGCCGGCGCGGCGGTCGAAGTCGTGTCGCCCTTCCAAGGCCAGTACTGGCACCCGGCCAGCACAAGGGTGGATGCGGCAGCCGCGATCGCGAATCGTATTCTGGACATGGCGGTCCCCTTTGTGAATCTGAGAATAAAGGACACGTCCTCCCGGTAAACTCTGTCAAGTTAATGACAATTCAGGGGCGGGCCGGAAATCGGCGGCGTTTGTCGGCATGAGCCTGGCGCCGGGCCGAAAGCTTTGCCGGTGGTCAAGCCTTGCCGGAGAGGGGAGAAGAGAAGGGGGGCCGATTGACTTCGCTGCGAACCCGCGCCAATGGGTGCCATGTCGAAACTCACCACACCCAAAGCTATTGTGGACGCGCTTGAGGCGCTCTACGGCGAAGCTGTTTCCGCCCTTTCCGAAGCCCTAACCCGTTTCCTGCACGATGGCACGCCGCCCGATGGCGAGGCCCGGGCGGGGGGTATTTTCTGCTATCCGCAGATCCGGCTGATCTACAATCCGGACGGGCCGCCGCCGCCGATCTCGCGGGCGTTTGGCAAGATGTCCGAAGCCGGCACTTATGTGACGACCGTCACACGGCCGGATTTTTTCCGCGCCTACCTCATCGAGCAGCTGACGCCGCTGATGCGCGACTATGACGTGGACGTTTATGTCGAGCGCTCCGAATCCGAGATCCCCTATGCCTATGTGTGGGATCCCGCGCAGGCGGCGGGCCTGGAGGAAATCGCGCCGGCGGAGCTGGTGCGCTGGTTCCCGTCGCCGAAGTTGACGCTGATTGGTGACGAGATTGCCGACGGCGAACAGTTCGAGCCCTATGATGTGCGTCCACTGTCGCTCTTCGATGCGCAGCGCGTGGATTTTTCCCTGAAACGCCTTCAACACTATACCGGCACGCCGGTGGATCATTTCCAGCACTATGTTCTGTTCACGAACTACCATCGCTATGTTGATGCCTTCTGTGACTGGGCGCTGACGCAGCTGGGTGGTCATACACGGTATGAGTCTCTGTCCGTGCCCGGAGGTCTGGAGATTACGCAGCCGCATGCCGAGAGCCGCGCCTCCATCGAGGCCTCGCCGTGGCGGCGTTTCCAGATGCCATCCTATCACTTGCGCGCGAAAGACGGCGCGGGCATCACGCTGGTCAATATCGGTGTCGGCCCTTCAAATGCCAAAACGATCACCGACCACCTCGCCGTGCTGCGTCCGCAGGTCTGGCTTATGGTGGGCCATTGTGGGGGGCTGCGCCATTCGCAGCAGATCGGCGATTATGTGCTAGCGCATGCCTACCTGCGCGAGGACCATGTGCTTGACGCTGTGCTGCCGCCGGAAATTCCGGTTCCGCCGATTGCGGAAGTGCAGGTAGCCCTCGCTGAAGCGGCCGCAGCCGTCACCGGTGAGAAGGGCGAGGCACTGAAGAAGCGACTGCGTACCGGTACGGTGGTGACCACGGATGACCGCAACTGGGAGCTGCGCTTCACCGCGTCGGCGCGCCGGTTCAACAAAAGCCGGGCGGTCGCCATTGACATGGAAAGCGCGACGATTGCTGCCAATGGCTTCCGCCTGCGGGTGCCCTACGGCACGCTCCTGTGTGTCTCCGACAAGCCGCTGCACGGAGAGATCAAGCTCCCGGGCGCTGCAAACCGGTTCTACGAACGCGCCATCGGCGAACACATCCGGATCGGGATCGAAACGCTGGAGCGCCTCTCGCAGGACGGCGGTGCAAGCCTCCACAGCCGCAAGCTGCGCGCATTCGACGAGCCGCCGTTCCGATGAGTATCGACTGGCCCGCGCTGAAAGCCGCAGCTCTTGCGGTGCAGGGGCGGGCTTATGTTCCGTATTCGAACTACCGGGTAGGGGCGGCGCTCTTGACGGCGGGCGGCGAGATCGTGGCCGGGTGCAATGTGGAGAACGCAACCTTTGGGGCAACGTGCTGCGCGGAACGCAGTGCGGTGTTTGCGGCGGTGGCGCAGGGGCATACGGCGTTCCGGGCGGTCGCCGTAGTGACGAACGGGGATGTAGCCGGTACGCCGTGCGGGATTTGCCGTCAGGTGCTGGCGGAGTTCGGTTCTGACCTCGAGGTACTGTGCTTCACGCCGGAGGGGGCGGAGGCACGCTACTGGCTGAGCGAGCTGTTGCCGCATGCGTTCAGGCTGAAGTAGGCGGCTCTGGCTTTCTTTTGGCGGCGCGCGGCAGGAAGAGCATGAACTTTGCGAGTGGACGCTTGAACACCAGCAGATAAGCGACGTGCATGCCAACGAACGCGAGCAGGAGGTTTCCTGCCAGTTCATGAATTTCCGAAAGCGGACCTTCCTCACCGTCTTCTTCATCTTCATGTTCGTCGTCTTCACCGTCGCCGGCATAGCGAAGCTCGGCAGGGGATTGAACGTAGGTTCGCTCAGCCGAGGCGGGCTGAAGCCCAATCGAGCGGCCTTGATCCATGGCGATGCCTGTTCCGGTGACCGTCAGCAGGCTGAGTGCTATGCCAAGCATCAGCACACGGCTGATCGCAGGGTGGGTTGCCGCGCCTTTGAGTTTCAGGCCTTCGAATTTCGGATAGAATCGCATCAGGCCGACCTGACGCTCGCCGCCCAGCGCCCAGAGGAGGCGCAGGACAATAACGAAAGCTACGCCATAGCCCAGCCAGGCATGGGCCGGATCGATCTCGCCGGTGAGATAAGCTGCGATCGCGAGGATCGCGAGTAGCGCATGATAGAGGCGCACCCGGTTCATGATGTTCAACATCGTAGTCTCGATTACGGGAAAGGGGGCGCGGACTTCGCCTCGGCAAGCTAGGAGGGGCTCGGGCCGGCGTCGATACGTACTTTTCCCGCGCGCGCTTGCCTTTGCGGCGCAATCGCACTTGCGCAGATGAGCGAAATCGGATGCTCTAGCCGGATGAAGATGCCAGCTTTCATCAAGCAACTTGCAGGACCGGTTGTTTCCGTCACCGTGCTCGCGGCCTGCGCGGGCGCGCCCTTGTCGATCGCTGCGCTCGATCCGGATCACCTGATTGCCGAGGCGGAAGCCGCCGACCGGGCGGCGATGCAGGCGCAGGGGGCGGGAGATCTCGAGACGTTCGCGAAATACCTGTCTGAGGACTATGCCTACATCGATCTTTCGGGAAACCGGATCGGCAAGGCCCAAATTCTGGCGCGCCGGAAAGAAGACAAACGTGGGATCCTTTCGGAGACCTCGAGCGAGGACGAAGCCGTCGTTCTGGGGCCGGGTGTCGTGATGTTCCGGGGACGGACGGATGTGGTGGCGTCCTATTATGGCGGACTGCCGCGGCCGGGGTCGACCCGTTACTCCGTGATCTGGCGCAAGGAGGCGGACGGCCAGTGGCGTATGGTGGCAGCGCAGACGACGGACCGGATCCGGCGGGAGTATCCTGTGAAGATGCGCGCAGATGTGCCGGGCGACGTGCTGGCCCTCTATGCCGGCACTTATGAGCTGGCAACAGAGACGCCGCTGACCCTGGTGCTGGAGGCCGGTGAGGGACGCCTGCTGGCAACGATCGAAGGTCAGTTCGAGGACATGGAATTCTATCCCGAAAGTGAAACGCATTTCTTTGCGACGGCGCGGCCTTTCGAACTGGTCCTGTCGGAGGATGCCGGTTCGCTGGAGCTGGTGACGTTCGGGGCCGAGACTAAAGGCCTGCGGGTGGTGGATTGAGCGGCTTGCCAGCGCGCTGATTTTACGGTGACGTGAGCCTGTTCAGCGGCAGGGGCCGGGGGTGGGACAGGTGGACAGTCAGGCCGGATCGGAAGACGCCCGCACGCGGGTTTTTCTAAGCTATTCGCGCAAGGATGCGGCTCTTGTGGTCCGGGTGGCGGACGGGCTGCTGGCGGCAGGGTTGCTCGCTGACTATGACCAGGCCGCGCATGATCCCCATAATGTGAGCGCCGGCATTTCCGCTGAGGACGAGTGGTGGAAGCGGCTGCAGGAGATGATCGCGGCGGCGGACGTGATGGTGTTCCTCGTATCGCCGGATTCTGCGGCGAGTACTGTGTGCGACGAGGAGATCGCGTACGCTAGGGCGCTGGGCAAGCGGATCATCGCGGTGCAGGCGCGGCCAGTGGATTTCGCCAAGGCGCCGCCGCGCCTGTCGGCGCTGAATGTGCGCATCAACTTTTCAGAGACCGGGCCGGGCTTTGACGCAGCGCTGGCGGAACTGGTTTCGGCGCTGGCGATGAATGTCGGCTGGCACCGGGAAGGGCGCAAGTATATGGCCCGGGTGCAGGAATGGGATACGCGCGGGCGGCCGCGCAGCCTTCTGCTGCGCGAGGGCGCGGTGGAGGAGGCCGAGCGCTGGGCAGTGTCGCGCCCGCGCAACGAGCCGGAGCCCGGTGAGCTGTTCCTCGCGTGGATTGCGGCGGGCCGGGAGCAGATCAGGCGGGATGCCGTGCGGCGTGCCTTCTGGCGGCGGGTGACGGCCGTCTTTGTGCTGACAACCCTGATTGCGACGCTGGCGGGTGCGTGGTTCGTCGTCAACGGGCAGAGAAATCTTGGTCGCAGCGAGAGCCTGATGCTGGCGCGGACCTCCGACCAGTTCTACAATCAAGGCGATCACCTGCGCGCGCTGAAGCTGGCGATCCTTGCTTCTCGGGAAAGTTTTCTCGATCCGTCAACGGATGAAGCGAGAGTTGCTTTTGCGAGAAGCGCGCAGGCGCTGACCCACCAGGTATCGGTGCGCCAGGTCCAGCCAGGCGGCGGGGCGGGCGACTCCATCATCTCGGCGTTCTGGATAAGTCCGGAACACGACCGGATGGTGACAACCAACTACATGGATCTGACCTTCGTCTGGGACATGAGGACGGGTGCGCAGCTCGGCGAAACGCTGGCGCTCAGCGGGAGTATGGACAATCAGCATCTCGAAACCGCCGAGAGCGGACGGCATTTCGTTGTCTGGGATCATCTCGGCGCACATATCCTTTCGCTGGAGGACGGGACGAGGGTTGGCGGCCTGCTCGGCATCGAAGAAGGCGAAACGGGTCATCTGACGACTGTCGCGCTGTCGGCGGACGGGCGGCGGGTGGCGACAGGCGCGCAGGGCAGCGAGGTGAGGGTCTATGATGTGGCGAGCGGACAGAAGCTGACGGAACTTCCCGCTCGGCTGGAGGGCGTGCCTTCAGTACGCCTGTCGGCGGATGGCGAAAAGCTGCTGGCTGTCTATACCGGGCGGGCTGTCCTCGCGGACGCCGGCACCGGGGCGATCTTGAGCGGCCCATTCGATACAGAGGGCCCCCTGTATCATGATGGGTTTCTGTCACCTGACGGCCGCCGGGCCGTATTGCAACTCGGCTCAGGCGATATTGAAATCTGGAATACCGACACGGGCGAGCGGATGACCCGCACCCGGCAATCGGACGGCTATGTCGAGCGCGCGGTATTCATGACTGCGGCGCCGCGGATCGTGACGGTTTCGGCTTCGGGCATTGTTGAAATCTGGGATTCCGAGACCGGCGCGATGCTTGGAGAGCCGATCCGCACGGAAGGCTGGTCCGGCGCCGTTCAGGTCAATCCGGGTGACACGCAATTTTTGACCCGGACTTACATGGCCGGCCTCCAGCTCTGGGACGTGTCCACCGGCGAGGGTCTCCTGGAAATCAACGACGAGATGCCGGCGTGGGACGGCATGATCCGCAATCCGCGCCGCAAATCCTTCATCGCTTGGGATGGCAACCAGATTGCAGAACTGTTCACCGGCCAGGGCCGGATCGAAAGCCAGCCGATCGTGTACGAACATCCCGGATTCGTACAGACTGTAACCCTGTCTCCCGATGGGCGCCTGGCCTTGACGTCGAACGAGGTAGAGGAAGCCCGCCTCTGGGACCTCGTGACCGGGGTGCAGATTGCAGGGCCTTTCCGGCACACGAACGCCGTCGTACCGGCGCGGTTCATCAATGACCAGAGCTTCGTGACCCTGGACGAGGATACGGCATCGGTGTGGACAGTACCGCACGCGCGGCGGATCGCGTTCACCGGCGAAACGGACCTCGGTGAGTTCGTGATGGGAAAGCTGTCGCCGGACGGCGAACGTCTGTTGATGTGGAATGATGCGGGGCGTGCCGTGTTGAGGGACACCAGCACCGGTAGGCAGGTCGGCCGCGAGATTCTGCTCGGCAACGCAGGAGACTGGGGCGCCGCGTTTGACCCTGCATCGTCGCTGATGCTGACCTGGTTCGAGGGCGCCGCGCAGGTCACTGATTCTGCGACCGGAGAGGTGCGCGAGGGCTTACTTGAGCACGATTTGCCGCTTCGGGATGCAGCGTTTGCCCTGGGCGGGCGCCGGTTGGTAACCCTGAGCGGCGAGAACACGATTACCCTCTGGAACGCGGAAACGTTGACGAGAATCCGGGATTTCGAAACGGCGATGTACCAGGATGGCATGCCGCCCATCCAACCCGTCCTCGGGCGGATGGTTATACTGGATGACGAGGCGGGCCAGTTGTATGATCTGGAGACGGGCAGCGAAGCGGGCGCCCCGATGGAAGTCGCGCAGGCGCCGGCGGGCGAGCCGGAGGCAAGCTTTGAGGGCGTGCCTCTGCGGGCGCGGTTCAGTCCGGATGGCAGCCGGCTTGTCGTTTACAGCCTGCATCATGCCGGTCTGTTTTCATCTTCAGACGCAGCAGGGATAGGTGAGGATTTCGCGTCGGACCGCGAGTTTTATCTCGCGGAGTTCACGCCTGTCGCAGGACAGGTAGCCCTTCTTGGCGAACGCGGGGTCACCTTCGCTGATCTCAACACCGGCGCCATGGCAGGCAGGGAACTCGCTCACCCCGACATTGTATCCGGCCTCTGGTATTCTCCGGATGGCAGCCAGATCGTGACCGTGGCGGACGACCGGATGCTCCGTTTCTGGGATGCCCGGACCGGCGAAGCCCTGGGCAAACCGATCGTGCTCGCAGTCGTGGAGCAGGAGGTTATCTATTCGGACGATGGACGCAGCCTGGTCGCGATTGAGGCGAGCGGTTTTGTCCGCGTGATCGATACGGCGACGATCTCGTTGCTCTACAGCTGGTACGGGAGTTTCACGCACGGCGACATGGTATGGCAGCAGGACGCCGGGCGGCTGATGGTTTGGGACAATGAGCGCCAGCTGATCTCGCTGGACCTGACCGATGCTGGCCGGTTGGATGCCCTGACGGAGGACGTGCAGGCCGTGTGCGGGTCGAAGTTGCAGGGAATGCACTCGCCGCGCGGGCAGCCTTTCGTGCGCGAGATCGACGAGGCCACGACGTTTGCCGCACCGATCCTTCGTGGGCGGGAGGGGGAGGATGTGTGCACGCCTCCTTTGGCGCCTTGGTGGGAGCGTGCGGCCGGGGCAGTGTTTGGCTGGGCGTTCCGGTGAGACGTCGAACCTGTCTCGCTTGGTAGAGAAAGTTTGGTTATGAGATGTTCCGATGGCTGATGTTTTTCTCTCGTATGCGCGGATGGACCGGGCGTTGGCCGAGAAGGTGAAGGCGGGGCTGGATGCGGCCGGGCTGAGCGTGTTCTTTGACGTGGAGGGGCTGGACGGAGGCGATGTGTTTCCGGACGTGCTGGACCGCGAGGTGAAGGGCGCGGGCGCGGTGGTCAGCCTCTGGTCGCAGCATTCGCTGAGCCGGCCCTGGGTGAAGCAGGAATGCTCCATCGGGCTGAAGCGCAAATGCCTCATTCCGCTGGCGATCGAGCGGCTGGGGGAGCTGGATGTGCCGGTCGCGTTCGAAGGGTTGCAGCAGATCGACTTTACGGGATTTCACGGGCGCACGGACGGGGCGGAGTGGCAGAAGCTGATGCGGGCGCTGGCACGCACGCTGGGGCGGCCGGATCTGGCTGAAGCGGCAGCGGCTGCCCCTGCACGGGCGGCTGCGGCGGCGCCGGCGCGGAAGGGGCCGTGGCCGGCCTGGCCAAAGCTGGTGGCGGGCATGGCGGGCGCGGCGGCGGTGATTGCGGTGGTGGGGTTTGGATACCGGATGCTGGCGCCGGATGAGGCGGCCACTCAGGCGGCGGAGATGGCGGAGGTGCCGGCCACGGGTGTGCCCGAAGTGGGGGCGGAGCCTGATGCAGCGCAAGCCGAGGCACCGGCGGCGCCGTCCCAAGGCGCGACGTTTGCGGATGATGGCTGCGGCGATGCGGTAGCTCTGGTCTATTTCGACTTCGACAAGACCAACCTGACGCCGGAGGCCATATCCGTGCTGGAAGGGGCGCTGCGGCGAAGCTTTGGGTGCCAGTTGCTGGAGGTGCGGATCGAGGCGCATGATGATCTGCTTAACAGCCCGTCCTATGCGGAAGGCGTGTCGCAGCGGCGGGCGGACACGGTGGCGCAGTGGCTGACAGCGCAGGGCGTGGAGGAAATGCGGATCACGCGGATCGGGTATGGCTCCTCGCAGCCGCTGGCGCCCGGTGTGAAGTCGCCCTTCAACCGGCGGGCGGATGTGGTGTTTGATTATGAGGCGCCGGCGCCCGCTGAGTAAAGCGGATCCGGTCTGCAGCGGGCGCCGCATGAACCCGCTTCCCTGAAGGCGCTGATTAACATAACGTTTCGGCGATCAGCGAGCCGGAGCGGGACACTATGGCGAAGCGCAAGACGGGGGCAGAAGCCCAGGCGGAGCAAGGCGATAGCGGGTTCGACTGGAAGTCGATCCTGGTCAAGGCGCCCGTGCCGCCGCGCCGTCTATCGCTCACGCCCGCGCAGGGCTCGCCGGTGGTGTCGCGTGAGATTGCCGCCCATTCGGACGTGTACCTCTCGATCAGCGTGCTGTCCTTCTATCACCCGGAGGCGCGCAAGGGGCTGACCAAACAGGTGCCGCTGATCTTTGCGGATGCGACCTGGCGCCGGCCGACGGATACGGACCTGCCACAGGTGGCCGTGATGGGGCCGAACCCGGAAGCGCACCCCAACATGAAGTCGCACGGCACCTATGCCTTCGGCGGGCGGACCTTCTTCGGGCCTGAGCGGTTTGACGGGTCGGTTGACATCAATATCGGGTTGCACCTGTTCAAGTCGAACGCGGCAGGGCGCAAGCTGGTGGACGTGGCGCGCGCAGGATCCAAGCTGTTGCCGAAAGGCGAGATGCTGATCCTCGGCGGGATCGCGGGCGCGGGCATCGACGGGGCGCTCAAGGGCATCAAGGAATTGCTGCCGGACAAGCAGACGCCTTGGATTGTCGGCGTGATCCTGAGCCTTGCGGCGACGGGCAACGAGACGTTCACGACAGGCACCTGGGCGGCGATTGCCGGCGGCGGGACGGACCCGGGCGAGGTATACTTCGACGCGCACGAGAGCCTGCTGCGTGATGCCAAGGGCAAGCCGCTGCAGCGGGCGTATATCGTCTATTCGATCGACGCGACGGACACCAATCCGGACCGGCTGCGCATCGGCACGATTCCGAAGGCGCGCGAGCGGCTGCGGCAGGCGCACATGAGCGGGGCGGATGTTTCGGATGCGAAACTGCGCGAGCTGTTCCGGCAGTTCTGCGGTGAGGTGGAGCTGTCCGACGAGCTGACGCAGCGGGACCGGGACGAGATCATTGCCGATGCGAAGGAACGTTTCACGCGGCTGATGAAGCAGCGCGAGAGCTTCAACTATGCCGACGATGCGACGCTGTTCCCGGCCAAAGATGTCTCGCCCTTAGCAGTTTCGGAATCGGCGTCCCGGGCGATCATGGACGGCGCGCAGGTGTCGGCGCAGACCGAGGCGGCGATTGATGCCTCGCTGGAGGGCCTCGCCAATCCGGACAGGCTGGCGGATGAGGGGGTTAGCGAGCTGGTGAGCCAGCTCTACACGGCGGTAGAGGATTATGCGGCGCTGGTACGCAGCAATCCGGAACTTTACCGCGCGCAGCTGCGCGGTGTTGCCAAGAAGCTCCGTGACCGCAGGGAGTTCAAGGCGCTGATCGGGCTGGCGACGGCGGTGCGGGACGGCGGTGTGGAGATCGGCTGGCTGCACTATTTCGGCGCGGCGGCGGACGTGGAACTGAATGGTGTCCCGAGCCTGGCGGATCTCGCGCGGGCGGAGGCGGGCGATCCGCTGCCGCCGATGGTGGCCGAGGCTTTCCTGACGAAGGCGGTCCAGCTGGCGGGCAAGGATTTCGAGAATGATCCGGGCTTGCTCTCCGATTGCCTCGGTCTGCAGGGGCGGATCTGGAAACAGAGGGCAGTGCGCGCGAAGGACGTGAACGATGCGACACGGCTTGCCTTTGAACGGGCTTATGCGTTCTACATGCAGGGCATGGCCGCGACGATGCAGGCGGCGGAGC
Organism: Hyphomonas sp.; assembly: GCF_022844445.1. GTDB lineage: Bacteria > Pseudomonadota > Alphaproteobacteria > Caulobacterales > Hyphomonadaceae > Hyphomonas. The sequence goes on from NZ_JALHLS010000002.1 coordinate 316,396, forward strand.
CGGACCCCGAATTCCATCAGGTGAACCTCCTTGGGCTGATGAAATCGGCAGAGACGCGCGGTATAACGCTGGGCAAGAAGGCGGACGCAGCGAAATGGGCGCGTGGCATCCTGAAGGGCGTGAAGAAGGGCGGATCGAAATCCGACTGGGAACTGGCGAACGCGGGCGACGCTGCTCTGTACCTTGGCCGAGAGGCCGAGGCAGTTGGTCATTATACGGCCTATCTGGAGAAGGCGAAGACGAAGCCCTTTGCGCTGAATGCGACGCGGCGGCAGCTGGTCGAGGTCTGGGGGATTGAGCCGAAGGGCAATGGCGAGCTGAGCCATATCGTCCGGCAGATGGCGCAGCTGTCGATGCGCTCAATGGCGACAGTGTCACTGACCATCGACGAGATTGAGGCGATGGCCGAGACGGCGGGTCCGGAAGCCGGTGAGTTGGAGGCGCTGCTGGACGGCGTCAAGGCTATTCCGGCGGCGGACATACGCACCGTCCTGAAGCTGTCGCAATCGGTGGGCAAGGTGTGTGCGCCGAACGGGCGGCCCGTGGGAACGGGGTTCCTGCTGCACGGGCGGCATGTTCATCCGGCCCTGGCGAACGAGTACGTGTTCATCACCAATGACCATGTCGTTTGCGACGTGAAAAGCTATGGCGGCGCGTCAATCAAGTCGGCTGAGGCGTGCATCTTCTTTGAGGATCTGAAACCGGATGACGTCTACCAGGTTACGGAAATCTTCTGGCGCTCAGACAGCAAGGCGCATGACTGCGCGATCCTGCGCCTGCACAAGCAGCCGGAAGGGTTGACGGCGGAACTGGAGGTACAGGACTCGCTGCCGCTGCGCTACAGCACCGAGGCCGGGCAGGCGGACAAGGATGCGCCGTCGCGCGCGCCGCGCGTGTTTATCGTAGGCCACCCGAATGGGCGGGGTCTCGAGATCACGTTCGAGCACAATTACATCATCGATCATGAGCTGAAAAACCCGGCCGCGAAGGCGACGCCGCAGCCTGTGCGTATCCATTACCGTGCCCCGACCGAGCCAGGCAATTCCGGCAGCCCCGTGCTGAGCGCTGCGTCGCTGAAGCTGATCGGCCTGCATCATTCGACCACGGATGAGCCGCTCGGCCGGTCGCTGAAGACCAACGAAAGCTACAAGGCGAACGAGGGCCTTTGGATCCAGGCGATAATTGCGGCAGTGCGGGCGGAGAAGGCGAATGTGCCGGAGGCGCCGAAGCCGGTTATCCCGCAGCCAGCGCCTGCACCTGCACCTGCTCCTGCTCCTGCTCCTGCTCCTGTGGCAGCGCCGGTGGCGGTCGCGGCGGCGCCTGCTGCGGCGCCGGTTGCGCCGGTGCGTGTTGAGGTTGTGCCCGAGGATGATGCGGCCTTCTACGAGAACATGGACGGGCGGCGCGATACAGCCGAGACCGGCTATGAAAGCATGGGGCTGCACGCCCTGGAATCTGGAAGTGTTGCGCCTTTCAGCGCACTGAATCCGAAGCCGAAAGCCAAGTGGCCGGCGCTGGCAGATCATCCGGACACGAAGCATCTCGCGCACCTCCCGATCGACCTGAACAATGGCATGAGCTTTCAGTTCAGCGGCGCAGTGCTTCGCCAGGCGTTGGCTTTTGCCGCGACGCCGGTGGGCGAGACCTGGAGCCGGCGTGTACTGTTCGGCATTCGCGGCGCCGCGTCCAAGGCCGTGCCGCGCGAAGGCGCGCCGCCGGAATTTGTCGAGCGACTGCCGATTGCCGAGACCGATCCGAACCATGTGGGCTATAATTGCGTAATGGGCGTGTGGGACCGCGAGACCGACCGTATCTGGGTTTGCCCGGGATCGACAGTGCCGGCAGTGGGCTACCTCTGGAACGCGGTTCAGGAGACAGCCAGCGGGCAGTTGGGCGACGGCGCCAATATGCTGCCGCCCGGTGTCTACCAGCATACAGTGGGCACGCATGCGGATGGTGGAAAAACCCGACAGCCAGGCGCGTTCCGGCAGAAATCCCGCCTGTGCGTGATGCGGCTGGCAAGCCCCGAGCTGAGCTTCCGGAGCGGGAATGTGCGCTGGGACACAACGACGGATTCCGGCAAGGACATCAAGATCTGGGACAATATCCATGCGGGGCTGGTCGCGCGGCCGAACTGGGGCGCGGAGCATTATTCGGCAGGATGCCAGGTGGTGAAGGGGTCAGTCATGACGCCGGCGACGCGGGATACCCCGACGGGCTATTGGGCGAGTTTCCGGATGGCGGCAGGCCTTGCGCCGAAGCCGGAAGTTTCCTCCGTAGGCGGCGGGGCGTATACGGTGAAGACGGACGAGGACGGCCAGGTGTTCACCTATGTGCTGATGACGGCGCGCGAGCTGCGCCTTGCCTCCGAGCATCTCGGTGCAGCGGGGGGCGATCCGCGGTTCCTGAAACTGCGGCGCGGCAGTCAGGGTGACACGGTGAAGATGTTGCAGGCGGCGCTGGGCGTGACCGCCGATGGCGACTTCGGATACCAGACGCAGCGCGCGCTGATTGCAAAGCAGCTGGAGATGACCGGTGAAGCGGACGGCGTCGTGACGGCGGCGAATGCGGCGGCGTTCGGGCTGGCGTGACGCAGGCGATAGGGAGAGGGCGCGATGCCGTTCATTGACAGGTCTGCGGGAACTGAGGGCCTTGAGGCACTTGGCGAGGAGGGGTTGGAAGCCGTTCGCCGCGCGACGCATGTGGGGAAGAATGAAGTGCGCCGCTACATGGTCGCGGTGGCGATCCTGTCGGACATGGAAAAGCAGGGGCGCACGCTCGCAGTGGTGACGCGGCCTTATGCTTATGTGCATCCAATTTACGGTGCGGAGGTGAAGGTGGAAGTGCCACTGGGCTTTGTCACCGACTTTGCGTCGATCCCGTCCTTCTTCCATTTCATCGTTCAGCCGTTCGGGCGTCATGCGCCGGCGGCAGTATTGCATGACTATCTCTATGCCATCGGGCAGAAGAAGGCGCGGCGGCTGGCGGACCGGCTGTTCCTGAATGCGATGAAGGATGCCGGCGTGCCGGCGCTGCGGCGCTCGTTGATGTACCGGATGGTGCGCTTCTTTGGCGGCGGCGGGTATGGTCTGCAGAATGACTGGTCGTTCGTGGACATTGAGACGGGCGAGCCGGTGAACGCGCCGTATGGCAATGCAGACATCAGTTGGGCGCCGCCGAAACCGAAGCGCGGAAAGAAGCCGGAAGGATAGTCTGGACGCCGAGCGACGCGGCGTGCGGGCGTCAAGCGAGGGCGCGGGCGAGGGCGTTGATCAGGGCGTCCTTGCGGCGCTCCCAGTCGGGCAACTGGTCATAGGGGATCATCAGGGGATGGGTTCTGGCGGCGACATCTTTCTTTGCGCCCCAAGTCCACCCGTCGCGGGTTTTCTGGGCGAGCCACTGCTCGTGCTGGGAGCGGCCGTCCGCGCCGCCATTCTCGAGGGCGTGAAGGACGCTTTCGCGCGTGGAGGCATGCATCCAGTCCGGCGCCTCATCCCAGCCGGGGATGTCGTGCTGTCCATGGGCCGCGGCCCAGCCGCGAAGGGCTTCGTGGACGGTGCGGGAAATAGCGTCGAGATGGTCGGGCAGCGGGGGCATGGGCGGAGTTTCAGGGGATTGGGCCCGCGGGGCAAGAGCGCGCGGCAGCTTGCCCCGGCGTGACACTGCATTGTCACTGGACGCGGGCGAGGGTGCGTTTTAGTCCGAGGTATGACACAGACACCTCCGCGCCTGCTCGCCTTTGAAACGATCCGCAATTTCCGGGATTTCGGGGGCTATGACAGCCGACATGGCGGCCGGGTGCGGATGGGGCGGCTGTACCGCTCTGGGCACCATGCCGAGGCGAGCGAAGACGAACTCGTGAAGATGGACGCGCTCGGCATCCATGTGCAGGCGGACCTGCGCCGGCCGGACGAGCGCGACAAGCAGAAGAGCCGGTTTGCGCCGCCGGTGGTGATCACCCATGATGGCGGGCGCGAGAGCGAGGCGCCGCACATGCGCTTCCTGACGCAGGTGACGGTGGACGCGGCAGCGGCCGACGAGTGGATGGGCGAGTATTACGAGAAGGCGCCGTTCAAGGCGCACCATCAGGCGCTGTTCCGCGACTGGTTTGTGAAGCTGGCTGAGGCGCCAGGCGAGGCGGCGGGGCTTGTGAACTGCGCAGCCGGCAAGGACCGCACGGGCATTCTCTGCGCACTGACGCATCACATTCTGGGCGTGTCGGACGCGGATATCCGGGCCGATTATGACCTGACCAACGAAGCCGTGGGCGTGAACCAGCGGCTGCCGGAAGCGGCGGCCTATTTCAACCAGATGATCGGCAAAGACCTGCCGGCAGAAGTCTACCGCCCGTTCATGGGTGTGCACCTGAAGTATCTCGACCGGGCATTTGCCGCGATCAACGCCGGCGCAGGTTCGCTCGATGGGTATCTGATGGACGTGCTGAACGTGGATACGGCGCTGCAGGCGGAGCTGCGGGCGAAGCTGATCGAGGCTTAAGCCGGGCCTGCGTCTGGCTGCTTCACACGCTGTTCATCTCCGTTAAGGTTTTCGTTCAGGTTGCTGCCAGAAGGAAAACCGACGCCGGTGCGTATCCTCGTGAGGTTACTCGAATCGGCCCGCGACTTCGTGGTCGGGCTGGCGCGGTGGACGACGCGGGTGCCGGCTGTGGCGGTGCAGGGCGGACAGCGGCGGACGCTGGGCGTGTTCCTTCTGGTTTTTTTTGGGCTCTATTTCGGAACGCTTGCCTGGTTCGGTTGGATCAACGGAGCGCTGCTCATCAATGGCAAGGCGCGGTGGAATGCATTCCAGTTTGCTGATCTTCGCGCGCGGGCAGTGGCGCTCTATGACAGCGAGGGGCGGTATTTCGGGATCGTGCATCCGGAGACCGAGCATGACCACCTTGGCGAATTCGAGCGCGCGGACCTGAGCCGGTTTGCGATGTCGCCGGACCACAAGGCCGTGCCGGTGGCGGAGGCGCCGCCGTACTTCTGGCGCTGCGTGGTGTTCACCGAGGACCGGCACCGGGGCGAATGGCGCAACCGCTACGGCGTGGATGTGGGACATCTCGCACGCCTGCCGATCAGCCAGCGGGGCGGCTCGACCATCGAGATGCAGCTCGCCCGGTCGATGTGGAAGATGCACTCGCGCAATTCAGATCCGGTGTGGCGCAAGTTCTACGAGCTGAGTGAGGCGCCGGTGCTGAACCGGTATCTCGTGAAGAACGGCGACACGCGCGGGCTGGAGCGGTGGTTCGCGCAGCACATTCCGCTGGTGCAGGGCGGGGGCGACGAGCAGGGCAGCATCTACGGCGTGTATGCGGCCGGGCAGTTCCTGTTTGGCAAGCGCGCCGAAGACCTGGACCCGGCCGAGCAGTTGGTGCTGGCGGCAGCGGTACGCCGGCCGATTGCCTGGCCAGCGAGCGAGGAGGCGCGCGCCGAAATCCTGTACGACCTGATCGGCGTGGAGGAAGACCGGCGGCGGGCGCTTTTGTGCGCGGGCGAGGATGCGCGGCTGGCCGACGGGACGCGGGTGATCGACAGCCGGGCGCTTCGGATCGCGACCCGGGCGCGGCTGGCGGAGCTGCGCGTGCCGGCCAATGTGGGCCGGACGGAAGCGGCTTTCCTGGACGTGATGCGACGGGGGGGGATGACGGCGGAGGTGCCGCTGGTGGCGCCGATGCGGCTGGCGAAGGAACTGGCGCCCAACGTGCAGCGCGAAGTGGTGGCTGAGTTGACGGACCTGCTGGCGCCCGTGACGGCGGCGCAGGCAACAAAGGCCGTTGATCCGGCGAAGCGCCTGCCGACGCGCCTGCAGGGCACGCACCCCTGGCGCGGCAAGGTGCGCGAGGTCGAGGTGACGCTCGACGTGGCGAAGAATTCGGAGTTCCGGGCGCGGGCGCGTGAGGCGGCGATGACGCTCGGCGAGCAGCTGGTGGAGGGCGGGCGGTTTCGGCAGGGCGCACTGCCGCAACGCGTCGTGAATGAACTTGGCAGCCTCAGCATCAAGGACGGCGACACGGCGCTGGTGGTCGCGGCGGCGGACCAGACCGGACGGATCGTGCGCTATTACAATTCCTCGGCGACGACGGCGTATTCCGGTTTTGGCGAGACACGGCCCCTGGTGCCAGGCTTTGGGCGCGGGGCATATGACCGCGCGTTCGAGACGCGCTCGATCGGCTCGGTCGCGAAGCTGGCGGCGGCGCTGCTGCTGGCTGAAGGCGGGCAGGATGATCCGGGCCAGACGGTGAGCAATGCGTGCATGCAGGGACTGCAGCAGCGATGTGCGACATCGGCTGTAGGTGCAACGCCGGCGCGGGTGACGCTGGCCCGCGCGTTCGGTTCGTCGCTGAACCCGGCGCTGGTGCGCGCGCTGGGCGAGGGCACGTCGATCGAGCGGATGCTGGAGCTGATGAACGCGTTCGGGTTTTATCTGCCCGAGCGCCACCGGCAGACCCCGATGGCGACGAACCTCGCGCTTGGCCGGTTTGCCGGACGCCCGCGCGCCGTGCACTGGCTGGCGGCGGCGGCGCTGCAGGCGGCGCAGGGCGAGACCAGCGCGGTGACACAGCCGTTCTTCGTGGAACGCTACCGGCTGATCGAGGCGGCGGCGGACGGTGGTTACAGCTTCCGGCTGGAGACGCCGGAGCGCACAACGCTGACGCTGGCGGAGACGATCGGCGACGGGCAGGCCCGGTTCCTGCGCGACGTTTTGAGCCAGCCGATCTGTGACACGAAGGATGGCACGTTGCGGCGGCTGTCGGCCTGGTGCGCCGACGCGCGCAAGGATGTAGCGCTGCATATAGCGAAGACGGGATCGGTTTCGGCGGGGTCGCTGGCGGCGTATAACGAGTCCGACTTGTGGATCGCCGGCGGCATCGAGTTTGCGGACGGGCGTGCCTATTCCTATGTCATATCGCTGGGCGCCGGATCGAACCGCGGCGCTTTCGCCAAGGACCTTGGCGGGGGCGTTCTGGCGCCGGTTGCCGATGTGTTGCTACGTGATCTCCTGGAGGACGCACCTTGAAGTTTCCATGGCAACGCAGCGATAGCGAGCAGGGTCCTTCCGCACCCGGAGGACCGGGATTCAATGCTGGGGCGGTTATCGACTCCACCGCGCAGCGGCTGGGCCAGCTGGGCGCGGCAGCGAAGGCGCTGCCGATATTTGCATCGGTACCGATGTTCAGCCTCGCAGTGTTTGTGACGATCTCGTTCATTGGGACGTATACGGGCATGCTGGAAGTGCTCCAGTCCGGCGACAACAGTTTCGGCTTCTGGGGCGTGACGGGCGTTTTCCTGTTCATCTTCGCCACGACGATCATCATGGCCTACTCGGTCAGCGAGATGTTCCGTTCGGGTCGTGATTTCTGGCCGCGCGTTTCGCTGGTGATCACTTATATCGTGACGCTGCTGATCTCGGTGAGTTTCGGATTTGCGTTCTACTGGACGCAGCTGGAGGCGCGCACGCAGGCCGTGGGCGATGCCGAGCGCTACCTGACGGTCTTTGACCGCGAGATCACGGTGGCGGATACTCAACTGGCGGGGACGCTGGCGACGCTGACGACGCTGAATACGAACTTCACGGCGCTGTCGGCGGCGGAGCGCGAAAGCGGCAATCAGTGCGGCGAAGTCTCTGGCGGTGGCGACGGGCCCCGCACGCGCCACCTGGCGGCGCGGGCGGGGGAGATCAATGCGCTAGTGATGGCTCTGACGCCGCAGATTGCGAGCGTGAGGACGGAGGCGGAAGTGGTGCGCACATCGATCGAGACGGTGCGCGAGCTGGGCGCGAAGGGCGCCAGCGAAGTGACGCCGGCGCAGCGCGAGGAAGTGTTCCGCGCGGCGGCGGGGGCGGCCAACAAGGCGGGCGCGACGCTGGAGGCGCTGGCGACAAGCCAGAGCGTGCAGAACTACATCACCAACCTGCGGACATGGGCGGGCGAGTATGGCAACCCTTCATTGACGCGCGTTGAGGAGGGCACTGGTACGCCGTTCAAATGCTACAACACGACAATCGCGAGCCAGCTGAACGGCGTGGCAGCGGATCTTGAGGCGCTGCCGGTACTGCCGATTTCGGAGCTGGACAGCTATGCTGGCGCGGCGGCGACGCGTGAGGCGCTGGACCGGTTCTGGTTCACGCTGACGGCGCCGTTGCGTGGACTGGTCGACGGGCCGCAGACGCAGACAGAGACTGAGCGCGAGGAAGCGGTACGGCGCGATGCGATCCGCGAGGCGCTCGGTACACGGACGGATGAGGCGGCCAGCGACAAGATGTCGAGCATGGACGTGAAGGAACTAGTGGAGGGCCAGCAGGGCCTGCGGCGCAACGATGCGCTGCCGCTGGGCCTCGCCATCGTGATCGACGCCCTGCTCTTCCTCTCGGCGCTGTGGAGTCAGCCGACAGAGAAGTTTGCCGCCTTCTCGCGCATGATGCGGGAACTGCGCGGGGAGAAGGAGCGGCCGTTGGCTCTGGTGCAGGGCGCGCATGAGATCCAGGACAATCCGGATTTCAGTTTCCTGAGGCCCTATGTGTTCACGCATTTCGATGAGGTGTACCTGGCGCTGCCGGTGAGCGGGACGCTGGCGGAGGAGCAGGCGACGCAGATCCTGAATACGCTGAGGATCGCATGGCAGGCGGGCAAGATCATCAAGCGGGCGAGCGTGTCGTCGGCGACGATCGAGCGGCAGCTGGCCGCGTCCGGCAGCCGGCTGGTGCAGAAGCCGCAGAATGACAATGAGGTTGGGCCGGGGGCACGCTACGAGGAGGACATGGAGCCGGTGGCGGCGTCGCCGCTGCCGCTGAAGCTGCCGAAATCGCACGCGAACTTCGTGGCCTACCGGTTCCTTCCGGGGGCGTTCGAGCAAATGGTGCTGCAGGCGATGATACCGGACATGCCGGGCGCGGAGGATGAGGCCCGCGGCGACGCTGAGAGGCGTCCGGAGGCCTGACGGAGAACGTAAACAGCTTCTTTACGGATTCTGCGGATGGTTGGCGTCAGACCGGTGGCGGCCGCAGAAGGCTCGGGCTGCCCGGCTGATGCGAGGCAGACCCCATGACCCAGTCCAGATCGCCCGCCGGCGAAAGGCTTCCCACGGTGCCCGACGTGATCGGCCGGTTGGCCGCAGCAGCGCGCCAGGGAGACGACCTGAAGGTGCAGCTGATTGCCCGCAGCCCGGACACCAGGGTGGCCCGGGATATGCTGGCGCGGCTCCCGGAGTTCGAGGCCCAGGGCGTTGGTTTTGAGGCGATTTTCACGAAGCTGAGCGGCACGGATGTCGTCGCGGCCGTGGCGGCGGTCTATGGCGACGAGACGGCGCGCCGGACCGTGCGCGTGGTGAACGTGCCCGAGCAGGGCGAGATTGTCGAACAGGTGAATTTCGGCCGCGTGGCCGTGTGGACGGGCAGGCCGTTGAAGGCCTGGTTTTCGGCCTCGTTCGAGGAAGGCAACTTCTCGATGACGGGCCGCGACACCGGTCAGGCGAAGCTGGCAGGCGCGGCCTTTCGGGCGCTGTGGAACGTGGCGGCAGCGCCGGCGAACGATGCGGCGCCTGCAGCGGGGCACACGGCGTTGTCCGCAGGCTGAGGGATCAGCCGCTATTCGATTTTTCCGTGAATTGAAGCATGGGCGCCCGCAGGTGACGGCAGCGGGCGTTCAGCCTGTGCGGAAGGACTTGCGGCCGAAATAGGGGTTCGGGCCGGCGGGGGGCGACGGAGGTGTCTCGTCCTCCGAGGGGGCGTTGACCGTTTCGTCCGTGGCCGGATCGGCGGCGACGGTCTCTTCCGCGGACGGATCGGACGGAATTTCAATCTCGGCCTTTGGCGCAGGTTCCTCTGCGGCGGCCGCAGGCGTCAGCAGCGTGCGGATATAGCCGATGGCGGCGCGGGCGGTGGAGACTTCAAGGTCCGGCGCGGCCTTGTCGAGCCGGCGGGCGAGCTGTTTTGCCTGGTGATGCGACAGGGTTTTCAGCTGGCCATCGAAGATTTCCTCGCCGACAGCATCGCGAAGGGCTGTGAGGCTCGCGTGTGTCTGGCCGGCGGAGACCAGCAGTTTCTTGACGATGAGGCCGGCCGCGGCGGCCCAGTCCTTGTCGGCGATAGCGGAGAAGTCTCCGCGCGCCGCGACGAGTGCCTCGATGGCCCTCAGACCGGGGGAGCCGCCGCCAAAACTCATGCGAGCTTCTCCCGTACTTCGACGAGAAGCTTCTCGATGATGCCGAGCGCGTCACCCGGCCATTTGGCCTGAAGCGTGGGGTCCGGTCCGAGTTCGATCGGGTTCGAGGCGAAGCCGGATTTCAGCGGGATGATGGTGCTGAACATCGCGAACTCGGTTTCCTTGGCATTCGACGCATCCCGCATCGCGCCGAGGACAACCTGCTGGTGGGGCGTGTTGTCGAAGCGCGTGGCGAGCACGACGGGCAGTGTCGCAATATCCCGGTTACGCAGATTCTTCATGATGTCACCGGTGAACAGGTCAAGGCCGAGCGTCGACATGAAATCAGGGATAGTCGGCACGATGATCAGGTGGCTGGCGGCGAGGACGGTTTCAGTCATCACCGAGATGCCGGGCGGGCAATCGAACAAGATCACGTCATAGTCGGCCTTGAGCAGGTTCAGGTCGTCGCGCAGGCGCTTGCCGACCTGGTTCTGCAAGGCCTCCATGGCGTAGCCCTTGGCGGTAAGTTCGAAGATCAGCTCGCGCTCCGTTTTTCGCAGACGCGGCGAGGAGGGGATAAGGTCCAGCGGCAAGGCTTTGCCCTTGAAGGTGACGTCGCTGGCATTGGTGACGATGAATTCGGACAAGCGGCGCTGTTCGCCGGCGAAGAAGTTTTCCAGCAGCCAGTCGGAGATGGTTGCGTAGTCGTTGATCGCCCGGAACAGGTGTTCGTCGCCGGCATGACCGAAGATCAGCAGCGAAGCATTGGCCTGAGTGTCGAGGTCGATCACCAGCGTGCGCATGCCGGCGGCGGCAAAGGCTTCGGCAAGGCTGACACAGGTGGTGGTCTTGCCGACCCCGCCTTTGGAGTTGGCAATCGAAATAACGCGGGCCGACATGGAGTTTCTCTCTTTCGGTCTAGTCCGTTTCTGACCCCGGGTGATGGCAGATTTAGAGGCACAAGAAAACACTTGTGCCTACATTTTCTGGGTAAGCGGCAATAAAAAATTCCTAACGATTCAAAGCATCGGGAAATACAGGCTGCAAATCGCGCCGCTTGGGTCCGGTAAGGGGTGCGGCGGGGTTTGCTTCATGGCCGTGCAGACAGACAGCGCGCGGCCAGGCCGCCATGACATCGACATGGCCTTTTGGAATCAGAGCGCAGGCCAGTGCGCAGCGCGCGGGATGCGGGGTAGCGGATCTGCGGCGCTTACCTGCGCAACGCAGTGGGGTACAGGCGTGTGCGGATGGTTGCAGAAGTGGCAGCGGTGTTGCTGCTGCGCAGCCGAGCCATGCAGCCGGTAGGGGATTCAGCGTCTTGCTGAAGGCCTGGGCGATCCGTGGGCGGACGGGTCAGCAGCGTATGGTGCGCCGCAAGGCAGAATGCTGGATACCGATGCTGCAGGCGATCCTTTTCCATCCGGCGGCGGAACTCCGGCCGGACCTGACCTGGAAGGTGGGCGGTAGAAGAACACCGACGCTCGCCGTCACCCGCCAGGACAACCTGCCCTGGCAGCCGTACCGCCTTCGCGTTCGCACCGGGCTCGGCCGCTGATGGCGCCGGGGACGGTACCTCGCGCATAGCCGGGCCTGCCCGGAGGCGCCGAATGCCGGGCGGGCTGCGGGGGAGTTCGGCCTCGGCGGCAGTTACGAAAAGGCCGGATCGAGACCGAATCGGCCGGCCGCGCCGTGCCGGAAGGCACGATTCCGGCCGCCGGCCGCTGAGACAGGGCCGGATGGCCGCACCGGGCCATGGCTTTCAATCCGGCCCGGATCACCTTACCTGTAGGTCCAACACGGCATTTGCGGCGAGGAGCCCGGTTTGGCGCTCGATCCATATTCAGTTCTGGGAGTTTCCCGCTCGGCCACGGAGGCCGAGATCAAGAAAGCGTTCCGCGCGAAGGCGAAGACGCTGCACCCGGACCAGCACCCCGGCGACAAGGCTAAGGAAGAAGAGTTCAAGCGCCTGTCCGGTGCGTTCGAGATCCTTGGTGATGCGGAAAAGCGCGCCAAGTTCGACCGCGGCGAGATAGATGGCGACGGCAATCCGAAAGGCTTTGCCGGTGGCGGCTTTCCGGGCGGCGGCGGCGGGCGCTGGGAAGGCGGCGGCAGTCCGTTCGGAGCGCAGGGCGATCCTTTCGAGGACATTCTCTCCGGCATGTTTGGCGGGGGCGGACGGCGCCGTAACCCGGGTCCGCAGAAGGGCCGCGATGTCCGCTACCGCGTGGAGATCAGCTTCGAAGACGCGGTGACCGGCGCGCGCCGGCGCATGTCGATGGCCGATGGCAGCGCGCTGGACGTGAACATACCGGCGGGTATCACCAGCGGCCAAACGCTGCGGCTGAAGAGCCAGGGCCAGCCCTCGCCTTCCGGGGGTGCGCCGGGTGATGCGCTGCTGGAAGTTGATGTGGCCGAGAGCCAGATCTGGACCCGCGACGGCAAGGACTTGCGGATGGCGCTGAGCGTGGACCTGCGCACGGCGGTGCTCGGCGGCACGGTCGAAGTGCGCACGCCGTCCGGGCCGGTCTCATTGAAGATCCCGGCGGGATCGAACACGGGCTCCCAGCTGCGGCTGAAAGGCAAGGGCGTGCAGCTGACACCGCCCGGCGATCTTTATGTCCGCTTGGAGATTGTCCTCAGCGATCCGAAAGACGACGGTCTGCGCCGCTGGGCGGAGGGTCGGTAAGGCTTCGCACCAAACTCCTTCCGGCGGAGGTGTTAGGAATGCCTCTCGATAGGCGTCACCTGTCGAAGCCAGTGACTTGGCCAACAGGGCAGGAAAAACGAAAATCAGGATGGTACTGTTGTCGGCGGGCGCTCTGATGCTCGGAGGCTGTCAGACGATTGACGGCTGGTGCAGTCCGGATGCAACGCCCGTGGTCTCTCTGGACGCGCCCGCCGCTGAAAACAGCAGCAGTCTCGCCGAACGCGCCGGAGCGCTGCTGTTCGAGGGCAGGGGAAAAACTTCACAGCACGATATCGACTTCAAACCCTGATGCCCAACGATACTCGATCAGGGGATGGTCCTCTCCTTCGGGCTCAATCATGCCGAGAGCATCCGCTCGTTCCGCGCGGCGCAGAGGCTCGATCCGGATTGCGCAATGTGTGTCTGGGGAGCGGCGCTGGCGACGGGTCCGAACATCAATGTGACGAGCAAGGGCAAGGCCGTGATGTCGATGGCCGACCGGCAGGCGGCCTATGCGGAGATCCGGAAGGTGGTACAGCTGAACGGTAAGGCGACAGCGCTAGAGCAGGCGCTGATCGATACGCTCGCCGCACGCTGCAGCGCGGACTTTGATGCAGAGCGCGATCCGCAGGACATTGCCTGGGCGAATGCCATCGGGGCATACGCCGCTGCTTATCCGGAGGACGACGATGCCGCCGCGATCTATGCCGAAGCACGAATGAACACGATGCATTGGAACTATTGGTCCGTAGACGGATTGCCCAGGGAGGGTACGGTCCAGTTGATCAATGCGCCCGAAACAATCTTGGAGCGTTCGCCGAACCATCCGCTCGCGCTGCACCTCTATCTGCATGCAGTAGAGGCCTCGCCTGATGCCGCGCGGGCAGAGGATGAGGCCGATCGCCTCTCCACGCTGGTGCCCGTTTGCGGGCATCTCGTTCACATGCCTTCACATGTTTTCTGGCGGGTCGGCCGCTATGAAGATGCCGCGCAGGCCAATATCCGGGCGGCGAAGGTGGGTGAGGACTACATCGCCCAATGCAATGCGCAGGGCTTCTATCCGGCGATGTGCTACCCGCACAACCTACACTTCCTGTGGGCCGCTGCCGGGATGTCCGGCCAGAGCGCGCTGACCCTTCAGACGGCTGAAAAGCTGGCAGCGAATGTCCGTTTCGAGCAGATCGAGGCGTATCCTCATAGCGGCTCGTCCATGGCAGGTCTTGCAGGCGCGTTGGAAGCGCAAGGCAAAAAAGCCATCAGGCGAAACACCTGCGCGAGCACTTCGAGCATGTCTGGATGCACGCCAATGCGCAGATCGAAGCATCCCGGCTCTGACGGTCTCTGGGAGCGGCTCGACATAGCCCCGCATGAAGCATAGCTTCACTCCGAGGCATCTCCGGGGAGGGAAACATGCCGCATTCGGATACGATAATACTTGCCGGCGACAACTGGCTGGCGGTATTGGCGGCGGCGGCCGCAGTCTATGCTGTCGGGTTCCTGATCTACGGACTTGTCTTCTCGGGCCTCTGGCTCCGCCTTTCCGGATATACCAAAGAGCTGCTGCAGCCACACGCGTGGAAGATGGCCGTTTCCCCGGTCATGCCGATTCTGACGGCCATCGGCCTTGCCATCCTGTTCAAGCTGGCACGGGTCGACAATCTCGCCATGGGCGTCCTGCTGGCGGTGCAGGTCTGGTTTTTCATCGTGCTGTCGACACGGCTATACTCTTTTGTTTATAGCCCTGAAAAAGCTGGACTTTTACTGATGGACGCGGTCCATCTGCTGCTTGGATACATTGCGGCCGGGGCGATCATCGGGGGGTGGCGTTAGGCTGACTGCAGCTCAACTGCACCATTCACTTAACGTTCAGAGCCTCGCCCGCATATGGAGCCTCATGAAACGCACCCTTGCCTCCCTCGCCGCCCTCGGCCTGATGCTCGCCCCCTCTGCCCTCGGCCAGGGGCAGGACCAGGGCTGGGGCAACCAGTTCTCGCCGGGTGAGGCCCGCGATGCCGTGAAAGAGGGGCGCACGGTGCCTCTCAGCAAGATCTTCCAGACGCTGAAGCGTGAGTATGGTGGTTACCAGCTCGGCGCCGACCTCTACTCGCAGGGCTCCGGCGAAGCGGTGTACGAAATAGACTGGCTGACCGATGACGGCCGCAAGGTTCATGTTACGGTCGACGCGCAAACGGGCGCGATCATCAGCCGTAGTGGCGGCTGACGCGTTCAAAAGGTAATTGAAGAGGCAGTACTGATGAGAATCCTGGTCGTCGAAGATGATGCAGACCTGCGCCGCCAGCTGGCGGACGCGCTCTCGCAGGCCGGCTATGCAGTCGACCTTGCAGCAGATGGTGAAGACGGCCAGTTCCTCGGCGAGACCGAACCCTATGACGCCGTGATCCTCGATCTCGGCCTGCCCAAGATCGACGGTGTCAGCGTGCTGAAGAGCTGGCGCAAGGAAGGTAAGGCTTTCCCGGTGCTGATCCTGACTGCCCGCGACCAGTGGAGCGAGAAGGTAGCCGGCTTCGATGCGGGCGCGGACGACTATCTGACGAAGCCCTTCATCACCGAAGAATTGCTGGCCCGCCTGCGTGCCCTGCTGCGCCGGGCGACCGGCCATTCGGCGGCGACACTGGAGTGCGGCAAGCTGATGGTAGACACGCGCGCCGCGCGGGCGACCGTCAATGGCGAGCCGATCAAGCTGACTGCCCACGAGTACCGCGTCCTGTCTTACCTGATGCACCATCAGGGCCGGGTCGTGCCGCGGACGGAACTGGTGGAACATATCTATGATCAGGATTTCGACCGCGACTCGAACACGATCGAGGTGTTCATCGGGCGCCTCCGCCGCAAGATCGGCCAGGACCGTATCCAGACTGAGCGGGGCCTCGGCTACCGCCTGATTGTGCCGGATGAAGAGGCGCGCGTTGCGGGATGACGCAAACAGAGGCTAAACCGCCTCTATGAGCGAAACGACCGGCGCCCCGCAGAAAAGCCTGATAGACCGCTGGTCGAGCGTCTCGTTGGCGCGCCGCATTACCATTGCGGCCGCCGTCTGGGGCCTTTTCGTGCTGATCGGGGGGGCGCTGGCCTTGTCGGCAGTCTACCGGGCGCAGACGCTGGCGCTGGTGGAACGCGACCTGCAGGAAACGCTGGTGACCCTGTCGCGCGAGCTGATCCGCGAGGATGCCTTCCTGCCGGATGGCCGGATCACCAATACCAACCGAGACTTCTTCCCGAGCGATGTCCGCTTCCAGACCCAGTATTCGGGGCAATACTGGGCCGTGGTAGGCCTCAACGAAGATGGCAGCATCGCCGGTGACTTCCGGTCAAAGAGCCTGTGGGATGAGGATGTGCCGATCACGGCAGAGCTGATCGAGCGTGCCGTCACCGCACCGGGCATCACGCAATATGGCAACTATAACGGCCCGGCGGACCAGCGCTCGCGCGTGGCGGTGCAAGCCATCGTGATCGAGAACCGGGCGACGCCGCTGATACTCGTCGCGGCCTCGGACCGCACACCGAACGATGCTTCGGCGACGCAGTTCCGCAATCTCTTGCTGGGTACGATGATCGCGCTGTTCGGCGGCGTGTTTGCGGCCATGCTGCTCGGCATCCGCTACTCCCTCAATCCGCTCGCCAAGCTGCAGGCCGATGTGGCGAAAGTACGCGAGGGCGATGCACAGAAGCTGGGCGGCGACTATCCCTCCGAAGTTCGTCCCCTGACGGAGGAACTGAACAAGCTGATCGAGCATAACCGCGAGGTCGTGGACCGCGCGCGCACCCACGTGGGTAACCTCGCACATGCGTTGAAGACACCGCTGGCGGTGTTGAAGAACGAAGCAGCCGGGCAGACGCAGCTGGATAATGTCGTGCGCCGGCAGGCCGAAGCGATGCAGACCAATGTGGAGCATTACCTGAAGCGTGCCCGCGTTGCGGCGCGGGCCGAGACGATCGGCGCACGGACGGAAATCCGCCCCGTGATCGACGGTCTCGCGCGGCTGCTGAACCGCCTGTTCGATGCCAAGGGTATCGAGGTGACGGTGGAGGGCAGCGCGTCAGCCATCTTCCGGGGCGAGCAGCAGGATTTCGAGGAAATGATCGGAAACCTGATGGAAAACGCCTGCAAATGGGCGTCCACCGAAGTGAAGGTCACGGTATCCGATACGCCGCAGGGGCTGACGATCATCGTCGAAGATGACGGCAAGGGGCTCAGCGAAGAAGAGCGGGAAGCAGCGATGAAGCGCGGCGTCCGGCTGGACGAGACGACGCCGGGCACGGGGCTGGGCCTGTCGATTGTCAAGGAACTCGCCGAACTGCATAAGGGCCGCTTCGAACTCGGCGTGGCTGCATTGGGCGGCCTCAGCGCCACACTCCGGTTTCCGCGCCCATGACGACTTCCCTGATGTCCCGCTCCAACTGGCTGATCCTCGGCGGCGCGCTTGCGCTCGGTGCGGCCGGCTATTTCGTATTCGGCAAGCCCGGCATGGGCGACCTGCCGATGAGCCTGCGCCAGGAAGCGCTGGCCGAGAAGATACGCACCGATCCGCAATCACTGTCTGCGGCCGAGACATTGTCTCGGCTCGAGCAGGCCATCAAGGACCAGCCTACCGCGCCGGAGCCACATTTCTTCATCGGCGAGATGCTGCGCGCGCAGAACCGGCCGGATGATGCCCTCCGGGCCTACCAGTCGGCCCTTCGCCGCAACCCGGACTATGTACCGGCGCTGGTGGCACTGTCCGACGTGCTGGTCGAACTGGGTGGCGGGGCGGTCAGCGCAGACGCGACGCGCCTCTATGCCCGAGCCTATGAGCTGGACGAAACGCAGGTCCGCGCGGGGATGTTTGCTGCCATGGGCGCCGCGCAGGCGGGCGATCAGGCCAAGGCCGAACAGGCCATGCGCTACATTTACGCACGCCTTCCGGAAGACGACCCGCGGCGCGAGCGGTTCCGTGCGATGATCGAGGCGATCGGCGAGCAAGGGGCGGCGGCGCCCCCTCAGTAGCCCGCCGCATTGCCGCACTCCCCAAACCGGCCGGTGCGCCCTATACATTCTTCCATGCGCGCCCGTACCCGCCGACTCTACACCTTTGGACTCGCCGCCCTCCTGGTGCTGGGCGCAGCCATACTCGCCTTCTTCGCCCTGCGGGAGAATGCGAACCTGTTCTACACGCCGGAAGTACTGGCCGAAAAAGGCCTGCCGCGGGAGGGCAAGGAAGTGAAGGTTGGCGGTTGGGTCGAGCCGGGGACGCTGACCTATTCTGACGGCGGCACGACCATGCAGTTCATCGTCATCGATAACAGCCCGAACATCATCACTGTGCGGTTCAACGGCGTGGCGCCGGACCTGTTCCGCGAGGGGCAGGGCGTTGTCGCCACAGGCTCCTTCGCACCGGATGGCACGTTCACGGCGAAGCAACTGCTGGCCAAGCATGACGAGAATTACCAGCCGCGCGAACTGAAACCGCTCGAGGCGGGCGGATGATCGAGGCCGGTCATTTCGCTGCCTTCCTTGCCATTGCTCTGTCGCTTGCGCAGGGCATCTTCGGCCTGCGCGGAGAGCGCCGGCTTGCTGGTCTTGCGGCCATCTCTGCCTTCGCCGTGATGGCGTTGTCCTTCCTCACGCTGATCAACGCCTTCGTGACGTCGGATTTCTCGGTCGCGCTCGTCGCCAACAATTCCCACACGCTGAAGCCGATGGTCTACAAGATCGCCGGCACATGGGGAAACCATGAAGGCTCGATGGCGCTCTGGTGCCTCGTCACCATTGGCTTCGGCGCGATTGCGGCGGCGACCATGAATACGGGCCGCCAGGTTTTCGAAGCGCGCGCGCTCGGCATTCAGGGCTTGCTCGGTGTCGGCGCGCTCGCCTATCTCCTGTTTGCGTCCTCGCCCTACCTGCGCCTTGACCCCGCGCCGTTTCAGGGCGGCGAACTGAATCCGCTGCTGCAGGACCCAGCGCTCGCGATCCACCCGCCGATGCTCTATCTCGGCTATGTCGGCTACTCTTTCATCTTCGCGCTCGCCGCCGCCGGTCTGATGGAAGGCCGCATCGACCGCGTATGGGCGAAGGAAGTGCGCATCTGGTCGCTCGCCGCCTTTGCGCCGCTCACCTTCGGTATCGCGCTCGGATCTTACTGGGCCTATTACGAACTGGGCTGGGGTGGCTGGTGGTTCTGGGACCCCGTAGAGAATGCATCGCTGATGCCCTGGCTGATCGGCGCCGCGTTGCTGCACTCCGTCGTCGTCACCGAAAAGCGGGAAGGCTTTGCTGCATGGACCGCGCTGCTTGCGGTCCTCGCCTTCCTGTTTTCGATCCTCGGCGCCTTCCTTGTGCGTTCCGGCGTGCTGACATCGGTGCACGCCTTCGCGGTAGACCCTGAACGCGGCACGGTGTTGCTGATGGGGCTTCTGGCCTATGGAGGTTTTGCGCTCGGCCTCTTTGCGTGGCGCGCGCCGAAGCTTGAAGGCGGCAAGGCCTGGACGCTGATCAGCCGCGAAGGCGCGCTGATGGCGAACAATGTCGTGCTGATCGTGGCGGCGCTGACTGTGCTGCTGGGCACGCTGTTCCCGCTGATCGCCGAAGCCTTCGGGCGCACCATTTCGGTCGGCGAGCCCTACTTCAATCTCACCTTCGTGCCGATCCTCACGCTGATCCTCATCCTGTTGCCAATCGTCCAGGCCTGGGCTTGGGGGAAGGCGGACGTAAAGGGCTGGCTGCGCTGGGCAGCTGCAGGTGCGGCGCTGGTCGCAGTCTTCCTGCTACTGGGTGTCGGGCTGCTCGACATTTCTGCAGGCGCCGCCTTTGGTCTTGCGCTCGGCGTCTGGCTTGTGGGCGGGGCGATCTGGGAATTGAAACGCCGGGCGATCACGCCGGGCCGCGTGTTCAAGTTGCCGCGCCGCGTCTGGTCGATGACCCTGGCGCATATCGGGCTCGGTCTGTTCGTGATCGGAGCGGTGGTCGAGACGACCGGGCGCTACGAGGCCACGCTGGCGCTGCCGGAGGGTGGCTCGGGCACGGTAGCAGGGTGGAACATCACGCTCGACGAGATCCGCGCGATCGAAGGCCCCAACTGGTATGCTGACCGCGCGGTGCTGACAGCCCGTAAGGACGGCCAGACGGCAACGCTGACGCCGATGAAACGCTACTATCCGGCGGCGGCCATGCCCACGACTGAAACAGCGATCCACAAGACCGGCGCCGGTGACCTCTACATCGCGCTGGGCGAAGCGCGCGAAGTGGACGGGGAATCGCGGTGGGTATTCCGCGTTTACTTCAACCCGCTGGTCGACGTTCTCTTTCTGGGCGTTACGCTGATCGGGCTCGGCGGCTTCCTCGGCCTGTGGCCTTCGCGCCGCGCAGCTAGGCCCGCGGCAGCCGAAGCGTCGCTTTAAGGCCGGGGCAATCCTTCGGGCCCACGCCGTCCGCCAACACCAGTTCGCCGCCGTGCAGGTCGGCCACCGATTGCACCAGCGACAGGCCGAGGCCAGAGCCGGGCTGGGTGCGCGCCGAGTCCATCCGGTGGAACCGTTCGATCACCTTGGGGCGCTCGTCAGCCGGAATGCCGGGGCCGGTATCGAGCACCGTCAGGTCGATCATCGCTTCGGGACCGCGTGACACGCTGAGCGAGATCGAGCCGCCTTCTGGCGTATACTTGATGGCATTGTCGATCAGGTTCGAGATGGCCTGTCCGATCAGTTCGCGGTCGCCCAACACCAGCTGATTGCGCGTGATCTGGCTGCGGAACTTGAGGCCGGCTTCTTCGCAGGCCGGATCGAACAGCTCGGCGAGTTCTTCGGCCACCTCGCTGAGGTCCATCCGAACACGCAGGCCCTCGGTGCCGGCGTCGAGCCGGGCAAGGCGCAGGATGGCGTTGAACGTGTCGAGCACGCGGTCCACCTCTTCTACCGTTTCGCCGAGCGTGGTGTTCGCGTCCTCCTCCGACATTGGCCGCGAAAGCGCGATCTCCAGACGGTTGCGCAGGCGTGTCAGCGGCGAGCGCAGGTCGTGCGCGATGGCGTTTCCTGTATTTTGCGAGGCTTCGACCAGCTTGCCGATCTGGTCGAGCATGGCGTTTATGCGCTGGGCGAGGCGGTCGAATTCGTCGCCCGTCCCGCGCACCGGCACGCGCCGGCTGAGCTCACCGCCGATGACCGCCTCAGCCGTCTTCGCCAGTTCCTCGGCGCGCCGGGCCGCGCCGCGCGTGATCAGAACGCCGCCGAACAGGGAAAGGATCAGCGCAACGGGCGCGGCGACGAGAATGGCGCTCTGGATTCGGTCCACGATGACCGTCTGCTGCGCGGTATCGAACGCCACCATCAGGGCGCCGCCATTGTCGACCAGCCGCACGATCCGGCCAGCGGCCGGGCGAAGGACCTTCGTTCCATCCGTCTGCGGAAGTTCGAAATCGAAATAGACCGTCTTCGTACCCGATTCTGGCGGCTCGTCTGGCAGGCGCGGGAAGTGGCCCGCAATCTTCCGGCCGGACGTGTCTTCGAGGTAGTAGTAGAAGGGCGAGCCTGACAGCGTCATCCGCTCGAACACCGACTGGCTGAGGCGTTCCATGCCGCCGGTATAGTAGGCATTCGCCAGCTGCTCGAACTCCACGGTGATGCGGCGTTCGGATTCAACGCGAATGTAATAGACGGTGGAGTAATACAGATAGGCCAGCAAAGCGCCTGAGAAGGCCGCAATCATCAAGCTGTAGAGCAGGGCAAGCTTGAACGTCGTCGTGCGCACGAAGATCGGCATGGCCTTGCGAACCCGCTCCGGGATCGGCAGGCGAAAATCGTCCGGGAATCGCGAAAACTGCCCGGCGAATTTCGCGGGCAGCTTGGCGATATGCTCAGGACTGAGCCAGGCCGGCCAGTTGGGGGGCAGCTTCATGGGCGCCTAGGTGCCAGCCCCCTTGATCGCCGTCTAGCCTTGAAGGCGGTAACCTGCGCCCCGCACGGTCTGCAGCAGGGGCTCGGGGAAGTCCTTGTCGATCTTCGCGCGCAGGCGGGAGACGTGCACGTCGATGACATTGGTCTGGGGATCGAAATTGTAGTCCCAGACCTTCTCCAGCAGCATCGTGCGTGTCACGACCTGGCCGGCATGGCGCATCAGATACTCCAGCAGGCGAAATTCGCGTGGCTGGAGATCGATCTTCTTGCCGGCTCGGGTGACCTTGCGGGTCAGGAGGTTCATTTCCAGGTCGCCGGCCTTCAGGGTGGTGACCTGCGGCTCGGCTGTCGTCCGCCGGCCGAGGGCTTCCACCCGGGCGGCCAGTTCGGCGGGCACGAAGGGTTTGCCGAGATAGTCCTCTGCGCCGGCCTTCAGGCCCTGCACCTTGTTGTGCGCATCACCGAGCGCCGACAGGAAAAGGGCAGGCGTCGTGCCGCCGGCATCTCTGAACTCCTTGATCAGGGTGAGGCCGTCCTTTTCGGGCAGCATCCGGTCCACGACGAGGGCATCGAAATCTGCCGCGCGGGCCCGGGCAAGCCCGGCAGCCCCGTCACGGGCACATTCGACGTCATGTCCGGCATCCGCGAGAACTTTCTCGATGAAGTCGGCCATCTCGTGATCGTCCTCGATCACGAGAACCTTGAGGGATCGATGGTGAAGCGTATCCGCCATCAGGGGCTCCATTAACGCGGGTTACTTGGGAAGGTCGATCGTGCGGTAGTTAGTGACTTGGCCAATGCGGAGGGCCAGCAGCACCTTGGAACGGTTGGCCGCCTTGGCTTCGACAATGGCGCGTTGGAACGCGTCCACGGTCGGAACGGCGCGGCCGTTGGCTTCAAGGATCACAATGCCGTTCTCGAAGCCGGCTTTCTCGAAGATGCCGTCCGTGACGACTTCCGTGATGGCCAGGCCGGTATCGCCGGGGCGAAGGCCGAGGCGCGTGCGCGTCTCTTCATCCATCGGGGCGAGGCGTACGCCGAAGTCCGGAAGCAGCGTGCCGGGCAGGGCAGACGGGGCGCCGGGGCCGACGCTGTTGCCGTTGCCGTCGCCGGCAGGGGTCGCAGCACTCGGGTCTGCCGGGCGCTCGCCCACTGTAACGCTGATCGACTGGGGCTTGCCATCTCGCAGGATCGCGAACTCGTTCTTGGTGTTGGCGATAAGCTTGGCCACGAGACGCGTGGTCGAGGTGGAATCGGTGACCTTCTGGCCGTTGACAGAAAGGATGATATCATTGCGCTTCAGGCCGGCACGTTCAGCAGGGCTGCCGCTCGTGACGTCGGCGATCAGGGCGCCCTTGACATCTTCAAGGCCGAGAGCTTCGGCAAACTCGGGCGTCAGGTCGCCGATCTGCACGCCGAGCCAGCCGCGCGAGACGCGGCCATTGCGGATCAGCGTATCGGTAACTTCGCGGGCGAGTTCGGCCGGGATGGCAAAGCCGATGCCGACAGAGCCGCCGGTGGGTGAAAGGATCTGCGAGTTCACGCCAATCACGTTGCCCTTGAGGTCAAAGGTCGGGCCGCCGGAGTTGCCGCGGTTGATCGGCGCGTCGATCTGGAGGAAGTCCGTATACGGGCTGCCGGCGCCGAGTTCGCGGCCGTCAGCCGAAAGGATGCCTGCGGTGGCCGAGCCGCCGAGCCCGAACGGGTTGCCGAGCGCGACCACCCAGTCACCTTTACGGATGTCCTTGGACGTGCCGAACGACACATAGGGATAAGGGCCGGGTTGTTTCACGCGGACGACGGCAAGATCTGTCAGCGGGTCTGTACCGACAAGTTCGGCGTCCAGTTCACGTCCGTCGCTCATCACGATCTGGATCTGCGTGGCGCGTTCGATGACGTGATTGTTCGTCACCACCAGGCCATCCTGTGAAATGAAGAAGCCGGAACCCAGGGAGCGGGCCTCGCGGGTGCGCGGGCTTTCCTGCTCCTGCTGCTGGCGGCGCTGTTCGAAGAAATCTTCAAGGCCTGGCATGCCGCGGAACTGCTCGAAGAACTCATCCATGTCGCCAAGTTCGCTCATGTCCTGCGTCGAGACGACGTTGACCGAGACGACAGCGGGTTCGACTTTTTCGATCAGGTCAGCGAAGCTG
This sequence comes from Hyphomonas sp., assembly GCF_022844445.1. Classification (GTDB taxonomy): domain Bacteria; phylum Pseudomonadota; class Alphaproteobacteria; order Caulobacterales; family Hyphomonadaceae; genus Hyphomonas. The sequence continues at coordinate 340,265 of NZ_JALHLS010000002.1, forward strand.
AGCGGGGCGCCGGGGGGCGCCTGGATCGCGATCGGCTGAGCTCCGGCTTCCGACGGGATCAGCTTTGGAATGGCGAATGCGGATCCCATGAGCGCGGCGCCGACGGCTGCCGCCACAAGTGTCTGCGCCGAAACGCCAAATTTGTTCATCAACCTCTCCAGAGAAGTGAATTTGCCGCCCGTTCAGGCTGCGTGGGTGCACTTAAACATGACACACGTAATGTGGTCATTAAAAGACAGTTAGGTGATTTCCCGCGAATGTGAACTGCCTGCAGCAGGCGCTGCGGCAGGCGGTCAGACGTCTTCCGCCTCAATTTCGGTTGATTTCCGGCCGGCTTTCCGCGCGAGGATCAGGCCGGTCACCACACCTGTTGCGAGCAGACCAAACGGCAGCCCCCAGAGCAGCCAGCCAGAAGGGTCACGGGCCGGCGGACGGAACAGGACGAATTCACCATATCGGCTGACAAACCAGTCCCGGACTTCTTTGTCTGAGGCACCCGCCTCGACCATTTCCCGGATGCGGATGCGCATGTCTTCGGCAATCGCCGCTGAGGACTGGGAGGCAGGTTCATTCTCGCAGGCCACGCAACGGATTTCCCGCATCAGCGATTGGGCGCGTGCTTCCTCGGCAGGGTCCGCCAGGGGCGTCTCGGCCAGAAAAGCTATGAAGGCGGCGGCAAGGAGACTTTTCATGCTCGCCAGATAGCAAATCCGCGCCGGGCATGAAACCGGCCATGGCGCCTCAGCCTGGCCATGGGGGCTCAGACTTGAGAGAGGCGTCCAGCTGGTCGAGCAGCCGGGCCTCTTCGTCCTGCACCACGCCGTCCGCGCTGCGATCTTCCGCAGCACCAGCTTCAGGTTTTCGATGCCCGTTTCGGTCAGCAGCTTGTCGGCAAAGGAGACCCTCCTGTCGAGCGAAGGGATTTGGTCCGGCGTCCGGCAGCGCTCACGGCATCCGTCGCGGTCAAAATTGCCGAAGAGCTCTGCCGCCCGCACTTGGGCTTCGAGGATTTCCCGATCGTCGACTGCGCCGTCAGCGGCGACCATCAGCGCCAGGACGTCGATGAGCAGGACAAGGAAGATTTCGTCCACCGACCGTTCTGCGTCGTCGTCCTTGGGCCAGGGCTCGGAATAGAGGTGGTACTGCAATGCGGTCAGGTCTTCTTCCAGCGCGGCCATGTTGTCGAGGCCATCGGTGACCGTCGCCGCGCCGCCGAAGGCCTTGGCCTGCTTGGCATTTGTCGCGCGCCGCCTCCTCGGCTAAGCGTTTAGCATGCTCACGATCCGCCCCATCGCCCCGATACCCGAAGCCGCGCTCGCCGCCGCTGAAGCGCACGCCCCTTACCTGCGCCGGCTGCGCGACCGGGGCGTCGGAACGAACTTCCCGGCTGCACTCGAGGCGGCGCGCACACTCCCAGCGAGCACGTCGCTGGACGAAGCCATGACGGTGTTGCGGGCCGCGAAACTGGCGGTACACCTGTCACTCGCGGGCGATGATCTCTCCGGTCAGCGGGACGTGATGGACGTCACGCGGTGCCTCACGGAGTTTGCCGGCGAAAGCCTTGATGCCGCCCTGCGCGTCGCGCTGGCCGCACGTGGCCTGAACGCAGAGGGCATCTTCGCCATCGCGCTCGGCAAGATGGGCGCCTTCGAGCTCAATTACTCCAGCGATATCGACATCGCTGTCTTCTACGACCGCGAACGCTTCGATGGCGGCCAACGCGATCCCGGAGAAGCCGCGCAGCGCGTGGTGCGTGATGTCGTGAAGATCATGGATGAGATCACGTCAGGCGGCTATGTCTTCCGCACCGATCTGCGCCTGCGCCCGGATCCATCCTCCACGCCCATCGCCGTCTCAACCGAAATGGCCGAACTTTACTACGAGAGCGTCGGGCAGAACTGGGAGCGCATGGTCTGGATCAAGGGACGGCCAGCGGCGGGCGACCGTGGCGCAGCCGAAAAGTTCCTTGGACGGATGGAGCCCTATGTCTGGCGCCGTAATCTCGACTACTGGGCCATTGGCGACATCCAGGCCATCAAGCGCATGATCAATACAAAAGTCGGCGCAGGCGAATTCGATATCCGCTCGCCCGATGTCAAACTTGCGCCGGGCGGAATCCGCGAGATCGAGTTCTTCGTCCAGACGCAGCAGCTGATCCTCGGCGGCCGGGAGCCGTCGCTGCGCGACAACACCACGCTCGGCGCGATGGCCGCGCTGGAAGCCGAAGGCATCGTTGCGAAGTCCACCGCCGAGACTCTGTCGACCGCATACCGCGCGCTGCGAAATGTCGAGCACCGCATCCAGATGCGCCAGGACGAGCAGACGCACACGGTGCCCGCCGATCCGGCAGAGCGCGAAAGCCTGGCCTATCTCTGCGGCTACGGCGCACTCGCAGACTTTGACCGCGACCTGCTCGATACGCGCCGCCAGGTTCAGGCAGCCTATGATGCGCTGTTCGCGCAGCAGGACCGTGCCGCCAGCAGCCACGGGCTGGGCAATCTTGTCTTCACCGGCGTTGATGATGATCCGGGTACGGTTCAAACACTGGCGGGTCTCGGCTTTTCTGATCCGTCTGCCGCCATCGATACGATCCGCAACTGGCACCGTGGCCGCGTGCCCGCCACGCGCACGGCGCGCGGACGCGAACTTCTGACCTCTATCCTGCCGGGCATGCTGGAAGCGATGGGTGCGACCGGCGAACCCGATCAGGCCTTTCACTGGTTCTCGCGCTTCTTCGAGGGGCTTTCGTCCGGCGTTCAGACGCTGTCCATGCTGCTCGCGCGGCCAGATCTCCTGTCCGACCTTGTCGCCACGCTTGCCCTCGCGCCGCGCCTTGCCCGCATCCTTGCGCGCCGGCCGGATCTTCTGGAAGCGCTTGTCTCGAATGCTATCCCCAAGGCGCCTGAAGTTTCCGCGGCCGTATCCTTCGACGCAGCGCTGGACAATTGGCGCCGCTATCACCGCGAGCAGGGCTTCCTCACCGGGCACCGCCTGTTGCACGGGCTGATCGCGCCCGAGGAGGCCGCGCTGGTCTGGACCCGTCTTGCCGATGAGACGATCCGCTACATGGCGGCCGTGGGCGAAGCGGAGACGGCGCGGCGCTACGGTGAGGTGCCGGGACGCTGGGCCGTGTTCGGTATGGGCAAGCTGGGCGGCGAGGAAATGACCGCGGGCTCGGATCTCGACCTCATCGTGATCTACGATTCTGCCTCAGACAACGCACAGAACTGGTTCACGCGCCTCACGCAGCGCCTGATCACCGGTCTCACTGCGCCGACGGCCGAGGGCGATCTCTATGAGGTCGACATGCGCCTGCGCCCCTCGGGCAGGGCGGGTCCGGTGGCCGTCAGCCTGGAGGCGTTCCGCCACTACCAGAATGAAGAAGCCTGGACATGGGAACACATGGCGCTGACGCGTCTGCGCTTCGTGGCAGGTGATGCCTCGCTCGGCGACGCGGTGCGCCAGATCGGCGCCGATGCCATCTCCATCCGCGCGCGCAGTCCGCGGCGCAAGCAGATACCTGCCGATGTGTCCGACATGCGCCAGACGCTCTACCGCGAAAAGCCAGGGCACGGACTCTGGGACTTCAAGACCGCAAAGGGCGGCCTCGTTGATATCGAGTTCATGGCGCAGCAGGAAATGTTGCTCCGTGCCCGGCCGGAGCTGGTGCGCCCCAATACCGGGATGGCGCTGTCCGGGCTCGCAGATGCCGACGGGGCAGATAGCTTGGACTGGTGCTTCCTGCGAGCTGCGCTCAACCTCCTGTCGGCCATGCAGCAGCTGCAACGCCTCGCCATCGGCAGCGACCCGGTGGACGCCGAGATGCCCGAAGGCCTGAAAGCCCGGATGTGCCGGGCAGCCGGCGAGGACGACTTCGAGGGCCTGGAAGAGCGCCTGACCGCCGTAAAATCAAGGGTTCACGCCCTTGCTGCAGAAAAACTTCACCTCCCGGCGACGGAATCCTGAGGTTTCCCCGTTTCATCAGCGCTGGGATCAACAAGGAGCTCACAATGAAGAAACTCACTCTCGCCGCAGCCTCGGCGCTGACACTCGCGCTGGCTGTCCCGATGATTGCCCAAGCCGGTGGCCACAAGGGCGGCATGCATTTCGAGCAGATGGACACCAATGGCGACGGCATGATTGCCCGCCCCGAAGCCGAGCGGTCTGCCGCTGAATCGTTTGCCAAGATTGACACCAATACGGACGGTTTTCTCACGCAGGAAGAGCTGAAAGCCGGCCATGAAGCCCACCGAGCCGAAATGAAGGCGAAATGGGCCGAAAAATCCGAAGGCAAGCCGGCCCGCGAGCCGAAGGCGGACATGGACCCGGCCAAGGCCGAAGCCTGGAAGGCCCAGAAGGAGGGGCGCATGGCAAAGATGGTCGAGAAATCGGCTGAACGCTTTGCCGCCGTCGATACCGACAATGACGGCCGCTGGAACCAGGCTGAGTATGTCGCGCACCGCCTTGAGCACTTCACCAAGCTCGACACTGACGGCGACGACAACATCACGGCCGCCGAGCAGGAAGCGGCCAAAGCCAAGATGAAGGAGAAACGCGGCAAATGGCGGGACAAGCCGGCCGAGCAATAAGCGCCTCTGAGCCGGGCCGGAGCCATGTTGTGGCGATTGCATCCCCCCTGCGATTGCCTATCGGGTCGCCGGCCCGGAATCGGATAGATGCTGCTGCGTGGCTTTCACGTCTGACCTCGACCAGATCACACGTGCCGCAGCGGGCGATCCGGCTGCGGTACGTGCCCTTGTCAACCGCTACAGCCCGGGTGTCCTTGGTTTGGCTACCCGCATGCTGGCAGACCGCGCAGAGGCCGAAGACGTGACACAGGAAACCTTCCTTCGCGCCTGGAAAGCGCTGCCCGGCTGGGAACCACGTGCCAAATTTTCGACCTGGCTGCACCGGGTCGCGCTCAACCTTTGCTACGACCGTCTGCGCAAGCGGAAGGAATCGCTGCCAGGCGCGTTGCCGGACCAGGCCGACACGCGCCTCGCCCCGCACGAGGCGCTCGACCAGGCCCAGCGCGTCTCCGCCATCGAAGGCGCGATCACCGCGCTGCCGGAACGCCAGAGCGCCGCCTTGACGCTGTGCGCTTTGCAGGGACACTCGCAGGCCGAAGCGGCGGAGATTCTCGAAATCAGTGTGGAGGCCCTCGAAAGCCTTCTCGCCCGCGCGCGGCGGACCTTGCGCGCACAATTGCTGGAAGGGAGAACCAGCGCATGACAGAAGACCGTCTGATCGAACTCATCGAGGCCTGGGGCGCGGACCCGTCAGCTTACCCGGAAGCTGACCGCGCCGCCGCCCGGGCCTTGCTCGCGGCGCATCCGCAGCGCTTTGCCGACGCTCTCGCCGAAGCGCGCGTTCTGGACGCGGCGCTTGCCCGGATGCCGGAAATTCTCCCCTCCACCACGCTCACCGACGCGCTCGTCGCCTCGGCGCCGAAGCCGCGCCGCGCAGCTGGCGGCTTCGGCCTTCCGAAGTTTGCGCCCTGGGCGCCGGCAAGCGGTTTTGCCGCGCTGGCCGCGGGTCTCTTCATGGGCGTGATGGTGGCCCCGGCCGCCAGCGCAGCCAGCGAAACGGAAGAAGTTGAACGCGTTCTCGAACACGCGCTTGGATTTGATCCGGCGGCGTTTGCTGAGGAACTGGGCTGATGAGCGAACAACAACAACCGCAGGTCCGCCGCTTCCCGTTCTGGCTTACATTGTCCGTGCTCGGAAATCTCGTACTGATCGGCTTGCTGGCGGGCATTTTCCTGAAGGGACCAGCCGGACACGATCCCGGCCGCGATCGCGGCAAGGGCGGGGCAGGAATTGAGCTGACGGAAGCAGAGCGCGAAGGCGTGCGCCAGCTAATGCGCGAAAGCTTTGAAGCCGGGCGAGATGCCATGGCCGCGCGGCGCGAAGCCGAACGCGAACTGGCTACCGTGCTCAGGGCCGAAGTCTATGATGATGCCGCCGCCCGCGCGGCGCTCATGCGGCTGCGCGAAACGGACCGTGTCGCTCGGGAGACCGTGGGCAACCACATGTTTGACGGTCTCGCAGAGCTTTCGCCGGCGCAGCGCGCTCTGGTCGCCAGGATAATGTCCGGCAACATGGAAAAGCGCGGCAAGCGCGGTGAACGACTTGAGAAGTGGCGCGAGCGCCGCGACCAGCGCACCGATGCGACGCCGGAGACCGGTCCGAACTAGTCCTTCGACTTGTGGGCCAGGCGCCCTGCGTTGGCTTCCCAGTTCTGCCCGTCAAACGGCGTGACCGTCACATTGAGCGCGTTCCAGTCATCTAGGCACCGCCAGGTCACCGCATAGCCGTCCGGATTCGACCGGGGGACATAGAAACACTTGATCCCGCAAGTTTTGCAGAACAGGTGCCGCGCCCGGCGCGTGTTGAACGTGTACTCGGCCAGATTGTCAGCCCCCTGTACCAGCCGGAACCGGTTTGAAGGCACGATCACATGGATGTTGCCGCTCATCGCGCACATCGAACAGTTGCAGTCTTCAACTTCGAAGGCCTGCGGCAGTTCGACCTCGAAGCGCACCGCGCCGCAATGGCAGCCGCCCGTACGCCAGCTCCGCGCGTTCACGCTCAGCCAACCCATTGCGGCGGCTTGCGATGCGCCCAGGGCGCGGCTCGTTCCAGTTGTCCGGCAAGGGCCAGCAGCAGGCCTTCTTGCCCGAAGCGGGCGCCGAACATCATGCCGATCGGCAGGCCTCCCGGCGCGGTCGCCGTCGGCGCCGTCCAGTGTAGCGGCACTGACATCGCCGGCGCGCCCATATGGTTGAACACCGCGCAGTGCGGCGCAAAGCCGAATATGGCCTCGCCCATCTTCTGCGGGTCCGCCGTCAGCGCCATCGTGCCCAGCAGATCCGGTGCCCGGTGCAGTGTGGGAGACAGCGTCAGGTCGAACCCGCCCGCATCCAGAAAGTGTTCAAACTGGATAGCGGCCGTGATGAACACGTTGTTCGCCTTGGCAAGTTCCATCATGGGCACTGTGCGTCCTAGCCGCACCATTCCTGCTGTCACTGGCTCGATTTCATCATCCGTGACCGGACGGCCGCGCGCCGCGCCATACTCGTCCAACTGCGCCGCGATATTCGCCGAGATTGTGAACAGCCCGGCCTTGCCGAGCGCTTCACCATCCAGCAACGGCCCCGCCTCCACCACGATATGCCCGAGGTTTTCGAGCAGCTTCGCCGTTGCTGCGAGCCCGGCCGCTGCCTCGGCGTCCGGCTTCGTGCCGTTCGGCGCTGTGCGCCAGAGCGCGATGCGGAGCTGCTTCGGGTCGCGGTCGAGCTCGTTGAGATAAGGCCGCACCGGCGGCGTCGCGATATAGCGGCTGCCGGTCTCCGGTCCATGCGTGAGATCCAGCAGCGCCGCTGTGTCCCGTACCGACCGGCTGACGACATGCACGGTCGAGAGGCCATTCCAGCCTTCCGTCCGCGAGGGGCCCATCGGGATGCGGCCGCGTGAGGGCTTAAGGCCGAAGACGCCGCAGCAGGCGGCCGGGATGCGGATCGAGCCGCCCCCATCGCTCGCCTGCGCCACCGGCAGCACACCGGACGCCACCGCCGCCGCCGCGCCGCCGGAGGAGCCGCCGGCAATGCGTGTGCGGTCCCAGGGATTGCGCGTCTGACCGTAGAGCGTGGACTCGGTCGTCAACGTCAGTCCGAATTCCGGTGTTGTGGTCGAGCCGAAGAAGACGAGCCCGGCTTCGCGGTAGCGTTTCACCAGAGTTGTATCGTCCGTGCACACTACATCCCTATAAGCCCGGCTGCCTCCCGTCAGGGGTGCGCCCTTTGCGCCGACCGCTAGGTCCTTGGTGACAAACGGAACGCCCGCATAAGGCCCTTCAAGTCCGCCCTTCGCAATTTGCTCGCGCGCGAGATCGGGATAGAGCGCTGCAAAACAGTTCACCCGCGCCTGTGCCTTCTCGGCCCGGCTCAAAACCGCTTCCAGCAGCTCAGACGGTGAAATTTGCCGTGTCCGGACAAGTTCCGCAAGGCTCAGGCCGTCCAGTTCCGATGTATCCGCCATGTGCTCTTCTCCCGCGTTCGTCGATGATGCATGCCTTCATAGGTCAGTCTGGAGAAACCGGAAACAGGGATCAGTCCTCTTCGAGTTTCGCGTCGATCTCCTCGTCCGACCAACCGAAATGGTGGCCAAGTTCGTGAATGAACACGTGGGTCACAAGTTCCTCGATGGTGGTGTCGCCGCGTTGCGCCCATTCGAACAGGATCGGCAAGCGGTAGAGATAGATCAGGGGCCGCTCGATCGTCGGCTGCGTCACGCTTTCAATCGTCAGCGGTACGCCGACATAAAGCCCCGTCAGGTCCAGCGGGTCGTCAATCTCCATGTCATCGAGCAGGGCGTCCTCGGCATAGTCCATCACGAGGATGCGCACGTCACCCGCCGCACTGCGCATGAACTCCGGTAGCTCGGCGAAACACTTCTCCGCGCAGGCCAGCATTTCGTCGGCGCCGGGCGCTATCTGGTCAAACGCGCTCACGCGACCAGGACGGCCGTGCCGGAAACGGCGACCATCATCATTGAGCCCTGCTGGCCGACCACGCCATAGTCGAACTTGATGCCGACGATCGCATTCGCGCCCAGCTTGCCCGCTTCCTCGATCATCTCGCGGATCGCGTCATCCCGAGTCTCGCGCAGCGTACTCTCATAGGATTCCGAACGCCCGCCCACGAGGTTGGTGAAGCTTGCCAGGATATCCTTGCCGAGGTGCGCCCCGATCACGACCTCTCCGCAGACGAGGCCCTTGTAGGCCGTGATGCTGCGTCCTTCGATGGACGAGGTGGTCGAGAGGATCATGCGCGAGTCCTTATTCTGCTGCCGTCAGGGCCGGATCCGTCTTGCCGTCCAGCAATTCGAGCATGCGAATCGCGCTGTCGGCAATCACGGTGCCCGGTGGGAAGATGGCGGCGGCGCCGGCTGTGCGCAAGGCGTCGAAGTCCTGCGGCGGGATCACGCCGCCCACGATGATCCGCGCATTCGCCGCGCCTTCGTTGCCGAGGGCGCGTTTCAGCTCCGGCACCAGCGTCAGGTGACCTGCGGCCAACGACGAAGCCGCGACGATGTCGACACCTGCCTTGCGCGCATCGCGTGCGGCTTCTTCCGGCGTCTGGAACAGCGGGCCTATCTCGACTTCCCAGCCAAGGTCCATCAGCGCGGAGGCGACCACCTTCTGCCCACGGTCATGCCCGTCCTGGCCCATCTTGGCGATGTAGATCTTCGGCCGGCGGCCGTGCGCCGTCTCGAAGCTCGCGGCCAGCCTCTTGGCGTACTCGGCCTTGTCATTGCCCTTCACGCCGCCGCCATAGACGCCCTTGATCGAGCGGATCACCGCGCTGTGGCGGCCCTGGCTGCGCTCCACGGCTTCCGAAATCTCGCCTACGGTCGCCTTGGCACGCGCCGCGTCCACCGCCAGCGCGAGCAGGTTGCCGCTGGTGCCCGCGGCGGCTGCCGCAATCGCGTTCAGCTTCGCCTCGACCTCTGCGCCGTTGCGTTCGGCCTTCAGGCGCGCGAGCTTCTCGAGCTGCATCCGGCGCACGGCGGCATTGTCGACCTTCAGCACAGGGACTTCCTCGTCCTCGTCCAGAAGGAACTTGTTGACGCCGACCACGGTCTGCGTGCCGCTGTCGATGCGCGCCTGCGTATTGGCGGCAGCTTCCTCGATGCGCAGCTTCGGCAGGCCTTCCTCGATGGCCTTCGCCATGCCGCCCATCGCCTCGACTTCGGCAATGTGCTTGAGCGCCTTGGCGGCCAGGTCATGCGTCAGGCGCTCGACATAATATGAGCCGCCGAACAGGTCGATGGACTGGCAGGCGCCCGCTTCCTGTTGCAGCAAGATCTGTGTGTTGCGCGCAATCCGGGCCGAGAAATCCGTGGGCAGCGCGAGTGCTTCGTCAAAGCTGTTGGTGTGCAGGCTCTGCGTTTGTCCGCCCGCCGCCGCGATGGCTTCAAGGCAGGTGCGGATCACGTTGTTGTAGACGTCCTGCGCCGTCAGGCTCCAGCCGGAGGTCTGTGAATGTGTGCGCAGGCTGAGCGATTTGTCAGACTTCGGGCTGAAATTCTCCTTCACGAGCTTCGCCCAGATCAGGCGCGCGGCGCGCATCTTTGCGACTTCCATGAACGTGTTCATGCCGATAGCCCAGAAGAAGGACAGGCGCGGCGCAAACGCGTCAACGTCCAGCCCGGCGGCTACGCCAGCACGGATGTACTCGATGCCATCGGCGAGCGTGTAGGCAAGTTCAAGGTCCGCCGTCGCGCCCGCTTCCTGCATGTGATAGCCGGAAATCGAGATCGAGTTGAATTTCGGCATCTTCTGCGACGTGAAGGCAAAAATGTCCGAAATGATCCGCATGCTGGGTTTCGGCGGATAGATATAGGTGTTGCGCACCATGAACTCTTTCAGAATGTCGTTCTGAATCGTTCCGGCCAGCTTCTCCGGCGGCACGCCCTGTTCCTCGGCGGCCACGATGTAGAGCGCCAGGATCGGCAAGACCGCGCCGTTCATCGTCATCGACACCGACATCTGGTCCAGCGGGATGCCGGAGAACAGCGTGCGCATGTCGAGGATCGAATCGATTGCCACGCCCGCCATGCCGACATCACCAGAGACGCGCACGTGATCGGAATCATAGCCCCGGTGGGTGGCTAGGTCGAACGCAACCGAAAGCCCCTTCTGCCCGGCAGCGAGGTTGCGCCGGTAGAAGGCGTTGGAATCCTCAGCCGTCGAAAAGCCGGCATACTGACGGATCGTCCAGGGCTGGTTTGTGTACATGGTCGGGTAGGGGCCCCGGCCGAATGGGGTCAGGCCGGGATAGTCGTCCACGAAGTCCAGCCCCGCGCTGTCCGCAGCGGTGAAGGCAGTCTTCACCGCGATGCCTTCCGGCGTTTCCCAGGCCTCGCCCAGCGTCGGCTTGCCCGCCTTCACGGCAGGGGTCTCTAAAGCGAGTTTCGTGAAATCTGGAAACTTGGTCATTGGGCCACTCCGAGTTCGGCATGGGCAAGCTTGAGGAGATGTACCACATCCGCGCCCGCAAAGATGTTGGCGTCGATGCCGGCGCCTTCCAGCCTGCCCGCGAGCCAGACGCGCTGGGCGCCGGCTTTCTTCAGGGCGTCGGCGGCCCCGGCGGCCTCGGCTTCGTAATTCTTGTCGGTGCTGCACAGCACCGCGATCCGGCAACCGGACGCCTTGAATGCTGAGGCCAGTTCTGCAACCGTCTTAGGCGGCACGGGCGGCTCTTTCGAGACGATCCCGCCGGCCGCAAACAGGTTGCGTGCAAAATCGGCCCGCGCGGTAAACTCCGCGAGGCTCCCGAGCGTGGCGAGAAACACCGCAGGCGGACGATCCGCCTTTGCCGCCGCGTCGCGCAGCGTCTCGAACGGCGCAGCCAGGCGGGTGGGCGTAAGGGCAGGGGCCGACGCATCTGCGCCGCCCGCAATCGCCGCCTTCACGAAATGCTGGATGCCTGCCGTCGAGAAGCCAGCACGCGGCGTCGGTGTCTCTACGTCCGCGACCGGCGCGCCGATTTCCTCGATCAGCGGATACTCGCTGACGCCCGTCACCGGGATCTTGCGCCGCGCAATGTCTTTGGCCCGCGTCTCGCGCACGGCTGCCACACGGCCCTGGAACGCGCCGGCGGCCAGCGAGGCCGCAAAACCGCCTTCGCCCTCGATCTTCTGGAATTCGACCCACGCCGCCTTGGCGAGGTCGTCTGCCAGCGTTTCCGTAAACCACGCCCCGCCGGTCGCATCAGCGACCCGGCCCAGCTGGCTCTCTTCCATCGCGATGATCTGCGTGTTGCGCGCGATCCGGCGGCCAAGTTCCTCCGGCAGGCCCAGCGCTTCATTGAAGGCGCGCACCGTGAGGATGTCGGCCCCGCCGACTGCGCCCGCAAAGGCCGCCGCCGTCCCGCGCAGCATGTTCGTCCACGGATCATATTTCGTCAGCATCCGCAGGGACGTCACCCCCTGCAAGCGCATCGGCGAGGCTGCCAGCCCCAGCGCGTCAAGGCAGCGCGCCCAGAGACGCCGCGCCGCACGCAGCTTGGCAATGCCGATGCCGTAATTTGCGTCCAGCGACAGCGCGAACGTGAAGTTCGCCGCGATCTTCGCGGTGTCCGCATGCCCGTCCAGCCGGCGCAGCGTGTCGATGGCTGAAGCGATCAGGGCGCCGAGTTCCTGCGCCTCCGATCCGCCCGCCTCGTGCACCATGCGCGCATCGATGCGGAAAAGCCCTGCCAGCGCAAACTTCGCGCCGAGCGCGTTCGCTACCGCGCCATGCCGCACAAATGCCGCGTCCACGCCGCCTGCCAGCGTGCCGGTGCGCGCCAGGGCGCCCAGCGGATCCATGTTGAAGTCAATCTTCAGGCCGGCGGCGTTTTCCTGCGTCTCGGCCCAGAGGCCTAGCAGCGCGGCCGCCGGTGCGCCGGGAGAGGTTGCATGGTCGAGCGCCACGCCGGCAAAGTCGGCGCGCACGCCGGCCAGCGCCGTGTCGAAGTCCGCTGCCTCTGTGATCTGCACGCCGGCTGTTCCGGCCGGGTCGAGTGCGATCTCGATAGACGAGACACCGCGCTCCAGGTCGCGCAGGATTTCCGCATTGGCCTGCTCGGCAGAAGGGTGGGCAAAGGATTGTCGGATGTCCCAGGGCAGCCACTTGTCCGGCGCTGCGGTTTTCCCGCGCAGGAAGGGCGCTGCGCCGGGAATGCCGAGGGGGTCGTGACCGGCGGCAAAATCGCTCTCGCGGTAGAGCGCCTTGATGCCCACGCCATCCGCCGTCTTGCGGGTCAGCGTGTCGGGCCCTTTGCCTTTCAAGGCCTTTTCGACCTCGCGCAGCCAGTCGGCTTCGGTGGCTTCGGGGAATGCGGAACTGAAGGGGAGGATGTCGTCTGCCATGGCGCGGGATTTAGGGCATTCCGGGTGCGCTTGTGAACCGTTTCCTTTGGGACACCGCGACACCGAGTCTGCCCACTTGACGCACTGCCCAGATTCTGCGATTGAGAATTATTCGCAAAACTGGAGACCAAGCCATGCGCCCGTCCCGTCTAGCCGATGCAAGCCCGCTCCACCCGGCGTCGCCGGCGGATGGTCCGGCTTCCGAAATGACGGGGCTCTGCCGGACCTGTCCGGCCAGTCCACATCTGCCTGCCGGCACCGTTTCCTCCCCGATGCCCGCCAGTGCACCTTTGTGCGACTGGATCGATTCCCAGGCGACTGTGCTTGGTCTCTGGCTCGACCGCCTGATCGAGCAGGGCGACCCGGAGGATCTGATCTCGATGGTCCACCGCCAGCAGGCGTGGCTGGAAATGCTGCGCACGCGGATGGTTCGTGGCTGAAACCTGTTCAAGGCTGCTGCGTTCATGCTTCGCCGCCTGAGTGAATCAGGTGGCGCACGCAATAGGAAGCATGATTTACACTCTATAGGCGGCAATCCGGCGTATGCCGGTGCCCAGCCTCGCGGCGCTCCGGCCAATCCTGTCCTTCGACGCGCCGCCGAACCACAGGTGACCCTAATGTCCGATTCCGCCTCCAACGCTTCAAAACGCGCCAAAGCCGCCGCCGACAAGGCGACCCGTGAACTCGAAGCACGCCTCGAAGCGCTGCGCGAGGAAATGGACGAAATCCTGAGTACGCTCGGCAAAAAGACCGAGACCAAGGCCGATGCGCTGGCCGACATCTTCTCCGGCGAGGCCGCCGAGGAAGTCCTCGGCGAGTTGCGCGCCATCGTTACTGAAATCAAGGAAAAGGCTGTTGCGGCCGAGAAGAAGGTCGTCGAGACGGCCCGCGAGAATCCGCTCCAGACGCTGCTTGTCGCCTTCGGCGTCGGCTTCCTCGCCTCGCTCCTTCTGCGTAACAAGTAATTCCGCGCAATGCGCCTTCTGCCACTGCTCAGCTCTCTCCTGTCGGTCGCCAGCCTTGACGTGGGCGGCGCTGTATCGCGCCGCGCCAAGGGGCTCGGCTACGCATTGGCGGCAGGGCTGTTTCTGTTCACCGCCTATGTGCTGGCTGTGGGCGCGCTCGCGTTCTTCCTGGCCGAGCGGATGAGCCCCTGGGCCGCCCTCAGCGCTGTCGCGCTCGGTTTCATCGGCATGGCGGCCATCGTCTACCTGTTGGGCGTCCGGTCGGCGCAGGCTGCGGAGGCGCGCGCCAAGGAAGTCGCCGACGCCCGCCAGAAAGCCACCCTCAGCACGCTCAGCGGCCTTGCCATGGGCGGCGGCTCGGCCAAGACGCTGATCATCGCCGCGCTCGCCGGTTTGCTGGCCGGCGGCCTGCTCGACGGCAAGTCCGGCAAGGACGACTGATTCGGCTCCGGCGCCATCGCCTGATTGTCACGCTTTCGACTTAAATCCGTGTAGGGTCTGCCTTCAAGGCGTGGCACAACGATGCCATGCGGGAGGGCAGCTCATGGCAAAAATCGTCACCATCAACGGCGTCGGGGACGTAGACCTCGATAAGATCGCAAAGCTGCTGCCCGGCCGCAACGGCTGGGACATCCTGCAGCTCGGCACGCAGGGCCGCTACATCAAGGCCATCATAGACTCCTGGCCAACGCTCGAGCGCTACGACATCTACACGCCCCTGCGCCTCGGTCACTTCTTCGGGCAGGGCCTCGTCGAAACCGGCTGGCTGAAATACACCGAGGAAGGCTTCAGCTATTCCGCCGAAGGCCTGATCAAGACCTTCCGCCACTACCGCCGCAATCCGGACCTTGCCAGGCAGCACGCCCGCAAGCCGGAGCTGATCGCCAACACCGTCTATGGCGGCCGCGCCGACCTCGGCAACACGCAGGAAGGCGATGGCTGGAAATTTCGTGGCCGCGGTTTCATCCAGCTGACTGGCCGCGACAACTACACCCGCTATGGCGACGCCGCGGGCATCGACCTTGTGAATGATCCCGACATCATCAAGCGCGACCTCACCAAGTCCGTCGAAGTGGCTGCTGCCTTCTGGAAAACCAATGGCCTCAATGCCTACGCCGACCAGAACGACGCCGTGAAAGTCTCGCGCGGTGTAAATCGCGGCAACCCGAACGATCCCGCCGCCGCCAATCACGAAGACCTGCGGATCCTGTGGACGAACACCGCACTCTCGGTCACCCAGTCCCCGCAGAACGTCGCGCCGGAACCCGCGCCGACCACGCCCTCGCTGAAACCGCTGCAGGCCGGCAATCGGGGTGAGCGCGTGCGCGAACTGCAACAGGATCTCGAAACCCTCGGCATCGCGACTGGCGGTGTGGACGGTATATACGGCCAGGGAACCCGCCGCGCCGTCGTCGCCTTCCAGCAGGAAAACGGCCTGCCGGTCACCGGCATCGCCGACGCCGCCACCATCACCGCGATCGACCTTGCCGCCGCCGATCCCGCCCGCACCCGCGCCGCCGCGCTCGACCGCAACAACACGCCTATCTTCGGCCCACCTCAAACCTGATTCCGCAGGCACTTGCTGCCAGCGCCGGACCGGCCTTTAATCCTTCGAACAGAAAAACCGGAGGAACAGGAAGATGCGGCTCAAAGCGCCAAGGATTGCCCCACTCGCAGACGCGGACATGAACGCCGATCACCGCGAAGCGCTTGCCGCCCAGTTCGGCCGCGGCAATGTCTACAACATCTTTCGCACGCTTGCCCGCGCCCCGGAGGCCTACCGGGGCTTCATGCGCTGGGGCGGTTACATCCTTTCGGACAAGAACAGCCTCGCCCCGCGCGAGCGGGAAATCGTCATCCTGCGGGCCGGCTTCAACTGGAAGTCCGGCTACGAATGGGCGCAGCATGTGCGCATCGGCAAGCAGTGCGGCCTCACCGATGACGAGATCGTCCGCATCAAGGCCGGCCCCGACGCGCCCGGCTGGAGCGCCATCGACGCGGCCCTCCTGCGCGCCACCGACGAGCTGACCTCCGACGCCTTCGTCACTGACAAGACCTGGGGGCAACTGGCCCCGCTGACCGAAAAGCAACGTATGGATCTTGTGATGACGGTTGGTCAGTACACTCAGGTCTCGATGATGCTGAATTCCTTCGGTGTGCAGCTCGACGATGACCTGACCCTTGATCCGGACCTCGCCAAGTGAGCGGCGCGCCTGTCACCGGGCGCCTCGGCGGAAAGATCGCCATCGTCAGCGGAGCCGGGCAGGCCCCTGGCGAAACTATAGGTAACGGCAAGGCCATCGCCATCCTCTTCGCCCGTGCCGGGGCGCAGGTGCTCTGCGTCGATCGGGATCAGGCCCGCGGCCAGCTTACCGTGGAAGCGATCACCGCCGAAGGCGGCGCCGCAACGCTGTGCGTGGCGGACGTTTCCTCCGCTGAAGGCGCCGCCACCATCATCGCCGCCTGCGATGCCGCGTTCGGCCCGCCGGACATCCTCGTGAACAATGTCGGCATCGGCGACGCGGGCGACGGTCCCGCCCACAAGGCCAGCGAAGAAGCCTTCGACCGCACACTCCGTATCAACCTGAAAAGTGCCTGGCTGCTAACGAAAGCCGTCATGCCCGGCATGCTCACGCGCCAGCGCGGCGTCATCGTCAACATCTCCTCGCTCGCCTCGATCGCAGGCGGACACCAGCTTGCCTACGAAATCTCCAAAGCCGGCATGAACCGTCTCACGCAGAGCGCCGCGGTGGCCGGTGCCTCCTGCGGTGTGCGAGTCAACGCCGTCACGCCCGGTCTGATGGATACGCCGATGGCCATCGGCGGCATCGCCCGCATGCGAGGCATTCCGGAGGAGGAGCTGCGCGCCGAACGCGCCGCCCGCGTGCCGATGCGCTTCATGGGCACCGGCTGGGACACGGCTCACGCCGCGCTTTTTCTCGCCAGCGACGAAGCCCGTTTCATCACCGGTGCCATCCTGCCTGTCGATGGCGGCGCGAGCGCCCGGATCGGCTGAAACTGCTTCCCTTTACGTAATGGGTTGCCGTCCTCCGGCGGAGCGCTAAATTCGCGCTGAATGTAAACACTGTTCACTTTTACTCAGAGGTAGTCTCATGGCCTTGCCGCCCGTCCTTCAGAACCTGCGCATCCCGGTGATCGCCTCGCCGCTCTTTATCATTTCGGGACCTGACCTGGTCATCGCGCAGTGCAAGGCGGGCGTCGTCGGCAGCTTCCCGGCGCTGAACGCGCGTCCGGGGCCCGTGCTGCACGAATGGCTGGACCGGATCACCACCGAACTCGGCGAATACAACATTAAGAACCCTGACCGTCCGGCCGCGCCGTTCGCCGTCAACCAGATCGTCCACAAGACGAACAACCGCCTCGACCACGACATTGAAGCCTGCGTGAAGTTCAAAGTGCCTGTGATCATCACCTCGCTCGGCGCCCGCAAGGACGTGAATGACGCGATCCACTCCTATGGCGGCATCGTTCTGCACGACGTGATCGACACCTGGTTCGCCAAGAAGGCCCTCGAGAAGGGCGCCGATGGCCTTATCGCTGTGTGCACCGGTGCCGGCGGCCATGCCGGCGTGCTCTCGCCTTTTGCGCTGATCCAGGAAATCCGCGAATTCTTTGACGGCCCGCTCGCCCTCTCCGGTTCAATCGCCACCGGCGGCGCCGTCGCTGCCGCGCTCGCGATGGGCGCCGACATGGGCTATATTGGCTCTGCCTTTATCTCCTGCGACGAAGCCAACGCGATGGAAGGCTACAAGGACGCCATCGTGAAATACGGCGCCGAAGACATCACCTACTCGAACCTCTTCACCGGCGTGCACGGCAACTATCTCACGCCGTCGATCATCGCCGCCGGGCTTGACCCGAAAAACCTGCCGGAAAGCGATCCCTCGAAGATGAACTTCGGCTCTGGCGGCAACACAGAAGCAAAGGCCTGGAAAGACATCTGGGGCTGCGGGCAGGGCATCGGCGCCATCAAGGCCCGCGTGCCGACGCAGGTTTTCGTCGACCAGCTTGTGCGTGAATACGAAGACTCCCGCGCCGCAGTCGCCAAGGGCCTGGGTTTCGTCCGTAAGCAGACTGTTACCGCCTGAGCCTTCGGCGCGTCATCCTGGCGAAAGCCGGGGTGACAGCGGCTACACCGCTCCGAGCCAGAGGATCACGCCCCAGGTCAGCGGCAGCGTGAGGGCGGCCAGCAGCGTCTGAGCCGCAATGAAGTTGGCCGCCAGCGTCGTATCCCCGCCCAGCTCCCGCGCGAGCACATAGGAGTTTGGCGCGGTTGGCGTCGCCGCGCAGATCAGCGCAATGGCCAGCGGCAGTCCGCTCAGACCAATCGCGAGTCCGATCACCAACGTCGCCGCCGGCAGGCCGATCAGCCGCACAAAGGACCAGGTGAAGGTGCGCAGGCCTGCCCGCTTCAGCGCGCCAAGGTCGACGCCCGCGCCCGCGCTCAGCAAACCCAGGGCAATCGCGGCATTCGCCAGCATCTTTAATGTCTCGTCCGCAATCGGGGGCAGGCGCACATGGAAACTCGCCAGCGCAATTCCGATCAAGCAGGCATAGATCAGCGGATTTCGCGTCAGAGCCAGCAGCGGCCGGGGCTTCTCGCCTGGCGGGCGCTCGGCATGGCTCACCAGGGCGTACACGGAAATGACGTTCGCCACCGGGATCATTGCCGCCGCCGCAAGGCTGACGAGCGCAAGGCCTTCGTCGCCGAACAGCAGCCCGCCCAGCGACAGGCCGATAATCGTATTCCAGCGCACATTGGATTGGATGATCGTGCCCACCCCCGGCGCGCTCATCCCGGGCCAGAGGCGCGCCGTCAGGCCGAACCCGCCCATCACGATCTGCGCCGCCATCAGCGCGGCGATCATCACCCAGGGCGCGCCGTCAAAATCCGCATTTGCCAGTGCACGGATGATCAACGCCGGCAGCAGCACAAGGAAGGAAAGCCGGTCCAGCGCCCGGAAAGCCTCACCCGGCACGAGGCCTCGCCGAGCCAGCAGCTGCCCCAGCGTGACGATCAGGATGACCGGCACCAGCGCGGTGAGGAAAGCGCTCATGCGCCTTTCTCCAGCCGCTCCAGCGCCGCATGCAGGATCATCGCCGCCGCCATTGCATCGATCCGGTCGGCGCGCCGCTGCTCGGTGAAGGACAGCTCCCGGACGATCTCGTCTGCCGCCACGGTGGAATAGCGCTCGTCCTGGAAGGCCACCGGAATGTCGCGCACCTTCAGCAGGTTCGACACCAGCGTGCGCACCGACTGCACGCGCGGGCCCTGCGTGCCGTCCGTGTTCAGCGGCAGGCCCGCCACGAGGCCGACGCCCCCCCGCTCGTCCCAGATCTCGAAAAACCGCGCCAGGGCAGGGGCCAGCTTCACCTTCGGGATCGTCTCCACCGGGCTGCACAGAATGCGGCTGAGGTCGGTCGCCGCCACGCCCAGCGTCTTGGTCCCCGGGTCGAGGCCGATCAGGACGCCCTTCGCGGGCAGGTCGAACAGGTCAACAACGGGCATCGCAGGGCACATACCGCCTTGAAGCCGCTTTGCCTATCGCGTAATCGGGCAGTCCGACTGGAGCCTTCCCATGACCGTTACCCGCGACGACGTCCGCAAAGTTGCCCGCCTGTCTCGTATTGCGGTGCCGGAAGAGCGACTTGACGAACTTGCCGGCGAGCTGAACGGCATCATGGGCTGGATCGACCAGCTGAACGAAGTTGATGTCGAAGGCGTCGAGCCGATGACTTCGGTCGTCGAGACGAAACTCCCCATGCGCGACGATGTGGTCACCGACGGCAACATCCAGGACCAGGTCCTCGCCAACGCCCCTCGCACCGAGCACGGCTTTTTCGTTGTGCCCAAGGCTGTGGAATAGCGCGCCTTACAATCCGCCCCGAAGCGCCTTACGTCAGAGGCAGAGGTCCATTCCGGCCTCGGTTGCTGAAAGCACACGCCATGGCCAAGGGTCAGAAGAAGTCCAACAAGGAAATCCGCAAACCGAAAGCCGAAAAGGTGAAACCGAAACTCGGCG
Source organism: Hyphomonas sp. (assembly GCF_022844445.1). Classification (GTDB taxonomy): domain Bacteria; phylum Pseudomonadota; class Alphaproteobacteria; order Caulobacterales; family Hyphomonadaceae; genus Hyphomonas. Next base: position 360,191 of record NZ_JALHLS010000002.1, read on the forward strand.
CCCCCGTCGCCCGCCCCGGTGACCTCAAGGGCATGGAACATCTGAAGCGGTAGGCTTTGGTGTCATCTCACCCCGGCGAAAGCCGGGATGAGCAGAGCACAAGAAGCTTATCGCAAGCGAAGTCGGCGCAGAGAGCGGGCTCACCAACCCGCCGGTCCAGGCCCATGCCTCGACACCGCTCAGCATGAGCTATCCGGACGGGAACCCGCTCCCTTTTCGCAGCAGCGCTATTTCGCCGGATTGATCAGGTACTTCGTCCCAGTCGCCTTCGCGTTGTAGGCTTGGAGCGTTTTCAGATCGAGCGCCTCGGCGAGCGAGATTTCCGCCGTGTAGTGACTGGCAAACGTCGTCGTCAGTTCGTCGACAACGCGCTGGCGCATCTTCGCGCGCACTTCCGGGCCAACCTTCTGAAGGAACGGCGTCAGCAGGTAGCCGCCCAGGTTCCAAGCAAAGCCCACGCCCGGCGGCACCTGGGTCTGCGACATGTCGAGCCGGCCATAGATATAGACCTGCGTCTCCTGGCCCGAGCCATAGCGGCTGAATTCCTTCATGTTACGGCTCGCCGCCGCTTCCATCGCCACCAGCAACTGACCGGCCAGCGGCCCGCCGCCGATCGCATCAAAGCCCAGCGTCGTCTTCGTTTCGGCCAGTGCCGTGATCAGCTCTTCCATGAAGGTCGGCGAGGAAGAATCGACGATGTATTTCGCACCGAGGCCCTTGAGCAGGTCCGCCTGCTCCTTCTTGCGTACCACGTTGACCAGCGGAACATTGTCCTTCTGGCAGATCTTCACCAGCATTTGGCCGAGGTTGGAGGCCGCCGCCGTATGCACGATACCGGTGCGCTTCTGCATCCGCATCGTCTCGACGAAGGACAGCGCCGTCAGAGGGTTTACGAAGCAGGACGCGCCATCCTTGGCCGAAGTGCCATCCGGCAGGGGCAGCACCTGCGCCACGTTCAGCATCCGGTACTGCGAGTACATTTCGCCGCCGAGGCCGGCCACCATCTTGCCGAGCAGCGCCTGCGCGGCCGGCGACGAGCCTGCCTTCACCACCACGCCCGCGCCCTCGTTGCCGACCGGCATGGACTGGTCCATCCGCGCCGCCATCGCCCGCATCGCCGGAGCAGGCACTTTCGCGGTGATCACCGGGCGGTCCTTCGTGCCGGACTGCACCGCCGTGCTCATGTCCGCCCCGCCGACCAGCAGGCCGAGGTCTGACGGGTTGATCGGCGTTGCCTCGACGCGGATCACCACGTCATCGGGGCCCGGCTCCGGCACGGCGACGTCCGCCAGGGAAATCTCGAGTTCGCCCGAAGCCTTCAGATGGCTGCGGAGCTGGAGCGCGGTCTTGGGAACCGTGTTGGTCATTGTGTTGTCCTCCCGGAACAGGGTTGCTGCGCTAAAGCGCTTCTTCGGCAAAGTCCTGATAGTCAATCAGAATTTCGGCGTCCGATGCGATATCGGTCAGCGCGGTCAGGGTGACGGTTTGTGCGTCCGCGTCAACCTCAAACCCGGCATTCGCGTCCGGGCTGTGATTGCACATCGAGATTTCCCCGAACGCCACCGCGCAGCGCACGGCGCCGTCCGACCGCTCATCGACATAGAAAACATAGTGATAGAGCCGTGTTGCCTTCAGGTGCGCTGTATCCTCATGGCTGAGGATCAAAAGCGGGAAAACGCCGACAATGCTGCCGGCCGCTATCCTACCCGAAGCAAACAAACCGCGTCCATGCAGGGGCGAGGTGCGAACCTCGGCGCGGCCCCCTTCGTTTCGTGCCAGCATGGCGCCGTCTGTAGCATGCGCCGAAGCGCGCGCCAGCCGGGTCAGGCTGGATTTTATTCCGCAGCTGGGGCCGCCTCAGTCTCGGCCTTCTTCGCCTTCTCGTCCCATTCGCGCATCTCGGTGATCAGGCACCGGTTGTTTCCGAACGAGTCGCCCAGCGTGCGCGCCACGATGATCGCATCGCCCGGCGTCAGGCAGCCCGTCGCGCTGTCCACTGCAATCGCTTCGGCAAACTCGAGGTCCGGGCATCCGGCCGTGACTTCCACCATGAACCGGTCGCGTCCCTCGTGCAGCACCACGGTCCGGCGTTCGTTCAGGCTGAACCCGTCGATGTTAGAGGAAAAGCAAATGCGCTTTGCCTCCTCGCCAAGGCGCGGGTCATCAGCATAGTCCGCCAGGCTCTGTTTGCGCGGCTCTGCCGGCCCGCTGGCGCAGGAGACAAGGGCGACTGTAGCCGCAAGAGCCAGGGCGACGTGTTTCATGGCGGAATCCTCCAGGGCGGCTTCTGTCTGCCCGGTCAGTTTGCGCCCCCGGCGGCGCTGCCGCAATGGGCTCACGGAGACTTGAACTTTTGCCCCGAGGGCCCTAGCAGGCGGAGTTCATGTAAAGGGACGCCCCATGACCGATCTCACCGCCCTGACCCTCGCCAAAGCGCTGGATGGGCTGAAATCGAAACAGTTTTCCTCAGTCGAGCTGACGCAGGCATTCGTCAGCGCCATCGAGGGCGCGCGCGTTCTGAACGCCTTCATCGTCGAGACGCCCGAAAAGGCGCTGGACATGGCCAGGGCGTCGGATGCCCGCCGCGCCAAGGGTAAGGCCGGCAAGCTCGACGGCGCTCCCCTCGGCATCAAGGACCTCTATTGTACCAAAGGTGTGCGCACGACCGCCTGCTCAGGCATCCTCGGCGAGTTCACGCCCACCTACGAATCCACCGTCACGCAAAACCTGTGGGACGAGGGCGCCGTCATGCTGGGCAAGCTCAACATGGACGAGTTCGCCATGGGCTCGTCCAACGAGACTTCGCGTTTCGGCAACGTGATCAACCCCTGGCGCCGCAAGGGCGACAATCAGGGGCTCACCCCCGGCGGCTCCTCGGGCGGCTCGGCCGCCTCGGTCGCCGCCAATCTCTGCCTCGCCGCCACCGCCTCCGACACCGGCGGCTCGATCCGCCAGCCCGCGGCGTTCACGGGCACCGTCGGCATCAAGCCGACTTATGGCCGCGCCAGCCGCTACGGCATGGTCGCCTTCGCCTCGTCGCTCGACCAGGCCGGCCCGATCGCCAAGACGGTCGAAGACAGCGCCATCCTCCTCGAAGTCATGTGCAGCCATGACCCGAAGGATTCCACCTCGCTGGACATCAAGACGCCGGACTGGCGAAAAGATGTCCGCAAGGGTGTGAAGGGCATGAAGATCGGCATCCCGAAGGAATACCGGATCGAAGGCCTCTCCGAAGAAATCGACGCGCTCTGGCAACAGGGCATCAAGTGGCTGAAGGAAGCCGGCGCCGAAATCGTCGATATCTCGCTGCCGCATACAAAGTATGCGCTGCCCGCCTATTACATCGTCGCTCCGGCCGAAGCCTCGTCCAACCTCGCCCGCTATGACGGGATGCGCTACGGCGCGCGCGTCGAGGGAAATAATCTGACAGGCACCTATGAAGGCACCCGCGCCTCCGGTTTCGGCAAGGAAGTCCAGCGCCGCCTGATGATCGGCACCTACGTGCTTTCCTCCGGCTACTACGACGCCTACTACCTGCGCGCCCAGAAAGTCCGTACTAAGATCTTTCAGGATTTCGTAGAAGCCTTCGAGAAGTGCGACGCCATCCTGACACCCGCCTGTCCGTCGCCCGCTTTTGCCTTCGGTGAAAAGTCGGGTGACCCGGTGGAAATGTACCTCAACGACGTCTTCACGGTGACCGCAAACCTCGCCGGCCTGCCGGGCATCGCCGTGCCGGCGGGCCTGTCCGCCAACGGATTGCCGCTCGGCCTGCAGGTCATCGGCAAGGCACTCGGCGAGGCTGCCTGCTTCCGGGTCGGCGGCGCGCTAGAAGATGCAGCCGGCTTTGTGGCCAAGCCGGAACGCTGGTGGTAATCTGGCCGCATGGCTCGTTTTTTCGCAATCTTCTCGATCGTCCTCATCCTGGGCGTGATCATGATGAGCGGGATCCTCTCCCGCTATGGCTACAGCCTGGCTGATCCCGAAATGCGGATCATGCTGGGCATCTGCCTGTTCGTCGCGCTGTATGTTGCCTGGCGCATCAACGGCGTGCTGAAAGCCCGCTCGCTGAAGCTGTCTGATCGCGAGGCGCCCGGCGGGGCAGGGCAGGGCAAGCTTGCCGGCCTGTTCGCCCCGCGCAGCAAGGCGCTCGCCGCGCGTGAGGCCCAGCTCGCCGCCCGCCGGCGCAAGCTGGTCGCCGAAGGTAAGCTCGCCCCCGAGGAGGCTGGCCCTGAGCCCGCCCCGGCGCCCGAACCCGTACCCGTCCCGATCGCCACGTCGCCCACAAACGTCAAGGACCGTATGGCCGCCCGCCGCGAGCGGGTCCGCAAAGCCCGCGAAGAAGGCAAGCTGGACTGAACGGCCCAGCTTCTCCTAGAAGCGCAACAGATCACCCGAAAGCACCCGAGACCCCGATGACCGACCGACCCACCTTCCGCATCAAAGGCGACACCGGCGATTGGGAAGTCGTCATGGGACTGGAAATCCACGCTCAGGTCGCCTCCAATGCGAAACTGTTCTCCGGCGCCTCCACGGCTTTCGGTTCGGACCCGAACTGCAACGTCTCGCTGGTTGACGCTGCCATGCCCGGCATGCTGCCGGTCATCAACAAGTTCTGCGTCGAACAGGCCATCCGCACCGGCCTCGGCCTGAAAGCGCAGATCAACGAATACAGCCGCTTCGACCGGAAGAACTATTTCTATCCGGACCTGCCGCAGGGCTACCAGATCTCACAGTTCGCGCATCCCATCGTCGGCGAGGGCGAGATCGACGTGGACGTCGAAGTGCCCGGCAAGGAGGGCTACACCTTCGCCTGCCGCATCGAGCGCCTGCACCTCGAGCAGGACGCCGGCAAGTCGATCCATGACATGGACCCGCACGCGACCTACGTTGACCTCAACCGCTCCGGCGTTGCCCTGATGGAAATCGTCTCCAAGCCGGACGTGCGCTCGCCGGCCGAAGCTGCCGCCTATGTAAAGAAGCTGCGCGCCATCGTCATCGCGCTCGGCACTTGCGACGGCGACATGGAAAAAGGCAACCTGCGCGCCGACGTCAACGTGTCCGTCTGCAAGCCAGGCCAGTACGAGAAATTCCGCGAGACCGGAGACTTCAAACACCTCGGCACGCGCTGCGAGCTGAAGAACATGAACTCCTACCGCTTCATCCAGCAGGCGATCGAGTACGAAGCCCGCCGTCAGATCGAGATCATCGAAGGCGGCGGCAAAGTCGACCAGGAAACCCGTCTGTTCGATCCGGTGAAGGGCGAAACGCGCTCCATGCGCTCGAAGGAAGACGCGCACGATTACCGCTACTTCCCGGACCCTGACCTTCTGCCGCTCGAACTCGAGAAGGCCTGGATCGAAGAGATCCGCAAGTCGCTGCCCGAGCTGCCGGACCAGAAACGCGCCCGCTTCGAGATGGATTACGGCCTCTCGCGTTACGACGCTGGCGTCCTGACGTCCGACGCCGACAAGGCATTGTTCTTCGAGGAAGTCGCCAAGGGCCGTGATGCCAAGCTCGCCGCCAACTGGGTCACACAGGAACTCTTCGGATACCTGAACAAGGAAGGCCTGGAGCTGTCCCAAAGCCCGGTCTCCGCCAGCGCGCTCGGCGGCCTGATCGGCCTGATCTCCGACAACACGATCAGCGGCAAGATCGCCAAGGATGTCTTTGCCCGGATGATCGCAGGTGAGGGCGAGGCCGCGGCCATCGTTGAGAAGCATGGCCTGAAACAGGTCACCGATACGGGCGCCATCGAGAAGGTTGTCGACGAGATCATCGCGGCGAACCCCGAACAGGTCGCCAAGGTGAAAGACAAGCCGCAGACGCTCGGCTGGTTCGTCGGCCAGGTGATGAAAGCCTCCGGCGGCAAGGCCAATCCGCAGGCGGTCAACGATATCCTGAAAGCGAAGCTAGGTATCTGACCTTTCAACCCCTATCCCGGAAATGGGAGAGGGGAGAAGGGCTCAGAGCCCCGCGCGAATCTTCGCCGCCACAGGCTCCAACTCCGCAGCACTCTTCATGCCGCCGCTCGCATGCGGGCCAACGGTGCGTCCCTCCCACACAGGTAGCACATGGAAGTGCAGGTGGAACACGCTCTGCCCGGCGGGCGCGCCGTTGAACTGGAAGATGCGCACGCCGTCAGGCTGCAGGCCCTTCTCGACCGCGCGGGCAACCTTCTGCACACGGATCATGTAATTGCCGACTTCCGCTTCCGGCAGATCGATGAAATGCCGAGCCCCGCCCCGCTTAGGAATCACCAAGGTATGGCCTTCGCCCATCGGGAACACGTCCATAAAGGCCAGCGCTACATCGTCCTCGAAAACTTTCACGCTCGGCATCTCGCCGCGCAGGATTTTAGCAAAGATGTTATTGGTGTCGTAAGGGGCGTGCAGGGTCATGTGTCTTTCCTGAATGGGGTTCTGTCTTTGAGATACTCGAAATCCGCGTCCACGGCCTGCCGTTCGCGCTCAAGATAATCGGCCACGGCCGCGCGAAAGCCGGCATGCGTGATCCAGTGCGCCGAATGCGTCAGCACGGGCGCGTAACCACGCGCCAGCTTGTGCCCTCCCTGTGCGCCGGCCTCCACCGTCTTCAGGCCACGCGCAATCGCAAAATCGATGGCCTGATAGTAGCATGTCTCGAAATGCAGCATCGGACGCTGGTCAAGTGTACCCCAGTAACGGCCATAGAGCGTGTCCGATCCGATGAGGTTCATCGCCCCCGCAATCGGCTCGTTTCCCTCATACGCAAAAATGAAGAGTAGGTCATCGGCCATCCGCTCCCGAAGCAGAGAAAAGCTCTGGCGCGTTAGGTAGGGTGATCCCCACTTGCGGCTTCCGGTGTCCATGTAGAACTCGAAGAAGATGTCGAGATGCCCCTCGGTGATCTCGCTGCCACTGATATGCCGGAAGATCAGGCCCTCCTGCGCCTTCGCTCGCTCCTTACGCAGGTTCTTGCGCTTCTCGGAGGAGAGGGAGCCAAGGAAACCGTCAAACGATCCGTACCCGGCATTCTGCCAGTGGAATTGCTGGTCCGTCCGGATCAGCAGGCCCGCATGTTCCAGCGCCGGCGCTTCGCTTTCTTCAATGAAGTTCATGTGGAAGGAGGAGACATTCGTCTCCGCCACCAGTTGCAACGCGCCCTGCAGCAGCGCGGACTTGTACAGCGCCTCGTCCGTCCCCGGCGCCACCAGCCGCCGCCGCCCGGTCACCGGGGTGAACGGCACTGCCGTGAGCAGCTTCGGATAATACGCCCCGCCCGCGCGCTCCCACGCCTCGGCCCAGCTCTGGTCGAACACGAACTCGCCGCGCGAATGGCTCTTGAACCACATCGGCATCGCCCCGCGCAGGCGCCCGCCCGCGTCATGGGCCAGCACATGCGCGCCCCGCCAGCCCGTGCGCGGGGTCGCGGCGCCGGAGGATTCCATGGCCTCCAGGAACTGCCAGCTGACAAACGGATCATACGCAAGCCCAGGCGGGTTTGCGACCGCGTTCCAGGCGGCCGGGTCCACGGCGTCGAGCGATTTTATAATCGTGATACGAGGCAGGGCTGAGTCCATGCCGTGCAATTTAGGGCGCTGCGCGCGCCGGGTCGATATGCTCAAAGATGATTGCCGGATTGTAAGCGCGCGCTAGGGCCAGCTCTGCCTCGCTGCGTACGGTCCATGTCACCAACGGCCTTCCCGCAGCGGCAGCCAGCGGCGCCGTCCGCGCCAGGTCTGAATGGTGCACGGCGAGGTAGTCGATCCCGTCCGCAATCGCGCGCTGCACGATGGCGTCAAAGGTTTCCGCATCGGTATAGCTCATCGGCACAACCAGCTGCCCGCGCATCAGGCTCTCCGGCAGCGCGCGTACGCAGGCTTCGGAAAAGCTCATCGCGGCAGCCAGGCCCGGCCAGTCGGCCAGCCGGCGGGCAATCGTCTGCGCAAACGCCGCCGGGTCCGTCGTCCCGTCGATCTTCATTTCGCACAGCAGCGGCAGGTCGTGCGGCCAGAGGTCCAGGAGGTCCTCGAAGGCGGGGATCCGCTCGTCATGCCCCTTCAGGCCGATGGCTCTCAGCGCGCGGGCCTCACGTTCCTCGAACAGGCCTGTCGTATCGGTCATCCGCTCCAGCACCGGATCATGGAAGATCATCGCTGTGCCGCCTGCGGCCGGGCGCAGGTCGAACTCCACGCCGAGGCCCGCTTTCGCCGCCGCGCGAAACGCCGCCAGCGAGTTTTCCGGCGGTCCTTCCTTCAGCCACAGGCCCCGGTGGGCATAGGAATGGGCGGCAAGATCAAACCGGCGTGCCATCGCTCAACCGATCTCGAACACGCCGTCGACCTCCACTGCCACACCCAGTGGCAGCGTCGGGCAGGCGACTGCCGAGCGCGCATGCTTGCCCGCCTCGCCGAACACTTCAACCATCAGATCCGAACAGCCGTTCACCACCTGCGGAATGTCCACGAAGCTCGGCGCGGCATTCACGAACCCGCCCAGCTTCACCACGCGCTTGATGCGCGACAGATCACCCATCGCCGCCTTGCATTGCGCGATCAGGTTGATGCCGCAGATGCGCGCGGCATGCTGACCGGCAGAGAGTTCCATGTTCTCACCCAGCCGGCCGAGGATGCGACCTTCGGCGGTCGCGCTTACCTGGCCGGACACGTAGAGCAGGTTGCCGGTGATCACGAACGGCACATAGGTGGCCACCGGCTTCATCGGCGCGGGCAGCACGATGCCAAGGGCGTCAAGCTTTTCTTCGGGCGTAGGCATGGGTTAGCTCCCTGAAATGGTTATGTCCCGTCCTAGCCGTTGACGGCGATCAAGTCAGCCCCGCTCAATCCTTCTCCCGGTCCTTCGCCATCCGCGCGCTTCGCCCGGTGATCACTGCGCCGGAGCCGAACTTCGCCCGCGCCCTGTCGGACGCCCGCTCTGCGGCGGCGCGCTTGGCCACCTTTGGGTCAATCAAGTCGGTCCCGTCCGAACGGAAGGGCGAAAGGCCGGAGAGGCCAACGCCGATCAGCCGGAACTTCACGCGCCCGCCAGCTTCCTTCGCCAGCAGGGGGCGCGCCGTGCGGAACAATTCCTGGGCAAGCTGCGTCGGCGCATGCAGCGAGATGCGCCGCGTGATCGGCTTGAAGTCTGCGGTCTTCAGTTTCAGCGTCACCACGACGCCGACCACCCCTTCGGCCTTGGCGCGGTCGGCCGTCTTCACGCTGAGGCGCCAGAGATGGTCCTCCAGCAGGGCCAGGTCTGCCGTATCCTCGAAGAAGGTTGTCTCGCTGGAGACGGACTTTCGGTCATCGTGCGGGCTCACCTTGCGGTTGTCCCGCCCGTGCGCGCATTTCTTCAGCCACTCGCCCGTCTCGCCATAACGGCGGATCAGGTCCTTAAGGTCCGCATGCTGAATATCGGCGATCGTGTGGAAGCCATCCTTTGCCAGCGACTCGGCAAATTTCGGGCCTACCCCGTGCAGGAAGGCGGCGGGCTTGTCGGCGAGGAAAGCCTCGGCCTCATCCGGGGCAAGCACGGCAAAGCCGCGCGGCTTGTCGAGTTCGCTGGCGGTCTTGGCGAGGAACTTGTTGGCCGAGAGGCCGATGGAGACCGTCACGCCCACCTTCTTCTCCACCTCCAGCGCCAGCCGGGCAAGGCTCGCCGCCGGGGGCGCGCCGTGCAATCGTTCGGTGCCGGAAAGGTCCAGATACGCCTCGTCGATCGACACCGGCTGCACCAGCGGCGTCAGCTCGTCCATCAGCCCACGGATGGCCCGGCCGGCCTCGCTGTACTTGCGGAAATCCGGCGCCACCACCACCGCCTCGGGACACAGCTTCAGAGCCTTGAACATCGGCATGGCCGAGCGCACGCCGTAAAGCCGGGCCATGTAGCAACAGGTCGTCACCACCCCGCGCGTGCCCCCGCCCACGATCAGCGGTTTCTCCCGCAGGGCCGGATTGTCCCGCTTCTCGACCGAGGCGTAGAAAGCGTCACAATCGACATGCGCTATTCCCAGGGTTGCCAAAGCGTTATGGCTCACGACGCGCAGGCTGCCGCAGCTTGGGCAGCGGTCAAAATCTCCTGTCTTTACAAAGAGACAATCGCGGCAGAGGCTGGTCATGGCGCTGTTTTCCCGCCGCTTTTGTCTGTCGCCGCAAACCCGCCGCCGGACCGGCATAAAAGCGTGTTAACTTTTGACAGTATAACTGAATAACGTTGAGCAGCATTCGTGCGAATCGTCAGCAAAATCGAGCAGTATGGCCAAGGACACCCCCCGAACAGTGCTGGTTGTTGAGGATAACGACCTCAACATGCGCCTGTTCTGTGACTTGTTAGGCGCCTACGGCTTCAAGACCTTCCAGTGCCGGGACGGGGCGAAGGCGGTGGAAATCGCCCGCAAGGAACTACCCGACCTGATCATCATGGACATCCAGCTGCCGGAAGTCTCCGGCCTCGACATCACCCGCTGGCTGAAGGACGATAAGAAGGTTGCCCACATTCCGGTGCTCGCCGTCACCGCCTTTGCGATGCGCACTGACGAACAGCGCGTGCGCGAAGCCGGATGCGAAGGTTACCTTTCCAAGCCGATCCAGATTGCCTCCTTCATCCGAGCAGTCGAATCGCTGATGCCAAAGGAACCGGCATGAGTGCAAGGATCCTGGTTGTTGACGATATCGAAGCCAACCGGCGCCTCCTGCAAGCCAAGCTGGAGGCGCAATACCATTCGGTGATCCTCGCCAGCAGCGGTCCGCAGGCGCTCGAAATTGCAAGATCGCAAGACCCTGAAATCATCCTGCTCGACGTGATGATGCCCGGCATGGACGGCTACGAAGTCTGCCGACGGCTCAAGGCCGATCCGGTCACGGCGCATATTCCGGTCGTGATGGTCACCGCGCTCAGCGACGCGGAAGACCGGGTGCGCGGACTTGATGCAGGTGCGGAAGATTTCCTCACCAAGCCTGTGGATGATTTTCTCCTGAATTCGCGCGTCAACACGCTGATGCGCTATAACGCCGTTACTTCGGAATTGCGCAAGCGCGAGGCCAGCGGCCTCAAGACCGGCGCGATGGAGAACGGCGGTGGCGAGGAGCCGGAAGGCCCGGCTCGTGTCTTCCTGATCGACGACAATCCGCGCACCTCCGCCCGCATTGCTACGCTGTTGCGGGACAACGGCCACAAGGTGATGACGCTGCTGGAGTCCGGCAACATGGGCGACCTGGCGCAGGAGCGCACGGATGTGCTGCTCCTGTCGCTGTTGTCGAAGAGCTTCGATCCGCTGAAACTCTGCGCCCATTTCAAGACGAACGATGTCACCCGCGCCGTCTCGATCCTGCTGATCTGCGATCCGCTGGAGCGCGCCAAGGCGGTAAAAGGCCTCGAGATCGGCGCGAGCGATATGATCATGGCGCCCGTTGACACGCAGGAACTGCTTGCCCGCGTCCGCACGCAGACGCGCCGTACACGGTATGTCGAGATTCTGCGCGAGCGGGTGGACCGCGGCCTTGAGCTGTCAGTGATTGACCAGCTCACCGGGCTGTACAATCGCCGCTACATGACCAGCCAGCTGCAGCAATACATGCACCGTGCCGTGATGGGCGCAAAGCCGCTGTCGGTGATGATGCTCGACATCGACCATTTCAAACCGATCAATGACACGCATGGCCACCAGGCAGGCGACGAGGTGCTGCAGGAACTGGCTGACCGCCTGCGCCACAATATCCGCCCGATGGACGTGGCCTGTCGTCCGGGTGGGGAAGAGTTTCTCGTGATCCTTCCCGAGACATCGGGCGAACTCGCCTATGCGGCGGCCGAACGCGTGCGAAAGGCAATTGCCGCCGATGCCTTCAGCGTCCTCAGCGACACGCAGCGAATTTCGGTCACCGTCAGCGCCGGAGTCTCCAGCCTTCAGGGGGCGGAAGACACGATGGCGGAATTGCTCGCCCGGGCCGATTCGGCGCTTTACCAAGCCAAGGCCGCCGGTCGCAACCGCGTGCAGACCCTCGCTGCCTGATTGACAGGCACGCGCGCCCGCGCGACAGCCGGACATGACCAGATCGTCGGGCAGCGCGAACCATGTCTAACCGTTTCGCGGCTTTCCGGCATTCCTCCTATACCCGCTATTTCCTCTCCCGCTTCCTGACGTCCTTCTCGGCGCAGATCGTGTCGGTCTCCGTGGCCTGGCAGATGTATGACGAGACGCGCAGCGCGGCGCTGCTCGGCTGGATCGGGCTCGTGCAATTCCTGCCGGCGCTGCTGCTGGTCGTCGTCACCGGCAATGCCGCCGACCGGCTGGGCCGGCGCCTTGTGATGGGCTGCGGGGCGCTGGTGATGATGAGTTGCGCCGCCAGTATCCTCCTTCTGGTGCTGAACGGCCGGTTCGAACCCGTCCTCGTGCTCGCCATCCTCACGCTGTTCGGCGCCGCCCGCGCCTTCTATGGCCCTGCCGCGACGAGCCTCGCGGTGAACCTGGTGCCACGCGAGGATTTCCCGAACGCGGTCGGCTGGATCACCTCGTCCTGGCAGATGGCCACCATCGCCGGCCCAGTGGTCGGCTCGCTGCTCTACGGCCTCGCGCCGGAGGCGTCTTATGGCACCGCCACCTGCCTGTTCATTGCGGCCGCCGCACTGATCTTCTCGATCCCGAAGCCCAACCAGATCGTCAGCCGTGAGCCGCCGACCCTGGCGAGCATCCTTGGCGGCTTCCGCTATGTCTGGAAGGACAAAGTGGTCCTGGGGGCGATCTCGCTGGACCTGTTCGCCGTGCTGCTTGGCGGGGCGGTAGCCCTGATGCCTATCTATGCGCGCGACATCCTGCATGTCGGCGAGTTGGGCCTCGGCCTCCTGCGCGCCTCGCCCGGAATCGGCGCGATCATCGCAATCGCGCTGATCACGGCGTTTCCGATCAAGGATCATGCCGGCTGGATCCTGCTGGCAGCGGTGGCGATGTTCGGCCTTGCGACGGCCGTGTTTGGGGGCTCGACGCTGGCCTGGGTGTCGATCCTGGCGCTGATGTGCGTCGGCGGGTTCGACATGATCTCGGTCTATGTGCGCGAGATCATCCTGCAGCTCTGGACACCCGATGAGGTAAGGGGCCGGGTCAACGCCGTGAACTCTATCTTTGTCGGCGCCTCAAACGAGCTGGGCGAGACACGCGCAGGCTTCATGGCGGCTGTGACCGGACCGGTGTTTACCGTGGTGGCAGGCGGGGTCGCCGCCATCGGCGTCGCCGCCGCCGCAATCTTCATCTTTCCCGGTCTGCGCCGGATCCGTTACCTGAACGAGCGGGACGTGGCCGCCGAAAAGGCCTCCTGATACGCGAAAACCCGCGCCGTTAAAGCGCGGGCTTTCAAAAATTCCCTAAAGAACAGGATCTTACTTGATCTTGCCTTCTTTGAAGTCGACGTGCTTCTTGGCAACCGGATCGTACTTACGCTTCACCATTTTCTCGGTCATCGTGCGCGGATTCTTCTTCGTCACGTAGAAAAAGCCCGTGTCAGCCGTCGAATTGAGGCGAATCTTGATCGTGGCGGGTTTGGCCATGGGGTGGCCCTTCTCGAATGGGGTTGAAACCGGAAACCGGGCTTATTGACGATCTGGCTGTCTTAAGTCAAGCGCTCAAAGCCTGTCGGTTGCGTGGCCGGACCGGCTCCAGCGCAGGAATGGCGGGCCGGGCTCGTGGCCGGGCTTGGCGAGGCGCTCGCCGATCTCGCCCAGCATGAAGCGGGTCACCGAAGGCAGGTCCAGCTTCAGGGCGTCCGACAGGGTCACCCATTGCAGGTCCGACAGTTCGGCGCCGTCCACCGGGGGACGCTCGTCGATCAGGGCCTGTTCGGCTTCGGCCATGAAGAAACGGGCATCGAAGCGGCGGGGCCGGGATGGCGGCGTGACCGCGCGGCCGATGAAGACGAGGGACGAGAGGTCCGCCACAACGTCCAGCTTGTGGAAATCTTCCCAGCCGGCCGGCGCTATGTCCGGCATCTCGGCAGAGCGGCCGACGATCAGTCCGGTTTCCTCGAAGGTTTCGCGGATCGCAGTCAGCGCGAAAGCGCGGGGGATGCGGCGCGACTGGATGCGCAGTTTCGCCTCGACTTCAGGGCGCAGTTCCTGCCAGGCGATGGCCTTGGAATCCTTTGGGTCCACGCGGCCGCCCGGAAATACATACTTGTCCGGCATGAAGGCATTGGTGCCCGCGCGCTTGCCCATCAGCACGCGCGGCTGGGTCTGGTCGCGGCGCACAAGAATCAGTGTCGCCGCATCGCGCGGCCGCAGGCTCGGTACGCCCTTGATGACCGCGACGCCGTCCTCGTCCTTGTCAAAAACAGTGTTCAGCATGTGCGGCATCATCAATGCCAAATGGGCGATTGCAAGGCGCACTGCACCATGACGTTGGGTCACGCCGCCATTCGCATATGCCTGCTAAGGCGGGTCTCGGGAATGGCAGGTCCTCGCGAGATTCCCGCCTTTGCGGGAATGAACGGCGAGGGTTATCTGCGCTTCTTCTTCGTCGAACCCGGCGGCAATGTCCGCTTGTCGAACTTCGGTTTGCCGCGGCGGGGCGGACCGCTGCCGCCGCCCCGGTGGCCGCGTCCGCCACCTGAATCGCGGCTAATCGACTTGCGGGCTTCGCGCCGGCCGGCAGGGGCGGGCAGTGGCTCGGAGATCATTTCCAGCAGCAGCCCACCTTGCAGGGGCGTGACCTCACGCAGACGTACACGGACGATCTGGCCGAGCGAGAAGGTTTTCCCCGAGCCGCGCGCATAGACGGCCATCGCCGCTGCATCATGAACCCAATAGTCTTCCGACAGGGACGAGATGGGGATGAACCCGTCCGCGCCCGAACCTGCGAGCGCGACAAAGAGGCCGGCCGGCGTGACGCCGGTGATGCGGCCATCGAATTCGGCGCCGACGCGGTCGGCGAGGAAAATCGCAAGGTAGCGATCGGTCGCGTCGCGTTCAGCGGTCATCGAGCGGCGCTCGGTCATCGAGATGTGGCTGGCGATTTCCTCGAGCCGCGCGGCCGAGCGCTCGGAGAGGCCGTCCGGTCCGAAATCATGGGCGCTGATCAGCGCGCGGTGGACGACGAGATCCGCGTAGCGGCGTATGGGCGAGGTGAAGTGCGCGTAGCGCGCGAGATTGAGTCCGAAGTGGCCAAGGTTCTCTTCTGAATAGATTGCCTGCGCCTGCGAGCGCAGTACCATCTGCTGGATCATGCCCTCATAGTCACCGCCGCGGATCTCGGCGAGCAGCTTGTTGAATTTGTGCGTCTGCGGACGTTCTCCGATGTTCCATTTCATGTCGAGCGTCTGCAGGAATTCGGCAAACGCCGCGATCTTGGCTTCCGACGGCGTATCGTGCACGCGGTAGACAACGGGGCTGCGCTTTTCTTCCAGCGTTTCGGCGGCAGCGACGTTGGCCTGGATCATGAACTCCTCGATCAGGCGGTGCGCCTCCAGGCGCTCCTTCGTCACGATTCCGGTGATCTCGCCTTCCGGATTGAACTGGATGCGACGCTCCGGCATATCGAGGTCGAGAGGGCTGCGGATGTCGCGTGCCTTCGTCACTGCCGAATAGGCGCCCCAAAGGGGGCGCAGCACGGAGTCCAGAATGTCTTCGGCCTTGCCGCCCGGTTTGCCATCGATAGCGGCCTGCGCCTCTTCATAGGCAAGCTTCGCTGCCGAGCGCATTGTCGCGCGCAGGAAGCGGTGGGATTTCTTGTGGCCGTCCCTGGAGAAGATCATTTCGACGGCGAGGCAGGGGCGCAGTTCGCCTTCCTTCAGCGAACATGCTTCTGCCGAGAGCTCGAACGGCAGCATCGGCACGACGCGGTCCGGGAAATAGGTCGAGTTGCCGCGCTTCTCGGCTTCCTTGTCAAGTGCAGAGCCTTCGGTGACGTAAGCCGACACGTCAGCGATGGCGACGATCACTTTCCAGCTCCCATCGGGCAGCTCTTCGGCATACACGGCGTCGTCATGGTCGCGTGCGTCATGCGGGTCGATGGTAATCAGCGGCACGCGGGTCAAGTCCGTGCGCTGAACTTTCGCAGGCTCTTTCGATTGCGCCTCGGCAATCACCTCGTCCGGGAAATCCATCGGGATTTCGTTAGCATGAATTGCGATGAGGCTGGCCGAGCGCGCATCCGTGATATGGCCGATCACTTCGGTGATCACGCCCAAGGCTGGGCCATACTGGCGGCGGCCTTGCGGTTTCGGTTCGGCAACGACGAGATCGCCGTCTTTGGCGCCCTTGCGGTCAGCTTCCTGGATCAGGAATTCGCGGCGCTCCTTGCGGCTCGCCGGCGTAACGCGCCCGCCATGCGGGGTCTTGTTGTAGAGGCCGACGATGCGGTCCGAGACGCGCTTCTCCAGCAGTGTGACCACATAGGCGCGCCATTCGCCATTGTCGCGCTCAGCAATCTTGCAGACCGCCCGGTCGCCCTTGGCCGGCGCGCGGGAGCGGGTCTTGCCGGACGGGCCGCCATAGATGAGTTCAGGGCCGAACAGGCCATGGTCGCTGACGCACTGGCCGATCAGGTCGCCCTCACGGGTGAGGCGGGTGAACTCGACGAGGCCGCTCGGGGGCGGGCGGTCGGTCTGGGCGAAGCTGCGCTTGCCGGTGCGTTCCAGCTTACCCTCGCGCTCCAGCTCCTCCAGCACTTCGCGCAGGATCGCGCGCTCCTTGCCCTTTACTTTGAGGCCGCGTGCAATGTCGGCCTTGGACGTGGCGGCCGGGTTTTCCTTCAGGAAATCAAGGACAGTCTGACGATCTGGAAAGCTCATGACCGGGCATATAGGCGACTTTGCGCCGGATTGCGCGGGGAAATTGCGCAGGGACGGCGTGGCAGTGCAGCGAGGCGCCCTTTCCGGCATCGCGCCGGATTTCGGTGCATAAGACATGACGTGTTCAACAGATTTGCGGGGTTTGCGCGGCGCGGCGCACCATTCCTGCCGGTGCCGGGGCAGGGAAACTTCATACCATCCGGAACTTGTCGGTTGATTGGGGGCGAGGCCGCCCCGCGCCGGTCAGAATTTACCCGTTTCGAATCCGGCAGGGTGCGCGGCTGCAGAATACTCCCGGAAGAATGTTTGCTTCGTGCAAGGACTTTTCCATGGCTGGCCGGCGCTCGCGCCTTGACAGGCCCTGAGCGCTGGCTCGCCATGCCCATGCGCGGTTGCCGGCGTGCATACGGCATGCCCAGGCCTTCTTCGAGGGAATGGGGGCTCTGCGTGCAACTGTGGCTGCGCCGACAAGGATCCTTTCAGCCAATTGCTGCGCCGCGCGCAACACTGTCGAGGGCGGCGCGGCCCCGTCACTGGCGCATCGCGGCAGGCATCGCGCGTCGGCCATCACCGACACGCGCTGCTGACGCGGCGGTGGTGGCTCTTCACGAAACTAGTTTGCGACAGCGCAGCTGCCGGTACGAAGGCAGGAACCGCGGAGACGCCGGCTTCGCTCAGCTGGTCCGGCGACAAGGGCACCAATACCCGCTGCAACAAGGCAAAGCGGCGGCGGGGGGCTCAGCCCGCGGCGGTCTTTTGCTGAAGCATGCGGCGCTCGTCCTGGCGCAGCGTCAGGACGGATACGCCAAAGTCCGTGACGGCGACTGTGTGCTCGAACTGGGCAGACAGGCGGCCATCCTGCGTACGCACCGTCCAGCCATCGTTTTCGGTGAACACCTGGCGGCTGCCCTGGTTCAGCATTGGTTCGATCGTAAAGGTCATGCCGGGGCGCAGCGCCATGCCCGCGCCGCGCCGTCCGAAGTGCAGGACCTGCGGGTCCTCGTGCATCTCCCGGCCGATCCCGTGGCCGCAGAATTCGCGTACCACCGAATAGCCCGCCTGCTTGGCATGGCGCTCGATCGCAAAGCCGATATCGCCCAACGTCGCGCCGGGTCGCACCGAGCGGATACCTTTCCACATGGCCTCATACGTGGTGCGCACCAGCCGGCGGGCGGGCGCGTTCACGTTACCGAGCATGTAGGTCTTGCTGGAGTCGGCGATATAGCCATTCTTCTCGAGCGTGATGTCGAAGTTCACGATGTCGCCGTCGCGCAGGATGTCCGCGGGCGAGGGCACGCCGTGGCAGACGACGTCATTAATGGAGGCATTCAGCACATAGGCAAAGCCATACTGCCCCTTGCTGGCCGGGCGCGATTTGAGCTCATCCACGATAAAGCGCTCGGCCAGGTCGTTCACGTCCTTGGTGGACATCCCGATCAGGTCCATCCTGTCAATCAGTCCGAACACGGACGACAGCAGCCGGCCGGACTCTGCCATCAGCCCGAGTTCTTCAGGTCGTTTTGTCATGCGGCGTGGGCGCCCAGCGGAGGCGGGGTGATGCCGGCAGCGGCCATCTCGCGCTGAATGATCTCGTTGAAGGAAAGGGACGGGTTCATCTCGCACAGCATGCCGATGCGGATCCAGTAGGCGGCCTGGGCATTGATCGAGCGGTAGGTGACAGTGCTCGCCCTGCGCACCTGATCGTGCAGTTCGTGGTCGATGTTCACGATGCCCATAGGTATCACTCCGCTTTAAGAACTATATGAAACATATACATACCATATACGCTTTGAAAATGAACTTGTGTAGCGAAACGGGGGATGCGTTGAGCTTCGCGGCCCCCGTGTTAGGCTTCCTGCAAAAGGGAGGAAGCCTTGAGCGCTTCAGCGACGGACGATCTTGCAAAACTGGGCGCCCGGGCCACGGCAGAGGCCGTACGGACGGGCAATATTTCGGCGCTGGAGGCCTGCGACGCTGCCATCGCCCGCATCGAGGCGCTGGACGGGGCGATCAACGCGGTGGTCGTGCGTGATTTCGAGCGCGCGCGGGCGACCGCAAAGCGGATCGATCAGACGAAGTTGGCCGGCGACCCGCGCCGTCTGCTTGGCGTGCCGATGACGGTAAAGGAGTCCAACGATGTCGAGGGGTTGCCCTCAACCTGGGGCTTCGAGATGTTCGCCAATGTCGATGCACCCCGCGACGGTGTGGTCGTCCAGCGGCTCAAGGCGGAAGGCGCGGTAATCGTTGGCAAGACCAATGTGCCGGTGGCGCTGGGCGACTGGCAGTCCGAAAACCCGGTCTATGGCCGCACCGTGAACCCCTACGATCCTACGCGCTCGCCGGGCGGCTCGTCCGGCGGGGCGGCAGCGGCGCTGGCGACCGGGATGGTGCCGCTGGAAATCGGCTCCGACATCGGCGGCTCGATCCGAAAGCCGTCGCACATGTGCGGTGTGTTCGGTCACAAGCCGAGCTATGGCATCGTGCCGCTGCGCGGGCATGGATTTCCGGGTACGGACGGCCTCGATGTGCCGCTCGCCGTGGTCGGGCCGATGGCGCGCAATGTCGGCGACCTGATCGAGACGCTGGACATCATTGCCGGGCCGGAGATGCCCGGCTACAAGCTGGACCTGCCTCCCGCGCGCCATGGCCGGCTGACCGATTTCCGCGTTCGCGTGATCCGCAGCATGCCCGGTGTACCGATTGATTCCGATACTTCGGCGGCGCTGGAGGGATTTTTGGCCGGGCTCGACAAGGCCGGTGTTCGCGTGACGGAATCCGTCGAAGGCTATCCGGACCTCGCGCACATGAACGCCGCCTATGTCCGCATGCTGATGACCGTCATCTCGCGCGGTACGCCCGAGGCATCGCCGATGAACGCGCACGACTGGATGAACCTGCAGGACGAACAGCTCGCGGCCGCGCGCCAGTGGGCGAACGTGTTCGACGAGACCGATATCATCATCTCGCCGATCTTCTCGACGCCCGCTTTCACTTACATGACCGATCCGGACTGGACGAAACGGCAGTTGCCGATCGACAATGCCCTTCATCCCTATGGCGGCCAGCTCGCCTGGGCGAGCATCGCCACCTATGCCGGCCTGCCTGCAACCGCCGTGCCGGTGGCGCGTACGCGTTCCGGGCTGCCTGTCGGCTTCCAGCTGATCGGCCCGCCCTTCGGCGACCGTACGAGCTTGCGCTTCGCGCAGCTGCTCGAAGCTGCAGGCCTCACGGCTTGACGCAGGGTACACTCATGCCCTCCAGCGAAACCGTCCGCCGCTTCACGGCGCAGGTCCTCAGCGGCGATCATGCCGGCGCCATCCGTGACTGGTACACGGACGATGCCACCATGCAGGAGAACCAGGCCGAGCCGCGCCGGGGAAAGGACGAGCTGATCCGGCAGGAGCAGGCGACGCTCGATCGGATGGAGAGGGTGGAAACCGAACTGCTCGCGCCGCCCGTCATCAATGAGGACACGGTTGTCATCCGCTGGCGGTTCACCTTGTATCCGAAAGGTGGCGGCAGGCGGTCACTGGAAGAAGTCGCCTGGCAAACCTGGCGCGGTGAGCGTATTGCCGCCGAGACGTTTTTCTATGATCCCGCGCAGATGAAGGGGTAATTTCCATGGCCGCCGATTTCATTCTCGTCATCGACGAAGGCACCACCTCGACCCGCGCGATCGTGTACGACCGTCAGTTCGGCGAAGTCGCGCTCGCGCAGGAGGAAGTCGAGCTGCAATACCCCGCCGATGGCTGGGTGGAGCAGAATGGCGAGGAGATCTGGGCGCGCACACTGTCTGTCTGCCGTACGGTGATTGCCAAGGCGGGCGGCGCAGACCGAATCGCCGCCATCGGCATCACCAACCAGCGCGAAACCACACTCGTCTGGGAACGGACGACTGGAAGACCCATCGCGCCCGCCATCATCTGGCAGGACCGGCGCACAGCGACGGCCTGCGAGGCGCTGAAGGCGAAAGGCCATGAAGCCGCCGCGCAATCGGAAACCGGCCTGCTGCTGGATCCTTATTTCTCGGGCACCAAGATCGGCTGGCTGCTGGACAATGTGCCGGGCGCCCGGGCGCGCGCCGAAGCGGGTGAACTGGCCTTCGGCACCGTGGACTGCTTCCTGCTGTGGCGCCTCACCGGCGGCAAGGTCCACGCGACCGACGTGACGAATGCGTCGCGCACATTGCTCTACCGGCTGGGCCTGGGCGCCGAGGGCGGCTGGAGCCACCGTATGAGCGAAATGCTGTCTGTGCCGGCCGCGCTACTGCCGCAGGTGAAGCCGAGTGCGGCGGCCTACGGCGAAACGGACGCCGCGCTCTTCGGGCGCGCGATACCGATCTGCTCTGTTCTTGGCGATCAGCAATCGGCGCTGGTGGGGCAGGGCTGTCTCGCCCCTGGTCAGGCGAAGGTGACGTTTGGTACCGGCGCCTTCCTTGTAGCAAACACCGGTACGGTGCGACCGGTGTCCGAGAACCGGCTGCTCGGCACGATAGGCTACGCGCTTCCCGGCGCGTCGGCGATGGCGCTGGAAGGCTCCATCTTCAATGCCGGCACGGTCATCAAGTGGCTGCGGGACGATCTGAAACTCATTCAGCGGGCGGACGAAAGCGCTGCCGCGGCCGCCGGTCTGCCGGACAATGGCGGCGTCTATATGGTGCCCGCTTTCACCGGCCTTGGGGCGCCGCATTGGAACGCCGAAGCGCGCGGCGTGATTGCGGGGCTCACGCGCGCGGCAACGGCGGCGCATCTCATTCGCGCGGGCCTCGAGTCGGTCGCCTATCAGACGCACGACCTGCTCGCCGCCTTTGCCGGTGACGGCGCGCCGATAGCGGAACTGCGCGTCGATGGCGGTATGGTCGCCAATGACTGGCTGATGCAATTCCTTGCCGACATCTGTGCTTTGCCGGCGTTGCGGCCCGACTACCGCGAGATGACGGCGCTCGGCGCGGCTGCTGCGGCTGCGATGCAGCTGGGCTGGCTCACGGCTTCGGACTGGGCGGCCAGAAAGGTGCCGGGCAAACGTTTCCTGCCGTCGATGGCCCCGGACCAGCGGGCGCGGTTGCTGGCTGGCTGGACGGCGGCGCTCGAACGGGCGCTCTGATTTTTTTGCATCTGGCGACGGATTGCGCGGCGCTCTGCGTTACAGTGAAGTTGCTCGGAGTGAGACATGCCGGACTCCCTTGCCGCCGCCATCGCTGTGAACCGCTTTGGGCTGGGTGCCCGGCAGGGTGAACTTGAGGCTGCCGCCCCTGACCCGAAAGCCTGGCTTTCGCGCCAGCTGAAGGACAATTCGGTGTTTGTGCTGAGCGCGCCCGGCCTTCCAACCACCCGTGTGGCCGCAGAAGCGCTGGGCAGTTATCTCGAAGACCTCAAGACGAAGACAGCCGGCAACGCAGGCAAGATGACTCCCGAGGCGCAGGAGGCGGCCATCCTCAAGCCGCTGCAGCAGTTGCGCGACATCAACATGAACGAGATCGAGGCGCGCACGCTCCATGGCCTGACGACCGGGAACAGCTTCGCCGAACGGCTGGTGCTGTTCTGGTCGAACCACTTTACCGTATCGGCCAACAAGGCGGTGACGATTCCTTTTGCGGGTGTGTTCGAACGCGAGGTGATCCGGGCCGGCATGACGGGCACGTTTGCCGATCTGCTCGTCGCCGCCACCCGGCATCCGGGAATGCTGCTTTATCTGGATCAGGCCCAGTCGATGGGGCCGAACTCGAAAACCGGCAAGCGCCGGGACAAGGGCCTCAACGAAAACCTCGCCCGCGAGATCCTTGAGCTGCAGACGCTGGGCGCGCAGGGCGGCTATACGCAGTCGGACGTCACCGAGTTCGCCAAGGCGCTGACCGGCTGGTCGTTGGCCGGGGGTCGCACGAAGGTGCTTGTCCCCGGTGCAGTGCCGGGGGATTTCATTTTCATCGACCGGTTCCATGAGCCCGGCGTGCGCACCGTGATGGGCAAGCGCTATGCCGAGACCGGAGAAGAGCAGGGCGAAGCGATCCTGCGCGACCTCGCTATTCATCCGTCAACGGCGCAACGCATTGCCACGAAGCTCGCGCGCCATTTCATCTCGGATGATCCGCCGGCTGCAGCTGTCGAGGCGCTGGCGAAGCGTTTTCGTAACAGCGGTGGCCGGTTGCCGGCATTGCACGAAACGCTGATTTCGCTGGAGGCGGCATGGCAGCCGGAGGCGCGGAAGTTCAAGTCGCCGAACGAATTCTTCCTGTCTGCGCTGCGCCTGGTGGGCCTGCCGAAAATCGAGCGCAAGGGGATCGTTGCGGGTTACGGCCTGCTGGGCCAGGTGCCCTTTCAGGCGCCATCGCCGGAAGGCTGGCCTGACGACGCGGTCAGCTGGGCAGGGCCGGACGCCGTGATCAAGCGGGTCGAGTGGGCGCAGGGCCTGTCCGACCGGATGGGCAGCAAGATCCGGCCCGAGACCCTCGTGCGGGGCGGTCTCGGCCCGGCCTTGTCGGTGCAGACGGTGCAGAGCATGGCGCGTGCCGAAAGCGCCTCGCAGGGTCTGACACTGGGCCTGATGAGTCCTGAATTCCAGCGCCGGTAGGAGTACGATATGACCTTGCCCCTGATGACACGGCGCGCTGCACTGATCGCCGGCGGCAGTTTTTTCCTCGCCAGCTCGGCCGGCGCGCTGACCGTCTCCAAACAGGCTGGAGACCGGAAGTTTGTTCTGGTCATCCTCCGCGGCGCAATGGACGGCCTCGCCGCGGTTGCCCCGTACGCCGACCCGCACTACCGCGCCGCGCGCGGAAAGCTGGCACTTGCCGCACCGGGCGAGGCGGACGGTGTCCTTCCGCTCACGGAGGGTTTCGGCCTTCACCCCAATCTGGCCTTCCTGCATGATCGCTGGACAAGTAAGGAACTGGCCATCCTGCCGGCTTGCGCGTCGCCCTATCGGGAGCGATCGCACTTCGATGCGCAGGACGTGTTGGAAAGCGGCGCCGCTGAGGTGTTCGGTGCCAGTGATGGCTGGCTCGGCCGCGCGCTCAATGCGCTGCCGCCGGAGGCCGCGCGCGAGGCCGTGGCGATTTCCGGCGCGCTGCCGCTGGTGCTGCGCGGGTCAGGCGCCGCGACCAGCTGGGCGCCGTCGTTTGCGCCGTCTGCGAGTGACGATACGCTGAACCGTCTGATGGATCTCTATGCCGGTGACACCCTGCTGGGCCCGGCGCTTGCCTCAGCCATCGAGACCAACGCCGTCGCCAGCGCCTCGGGCATGGATACGATGGACGGCAAAGGCAAGCGGCGGGGCGGAGCCGGCGCCTACAAGGGCCTCGCCGAAGCGGCGGGCCGGTTGTTGTCGGCGGCGGGCGGCCCGGCGGCGGCCGTTCTCTCCTTCGATGGCTGGGACACGCATGCCAATCAGGGCGCCGCCAATGGCCAGTTGGCTTTGCGTCTCGCCGGGCTGGACGCGGCGCTGCGCGCGCTCAAGGACGGCCTCGGTCTGCACTGGCAGAAAACGGTGGTCGCCGTGGTCACCGAGTTTGGTCGCACGGTTGCGGGTAATGGCACCGGCGGAACCGATCACGGCACCGGGAGCGCGGCTTTCCTTCTCGGCGGGGCGGTGTCCGGCGGCAGATTCGCGGGCGACTGGCCTGGCCTTGCCCCCAGGGCGCTGTTCGAAGGGCGGGATGTTGCCCCCGCAAATGACCTGCGCTCGCTATTCATGGCCGTGTTGCAGGACCATTGGGGGCTGGAGCACAGCGTGCTGGGCGCAAAGGTGTTTCCCGACGCGGCAGGTGTGCAAGCGATAGACCGGCTGGTGCGGGTTTAGGTAACGCCCGGCGCATTAGCTGTGCGAAACCAGTGACCGGTGGTGCCACCTGACAGAATTGAACTGTCGACCTCGTCATTACCAATGACGCGCTCTACCCCTGAGCTAAGGCGGCATTGCCGGTTCGGTTCGCGGGCTTTAGCCTAAGGTTTCCCAGATGAAAAGAGAGTTTAGGCGCCCATTATGACCTACAAGCAGCCACGATCGTCAAACGAAGACCGTACCGCCCGCCAGGCTGAGGCTTTGCGGGCCAATCTGAAGCGCCGGAAGGCCGCTGCCCGCAAGGATTCGGGCGGCGCGGCGGGCGCCCCGACACCCGCTGACAAACCCTAGGGGGCCCAGATCACCGGTGGTCGCTCACGCGGCTTTCCTGTGGGCGTCCCCTCGGCATATCCGAGCGTGAAAGCGGCGTAAGCCAGGTGTGTATCGGGGATCGTCAGTTCGGCGCGCGTCATCGGCTCGCGCAGCCAGTGCATCGGTGAGCCGACCCAGCAGGTACCGAGCCCGCGCGCCTGCGCGGACAGCATAAGGTTCTGCCCCGCGCGGGTGCAATCGAACGCCGCCTGGCCGAGTTCGTCAGGCACGGCGCAAATGAGGATGACGACCGGAGCATCGAAGAAGACCGAGAAATCCTCCTGATCAAGCCAGGCATAGCCTGGTCCCTGGGGGCGGCTGGCGCGGGCGAAGGCGAGGGCGCGGGCCCCGCAGAGGGCGACCTTGTCGGCCCCTTCGATCACGACGAACGTGAAGGGCTCGGCTCCGCTGACGGGCGGGGTGGGGGCCTGCGCGGCGTCCCACAGGATTTCCTCGATGAGATGCCGGTCGACCGGCCGGGGCTGGTAAGCCCGGACGGAGCGGCGGGTATGGATGGCATCAACCGTGTGCATCGGTGAACCCTCAGCATATGCCCCAGAGTAAGCTGATCCGGCGCCCAAGTCAGCCACTTTGAGGCCCGCCGGCCCACAAGGCCCTGAAGAATTGCAAATTCCGCGCACATTCCGGTCCTGACAAAGCCGCGAAGCACAGTATACCTCGCGCCCATGGACAGACTTCACATCACGGGCGGCACACCGCTCAACGGCCGCATCCACGTCTCCGGCGCCAAGAACTCGGCGCTGAAGCTGATGGTCACCTGCCTGCTGACCGATCAGCCGGTGGAACTCACCAACATGCCGAACCTGGCGGACACCCGCTTCCTGGCGCAGCTGCTGGAGACGCTGGGTGTAGAAGTCTACTGGCCGAAGGGCTCATCGACCTGCCATCTAAATGCGGCGGAGCTGAAGTCCACGATCGCGCCCTACGAACAGGTGCGGAAGATGCGGGCGAGTTTCAACGTGCTCGGTCCGCTGATCGCGCGCTCCGGCCATGCCACCGTGTCGCTGCCCGGTGGCTGCGCCATCGGCGCTCGCCCGGTGGACCTGCACCTGAAAGCTCTGGAAGCCATGGGCGCGGACCTGCGCGTCGAAGGCGGCTACGTGAAGGCCGCCGCGATCCATGGCCTGACCGGCGCGCATATCAACTTCTCGACCGTCTCGGTCGGCGCCACGGAGCATGCGATGCTGACGGCGACACTCGCGAAGGGCGAGACCATCCTCGAGAATGCCGCGCGCGAGCCGGAGATCGAAGACCTCGCCAACTGCCTTAACTCCATGGGCGCGAACGTGACGGGCGCCGGCACGCCGATCATCCGCATCAAGGGCGTCGAAGCCTTGAAGGGCACGACCTATGCCGTGATGCCGGACCGGATCGAGGCGGGCACCTATGCCATGGCGGCTGCCGGCGCAGGCGGGGATGTGACGCTGGATGGCTGCCCCGTGGCCGCTCTCGGCGCGATGATTTCCAAGCTGCGCGAAGCGGGCGTGACCATCGATGCCGATGAGGCCGCTTCGACGCTGCGCATCCGCCGCAACGGCTCGCCGCTGAAGGCCGTGAGCCTCTCGACCCAGCCGCATCCCGGCTTCCCGACCGACCTGCAGGCTCAGTTCATGGCTCTGATGTGCACGGCCGAAGGCACCAGCATCATCCGCGAAACGATCTTCGAGAACCGCTTCATGCACGCCCCGGAACTTTCGCGCCTCGGCGCGGACATCACGGTGCGCGGCCAGGAAGCGGTCGTGAAAGGCGTCCATCACCTCACCGCCGCCCCGGTCATGGCGACGGACCTGCGCGCGTCGGTCTCGCTCGTCATCGCCGCGCTCGGCGCCAGGGGCGAGACGGTCGTGAACCGCATTTACCATCTCGATCGCGGTTTCGAGAGGCTGGAAGCAAAGCTCGGGGCTTGCGGCGCGAAGATCGAACGCCGATCTGGCGAAGACGAGTAATCGAGGGCGGGGCTGTATGACCGATCCGAAACCGCTGCGCCTGCTCGCCGAGGAGGCCGAAGACCTCAAGATCATCGCGGCGGCCGTTCAGGACGCGGTGGTGAAGGCCGGCAACCTCAAATACGAGAAGCGGAATCGCCGTTTTGCCGTGGAGCTGAACCGCTATCGCTGGGAAACCGCACCAGCCCGCAAGGGCCAGCCGGGCGAGCGGGTGCGTGCGCTGCTCGCGTTTGACGGAGTTCTTGGCGTGAAAACGCGCGGCATTACCAAGGCCGACCCGGAGCTGATCCTGTCGCTGCTGAGTGTTGAGTTCACTCCGGACGCCGAGCCGCCGGGCGGCAAGGTCACCCTCCTATTCGCCGGCGACGGCGAGATCGTGCTGGCCGTGGAAGCCCTCGACGGCACGCTGCTCGACAGCGATTATGTCTGGCCGACCCGGCATGTGCCGAGCCATGAGCGGCGGAAGAGGTAGGGGGCACTGGGCCGAAGTTCGTATTGCGCCCTGCGGGGCGCCAATTAGCCCATGCGCCGCCTTGCCAGCCTGCCAGCCCCGGTCCATGTAGCGAGGCTGCAACAATCCCGGAAACAGGCCCGCCCCATGGCCCGCCATCTCGACGCCACCAAGCCTCAGTTTAATGAGGCCCTGACGCGCTTCCTCGCAGAAGATCGCGGGCAGGGGGATGACGTGTTCGGGGTGGTGAAGGACATCCTTGCCGATGTCAGGAAACGCGGCGGGGCTGCGGTGGCCGATTATACGGCGAAGTTTGACGGGCTGCAGCTTGACCCCTCGACCCTGCAGACCGACAATGTGGACCTGCACGCGCTCGCGGCGACTTGCCCCCCGGACCTGCGCGCAGCCATCGATTTCGCGCATGACCGGATCGCGGCCTATCACGGCGCGCAGCGTCCGGCCGATCATCGCTTCACGGACGATGCCGGCATCGAGCTTGGCTGGCGCTGGACTTCGCTGGATTCGGTGGGTGTCTACGTGCCGGGCGGGCGGGCGAGCTACCCCTCGTCGGTACTGATGAACATCGTCCCGGCACGGATTGCCGGCGTGGAGCGGATCGTCATGGTCGCCCCGGCGCCGAACGGGGAGCTGTCGAATGCGGTCGCCTATGCGGCGCTTAAGGCGGGCGTGGACGAGTATTACCCCATCGGCGGCGCGCAGGCGGTCGGCGCGCTGGCCTTCGGTGCGGGCGCGCTGGTGCCGGTGGACAAGATTGTCGGGCCGGGAAATGCGTGGGTCGCGGAAGCCAAGCGCCAGGTGTTCGGCCACGTCGGCATCGATACGATAGCCGGGCCATCAGAGATTCTTATCATCGCCGACGCGACGGCGAATCCGGACTGGATCGCCGCCGACCTGCTGAGTCAGGCCGAGCATGATCCGTCCAGCCAATCCATTCTCATCACTGTGGATGACGCTGTGGGTAAGGCTGTGGAAAAGGCTGTGGAAAACCAGCTGAAAACGCTGCTCACCGGCGAGCGGGCGCGGGAGTCCTGGATCAATCATGGCGCGATCATCCTTGTGCGCGATCGCCTGCAGGCGGCGGAAGTCGCCAATCGGATCGCGGCGGAACACCTTGAGCTTTGCATCGACGACCCGGACGGCTTGCTGCCGCTGATCCGCCATGCGGGCGCGGTGTTTCTGGGCCACCACACGCCGGAAGCGTTGGGCGACTATGTGACCGGTTCTAACCACGTGCTGCCTACGAGCCGCGCCGCGCGGTTTTCGTCCGGACTCGGACTGTATGATTTCCTGAAGCGGATGAGCGTGCAACGCGCCGGCCCGAAAGGGCTGGAAGTCCTCGCGCCGGCAGCCCTCCGCCTGGCTGAGGCCGAACGCCTGCCGGCGCATGCCCGCTCGGTGTCCATTCGCACAAACCGGGGTGGAGGGGATGGGCAATAATCGCCTGATCGCCGTCCATATTGACGACGACACGCTCGGCGCCTCCGGTCCCGACGCGGAGCACGAGCGGCGCGTTGCGATTTTCGACCTCATCGAGGAGAACAGCTTCGCGATCGCCGGTCAGGACAAGGGGCCTTATGTGCTCTGGCTCAGCCAGGCCGAACGCCGTCTGATCTTCGGCGTGCGCGATGAGGAAGGCGGAGAGGTTCACACATTCATCCTGTCGCTCGGGCCGTTCCGGGGTGTGATCCGCGACTATTTCATGATCTGTGACAGCTATTACGAAGCCATCCGGACTCAGACGCCGCACCAGATCGAGGCCATCGATATGGCGCGGCGCGGCATCCACAATGAGGGCTCCGAACTGCTAAAAGAGCGCCTCGAAGGCAAGATCGACATTGATCACGCAACGGCGCGGCGCCTGTTCACCCTGATCTGCGCATTGCATGCCGGTCAGGGCAGGGCGCCGGGCACCTGAAAGGTGAGACGGCAGATGAAGCGCAAGTTGTTCCTTATCGCCGCCAGCTTCGCTGCCCTCGCGGCCTGCGAGGCGCGCAATCCGACACCGGCGCTGGAAGAACCCGCCGCGCCGGACACGGTCATTGAGGAATCCGGGCTTGCGGAAATCGAGGCGCCGGTGCGCTATGAAGACGGGCTCGAACTGTTCGACAGCGAGACCGGGATCTCGGTTCTGGATGTCGGCCCGCAGGATGCTGTATCGGGATTGCAGCCGCCGAAGTTCGCGGTGCATTGCGATGCGGCCGCCAAGACCCTGGAAGCCGTCGCCCCGGCACGCCAGCTCGGTCCGTATGCCGTGGCAGGGCCAGCGCAGCTCGTAGCTTCTGGCGATGTGTTTGACGGCGCCGCCGTGCTGACCGAAACGGAGGACGGCGCCGCTGTCAGCCTGACACTGCCCCTGTCGCCCGAATTGCTTGCGGCAGTTGCGACCACCCTCACCGTGCGCGTGGCCATCGGCGACGGATATGCCGAATCCCATCTCGACCAGAACGGCACCTTCCCGGGTTTTGCGGGACAGTGCAGCCTGAAGTCCGGCGTGCCGCTGCCGGTGCGCTGATCAGCCGAGACCGGCGCGGAAGCGTCGGCTGCCTTGCAGCGTCCGGCGGCCGCCAATCGTCACTTCGAAATCACCGGAGGCGGTCGGCTGCAGCGCGCCAATCTTCGCCTTGTTGACGAGGCGCGACCGGTGGATGCCCACCAAGCCAAGGCCGGCGAGCTTCTGCTCCCACGCGCGGGCGTGCCGCCGATCAGGTGCGTTGCCTCGGCGGTGTTGATCCCGACATAGTTGCCGGCCGCTTCGAGGAAGAGGATCTTGGCGGGGGCGGTAGACGCCGTCCGGCACCACCTGGACAATTTCGGCTTGCCGCTCTGGGTGGAAGCGCCTTTGCTGATCGGGGCAACAACGCTCGGCTGCTGGTTACTTTATGGACTGGGCCTGCGGGCAGGGCCGCTGCGGGCCTGGTTCGGCCTGTCCGCAACGGAACCTCGCGCCCGGGTGAAACCGGCCTGAGCCTGCGGGGTTCGGGACGGGGGAGGCCCGACTCCCCCTCGCGCTTGCCGGAATCCCTTCAAGCCTGTATGGCGCAGCCCAGCATTGCGAAGTCCTGGCCGGAATGGCCGGACAGCTGGAGAAGGCATGTCGAAAGAAGAACTCATCGAATTCGAAGGTACAGTTGTTGAACTGCTGCCGAACGCGACGTTCCGCGTGAAACTTGAGAACAACCACGAAATCATTGCGCACACCGCCGGCAAGATGCGGAAAAACCGCATCCGTGTGCTCACCGGTGACAAGGTCATGGTCGAGATGACCCCGTATGACCTGACCAAGGGCCGTATCACCTACCGCTTCAAATAAATTCCCATGCCGGACCGGGCGCCGCTCATTCTCGCCAGTGCCAGCCCCCGGCGTCTCGAACTGCTCGCCCAGATCGGCCTCGTGCCGGACAAGGTCGCACCTACCGACATCGACGAATCCCGCCGCAAGGATGAATCGCCCCGCGCCCTGGCCGAACGGCTGGCGCGGGAAAAAGCGGCTGCGTGTTCGGAGGCGGGCTTCGTGCTGGCCGCTGATACGGTCGTCGCGCTCGGCCAGCGCAACCTCGAAAAGGCGGCGGATGAGGCCGAGGCGGAAGCCTTTCTGAAATTGCTGTCCGGGCGGGCCCACCAGTGCATCACGGGCGTTGCCGTCCGGGCGCCGGATGGCCGAGTGGTGTCGCGCGCGGTGCTGGCCCGGGTGAAGGTCAAACGCCTGACCGACGCCGAGATCGCGGCCTATGTCGCCAGCGGGGAATGGAAGGGCAAGGCGGGCGGATATGGCATCCAGGGCATGGCCGGCGGGTTCATCACGGCTATAAATGGCAGCTATACCGCCATCGTCGGACTGCCTCTTTACGAGACGCGCATGCTGCTGGAAGGCCTTGGATTCCGGCGCTAAGTCGGTCTCACCGGCACCCACCGTGACCGGCGCA
>NZ_JALHLS010000003.1 GCF_022844445.1 Hyphomonas sp.
AAGCTGCCGCTCTTGTTGGGACGGGTTCAGGCGTCGGCTCCTGTCGATGGCGGTTTGGCGGAGCCGGTTGATTGATCAAGGCACTGGTTGGGTGGTTGCGAGCGCTTTTCGGGCGACGTGAGCAGCAGAGTGGGGGAGAGGTTGTCTTGAGGCGGATACCGCACCTGATCGATTTCGAGACGCCATCTGACGAAGCGATCTGCCTCCACGAGGCTGGTCATGCCTGCGCTGCCCTGGTGGTTGGCCTTATTCCCGAATTCATCGAGTTCGTTGACGATGATGGTTCGCAGGGACGCGCGCGCAATCGCATGCCCGTGGGCGATCCCCAGCAGCGACGCTTGGTGGCCTGTGCCGCCTATGCTGTCGAGTACAATCTATTCATGGCACGGCGTCTGACGAACGCCGCGGGCGTTGTGATTGATGAGAGGACCTTCATCCATCTGGCCATCGGCAATAACGCCGCGCTCGATAAGATCAAATTCTTTGGCGAGGATCGCGAGGGGGCCGACAAGACCTGGCCGGCGGATGACGATCGGGCCTTCATGACGGCTGGCCAGCAGCTCGCCGGAAGTCTCCCGATGGGTCTTGTGATCGATCTGGCGGAATCGATGCTGAATGAGCGTCGCGTGGAACGCGCGAGACTCCTGGAGATCGCGGCGCCGTTCCTGAAATAGCCGAGCGTGCGGCTAGCATCCCAGTAGTCGCGGGCAGTCCTCCGTTTTCGAGCAGCCTTAAGCCGCCTCCTTGAAAAGTGTCAGAAAACCGTATATGTTTCTGACAGGAGAACGGCTATGCAACGCTTGACCGAAGAGATTCTAGCGCACGCGAAAGGGCTGCCTGAGGGTACGCCGGTCGCGGCTAAAAGCTTGCTCCACCTCGGCAGCCGCGCCGCGGTGGACCAGACTTTGTCGCGCCTCACCGAGAGAGGCCAACTGATCCGGGCCGGACGCGGCGTCTATCTCCTCCCGATTACGAGCCGGTTCGGCACGCGATCTCCCTCCGTGGAACAGGCCGTCGAGGCTCTGGCCAACCAGCGGGGAGAGACGATCGTCCCGAGCGGCGCCGCTGCGGCCAACACGTTGGGCCTCACGACCCAGGTGCCGATCCGGTCGGTCTATCTGACTTCCGGGCGCACCCGGAAGATGAACCTCGGCAAGCAGGTCGTCGAGCTTCGCCACGCGCCGCGTTGGCAACTCGCCATGGCGCATCGACCCGCTGGCGAGGCGGTACGGGCGCTGGCGTGGCTTGGACCGGAGAAGGCGGAGGCCGCGCTCCAGACCTTGAAGCGGAAACTCCCCCCAGGCGCTTTCAGCGAACTGGTCGCGGTCGCGCCGCAGCTTCCGACCTGGCTCGCCCGCAGCGTAGGAAAAGCCGCGCATGGCTGATCCTTTTCTCCACCTTCCGGTCAACGATCGCCGCGACGCGCTCGGCGTCGCGGCCGACCGATCGGGTCGGCCGGCGCACCTCCTGGAAAAGGACGTATGGGTGGTTTGGGCGCTCGCCACCCTTTACGGCTCGGCGCTCGGCGAACATCTCGTGTTCAAGGGCGGCACGTCGCTGTCCAAGGCCTATCAGGTCATCCGGCGCTTCTCGGAGGACGTCGATCTGACCTACGACATCCGAGCGATTGCCCCAGATCTGGTCGGCGAGAATGGCGAAGCGCTGCCGAAAACCCGCAGCGAGGAAAAGCGCTGGTCCAGTGAGGTGCGCAAGCGCCTGCCCGAGTGGGTCGAAGGAAGTGTTCAGCCGATCATAGCGGCGGCGCTCGCGGCTGAAGGTTTGACGGCCGCGATCCGCGTCGAAGGCGAGAAGCTGTTCATCGATTATGAGGCCGTGACGGCCGGCTCAGGCTATGTGGCGCCGAGCGTGATGCTCGAATTCGGCGCACGATCGACGGGCGAGCCCGCTAGCCCGCGCGACATCGCCTGCGATGCGTCTGGCCTGATCGAGGGCGTGACCTTTCCCACGGCGCGTCCCCGCGTCATGCACGCGGAGCGAACCTTCTGGGAGAAGGCGACCGCCATCCATGTCTTCTGCCTGCAGGAGCGGCTGCGCGGGGATCGCTATGCTCGTCACTGGCATGATGTTGCACGGCTGGACGAAGCCGGTTTCGCGGCGTCCGCCTTCTCCGATCGCGAGCTGGCGAACGCAGTAGCGCGCCACAAGGCGATGTTCTTCGCCGAGAAAGCGTCCGATCGCACGCCCATTAATTACGCGGCGGCTGTCAACGGCGGTCTGCGGCTCGTGCCCGCCGGCGTCGGTCTGAAGGCGCTGGAAGAGGACTACGCCAGTATGGTCGACGATGGGCTTCTCCTGGAAGACGCCGAGCCTTTCGACACGCTGATGGCGCGGTGCGCCGACATCACCACGCGTGCGAACAATGCGGCTGCAAAAGAAATGACTTAGGGGTCGTGTTTGTGGAATTGAGCGGAGGCGCAGAGATCACCGAGTGATCAAACTGCACAGCGCGATGGCAAGGGGGGAATGCGTGGGACTGTACGAGAGATGGTGCGACGCCACCAAAGAAAAGGACAAGCGGAGGCATTACTGGACCTATGTCGAGAAGGATGAGGGCCGCGATGAGATTCGCGATGACCTCGCCGAGACTGTCCGCTCGCACTACGATCGACTTGAACGCATCGCCGAAGACGTCGAGCGGCTCGGATACAAAGTCGCCGCCAGTATCCTCAGCGAGGCGATGCCCCAAACTCCGAAAGGCCGTTCCGGCGATCTCGGCGAAATTCTCGCGACCGAGCTGGTCGAGGAAGAGATCGGCCTGCGCGTCCCGGTGCGCCGCCTCCGCTACAAGGACGGCCGCAACATGGCCATGCGCGGCGACGACTTCATCGGCGCCGGATACGATGGGGCTGGCGAGAAGCTTTGGCTCCTGAAAGGCGAAGCCAAGAGCAATAAGGTGCTCGGCAAAGCCACGGTCACGAGCGCGCGTAAGGTGCTCAACCGCGACAACGGCCGCTGCACGCCCGACTCCCTGCTGTTCGTCGCCAACCGCCTGCTGGAGAGCAACGACACGGACGACAACGCGCTGGGCCGCAGCCTCCGTGACGAGGTAGGCCTGAAGTCCCTTCGCGCCGATCGCATCGACCACATGCTCTTCACCGTATCGGGCAACGGTCCCCACGCCTCGCTGAAGGGTGATCTCGACGCCACAGGAACCAACCGGGACCAATACGTCGTGAACATCCACGTCGAAGATCACCAGGACTTCATCGCGGCCACGTATCAGGAGGCGGAAGACCTTGGAGACGATTGACGAGCTAACGGTATTCTTGGCGACCGCGACCGCCGACGGCATCCTTGGGCGCCTGCTCTATCGTGGTGCCGCCTGGTCGCTGATGCGCGAGGAAGGCGTGTTGCCGTCGAATGCACCGCCCCTCGGCGCGACGATCGAAACCGATCTTGCCGAACACGGCTTCGCCCTACTTCGAGGCGCGATGGCCCTGCGTGCCCTGGCTAGCGCTTCGGAGCTGACCAGCAAGGCGTTCGAGCGCGCGGCCAATGCGTTCGAAGCCCTGGTGCGCAACGGCGACCCGGAGGCACCGGATCGCGGCTTCCGTCGCATGATCGCCGCCGCCGCCTACCATCTGGCCGGCTTTTCGGCGGTTGCCTATTCGCTCTTCAACGAGACGGCAGACGACCTCAACGCCTCGCCGGGTGAAACAGCGATCCGACACCTCATCCTGCGCGATCTCGGGCAACTACGTGGCTTCGTTCGCGAATGGCTGGACGACGATGTCCATGGCGATGAGCAGATCGCCGAGGCGCTACGAGGGGAAGAGCCTGATATCGACGAGGTGCTGTCGACTATCCTCAACACGACGATTTGCCGAGCGCTGGCGTATTTTGACTTCGCGCTCGAGACAGGTGAACCCGAGCCGATCGAGACCGCACGGACGCTGCTCGCCACGGCGGTCAGTCTGGCGGACAATGCGGAGAATGTGCCGCTGTGGTGGATTTCGAACCTCTGCCGCCACCTGATCGACGACCTCTGGCAGCATTCGCTGCATCAGACCCTGCCGACCGAGCCGCCTGAGGGGACAGAAGAGAAATACCCCGATCTGCGGCGCCTGTTCATCTCGTCGCTCTATGCCCGCAAGACCTCCGAGGTGGAGCTATGGCCATCGCAGCGCGAAGCGGCCCGGCGTTCCACCGATGTTACCGACGATCTGGTCGTGGCCTTGCCTACCAGCGCCGGTAAGACGCGGGTGGCTGAGATCGCCGCATTGATGACCCTGTCATCGGCGCGCCGGGTGTTGATCGTCACGCCATTGCGCGCCTTGTCCGCCCAGACCGAGCGATCCTTCAGAAAGACTTTCGCGCCGCTCGGTTTCAGCGTCTCCTCGCTTTATGGCGCCAGCGGCCTTTCGGCTGGCGATGAAGACGCTTTGCGCACCCGCGAGATCATCATCGCGACGCCCGAGAAGCTCGACTTCGCGTTGAGAAGCGACTCGTCGGTGATTGATGATGTCGGCCTGATCGTCCTCGACGAAGGCCACATGATCGGCCCGAGCGAGCGCGAAATCCGCTACGAGACGTTGGTGCAGCGTCTGCTTCGGCGCGCGGATGCGGACGAACGCAGGATTGTCTGTCTCTCCGCAATCCTGCCCAGCGGCGACGAGTTGGACGATCTCACCGCATGGATTCGCTCGGACGAACCGGGCGAGCCGGTGCGTTCCGACTGGCGCCCCACGCGACAGCGGTTCGGCGCACTCACCTGGCGGGGTAAGGACGGGCTGCTCCGGCTCGACCTCGACGATGATGGTCCCTTTCTTGACAAGTTCGTTGTCGAGAAAGCGGCGCTCGGGAAAGAGAAGAAGCCCTATCCGCGCAAGAACTCGCACCTCGCCTTGTTCGCGGCGTGGGAGTTCGCAAGCCAGGGCAAGCGGACCCTCATCTTCTCTACCCAGGCCAATTGGGTCGAGAGCTACGGCAAACAAGTCGTGGACCTCTGCAAGCGTGGCTATCTGGACTCGCTGCTGGAAGACGAAGCGTCGATCGCGCGTGCCTTGGAGGTGGGCAAGGAATGGTTGGGCGAGGACCATCCCGCCGTCGCCTGCTTGAAAGCAGGCGTCGCCATCCATCATGGCCGGCTGCCGAGCCCGTTCCTGCGTGAGCTGGAAGCCCTCCTGTCCGAGGGGGTCCTAAAAGTCATCGTCGCGTCGCCGACCTTGTCGCAAGGCCTCAACCTCAACGCCGCCGTCTTGTTGGTGCCAGCGTTGTATCGGGCGTCCGAGAAGATCAAAGGCGAGGAGTTCGCGAACGTCGCTGGCCGCGCCGGGCGCGCCTTTGTGGACGTCGAAGGTCTCATCGTCCACGTCATGTTCGATAAGATCGATTGGCGAAAGAGGGAATGGCGAAAGCTGGTTGCCTCCGCCAAAGCCCGCACACTGAAAAGCGGCCTCATCCAGATCGTCGCCGAGATCCTTGAACGCCTATCCCGCGAAGGTGTCCTAGATCGCGATGATGCGTGGGAATATCTCGCCAATTCCCGCGAAGCTTGGAGATCGCCCGAGGAGGAGGCCGCAGTCGCCGAGCGCTTGGCTGCCGGCGCGGAATACGACGCTGATAGCGACGACGATGAAGAGGGCGGCGATGATGATGAGGAGACCATCGACGAGGAGCCGCTTTCGCAAATCGTTGAACGCCTCGATGCGACCGTATTCGGTCTGATTGAAGCGCTCGATGCTGACCGCGCCGACCTGCCGCAGCTCTTGGACGAGGCGCTCAAAGGATCGCTCTGGGCCCGCCAAATCGCCCGCGAAGGCGAGGACGTCGGACCGCTGCACAAGAAGGTGTTCGAGGCACGCGCCGATCTCATTTGGAAGACTACGACGGCCCAGGCGCGGCGCGGACATTTCGCGATGGGCGTTGGGCTTGAGGCTGGCCTCACGATAGACGCCATGGCCGACGAACTGGCCGAACTCCTCGACCAGGCTGATGAGGCGGCGCTGAGCGGCGACGTGGACGTACTTGCCGACACCCTCGGCGGTCTCGGGGAGCGCCTACTATTTATGCGGCCCTTCATCCCCGACAAGGCCAACTCGCTGCCGGCGAATTGGAAGGCGATTCTGCGCAGTTGGATATCAGGCGAGGATGTCGCGAAGATCGGTCCGCAAAACATGCGGGCCGTCGAAGAGGCCTTCACCTATCGCCTGGTCTGGGCGCTGGAAGCTGTCCGTACCCGTCGCATGTCCCTTGGTTGGTCACCGGAGACGGTGGCGGGCGGCGCCGCAGCGGCGGTCGAAACCGGCGTCCCGCAATTCATGATGTCCATGCTGATACGCGCGGGCCTTCCTTCGCGACGGGCGGCTATGGCGGCGATCGAGGATGCCAAGCCTGTCTTCGTCACGCCCGCCGAGATGCGCGCCTGGCTCGAATCCGACGAGATCACGGCCTACACGGACGCCAGCGACTGGCCTACACCCGACACTGCGGCGCTATGGGCTCGCTTCCGTACCGAAGCTCTCAGCGGCGGTATCCAGAAATGGTCGGTCGAACACTACAAGCGCCTGCTCGACATCGCCGTCGCCCCGCCTGCCGGACTCTACCGGATCGTCACCGACGAGGGTGACGGGCGGACTTGGCTGGCGACGCCGGACTATCAGCGGGTCGCCGCATTCAAGAAGCCAGCCGTCGATCCCAAGCCCAGCCTCTTCTCGGGACGATTGTCGGGTAATACGAGGCTAGTGGAAGCCCTGCGCGTCGGCCGCGGGAAACTGCGCTGGCCGCAGGCCGATGCGTAAAGGGGACAGGCCGTGGCTCCGCATGAAGATGTCGAACCTTTCGCGGCGCTTATGACGCGCTGTGCCGACATAGCTGAGCGCGCCAATAGCGCCTGTAAATAACGAAAGAAAAATGGGAGGGGGAAGTGTGGATATTGTACAGATAAAGATCAGAAACATCGCCGACTCCTTGAAGATGGACGTGCGGTGGGGCAACGGTAGCGCATTGCTAGAGAACGTGAATTACCGAACAATGATGACGGGGGGCGGCAATGCGGGCGTTTGAATTCGATCACCGCCTCGTCGATTCTTACGCCAGGTTTTCGCGGTCTTTCAGTACCATTCGATCTGATGACCTCAAGTCTGAGGTTGATCGCCAGTACGATGCCGGGCGTTTCTGGCCGGATGCTATGCTGTCTCTCAACCCGAAGTTTCTTGGGGGTCCAACCGTCGATGACCTGGTCAACTCGGGCGATCTTGATGAAGCGACGGGCAGAATATTCCGGTTCGGGTCAGAGCCCCTGCGGTTCCATCGCCATCAAGCCCAGTCCATCGCCAAGGCGCAGGCGGGTCAGAGTTACGTGGTTACGACGGGGACAGGCTCGGGCAAGTCGCTTTGCTTTTTCGTACCCGTAGTCGACGCGATCGTTCGCGCCCGCAAGGCCGGGAGGCCGCGCAGAACCAGTGCCATCTTCGTTTATCCGATGAATGCACTGGCCAACAGCCAGATCAATGAGATCGAGAAATTCATCGCACAGTCGGGCCTGCCGACCGAGCTTAAGCCGGTTGTGCGTCGCTACACCGGCCAGGAAAGCCAGGAAGATCGGCAACGAATTGCAGACGCCCCGCCGGACATTCTGCTGACTAACTTCATGATGGCCGAACTTCTGCTGACGCGGCAGGACCAGCTCGATACCAAGGTTATAGAGAATGCGAACGGACTGAATTTTATCGTTCTTGACGAACTGCACACCTATCGCGGCCGCCAGGGCGCCGATGTCGCGATCCTCGTTCGTCGTCTTCGCGACCGATGCACGCCAGACAAGGCACCTATCTGCATTGGAACCTCGGCCACCATGGCGAGCGAAGGATCCGATATCAATCGCGCTGAGGCCGTGGCGAATGTTGCGTCGCGCCTTTTCGGGACCCCTATCGGGCCGGAATCCGTCATCGACGAATCGCTTCGACGGGCGACGGATGATCGGCTGAAGCTCGACGATGTGCGGCGGAAGCTTGCGCCTGTCCTGACATCCGTACTTCCAGCGGAGCTGACAGATGAGGTTCTGAAAGAACACCCGCTGGCGGTATGGACCGAACTGGCGATTGGCCTGGACGACGCACAGGAGCTCAAGCGCAAGAAGCCGATCCCTTTTGAAAAGGCCGTAGCGCTGCTTTCAAAAGATAGTGGCGTCGGCGTCGAAACCTGCCGAAGCGGGCTCGAGGCATTCCTGAC
This sequence comes from Hyphomonas sp., assembly GCF_022844445.1. Lineage (GTDB taxonomy): Bacteria > Pseudomonadota > Alphaproteobacteria > Caulobacterales > Hyphomonadaceae > Hyphomonas. The sequence goes on from NZ_JALHLS010000003.1 coordinate 8,194, forward strand.
GCGCGTCAGCCTCCCGGAAACTGAGCGTGGCGGCTTGGGAACCGGCGCATTCCTGGCGTTCAAGCTCCATCGATTCATCTCGGGCGCTGGCGAGATTTTCACTACACTGACTGGCCAACCCAGGAATGTGTTGTTCGAAGGTCAACTCGAAGATCCAAGTGCCCCGGGCCACCGCCTCTATCCCACCCGCTTCTGTCGGGAATGCGGACATGAGGTCCACGTCATTACGAAGACCGAGGATGCCAAAGGCATCCTGTTTCTGCCCAGGGGCATCGATGATGCGCCGCTCGACGATCAAGAGGGAGAAACGGCGGGCTACCTGACCACTACGGGCGACGGCGATCCTGAGTACGTCTTTACAGGCGAGATCGAAGCGTACCCCGAGGACTGGCGCGAGGAGCGCAACGGCATCGAGCGACTCCGAGCGAACAGGAAACGCAGGATGCCCCAGATGATCACGGTGGCCCCGGATGGGCGCTGCGATTCGGCGGGTAAAAGCTTTTGGTTCATACCGGGCAAGTTTGGTTTCTGCCCGTGCTGTCTCGACCAGCCGCATCCCAACATGCGCGAACGCACCAAGCTCACCGGGTTGTCGGGTGAGGGCCGCAGCTCGGCAACGACGCTCCTCGTTTCGACCGCCCTGGAATGGATGAACGGGAACAACAGCGGCGTTCCCAAAGAGAAACGCAAACTCCTAGGTTTCACGGACAACCGGCAGGACGCCGCCCTCCAGGCTGGCCACTTCAACGACTATTTGTTCGTCAGCCTACTGCGTGGCGCGATCCTGCGAGCGGTGCTGGACGCTGGCGACGATGGCCTAGCCGAGGACGAATTCGGTCTGCGGGTCGTGAAGGCGCTCGGATTTACGGCGGGCAATAAGGTCGCGCGGGTCCATTGGATGTTGGATCCCGAGGCGGGCGCTGTAGTTCGTGAGGACGCCCAGCGCTCTCTCGCGAAGGTTCTCGCCCATCGGCTCTGGACAGATCTGCGTCGGGGATGGCGTTACACCAACCCGAGCCTCTCCGTCCTCAAGCTCATCGACGTTGCGTTCGTTGGGCTCGATGACATCGCGGAAGATACAGAGCGCCTCACGGCTGTCTTGCCGGATTTTGGGACGCTCGATGCGCCCGTGCGCAAGGCGATGCTGAAGCTGCTCCTCGGCGCCATGCTCGACGGCTTGGCCGTTGGGACGGAGGCGCTCGATCTGACCGTCCTCGACGCCGTCGCCCAAAAGTCCCGAAATCTCCTGCGCGTCCCCTGGGCCATCGACGCGAAAGAGACGCCGAGAAGCCGCACGACCCTATTTCTGCAAGCTCCAGGCAAGGATCGGGTTGGCTTACGGGAAGAACAAACGATCGTCCGCGCTGGGCATAACTCCCGTATCGGACGTCTCATCAATCGAAAAAGCGTCATTGGGACCAAGCTCAGCAAGGCAGACTACCTGACAGTCATGACGGGCCTGATGGAACTTCTGGCTCGCGAGGGATTGGTGTCGCGCGTCGACATCGAGGCCGACCTGCAAGGTTGGCGTCTGTCACCGTCAGCGGTTCGGATCGTTCCTGGGGAAGCCATCAGGACAGGGGCGGCGCAGGGCAACCGCTATTTTCACGATCTCTACAATGAGATCGCTGCCCATCTGAAGGCGGGCCATAGCAGCTATTGGGGACTGGAAGGCCGCGAACATACAGCTCAAGTTTCCCAGAGACAGCGCGAATGGCGCGAGTGGCGCTTCCGATTTGAGAAGGAAGACCGGGAGAATCTCACGAAGAATGCCGCCGATCTCAAAGCGGTAGGTGAGTCGGAGCAGTTTCTGCCGGCCTTGTTCTGTTCGCCAACCATGGAGCTCGGCGTCGACATCTCGGCGCTAAATGCCGTCTATCTGAGAAACGTACCGCCGACACCGGCCAATTATGCCCAGCGCGCCGGCCGCGCGGGCCGCTCCGGGCAGGCCGCGGTCATTGTGACCTATTGCGCCGCTCAATCGCCGCACGACCAGTATTTCTTCGAGCGGCGCAATGAGATGGTGGCTGGTGTTGTTCGTCCCCCGGCGCTCGACATCACCAATGAAGAGCTCGTGCGCTCGCATCTGCATGCCGTCTGGCTTGCCGAAGCGAAGCTCGCTCTGTCTCCTGACATCCCCGACATCCTAGACTTGGCGAAGCCAGGCTCTCCGCTGAAGCAAGAGATCCACGACGTCATCGACCGGCCTGAGTTGATGGTTGGGGCGCATTTCCCGATGAAGCGCGTTCTCGATCAGATTCTCGGCTCGGTGGCTGGCCGGAAACCGGTCTGGATGAGTGAACCAGATGACTTCGTCTCCGCGGTCGCCCAGCGCGCGCCGCAGGAATTCGATCGCGCGTTCGGTCGCTGGCGGGAATTGTATAACTCAGCACGAACGCAGCTGATGGAGGCCAATGCTCGCTCCGAGATCACGGGCCTCTCGGGCGCGGACCGTCGTCGAATCAAGGCTGCGCAAATGCAGGCGAGCGACCAGATCACCATTCTGGAGCAGGGCAAGGCCACGAATGGATCGGACTTTTACTCTTACCGCTATCTCGCGACGGAGGGCTTCCTGCCGGGATATAATTTCCCGCGGCTGCCACTCTATGCCTTCATCCCTGGGGATGGAAAAACTGGCTCGTTCCTCCAGCGCGCCCGCTTCCTGGCTATCTCGGAGTTCGGGCCGCGCAGCCTGATCTATCACGAAGGCCGCGCTTACAGAGTCATGAAGGCGAAGCTGCCGCCGGAAGTCCGAACGGGGGACGGGTCGGAGCTCGCCACCCGAGACATCTTCATCTGCTCGAACTGCGGCGGCTGTCATGACGGCGAGGTCGAGCGCTGCCACGCCTGCGATGCCCCGATGGCGGGTGAGATGCCAGTGCAGAGGACGCTCCGGATCGACAACGTGGAAGCCGCGCCCACAGAGCGGATCACGGCAAATGACGAAGAGCGCGTCCGGCAGGGCTTCGAGATTCAGACCGTCTTCTCCTGGCCAAAGCGCGACGGCCGGGTCCAGATTACCGAGGCGGATTTTCGTTGTGAGGATACCTCGATCCTCAAGCTGCAATATGCCAACAGCGCCGAGATCAGTCGGATCAACAAAGGGCTGAAACGCCGGGCACAACAGACCAAGTTCGGTTTTTATATCGACCCACGTAGCGGCTACTGGTCGAAGTCCGAAGACGAAGATCCAGATATCGACGTGCCACCAGATGTTGTGAGGCCCGTTCGGATCGTCCCCATTGTCCGCGACCACAAGAACGCGCTTCTCTTCCGTTTCAACGAACCCACGGCCTATGCGCCAAAGACCATCCCGACGGTTCAGCATGCCCTTATGAGGGGGATTGCCGTCGTCTTCCAACTGGAAGAGGGCGAGATCCTTGGCGAGCCACTACCCGCTCGCGACAACCGCCGTGCTGTTCTGGCCTACGAAGCCGCAGAGGGTGGCGCAGGCGTGTTGAGCCGTCTAATCGAGGATCCGAAGGCCTTCGGCAAAGTCGCCCGAGAAGCACTGATCCTTATGCACTTTGAGAAGGTCGACGAAGCGATCGCAGCTGGCGATGCCAAGCTGCTCGCCAGTCACGACGGGGAGGCCTGTGTTCGCGGGTGCTATCGTTGCCTGCTCTCCTATTTCAACCAGCCTGATCACGAGCTGATCGACCGAACGAGCGATGAAGCAAAGCAGATGCTGATCGATCTGGCGCGAGGCGAGGTGGTGCTCGCGGCCTCGCCGGGCCAGTCGGCTGAGGGCGGTGGTGGATGGACAGGCGCCTTCAAGGAGACAGGGCTTCCGGCCCCCGACGCTTCCACTGTCAGCTTCTCTAATCAGGAGATGAGCTTCGTCTGGCGCAGTCATTTCGTCGCCGCTTGCGTCGCTCCTCTGACCGAGGCAACGCGCGAGGCGGCGGAAACCAAGGGCTGGACACTGTTCGAGCTGCCGGAGACGGTAGCAGCGGGCGTGCCCCACGCGATGATTTCGATGTTTGGGGGATGACATGATGACAGTGAATTTTGCCCCTGGAGATCTGGTCCGCGCCCGCGGGCGTGAATGGGTCGCGCAGCCGTCCCCTCAAGATGGCATTCTAGCTCTCCGCCCTCTCTCGGGCGGTGAGAACGACGCGGTTATCCTCGACCCGGCGCTTGAGATCCTCCCGGTTGAGCCTGCCCGATTTGATCTGCCTGCCGACGCCGCTACAACCGTTCAGGCGAAGGCTGCGCTCCTCGCGGATGCGATGCGTCTGACGCTGCGCCGTGGTGCAGGTCCTTTCCGGTCCGCCGCGCAACTCGCCTTTGAACCTCGGACCTACCAGCTTGTTCCCTTGTTGATGGCCCTTCGCCTGCCAGTGCCACGCCTGCTCATCGCGGACGACGTTGGTATCGGCAAGACGATCGAGGCTGGCTTGATCCTGCGCGAACTGATGGATCGCGGCGAGGTGGATGCGTTCTCAGTGCTCTGCCCTCCGCATCTCGTCGAACAGTGGGTCGGAGAGCTGAAGGTGCGCTTCGGGATCGAAGCTGTTGCGGTCACGTCGGGGACGGCGAGCAGGCTGGAACGCAGCCTGCCGCTCGCTCAGACCTTATTCAATGCATATCCTTTTACGGTTGTCAGCCTAGACTACATCAAGGCCGAGAAGCGCCGGGAAAACTTCGCACGCGCCTGCCCTGATTTCGTTATCGTCGATGAGGCGCATGCCTGTGTAGGCACGCACAAGGGTCGGCAGCAGCGCTTTGAGCTTCTTTCAGGGCTGGCCCGGAATCCGGATCGGCGGATGATCCTTGTGACCGCCACGCCGCATTCCGGGGATGAGGACGCTTTCGCGCGCCTTCTCTCTCTGGTCGAACCATCATTCACATCGATGAACTTTGAGGACGCTAGCTACCGGGAGCGTCTGGCGCGGCACTTCGTACAGCGGCGCCGGATCGATCTCGTCTCGGGGGATTGGGACGAAGATCGCGCCTTCGCGAAGCATGAGACAACGGAATTTCCCTACCGTCTTTCTCCAGCGCACCTCGAATTCCAGGAAACCGCGCTCGACTACTGCCTTGGCATCGTTTCCCGAGCAGTATCCGGACAGCGGGAACGACGCTTGGCCTTCTGGGGCACGCTGGCCCTGATGCGTTGCGTCGGCTCTTCGCCGGCGGCGGCTGTGAGCGCGCTGCGGAACCGAATGTCGAGCGAGAGCGATCGCCTCGAGCCGCAAATTTATGACGACGACAGCGACGACGAGGACGCGGTCGATATTGAACCGGGTACATCCTTCGACGTCGACCCGGAACTTCTTGCCCTGGTCAAGCGTGCCGAGGAAATGGTCAGCAAACCCGATCCCAAGCTGATCGCTTTGGTCGATGCTTTGACCCCCCTCATCAAGAAGGGCGCCAATCCCGTCGTCTTCTGTCGCTATCTGGCAACCGCCGAACATGTCCGCGATGGCCTGCGCAAGGCGTTCCCAAAGCTGATCGTCGAAGCCGTAACAGGTGTTCTTACGCCCGACGAACGCCGAGACCGCGTGGCGGACATGGCATCGGTGGATGAGGAAAAGCAGGTTCAGCGCATCCTCGTCGCCACCGACTGTCTTTCCGAAGGAATCAACCTGCAGCAGCTGTTCGATACGGTCGTCCATTATGACCTGTCGTGGAATCCGACCCGACATCAGCAACGCGAAGGACGGGTCGATCGTTTCGGCCAACCGGCAGAGCTTGTCCGATCGATGATGATGTTTTCGCCGGACAGCGCGATCGACGGCGCCGTGCTCGATGTCATCCTTCGCAAGGCCGAGGAGATCCGCAAGGCGACGGGCGTGACCGTTCCGCTTCCCGATGAACGGGGGCCGGTGACGGATGCGCTGATGGCGTCGATGATGCTGCGCCGTGGCGCACCCCGCCAACTCACGCTCGATCTGCGCCTCGCCGATGGTGTCGGGGTTATGGAAGCACGTTGGCGCGATGCCGCCGAGAACGAGAAGAAATCCCGCGCGCGTTTCGCCCAGAACGCAATGAAGCCGCAGGAGGTCGCTCCGGAATGGGAGAAGGTCCGTATGCTGCTCGGCTCTCCGGCGGATGCGAAGCTCTTCGTCGAACGGGCGATGGCGCGCTTTGGCGTTCCCCTTGAAACCCGGAAAACCATACTCCTGGCCCACGTCAATGCGCTTGAATCTGGCTTGCGTGAGCGTCTGGCCGAGCACAATCTGATTGGATCGGTGCGTCTGGCAACACTCGAGCCCGCGCCCTCGGGCTCGGCGCTGCTGACGAGGACACATCCCCTGACGGCCACGCTTGCCGAAGCACTGGTCGAGGCTTCGCTTGATCCCGATACCCTGTCAGGTCTCGGCATAGGCCGGGTCGGCGCCTGGCCGACCGCCGCCGTACAGCAATTGACTCGCGTTGTCCTGCTCCGTGTGCGCTTCAAGCTGACCGTCCATGCCCGCAAGGAGCGGTTGCTGCTGGCCGAGGAAGCAGCGCTCGTCGCGATCGAGGGCGGCCGGATCGTGGCGGCCAGCGAGGCCGCCCGGAAACTGCTGAACGCACCGGCGATGGCCGATTTGGCCCCCGTCGCACGCGACCGATTCATCGCGAAAGCGAAGGAGGATCTAGCCAGATTGCTGGAAGGACCGATCGCCGATTTCGTCCGATTGCGCGCGCAAGAACTCATGGCGGACCATGCACGGCTCCGCGCAGCGTCGGGGTCCGCAGCGCGTGTCACAGTGGAGGCGGTGCTCCCGCCGGACGTGATCGGCCTCTTCACGTTAATGCCGGGTGAGGCCTAAGCCATGGCCCGCAAGCCCATCACAGATGTGTCCGCCTGGCCCTCACTGACGCTCGAGGGCAACCTCGTCGCGCCGGCGATGGTCGCGAGCATCGATCGCAGACAAGCATCCGAGCAGACGGAGGAAGACTACCGGATCCGAAAGGGACTAACGATCCGAGAGGAGATCTCGACCGCCTTCCGCGTTGGCCAGTCCCATTTCGACGGGTTCGCAAAGTTTGAAAACCCCTCCGTCGAAGCGACTCGTCGCTTCGTGCGTGATTTCCTCAAAGAAACTTTGGGCTTCGACGATCTGGCTCCAACCGACGGAGTTGTCTCTTTCCTTGCCGGCGGCCGGGTTCCTATCGTCGTCGTACCGCCTTCCGACGAAAAGCTCGATAGGCGTAGCCCGACGCTCTCCAACGACCGTTCGCGCTCCGCGGCTTTCGCGCTTCAGGACTATCTCAACGACAGCGATCACGCGCTGTGGGGCTTGGTGACGAACGGGACAGTGATCCGCCTTATGCGCGACAATGCCTCGTTGACCCGGCCGGCATACGTTGAAGCCGACCTTGCCCAAATATTCACAAATGAGGACGCGGCCTCTTTCGCCGTTCTCTGGTCGTTGATCCATCGGACCCGGTTCGGCATCGCCGACACCGGTGTAACAGACTGCATCCTCGAACGCTGGCGTGAAGCTGGCTCACGTGAAGGCGAGGTGGTCCGCGACCGGCTGGCAGACCAGGTCGAAACTGCGCTCAAGGTTCTCGGCTCGGGCTTTCTCGAAGCTAATCCCGACCTCGCCGCCAGCTTGAAATCCGGCGAAGTCAATCTGACCGAATGGTTCAACGAGCTTCTGCGTCTCGTCTATCGTCTGATTTTCCTGATGGTAGCCGAGGACCGGAACCTGCTTCACCCAGAGGGTGCGAAGGCGATTGCCCGAAAGCTCTATGCTGAGGGCTACAGCCTCGCCGCGTTGCGCGCGCAATGCGCTCGGGCAGCCACCTGGGACAAACACCACGACCGATACGAGGGCGTCAAGGTCGTCTTCCATGCCCTTGCTCACGGCCAGGAGGCGCTCGGTCTGCCGGCCCTGGGCGGTCTTTTCAGCGCCGGTATATTGCCGCGTCTCGAAGGGGCTCGCCTGCGTAACCGCGCCTTCATGGAGGCACTCTACCGCCTTTCCTGGCTCTCCGACAAAACCGGGATCGTCCCGGTGAACTGGCGCGCGATGGAGACCGAGGAACTGGGCTCTGTCTATGAATCCCTGCTCGAGCTCCAGCCGCAACTAGGCGACGATGGCAAGACGCTGGTTTTCGCATCTGAAGCCGCAGAGCAGAAGGGCAACCAACGCAAGACAACTGGCTCTTACTACACTCCGGACAGCCTGGTGCAGCTCTTGCTCGATACCACGCTCGATCCGGTTCTGAATGAGCGGGAAGCTCAGGCTGCTGATCCCGCCGAGGCGCTATTGAAGCTCACCGTCGTCGACCCCGCCTGCGGTTCGGGACATTTCTTGCTCGCAGCGGCGCGGCGCATCGCCAGTCGTGTCGCCCGGCATCGCGCGGGGGGAATTCCTTCGGCAGCCGACTTCCGCCATGCGTTGCGCGAAGTTGCCTGCCGCTGTCTCTATGGCGTGGACCGCAATCCTATGGCGGTCGAACTGACTAAGGTAGCGCTTTGGATTGAAGCGCTGGAGCCGGGCCGTCCGCTCGCCTTCTTCGACGCGCAGATCCGCTGTGGCGATAGCCTGATCGGCGTCTTTAGCCGCGCGATGTTGAGGGAAGGATTGCCTGACGAGGCCTACAAGCCGCTGACCGGCGACGACAAGGAACTCTCTCGCCGGTACGCTCGCCTTAACAAGGAACAGCGAGATCGGGCGAAAGGTCATCCGCAGCTCTTCAAGAGCTGGTCGCCGCCTGAAATCCTGGCCGAGCGAGATCACAAGTTGAAGGAAATGGCGCAAGATGATCTGGCGAGCGTCGAGGCGAAGGCGCGAGATTTCGAGGACATGCGTGCCTCAGACGATTGGCGGCGTCTGAAGACAGCAAGCGATCTCTATATCTCGGCGAACTTCTACATGGCGGCGTTCTTCACGCCGAAAGCGGCCGGCGCCACGGGCACGGACGCCATGCCGCTCACCGAACACGTATGGCAGGCGGCGGGCGGCCAAGCGCCCGCCGAGCATTTGCGCCAAGGTGCAAAGCTGACTGCCGAGAAGGTGAACGCCTTTCACTGGTTCATCGAGTTTCCCGAGATCATGGAACGAGATGGCGGCTTCGATGTCGTCATCGGCAACCCGCCGTGGGAGCGCATTAAGCTCCAGGAGCAGGAGTTCTTTGCCGCGCGATCGCCGGCGATCGCGAGCGCGCCCAACAAGGCAGAGCGCCAGAAACTGATCGGCTTGCTGGAGAGCGCTGACCCCGACGTTGCGGATGGCCGACTTTGGAGAGACTTCGTCTTCGCCAAGCGCGCAGCGGAAGCAGCAAGCGAGTTTGCTCGCTCGTCTGGCCGCTATCCGCTCACCGGCCGAGGTGACGTCAATACCTATGCACTCTTCGCGGAGATGTTCTCGCGCCTGGTCGGGCCGCGTGGTCGGGCAGGCATCATTGTGCCAACTGCCATCGCGACGGACTCCACCACAGCTAGCTTTTTCGCCGCGCAGGTGGATGAACGCCGCTTGGTCAGTTTGCATGATTTCCAGACTGGTCGGGGCTTCTTCGACCGTATTGGTCACGCGCGCTTCAAATTTTCATTGGTAACATTGGCAGCGCCGGGTGCCGGCCCGGCCGCGATTTCCTTCAGCTTCTTCTCCCGTACAGCCGAAGACTTTGCCGATGAGAGGCGACATTTTAGTTTGTCGCCGACAGAAATCGCCGCGGTTAATCCAAATACCAAGACCGTGCCGGTCTTCCGGACCCGCACCGACGCGGAATTGACTGCAAAGATTTATCTTCGTGGCCCTGTGCTGATCGAAGCGCGGCCCACCGAGTCGGGAGGCGACATCAACCCTTGGGGCATTAATTTCCAAACTATGTTCCACATGTCCGGCGACTCAGGCTTCTTCCGCACGCCAGCACAGATGGAGTCCGAGGGCTGGCAACCCGACGGGGCGAACTGGATTCGGGAAACGCCTGCTGGCGTTGAGCGCCGGGTGCCGCTCTATGAAGCCAAGATGATCCATCACTTCGATCATCGCTGGGCCACCTATAGTCCGGATGCGAGCGAAGATGAGGAAGGCGCGCGCGATTGCACCGTTGTCGAGAAACAAGAATTAAATTTCGAGCCTTCGCCCCGCTATTGGGTGCCGGAGGAAGAAGTCGTCCTGCGTGCCGCCCGCGTTCCTGCGGCGCTGAAAAGTGCCGTTAAACAGGCGCGCGGCGAAGGCGGAAAGGGACGCCGCAAGGCAAGTTCTGATCTAGGGGAAAGCGCATATGCAGGTGTGCTCAAGGCGCTTGCCACTTGGATTGCCGGCGCCATTTATGCGATCGAGGAACGCCCCGCGCGGGAAACCGATCTGTTCCACCTCCTTGGCCGCGCGCATGATTGGCGCGGCACGCTGAAGGTGGCGCCAGAACGCTTCTTGCTCGATCCCAAGACAGTTGCGGGCGGCGCAGAGATGCAACGCGAAACGCCGCTGTCGGCGGATGATCTTGCTCGCCTCGGCGACGAGCCAAAAGATCCGCTGGTGCTTGCCGAGCGCCTTATCGCAGCTAAGCAGCCGCGCTGGCTCATGGGCTGGCGGGATATCACTAACGCCACGAACGAGCGGACGGTCGTTGGCGGAGTATTCCCGAAAGCCGGCGTCGGCAATAATCTACCCATTTGGTATCCTGGACCTCAAGTCGATGGAAAGCATGCAGCAGCTTTCGTTGGCATGCTTACTTCTCTGACGTTCGATTTTTCGGCCCGTCACAAGGTCGGTGGCACTCATCTCAACTTCTTCATCGCCCAACAACTTCCGGTCCTTCCTCCTTCCGCCTTCTCCCACGAGGATCTCGGGTTCATCACCCCGCGGGTGCTGGAGCTTACCTACACGAGTCACGCCATGAAACCTTGGGCGGAGGACTTGGGATATTCCGGTCAGCCCTTCGTGTGGAACGAGGATCGCCGCCCCCAAATACGCGCGGAACTCGACGCCTTCTTTGCTAAAAAATATGGTCTCACCGAGGAAGAGCTGCGTTATGTGCTCGACCCGGAGAAGGTCAAAGGCTCCGGCTACCCGTCAGAAACATTCAGGGGACTGAAGGAAAAGGAAACCCGCCAGTTTGGCGAATACCGCACCGAGCGTCTGGTGTTGGCGGCGTGGAAACGGACTGAGGCCGATCAGCTATCCGATGTGCTTCCAGCCTCCGTCGTATTGCCGCGTCTCGAGGACTTGGCAGATGGCGCCTGGGCTTGGCCGGCAACCGTGCAGCCGCGAGACCGTCTTCGCTACGCGGCGCAATACGCGCTCTGGCAGATGGATCAGGCGAACGATGGCGCCCGCGCCCGCTTCGTAATCGCCAGCCTTGCGGAACCGGCACTGCTCACGCCTCTGTTGTCGGCTAGCGACCGGAATCAGTGGATCAGGCTCGCCGGCCCCGACGCGCAGCCTGCACAAGGCGCAGTACGGCTGAGCCCAGCTATCAATGCAGCGTGGCGATCGATGTTCGAGACGCTGCTTACCTCGGGCCAATTGGAGGAACGCGCCGATGGAGCATGGGCACGGGGGCAGCATTTTAATTCGGCGGGGCTACAAGCCGTTTCCGCCGATGCTCAGCGCGCCGCCTTTGTAATTCGCGCAATTCGAAGCCTTGACGTCAGGAGCCTAACCGCGGCTGTTGCGCAGGAGGACAATGTGGTCTGGGCGAGGTTTGGGCATGGCGCAGCCTGAACTGTTTGCCCCAACGATGCACCCGCCGATGGCGCCGGAGGGCCGCGTCGGGCCTCGGCTTTGGTTTCGTCGGCTAGCCGTCTTCAAGGACCCACAGACCATCATCCGCGACGTGTCGTTGAAACCCGGCCTCAACATCATCTGGACGCCAGATATGTCGAGCAGCGGCAACCGCGCCTTGGCCCATGGCAGCGGCAAGACAACCTTCTGCCGTTTGCTTCGAGCTTGTCTGGGGGAGCCCGCCTATGCGACCGATCCCCAGCGATCACGGATCATGGCAAGGCTGCCGAACGGCGTGATAGCGGCGGAAGTTCTAATCGATGGCGCATGCTGGGTAATTGTCCGCCCGTTAGGATTTCTGGGCGGGGAGTTCGCCACTCGAGCAGAGTCAATAGAGGAGGCTATCGCGCGCGGCCGTCTCGACGGGGATCAAACATTCATTGACCCTGTCTTGATCGACACCTTTTTCCCGACGATCGCAGGAGTCACGCCGCCTGATGTCAGCCATGACCAAGTCTGGGATGTCCTTCGTGCTTGGTTGACGCGCGATCAGGAGTGCCGTCTTGCCGACATTCTGGCGTGGCGGTCATCACAGACGCAAACCCGTTCACGCGCACAAGTGCTGGGCGAAACAGCTAAGCTGACGATGGTGCGCCTCGCTTTGCGCGCTCTCGACGCGGAAGAGCGCGCGGCGGCCGGCCGCGAGCGAGACCTCGTGGCTGCTGTCGAGGATGAACGGCGACGCCAAGCTTATCAGCAGCAGCGGTATGCCGATGGTCTGAAAGCCGTGAGGCTAGCATTGGGCGTGGGCGATGAAGTTGGTTTCGACGATACCATTGACCAGAAAGGCTTGGTCTCGTTGGCAGAGAGGGCATTGGCGGACGCCATGCGAACCGATCTGCCGAAGCCGCCCGACGTCAGTTCGATCTTCGGGCGTCTGTATGCACTCAATGAGGAGCGCGGAGTATTCGTTGCGAAACAACAGCAGTTCGAAAACGAGGCGCGCTTCAAGCGAGACGAAGCCGGGCGTTACCGTTCCGAAGCGACCTTGGGCGAGATCGATATCACTCAGGGACGGATCCGGGTCTGCCCCGTCTGTAGAGTCAGCATAGATGAGGTTAAGGCGAAGGGGTGCGGCATTTCACTCGAAGCATGTGACCTGTCTGCGCTGAAGGTCGCAATTGCTGAGAAGCAGAAGAGGGCCGCCGAGCTGGACGCAGAGGCGAACGGTGCAGAACAGGCGGCCAAAGGCGTCGAAGCCCAGATTCAGCAGCTCGGTCCTCGGCGGCAAGCACTTGAGGCGGAGGCCAAAGCCGCTGACACTGCTAGCCGCGCCGCGCAGGTGGCTGCGAAGGAGGTCCAAGACCGCATCTATCGATCGAGGCGAATACTCGATGATGCGCGGTCGCTGCGCGCAGCCGAAGCAGCCGCTAAACCAACACCCCCGGGGACTGCGGCGCTGGAAGCAGTTCGCGCACAGTTGGAGTCGGGGCGCTCGCGGGCGCGGGCAGCCATCAGGACGCTTGAGGAGAGATACCAAGGGATCATGGCCGCCTGGCTCCCCGACGGAGTGGAAGGCACCATCAAGCTGGATGGCCACGGCCTGAAAGTTGATGCCGAATTCTCGGGACGAGGTGAGGTATCAACCGCCGCCTTGGACTCCCTCAAGATTGTGGCCTTCGACCTTGCCGCTTTGCACATGGCTATTGAGGAGAAAGCCGACCTGCCAGCCTTCCTCATTCACGACAGTCCGCGTGAGGCGGACTTGGATGGGCAGCTCTACGCCCGCCTCTTCAGCCTTGTGCATCAATGGGAGAAAGAGGTGGAAACACCATGCTTCCAGTACATCGTTACGACCACTACCGCTCCCCCGCCCGAGCTACAGGGCGACAATCATATAAGACTTCGAATGAGCTCGACGCCGGCGGAGATGCGTCTGTTTGGAATGGACATCTGATTCTCAAAGGAGGCGACCGAAACTATGACAATCGAATCGCCTCAATCGTTCGTTGTCCGCGAGGAGTGTCAGAAGGTCGCGTCGCAGAATGGCTTCCGTCGCGTTCTCGGGGAAGAAGCGGGTTGGGCGGCTTTCGGCTCGACCACCGCTAGGGGCTCAATTTTTGTTGCTGCTACAACACCGTCAGGGCCGTGGTTTCTCGCCCTCGACCATTTTGGTGTCATCCAAGAACTGGGTTTACCCGCCGCCGACGTTCCCGGTCCCGGCCACGCTCGTTATTGTTTCGAGGCTCTAGGAGCACTCTACGCGGTGCTGCGTCGCGTATATGAATTGAGTGTCAGCCTGCCTGATGCACCGCTACGGGAGTTTGAGCGTTGCGTCTCAGATCTGCCCCGAACAACCGAGGCCGAACGGCTTGTAGTGCAGAGGATCGGCCAGGACATATTTCGGGCGCGTCTGATGGATTACTGGCAGGGACGCTGCCCCCTTACTGGTATCTCCGATGCGGCCCTTCTGCGCGCCTCGCACATCGTCCCATGGGCGGACTGCGAAAGTGATGCCGAGCGGCTTGATGTGCACAACGGACTCCTTCTGTCGGCCCTATGGGATGCCGCCTTCGACCGCGCGCTTGTAACCTTCGACGACGAGGGCAAACCAGAACTCTCGCCAGCCCTGAGCGAACCTGCACGGAGCGAATTGCGCTGGTGCTCGCCGATCTCGCTTAACGACGAACATCGGCGGAGGCTGGCCCGTCATCGCGAGCGGTTGCAAGCGTCTGGGTAGCGGGTTGTTTCGAAGAGGCAGCGCGCGCGGCTCATGTGGCGGTGGGGCGGCCGTGACGGTACAGTTCACAGGTCGCCACTAACCCCGGCGTATCGGGCGGGGAATCGGCGGGGTCGATTTGAGTGGCCTTGCGCGGGCTTCCTGGCCGGGCTTGGCGATAGATGGCGGAAGGTGCTTCTCAGAGATCTGGTCAAAAAACCCAATGCTTTCAAGAGCGGCGTTTTCTGACGGTGTGCATGACGGTATAGAAGTCTGAGGAAATTATTTTAATGAATGAAATCAACGCGATGTGTCGATAGGAAATAACCGAGTGGGAATGAGCTTGCCTGGCGGGTGCGCGATGCAGGGAAGGGGGCGCGCTCGAAGGTTAAGCCCGCATGAATTCGGGCGGGCATGATCTGAGGCACAGCCGCCAGCATCTCGCTGGCAAGGTCGTGGTCGCATGCGCTTTGTGAGCGCATTGCCGGGGACGCAAATCAGTCCATAAGCGTCGATAAGTGGCTGCGCCACCTATAGAGACCCATCATTCGCATAATCAATATTATGGGAAATCGGTGATCGGGTAACCTGGCTGCGTCCGTATACGGTATGGGTTTCAGGCGCTGCGGCCCCCTCAGGGCGCACTCCCCTCACGCGTCCCTACACTTCAAACGCGATTTCCATGCCGTCATAGGCCGGCTCCACCCCGTCAGGAAGATCCCGGACCAGCGTCTGGTAGTCCATGTCGACATGCAGATTGGTCAGGATAGCCCGGCGCGGTTTGAGCTCGGCGATCCAGGCCAGCGTTAACTCGAGGTGCGCATGCGATGGATGTGGCGCGTAACGCAAGGCGTCGATAATCAGTGTGTCGAGGCCCCTCAATGCGTCCATCGAGTCTGGTGGCAGACCGTTGACGTCGTTGCAGTAGGCCAAGTTGCCCATGCGGAAGCCCATGCATCGAATACGGCCGTGTTCCATGTCGATGGGCAGGATTTCCACAGGCCCGCCACGGCCTACAATTTCGAAGGGCTTCAGCGGAACGATCACCGGCTGCACCGCCATGATTGCCGGATACCCGCCTGCGCCGCGGAAGATATAGTCGAATCGCCGCTCCAGACGTTCGCCGGTCGCCGCATCGAAATAGACCGGAATCTGTGCGCGCTGGCGGATAGCAAGCGCGCGAACATCATCGATTCCGTGCGCCTGGTCGGCGTGGTCGTGCGTGTAGACAACAGCATCGAGATGGGTGGTGCCGGCCGTCAGCAGCTGCTCGCGCAGGTCCGGCGACGTGTCGATCAGGATGCGCGTCGCCGCGCCCTCATCGTTCGATCGCTCGATCAGCGCGCTGCAGCGCGTGCGGCGGTTTTTCGGCTCATCCGGATCGCATGAGCCCCAGTCGCCGCCGACGCGCGGTACGCCGCCGGATGAGCCGGTTCCCAGCAGGACCAAACGCGCCCGCGCCATCAGGCAGCTACCTTAGAGAACAGCCGCACAGCATTCTCCGTCGTTGCGCGCTTCACTGTGTCAGTATCGACGCCCATCAGCGCGCCGAGCGCCTCGGCGACGTGCACGAGGTAGGAAGGCTCGTTGCGGCGCCCGCGCATCGGCATTGGCGCAAGGTATGGGCAATCGGTTTCCAGGATGATGCGCTCGAGCGGCACGCCGGCGATCACCGCGCGCACGTCCTTTGCGCTCTTGAAGGACAGGATGCCGGACACGGAGACATACGATCCGAGTGCCAGCGCGCGGCGGCAGAGCTCCTCACCGCCGGTGTAGCAATGCAGCAGCGGCCGGAACGGGCCAATCGCGTATTCATCCTCAAGGATGTCCGCCATCAGGCTGTCGGCCTCGCGGGTGTGAAGGATCAGCGGTAGTCCGGTCGCGCGCGCGGCGCGGACGTGTTCGCGCAGGCTGCGCACCTGGTCGGCCTCGGCGCTGTAGCCGTAGTGGAAGTCGAGCCCGGTCTCGCCGATCGCCACGACCTTCGGGTGCTCGGCTTCAGTGATCAGCGTCTCAGCCATCAGGCCGGTGAAGTCTTTGGCGTGGTGCGGATGGACGCCAACGGAGCACCAGATGTCGCGCTGCGCTTCAGCGATGGCTTTGACTGCCGGGAAGTTATCATAGCGGTCGCAGATGGCGAGGAAGCGCTGCACGCCGGCGGCGCGCGCACGCCCCAGCACCTCGTCCAGATCGTTGGCGAAGGCTTCGCCATGCAGGTTCACGTGGGTATCAAACATCTGGACGGCGTTTAGACGGGCTGCGCCAATTCATAAAGCCCCGCGACCAGTTTCGTGGCGACCTGGGCGGCATCCATGTTCAATTGTTCGGCGTCGCCGGCGAGGCGTGCCTGTTTCAGCCACACTTTGGCGGCGGCCGGCTGGGTCTCGGCGCGGTCAGCGAGCCAATCCAGCAGTTCGGCCCGGAAAGCCTCCATGGACGCGTCGTCAACGGCGGCTGCGGCGAGGGCGGTCATGGCCAGCTTGTCGGGGAAAGTGGGGGCAGACCGGAGCAGGGCCCGGGCGGCCTCAACGGCGGCAAGGGCAGGCGCCGAAGACAGCCGGATGCCCTTCCCCGGCCTGCCCTTCGCAATCCGCGCGGCCTGCGGCGGCGCACCGGCTGCGTCCAGCGCTTTCCGGCAGTCTTCATCCGTCAGCGCCGACAGGCGCAGCACCCGGCAGCGCGACCGGATGGTTGGCAGGATCGGCTCGCGGCCATGATTGATCAGGAACAGCACGCATTTCGGCGGCGGCTCTTCGAGTGTCTTGAGAAGCGCATTGGCGCCGTTCCGGTTGGTCTCGTCGATGGCGTCGATGATCCCGATTCGCCAACCGCCGAGAGCCGGTTTCATCGTGAAGAAGTCCGTCAGCGCCCGGATCTGGTCGACGCTGATGTCCTGGACCAGCTTGCCCTTGTCGTTGAGGCCGCGCTGGAGGATGCGAAGGTCTGGGTGGCTGCCGGCCGCGATCGCCCGCCAGACGGGATCCGTCTTGCCGGCGTCGAGCGGCTGATCTGCCGGGCCGCGCGCGCCGAGAAGGAAACCTGCAAGGCGCAGCGCGAACCGGTACTTGCCGATACCTTCCGGTCCTTCGATCAGCCAAGCGTGGTGCAGACGAGTGCGCGCATGCGCATCGAGGAAGCGGCGCTCCGCATCGCCATGGCCGAACAGGGGCCAGCCAGCGGTCACCGTGTTGAGACCGGGAGCAGGCGGGCGACATGCGCCCAGGCGGTGTCGGCAACTTCGGGGGCAGTGCGGCTCGCGTCGACCAGCCTGCACCGCAACGGTTCGCTCTGAGCAATCGAGGCGAAGGCCCGGCGAACGGATTCGTGGAAGGCGCTGTCGCGTTTCTCAAACACGTCCGCGGCTCCCGCGCGAGCAGCGCGCCGTTCCGTGGCGAGGCTGACCGGAGCATCCAGGATCAGCGTGAGATCGGGTTTCGTGTCGCCAACGACATGGTCCTCGAGGTTGCGCACCACGTTCGCCGGCACCTGTCCCGAGAGGCCCTGATAGACGCGCGTAGAGTCCGCGAAGCGGTCACAGATGACCCATTTGCCGCCGGCAAGCGCCGGGCGGATCAGCAGTTCGAGATGCTCGCTGCGGGCAGCATTCATCAGCAACGCTTCGGCGAGCGGCGAAAAGGCTTGCCCGCCGGGCGGCGTCAGCACGAGGTTGCGCACCGCTTCGGCGCGGGGTGTTCCCCCAGGCTCGCGGGTGAGGACAACGTCGACCCCCTGCTCTACCAGCCGGTCGCGCAGGGCGGTCTGCAAGGTAGACTTCCCTGTGCCCTCACCGCCTTCCAGCGTGATGAACCGGCCTCGGGCAGGACTATCCATTCCCGCCCTTCAGTTCTTTTTCCGCGTCAGGCGCCTTGTCTTCCTGTTTCATCAGTGTGCTGATGCCTTCTATGGCCTGGCCGATGAAGCCGAGTTTCTTGACATCCGCTTCGGCAATCACAGCTGCAGAGACGGGTTCCTGACCTTCAAGCGTGACGACGAACTTGCCGACGACATCGCCTTTCTTGACCGGCGCCTTGATGGTCTTGTCGAGCACGAGTTCGGCCTTGGCCTTTGTGAACATCGCTTTGTGGCCAACAACTTTTACCGGTTCCGCCAGCGAGACCGCGACGGAGCGTTGCTCGCCCAGCCAAACTGGCACATCCGGCAGAGTGACCGTTTCCGGTCCGATAGACTTGAGCTCAAAACTCTGGATTGCGACCCGCATCAAGCGTTCGGCCTCCTGCGCGCGCGCCGCCATGGTCGGCAGGCCATTGATGACGATCGTACGGCGCACGCCGTCGCGAACGGCAGAAGCGGTCAGTCCGTAACCGGAAGATTCAAGGTGGCCCGTCTTCAGGCCGTCTGCACCCGCTACTTCCAGCAACGGGTTGCGGTTTGCCTGCGTGTATTCACGCCAAGTGTAGGACGGCAGCGAATACCAGGGATAGTATTGCGGATACTTGTCGATCGTCATCTTGGCGATCTTCGCGAGGTCAATCGCGGATACGACATGGCCCTCGCCTTCAAGACCCGTCGCGTTCACGAAGTTCACGGAGTTCAGGCCGAGTTCGTGGGCTATCTGGGTCATGCGAGCGGAAAAGGCCGCCTCTGAACCTGAAATGCCTTCGGCGAGAACGATACAGGCATCGTTGCCTGACATCGTGATCACGCCATGCAGCAGCTCTTCGACCGTAGGCGTGTCCTTGGGCACAAGGCCCATGGTGGACGTACCAGACGGAAAACCACCCCGGCGCCAGGCATCTTCACTGACGGTGAACTTGTCGGTCAGCGAGATTTCGCCCCGCTCGATGAGCTCGAAAACGACGAGCGCCGTCATCATCTTCGTCATCGATGCCGGCGTCATCGGTTCGTCGCCGCGCTTCGAATACAGGATCTGGCCAGTCTCATGGTCCATGATCACGGCATATTCCGCCGGTGTATCGATCAATTGGGCCGCGGCGGGCAAACCCGCGCTGACCCCGAAAACGGCAATTGCTGAAATGATCCCGCGCCAGATTTTCACGTGAGAGTCTCCCTATTCCAAAACGGCCGCGTGCACATTCGGCCCCTCTTCCCGGATAAACGGGAAAAGGGGCCGGTTTGTGGTCAGCGTCAATGGGCGGACTGCGGGCATTCTACTCCGCAGTGACGACCCGTCCGTCGCCCTTGCCTTCTGCATTCAGGCGGTCACGGAGCTGTTGAGCGGATTCGCGGCTGTCCAGCGGACCGACGCGAACCCGGAAGAAATCGGTACCGTTCACCCGGGCCGGTACGATTTCCACAGGCAGGTCCGACTGGAGGCCGCGGTAGAGCGTTTCGGCGTTCCCGATGTCGGAAAACGAGGCGAGCTGGACGTAGTGCGAGCCGGAGGCCGAAGAGCTGACTTTGCGTGCTTCCGGCTTAACGTCGGCGGCGACGCCCCATTCAGCCGGCGGCTCGGGCCACTTCACTTCGGTGCGTTTGGGCCGGACCGGAGCCGACCAGGTCGTGCCGCCAGCGAGTTCGTCGCCGCCTAGCAGCTCATCAGTCGGGCCGGCTTTAACCGGTTGCGGCGCCTGGTAGGACGCAGCGATGATCTTCGGGACACTGTCTTCACGCGGCGTGATCACGGCCGCAGCAGTCTTGCCATCGGCGAGACGCAGGGTCAGTTCGGCCTTCCCTGCCCATTCGAAGCCGAGGACGCGCGCAACTTCCCGCGACACCTGGAGCGATGCGCCTTCCTCGAACGGGCCGCGGTCATTGACGCGCACGAAAACTTCCTTGCCGGTCGCCGGATTGGACACCAGCACAACGCTCGGGAGCGGCAGCGACGGATGGGCCGCTGTCAGGGCTGATTGGTCGAAGATCTCGCCATTGGCGGTCGGCAGTCCGGCGAACTCGTCGCCATATATGATTGCAACGCCAGTCTCGAAGACGTTACCCGCTGGAGCAGCCGCAACCGGCGCGGGTTTGAAGGTCTCGACCAGCGGCTGAAGCGGAACCGCCTCTACCAGCGGCGCCCTGCCCGCTGTGCCCAGAGCGGCAGCGGTTGTGCGGGCGTCGAAGCTCCGGATCGATGGCGAAAACTGGGGTGCTTCCGTGTAGGACGTCTCTACGACCGGCGAGGCTATCGGCGGTACCGATACCGAAGCCATCTCAATGCGTCCGGCGGCCTCAAGCGATCCCGGATAGCGGAATTCGATCCGCTGGGTCGCCTTGTCGACGTTCCCTGCCGGCGTTGTGGCGCGGCTCACCTGTTTCTGCGGCGCGCTCGTTTCGTATACGTACTTGATCGGCGCCTTTGGACCGGCAGAGGCCGGCAGCGCAACGGCCGCCAGAACGACGACGGACGCAACAACGGTCAGTTGGCTCTTGGGCCAGGTACGCGCAAACGGCATGGGCCGCTAATCTCCTCTTTCTGAGAACCCGCACCCGCCTGTAAGGGCGTATCCGGTGGCCTTCTGGCCGGTTCAGCAATCGGTTTACCATGCAGATGTGGCCACCCGGTCAAACCGAACAAAAAGTCCGGCACGCAGCGTTAAGACCTGATTCATCTTCGCGTGACCCGGGGGGACTTGCCTTCCGGCCTGCCTTCCCACAAACAGCGGTCGCCGCGGAGGAGTGGCAGAGTGGTTTAATGCGGCGGTCTTGAAAACCGTTGAGCTCGAAAGGGCTCCGGGGGTTCGAATCCCTCCTCCTCCGCCATCAGATCCAGCCTGCCGTCTGCCCGAGCACCCACAGGCCGATCACCAGGAACAGCCCCGCCGCCACATACCGCACCACCTTGAGCGGTACGTACTTCAGCAGTCCGTTGCCGAGAAAGACTGCCGGAACGTTGGCCAGCAGCATCCCGAGAGTTGTGCCGGCGGTGACAGCAATTACGTCATGAAAGCGGGCGCCGAGTGCGATCGTGGCGATCTGGGTCTTGTCGCCCATTTCCACGAGGAAGAACGCAATCGTGGTTGCGACGAAGGCGCCGAACCGGGCCGGCTTCGGTTCCGGATCATCGTCGAGCTTGTCCGGGATCAAGGTCCAGGCAGCCATCACGATAAAAGAGGCCGCGATCAGGAAACGGAACCACTGACCATCGAGGATTGAGGCGACCTGCGAGCCGACAAGAGCCGCCAGGAAGTGGTTGGCGAGGGTTGCGACAAATATGCCGGCAATGATCGGCAGCGGCTTCTTGAATCGCGTGGCGAGAACAATCGCCAGAAGTTGCGTCTTGTCGCCGATCTCGGCGAGCGCGACGACGGCCGTCGAAGTGAACAGGGCTTCCATGGTGCAGTCTCCGGGTCGGGCGGCGTTCAGGAACCAACAGACATCAGTCCCGCCGCCCAACCCTGAGCGAAGAGAAGATGCCAGTGGTCTCGCCCAAACGGTCTCCCGTTTCCATCGCACCACGGCCTCTCGACCGAGCATGTTGACGCAATGGCTCGCCCTTTCGGACGACTGGCTACTCCCCAGTGACAGGTCCGCTCTAGGTCGGCCCGCGCGCCGTGGCAAGAGCGCATTCAGTCCAACGCCGGACCGAGCAGCTGAATAGCCGCCAAGTATGGTTTCGGCTCAACGCGAAGATGTTAACCACGCGATTACGATTTCAAGTTGTGAACGTTTGCGTCGCTGTCTATTGAAACAAGCGGAATCAAGTAATTTCCGTTGAGCGGCTTTCTTTTGCGCTTTTAATGAACGCAGATGAACGGCTTTCAGAACGGGCCGAGCCAGAAGGGCAAACATCGCGTGCGGGATCTCTTGAAAAGAGCCGTCGAGTCTCCGCGTGCAGCAGCCTGGCTCACGTTTGATGATCGTGGCGCCCCGTCCGTCGCCGCCATTGGCGATGGGGCGCCCGCTGGTAGCGCCTGGGCGAAACTTCCGCCGATCTATCCCGAATGGCTGGGCGACCGCACCTTTCTCGCCGAGCATCCTGCACGCTTCAGTTATGTCGTCGGCGAAATGGCCCGCGGCATAGCTACGCCTCGCATGGTTGTCGAAGCCGTAAAGGCCGGATGCCTAGGCTTCTATGGCAGCGCCGGCCTGCCACTGAAGGAAATCGAAGCGGGGATCAACGAAATCCGCGCAGGCGTCGGCGCCGGCGACGCCGCCTGGGGCGCGAACCTCATCCATTCCCCGCAGGAGCCCGGCCAGGAAGCCGCCATCGTGGATCTCTTCCTCAAGGAAGGCGTGCACCGTGTCTCTGCCTCCGCCTTCATGCGCTTGACGGCTGATGTGGTGCGCTTCACTGCGCTCGGTCTCGAGCGCGCAGCCGACGGCACCATCCGTCGCCGCAACCATGTATTCGCAAAGGTATCACGCGCCGAAGTCGCCGAGCCATTCATGGCGCCTGCGCCGCACAAGATGTTGCGCGAACTCGTCAGCGCCGGAAAGATCACCGAGGCGCAGGCCGACCTCGCCGCGGCCGTGCCGGTCGCGGCCGACATCACTGCCGAATCCGACTCGGGCGGCCATACGGACAATCGCCCTGCTGCCGTCCTGTTCAGCTCACTCAGTGCGGCCCGGGCGCGGATTGCGGCGAAGCACGGTTATGACGAAAGCGCCATTCGTATCGGGCTCGCCGGCGGCATCGCGACGCCGGGCGCCGTCGCTGCAGCTTATCAGATGGGCGCCGCCTATGTCCTGACCGGATCCATCAATCAGAGCGCCGTGGAGTCAGGCCTTTCCGAAGCCGGACGAAAGCTGCTGGCCAAGGCTGGACCTGCAGATGTCGCCATGGCGCCAGCTGCCGACATGTTCGAACAGGGCGTCGAAGTTCAGGTCCTCAAACGGGGAACATTGTTTGCGATGCGGGGCCGGAAGCTGCATGGTTTCTATCGGAGCGGCGCGAGCTATGACTCGCTGGCCGCAGCAGACAAAAAATGGATTGACGACGTGCTGGGTGAAACGTTCGATGCAGCCTGGGCCGAAACCAGCGCCTATATCCGGCGCGTGAATCCGGCGGAAGCTGCACGCGCCGAAACCGATGGCAACAAGCGTCTGGCGCTGGTCGCGCGGCGATACCTGTTCCAGGGCGCCCAATGGGCCCGAGAAGGCACGCCGGGCCGGACCGCAGACTACCAGATCTGGTGTGGCCCTGCGATGGGCGCGTTCAACGAATGGGTCGCCGGAACGACGCTCGAGCCGGTCGAAGCCCGCACTGTTCGACAGATTGCGCTGAACCTTCTGGAGGGTGCAGTGCGCGTCACCCGCGCAGGCCAACTGCGCTCGGCGGGAATTGCCGTACCTCCGAACTACTTCTCCTATACACCACGCCTGTTCGAGTAAGCTTGATGACTGACCGCCGTCCTCCGAGTTCCAGACGCCCTGTCGAGCCGATCGCCGTCGTCGGCATGGGTGCCATCTTTCCCGGGCGCGGCGACACGACCGGCTTCTGGCGGGACATCTTCGAGGCGCGCGACCTGATCAGCGATACGCCCGAGACGCACTGGCTGATCGACGACTATTACGACGCCAATCCGCTGACCAAGGACAAGACATATGGCCGGCGCGGCGGCTTCCTCTCGCCGGTCGCATTCGATCCTTTGGCTTTCGGCATACCGCCGGCACAGCTGCAAACCACGGACTCAGCGCAGCTGCTGGCGCTCGTGGCCGCAAAGATGACACTTGATGATGCAGAGCGGGACAGCGGCGGCAAGATCGACCGTTCACGGACGAGCGTCATCCTCGGCGTGGCCTCGGCGACCGAACTGACCGCGCACATGGCCGGCCGCCTTCAACGTCCTGCCTGGGTTAACGGGCTGCGCCAGTCTGGCCTTGCCGAGGCGGATGTTCAGGCCATCGCGACCCGCATCGAGAACCACTATGCCGAATGGAAGGAAAGCACCTTCCCGGGCCTGCTTGGCAACGTGGTGGCTGGCCGCATCGCCAACCGCCTCGATCTGGGCGGCAGCAACTATGTGACTGACGCCGCCTGCGCCTCGAGCCTCTCTGCCTTGCAGATCGCGCTGCACGAATTGCGCGCCGGCGATTCCGACATGGTGCTCACCGGCGGCGTGGATGCCCTGAACGACATCCTGATGTTTATGTGCTTCTCAAAGACACCGGCCTTGTCGCCCACTGGCGATTGCCGTCCGTTCTCGAACAATTCGGACGGGACGATGCTCGGCGAAGGGATCGGCATGCTCGCCCTGCGCCGCCTTGAGGATGCCGAGCGCGACGGCAACCAGATCCACGCCGTCATTCGCGGCATAGGTGGCGGGTCGGACGGCAAGGGTACCGCCATCTACACGCCCCTCCCGTCCGGACAGGCCCGCGCGCTGCGGCGCGCCTATGAGCAGGCGGGGTACGGCCCGGAGACCGTTGATCTCGTCGAAGCACACGGGACCGGCACCAAGGCAGGTGACCGCGCAGAGATTGAAGGCCTGCATCTTGTCTTCAGCGAAGCGGACAAAGGAGAAGGTCCTTGGTGCGCGGTGGGATCGGTCAAATCGCAGATCGGCCACACGAAAGCGGCGGCGGGCGCTGCAAGCCTCCTCAAGGCTGTAGAGTCCCTGCGCCGCAAGGTGCTGCCCCCGACGATCAAGATCGAGGAACCCGCTGACGCCATTCGCGACAGCGCCTGTTTCTATGTAAACACCGAAGCCCGACCCTGGATCACCGCTGACAACCGGCCGCGCCGCGCCTCGGTCAGCTCGTTCGGTTTTGGCGGATCAAACTTCCATGTCACGCTCGAGGAGTATACTGGGTCTGCCGCCGCCAAACCGGCGCGGGTACATCCTGCAGAGCTTTTCCTTTTCAGCGCAGACAGTACCGCTGACCTCGCGGGCGCCTTGCGTCGCCTTTCAGAAGCTCCGCCCCGGGAGGATGCCTTTGCTTCGCAGGCCGGCGGCACACACAGCCTGTTCAGGGCGAATGCTGCAGCCCGGGCGTCCATTGTCGCTTCAGGCCCAGAAGACCTTGCGACCAAAGCCGCAAAGCTCGCGGCTCTTGCCAGCTCAGGAACACTGGGCACCGCGCCGGTACCCCAAGGCTGCGCCGCATCTCTGAATGCGCCGGAACCGGGCAAGATTGCCTTCCTCTTTTCCGGTCAGGGCAGCCAGTATCCCGGCATGGGTTCAGATCTCGCCATAGCGTTCCCGGCAGCGCGCGCGCTGTGGGACTTTGCCGCGAGCCATCCGGTGACCGGCGCGCTGAAGCTGCACAAACTCGCCTTCCCGCCCGCAGCTTTCGATCAGGTTGAATTCGGCAACCAGCAACAGCGTCTGACGCTGATGCAGCATGCCCAACCCGCTATCGCTGCGGTGTCTCTGGCGCATCTTGCGCTGCTCGAAGCGTTGGGCGTCGAAGCCGACATGACGGGCGGGCACAGCTTCGGCGAGATCATGGCGCTGCACTATGCCGGCGCATTTGACCGCGAAGCCGCGCTGACCATTGCCGCCGCGCGCGGACGGGAGATGGCCAATGCGGCGCAAACGACGGAAGGCGCCATGCTCGCAGTGCAGTGCACCGCTGCCCGCATCGCGCCGCTCGTCAAGGAAATCGGTAACGGACTCGTCATTGCGAATGACAACGGCCCCAGTCAGGTCGTCCTGTCCGGTCCGGTCAGCGTCATTCAGACGGCAGAGCAACGCTGCGGGGCCGAAGGCATCAAGGCGCGCCGCCTGCCGGTCGCAACCGCCTTTCACTCGTCTATCGTCGAACCGGCCGTCGCGCCGTTCCGGTCCGCCCTCGAGGGCCTCCGCCTCAAGCGCCCCACGCTGCCAGTCTACGCCAATGCATCGGCCCAGCCCTACAAGGCCGCCGCGAAGGACCTCGGCGGCGCGCTCGCTGCCCAGATCGCCTCGCCTGTCCTGTTCCGGGAGCAAGTAGAGGCGATGTATGCGGCGGGTGCACGTCTCTTCATCGAGGTCGGCCCGGGCAATGTTGTCGCCGGTCTGGTTTCCGACACCCTCGGTGGGCGCGATTACACGGTCTTGTCGCTCGATAACAAGCGCACCAATGGAGTCGCGCAGTTCCTGTCGGGCGTCGGCGCGCTCGCAGTCGCAGGCCTCACTGTTGACCTCGCCGAGCTCTATGCAGATACGCCGCCTCCGGCGCCGAAGCCCGAGCCGTCACGGCACGCGGTCTTTCTGACCGGTGCAAACTACGATCGTCCGTATCCCCCAAAAGATGGCGCCGCCGGTCGGGCGCCGCCGAATGCCGCCGCTCAATCCATCGCCGCTCCCGCGCCGCGCGGGCCCACACCGAACCTTCAGAGGACTGAACCTGCCATGCCCGATCAGAATGACCGGAAAATCGTCGCCGCCCCGCCGGCGACGGCTCCCCAATCTGCCGGCCGCGTAGACTTATCGTCGACCGTCGAGCGCATCTGGCAGGAGGTTTCCCTTCGCCATCAGGACTACCTGAGTGCGATGGCCGAAGGTCACAAAGCTTACCTGAACGCAGCCGCCGTGCTGCTCGGCCAGGCCGGCGCCCTTCCGACCGAACCGCAACTGCTGCCGGCGCCGCGCGCCGCAGCGCCCGCTCCCGTCGACACGCCGCCACCGGCGCCGGCGCCGGCCCCTGCGCCGAAAGCAAACGGATCCAATGGCACGCACGCCTTCGTGCCGGAGCCGGTGAGACCGACCTCGGCCGAAGCGCCCGCCACCGCGCCGGCCAAAGCGCCGCTGGCGCCGAAACCCGCCGCCGCAGCAGCGCCGGTGCTGGATGCTTCGGGGATCGTCCGCGCCATTGTTTCGGAGAAGACAGGCTATCCGCCCGATATGCTGGACGCCGACATGGACCTCGAAGGCGAACTCGGCGTCGACTCCATCAAGCAGGTGGAAATCCTTTCCTCGCTGCGCGACCGCCTTCCGCACCTGCCAGAAATCGAGCCCGAGCGGCTCGTGGAGCTGCGCACCATTGCAGCCATAGCGGCCATGATCGACGCGGCAACACCGGGCGGGGCACCCGCCGCAGCGGCTGCTCAAGCCTCCGCCCTCCGAGCCGAGACGAAACCGGCTGTGGCTCCCGCTGCATCTGCGCTGCTGGTGTCTCCTGACGTCATCCGTGCGCTGATCGCCGAGAAGACAGGTTATCCGCCTGATATGCTCGAAGATGACATGGACCTCGAGGGCGAACTCGGCGTGGATTCTATCAAGCAGGTCGAGATCCTCTCCTCTCTGCGCGACAAGTATCCTTCGCTACCGGAAGTCGATCCTGAGCATCTCGCCGAACTGCGCACGATCCGGAAGATCGCCGATTTTTTCGGCTGAGGGATGACGGGGAGACACGGGCTTCCCATTATCCCCATCTGCCCCGGGCTGACGTAGCACCTTACCGGTGCGACGTGCGTCCGGTGTTGTGGCATGACCAGGCATCTGCGCCGGCATTCACACTGCGTGCAGGCGCCGTGGTTGAGGTGACAGAGGCGCAGCCCGCAAGCGCGGCCGCAATCGCGGCCACAGTTGCGGCCGCAGGGTTTGAAGCCCGGCGCGTTGCCGTTCCGACCGGAAGTGCATCTGCAACAATCCTCACAGAGGGTCTCACCAACGTCGCTGCGGACGCGCGGCATTGGGCCACGCTCGTCGCTGCCCGGGCCGCGCGACGCGAGGGCGGATTGACGCTGCTGCTGCAGTCTGCGGATGCCTGGTCTGGCCTTGAAGGTCTAAGCCGGACGCTTCGCAAGGAATGGCCGGAAAGTCGCGCGTTCGCCTGGACGCTTCCGCCCGGCGGCGAAGCGCTCGTCGCACACGCACTCCGCAGCGGCTATGCCGACGGCGAAATCAGTTTCACAGGAACCTTGTCTGTTCCCTCGCCTGGCCCGTCCCTTGCGCCGCCATCTGTCATTCCAGGGGCGTCGCCCGGCGTCTGGCTGGTCACCGGCGGCGCGCGCGGTGTCACAGCTGCATGCGCTATCGAACTCGCCCGCCGTGCGGGGGGCACGATTCTGTTGGCGGGCCGTTCGGCGGAGACACCGTGGCCGGCGGACCTGCCTGATACGGGTGACCTCAAAACCCTGCGCGGACTCCTCGTCGACCGGTTCCGCCAGTCCGGCGCGCGGGTTACGCCAGCAGAGATCGACCGCACCGCGCGCAACCTTCTCGCCGGCGCCGAAATCCGCGAAACCCTTGCCGCCATTCGTAAAGCCGGAGCCGAAGGCGCTTACATTCCGCTGGACGCAGGCGACGGCGTGGCTGTCTCTGGTGCTCTTTCCCAGGCTCAAGCAAAGTGGGGCCAGATTACCGGTTGGGTCCACGGCGCCGGCGTGCTCGCCGACAAGCTTGCCGCCGACAAAACCGAAGCAGAACTGCGCCGTGTGTTTGCGCCCAAGGTCGGCGGCGTGATGAACATCCTCGCCGCGCTCGACGCAGCCCAGCTACGCTACATCGCCTTCTTCTCGTCCGCTGCGGCCTTCTTCGGCAACAAGGGGCAATCCGACTATGCGATGGCCAATGCACTTCTCGCCAGCGCAGGCCGCTCACTGGCAAGGACCGTTCCCGAAGCGCAGGTGAAAGTTTTCCACTGGGGCCCCTGGGCCGGCGGCATGGTCGATGGCGCCCTTGCCAGCCACTTCGAGGCGCAAGGCATTCCGCTGATCCCGTTGGATGAGGGCGCTCGCATCTTCGTCAGCGAACTGCTTGGCGGCGCGCCCGAGCAGGTTGAACTCGTTGTCGGCGAGGCCTGGGCCACGACATGACCCCCTTTGAGCCCATCGCCATCGTCGCAGAAGCCTGCGTCCTGCCGGGCGCCGCTTCGCCATCTGCCCTATGGGATGTTGTCAGCCGCAAGCAGGTTGTCACACGGCCGGTCACCGCTCAGGAGCTAGGCCTAGGCGCCGCGCCGGATGCTGCTCGACGTTACGTTTCCGGGCGCGTAGACCACCCGGTGGTTGCGCATGAAGGCCTGAAGCGCCTCGAAGGGGTGGATACCGCCGCGCTGGATCCCGTCCACCGCTGGCCATTGCAAGCAGCTTGGGAGGCCTGGAGCTCAGTCAAAGGAGCTACCCGCACCGACCCTGCCAAACGTGGTGCGTTTCTCGCCAACCTTTGTTACCCCAGCCGTGCCAAGGTCGAGTATGCCGAGGATGTCTGGCGAAACGGGCGCACCGGTCGTCCGCTCACGGACACGTTGAACTCTGGTCTTCCGGCGCACCTGATCGCGCGAATGATCGGCGCGGAAGGCCCCGCCTTCGCGCTTGACGCTGCATGCGCTTCCTCTCTCTACGCGCTTGAGATCGCCTGTCGCAAACTCGCCAGCCGCCAGATCGACATTGCCCTTGTGGGAGCGGTTAACGCCGCCGATAACCTGATCCTGCAAATTGGATTTGAGGCGCTAAAAGCGCTCAGTCCGACGGGCCGGTCGCGGCCGTTCATCCAGGGTGCAGACGGTCTCGTCCCCTCCGAAGGCGCCGCCGCTGTCGTGCTGAAACGTCTGTCGGATGTGGGCAGGACCGACACGGTCCGCGGAGTGATCCGAGGCATTGGCCTTTCGAACGACGGCAAGCGAAAAGGCTTCCTCGCGCCGGATACCGACGGCCAGACGGAAGCCATGCGCCGCGCCTATGAGATGTCCGGCATTGAACCCGCCACAATCGGTTATCTCGAATGTCACGCCACCGGCACGCCTGTCGGCGACAGCGTCGAGATCCAGTCGGCGGCTGCGGTGTTCGGCGCACATCGCGAACTCGCCATCGGATCGCTCAAGGCCAACACGGGTCATCTGATCACGGTCGCGGGCCTTGCAAGCCTCCTGAAGCTCACAGCTTCGCTCGAAGCCGAAACGCTGGCCCCGACACCGCTCGATGGCGACCTCATTAGACCGCTGGCAAACACGGGCCTCGCGCCTTTGCCGGACGCAAAGCCATGGGTACGCTTCGGTGATACACCGCGCCGCGCTTCCATCAGCAATTTCGGCTTCGGTGGCAACAATTCGCACCTCATTCTGGAAGCTCACGAACCTGCACGCGGCTACGTCAACGGACATGGCGCTATCGCGCCCGCCACAGGCGATGAAATTGTCGTTGTCGGCATCGGCCTTGTCGCCGGCACAGACCGGGGCGAACGCAGCGTCCTGCGCCGTCTGATGAATACGCCTGCCACACCCGTCCACCTCGCGAACCTCGCGGGCGCAGACCCGGTCAAGGCCCGTATACCGCCTTCAGACCTGCTACGCGCAGAAGCGCAACAGCTTGCCGTCTTTGATGTTGCGCAGATGGCGCTGGACGGCGTCCACCGCCCTGCCGCTGAACAGTGCGGCGTGTTCGCGGGCATCCAGTGCGCCGACGACTCGGCCCGCTGGCCCATTCGTGAGCGCGTGAAGGCCGCACATATCGCTGCCGGTCACGATGATCTGGACGCCCTGCTCGATGCCATTGCCCCACCGCTCGTCGCCGCAGATGTGCTGGGCGCGATGGCAAACATGGCGGCCAACCGCATCACGTCGAGCGAAGATTTCCGAGGCCAGGGTTTCGCAATCTCTGCTGAGGACGCCTCGGGTCTGGCGGCGCTTGATGTCGCCATTGCGGCCCTGGCGTCGCGCACCCTGGACCTCGCTTTGGTTTCCGGCGCAAGCTTCGCGGCCACCGATCCTGTCCGGAACGGGACCGCGGACCGCGCCGCCTCCCTCGCCCTCAAGCGCCGGACGGAAGCTGAATCTGCGGGTGATTCCATTCTCGGGACGCTGGAAACCCTGCGCTGGGCCTCGCGGCCGGAAAACTCAGCCAGCGCGGTCCTATGCTCCGTATACGGCGAAGCGCCGGTGACAACAGGTCTGTTTGATCTTGCCGTGTCGCTAAGTCTCGCCGCGCGGTCACATGAACTGACGTCCGAAGGCGTTTCGGTAGCGCTCAAGTCACATGGCTCGTTTGCTGTATCGGCCGGTGGTAACGGATTTGCGCAAGCCGTGAGCCTGTCTGCGCAAGCCTCGCCGCCCCAGGTCACGCCGGATATGCTGCGTGCCGTGCCGCACCTCTTTTTCGCGGCCGCCGCGTCGCACTCCGCCCTCGCCAATCGTCTGAAGGCAGGCAAGACAGGCGGCTCCGGCCGCTTGCGCATTGCCGTCCTCGGAAAAGACGCGGGCGAGCTGTCGGCGCGCTGCGCTGGCGCTGCTGCCGCGCTTGACACAAGGGCGGCGCCAGCGGGCGCTGGCATCTGGTTCGGTGACGGCGCGCCAGAGGGTGAACTCGCCTTTGCGCTCACGGGCTCCGCTGCGTCCTACCCCCGGATGGGGCGCGGTCTGTTGATGGCATTCCCGGAAGTAGCCGAAACGCTTGGCAAGCTTCCCAAGGCGCAGGCGATGACGCCGCTGCTGGCCAAGGCGTCCCTGTCCGAATACGAACAATTGTGCGCCGTCTCGCTGGTGACGCAGGCCCATGCGATCCTCCTGCGCGATGTGCTTGAACTCTCTCCCGACGCCGCCATCGGCCTGTCACTGGGCGAAAGCAATGCGCTCTTCGCCTTTGGCTACTGGAAGGACATGGGCGGACTGCTCGACGATATCGAAGCGGCTGCTATGTACGAGCGCCATCTCGGTGGCGCTTTCGAGACCGCGGGAGAAGCGTGGGGCCCGAACGTTCCCGCTGGCTGGACCAATTGGCGCGTTCGTGCGCCGGTCGCAAAGGTGCGCCAGGAGATCGCGTCATCCCCGAATGTCGAGATCACAATCATCTACACCGATGACGACCTGATGATCGGCGGCCCGGCGGACGCCTGCCGCGCGCTCTGCCAGCGCCTCGGCGCAGGCACAGGCACGCTGATGCACCAGCATCTCGTCGTTCACGCCAACGCCATGAAACCGTTCGAAGACAAGTGGCGCGAGTTGCATACGAGGCCCGTCTCCCGAGGCAGCACCGTGCGCCTCTACGCGAATGCCATCAACGCCGCCTACATGCCGACCAAAGCCAGGGTTGCCGACATGCTGACCCGGCAGGCGATCGCCACAGTCGACTTCCCCGCCACGATCCGCCAGGCGTGGGAAGACGGTGTGCGCACTTTCGTTGAACTCGGGCCGCGCGACACGCTCACCCAAAGCATCTCGCAGATACTCGCCGGAAAACCGCACCTCGCTGTGGCTACCGACCGTGTCGAGAATGCAGAGCTTACGCAGGTCGCAGAACTCACCGCTACGCTGTTCGCGCGTGGTTATCCCGTTCGTATCGACCGTATCGCTGCGCGCCTGGCTGAAGCGCGGAAGAACCCGTGGCGCCATGCGGAGCCCTACAAGGTTTCCCGCCCTGCCCATCTGCCTGCGCCAGTCCTTCGACCAACGCGCCGCGCGACGGGTGGTCTCCCCGCCGCGCCGCCACTCCCCCCTCCGGTTTACCTGCCGCAAGTCCGGGATGCAGCCCCCCAAGGACGCATCCCCTTTCCGTCTGCACCAGGTGCCAAAGCTGCGAAGTTGCCTCCGCCAGCCGGCGTTGTTTCCGGCCGCACGCCGCTGGCGCCCCGCCAACCCACCGGCAAGGCCTGGGATCGGGACGCCGTCGAAGCGTCCGCACGCGGCGAAATGTCGACCTTCTTCGGCGAAACCTTCAAGGCACAGGACCAGTATACGCGTCAGGTGCGCCTGCCCGCAGCGCCGCTCTTGCTGGTCGACCGGATCACCGGCATCGATGCCGAGGCCGGGGTCGAAGGCGCCGGTGTCATCTGGACGGAGACCGATCTCTCAGCAGGCGGATGGTACACGCACGATGGCCGCGTCCGCCCCGGCCCACTGATCGAGTGCGGTCAGGCGGACCTCACGCTGATCGGCTGGATGGGCGCTGACCT
Source organism: Hyphomonas sp. (assembly GCF_022844445.1). Lineage (GTDB taxonomy): Bacteria > Pseudomonadota > Alphaproteobacteria > Caulobacterales > Hyphomonadaceae > Hyphomonas. The sequence goes on from NZ_JALHLS010000003.1 coordinate 41,202, forward strand.
CAAGAACCAGAGCGAGCGTGTCTACCGCCTGCTCGGCTGCGAAATCACCTTCCATGAAGGCGGCTTGCCGCTGGCCCGCGATACGTTGAAATTCCAGATCGAGATCACACAGCACGCGACCTTCGCGGGCGTACGCATGTTCTTCTTCCAGTATGACTGCGCCGCCAACGGACGGCCCGCTTTCTCTGTGCGCCAGGGCCAGGCAGGCTTCTTTACGGATGCCGAACTCGCCTCCGGTAAAGGCGTCGCGTGGGACGCCGAAACATCCCCGCCTCCTAGGACGGGCGCCGCGCCGATCGATACGAGCCGCGCCAGCACGAAGCGAGCCTTCAGCGAAACCGATGTGACGTTGTTCCGGTCAGGTGATGCTTTTGCCTGCTTCGGCAAGGGCTTCGAACTCTGCGCCGCCCAGTCCTTTCCTGCGCACCTGCCTGCCGGCAAGCTGAACTTCTTCGAGAGCGTCAGCGCCTTTGATCCCGAAGGCGGCCCGTGGAAGCGCGGCTACCTGCGCGCCAATTCACGCGTGACGACAGATGCATGGTTCTACGAGGGGCACTTCCATAATGATCCCTGCATGCCGGGCACGCTGATGGCCGAAGCCGCCGTGCAGGCGCTTGAGTTTTATGCCGCCGCCCTCGGCCTGACGCAGGAACGCGATGGCTATGTCTTCGAGCCGGTGCCGGGCGAGACCGCCAAGTTCATCTGCCGGGGCCAGGTAGTCCCCGACAAGGATCACGACATCACCTATGAAGTCTTTATCGACGAGGTGATCCCCGGCGAAACGCCGCGCGTGTTCGCTTCCCTGCTCGCGCGGTCTGATGGCCGCAAGGTCTTCTATTGCCCGCGCTTCGGCATCCAGCTGCGGCGCAACTGGCCGGCGCCGCGCATTTCCTCGGCGCCGATCCGCGTCGGCCCTGAGCGCGAAAGCCGCGGCGACCAGGAAGCGCTGCTCGATTGCGCCAACGGTCCGCCTTCGGCGGCGTTCGGCGCCATGTATGACCGGTTCGACAAGGGCGGCCGCGTGCCTCGCCTGCCCCAGCCGCCCTATCATGTGATGACGCGGGTCACCGACGTGTCCACGCGGCCCGGTGCGCAGCAGGCCGGCGCTCGCATTGCGGCCGAGTACGATATCCCGCCGGAAGCCTGGTATTTCGCTGACAATAACTCCGGCTCGATGCCTTTCGCGGTGCTCAACGAAATCATCCTGCAGCCCTGCGGCTGGCTCGCAAGCCATTGCGGCTTTGCCCTCGAAGGCGGCGACCGCTTCCGCAACCTGGAGGGCGACGGCAAGATTCACCGGATGATCGGCCCAAATGATGGAACCATCTGTGTGGGGACGACCCTGTCGAGTTTCTCGAAGGTCGGCCCGATGACGCTGGTGGCTTTCAACGTCATCGCCCATCTGAAGACGGGCGAGCCCGTGATGGAACTTGAGACAAAGTTCGGCTTCTTCCCGGCCGCCGCGCTGGTACGTCAGGCAGGCTTGCCGATCCTGGAGAAGGATCGCACTTACATCTCCCTGCCTGCTGCGTCCGGCGCCGACCTATCTCCCGTCGATCCTCGCCTCGCATCCGGCCAGCTGCGCATGCTCGACCGCGCTGACTATTTTGACCCTGCAGGCGGCAGCGCCGGCCTTGGCCTCATTCGCGGCAGGCAGGCGGTCGATCCATCCGCCTGGTACTTCAAGGCTCACTTCTTCAACGATCCCGTCCAGCCGGGCTCACTGGGGCTCGACGCGCTTGAGCAGCTTTTGATGCGCGCCGTGCTTCTGAAAGTACCCGCCGACGCCCTCAAAGGCATGGCGGCAGAGACACCCGCCATCGGTGAGCGCGTAAAATGGTCTTATCGTGGCCAGGTCACGCCGGAGAAGCGGGAAGTCACGACCATCATCGAGCTTCTCAGCCTTGAAGCGCGGCTAGACCGGATCCTCGCCACTGCGCGCGGATCGCTCTGGTGCGACGGACTGCGGATCTATGAGGCCAATCCTCTGACGATCGCATTCAGCAAGCCATCCCTGCGTTGAACTCAAATGTTGGCAACGGGAGTATTCGCCTGACACGCGAGTAATGCTTGGGAATACAATCTTCGCCGCGTTGTGTTTCTGTAAGATGGAGCCGAAATGCCCACTGAACTCGCGTGATTGGCGAGCAAATTTACCCTGTTTCCCAGCCTGCATGGGCAAACTGCAGTGAACCCGCAACCGGTTGGTGCGAAGTATTGCTGCGCCTGTTCTATTATGGCTTTACTTCAAGACGGGACTGGGGGGCGCTTCGCACCAGGAGCGTCATGTCCTTGAAGGGATTCCAAATGAACCAGGAGACGGAGGCGCGTAAGGAAACGGTCACGCACCGCGTCCGCCGGTTCCGTGTCGCGTCCGGCGATGGCCTGCCCTTCCTTCCTTATGGCTTGCTGCCGGTTCTCGGTCTCTTGCTGCTCACCCTCATCGCCTGGAGTACCTTCGCGCCGCACAGTGTCGAGCGCGTGGTGCGCCGCGCTGCCGAACAGGTGGTGGCCGATGCCGGCGCCGACTGGGCGAGTATCAGTGTTTCGGGCCAATGGGTGAAGGTCACCGGCATGCCGCCGACACCCGAGGCAGGTGAACGCCTGCTCAATGACATCCGAAGGGCCCGCGCGCCTACCTGGCTCGGACAGGCACGTCCCGCCACACGGGTGACCGGCAGTTTCGGTCCGGAGTCGGTGCGGCCCAACCAGGCCAATGGCGAGACGGATGGAACGTTGTCCGCGAAACGTGACCAGCCGGAATTCCTGTTCCGTCTTTCCGGTCCGAAGCTCACGCTTGATGGCCGTGTACCCGACATCGCGACCCGCGACGCCGTGTTTCAGGCAGCCAACACAAATCGGCCGGTGCGGATCGAGGAAGTGCAGAATAACCTTGAGGCGATCGGCATTCCCTCCCCACCCGGATTTCGCGATGCGGCGCTGCGGGGTGTGGAAACTCTGAAGCTTTGTGACATCGGGACGGCGAGCTTCTCATCGCTCCAGTTTGACCTGCGCTGCGAACTTCCAGCAGCTGAAGCTGACCGCGTGCGCGAGATCGCCAGCGCAAGCCTGAAGTATGGCACTGTGGGCGACATACAGATACTTGCGCGCGAAGTGGTGGAAACCTGCGAGGAAGAACTGACCCGCCTGCTCGATGCGTCCCGCATCGAATTCGACCCCGGCAGCGACCGAATAGCCAATTCCAAGGCCGCTTTGCTCGACCTCACTGCCCGCGCCGCCGCCGATTGTCCCGGCACGTTGCGCGTCGAAGGCCACACAGACAATACCGGCGGCGCCGCCATCAACGAAGACCTCAGCCGACGCCGTGCCGAAGCCGTGCGCGCGGCCCTCATCCAGCGGGGCGTTGCGCCCTCGAGACTGATTGCAACCGGCTATGGCCCGGCCCGTCCGATCGGCGACAACGCAACCGAGGAAGGCCGCGCCCTCAATCGCCGCATCGAAATCCGTATCGTGGGGGCCGATGAATGACCGGCCGTGCCCAACACACCTTCACACCCGTTTCTTCCGGAGCCTGACCATGTGGTTTCTCCTCGCAAAAATATTCTTCCTTCTGGCGCTTGCCGCGCTGCTGGGCGCGGCCATTGCCTGGTGGTGGATGCGGCGCAAGTTCGTGGACGTGACGGAGTCTCATGCGGAGCTCAACCGGCAAGTCGATGCCTTCCTCGCGCAGGGCAAAGCGCTGACGCGCGAGGATGTCGAGTATTCGCTGAAGATGGCGCTGGAAAGCTACCGCCCGCCGCAACCGGACTTTCAACCGATCGAGCAGAGGCTCTACGAGATTCAGCATGCCTTTGCGGCGCCCGACGAAGATGCCGCAGCTTTACAGGCCCGCCTTGGCACACTCGAACAATCCGTATCCGGTATTTCCGCCGCGATCTCGTCGCTGCGCTCGGTCCATCTCGAAGCCATTGACCAGCACCTGCGAGGCGTCTCCGCCCGGATCGACAACCTGCGCATGCCGGACATTGACGGTGTCAACACGCGCCTCACCGCGCTGACTTCACATGTCAGCGACTCGCGCCTGCCGGAACTGCGCACGCTCATCGAACCCCGACTTGAACGCCTGGAACAGCTGGTCAGCAGTATCCGCCTGCCAGAAACAGATCTCGGCCCGGTTCATAGCGGCCTCGCGGCGCTGCAGGTTGCCGTCGAGAACCTCGAACTGCCAGAGCCGAACCTTGCCCCGCTCCAGCAGCGTATCGAAGAGCTCTCCGTCCGTCCTGAACTGCTGCGCCTGTCGACAGGCATCGACGGTCTCGCCGAGGTTGCGAAAGCGCGGGGGCCGGAACTGGACGTCGTGCTCCAACGTGTTACCGCGCTCGAAATGGCGGTGCGCGACGTGCAGATCCCCGAACCGGACCTGGATCCGATCGTCGCACGCCTTGCCGCGCTGGAGACCCGCCTTGCCGCAGGTCCATCCTCGGAAACGCTGATCGGCACGCTCGCTGGGATCGAGAGCGATCTCGACGTCCTTTCCCGTCGTCCGGTGGACCTTGAGCCGGTCTACAGCCAGCTTGGCGCGCTTGACGCCTCGCTCGCGTCCATCCGAACCGAACTGCGTAACCAGAACCGCAACGAGTCGCTGGAGCGCCGCCTCGCGGCCTTGCAGGACGCCGTCCTCAATGCTCCGCAGCCGGACTATACCCGTATCGACCTCGCCCTGCGCTCCATAGAATCGACCTTCGATCTCGGCGCCCTGCAGGATCGCCTTACCGCCATTGAGTATGGTCTCACCGCCGTGCACCACATGCTGCGCAGCCGCGGCGAGCCGCCACGCGCCGATCTGGAGGCCCGCATTCGTCCGGAACAGCCGGCCGTCTTCGAGCCGCGCCCGGTGCCTCGTCCCGTCCGTCCGCCAGCACCGCCGCCGCCCTCTCCCCCGGAGCCGTCCGCCAAGCGCGCCGAAGCCATCAAGTCGGCGCACCGCGAAGGAGATGAAGCAAACCTTCTCACCCATGCTGCGTTCGGCGCCAGCGACGATCTCGAGCAGATCGTTGGCGTCGGTCCGATGCTGAATGATCTCCTGAACGATGTCGGTGTCTACTACTTCTGGCAGGTCGCCGAATGGTCGCCGGTTGATGTGGCCTATGTCGATGGCAAGCTGAACCATTTCAAAGGGCGGATCGAACGGGACGACTGGGTCGGCCAGGCCCGCCAGCTTGCCGCGCTGCCAACCTCGGCGAAACGGCCGGAGGCCGGATAAGCCTGCCGCCGCGATAACCCTTGGCAATTGCGCCTGAGCGGGCGAAACCCGTTCCTGATAATCAGGAGGAAGCGTTCATGCTCGAAGGCATCAAAGTCGTCGAATACGCGACGTACATGGCAGCGCCCGGTGCAGGATGCATCCTGCGGGACTGGGGCGCAGACGTCACCAAGATCGAGCCGCCTGGCGGCGATCCGATCCGCCTCTTCTTCCGCACCATCGGTACCGATATCCAGGACAACCCGGTTTTCGACTTCGATAACCGCGGCAAAAAATCGGTCGTCATTGACACCGGCAAGCTGGAAGGCCAGGCCCTGATCCGCGAACTCGTGAAGGATGCCGACGTCTTCCTCACCAACGTCCGACCCGGCGGCCTTACGCGATCGGGCCTCGACTACGAGTCCCTGAAAGCACTCAACCCCAAACTCGTCTACTGCTCGCTCACCGGTTACGGCCTCGAAGGCGCGGACGCTGACCGTCCAGGCTTCGACATCGCGAGCTTCTGGAGCCGCACAGGCGTTGCGAGCCTGACTATTCCGAAAGGCGCTGAACCCTTCCCGCTGCGCACCGCTTTCGGTGACCATACAACGTCCATCGCTGCCGCCGCCGGGATCTGTGCCGCGCTCGTCGAGGCGGCCCGCACCGGCAGGGGCCGCCTCGTCGAGGCCTCCCTCTTCCGCACCGGCCTCTACACGATGGGCTCCGACCTCGCGATCCAGCTCTTCTTTGGCAGAGTTGCATCCACGAAGGGCCGGGGGGAGCAGAATGTTCCGATCTCGAACTTCTTCCAGTCGAAGGACGACAAGTGGTTCTGCATCGTCGCGCGTCAGGGCGAAACGGACTGGGCGCCGCTTTGCCGCGTCATCCAGCGCGAGGAACTCGCCACTGATCCACGCTTCAACAATGCCAAAGGACGCCGCGCCAACAACGCAGAAGTGGTCGCCATTCTCGATACTGGTTTTGCCGCGCACGACATGGCCGATCTGGCGAAACGTCTCGACGCAGAATCGATCGCCTGGGCGCCGGTTCAGACGCTCGCCGATGTAGCGAAGGACCCGCAGGCCTTCGCCTCGGGCGCCATAGTACAAACGCCAAGCGCCAAGGGTGACGGCACGACCTACGCCTCGCCCGCCTCGCCGGTGCGTTTTCCGGGCGCGGACGATGGCCCGAAAGGCCCGTCCCCGACGCCGGGCCAGCATACGGCCGAAGTGCTCGCCGCGCTGGGCCGGAGCGAGGCCGAAATCAAGGCGTTGTTCGCCGCCAAGGTCGTTGCCTAAACCCTTCGGGCCCTAGGCACACAAACGGTGCTTCGCAGCAGGTTTCACCTGTAACGACGGATCATTCGCTGGGCGAACCCTGCCAGATGTCGCCCCCGGTTATGATGCTTGCTTTAGCCCGGATACAAAAGGAGGCGATCCGAGAACTCCCGGTTTGGCGCCAGGACGCATGAAAGGCAGCCTGCTTCCTGAAACCAATGCGCGAGGTTCCTGTGCACGTGAGCACACAGGCTCTTCCCCTGGATTTATCCGTCCACGCCGCAATTGGCCCGGAACCCATCTGCAGACCCGAAAGTCACGCAGAGCCGGAAGTGCACCGCCCTCTCCGGCTGGGTGTGCTTGACTAGTTGCCCTTGAATACGGGTGCGCGCTTCTCGATGATGGCGTTGACGCCTTCCACGTGATCGTTCGTCTCGTGCATCAGCGCCTGCGCGGCGGCCGACATTTCCATGATCGTGTCATAGGACGAGGTCGTGCCATGGCGCATCAGCGTCTTGGCGAGACGCAGCGCCTGCGGGGGCTGCTGGGCGATCTTGTTCGCCAGCGCCAGCGCTTCGTCCATCAGTTTGTCCGCCGGCACCACTCGCGACACGAGGCCCCATTCAGCAGCGGTCTTTGCGTCAATCACATCACCGGTGAACAGAAGCTCTGCCGCGCGCGAGGCGCCGATCAGGCGCGGCAGCAGCCAGGCGCCGCCATCTCCCGGAATGAGGCCGAGCTTCAGGAAGGTCACGCCCATCTTCGCAGTGTCCGCGGCGATGCGGATGTCCGCCATGCAGGCCACATCGCAGCCGAGCCCGATCGCCGGGCCGTTGATGGCCGAGATCAGCGGGACTTCCAGATTGTAGATGGAGCGCACAATCATGTGGATGTTTCGGCGGTAGCCTTCGCGGATATCCGCCGGGCTGCCCCCGAACGCGCCCTGTTTCTCCTTCATCGCCTTTACATCACCGCCGGCGGAGAAGGCGCGCCCGGCGCCGGTGAGTATTGCGCAGCGGATCATCGGGTCGGCGGTGATCTCGGCGCAAACCGCGGTTACGGCCGGGCCATCGCCCTCCTGCCCAAGCGCATTCATCATCTCCGGACGGTTCAGCGTCAGAAGGGCAATCGGCCCGCGTTTCTCAAGCAGAAGGATCGACATGGCGGAGAGCTCCCTGAAAGGCTTTGTGTCGGCAAGTTTCGTAACGATGGCGGGCGGCTTGTCCAGCCGGATCAGGCGCTGGCGGCTTTGCGGGTGAAGCGCGTGCCCGGCGCCGGTGGCGGATTGGGCGGGCCAGCAAAGCACTGGGCCTTGCTCATCCAGTCCATTGCCACCGTACCTGTCACCTTGAGCGCCGTGTCGGCGATGTTCCGCGTTTGCGTCACGACCTGGCAGAACTCTTCGGCCAGCCCTTCGATTCGGCCGCTATCGCTCGGCTCGCCGTGCGTCCAAACCGCACCGGATGGCGCCGTCAGCACAAGGTACGGCATCGGGCCCGGCGGCGTCTCACGTCGCGTGGCATAGGTCCAGCCGAACGTATTGACGCCAAGTGTGACGATATTGCCGATCCTGTCAGCGTTCTTCCGCACCACGCCGGCATGGTCATACACTTCCTGCCCGTGCGCCCAGGTCTCCATCAGGCGCGCCGTGATGGACGAACGCGCGCTCATGTCGGGTCCGGCCCACTTGAGGCGCGATTTGGGATCTGCTGTGGCGAAGATGTCGGCCGTCGCGTCCGCAAAGGCCGCCCATTCAGCCACCAGCGCTTCCGGACCTAGGTGCCCCAGCTGTTCCGCCTCATAGGCGCGCATGGCGATGCCGCGCGTTGCCATTTGCTTGAGGTGCCCGACCAGTCCTTCCGGATCGGTCAGCTGTGAATGCGCCATCCGGTTCCAGAAATGCAGGTGGCGGATGACGTCGACGGTCGTCCAGCCCTTGAACTGAGTGGCTTCGGTGTAGCTGCTGACCGGCAATGCCGACACCAGCGCGTGCAGCGCGCGCGTTTCCTGCCGGAAGTCTTCAGCCTGTTCCATACCGGGTCTCCCGCCGTTTCACTCCAGTTTCCCGTATGCCTAGCCCCGCGCAACCCCTCCCCCGGCGACAGGTCTGGCCGGATGGGGCGCCCGCAGGCACACTCCGGCCCAAACACGGAGAGACCGCCATGACCAAATCCGCCACCGAAGCCCCGCGCCTGCTTGTGGAGGCCCGAGGCGCCGTCGAATGGGTGACGCTGAACCGGCCCGATGCCCTGAACGCCTTGAACCCGGCCATGATCGAGGACCTGCGCGACTATTTCCTCGCCCTCGCTGATCGAAAAGATGTTCGGATCGTCGTGCTGCGCGGCGCGGGCCGTGCCTTCTGCGCCGGGCTCGATCTCAAGAACGAATCCTCCGGCAACGACACGGCCTCCGGCGGCGGCGTGCAGCGCGGCCTCAAGACCCAGCGCAGGATAGCCGAGATCGTGATGGCTATGCGCCGTTGTCCTCAGCCGATAATCTCGCTGATCCACGGGCCAGCTTGCGGCGGCGGCTTCTCGCTTGCGCTCGCCTCCGACATCCGTATCGCCGGCGAAAGCGCGCGCATGAACTGCGCCTATATCCGCATTGGCCTCGGCGGCTGCGATATCGGCTCGTCCTACTTCCTGCCGCGCCTTGTCGGCGCTTCGCTGGCCGCAGAACTCATCCTTACCGGCAAGTTCATCAATGCTGAGCGCGCCCTGCGTGTCGGCCTCGTCGCCCAGGTCGTTCCGGATTCGGAGCTTGGAGCCGCCGCGCAGGAAGACATCGACTTGATGCTCACCACCTCCCCGCTCGGCCTGCGCCTGTCCAAGGAAGCGCTGAATATCAATCTCGACGCCGGCGGTATCGAAGCCGCGATCGCGCTGGAAGACCGCAACCAGATTCTCACGGCCCAGACGGCGGATTTCCGTGAAGGCCTCACAGCCTTCCTTGCACGCCGTCCGCCGGTCTGGAAGGACGCCTGACCCGCAGCAGCCCCTGCAGTTTCGATTTGACCGAATGGAAGCGTATGATGTCTTGTTGCGGCGTGCGCGCGGCGTTCCGTTTGCCAGCTCTCAATTGAGGACAAGATGATCCGTTTTCTGTTCGTGTTGATCCTGTTGGTGATCGCTGGCGTCGTGGGCCTTGCCTTTGTACCGTTGGCCACCGCGCTGAAACTGTCCGGCGCAGCTGATAACGGCGTGTCCTGGAGCGAAGCACGCGGCACCATCTTCAGCGGCGGGCTCGACAACCTGACGGTCAATGGCACCAATTACGGCAATGCAGACCTGACGCTTGATCCTTCGACCCTGCCTAAGGGTACGCTCCAGTACGTCGTCGACTGGACCGGAACGCATGGCCAGGGAACCGCCAAAGTGTCCGTGGATCAGGGCCGAACGGTCACCCTGACCGACTATGTCATCAACCTCGACCTAGAGGACTATGAGCGCGCCGCCAAATGGATCCGCCAGGCGGGTGGCAAGATCAAGCTCGAAGGCCCGATGATCCAGTTCCGCGGCAGCGAATGCGTCCTCGCGGAAGGCGTCGCCACCAGTGACGTGCTCGACCGCAACCGCGAAATTCTCGGCTCCGGCTGGAGCGACCTGCGCGGGGAAATCTCCTGTGATGAAGGCAAACTGCTGGTGCCGCTGGAATCGGAAAACGCCGCCGGTACGCGGTTCTCAGCCTCCCTGCGGGTTGCTCCCGGATCGCCCGGAAAGTTCGAAGCACGCATCTCCGGGCGAATCTCCCGCGCACTCGGTTTTGCCCTGCCGATCGCCGGATTTGCGCGGGAGGGTGACGCGTTCGTCTACATTCCAAAGGCGAAACCTAAACCGGCAACCGAGCAGGTTGCAGAAGCCGCCCCCGTCGTTCCGGAATAGCTCAGCTGCGGTCCAGCAGCACGTCCACCGGAATATCCAGCGCCTCGGACAATCGCCGTGCCGATTTCAGGCCATAGGACATGCCGCGCTCGATGGCCGATATATGGTTCGGCCGGATGCCGCTACGGTCGCCAAGCTCGCGCTGTGTCATCAACCGAAACTGGCGCACCACGCGAACGGCGTTCTCCCCGTCATTGATTCGCTTCAGCAACGCCGCTGGTAAGGGAGCGAGCCCTCCGGAAGGCGACGTTTTCCTCGCCGACAGTGACGCTTCAAGTTGCTTCTCGAGCCCTTCGACCTTCCGTTCGAGGTCAAGGACACGGATCTCGAGAGAATAGATGAGTTTCGGATCGCCCATGGAACCTGCCCCGCTTACAGGCCTCCAGCTTTAGAGGCGTTCTGAAACGGTTCGGTGTCGGAGACGTCACAGTTTTGTGTCGTCTGGGGTGGTGCCGGCAACAGGACTCGAACCCGTGACCCTCTGATTACAAATCAGATGCTCTACCAGCTGAGCTATGCCGGCACGAGGACGCCGATACCGGAATCGCCCCCTCGGCGCAAGCGCGGGCGGCCGTTCGGCTTGCTTCTGGGGCCCAATCCCGCCAACACTGCCCGCGGTCGTTCCGGGAGGCCCGATATGTCAGACCGCGCCCTGATGCCCGATCTGCTGCGGGCTTTTGCGCTTTTCGGCATTGCCGTGGTGAACGTGACCGCGTTCGCGCAGCCCTTTTCCTCCGGCTTCCATAATGGCGGCCTGAACACGGCGGCGGACCAGGTCGTCTATGGCGCGGTCGGCCTGTTGTTTTTTATGAAGTCCTATCCGCTGTTCTCGATGATGTTTGGCGCGGGGCTCAGTTTCCAGCTGATGGCTGCTGAGCGGGCCGGGAAAGATTTCGCGCCGCGCTACTTCCGGCGTATGGCCGCACTGATCGTTCTGGGCGTCCTGCACTTTGTTTTTTTCTGGTTCGGCGACATCCTGCTCACCTACGGCCTTCTTGGCTGCCTGCTGTTCGTGCTGCGCAATGCCAGCGTGAAGACGCTTGTCCGTACCGGGATCATACTGATCCTGATCAACACACTTTTGTTGCTGGCGATAGCCGTCATGGTCTGGGCGGGCGAAACCTACGCACCTGAAGCCATGGCCGAAGCTGGCTACGAAGAAATGGATGCCGCTGCCCGCGTTGCCTTTGCAGAAGGCACGTTCTGGCAGGCGGCTCTCTATCGGCTGAAACTGTTGCCCCTGGTGCTGCCCAGCGTGATCGTTCAGCAAGGCATTTCGGTGTTTGGCTTCTTCTGCTTCGGGCTGGCCGCAGTTAAGGCCGGCACCATTGATCAGCCAATGGCCTCGATCTGGAAGCTTTCCCGCCGGGTGTTCCTGCCCATCGGCCTTGCCGGCAGCGCCCTTGGCAGCTGGATCCTGTTGCAGGCGGGCTCAGCCGTCGATTCCACGTTCGTTTTCGGCAGCGCGGTCATCATGGGTTTCTCGGCCTTCTCCGCGCTCGGTTATGCCGGACTCATCGCAGCCATCTCGAGCGGTGCGGGTGGTCCTGTCAGCCGATTTCTGGCCAAGGCAGGTTCGGCTTCGTTGACCGCCTATCTTCTTCAATCCTTGCTCTTCTCTCTGATCTTCACGGCCTACGGCCTCGACCAGTTTGGCAGGATGGGCGCCGCCGAAGCCATTGGCGTGGCAGCGGCTGTAGCGCTGGCCTCCCTCCTTTTCACGGGAATATGGCGCAGCTTCGCCCCGCGCGGCCCGATGGAAGTTCTGCTACGGCGGATCACGTACTGGGGACGCAGCTAACTGGAGTTTCCGTAGCCCCTAAGTAATTGAAAAGCAGAGGGTTTCGCCGGAAAGCGGAACCATTTGAACGACGAAGAATTGATTGGTCATACATCGCCGCTTCAAGGAGACGGACATGAAGACCGCAATCTGCAGACAGGCCATTGCCGGATTTGCTGCCTTCGCCCTTGCCTTACCGCTGGTGGCTCAGACACCGCCAGCACCTGCGCAGGCCGCGACCGGTGCAGCGACGCGCGCCGCCTGCGCGAACAGCCAGATCGCGGTCTACTTCAGCGCCTATGACACCGAACTCACGCCGCAGTCCGAGCGCCTGATCGACGAGGTCAGCGAACAGTTGAAGAGCTGTTATGTGAGCCGGGTGACTGTCAGCGTATTGTCCGAAGAAGCCCATACGGATGAAGACGCCGCATCGCTCTCAGAAGCGCGCGCCAACAACGTAGTCACAGCCCTTCTCGACCAGGGCATCGAGCCGGCGAGTTGCAGGACCACGTTTGACCGGCTGGAAGCCAGCGCAGCAGGCGCCGTGCCCATGATCGAGCCAATGGCCCGCCGCGTCAGCGTGACTTTCGAGGTTGGTCCCGGATACGGCGCGTAGGCATCCCCTCCCCCAAACTCCTCGGAACCCGGTCAGGCTCACTCCGGCCGGGTTTTCCGAAACCGGCAGCTGAGAGTTTCTTTTCCGGTACACCGCGTTAAAAGGGCGTCCTTCTCGGGCCAGTGGCCCGTTTCGGCCGCATCCGGCCCCAAAAGGGAAAGAAACCGCGCCCCATGACGCATACCCGGCGTATCCTGATCACGTCTGCCCTGCCCTACATCAACGGGGTGAAGCATCTTGGCAATCTGGCAGGATCGATGCTGCCTGCCGACGTGTACGCCCGTGTAATGCGCCTCAAGGGCCATGAGGTGACGTATATCTGCGCCACAGACGAACACGGCACACCCGCCGAGCTTGCCGCCCAGGCAGCCGGTCAAACGGTGCAGCAGTATTGCGACGAGCAATACGAGATCCAGCGCCAGGCCGGCGAAGGATTTCTCCTCTCTTATGACTGGTTCGGTCGCACCTCGCGGCCCGCGAACCATAAGCTGACGCAGCACTTTGCGCAGCAGCTTGAAAAGAACGGCCTGATCGAGTCGCAGACCTCGAAACAGGTCTACGCGGTCGACGATGGCCGGTTCCTGCCGGACCGCTATGTCGAAGGCACCTGCCCGCACTGCGGCTACGAGAAAGCGCGCGGCGACCAGTGTGATAATTGTGGCCGGCTGCTCGACCCGACTGACCTGAAGAACCCCTACTCCGCCGTGACCGGCAGCCGGAACATCGAGGTGCGGGATACGGAGCATCTCTATCTCCAGCAGACTGGCATGCAGGACACAATCCGCGCCTGGGTCAACGAGAAGGGCAAAGCCTGGCCGTCGTTGGCCGTTTCGATTGCCAACAAGTGGCTCGACGAAGGCCTGATCGCCCGCTCGATCACGCGCGACCTGAGTTGGGGCGTGAAGGTAACCTCCGCAGACGGATCACCTCGTCCGGGCTTCGAGAACAAGGTTTTCTATGTCTGGTTCGATGCACCGATCGGCTATATCTCGGCCACGCAGGAATGGGCAGAGGCCACGGGCAATGACTGGGAGAAGCTCTGGAAGCGCGACAAGGGCGCCGACAAGACCGAGTACGTCCAGTTCATGGGGAAGGATAACGTAGCCTTCCACACGGTGAGTTTCCCCGTCACGTTGCTCGGCTCCGGCGAGCCGTGGAAAACCGTCGACAAGCTGAAAGCGTTCAACTGGGTCACCTGGTATGGTGGCAAGTTCTCAACCAGCAGCAAGCGCGGCGTGTTCATGGACCAGGCGCTGAGCCTTCTGCCGGCGGACTACTGGCGCTGGTACTTGATCGCCAACGCGCCTGAAGGCTCGGATGCCGCCTTCACATGGGAAGGATTCCAGGCGGCCGTGAACTCCGACCTTGCGAACGTGCTCGGCAACTTCGTCAACCGGATCACCAAGTATTGTGCTTCAAAGTTCGATGGCAAGATTCCGGAGTCCGGTACGCCCGGCGAAGCGGAAGCGTGGATGGCGAACGAACTGTCGACGCGCCTGAAGGCGATCGATGAATACTACGAGGCGATGGAGTTCCGGAAAGCGGCGGCAGAGACGCGCGCGCTGTGGGCAGCCGGCAACGAGTATCTCACGAAGGCTGAGCCCTGGGTGAAGTACAAGTCGGATGTGGACGGCGCCGCCGTCGGCGTGCGCGCGGGGATCAACCTCGCCGCTATCTTTGCCATTGTGGCGCAGCCGATCATTCCCGACGCTGCCAGGAAAGTGCTCGACGCGCTCGGTATTCCGGAAGGAAATCGCCGCTGGCCGACGTGGAACGACGAGAACCTGATGGACGCTATGCCGCGCGGCGCGCCGATCACGCCGCCGGAGGTGCTGTTCCAGAAGATCGAGGATGCGCAGGTAGCGGAGTGGACCGAGCGCTTCGGCGGCGGCAAGGAATAGGCGCATGGCGAGCCTCCGGAGCGGAGGCTGCCAGTGCGGCCGCGTCCGGTTCCGCGCTGCCGGCCTGCTCGACAATCCGCACGTCTGCCATTGCCGGATGTGCCAGAAAGCGACCGGCAATTTCTTTGCCGCGCTGGTGGGTGTTCCGCTTACGGACTTTCAATGGACACGCGGCGCGGCGGCGGAGTTTCACAGTTCGGAGAAGGCCCGGCGCGGTTTTTGCCGGGATTGCGGCACGCCGCTCTATTACCAGCACGAGGACAACGCGCACATTTCGATGAGCATCGGCGCGTTCGATGATCCAGCCTCCGTCCCGCTGAAATTCCAGCTTGGTATGGAGGGCCGATTGCCCCAGATGGACCAGCTGAACGACCTGCCCCATCACGGCGCGACCGAAGAGGCGATGCCGGAGGAAGCCGCGCGCATCCGGCGCAGCAACAACCAGCACCCGGACGACGATACGGCAGACTGGTTGCCGAAGGCCTAGACGTGCCGGAACACGGCGATCAGGTTGTTTGCGGGCATTTCACGCACGTCTTGAAGCGTGAGGCCTGCTGCGCGGGCGAGCGGCGCAAGTTGTACATCCAGGTCGCGTACGCCCCAGTCCGGATTGCGGGCCTTCAGGTTCTCGCTGAACGCGGCGTTCGAGGGCGCGATATTGCCGTGCCGCGCGAAGGGGCCGTAGAGGATCAACGTGCCGTCCGGCGCCAGCAGCCTCCCAGCCCCGCGAAACAGGCCCTCGGCTGCCCCGAAGGGCGCAATATGGACCATGTTGGCAGAGTATATCGCCTGCCAGGCTGCGGCGCGCTCTGCGCCGCCCCAGTCGTCCGAGGACGCATCGATGACAAGGGGGCCGCGCAGGCGGCCCTGCTTGTCCGCGGCGCGCCAGGCCCGCTGACTGACGAGGCTTTCGGGGTCGATGTCCGAATAGGTCCAGTCGAGACCCTGCAGATGCTGCGTGAACCAGGCGCCGTGTTCGCCGGTGCCGGAGGCGATCTCGAGGACAGCAGCCTTTTCCGGGAGCAATTCCCTGAGGGCGTGCAGGATCGGATCCCGGTTGCGCGCCGCCGAGGGCGAGTAGCGCCGCCCATCGCCGCTTTCGCCTCGATCTTCCAGCGCGACCGGCGGCTTATCCGCCACTGGCGGCCCGTTCGAATTCGAACATTTCGGTCGTGACGCTCGCCTGGCCCGGCGGACTGTAGCGCGGCCCGGCAGCACGCTCGGGCGAGAAATGCGCGTCGAGCCGGGCGACCTGCGCCGGCGTCAGCGTGACGTTGGTGGCCGTGTGGTTCTCTTCGAGGTGCGCGATCTTTGCCGTGCCCGGGATCGGGATCACGTGAGGCCCCTTGGCCAAAGTCCAGGCGAGCGCAAGCTGGGCGACCGAACAGCCGGCTTCCTTTGCAACCGCGCGCGCCTCATCCAGCAGCGCAAGGTTCTTCGGATAGAACTCGGGCGCAAAGCGCGGGAACATCACACGGCGCAGATCTGTATCGTGGAACGCCGCAGGATCCGCCGGCGGGTCGGCGAGGAAACCTCGCCCGACCGGCGAGAAGGCGACGAGGACTGTGCCGAGTTCGCGGCAGGCGTCCAATACGGCAATTTCCGGATTGCGCACCCAGAGGGAATACTCCGATTGCAACGCCGCGACGGGGTGGATCCTGTGCGCCCGGCGCAGCTGGTCCTCGCCCATTTCCGACAGGCCGATGAAACGGATCTTACCTTCCCGCACGAGATCAGAAAGCGCCCCCGCGGAGTCTTCCACCGGTACTTTCGGGTCAGGGCGATGCAGGTAGTAGAGGTCGATCACGTCCGTACGCAGACGTTTCAGGCTCGCCTCGCAGGCCGCCTTGATCGCTTCCGGCCTCCCATCCAGGACGCGCTGGCCGTCGCGGAAGCCGAGCACACATTTGCTGGCGAGGAAGTATTCCTTGCGCCGCTGGCCCAGAGCCTCGCCGATCAGTTCCTCACTGCGGCCAAGGCCGTAGATCGTAGCGGTGTCAAGGAAGTCGCACCCGAGATCGAGTGCGCGCACCAGCAGCGCCTTGGCATCCACCTCGTTCAGCGGCGGCCCGTAGGCGTGGGTAATGTTCATGCAACCGAGCCCAACGGGATGCACCTCCCGATCGCCGATACGCCGTCTGCTCACCGTCATGAGATCAGGCCCTTGGTGCGAAGCGCTTGCGCAGCTCAGCCTTCACGATCTTCCCATTCGCGTTGCGCGGCAACGGCTCGTTAAGGAACTGGATCTCGACCGGCACCTTGAAGGCGGCGAGTTGTCCGGCGACATGCGCGCGCAACTCCGCTTCGTTCGCCGTCTTGCCCGGCTTCAACTGAACAATGGCGCCAACTTCCTCGCCAAGGATCTTGTGCTGGATACCGACCACGGCCGCATCCATGACGGCGGGATGGTCGTAGAGCGCGTTCTCGACTTCGATACAGTAGATGTTCTCGCCGCCGCGGATCAGCATGTCCTTCGCGCGGTCAACGAGGTAGAGGAAGCCCTCTTCGTCGATACGCGCGAGGTCTCCGGTTACCACCCAGCCGTTGCGGAACGTCTCTGCGGTTGCATCCGGACGGTTCCAGTAAAGTCGGCAGTTCGACGGGCTCTTGCACCACAGCTCACCCACCACCCCTACCGGCAATTGCTTGCCGTCCGGATCGCAAATCTTGATTTCCACCGCGCCGGGAGGCGCGCCGGCGCTGGACGGACGATGGACATAATCCTCGCCGATGTTCAGCGTCGCCGTCGCACAGGTTTCCGTCATGCCCCAGCCATTGCCGGGCGCAGCTTCCGGAAAGCGCTTTTTGATCGTGGACACGAGTTCAGGCGCAGACGGCGCCCCGCCATAGGAGATAACCTGGATTGAGGAGAGGTCGTATTTGTCCCGGTCCGGATGTTCGAGCAGCTGCCAGGCGATGGCTGGCACGCCGCCAATGGAGGTGATCTTCTCAGCTTCAATGATCGGCAGCGCTTCTCCCGCATCCCATTTGTACATCGAGACGATCTTGTCGCCCCGCAGGGCCGACGGGATCAGGATCGCGAAGGAACCTGTGGCATGGAAAAAAGGCACCGAAAGCAGAGTTGCGCGCATCACTTCCGGATCGGGCGCCGGGACCGGCTCGCCCTTGCGCAGGTACATGCGGGCTGAGCAGGTCGTGGAGTTGAACATGTTCGACACGACGGCGCGGTGTGTCGCCAGCGCGCCTTTCGGTTTGCCGGTTGTGCCGGACGTGTACATGATGGTCGCATCATCATCCGCATCCAGAGCAACGCCGAGCGGTCCGGCATCCGGAAGGTCGGCCCAGCTGTTCGGATGGCCGACGATGGCGTTCAGCGAATGCACGCGCGGGTCCGCAATCTCGTCCGCGGAATCGCGGGCAATCAGGATGTGCTTCAGATCCGGCAGACGCTCAAGGTAACCGCGGATGCGCTCGTAGATCTGGCCGTCAACGATGGCGACCTTCACCCCGACAAAGGAAAGGCCGTACTCAAGCTCTTCGGCGGTCCACCAGCTGTTCATCGGCGTTGTGATCGCGCCGGCGCTGAGCGCGGCGTAAAAGCCGAGCGGCCATTCCGGATAGTTGCGCATGATGACGGCCACGCGGTCGCCCTTGCGAACGTCGAACTTCGACTGCAGCACCTTGGCGAGCGTGCGCGAGGCCAGATGTAACGCGCGGAAGGTCACCCGTTCGTTCTGGTAGACCAGGTAAGTGCGGTCCGCGAACTGCTCTGCTGCCATATCGAGGATGGCGGGAATGGTCGCCGGTGCGTTCTTGTAGACCTTGAGGGGCACGCCGCGAATGACCGCGTCCTCCAGTTCGACCGGCGAGCCTGGACCCGCGAGGGCCGCATTTGCGTCTGCAATCGACATTGTCGGCCAGTTCGGTACCGCGCCTTCAGCCATTTCCCGTTTCCTCTGATTGTTTTCTGGTTCACCTCAACAAACCATGTCTCGCGAGGGCTTTGAAGGGGCGCGCCCGGAAAATGCCAGCACGCCGCACTCACGCAGTGCGGGCAGCGATCACCTTTTCGAGACCGGCCTGAGGGTCAAACCGGCGCGGGCGGGCATTGACGAGCCAGGACATCATCAAAGGCAGGCTGAACAGGATCACCACTGCCTTGATGATTACAGAGGCTGAAATATTGCCCGGAACGATGGGAAGATGGGTGACAACGAGTGCCAGCATCGTGAAGGCCGCCAGGTTGAACGCCAGGAGCAGCCAGAAGATCGCAGGCTGTTCACCGGCCATGAACGCGGCATCGGGGTTGGTGCGGTGCACGCCCGCGACCACTGCCCGTACAAGGGCAAAGAAGGTATCGGACCGGTCCTCGAGGGCGCCGATCCCGCCCGCATGGAGGTTTGTGATGACCAGCCGTGATTTCGTGCCGGTCAGCTCCATCAGGAACCGCGTCGTTTGAAACCGGCCGGGCGTGAAGCCCAGCCGGAGTCGTTTTACGGCCCTATAGGGCACAGTGGTTACAAGCGTGCCACCGGGACCGGCCTGCTCAAGGCGGTCAGGATAGGCGCGCCAGACGGCTTCGCCCGTGTCGGCCAGTGACGCCCTGCGGCGATACTCGACAACCTCCATTCAGCGCCTCCCCTGACGGAGACGTTTACGCCTATTTGCCGAAATCGCAAAAACGCAGGTTGCGCGTCGTGCCGTCCCGGTCGGTCACCGCGTAGGCGCGGCCGGTCAGGTTTGAATCGTCGCAGAGGTAGCCGATCTGGGACATCGCCAGCAGTTCCTCATTACCCGGCAGGATGTCGTTGGCGACCATTACATCGATCGCTTCCTGGTGGCGGCCAAGTTTAAACAGGGCGAGGAACTGGTCCGCCTGCGTGGAGTTCACCGACTCGAGCTTTGCGATCAGCGCAGCCACGGCAGACTTTGCGCCAGGAAGCGCGGCAGCCGATTGCTTGGCAGCAGGTGTGTTGGCGTAGTCGGCCAGGACTTCATTGTAATACTCGACGGCGCCTTCGGCGTCATAGCCCGAAGGCGAACCGCTGAGCTGCCCGAGGCGATAGAGCGCGTCGGCGCGCTGCTGCGGCGAGATGCCGGTATCTCCGGCGAGTTGCATCAGGCGCTGGATAGCGGTCGGCGTGTTGCCGGCGGCAACCAGTTCGTCCGCCGTCTGCATGGCGAGATTGAAGGGCGAGACGACCGAGGTTTCGGCCGAGCTGGTGCCGGAGGAGGAAGGCACATCGGTGGACGAGGCGCAGGCGCCAAGGACGAGAGCGGAAGCGACAGCAAGCAGAAAGGGGCGAAGCATCGGTGGTCTCCGGGAAAGATCAGTGGATCGCGCTGGATTGAAATGCGCAGCGCCTTGCTTAGCGCGCCAAGCCCAGCGGTGACAGGGCCGAAGTGAGGTCAATTTGTGGCGCGCGGGCCTTAAGCCCTGGCGGTGCGTTCGATGGCCGAAATGTCACCCCGGCCGAGCGCTTCGATGGCGCGGGCTGCGATGTGGCGGGCATTGAGGCCGGCCGCTTCGTACATGGCGAAGGGCGTGTCCTGGTCCTGGAAAATATCGGGCAGGGTCATGATGCGGATCTTGACGCCGCTGTCGAGCGCCCCGGCATTGGCAAGATGTTCCAGAACGAAGCCGCCGAAGCCGCCTTTTGCGCCTTCTTCAATCGTGATCAGCACTTCGTGGTTCTTTGCCAGACGTTCGACGAGATCAGCGTCCAGCGGGCGGGCGAAGCGTGCGTCCGCCACGGTCGTGCTGAGGCCCTGCACCGACAGCATCTCAGCCGCCTTCAGGCATTCCTGAAGGCGTGTACCATAGGACAGGATCGCCACAGTCGTTCCTTCACGGACGATCCGCCCCTTGCCGATCTCAAGTGCTTTCAGCTCCTTCGGAATCTCGATGCCGATCCCTTCGCCGCGCGGATAGCGGATGGAACTCGGACCATCATCGATGTCGAGCGCGGTCTTCACCATACGGGCGAGATCGGCTTCGTCGCCGGGAGCCATGCAGACAAAACCGGGCAGCGCGCCGAGATAGCCGATATCGAAACTGCCGGCATGGGTTGCGCCATCTGCGCCGACGAGGCCGGCACGGTCCAGCGCAAAGCGGACGGGCAGTTTCTGGATCGCCACGTCGTGCACAACCTGGTCATAGCCGCGCTGGAGGAACGTCGAATAAATCGCGCAGAAGGGTTTCATGCCGTCGGCGGCAAGGCCGGCTGCGAACGTCACGGCATGTTGCTCGGCAATGCCGACATCGAAATGCCGCTCTGGAAACTTCGCGCCGAAAATATCCGTAGACGTACCGGAGGGCATGGCGGCGGTGATGGCGCAAATCTTGTCATCAGTCTCGCCAAGCTTCGCCAGCGTCTGGCCGAAGACTTTCTGGTAGCTGGGCGGACCGGCGGCGCCTTTGGCCTGCTCGCCGGTAACGACCGAGAATTTCGAGACACCATGATATTTGTCGGCCGAGTTTTCGGCGGGCGCGTAGCCCTTCCCTTTCTGTGTCACGACATGCAGCAGGATCGGGCCGTCCTGCATCGCCTTGATATTCTCGAGGATCGGCAAGAGCGTATCGAGATCGTGGCCGTCGACAGGGCCAACGTAATAGAAGCCCAGTTCTTCGAACATGGTGCCTCCCATCGCAAAGCCGCGAAGATATTCCTCGGCGCGACGTGCAGGCGACTCGAGGCCCATCGGCGCGACGACTTTCTTGGCGAACCGCCTCAGGCCGCGGTAGGGGCGCGAAGAGACGAGCCTGGAAAAATAGTGGCTCATGGCGCCAACCGGCGGCGCGATGGACATGTCGTTGTCATTCAGGATGACGATCAGGCGCGACTTGTCCGCGCCCGCATTGTTCATCGCCTCATAGGCCATGCCGGCAGACATGGAGCCATCGCCGATGACACAGATGACGTGGTTGTTGCCGCCTTGCAGATCACGCGCCTTGGCAAAGCCGAGGCCAGCGGAAATGGAGGTGGAGGCGTGGGCGGCGCCGAACGGGTCGTACTCGCTCTCGGAGCGCTTGGTGAAGCCCGAAAGGCCCCCGCCCTGACGGAGCGTGCGCATGCGGTCGCGGCGGCCGGTGAGGATCTTGTGCGGATAGCACTGGTGGCCCACGTCCCAGACAAGCTTGTCTTCCGGCGTATTGAAGACCGTGTGGATGGCGACAGTCAGCTCGACCACGCCGAGACCCGAGCCCAGATGTCCGCCGGTCACAGCGACGACATCGATCACTTCCTCGCGGACTTCCTCGGCGATCTGCTTGATGTCCGCGCGCGGGCGGCCCTTCAAATCGGCGGGCGAGTTGATCGAATCGAGCAGCCTGTTCGGACGGAGTTCTGTCATCTCGGGTTGTCTTTTCTGGGAGTCCACACAACCGGTTCAACGTGGCCGGTTCAATACATAATCCACGGAATGCAGCAGGATAGCGGCCTTGTCACGGAAAATTCCCAGATGTTCCTTGGCCTGGGCGGCCAGTAACCTTACCCGCTGGCGGGCGCCGTCGACCCCCAAGAGGGTCACGAAATTGGCCTTTCCGGCTGCGGAATCGGTTCGCAGGGGCTTCCCGGCCACTTCTTCGTCGCCTTCGGCGTCCAGGATGTCGTCGGCAATCTGGTAGGCCAGGCCGAGATCATTCGCGAATCCGGCCAGTGCGTTACGCTCGGCTTCCCGCGCATGGCCGATGATCGCCGCAGACTCCATGGCGTAGGAAATCAGTGCACCGGTTTTCAGGCGCTGCATCCGGGTGATCGTATTGAGGTCGCGCGGGCTCTCGCGCTCCAGCATGTCGATCATCTGCCCGCCGACCATGCCGCGCGCACCGGAGGCATCGGCGAGCCGCTCGATGAGCATGACCCGGACGGCCGGATCATCATGTGTTTCGCTCGACGCAAGAATCTTGAACGCGAGCGTCAGGAGGGCGTCGCCGGCGAGGACGGCGGTCGCCTCATCGAAAGCCTTGTGAACGGTCGGCTGGCCGCGCCGGAAGTCGTCATCATCCATACACGGCAGATCATCATGCACGAGCGAGTAGCAATGCACGCACTCGAGCGCGGCGGCAGTACGCAGCAGGCTCTTCTCCGAGGCGCCGAACATCGCGCCGGTTTCCAGCACGAAGAAAGGCCGCATCCGTTTGCCGTTCGCAAGAGCGGCGTGGCGCATCGCCCGCATCAGGTTCGCTTCAGGACCGCTCGCTGGCGGGATCAGCTGGTCAAGCGCAACCGTCACCCGGTCTGCAACCTCGGTCAGCCTTTGCTCGAATCCCGCGACTTCCCCCATTGCTCGCCGGACTCTCAGTCAAATACTGCAGGTTCGGTGGTCGGACCGTTCGTGCCCTGCACGATCTGCTCGACTTTCAGCTCGGCGGATTTCAGGCGCGCATCGCAGTGCGCCTTCAGGGCCGCCCCGCGCTCGTAGATGGCAATCGACTTTTCAAGTTCGACGTCGCCGGCTTCCAGTTGGCGGACAATCACTTCAAGCTCAGCGAGCGCTTCCTCGAAGCTCATCTTGTCGACAGGTTTGGTCTTCGTGTCCGCCATGCGCGACAACTCCTCAGCCGGTAGCGTGTGGTTCTAGAGCTCCGGTGGCGGAGCGACAACCGAAATACGGACCGCTGGACGGATTATCCCCCGCGATACTCATACACGCGGTAGCTCCAGTAGCGGTCGCCGCCGTCTTCAACACAGACCCAGCCCAGCCGGCGCAGCTCCGGCCGGAGCATCCGATTGAACCACCCATGAGCGGCAAGGTAGACTTTTCCCTGGGCCGAGGCCTCGTGCAGCCTGAGCGCGGCAATCCGCGCGCGCAGGCGAGCTTGCGCTGACGTTTCTTCCCCAAGATGATGGCCGGCCAGCCAGGCGGTGCGCGCCAGCACGTTCCAGGTTTTCGGAAGGGCCTTGAATCTCTTCAGTTTCGGCGGCGGCAGCGGCGCTTCATTGAATACCGGGTCGTGTCCGGCCGGCTTGTGCGGAAGCGCCAGAGCCGCGGTCTGCTGCGCGCGCAGGCGCGACGAAGCGAAGACGACTTCGGCGTCCTTTACGATCTGGATCAGGCGGTCAGGCGGCGCCTGTCCGTCCTCGAGCGGACTGGCCTCATATTTCGCCCACCAGTCGACGTAGTCATTCCACGCCAGCTTTGGGCCAAGGTCGCGGTTCAGTGCCGGACGGCCATGCCGCGAGATGATGATTGGGCCCCGGGCCGGAGCAGCCGATGTCGCGACTGGCATCGTCCTTCCTCGTCGGTGTGGCATTGCACGGCCCCCGTACCGTGTCCGACCGGACTAGCGGCGTTGCTCCAAGCGGGCAAGCCGCAAGCCTAGCGCGTCTTATTAGAGACCGCGCCAGACGCGCTTCTTGCATTCCTCGCCATCCTGCAACTTGCAGCGGTGGAAGGTGAGCAGCACCGTATCGGCGCGCCCGATCAGGTGATCGAGCGGAACGAAGCCGATGGAAGCGTCATCCGCATGGCCGCGAAGCGGGCAACCGGCCCGGTCCACCACGCTATTGACCGGCGGGCAATGGCCGGACAGTTCGCGGCTGTCATAGGAGTTGTTACGGTTGTCCCCGATCAGGAAGATGTGCCCTTCGGGGACAACGAATAGCAGCGTATCCGACACCGGCCGGCCGCGCAGTCCGCGGTGGGTGGTCCAGGAGTGGTTCCCGATGGTCTCGGTCCATTCCTCCACCTGATCGATGATCACTTCGCGGTCCGGCACATAGCGCACGTCGCGCACGAACTCCGACTCCACCGGCTGACCGTTCAGGATCAGCGTCTCGCCCAGAATCTGCACGGTATCGCCCGGCAAGCCGATGACGCGTTTGATCATCACGCGGTCGGAATGGGTGTGTTCGAAGACCACGACTTCGCCGCGCTCGGGCGTGCCGGGGAAAAAGCGGCCTTCCCCGAGCGGGAGGTAGCGGCCCATGCTGAGCGGCAGAGAGTAGCGGCCATAGCCATAAGCGAACTTGGCCACGGCCACGCGGTCGCCCACTTCCAGTGTCGGCACCATGCTTTCAGACGGGATCACCCGCTGTTCGTACAGGAGGCCCGTGAACAGCAGGAAGGCGGGGGCGACGATCGCAAGCGTGGCGCCCCATTCCTTCAGTTCGCGCTTCACCTTTTCCCAGGTCGACACGGGCGGCGCCGCTTGCGACGGTGCGTCGATTTCACTGGGCATTGTGACCTCAAGAATCCACTTCGGCGGCAGTCTTAGACGAATATGTCAGGCTCTGCGAAGGCGAAAATGGCTTGCAGACTGCTATTCGCCGGGTTGGGCCACGTGCGCCGGATTGTAAAGCGTCACCCCGGTATCCGTGGCCCCCAGGATCAGTTCGCCGCGATGCTTAAGGTAATTCAGGTGCGCCAGCGCCTCGCCCGTCGCCATGTTCAGTTCATCGCCGACAATGGAACGCCCAAAAACGGCTACGAACGTGTCGAGCACGTTGGCGGGGCCCTTCTCGAGGCGCCGCCGCAGGCGGGTCAGCGCGGTCTCGTGCCCGTCGATCAGGTGCTGAAGGCGCTTGTGGGCGCCGGTAAAGGGCTCGTTATGGGCCGGCAGGACCAGCGTGTCCTCCGGCAGCAGCTTCATCAGCTTGCGGCAGCTGTCGAGCCACTCGCCCAGCGGATCGGCCTCAGGCTCGGTCGGATGGACCGAGACGTTGGAGGAGATGCGCGGCAGAATCTGGTCGCCGGAGATCAGGATATTGAGGTCCGGGCTGAACAGGCAGACGTGCTCCGGCGAGTGTCCCGCGCCGGTGATGACCTGCCAGCGTGCGCCCGCCATCTTGAGCTCGTCGCCATCCGAGAGGCGGAAATAGGCATCCGGCATCAGGCTGACGCCCCGGCCGAAGCCGCCGAACCGGGATTTGTAATGCTCCAGGGCAGGCTGATCCCAGCCGCTGCGGCGGTAGAACTCAATGGCAACCGGCGGCGCCTGCCGGCCGGTATCGGCCACCAGCATCCGGCAGGTGATGTATTCAAGCCGGCTCATCCAGAGTTCGGCGCCGTATTTGTGGCAGAGCCAGCCGGCGCTACCGACATGGTCGGGGTGCATATGGGTGATGATCACCCGTTTCAGAGGCTTCTGGGCTGTCACCCGCGCGTCCAGCAGCTTGCGCCAGGCGGACTTCGTTTCCGGAAGCGGCAGGCCGGTATCGACGATGGTCCAGCTGTCGCCGTCATCGATGAGCCAGAGATTGATGAACTTCAGCGAAAAGGGCAGCGGCATCCGCACCCATTCGATACCTGGGGCGACGGTGATCGTTTCGCCAAGGCCGGGCGTCACCTCCCCGAAGGGATAGTTCAGTCCGAAGCGGCTTGTCGGGGCATACTCAAATCCATCCATGCGCTACGATACGCCGCCAAGGCGCCGCGTCGAGCCGTCACGCTAGGGCAAGCCTATTTGACCGGGCGGCGCGGCCGGGGCGGCAGTTTCGTGCGACGAAATCCCTCCCCTGTCAGGCCATAGGACCGGGTCCGGTAGGGCACTTTGGGGGCGAGTTCAGTCGACACTTCCTTCGATTTGGCGGCCGAAGCCTTGCGCGCCTTTGGGCCGGGCGCAGGCGCCTTCTTTGCGGACTTCGCCTCGGCAGCCTTACCGACGCTGGCTGCGATCAGGGCGGCGCGCTCCTTGTGGCTCAGCGGGCGCCATTTGCCTTCAGGAAGGGTTCCGAGTTCGACCGGGCCGACACGGACCCGGTGCAGGTCGGCAACGCGCAGGTGCACCAGAGAACACATGCGGCGGATCTGACGATTGCGGCCTTCGTTGAGGACGAAACGCAGCGTATCCTTGCCTTCGGCGGAGACCTTCGCGGGGCGCAGCTTCCGGCCGTCGAGTTCAAGGCCGTGGCGCAGCAACGCCAGTTTCTCAGGCGTGATCTCGCCGAGCACCTTCACGACGTATTCCTTGTCGACCTCGCTGAGCGGACCGATCACGGCCTTTGCCAGCACGCCGTCTTCGGAGAGGATCAGCAGCCCGCGCGAGTCTTTGTCGAGGCGCCCGAGCGGCGCCATCTTATTGTTGCGGCCCGGGATCGCGTGCGCCTCGCCTTTGAGACGATCCTTGGTGATCAGGCGGATCGCAGGCGTCTCACCCGGCTCCGGCGTGCCGGAAACGTAGCCGACCGGCTTGTTGAGAACGATAGAGAGCTGGTTGTCGAGCTTCTGCGCCGCCTTCGACGTTAACCTGATTGTCTGTCCCGGGACGATCCGCTCGCCAAGTTCAGTGACGGTCTTGCCGTCAATCTCGACCAGCCCCTGCTCAATCAGAGCATCGGCCTCGCGGCGCGAACAGACACCTTCCAGCGCCAGCCACTTGTTGATGCGGACAGGCTCACTGCCGTCATAGGTCTTTGTCCAGGCCGCCATGATCTAATCGATTCCGAAGAGGGCGCGGCTGTTGTCGAGAAACCGGTCGCCGCCTTCCGTGATACCGGGAACGCGCCCGGGCGCAGAGGCGAGCGCCGTTTCGGCGAAGAAGCCGGCCAGCGCCATCTGACGCGCCCGGAAGTCGGCGTCCTTCTGGCGCGCGGCCAGCGCCGAACGGACGAGGAAATGGCCGCCGATAACGTCTCCGGCAAGCGCCAGATAGGCGCTGGCGCCCGCGAGTGCCTTGTCCTGCTCCTCGGCTTTCAGGCGGGCGAGCATCCAGTCGGTCGTCTCGGCCAGCGCCTTGGAGGCAGCCCACAGACGCTCCGCCAGCTGAACGAACTGCGGATCATTGGTCGATCGCGAGAGGCGCACGGTTTCGTCGATTTCGATCAGCATGGCGCGCATCGAGGCGCCGCCATTCCCGGCGAGCTTGCGGCCGACAAGGTCGATAGCTTGAATGCCGTTCGTGCCTTCATAAATCGGCGCAATGCGCGCATCGCGGTAGAGTTGAGCGGCGAGGGTTTCGGACATGAAACCCATGCCGCCATGCACCTGCACGCCGAGGCTGGCGACATCGACGCCCATGTCCGTGCTCCAGGCCTTCGCAATCGGCGTCAACAGGTCCTCGCGTGCCTTTGCGGCCGCGCGGACCGATGGCGTGTCGGACGAATGGGAGAGATCTGCGGAGACGCCGCAGGCGTAACAAATGGCGCGCGCCGCCGCGACGCGGGCGCGCATGGTGATCAGTGTACGGCGCACATCGGCGTGGTGCAGGATGGGCGCCGCGCCGGCAACGCCGCCGACTTTTCCCTGCTTGCGATCCTGCGCGTACGAGAAAGCCGCCTGATACGCGGCCTCCCCAACCGCCACGCCTTCAAGGCCTACGTTCAGCCGCGCCGAGTTCATCATCGTGAACATGCAGGCGAGCCCCTTGTTGGCCTCACCGATCAGCCAGCCGGTCGCGCCGGCATAGTCCATCACGCAGGTCGGGCTCGCATGGATGCCGATCTTCTTCTCAAGGCCGATGCAGCGCACGCCATTGCGCGGGCCCTGCGTGCCATCGGCGTTGAGGAGGAATTTCGGCACGAGGAACAGCGAGATGCCCCGCGACCCCGCCGGCGCACCCGGCAGGCGGGCGAGCACCAGATGGATGATGTTTTCCGCGAGGTCGTGGTCGCCCCAGGTGATGAAGATCTTCTGGCCGGTGATGGCGTAGCTGCCATCCGGGTTGGCCACGGCTTTGGTCGTCAGCGCGCCGACATCGCTGCCGGCCTGCGGCTCAGTCAGGTTCATCGTGCCGGTCCAGTCGCCGGCGATGAGTTTCGGCAGGTAGGTCTTTTTCTGCTCGTCTGTGCCGTGCGCCAGCAGCGCTTCGACCGCGCCGTAGCTGAGCATCGGGCAAAGGCCAAACGCCATGTTTGCGGCGTGGAACATTTCCATTACGCCAAGCGCGAGCGCGCGCGGCAAGCCCTGCCCACCCCACGCTTCCGGCGCCGCAAGGCCCATCCAGCCGCCGGCGCGGAAGGCGTCATAGGCCGCCTTGAATCCATCCGCAGCAATCACGCCGTCACCAGTCAGCCGCGCACCCTGCGAATCGCCGACCTGATTCAGCGGCGCGAGCACGTCGCGGGCGAGTTTGGCCGCTTCCTCGAGGATCGGCCGGATGATCGTCTCGTCATAAGCTTGGAGGCCCGGCAGGCCCTCAAGTTGGCCCAGACCCGCTACCGCCTTGAGAGAAAACTCAATTTCGTCGATCGGGGCGTCGTAGGCCATCAGGGTTCCATGTCGTGGATAGGAGTTATGCCAGTCGAGTGATAGTCTAAGTGATGCATGTGCCGAAAGTCTGCACTAGTTGTGCGGGCGACCCGTTGGGCATTTTGGAGACGAATACAATGAGACTTTTCCTGATTTCGGCCAGCGCGCTGGTTCTGGCTGCCTGTACCCCTGCCGCCACCCCGCCGGCCGCGCCTGAAGCCGCAGCTCCGGCTGCTGAAGTGACAGAGTCTGCCGCTGCCCCGGCGCCCGAAGTCGCCTTCGGCCAGGCCGCGACCTACAAGATCGACCCGACGCACACGTCAGTCACCTGGCGCGTCAACCACCTCGGCCTTTCGAAATATACGGCCCGTTTCAAGACGGTTGACGCGACACTGCAGTTCAACCCGGCGGACCTCGCCGCAAACTCAGTGGAAGTCACCATCGATCCGCGTTCGGTCGAAACTGACTATACGGGCGACTACAAGGGCACGCACGCTGACAGCCCCTATGCCAGCTGGAACGATGATCTCGCCCTGAACCCGGGCTGGTTCAATGCCAGCGCCCACCCGATCATCACGTTCAAGTCGACCGCCGCCACCCAGTCGAGCGCGACCACGGGCACTGTAACCGGCGACCTGACCTTCCTTGGCGTGACCAAGCCAGTAACCCTCGACGTCACCTATAATGGCATGGTCCAGATGCCCTGGGCGCCGGATCAGGACCGGATCGGCTTCTCCGCCAAGACGACCCTCAAAAGGTCTGACTTCGGCATGACCGGCAATCTCGAGTTCATCGGCGATGATGTCGAAATCATCATCGAGACCGAGTTCCTCGAAGAAGCTGCCGGCTAAACCCCATGAGTGCTGAAGCGTCCTCGTCGCGCTACACAGCCGTTGCCATCGCCCTTCACTGGGCGATGGCCGCGCTGCTCCTGTTCATGATCTGGCTTGGCTGGAACATGGAAGACAACGAGGGGCGCTTCCAGCTTCACAAATCCATCGGCATCACGATCCTATTCCTCGCGCTCGCGCGGCTTGGCTGGCGGTTCGCCAACCCGCCGCCGCCCCTGCCCGAGGGGATGCCAAAGCGTGAGAAGACCGCGTCCCATGCGGTCCACATCATTTTCTACGCCCTGATGATCGGCATTCCGCTCGGCGGCTGGCTGATGGTGTCCATCTCGCCCTTCCAGGTGTCGACCGTACTCTACGGCGTCGTGAGCTGGCCGCATCTTCCGTTCACGGAAGGCCTGCGCGGCGAGACGCTGTACGGCATCGTCGAGTTCTTCCATAGCAAGGGCGCCTGGGTCATCATCGCGCTGCTGGCGCTGCACGTGGCAGGCGCCGTTAAACACGAGATCGGCGCGGAAGACGGCGTGCTGAAACGCATGCTGCCCGGCTTATTCGGCAAGGCCAATGCGCCTGCCCTGCCTGCGCGCGGCTTTCTGTTCGCGTTTGGTGGCAGCCTTGCCCTGTTTGCTGCGATTGCCGCCACATCCCTGCTGAGTGCCGGCCCTGCAAGCTCCGCCCCGGCTCCTCTAGGCGCCACCTCGTCCAATGCCAATTGGACCGTTGACTATGCGGCGTCCGAGATCAAGTTTGCTGGCCTCTACGAAGGCAAACCCTTTGAAGGCACGTTCGCTACCTGGGCAGCCGATGTCGCCTTCTATCCGGAGGCGCTGGCGCGCTCGAAGGTCAGCGTCACCGTCGACACGCGATCGGCTTCAACCGGCAAGAAGCTCTACGATGACACCCTCAAGGGCCGCGAATGGTTCAACGTCGGAGACTTCCCTGAGGCAACCGTCGTGCTGTCAGACTTCAAACAGGCCACGAGCGGCTATACCGCGACCGCGACCATGACGCTGAAAGACAAAGCCGTCAGCGTGCCACTGAGCTTCACGCTGGATATCGACGGCAGACAAGCGCGCCTCAACGGGCAGGTCACCTTCACGCGCAAGGCGCTGGATCTCGGCCAGGGTTCAGACCCGGATGGCAAGTGGATCGGCGATCAGGTCGTTGTCACCTTGTCCGGCCGGGCGGAGCGGACACAGTAAGCGCCCGGTTTGTCAGAACGCCCGGCAGTGGTATGGCCCGGCCATGACCGCGCGCACCGTGCCCATTCTTCCGGAAACCATTGCCCTCGCCGCCGAGATCCTCGGCGAAGGCGGGCTCGTCGCCATTCCGACCGAAACTGTCTACGGCCTCGCCGCCGACGCCGCGAACCCGGAAGCGGTCGCCGCCATCTATGAGGCGAAGGGCCGGCCCCGGTTCAACCCGCTGATCGCGCATGTCTCGTCGTGGGCAATGGCTGAGCGGGAAGCCGCCTTCTCGCCGCTCGCCCGCAGATGCGCCGAAGCTTTCTGGCCGGGCGCGCTCACGTTGGTGCTGCCGGCGCGTCCCGGCGGACAGGTCTGCGACCTCGCCCGCGCCGGGCTCGACACTCTGGCGCTGCGCTGGCCGCGGCACCAGGCGGCGAGCGCGCTGATCACCGTCTTCGGGCGCCCGCTGGTCGCGCCGTCGGCCAACCGTTCCGGGCATGTCAGCCCCACCCGGGCCGAACATGTGGAAGCTGATCTCGGCGAGCGGATTGATCTCATCCTCGATGGCGGCCCCTGCGAGGTCGGCATGGAATCCACCATCCTTGGCTTCGACGGCGAGGAGCCCGTCCTGCTCCGCCCCGGCGGCATCCCGACATCGCAGATTGTAGAAGTGCTTGGCCGCCCGGTTCGCTTTCATGGCGCGGGCGACGGCATCAATGCGCCGGGCCAGCTGAAATCCCACTACGCCCCGAACGCACGGCTACGACTGAACGTGACCTCGCCGGAAGAGGGCGAAGGCTATCTGACCTTCGGCCCGGAACAGCCGGGCGGCCTGAACTTGTCGCCCAGCGGCGACCTCGTCGAGGCAGCCGCTAAGCTGTTTGCGGTATTGCGCGCCCTCGACGCCCGGTACGAACGCATAGCGGTCGGCCCGATCCCGGTGAGCGGGCTGGGCGAGGCCATAAATGATCGATTGCAGAGGGCGGCGCACCGCGAAGGCTGACGGGCGGCTCAGCCGCCCATAATGTCTTCCTTCAGCACGGTCATCATGAACTGGTACGAGGTCTCGCCTTCGTCCTCGTCTTTGTAGACGACCGCAAGGAACTCCGCGCCGAGGTAGACTTCGAGGGAATCATTTGCCTTGTCGCGTGCAAGAAGGCGCAGGCCCGGATGCAGCTTCTCCTTGAGGTAGGCCTCAAGGCGCAGGGTTTCTTCTTTGTTTATCATGGGAATTCCTGAACCAAATCAACACAGGGCGAGACTAGACGCTTCTCGCGCCGGAGCAAAGTGTTGCACTGCTAGGTATGGATCAGGTTTCGGCGGCGTCGGGAATACCCTGATCCATGCTCTGCGCCGGCTTGCAGCAGGTCGGTCCGGACACGATGCGCGCGGGAACGCCGGCAGCGGTGCACTGCGACGGCACATCCTTCAGGACCACGCTGCCCGCCGCAACCTTTGCTTCGTCGCCCACAGTGATGTTACCGAGGATCTTGGCGCCGACCGAGAGCAGCACGCCGCGCCCGATTTTCGGGTGACGGTCACCGACTTCCTTGCCGGTGCCACCCAGCGTCACGCCGTGCAACAGCGAACACCCGTCGCCCACGACGGCAGTCTCACCGATCGTGATGCCGGAGGCATGGTCGAACATCACACCGCGTCCGATTCGGGCGGCAGGATGGATATCAACGTCAAACAGTTCCGAAGACCGGCTCTGGAAGTGGAAGGCCAGCGTCTCCCGACCGGCGCGCCAAAGTTGGTGGGCGATCCGGTGGGTCTGCAGGGCCAGGTAGCCCTTGAAGAACAGGAAGGGCTGCAACATGCCCCGGCAGGCGGGATCTCGCTCGAGCACCGCCTGCATGTCGGTCTCCGCAATCGCCACCAGTTCCGGCGCGCTGTCATAAATACCGGCAATCACGTGGCGTACCTGCTGGGTCGCCATGGCCGGGCTCGCAAGCTTTTCGGCAAGATGGTAAGATAAGGCCTGGCCGAGGGTGGCGTGGTTAAGGATCGCCGCGTTGAGATAGCTCGACAGGGACGGCTCTTCAGCCGCCGCCGCGGTCGCCTCGAACCGCAGGCGTTTCCAGGCGGGTGCCGGGGCCCCAATGTCCGGATTATCGATCATGCGGGCCTCCCGACCTTTTCTGAAGGCATAAATGGCCTGCGGCGCTC
This sequence comes from Hyphomonas sp., assembly GCF_022844445.1. Lineage (GTDB taxonomy): Bacteria > Pseudomonadota > Alphaproteobacteria > Caulobacterales > Hyphomonadaceae > Hyphomonas. The sequence goes on from NZ_JALHLS010000003.1 coordinate 74,155, forward strand.
GAAATTTCAATTCCCGGGCCCCGGCGCGGCGTTTTCTGTCCTTCACCTTGCTCCATTGCCGCATTAAGCCGGACAGTCATGACCAAACGCTTTCCGCCCGCGCCGCCCCGCGATCTTCCGCTCGCCGGCGCCAGACCCAGCGCAGACGCCCGCGCCTTGCTGGCCCTGCGCAAGTCCGCCAACAAACTGATCCTCGGCGAGCCCGGCCCTTCCCCGGAGGAGCTGGACGAACTCCTCGGCGTGGCAATGCGTGTGCCGGATCACCGCAAGCTTGGCCCTTGGCGGTTTGTCGTGTTCGAAGGCGAGGCCCGCACACAGTTCGGCGCCGAACTCGGACGCATCCTGCGCGGCCGCAGCGCGGCGGATCAGCAAGTTGAGGAAGCCGAGAAGTCGATGCTGCGCGCGCCGGTCGTCGTGGCCGTGATCTCAAGCCCGGTTGAGGATGGCCGCACGCCCGTCTGGGAACAGGAACTTTCAGCAGGCGCGCTCTGCTATAACTTGCTGCTTGCGGCCAATGCGAGCGGATGGGCCGGTGTGTGGCTCAGCGAATGGGCTGCTTACGACAAAGATGCGGGTGTGCTGCTTGCCCTGACTTCCAGCGAACGGGTCGCCGGTTTCGTGCATCTGGGCACCGCGAAGGCGCCGACGCCGGAGCGCGTTCGCGCGGGTCCGGAAGGCCGAATCCAGCGCTGGAAAGGCGCCTGATCAACCTCGGCCGCGATAAGACGCAACGCCGGTGTCCGGCACATAGAGGCCGTCTGGAACGGCGCCCGACTGCCAGAACACGTCTATCGGAATCCCGCCGCGCGGATACCAGTAGCCGGAAATGCGCAGCCAGCGTGCATCCGTGAACTCGAAGATCCGCTTGCCGATGGAGACCGTGCAGTCTTCGTGAAAGGCGCCATGGTTGCGGAAGCTTGTCAGGTAGAGCTTCAGGCTCTTGGACTCCACCAGCCAGTGGCCGGGCGCATAGTCGATGACGAGATGGGCGAAATCCGGCTGGCCGGTAACCGGGCAAAGCGAGGTAAACTCCGGCGCCACAAAACGTGTCAGGTACAGCGTCCCGGCATGCGGGTTGGGCACGCGTTCCAGTTCGGCGGCATCCGGAGTGGCCGGAATGGCGCTTGCCTGGCCGAGTTGGCCGAGGCCCTTGTAGATCGATTCATCAGCCATTGGGGATCAGGTTCAGCGCCGGAATGAGGTTGAAGGTGAGGCCCATGTAAGTGATGTAGCCGAGAAGGAGAACCCCGCCCTCCCATCGCGCGATTTTCCGGCCGGTCATTGCGAACAGCATCAGCAGGCACGCCGACAGGACCAGTGCACCGGCGTCCACCGACGAGATGATGCTCACTGTCTCGCCGCCGGCGAGAGCATCTGCGGTGATGTCACCGCGCACGCTGAAGGGCGAGACCAGCGCCGTGATGCCCAGAATGCCGAGGATGTTGAAGATGTTGGAGCCGATAATGTTGCCGAGCGCGACATCTGCCCGCTTCCGGTAAGCGGCGACGATAGCTGTGGCGAGTTCCGGAAGGCTGGTGCCGATGGCGACAATCGTCAGGCCAATGACGGTTTCGCTGATCCCGTACGACCGCGCCAGCGAGACCGCCCCGGTAACGAGAAAGTTGGCCCCGATGACCACGCCGGCGAGACCGGCCACCGCGATCAGAAGCCCCGCGACAAGACCATAGTGAACATCCACCGCTTCGCCTTCCGCCGAATGCAACCGCGCGGGCGGGCTGTCCTGCTTCTGGTCTGCAATCAGTGAGAACACGAGATAGGCGATCAGCAGGCCTGTCAGGACAAGGCCAGCGGTGCGGCCGAACTGGTCGAACCACAACAAGGTGCACAGCAGAGCCGTCACCGCCAGCATGACGGTTCCATCGCGGGCCAGCGCTTTCGGATTGACGAGGATGGGAGAAACCAGCGCCGCCAGGGCCAGCACCAGGAAGATGTTGGCAATGTTGGAGCCGACCACGCTGCCGATGGCGATGCCGACCGCGCCCTGGTCGACTGCCTGGAGGCTGGTGACCAATTCCGGAACTGATGTCCCGAATCCAACCAGGGTCAGGCCGATTACCATCTCAGAAATATTCAGTTTCCGGGCGACCGAGACCGCCCCCCGGACAAGGGCTTCGCCGCCCAAGAGCAACAAAAGCAGCCCGCCAAGGATGAAAAGGTACATCATTTGCTTCGAATCCTGCGGTCGTTGCGGAAATATAGGGTCACGTTCGTGTGATAGGCAATCAACACCGGGGTCGCCCGGCATTAGCATTCACCTGTCAAGTGTACGTTATGGTTTCGCAAGTACGAGTGGGCCAGTACTTGCAGTCCTGCCCCGGCAGAAAGCTGAGACAAAGATGAAAGACGCCAAACCGGCCATCGCATGGACGCTCGCCCGGCCTTTGGCCGGGGCATGCCTGCTGGCCGCAACGTCTGGCTGCACCCTGATTCCCGGGCTTCGCGGCGCCGTCTCGCAGGAGGCCCAGACCACCCCTCGCGCCTCGGTGGAAGGCATGCCCCCTGCTCTGCGGGCCCGCGCCAATCAACTGGTCCGTGTGGCAGAACCGCCGCCCCGCAGTGTGCTGGAAGCCCGCAACCGGACGAACAATTCGGCGACCTTGCTGCGTGACCTGATGTCCTCCGAAGGCTACCTGGCGGCTGACATCGTCCCCTCGCACATTGATGCCGCCGGCGACATGGCAGCCCTTGTTGCGCAACCAGGACCTCTCTTCACTATCCTGAAGCGCGACTTTGCCGGGCGTGACCAGATGGTGCCGGAAGTGGCCCTGAGGCTGGAAGAGGAGCTCAAGAAGCTGCCGCAAGGCGCGGTCGCCCGTACACAGAGTATCGAAGCGATGGATGATAGCCTCGTCCTGCAGCTGCGCCGCCAGGGCTATGCCTTCGCGCGAAGCGAGGGCATAGACGTGCTCGCCTCGCGCGAAGACGCAAATGTGGAGCTGACCTTCCTGCTTGTGCCCGGCCCGCGCGTCTCGCTCGGCAACCTCGTCATCGAAAACTCTGATGCGAGCAGCGAGAAAATGATCCGCACGCTGAAGACATGGTCGGATGGCTCACTCTACACGCCGTCAGTGATAGACCGGCTGCGCACGCGCCTGCGCGCCACAGGCCTCTATGAAGGTATCGGCGTCACCATTTCTGAAGAGCCCGGCGTGGACGGCCTGCACTCGGTCTCCGCCACACTCGTCGAAGGCAAGCCGCGCACTATCGGGGCCGGCGTCACCGCTTCGACAACCGAAGGCGTCGGTGTCGATGCCTACTGGGAACGCCGAAACCTGACTGGCCGCGCTGACCGCATACGGATCAGCACCAAAGTCGCCACACTCGCGCAGGACCTGACGGCTACTTACGAACGCCCGAACATCGGGCGCTATGGCCGGACCCTGTCGCTGGAAACCGGTGTGCGCTCAGAGCAGACCGACGCCTATGACCTGGATGGTATCAGCATCGGGGCGGCGCTGGCGCAGCCATTTTCCCGCGAGTTGTCTATGTCGGTCGGCGCCAAGCTGGACGCGACCCGCACGATCGACGAGCGCGCGCGCATTGCCGGGGGCATCGAGCGCGAACAGGTGACGCTGTCCTTCCCGGTTACGGCCAATTACTCCGATGTCGGCGACCCGCTCGATCCGCAATCGGGCTTTCGGTTCTTTGCCGGGGCGGAATCCGGTATTTCGGTCGGCGACGAGACGCCAGGCTATACGCGCTTCCAGCTTTCAGGATCCACCTACCGCGCGATAGCTGACGATGTGGTTGCGGCAGTTCGCGCCGAGTACGGCACTTTCATCGGATCTGACGCAGTTCCGCCTGACCGTCTCTTCTTCGCCGGTGGCGGCGGCACGGTCCGTGGGTACGAATACCAGAGCCTCTCGCCGCGCAATGCGTTCGGCGACCTCGTTGGCGGACGCAACCTCTTTTCTGCTTCGGCCGAACTGCGCTGGCGCGCCTCCGAGCGTTTCGGGTACGCTGTGTTTTCGGATGTGGGCGCCGCGAGCGATAATCCGGACGAAGTGTTCTCCGATGCGGCCGCATCGGTCGGTTTCGGCATCCGCTACTATCCAGGCTTTGGCCCCATCCGCCTCGATGTAGCAACCCCGCTCAACCGCCGTGATGGTGACGCACCGGTTCAGGTTTACATCTCCATCGGACAAGCTTTCTGATGGCGGGCGCTTTCAATCCCTTCGCTCTGGCACGCCGCAGGCCGGTGTCTGCAACTCTGGCCGTGCTTTTCGCCGCGCTGGCGCTGCTCGCCTTGTTCCTGCGATACTGGATTACCACGGATTCCGGCCGCGATTTCGTGATCTCGCAGATCGATGGCCGCGAAATCGCCGGTTATGGCCGCCTCAGCATCCGCAAGCTTGAAGGTGATCCGCTGGCTGACTTTTCTGTCGGCTCCATCGAAGTCCGCGATGCCTCGGGCGTCTGGCTTTCGGCGGAAACGACCCATCTTTCCTGGTCCCCTCTCCGGCTCCTGTCGCGTACGGTGGACCTCAAGGCCCTGTCGATTGCCGAAGTAAACGTGCTGCGGCGCCCGGTGCGCGCACCGCGCCCGGAGACCGGCAGAAAGCCCTGGGAAGTGCGGCTCGGCAAAGCAACCATCGACCGCCTTTTTCTTGCCGAAGGCGTCGCCGGCCCGGAATCCGCCTCAGCCATTACTGCACGCTTCCTCAACGAGCGCAACGGCTCGATCGACGCGCAGCTGCAGATCTCCCCGCTTGAAGGCGCAGGTGACCGGATCGATGCACGCATCCTCCGTGACCAGAGTTCCGAGTTCAATCTCGAAGTTGACGGCGTCGCGCCCGCCGGCGGCGTCTTTGCGCACCTTTTGCGCTTGCCGGAGAACGCCTCAGCCGTCGTCGCGGCAACTGCCGCCGGCAATCTCGACAATGGCCGCGGCGAAGCCCGCCTGACGGTCGATGGCAGCGACAAGCTCTTCGCCTCTGGCAAGATTGAAAACGGCACGGTTGATGCCAACCTCCGTGTTGACGCCGGCGCGCTGCCCATTCCGGCCGACCTCGCGACTTTTCTCGGACCGATGGCCGAGGCGGACCTCACGGCGACGTTCGAGAAAAGCGCGGTCGCCTTCAATGTTGTCAGCAGGCTTGCGGCAGGCACGGTCGACATCGCCGCGAGATCCCGCACCGACCGGTTCGAATTGACCGAGCCTGCAAAGGTCAAGGCCAACCTCGCGACGCTCGCCCCTTTCTGGGACGCGCCGCGTCTGTTCCAGCTGGACGGCACGCTCGAACAGCGCAGCACCGGCTGGCAGTACTCCGGCGAGACACGCCTCGAAGTGCGCCCGGACGCAGACCTACCGTTTGAGGCAGTGGCTGGCCCTCTGACGGTCAGCCTGGACGGCGGACGCATTCCGTTCACGGGCGACCTGAAAGCCTACAAGGTGCTCACCTCGAATGCGCAAGTGTCCCGTATTCTCGGCGACGAAGTGCGCATTTCGGGCAATGGTGTATTTGACATCGCATCCCGCCGCCTGCTGGTTGACGCGGCCGAAATCACCCACAAGACCGGCAATGCCCAGCTGCTCGGTGAAGCCGGATTTGCCGACAATACACTGAACGTTTCCGGCAAGGTGGCACAATCCATCTCCGCTCTGCCCGGAGGCTTCGGCGGCACAGCTGCCGGCTTCGTTCAAGCCAAAGGCAACCTACGGGATTTCGATCTCGGCCTCAATCTGAACCTCGCCAGCCTGACTACCAGCTTCGATGACCTCAAACCGCTGATCGATGGCCGGGGTACCATCCGCGGCCTGGTTCGCATTCGTCCCGAAGCGGGCGACATCCGCCGCCTCGATTTCCGCCTGCCCGGGCTCGAAGGGCAGGCAAACGGTCGCATTTATGGCCCCGGCAGCCCCGACCTTCGCGTCACTGCCCGGCAGCTGAAGCGTCTGGAAATCTCCGGCAGCCAGGTTGATCTCAGCGCCTTGTCGGTGCGGGTCACGCGCCAGGGCAGCGGCATGCTGGTAGCGGCCAGTTCCGAAGGCGGCCGGGCGCTCGTCAGTGGACGGAGCGTTTCCGACCTGACCGCCGTTGCCGAGATCTATATCGAGGACGGCGATCTCTCCGGGCCGGTTACGCTCACAGGACGTTCCGATGGGCAGGCCTCTGCCGCCTCGTTCGTGCTCGACCGGCGCGGCGAGACGACCCGGTTCAACAATATCGAAGGGCGCCTGGGCTCCATTGAGTTCACGGGATCTGCTGCGCTGGTCGACGGCGGCTCGCTCGAGGCAGACCTCGAAGCCGAGGCCGGCGCTTTCCAGATTGGCGGCATCACGTTTGGCAGTCTCAGCCTGAAAGGCACAGGCGGCCGCCAGGGCGACACCCCCTTCGACGTCGGCGCCACCTTTGAAGCCCGCGACATCAAACTCACGGAAAACCTCACTATCGACGCCGTAACCGGTACGCTGACAACCGTTGCGGAAGGCTACAGATTCGATGGCCGGATGACTGACAGTCAGGTACGCGCCAATACCGATCTCAACTTCCGCGGACTCGTTGCGCTCGCAGACGGGCCGCCGTCCGGCCGGCTTTCGCTATCGGGCACCCTGCTCGGCATCGCCATTACTACTCGGGAAGACATCCAATGGTCCCTGGGGCCGTCGCCGACGCTAGACGCCGATGTGTCTCTCCTGGGTGGGCGGCTGCAGGCGCGCCTGCATCCTGGCAATGAAACGAACAGCAGCTCCCTCACGATGGAGAGCCTGTCCATCGCGCCGGTACTTGCCGTGCTGGGCTATCCCGCCATCGAAGCTGTGATCTCCGGCCGTGCCAACGGACGGCTTTATGGCGAGGCACCTGAAGGCGTAATGGAAATGTCCGCAACCAGCGCCGTCTCCGGCCTAAACACGCGCATCGACTTGAAGATGAACGGCCGCCTCGACCGCCGTGCGTTGACCTTTACCGCACAGTCGAACTACGGGCCGGACATGAAAGCCAATGCTGCCGGACGTCTGCCGGTGATGGCGTCGGCGAACAGCATCGTTCAGTTCAATCAGGAACGCCCCATCGAGGTGCTTGTCGAGGTCAATGGCGACCTTGAATCGGTCCGCCTGATTGCGCTGGCTTACGGACACGATGTCGGGGGTACGCTCAGCAGCCGCACCGAAATCGGCGGGGCTCTGAGTGCGCCCCGCCTTAAGTCCGATGCAAAGATCCGCGATGGCATTTACGAGTACGGCGCAACGGGCATGGGCCTGAAGGATCTAGACGTCGACGCAAGCCTAGACGAGGGCGTGCTGACCCTAACCGGACGGGGTGCGGGCGCCGATGGGGGCACGCTTGAAATGAGTGGCCGCCTCGCCGAGGCTGAAGCCGGCGTCAGTGTGAAATTCAATCGTATACTCGTCTATGACCGGCTCGGAGACTTCGCTCGCATCTCGGGCGATGCAAAACTGACAGAAGGAGAAACGGACCGCGTTCTCAGCGGCGCGCTTGTCGTCAATGACGCACGCTTCAACATCGACAGCTTCGCCGGTAATTCCATCCGTACCCTGAATGTACGCTGGACCACAGACGATCCGGACGCCCCTCGAGAGACCCTGCTCGAAAAGCCCATCCGTCTCGCTCTGGATGTGACCGCGCCCCGCGGCGTCATCGTGCGTGGCCGCGGGCTGGACAGTGACTGGGGCGTCAACCTCGATGTCACCGGCCGGCCGGACAGCATATTGCTCAACGGCCGCGCGACGCTGGTGCGCGGGACGCTCGAACTCGCCCAGCGTCCCTTTGAATTCGACACCGGCCAGATCACGTTCGATGGCCCGGTCGACACCGCCCGCATGGCGATTTCGGCGACGCGCGAAGTGGACGGCTTTTCCGTGCGCGCGGATGTCAGCGGCGCCCCGGCGCGCCCCACCATCGAACTCACCAGTACGCCCCCGCTGCCGCAGGACGAAATTCTCTCGCGTATGCTGTTCAATAGATCATCCGTGGACCTCACGGCGCTGGAAGCCGCCGAACTCGCCACCTCGATTGCGCGCCTAGCAGGCCAGGATACCGGCATCGATCCCATCGGCGCGCTCCAGGACGGCCTCGGTTTGGATCGCCTGCGTTTCGGGATCGACAATGCCGGAAATGCCGAGGTCGGTGTTGGTCAGTATCTCGCGTCAGATGTCTACCTGGAGGTGACAACCCAGGGCGCAGCCGGAAATTCCGTCGAAGTCGAGTGGCAGCCCAGACCACAGGTATCTGTCTCCTCGGAGACAAACTCGACGGGTGAATCACGGGTATCCGTGCGCTGGAAAAAGGACTATTAGCACTTTCCGACTGGATCGTTGCCGCGCGTGTACCGTCCCCAGCATTATGAATAGATTGTTAGTTCAACGTTTTTTTTGGTACTGCATCGGTTGCCTTCCACTTCTTGTCGAGGAAAACGATAAAAGAAGCCAAAAGGTAGAAAAATGATAGAAGACACTCGAATTGCCGGATCGCGTTCTCCTACCCGGATTGATCAGATGGTCGGCGAAAAGATCAGAGAACTGCGCACCGCGCAGAATTTCACCCTTTCCGAGTTGGGTCAGGAACTCGGAATAAGCCACCAGCAGCTTCAGAAGTACGAAACCGGGACCAACCGCCTGAGTGCCGGTATGCTCGCCAGCGTGGCCCGTGTCCTGCGCGTTCCGATCGCCGAACTGTTTCAGGATGCCGAGGGCGGCACCCCCGACAAGCGTGATCCGGTCACCGAAGCCCGCGCCCGGTGCCATACGCTGATCGACCGTACGAGTTCGGTTGCCAAGCTCGAATCGATGGCAAAGGTCCTGCGCGCCCTTTCGTCCGACTGACCCGTCAGCATTCGACGACATTGACGGCCAGGCCGCCTAGGCTCGTTTCCTTGTACTTAGAGGACATGTCGAGGCCCGTCTGACGCATCGTCTCGATGACCTGATCGAGGGAGACCTTCGTCTGCTCCAGCGAATGCAGCGCCAGGCGCGCCGCATTTGCGGCCTTAACTGAACCGATGGCATTGCGCTCGATGCAGGGAATCTGCACGAGCCCGCCCACCGGGTCGCAGGTCAGACCCAGATTGTGCTCCATGGCGATCTCGGCGGCATTGCAAACCTGCTGCGGCGTGCCGCCCCACACTGCTGCAAGGCCTGCAGCCGCCATCGAGCAGGCAACGCCCACTTCGCCCTGGCATCCCATCTCAGCGCCAGAGATCGACGCGCGCTGCTTGTACAATAGGCCTACGCCCCCGGCGGTCAGCAGGAACTTCCGGACGCGAACGAAACGGTCCTCCTCATCCCAGCAATAGTGGCGAATCACGGATGGAATGATCCCCGCCGCACCGTTCGTTGGCGCGGTCACCACCTGCCCGCCTGCCGCGTTTTCCTCGTTCACTGCCATTGCGTAGACGTTCAGCCAGTCGAATAGCTGTTCGCGCTCGTTCGACGGCGGCGCGGCGCGCAGGCGCTGCCAGATTTCCGGCGCCCGTCGCCGCACCTTCAATCCGCCGGGCAGCGTGCCGGTCCGCGTCAGCCCCCGGTCAATGCAGGTCATCATCACGCCCGCAATCCGGTCCAGCGCGGCGTGCGTGTCCGCCTCGGGCCGTTTCGCCGATTCATTGGCAAGGATCACTTCATCGATACCGGTCAGCCTGTGTTGGCAGATCGCCAGCAGTTCGGCGGCCGAAATGAACGGATAGGGCACGGCCAGGCCGCCCGGCACGGTGTCGTCACGAACGGGCCGCTCCAGCTGGCGCTGCGACGCGATGAACCCGCCGCCGGTCGAATACCATGTACTGTCGACGAGCACCGCGCCTTCCTCATCGAACGCGCGCAAGCGCATGCCGTTCGGGTGCAGCTTCGGGATCACGTCAAAGGCGAGGCGAATGTCCTTGGCGGCATCGAACGCAATCGAGCGCCCATCCGGCAGTGGCAGCGCGCGTTTGGCCTCGAGCGCCGCGACACGCGCTTCTGCATCCTCGGGCTCCAGGGTTTCGGGATCGAGCCCGAGGAGGCCCAGCATCACTGCTTTGGGCGTACCATGGCCGACGCCCGTCAGCGCCAGGGATCCCTGAAGTTCGATTTCGATCCGCGCCGTGCGCGCCATCACACCGGCCTGGACCAGCTCGCCAAGAAAGCGTGCGCCAATCCGTATCGGTCCAACTGTATGCGAACTGGAGGGGCCAATCCCGATGCGGAACAGGTCGAGGACTGAAAGCATGCGCCGTTTCCCTGCGTTTCTTTTTATGTGACCGGCGGGTCAGGTGGGCGTGACGGGCATGTCCGTCACATCATGTTTGTAGATCCAGTCATACTGGCCATGTGCCACCGAGGGAAGGAACTGACCTGCAAGCCAGATCGGCCCATAGGTCGCAAGCTGCGAGAACGGATCACCGCGATGGAACAGCGCCGCGTTGTTGCGAGCACCGGCTTGCACGCGCGACGTGCGCGGCTTGCGCTGCGCCTCATACGAACTCAGCGCGTCGTGCAGATCCGGTGTTCGCGTCAACAACTGAGCAAGCACATAGGCGTCCTCGATCGCCATAACGGCGCCCTGCGCGAGGAAAGGCAGCATCGGATGGCAGGCGTCGCCCAAAAGCACGACACGTCCTTCGGACCAGTTGGAAAGCGGCAGCCGGTCATACAGTGCCCAGCGGTTGAGCACCGGCGCCTTCTCGAGGATGGAGCGGATCACCGGCGACCAGCGTTTGAAATCCTTCAGCGCCTGCTCGCGCGCACCCGTCGCCGTCCAGGATTCCGTCTCCGGCGTTTTCGATTCGACCACGGCCACGAGATTCGCAAGGCTTCCGCGCCGCAGCCGGTAGGTCACTGCATGCCGGCGTCCGCCCACCCAGACACAAGCAGACTCCGGCGGCGCATCGGCGCCCAGTTCGGAAACCGGCACCACTGCGCGCCACGCCACATGGCCGGTAAAGCGCGGTGTATCCGGCCCGATCATCTGCGCACGGATGGCCGAATGGATGCCATCTGCGCCGACCAGCAGGTCACCTTGCACGGCTGCCCCATCTTCGAGGTGCGCCGTAACCGAGCCTTCGTCTTGCGAATAGGAAATCACGCGCCGCCCGAGATGCAGCGCGTCCGGCGCGCGATCCTCCAGCGCCCCGGCGAGTGCCTCGACAAGGTCTGCGCGATGAACATGCAGGTATTCCCCGCCCCACCGCGCGCGCGAAGCATCCCGCAGCGGGATCGACAGGATGCGGCCGCCGCCCTTGCCGAATCTCAGCTCCTGCGACCTGGGCCGGAAAGCATCCTTCTCCACGCGCGCACTGACGCCCAGCGCCTCGAACACGCGCATACCATTGGGACTAATCTGGAGGCCTGCGCCGACTTCATCCAGCACCGGAGACTGCTCGAGCACGGTGACCCTGTGGCCGCACTTGAGAAAGGCGAGCGCGGCGCTCAGCCCTCCGATCCCTCCGCCTGATATCAGGACATGCATGTTGCCTGGCCTGGATCAGCGGGTTGCGGGGCTATTTCGGACGCGACGGATCTTCACGGCCGCCAATCAGGACGAACCGGCGGTCGCAATACTTGCACTCAACAAAATCCTCGTCGCCCATCTCGTACCACACCTTGGGATGACCCATCGCACCGCCCCCCCCGTTGCAGGAGACCTTACGGCTGGTGACCATCGAGATTTCAGGCGGCGTAAAGACATCGCGCTTGAGAGGCATGGTGAAACTCCGGCAGGACTGACGCGGGGGGCCGCTTGCCCCTGTACAACCTGATCCCTAACTAGAGTCTGGGCAGGCGCCTTGCAAGGCGCGCCGAATGCCGCGACGAAAGACCGCCATGCCAGATCCCAAATACGCCATCGAAGTCCGCGACCTGCGAAAAACCTATGCAGCGACCGGGAAAATGCAGGAAAAGCAGGCCCTTAAGGGCATCTCCCTGCAGATTCCCACGGGCTCGATATTCGGCCTCCTCGGGCCGAACGGGGCGGGAAAGTCCACTTTCATCAACATCCTGGCCGGCCTCGTGAAGAAAACCTCCGGCACCGCGGAGATCTGGGGCCTCGATATCGACGCGCATCCCCGCCAGAGCCGCGCCGCCATCGGCGTCGTGAATCAGGAAGTCGTCGCCGACCCCTTCTTCACCCCCTTCGAAATGCTGGAACTGATGGCTGGCTTCTACGGCGTGCCGAAAGCAGAGCGGCGGTCTGTGGAAATCCTTACCGCCCTCGGCCTCGCCGACAAGAAAGACGCCTACGTGCGCCAGCTCTCCGGCGGCATGAAACGCCGCCTGATGGTCGCCAAGGCGCTCGTCCACAATCCGCCCGTCCTGATACTGGATGAGCCGACGGCGGGCGTGGATGTCGAGCTGCGCCGCCTGATGTGGGATTATGTACGCGAACTGCACGCCAACGGCACCACGGTTATCCTGACGACGCACTATCTCGAAGAAGCCGAAGAACTTTGTGATACCATTGCCATCGTCAACCACGGCGAAATCATCGCCTGCGAGCCGACGTCAAAGCTGCTCTCACGCCTCGACTACAAGACCCTGATCATCACGCCGCGCGAGCCGATCACGGCCATTCCCGCCGAACTCGCCATGCATGAGCCGAAGCTGCGCCCGGACGGCACGCTCGCCATCACCTTCAAAACGGCCGAAACCGGCATCGGGCGCCTCCTCGAGAAGGTGCGCGCTGCCGGCATCAGCATTGCGGATCTGTCGACGAAATCTCCTGATCTCGAAGACGTCTTCATCGCCCTGACGAGCGACAAGGTCGCCTGAGAGCGAAAATCAGATCGACTGCGAAATCCAGTTGGCGAGCGCCTGACGGTTCATGGCGCCATTGTGGGTCGCGGTGACCTTGCCCTGCTTGAACAGCAGCATCGTCGGCAGGCCGCGCACACCGTATTTGGCGCCAACCAGCGGATAATCGTCCACGTTCAGCTTGACGATCTTCACCTTGCCATCGAGTTCGGCGGCAACAGCTTCGATATGCGGCGCCATCTGCTTGCAGGGCCCACACCACTCCGCCCAGAAATCGACCACCACCGGCACATCGGACGCGCCGAGCAGCACATCGAATTCGTCGTCACTTACATCCATACCAGCCATGGTTCCGGCTCCTTCTGCGGCCCGAATTGGGAGCCTGATACATAGGAATTCTTTTGGGGTGTCAAACCGCCCTGAAGGCAGTGTTGAGGGATTCTGATAGCATGGTTGCGGGGATACGCATCATTTTCGGTCCGTCGGTCCAGCACAGCACCGCCACGATCTCGCGGCCGGGGAAGGCTTCCTCCAGCACGGCGGCATAGGCGGCCATCTGCGTGATATAGCTTTCGGCAACTCCAGACACCTCGTCCGGTGCCGGCTGATCCGTCTTGAAGTCGATCACGAGGACGCGATTCGGTGTCACCACCAGCCGGTCCACGCGGCCGTTGATCACAAGGTTAGGCAGTTTGGGCGACGTCCCGATCACCGCCGCCTCGGCCCGCCCGCCAGGCTGGAACAGTTGGGACAGCGCCGAATCGTTCAGGATGTTCTCTGCAGCCGCCAGCATTTCGGCGCGCTGCGCCCTGGTCAGGTCCGGCTCCCTGGCGAGGAAGGCCTGACCTGCGGCATGGCGCGCGGCAACCGGAAGTTCCGGCAGGTATTGCAGAAGACTGTGGATCAGGCGGCCCCGTTTCAGGCGCGCTTCCCGCTTTGGATCGAACGGCGCTACCACCCGCGTCGTCGGCCCCAAAAGGCTCGTTGGCGCGGTCAACCGGCGCAGGATCACATCCGGTGAAGGCGGACGGCGCGCCCATTCCGGCAAGCGCTCGGCGTCTGGCGGTTCCGCCGCAGCCATATCCGGAACGCTGGACGACATTCCATAGTGCAGCGCGCCGTTGTCCTGCTCGCTTGCGCCCAGTTGTTCCATCGCATTGCGGCAGAGCGCGAACCAGGAGTCGTCGTCGTAGCCCTTGGCACTCTCGCCGTCCCGGCCACTCCAGTGCCCGGCAATCAGCAACCGGTCTTGCGCCCGCGTCAACGCCACATAGAGCAACCGGCGATGCTCCTGGTGCGCCTTGGCCTGCGCCAGCAAGCGCGCCCGCTCTGCCGCCTCGACATCCATGTCCTTGCGCGGCGACCAGATCAAAGCGCCGTCCACGGACAATATCGCCTCGCTGGTCAGCTTCGGCTTGGCCGTCGTGTCCGGCAGGATCACGATTGGGGCCTGCAATCCCTTCGCGCCGTGCACGGTCATCACGCGCACTTCCGCGCCCGCCTCCGCCAGGTCCCGCTTGATCTCCACGGGCGTCGACTCCATCGACGCGACGAACAGCTGCAGCGATGAAGGCCCTGAGGCATCATGCGCCAGCGCCTTTGCCAGCAGTGCCTCGACGGGGTCGCGCGCCGGCGTACCGAGCCGGGCATTCAGCTTATCCCAACCGGTGCGTCCGCGTTCATCCGGCAGATCCAATACCGAAGACAGGAATTCGAACGGCGGCAGCCCCGCTATTGCCACCAGCGACTGAAGGAAAGGCCTTAGTCGCGCCACTTCCGGATCAGCGCTCGCCAGAACGCGAGACCAGAGCGTCTCTCCCTGCCTCCGTCCGGCGGCGAGTTCGAACAGGAACCGGTCATCATCGACAAGTCCGCCGAACGGCCCGCGCAGTATTTCCGCCAGCGTCAGATCACGCGATGGCAGGATCGCGAAACGCATGAGGTTCAGGCAATCCTGCACCCCGATATAGTCCGCCAGCAATAGCCGGTCCGCGCCCGCCACCGGCACGCCAGCGCTCTTCAGCGCGTTGATGACTGCCTCGAACAAGCCGCCGCGCCGCTCCCGCACGAGGATCAGCACATCACCAGGCCGCGCAGGTCGCTGCGTCCCGTCCCGCTCCCAGACCGCCGCACCGCCGGTCACCATCTGGCGCACTGACCGTGCAATCTCGCGCGCCAGCTTCACCTTCGGCGACGTTACCCGCAGCGCATCCACCGGCCGCTCCCAGGCATCGGTCTCCGGGTCCTGATCGCGCGGTATGACCGGCCACAGCTCCACGAAGCCCGGCTCCATCCATCGCTTTGCCGTATGCACGATGGTGTTGGACGTCATCAGCGGGCTATCCGCGAACGGAACCTCTATGGCCGGCGCAGCATTCCACACCGTATCGACATAGGTCAGGATTTCCGGGCTGGAGCGGAACGACATCCGCATGTCCGCCTGCGCCACATCGGGATCGCGCGCCACCAGTGCCTGCGTCTCCGTCAGGAAGCGTGCAGGGTCAGCGCCCTGGAACGAGTAGATCGATTGTTTTTCGTCGCCTACCATGAAGATCGTGCGCGGATCGCGCAGCCGCTCGATCCCCTGCCCGGCAGTGAACTCCTGGGTCAGCGCCCGGATCAGTTCCCACTGCGCAGGGCTCGTATCCTGCGCCTCATCCAGCAACACGTGGCTAAGCCCGCCATCCAGCTTGTAGAGCACCCAGCTGGAAAGCCCTTCCGACGCCAGCAGGTCGCGCGTGCGCTCGATGAGGTCGTCAAAGTCCAGCGCGCCCCGGCGCCCCTTCTCGGTCTCATAGGCTGCCAGCGCCGGAAGGCCGAGTTCCAGCAACGCCGTTGTCCGCGCAAATGCCTCGGCGCGCTTCAGATCGTCCATCAGCGCCAGAATACGCCGCGTTTCCGAGCCGGGATTGTCCCCCAGCGCAAACAGTTCCTCGACCTCTGGCGCGAGCTTCACCACATCCTTCGTGTACGGATTGGACTTCCGCACGCTGCCGGATTGCGTCAGGAAAATCTGGGCATAGAGCTCAAACGCCGCCTTCGGCTCGCCAGCCCCCAGCGCGGCAGCCAGCAGATCCGCCGTCGCCTGATCCGTCTTCTTGCCCGCCGCTAGCGGCCCGGCCAGCCGGCGCAGCGCCGCCACCGGCAGGTCCGGCCCCATCGCCTTCGCCAGCAGCGCATCCGGCGTTGCCTGAGGCGGCCGGATCACTGCGCGCAGCGCCGCCTCCATCACTGCCCAGTCCTCGCCATGCGTCGCCGCAAATTCCCGTAGCGCCCGCCCGGCGCCCTTCAGCGCGTCCAGCGCGCTCGACGCTCCATCCCGACCTGCTTCCCGCGCCAGAAGCGCCAGCGTCTCCGGCGTCTCCCGCGCTGCCGTCAGGATCGCCGTGTGCTTCGCCGCGGTCCAGATCTCGCGCGCGTCATCCTCCTCCAGTTCCACAAAGCCGGGCATGACGCCCGCCTCCAACGGAAAACGCCGCAATATCCGTGCACAGAAGGCATGGATTGTCTCGATCCTGAGGCCACCCGGCGTCTCGAGCGCGCGTGCAAACAGCGCCCGTGCAGCCTTCAGCTGTTCAAGTTCGTAGAGCTCCGACCTGGTTCCCTCAAGCTTCGCCAGTTCCTGGCGCAAAGGCTCGTCTTCCATGACAGCCCATTCGCCGAGGGTCTCGAACAATCGCGTCAGCATCTCGCTCGCCGCCGCCCGCGTATAGGTGATGCACAGGATCGAATCCGGGTTTGCGCCCGGCCGCCCGTCCGGCCGGCGCAGCAGCAACCGCGCCACCCGGTCGATCAGCACCTTCGTCTTGCCGCTGCCCGCATTCGCGGTCGCAAAGGCTGACCGGCCTGGATTTGCCGCAAGCGCCTGCGCGCGGGTTGCCGCGTCCAGCGCGGCGGCGTGAACGGCGTCCGTCATTCCCCGCCCTCGCCGTCAGATGTATCGTTCGTCCACTCTGCGCGCCGTGCAAGCAGGTTGAACCCGTAGTCATACTTTACGAACTGCACCCGCGGCGCCGACGCATACACGGCGTCCGGCGCACGGTACGCCGCGATCAGCCGCTGCATCCCCTCTTCCGCGCGCTGAGCCATCTTCGGCGGCGTCAGCTCGCCGTCCTTACCCGGACCAATCGTGCGCGCGCCATATTTCCCGCGCAGCTCCACATATTCCAGCGCCGCCACCGGCGCCGCGCGTACGCCCGCAAAGCCGCCTTTGCCCGCGATCAGCGCCTGCAGCGGCATCTGCTGGTCAAAACCCGACCGGATCATCTTGTCAGAGGGCGCGCTGCCGGTCTTGAAATCGACGATCGTAATCTCGCCGGTTGCGCCGATCTCGATCCGGTCTGCCTGTGCGGACAGTATGAACGTGTCGCCGCCGATCTCGTATTTCAGTTCGCCGTTTACCTCGAGCATCTTGCCGCCCGAGACATCGCGGCCTGCGCGCCAGCCTACGAACCAGGCCGCGACATCCGCCCAGATCGCCTCCCGGCTCAGCCAGTCTGCCTCCGTCTCGCCCGCCTTGCGCAGCTCCTGCCCGAACAGCGCCAGCAGGTTCACCGGAGATTTTTCCGCGCCTGCCTCATCGAACAGCTCGACAGCCTTGTGAACCGCCGTACCTTTCAGGTTCGCCTGTACCGGCCCGTTCATCGGATCAAGCACCCGCAGGCCGAGAACGGACTCAGCCCAGATCGAATAGGGATCACGCTGCAACCGGTCGACACGCGTGACAGACAATCGCTTCGGCCAGGCAGGCGGGCGCCGTGTCGGGCGCGGCTCCGCGCTGAATGCGGCGTCCTGCATTCCGATGCCTTCCGCCTGCATCTGACGCACCCAGTCCGGCAGCGCCGCGTGCGCGCCCGCCAGCACACCCGGAGCCGCCTCGAACAGCGCGCCCTGGGCCAACGTTCGCAGCCGCCACACCCAGCGCGAGGCCACCGCCGGCGCATCTTCGCGCCGCGCCGAATACAGCATGACCACGCGGGGGGCGCAGGCGAGCTGCGCAAAGTCATGTGCTGACAGGCCGAGGCGTTCATCCGGGTCGGTCATGCCGAGCTGCCCGCGGAACCTGCGCGGCAGGAAGGCATCCGGCGGCGTCTTGTCCGGCCAAACATCTTCATTCAACCCCGCCAGCACCACGAGATCCGCGGACTGAAGGCGTGCTTCGAGCGGGCCCCAGATGCTGAGGCGCGAATGCTCTGCCTCGCCCATGCTCACTGTCAGGTTCGCACATTCCTTCTCAACGAGCTCGGCAATATCGCGCGGAGGCACGTTGCCCAGGAACTCGCCCATCTCGCGGATACGTTCCAGCAGCTTGGAAGCGCCCGCGCCGTCTTCGCCTGCCCAAGGCAGCGGCGTCTCGCTAATCGCGCCGGCCAGCGCCGCGATCCGCTGCACGCCCTCAGCAACGTTGATCTCGTCTTCCACTGAAAAATCGGCGCGCACTTCGGCGATGAGACCCGCCAGTTCCCTCACGAACGCCGCCGCCCGCGCCTGCTCCTCGCGCGTGAAGGCCGGCACACGTTCCTCGTCAAACCGCGCCTCGATACGCAGAGCCAGCTCTTCCAGTGTCCGCCACCGTCGTGCGCCGCGTAGGAAATGCAGGTCCAGAATATCGCCCATCTCGCGGTTGCGCACGAACGCGTGCTTCAGAACAGCCGACAGCGTCACCGGGTCTCCCGGGTCCACCGCCCAGCGGGCACAAAGGGAAATCAGGCTGCCGGCCTGCGTACGTCCTAAGGGACGCCCTGCCGATGGCGGCACTGAAATGCCCCATCGCTCCAGCAACGCACCGACGCGCCGCGCGAGCCCGGCATCAGGTGTCACCAGCGCCCCGGTCGCGCCCGTCTCCTCAAGGATACCTCGCAGCAACAAGGCCGCCGCTTCTGCTTCTGACGGCTCGTTCGGCAGCTCGATCACCGACAGGCCGCTAAGCGCCTCGCGCGCAAACCCTGCCGGCGTCGTACTGCTGCTCGCGGCCAATTCTTCCAGCGTCTCGCGCCAATCCGCCGTATCATCGGCCGGCGCCAGCGCTTCATACACAAGCCGCCGGCGCGAGGCCGAGACAGGCGCATACGCCGCCGGCCATTCGGCCACGTCACGCAGCACAAGCCCCAGTGTCTTCAATGTACGCACAAGTGCAAACTGCGGATGGCTTGGCGCCCCGGCCACAGCTGCCTGCGCCTTTTCGCTGAGATCGGTATCGAGCCCTGGAAGCACGACGAGACCCTGCGGCAGTCTCAGCGCCGCCTTCATTAGCGCCCGGCCGGACGGTGTTGCACCTGTGGAGCCTGCAATGATCACCGGAGACGTGGGCGGCTTGGCAGTCCAGCTTGCCACAAGCGCGTCGGCAGCGCGCTGGCGCTGCTCGAACGGATCGCCCGCATTGTTGTCGCGCAGCCACTGCGGCCACATCTCCGCAATGATCGACAGAAACTTTACCGAGTTTTCCCAATGCACCGCCAGATCGGTCTCCAGCACCAGCGTGCCGAGCTGCGCCCAGTCGACCGGCGCCTCGCCCAGCGTTGCCTGCTCCAGAAGCCGCGACAGTTCCCGCGCAGCTGCGAGAGCAGAGGCCGGTGGCAGCGTGCGGCCATACTCGCTGGCATAGAACGTGGACGTCAATCTCGCGAGGGCGCCCAGCCGTGCGGCAGGCGAAAGCATCGGCGAGAGGCCGGCTATTGCCGCCTCAGCTACGGGCGGCGGCTCATCCGACTCCAGATCGCCCAGCGTTCGGATATCCGGCGGCAGCAGCGTCCGGTTGCCGCCCTGCGCATCGAAAAGCGCCAGTGTCAGGGCGCGCGCCGAGCGGCGGTTGGGCACATAGAGGATGGCGTCTGCGAGCGCGTCTGCCTTGGTCTTCAGATCGAACGCCTGAGCCAGTTCACGCGCCAGAGAACCGAGAAAGTCCGTGCCGGGAGGAATAGTCCAGACCCTGGGGGCGCCCGCGCCGAACGGCCGGAGCTCAGCCGCCATGGCAGGCGATCCACATCTCTGCATCCGCCAGCGCCTTCGGATCGCCAACATGCAGCCAGAAGCGGTCCAGCCTTTGCCCCGCAAGGCGTCCCTTTGGGATCAGTTCATCCCAGATCTTCAACGCGGAGAAACGCTCCACCGCGAGACCGTCATACAGCTTCGGCATCATGATGCGCACGCCCGCATAGGCCCAGGGCGCAGACCCTGCGCTGCCTCGGCGCACCAGACGGTCTCCGCCCTGCAGGAAGAAATCCCCGGCGCCGTCAAAGCCGAGCGCCTGACCGGTGTCAGCAATCAGCAGCCGTTCATCCTCCGCCACCGGATCAAATGCCCCAGCCAGCGCGAGGAATGGCTCCGGCGATTCCGGCGCCCAGAAGGCATCCGTGTTGAGCACGAAGATCGGGTCATCCCCCAAGAGACCTCGCGCCTTGGCAATCGCCCCGCCTGTCTCCAGCACCTCGCCGCGCTCATCCGACAGCACGACCACAACATCCGTTCGCGCAA
The DNA here is from genome assembly GCF_022844445.1 of Hyphomonas sp. GTDB lineage: Bacteria > Pseudomonadota > Alphaproteobacteria > Caulobacterales > Hyphomonadaceae > Hyphomonas. Next base: position 94,334 of record NZ_JALHLS010000003.1, read on the forward strand.
GAACATGCGCGTCGATCTGGTCGGCCAGGTAATGCGAATTGACGACGATGCGCTGGACGCCCGCCGCCACCAGGGGATCGAGCAGCCGGTCGATCAGCGCCTTGCCGCGCACCTTCAGCAGGGGCTTTGGCGTCGTATCCGTCAGAGGCCGCATCCGCGTGCCAAGGCCGGCGGCAAGCACCATCGCGGTATGCGGCACGGAAACGCTCATGTGTCGGCCTCAAAGACAAACGGTGTCGTCTCGCGCACGAAAGCAGCCATTCCGGCCAGCGCAGGGTGCGAGAGGTTGCGGGCAAGCAGTTGCAGCTGGCGGGGCTGGAAGTCCGCATAGCGCGGCTTGCAATCCCGGTGCTGGAGGCGCGAGAACACGCCGGCAATTCGCAGCGCATTCAGCGCACCGATCACGGCGAGGCGTTCGTCAAACGCCTCGCGCGCCTGCCCCGTCCGTGTAAGGAAGGCCCGGATCGCTGCTTCCGCTGCTTCTGGCGAAACGTTCCGCCGCGCATCCTGCGTCAGCATGGCAAGGTCCCACGAGTCCCAGCCCACGACAGCATCCTGAAAATCCAGAAGCCCCACATCTTTTTCAGGCAGCCAGAGCAGGTTCTCCGCATGATAGTCGCGCAGCGTGAAGGCGCGCGGGAAAGACATCGCCTGCGCGATAAGCGCGTCGCGTTCACGCTCCCATCGTGCCCGCTCGGCGCCCGTCAGCGGCCCCTGCCCGACTTCGGCGCGCAGCCAGTCGGCATAGAGGTCGGCATTTGCGCCTAGCGCCACGGCGTCAAACTCGAGGATCGGCCAGCTGGCATCGCCCCGCGACAGCACCTTCGGAATCGGCGCCGCATGCAGCTGTGCCAGCCGCTCGGCTGCCGCCACGTAGAGCGGCGTTTCATCTGCTGCCCCGCGCTCGATCAGGCGGGCGAACTCGCGGCTGTCCCCGAAATCTTCAATCAGCCCGAAGCCCTTTGCCGCATCAAAATGATAGACCGCCGGCGCTTTGAGGCCGAGGCCGCGCAGGTGGTCGGCGATCAGCGCGAAGGCCTCGACGCGCGAGGCCGCCAGCCGCGTCATCGCGTTCCAGCCCATCTTGGCACGCGTCGCCGCGTCGGCGTCGGGTGGGCATGGATCACTCTCAACACGCGGGGCATCCATCAGCAGTGCGGTCGCGCCGTCTTCCCGGTACAGGCGGATGTATCGCCGCGTCGAGGCATCCTGCCCCAGCGCATGGTGGCGCGCTGTATCCCAGCCGCTCCCTGCGGCCTTCAGGAAGGCATTAATCTCTGCAGTGCGCTGTTCAGCCAAGGCGTTCATCCAGCCGTTCCTGCCAGCCTTCGCCCTGCGGTTCCAGCCTCGCCCGCCGCCCTTCCCCAGAGTTTTCAAGGAAGACATCAAGCCGGTGCGCCGGCAGATGGCGGCCCGCCCGGTCCGGCCATTCAATCAGCGCGGCGCCGTCCTGCGTCTCGTCCCAGCCGAGTTCGTGAACGTCATTCGCCTCTTCCAGCCGGTAGAGATCGAAATGCCAGAGCGGAAAGCTCGGCCCCTCGTAGACTTGTACCAGGGTGTAGGTCGGGCTCGGAACTTCTTCGTCGCGGCCCAGCAGCGCCTGGATCAGCCCCCGTGCCAGTGTGGTCTTGCCGGCGCCCAGATCGCCCCTCAGCGCGATCACATCCCCCCGCCGCAACAAGGGCGCGAGCCGCGCGCCAAGGGCCCGGGTGTCCAAATCAGAGGCCAGTTCAAGAATCCGCATCTGGGATTGCACCCTAGCCGTCTCGCCGGTTGACGCAACGCGCGTAAACCTGTGACGGTGTGCCCCGTTTGGCCATGCTTGCAGCCGCAGGCGCAACAGAATAAACAAAAAAGTGACGCACCCGTCACGAATAAGAATGGGGAGCCGACATGTCGGCAGGAGAGGCAAAAAGCATCGTCATCGTCGGCGCCGGTCAGGCCGCCGCGCAGGCCGTGCAGTCTCTCCGTCAGGGCGGATATACGGGCCGCATCACCCTCATCGGCGACGAGCCGTCCCTGCCCTACCAACGCCCGCCGCTATCAAAAGCCTACATGAAGGGCGAGTTCGACGAAGAACGCCTCTATTTCAAGCCCAGCGCCTGGTACGAAGACCAGAAGATCGAAGTCATGCTTGGCACCCACGTGCCTCGCATCGACCGGGCGAAACAGCAGGTCCAGCTCGGCCATGGCGGGCATGTCGACTATGATTACCTGATCCTCGCCACAGGCTCGCGCCCCCGGCCCCTTCCTGTGCCCGGCGCGGACCTCGACGGTCTCCACGATCTGCGCACGCTGGCCGATGTCGAGCGCATGCGCCCGAAGATGATCGCCGGCCGCCGCATCGTGATCATCGGCGCAGGCTATATCGGCCTCGAGGCGGCCGCGGTTGCACGCCAGATGGACCTTGATGTGACGGTCATCGAGATGGCGCCGCGCGTCCTCGCCCGCGTCACCAGCCCCGTCATCTCGGAATTCTACGCCGCTGAGCATGCGCGCCAGGGCGTGAAGATCCTTACCGGCATTACGCTCTCCCATCTCGAAGGCGCTCAGGGCAAGGTTGCCGCCGCCATCCTTGGCGACGGCACACGCCTGCCCGCCGACATTGTACTTTCTGGCATCGGCATCCTGCCCAACGAGGAACTCGCAAGGGACGCCGGCATTGCCTGCTCCAATGGCATTCTCGTCGACCGCGACGCACGCACCTCCGATCCGCACGTCTTTGCCGCCGGTGACTGCGCCGCGCGTCCGCTTGTCCACTATGGCCGGTCCGGCCGCCTTGAGAGCGTTCACAACGCCATCGAACAGGGCAAGCTCGCTGCCGCCGCTATCCTCGGCCAACCTCGCCCGGCGGAAGACTGCCCGTGGTTCTGGTCGGACCAGTATGATCTGAAGCTGCAGATCGCCGGCCTCAGCCAGGGCTACGACACGCACGTCATCCGCGGCGATCCGGCTTCACGCAAGTTCGCGGTCTTCTACCTCAAGAACGGCACGCTGATCGCTGTCGATTCGGTAAACAGCCCGCCGGAATTCCTGGCCTCGAAAAAGCTCATCATGTCAGGGGCAAAGCTTGCACCTGCCAGCCTTAGCGATACATCAACCCCAATGAAGGATATAGCCGCCCAAGCGGCCGCCTGAAGGAGACGGAAACAACACATGGCAAAGATCACTTTTATCTCGCATGACGGCACCGAACGCACGCTCGAGGCGAAAAACGGCATGTCCGTCATGGAAGTCGCGGTCAACAATTCTGTGCCCGGCATTGACGCGGACTGCGGCGGCGCCTGCGCGTGCGCCACCTGCCATGTCTACGTTGACCCGGCCTTCCTCGCGAAAGCCGGTGAGCAGCAGGAAATGGAAAAGTCGATGCTCGACTTCGCGGAGAACGTGAAGCCGAACTCACGCCTCTCCTGCCAGATCAAGGTCACCGATGAACTGGACGGTCTGCGCATCACTACCCCGGAAAGCCAGCACTGATCCTACGCGCCTGCGTAATTTCTTCCCGCGCCCCGGCCCTAAAGCCGGGGCGCTTTCGTTTGACCCAGCGTTACGTCTTGGGTTCCTTTTCGGAACCATGTAAAGCTGGATGACCCCTCCCGGAGAGCTGCCATGAACTTCACCGAACTCCTCGCCTCCGTGGTGCCGGCTGGCGGCGACACGCGCGCCGCGACCATTACCGAAAACTGGATGCAGGGCCGCACGGCCTATGGCGGCCTGACGGCAGCTCTTTGCCTTGAAGCGGCCACCCATCTCGGCGCTGGCCTGCCGGTGCGGGCCGTTCAGATCGCCTTTGTCGGCCCGGTCAACGGCACCGTCATCTGCAAGCCGGAAGTGCTGCGCCAGGGAAAGAACACAGTGTTCACCTCCGTCCGCATGACAGGAGAAGACGGCGTGCTGGCCGAAGCGATCATTACGTTCGGCGCACCGCGTGACTCTACGCTGGGCTTTGCACATCTTCCGCCCCCGGATGTTCCCGCCGTTGAAGCGATCGAGCGCCCGCTCCATCGCTCGGGCCAGGGGCCAACGTTCGCGCAGAACTTCGATATCCGGTTTGCCGGCGGCAACGCCCTGATGAGCGGCGCCTCCGAGGCGGACATCTCTCTCTGGATGCGCCACAAGGATCCGGCGACGCGCGACGATGCCATCGCGCTGCTCGCGCTCGCCGATGCTCCTCCGCCAGCCGCAATGGCGATGTTTACCGCGCCTGGCCGTATCAGCTCGATGACCTGGATGGCGGAATTCCTGACCGAAAACATCGCGACCGAGGACCGTTGGTTCCTCGCGCGCCACACCGCGCAGACTTCGCGCAACGGCTATTCGAGCCAGGCGATGTCCATGTGGAACAAGGCGGGCGCCCCGGTGATGATCGGCCGGCAGACGATAGCCGTCTTCGCCTGAGGCGGACGTGAGCAACCGTTGCAGCACACCGCTGCCTTTGAGAGCCGCAGGCCTCAAACGGATTCCACTGCAGGCTTCTTCTGCAGCGCCCGCGGTCGCGTGCCCTTCCGTTTGCCGACACTTGCGCCGCCAGGGCGCAGCCAGGCGCCGAGACGGAGAAGGAACTGCCGCCGGATAGGCCGGATTCGGGCATGACTGTCGTGACCAAGAGACCAGACCGAACGATCTCGCCTGCTGGCAAATCCAGGTTCCCGGGACGCAGCCGCGCTTCCATGCGCAGGACCACTAGGCACAAAAAACCGGAAGGGCGACACCCTGTCCGGCTTCCTGTGCGGGCGTTGAGGCCGCCGATCAGTTCGCGAGCGCGGCGCGGATGCCTTCGAGATAGGAGATCTGCTCGCCGAAGGCGATCTGCTTCGGATCGTCCTTGTCGAGGGCGAGCAGCTTCAGGCGGGTCGCCTCGATCTCCGCGTCAACTTCGTCAGCCTTCACGTCAGTCAGGTTGCGGGCTTCCTCGGCGAGGATGGTCAGACCGGCGGGCGTCACGTCCGCGAAGCCGCCGCGCACGTAGATGCGCATCTTGACGACATCACCGTCGAGCACACGGACAACGCCGTTCTTAAGCGTGGTCATGAACGGCGCGTGGTTTGCCAACACACCAAACTCGCCTTCCGTGCCCGGAGCGATCACGTGATCGACAGCGCCCGAGAAAAGCTCCCGGGCGGGCGAAACGAGAGAGAAGTGCAGCTTTTCAGCCATCTGTCAGTATCCCTCGATACAGGCGCTTACGAAGCGTCAGCCATCATCTTGGCAGCCTTGGCTTTCGCCTCGTCGATGTTGCCGACCATATAGAAGGCCGGCTCAGGCAGGTGGTCGAACTCGCCGCTGATCAGGCCTTTGAAGCCCTTGATCGTGTCATCGAGTTTCACCTGGACGCCCGGCGAACCGGTGAACACCTGGGCCACGTCGAACGGCTGCGACAGGAAGCGTTCCACTTTCCGGGCGCGGGCCACGGTGATCTTGTCCTCTTCCGACAGCTCGTCCATGCCGAGGATGGCGATGATGTCCTGAAGCTCTTTGTACTTCTGCAGGATCGACTGCACGCCGCGCGCAACGTTGTAGTGATCTTCGCCGACGACCATCGGGTCGAGGATGCGCGAGGTGGAGTCGAGCGGGTCCACAGCCGGATAGATGCCTTTTTCGGCGATCGAGCGGTTGAGAACGGTCGTCGCATCAAGGTGTGCGAACGATGTGGCGGGCGCCGGGTCAGTCAGGTCGTCTGCGGGCACGTACACTGCCTGCACCGAGGTGATAGAGCCTTTGTTCGTTGAGGTGATGCGTTCCTGCAGCGCGCCCATATCGGTAGCCAGCGTCGGCTGGTAGCCCACGGCGGACGGGATACGGCCGAGAAGTGCGGACACTTCCGAACCGGCCTGGGTGAAGCGGAAGATGTTATCCACGAAGAACAGCACGTCCTTGCCTTCAACGTCGCGGAAGTACTCGGCCTGAGCGAGACCGGTCAGAGCGACGCGCGCGCGGGCGCCCGGCGGCTCGTTCATCTGGCCATAGACCAGCGACATGCGGCTTTCGCCTTCGAGGTTGATAACGTTCGACTCGATCATCTCGTGATAGAGGTCATTGCCTTCGCGCGTGCGCTCGCCGACGCCGGCGAATACCGAGTAACCGCCGAACAGTTTAGCGATGTTGTTCACGAGTTCCATGATCAGAACCGTCTTGCCCACGCCGGCGCCGCCGAACAGACCGATCTTGCCCCCTTTGGCGTAGGGGCAGAGCAGGTCGATGACCTTGATGCCCGTGACGAGCACTTCCGATTCCGTGGCCTGATCCACGAAGTCCGGCGCCGGGGCGTGGATCGGCATCAGCAGTTCCCGGCTCACCGGGCCGCGCTCGTCGATCGGCTCGCCGATGACGTTCATGATCCGGCCGAGCGTGGCGGGACCAACCGGAACCATGATCGGTTTGCCGGTATCGGCTACCGCCTGGCCGCGGACAAGACCTTCGGTCGAGTCCATAGCGATGGTGCGGACGGTGTTCTCACCGAGATGCTGCGCGACTTCGAGCACAAGGCGGGCTCCATTGTTCTCGCTTTCAAGCGCGTTGAGAATGGCGGGGAGTTCGCCTTCGAACTCGACGTCAACAACGGCGCCGATGACCTGGGAAACTCGGCCTTTAGCGTTGGCGGGCATGCTCATCTGAAATCTCCTCGGGAGATGAAGTCGTGTGGTTTAAGGTCTAGAGGGCTTCGGCACCGGAGATGATTTCGATCAGCTCCTTGGTAATCTGTGCCTGGCGAGCCCGGTTGTATTTGAGGTTCAGGGCCTTGATCAGGTCCTTTGCATTGCGTGTCGCGTTGTCCATCGCGGTCATCCGGCTGGCTTGCTCACCGGCCGAGCTTTCCAGCATCGCGGACATGATCTGCGTGTTGATGTAGCGCGGCAGCAGCGCTTCGAGCAGCGTGGCTTCATCCGGCTCATAGGTGTAGATGGCGCCGCCAAGGTCGATCTTCGGCGCACCTTCGGGCGCTCTCGCCGGGATCAGCTGTTGCGCGGTGGGCACCTGCGTCAGCACGTTCTTGAACTGGGAGTAGATCAGCGTCGCAACATCAAACTCGCCGGCTTCGTAGCTCGTGGTGAGCATCTGGCCCACGGTGAAGGCGGAGCCAGAGAAGTCATTCCCTTTCACGTCCGCAAGGTTCACGTGCGAAGTCAGCAGGCTCGAATACTCGCGCGACAGCTGTTCGCGGCCCTTCTTGCCGATTGTCAGGACCTTAACGGTCTTGCCTTCGGCTTGCAGCGCCTGGATCTTCTGGCGGGCGAGCTTCACAACATAAGAGTTGAAGCCGCCGGCGAGGCCCCGCTCGGCCGTCATCACGACGATCAGGTGGACATCACTCTTGCCGGTGCCGGCCAGCAGTTTCGGACCACCGCCACCAGCGGACGCCGCAAGGTTTGCCAGAACGGCAGCCATACGCTCAGCATACGGACGGGCTGCGGTGGCCGCATCCTGCGCACGCTTGAGCTTTGCAGCGGCAACCAGCTGCATCGCCTTCGTGATCTTCTGCGTGGATTTCACGCTGGTGATCCGGTTTTTCAGATCCTTCAGGCTGGGCATGAGGGGCCTTTATTCCTTGGAGGCGACGCGGGTGGAGTTGGGCTCAGGCGAATTTCGACGTGAACGCTTCGAGCGTCGCCTTGATCTCGGCTTCGATCTCTTCGGTCAGTTCTTTCTTGTCGCGCAGCTTGTTGAGCAGATCTTTCTTCGAACCACGCAGATGAGCGAGCAGCTCCTTCTCGTAGCGTGTGACGCTCTTGAGCTCGACCTTGTCGAGGTAGCCGCGCGTACCGGCGTAGATGATGAAGACCTGCTCTTCCATCAGCAGCGGCGAGTATTGCGGCTGTTTCAGCAGTTCCGTCAGGCGGGCGCCGCGGTTCAGCAGGCGCTGTGTGGCGGCGTCGAGGTCGGAACCGAACTTCGCGAAGGCAGCCATCTCGCGGTACTGGGCGAGTTCACCCTTCATCGAGCCGGCAACCTTCTTCATCGCTTTCGTCTGGGCGGCAGAGCCCACGCGCGACACCGAGAGGCCGACGTTCACGGCCGGGCGGATACCCGAGTTGAACAGGTCGGTTTCAAGGAAGATCTGGCCGTCGGTGATTGAGATCACGTTGGTCGGGATGTACGCCGACACGTCGTTGGCCTGGGTTTCGATGATCGGCAGAGCGGTCAGCGAGCCCGAACCGTTGTCCGAGTTCAGCTTCGCAGCGCGCTCAAGGAGGCGCGAGTGGAGGTAGAACACGTCGCCCGGATAGGCTTCGCGGCCCGGCGGACGGCGCAGCAGCAGCGACATCTGGCGGTAGGCAACGGCCTGCTTGGACAGGTCATCATAGATGATCAGGGCGTGCATGCCGTTGTCACGGAACCACTCACCCATGGTGCAACCCGTGAACGGGGCGAGGTACTGAAGCGGTGCCGGCTCGGAAGCGGTTGCAGCCACGACGATCGTGTAGTCGAGGGCGCCGCGCTCTTCGAGCACCTTGACGACCTGGGCCACGGTCGAACGCTTCTGCCCGATCGCGACGTAGACGCAGAACAGCTTGTCCTTGTCGGACTTCGCAGCGTCGTTGGTCGGCTTCTGGTTCAGGATGGTGTCGATGCAGATTGCGGTCTTGCCGGTCTGACGGTCACCGATGATCAGCTCGCGCTGGCCGCGGCCGACCGGGATCATGCCGTCGATGGCCTTGATGCCGGTCATCATCGGCTCGTGAACCGACTTGCGCGGGATGATGCCCGGAGCTTTCACGTCCGAACGCTGACGGCTGGCGATATCTTTCAGCGGGCCTTTGCCATCGATCGGTTCGCCCAGTGCGTTGACGACGCGGCCGAGGAGGCCCTTGCCGACCGGGGCAGCCACGATCTCGCCGGCGCGCTTGACGGTCGCGCCTTCCTTGATGCCGCGGTCATCGCCGAAGATCACGACGCCGACGTTGTCGTTCTCGAGGTTGAGGGCCATGCCTTTGAGGCCGCCTTCGAACTCGACGAGCTCGCCAGCCTGGACGCTGTCGAGGCCGTAAACGCGGGCGATACCGTCGCCGACCGAGAGAACCTGGCCGACATCGGAAACTTCAGCGTCGACGCCGAAGTTGTCGATCTGCGACTTCAGGATGCCCGAAATTTCTGCGGGTGAAATATCCATCGAGCTACTGTGCTCCCTTCATGGCGGTGTTCATGCGATTGAGTTTGGCGGCCACACTGGCGTCAACGAGCTTGGAGCCGATGCGCAGCTGGATGCCGCCGATCAGCGAGGGATCAACCTCGCTGGAAAGTTCCACTTCGCCGCCGACCACCTTGGCCAGGAGCGATTCGATGCGGGCGCGCTCGGCGCCGCTCATTTCCTTCGCCGTCCGCACCACCGCGCGCTTGATACCGCGCTGGTTGGCGTAGAGCTGGTCGAAGGCGTACTCGGCGCTCAGGATATCCTTCGCCCGGCCATTGGTGGCCATCACGCCAAGAAATTTGCTGAAAATAGGCGAATAGCCGGCCTTCTTTGCCACCCCGCCGAGCGCTTTGACTTTTGCATCACGGCCGAAAGCCGGGGAATCGAGCAATGTGGTCAGGTCTTTCGAGGTGCGCACGCTTTGCGCGAAGGCCCGGAAATCCTTGTGAACTACGGCCAGGGCGCCTTTGTCCTGCGCCAGTTCGAACAACGCGCGCGCATAGCGCTGGGCTGCTTCACTCGTCTGCGTCACGCTCGATGCCGGCAAGGTCGATATCCGTCGCGGTTGAAGGGCGGGAATTGCCCGGGGAAATGTCAGGAGCAGGCCGTCACAACCCGTGCGCGCCCGCTCAATTGTGCGGCGCTTAACATCAGAAAACTGCGCTGACAACATGGCCGCCGTACCAGACGCTGCGGCGAAATGGCAAAGATGGGGAATTGCCCCGAATCCCCAGTGTTTACAGGAAAGAATACGGGTCGATGTCGACTGACAATCGCACCTGCGACGGCAGCTTGAGGCGGGCGACCCAGGCCGTCATGTAGGCCGAAAGATCGATGTTCCGGGGGCTCTTCACAAGGAATCGCCTGCGGTGGCGTCCCCTGAGCACCGTTATCGGGGCCGGCGCAGGCCCAAACAGTTCAATTCCTTCGGAATTTGGCGCCAGCGCTGCGAAATCGAGAGCTGCCTTGTCGACCAGTTCCGCCGAGGGGGCTGACAGGATCATCGCGGCCAGCCGTCCGAATGGGGGCAGCCCCAGTTCGGCGCGGACTTCCCGCTCGATCTGCAGGTAACCGTCCCGGTCATTGGCCGCCAGCGCCTGCATGGCAGGGTTGTCTGGGTCGTAGGTCTGCACATAGGCCTTGCCCGGCCGCTCCGCGCGGCCAGCCCGCCCGGCCACTTGGCTCAGAAGCTGGTAGGTGCGCTCCCCTGCCCGCAGGTCTCCGCCTTTCAGGCCGCTATCGGCATCAACCACCCCGACAAGGGTCAGATTTGGAAAATTGTGCCCTTTGGCGACGATCTGGGTCCCGATGAGCACGTCGATCTCCCCAGCCGCCATCCGTTCGATGATACTCCGCACGGCGTCGCCGCCCTGCGCGGTGTCGGATGAGAAAATTTCGATCCGGGCCTCGGGCAGCAGCAGGCGGACCTCCTCAGCCACCCGTTCGACACCCGGGCCGACGCCCATCAGCGAATCAGCGGCGCCGCATTTCGGGCAGACTGCCGGTTTCGGGATCGAATAGCCGGTGAGGTGGCAGACGAGGCGGCCGGAATAACGGTGTTCAGTCAGCCAGGTCTCGGTACCGGGAGATTTCAGCTTCTCGCCGCAGGCTTTGCAGATGACGAGCGGCGCATACCCGCGCCGGTTCAGAAACAGGAGGGACTGCTCCCCCGCGGCCAAAGTCTCGCCGAGCGCCAGTTCGAGCCGCGGCGACAGCCACTTACCCTTGGCCGGCGGAGCGCGCTTCAGGTCTATCAGTTCGATCTCAGGCAGGCGCGCCGTTCCGGGCCGGGCCGCGAGGCGAAGGCGAACATAGCGGCCGGCCTCCGCGTTGACGACCGTCTCCAGCGCCGGGGTGGCCGAAGCGAGCACGACCGCGCCTTCCTCCAGCTTCGCCCGCATAACGGCGAGATCGCGGGCATGATAGGTGACGCCGTCCTCCTGCTTGTAGCTGCCATCATGCTCTTCATCGACGATGATCAGCTTCAGCTTGCGGAATGGCAGGAACAGCGCCGAGCGCGCGCCAATGACAATGCGGGCACGCCCATGCAGGACCTCGCGCATGGTCCGGCGGCGCTCCTTGGGGTTAAGCCCCGAATGCCAGGGGGCCGGGGCGGCGCCGAAGCGCGCTTCGAAGCGGGAGAGGATAGCCTGCGTCAGCGCGATCTCCGGCAGCAGGACGAGGATCTGCGCTCCCGGATCCGACCGGAGGACTTCGGCAATGGCCTCGAAATAGACTTCGGTCTTGCCGGAGCCAGTGACCCCGTCGAGCAGGTAGGCCGAGAAGCCACCCTTCCGGAGGCCCTCGCGCAGGTCTTCTGCGGCGCACGCCTGCTCACCCGTCAGCACCGCGCCAGGCAGGTCCGGATCCGGCACGGGAAATGGCAGATCCACCGGTTCCTCGACCTCTTCCAGCGCGCCCATGGCGAGCAGGCCCTTCACGACGCTGGACGTAACACCCGCTGCGGCAGCGAGTTCAGAAGACGAGGCGAGGCCCAGCGCGCCGGCCTGTTCGAGCACCTTGGCGCGCGCAGTCGTCAGACGCCCCTCGGGCAGGCCGCCGAGCCGGTAGCGAAGCTCGACGGGCGAAGGCAGCAGGGCTTCCCGGGCGCGCAGCGCCATCGACAGGATCGTGCCCGGGTGGCTCACCGTGTAGCGCGTCGTCCAGGTCAGGAACTCCCGCATTGGCGCGGACATCGGCGGCACGTCATAGACAGCGCTCACGGCCTTCAGCTTGCGGTTCGTACCCGGCTGGTCCGGCAGCACCTCCACAACCATGCCAAGCCGGTCATACGGGCCCACAGGCGCCGCCACGTAGGAGCCTGGCTCCAGCGCCATGCCATCAGGGACCGTATAATCAAACGGCTCCGGCAGCGGCAGTGTGAAGAGAATCCGGGCGATCAGCATGACCCTGTCCTCCTAGCCCCGCCCTTTCGCGGCGTCACGCCTTGCCTCTCAGGCAAGCCCGCCCTACCCCTCCCTGCATGGCTAAAGACAAGAAGACCGGCTACGAGCCGCTGACCTCGATCGAGGCAATTACCGCAGGGCTCGGCACGTCGGGCTATATTTCCACCTCGCAGATTTCCACGGCGGTTTTCCTCGCTCACGGGCTGCGCAAGCCGATCCTGATCGAAGGTCCGGCCGGTGTCGGCAAGACTGACCTTGCCGCTTCGCTTTCCAAATGGATGGATCTGCCGCTGATCCGCATGCAGTGTTACGAGGGCCTTGATGAGGGCAAGGCGCTGTATGAGTGGAAGTATGGCAAGCAGCTGCTCTACACGCAGATCCTGAAGGAGAAGCTGAACGAGCTGCTCGGCGGGGCGGAAACGCTGAAGGATTCGCTAGCGAAGCTTTCCGGGTTTGAAGACCTGTTCTTCTCCCGGCAGTTCCTTGAAGCCCGCCCCCTGCTCCATGCAATGCAGCAGGACCAGGGCTCGGTGCTGCTGATCGACGAGATCGACAAGTCAGACGAGGCGTTCGAGGCTTTCCTCCTCGAAGTGCTGTCGGACTATCAGGTGACCGTGCCGGAGATCGGCACGATCAAGGCAAAGGTGCCGCCGCTGGTGATCCTCACGTCGAACAACGTGCGCGAGCTTGGCGACGCGCTGAAACGGCGCTGCCTGCACCTGCATATCGGCTTCCCGGACCATGAGCGCGAGCAGCGCATTGTGCGCGCCCGTGTGGACGGCATTTCGGACGCGCTGCTGAACCAGCTCGTGCGCTTCGTGCAATCGGTCCGAGAGGCCGACATCAAGAAGCGGCCCTCCATTGCCGAGACCGTGGACTGGGCCCGCACGCTGCTTCTGATGCATGCGAGCACGCTGGAAGAGGACTTCGTGCGCGATACGCTGAACGTGCTGCTGAAGCACGAGACGGACATAGCGGCGATTGCGCCGGCCATTCCGAAGATGGTGCGCGAGGCGACCGGACCGGATGCGCGCGGGCGGCTCGCCTCGGGCTATCCGGACATGGGCTGAGGGCATTGCCCGGCGATGGAAAAGCAGATCTCCAACTTCATCCGTGCGCTGAGGTCCGCCGACGTACGCGTCTCGACAGGTGAAGCGCTGGATGCGGCCCGCACAGTCGCGATGATCGGCTATGATGACCGGGCCCTAATGAAAGATTCGCTGGCCTGCGTGCTGGCGAAATCGGAGTCGGAAAAGTCGATCCACGACCGGTTGTTTGATCTCTACTTCTCTTCTGCGCCGGCGGGTTCTGTATCGCAGTCAGCAGAATCCGAGACGCAGGAAAGCCAGGAAGACCCGAAGGACGCGGCCGAGCGTCTGTCGCAGCTGGCGCAGGAAGGCAACGAACAGGCCCTCGCCGCTGCCATCGAGCGGGCGGCGGAACAGGCCGGGCTGAACGATATCCGCTTCTCAACGCAGGTCGCGTATTTCTCGCAGTCGATGGTGCGCGCGATGGGCGGCGAGCAGCTGCAGGCACGGCTATTGGAGGCGCTGCAGGGGCGCACGCCCGATGCAGACGCGGAGGCCCAGCGCCTGATTGACGTGCGCCGTACGCTGACGATGGCGGCGCGGGAGCGAGCCGAACGGGCGTTCCAGATATTCGGCGCTGCCGAGACCGAAAAGTTCCGCGATGAGGTCGCCGCCACGAAACGCCTCTCGGCTATCGAGGCGGGCGACATGGCTCGGATGAAGCAGCTGGTCGCAAAAGTCGCCAAGCGGCTGGCCGTCAAGCACTCCCGCCGCCGCAAGCGCACGCAGCGGGGCCTCCTCGACGTGCGCCGAACGATGCGCGCCAATGCCGGCGTCGACGGCGTGCCGTTCAACGTCATCTGGCGCCAGAAGAAAAAGGACCGCCCCAAGATCCTCGTGATCTGCGACGTGTCAGGCTCGGTCGCGCTTTATGTGCGCTTCCTGCTGTTGCTGCTCTATTCGATGAAGGAAGCGATTCCGGACCTGCACGCGTATGCGTTTTCGTACCGGCTCAAGAATGTCGACGACATACTGGAGACGATGGAGTTCGATGCGGCGATCAAGAAAATTCTGCGCGAGATCGGCCTCGGCTCGACGAGCTATGGCCAGGCTTTCTCGGACTTCAAGATGGACCACGAGAACAAGATCGACCGGCGCACGACGATCATCATCCTTGGCGACGGGCGATCAAACTATGGCGATCCGCGCCTTGACCTGTTTCGTGATTTTGCCGGCCGGGCCAAGCGCATCATCTGGCTGAACCCGGAAGGCCGCGCGCTGTGGGGCACCGGCGACAGCGTTATCCCGCGGTATGAGCCCTTCTGTGCACAGATGAGTCATGTCGCGACGCTGAAAGACCTGGAAAAGGCGGTCGACGAAGTGCTGACCGCCTATTCCTGAAGCCTAGTTCAAACCCATTTCATCGCGATAGCGGCGGCGCAGCAGGTCGATCGGCGCGAGGTCGCGCTTTTCGGTTTCGTAGTGCCAGTAGGTCCAGCCATTGCAGGCAGGTGCCTGTTGCACATGCGCGCCGAGGCGGTGGATCGAGCCGGACATCGAGCCGGTCGTCAGCGAGCCGTCCACGCGGATGCGGGCCTGGTGGCGGCGCTGCGGGCTGAACAGGCGATCGCCGGGCTTCAGCCAGCCGGTATCGATCAGGGCACCAAACGGTACGCGGGCGAGCGACTTCTTGCTGCGCTCGGTTTCCAGAGTTTCTACATCCATCGGTTCGATGGACTTCAGGCGCGCGCGCGACAGGCGGACATAGGAGTCCTCGCGCTCGAGGCCGATGTAATTGCGACCGAGGCGTTTGGCGGCCGCGGCGGTGGTGCCGGTGCCGGAGAATGGATCAAGCACGAGATCGCCGGGGTTGGTGGTGGCCAGCAGGACACGGTGGAGCAGAGATTCCGGCTTCTGCGTCGGATGGGCCTTGCGGCCCGCTTCGTCTTTCAGGCGCTCGCCGCCGGTGCAAAGCGGGATCACCCAGTCAGAGCGCATCTGCTTGTCTTCGTTGAAGGTCTTCAGGGCGTCATAGTTGAACGTGACGCGCGCGTCGCGGTTCTTGCCGGCCCAGATCAGCGTCTCGTGCGCGTTCTGGAAGCGGGTGCCCTTGAAGTTCGGCATCGGATTGGTCTTGAGCCAGATCACATCGTTCTGAATCCAGAAGCCCTGATCCTGCAGGATGCTCCCGACACGGAAGATATTATGATAGGATCCGATGACCCAGATGGCGCCGTCATCCTTCAGGACGCGCTGGCACTGTTCGAGCCACTGGTGCGTGAACAGGTCATATTCGTCAAAGCTGGCGAACTTGTCCCATTCGTCATCGACGCCGTCGACGACCGACTGGTCCGGACGGGTCAGCCCGCCACCGAGCTGAAGATTGTAGGGCGGGTCTGCAAACACGAGATCAACCGACTTGTCGGGAATGCGCGACAGGAGTTCGATACAGTCACCTTGCGCAATCGTGTTCTTCTGGATCGTCATTTTCGGGGGCCCCGCTGAAATCTACGTGCCCTGGAATCTCTGGGATGCGCCGGTTACCACCGCGTTACGGAAAGACGAACGAAAGGTTACCGGTGCGCGCCGGACCTGCTGCGGCGTTTACAGTCCGAGCAGCAGCTGCCCCTCCGGCGTGGCCTGCGGACGGAACAGATCGGTGCGAAGAGGCGTGCGCGGTGTGTTGAGCCCGAAACGAACCGCTGCCTTGTGAAAGCGCTGTGATATCAGGTCCGCGACCGGTCCGCGGCCTCGACCGCGCTCGAACCATCTGGCGTCATAATCCTTGCCGCCGCGCATCTCGCGGATGAGGTTTATTACCCGGGCAGCCCGGTCCGGCACATGCTCCACCAGCCATTCGTGGAAGAGATCCTTTATTTCGAACGGCAGGCGCAGGACGACATAACCCGCCCCGGCTGCGCCATGGTCACTGGCGGCTTCGAGCAGGGATTCAATCTCGTGATCGGTCAGGCCCGGAATGATCGGCGCGGTCATCACCGAGACCGGGATACCTGCCGACGAGAGCGCGCGGACCGTTTCCAGCCGGCGCGCAGGCGTTGCAGCGCGCGGCTCCATCTTGCGGGCGAGCGTTCGGTCGAGCGTCGTGATTGACAAACCAACGCGGACAATCCCCTTCTCCGCCATCGGGGCGAGAAGGTCGATGTCGCGCTGGATCAGTGCCGATTTCGTCAGCAGGCTGACGGGATGGTTGTGGTCCGACAGGATTTCAAGGAGGCGCCGTGTCAGCCGCTCGCCGCGCTCCACCGGCTGGTAGGCGTCCGTGTTCATGCCCAGCGCGATGGGCTTCGGCACGTAGCCGGGCCGGGAAATTTCCCTCAGAAGCAATTCTGCCGCGTTCTGCTTGCGGAAAAGCCGGCTCTCGAAATCAAGCCCGGCCGACAGCCCGGCCCAGGCATGCGAGGGGCGGGCGAAACAGTAGATGCAGCCATGCTCGCAGCCCCGGTACGGATTGACCGTGCGGTCGAAGTTGATGTCCGGCGAATTGTTGAAGGTGATGATGGTGCGGGCGGTTTCGTCCATCAGGAGCGTCTCGAGCGGCGCGGCATCGTCCTCGATCGTGCCCCAGCCGTCATCGAAAGGATCGTGCGTCTGGGCCTCGTAGCGGCCGGTCTGGTTGGAAACCGCGCCGCGCCCACGATGGTGGAAGCGCTCGCCAGCCTCGGAAGTCTCGATCAGCGTAACCCGCCCTGAAGATTTCAGTTTCTGTCCGGTTCTCATGGCCGCATGAGAGCCACAGGAAAAAGAACATAGCAAGAACTTTACGGATGGCTTTTTGGGGAATTCAGCGGGCGCCCCGGGTCCAGGCCTTCCAGTCGGCGGCTTCGTCTATGTCGGTCAGCTGCTCCAGAAGGCCGATGCGGCTGTGACGCGGCAAGTTGCTCCAGACGTCTTCCATCGCATGCGGGCCGGACCATCGCACGCCTCCGAACGGATCGTGGGCGCGCGGCCCCTTGTGCAGGCCAAACAGCCAGAAGCCACCATCACTGGCGGGACCGAATACCGCGTCCTTCCTGCGCAAAAGGGCGACGGCTGCGCGCAGTTTGCCCGCGGTAACATCCGGAGCATCGGCGCCGATGAAGAGTACCGGACCGGGCGGCGCATGGTGCAGCGCCAGGCCAAGACGTTCGGTGAGGCCGCCGCTTCCCTGCGGCGCGAGTGGCAATCCCGCGAACGTCTGACCGGCCTGCGCGGCCCGGACGAGCCGGTCTGGCGCGACATAAATCGTGACCGCGCAGCCGCTGCCCTTCGCGGCCTGCAATGTCCGGGCGAGCGTGAAGGCGGCAATGCGCCGGGCGGTCGTGAGGCCCAGGCCCTTTGCCAGACGGGTCTTCGAGAGGCCGATGCGCGGCGGCTTGGCAAATACGAAAAGGATAGCAGGACGCATGCACTGGGGGCCTTGGATTTGCCGGAAACGAGGCGGACAGTGGGCGGACGTGCCTTGAAACGCAAGCAAGGGAGCCTGCCATGAAACTGCATGCCTGGTTGATCGCACTGGCCGCCACGCCGCTGCTCGGCGCCTGCTTCATGTCCGAGGCCCCCTACATCGCCGAAGGCGAACTGCTGGCGCGCGGGCCGATTGCGCTTTGCACACCGGATGACCCACCATGCCGGATCGCCCTGCCGTCCGGCGACGGCTATGTCGTGGAACCCGAAGATGGCGAGGAGGAAGACCTGCACATCCGTTTTGAAGCGCTGACGGAGGCAGGCGGCGTGCCGGTCTGGATCGGTGAGGCGGAACTTCGCGAAGGCGGCGAAGTGGCGTGGAGCTATGTCGTAGCGCGGCCGGTCAATGCGACGGTAGGCAGTGCGCCCCGGTTCGATCTCGCCATGCCAGGCTGCGGCGAGATTGCACGGGGCCTCGAGGCCGAAGCCGGTGTCGTGCGCACCGATCCCTATGCCTGCACGGTGACTGACTACGCGCTTTTCCGCGCCTACCTGACAAGCACTTACGCTGAACGGTTTGCCGACCCGGCCTGGTGGGCTGACGAAGACTAGTTGTAGGCTTTCGCGAGTTTTTCCGGGCTCGCGCCCATCAGGAAACGCGTCAGCAGCCAGGCGTTGCGCCAGGCGCGTCTGCGCCATCCGTCGCGCTCATACTTTGCTGCAGACGTGCGCGCTTCGGCATCAAGGATGACGAGACGGCGCTTTCCGAGCATGCGCACGATCATCACGTCTTCCATCAGCGGCACGTCGGGATACCCGCCGATTTCATTGTAGAGCGCGCGCGAGATCAGAAGGCCCTGATCGCCGTAGGGCAAACCGATCCACCGCGCGCGGCGATTGGCGCGGCGTTCCAGCCAGCGAGCTTCGCGGGCGTCGGAGCGGTACTTGAGCGAAAAGGCAGCCGCCATGCCGGAACGTGTTCCCATATGCGCGGCGGCACGCTCGGCCCAGTCGCGTGACAGCGCGGTATCTGAGTGGAGGAACAAGAACCATTCGCCGCGCGCGGCAGCCGCGCCGGCGCGCATTTGCTTTGCCCTGCCAGGCTCCGATCCGATCACGGTTGCACCCGCTGAGCCCGCAATCGCGCGGGTGGTGTCCGCGGAGCCACCGTCCACGACGATCACTTCCCGGATGAGGCCTGCTTCGAGGCCTGCCAGAAGGCTTTCCAGAGCCAACGGAAGATCACCGGCGGCGTTGAGCGCAGGAATGATGATCGACAGCGGTGCGGGCATCGGGGTGTGCTCAGTCCGCTGCGCGCGCGGGAACGGAAGGCGGGCTGAGGCGTTCATGGCGGAGATAATTGCAGGAGGCCTTCCCATGCCGACGATCTATCAGACGCTGAAGACGGATCATGACAAACACCGGGATCTGCTCGCTAAGCTGGCCAAAACCCAAGGCGATTCCGAGGATCGCCGCAAGCTTTGGCAGACCTTCTACTATGATGTAAGCGCCCATGCGGCCGCGGAGGAGCTTTCCTTCTACAGCAAGCTGATTGCCGAGTCCGAAGGCCAGCCGGAAGGCCGCCACTCGGTCGCGGAGCACCATGAACTGGAAGAAATGATTCAGGGCCTGCACGAGATGAAGTTCAGCTCACCGGGCTGGCTTGCACGGTTCAAGGCGCTGCAAGAGCGCTACGAGCACCATATCGAAGAAGAAGAGAAAGAGATCTTCGAGAAGGCCAGGCAAGTCATCGGCGCCGATTCGAAAGGCGCGATCGGCGCGGAGTTCACGAGCCTCAAGAAGACGGAACGTGGCAAGGTCGACGAGAAAGCCGAACAGGCGCTGGAAGACTAACCGCTGCTAAGCTCCGCCAGCCGTTTCTCGATCAACATGAGATCGCGCCAGGCGCGGCTCTTATCCTGCGGGCGGCGAAGCAGATAGGCGGGGTGGAGAATCGGGATCACAGGCGCCTGAAATCCGCCCGGCGTGGAGAAGGCGTATTCGTTGCCGCGCAGTTTCATGATGCCGTCCTTGCTGGCGAGCAGGGAGACGGCGGGTATGCCGCCGGCGGCGACGATAAGTTTCGGTTTCACCAGTTCGATCATCCGGTCGACAAACGGACGGCAGACGGCGAGTTCGTCGGCTTCCGGATTGCGGTTGCCGGGCGGGCGCCAGTAGTTGACGTTGGTAATGAAGGCATTCTCGGCCCGGGTCCGGCCGATCGCGGCAAGCATCTTGTCGAGCAGCTGGCCGGCCTTGCCAACGAAGGGCAGGCCGCGCCGGTCCTCCTCGGCGCCGGGCCCCTCCCCGATCACCATGAGGCTTGCGCCGGGAACCCCGTCATAGACGACCGCCTGCTCGCAAGCTGCCCGCAGCGGGCTGCCGTCAAAGGCGCGGATGGCTTCAGCCAAGGCCTCAAGCGTTGTGGCGGCTTTCGCCTGCGCCCGCGCTTCGTTCGCCCAATCGATGACTGTACGGGCGCCCCGCCGGATCACGGCGGGCGCTGCCGGAGCGGCCGACTGGCTCAGTTCTTCCGCGGCCTCGCGCGCGGGCGCGGACTTCAGCAACGCCTCGACCAGCGCCGTATCCATGCCCACGCCCATGTCCGCCCACCATTCGGTGAGCGCAGAAATCGGCACTCTTGACGCAGGGGCTGGCATTGCGGACAGGCTGGACCTTCGGGAAACACGCTGTAAGTGCTTAACCGGATAGAGATAAGGCGCATAGCGCAAACAAGGAGTGACCCATGGCCGACGCCCCCGAACGCGAGTCGATGGAATTTGACCTGGTGATCGTCGGCGGCGGCCCCGCAGGCCTTTCCGCCGCCATCCGGTTCAAGCAACTCGCCAATGAAGCGGGTCAGGACCTTTCGGTTGTCGTGATCGAGAAAGGCGGCGAGATCGGCGCGCACATTCTGTCCGGCCTCGTGCTGGACCCCAAGGCGCTGGACGAACTGCTGCCAGACTGGCGCACACGCGCCGACCGTCCGATCACCACGGAAGTGAAAACCGACAGCTACAAGCTGCTGGGCGAGAACGGCTCGGCCGAAGTCGGCTGGGCCCCCTTCCCGCCGCTGATGAGCAACCATGGCTGCTTCATCGGTTCGCTCGCGAACGTCTGCCGCTGGCTCGGGGCTGAAGCCGAGAAGCTGGGCGTGGAAGTGTTCCCGGGCTTTGCCGCCTCGGAAATCGTCTATGACGACAAGGGCGCCGTGCGCGGCATCGTCGCCGGCGTCATGGGCATCGACCGGGAAGGCAAGCCGGGTCCGGATTACCAGCCCGGCATGGAGTTGCTCGGCAAGTATGTTCTTTTCGCCGAAGGCGCGCGCGGCTCGCTGACCAAGCAGCTGCAGGTGAAGTTTGATCTGTGCAAGGACAGCGACCCGCAGAAGTTCGGCATCGGGCTGAAGGAAGTCTGGTCGGTTCCGGAAGAGATATTCCAGGAAGGCCTCGTGCAGCACACATTTGGCTGGCCCGTGATGGGCAAGAACGGTGATGGCGGCGGCTTCCTCTACCACTTCCGCGACAATGGCGAGGCCTTCGTCTCTGTCGGCTATGTGGTCCACCTCAACTACAAGAACCCCTATCTCGCCCCCTACAGCGAGTTCCAGCGCTACAAGCATCATCCCGATGTCATCCGCTATCTGAAGGGCGGCAAGCGCGTGGCCTATGGCGCGCGGGCAATCACGTCGGGCGGCATCCAGTCGATCCCGCAACTGTCATTCCCGGGCGGCGCGCTGATCGGCTGCTCGGCCGGGTTCGTGAACCTGCCACGCATCAAGGGCACGCATAACGCGATGAAGACCGGCATGCTGGCCGCCGAAGCGGCGTTCGACGCAGTCATTGCCGGACGCCAGAGCGATGAGCTGGATTCCTACCCGGACGCAGTGCGCAGCTCCTGGGTCTGGAAGGATCTCTCGCCGGTGCGCAACATGAAGCCTTTGATGTCGAAGTTCGGCACGCTGGTCGGCGCCATGATCGGCGTTCCGGACATGTGGATGCGCGTGCTGGTCGGCTTCGGTTTCCTCCCGACACTGCACCACACCAAGACCGACGCCGCATCGCTCAAGCCCGCCAAGGACTTCAAGCCGATCGAGTATCCGAAACCGGACGGCGTCATCAGCTTCGACAAGCTGACCAACGTATCCTTCACCAATACCTATCATGGCGAAGACCAGCCGGTGCACCTTATCGTCGCTGACATGGCGCTGCAGAAAGCGTCTGAGCATGACGTCTATGCCGGCCCGTCGGCTCGCTATTGCCCGGCCGGTGTGTACGAGTGGGTGGGCTCGGGCGCGGACCTGAAGTTCCAGATCAACGCGCAGAACTGCATTCACTGCAAGACGTGCGACATCAAGGACCCGAACCAGAACATCAACTGGACGGTGCCTGAAGGCGGCGGCGGCCCGGCTTATCCGAACATGTGAGTATAACGCAGGCGTGTAGACCGCGCCTGCGGTTTCACAGCCTCCCGCGCCTTGCTCTTGCCGCAAGGGACTGCTTCACTCAGGCCGTCTGCAAGGTGGAGTCTCCGCGCTTATGCCCCTGAAACCTTCCCTGATCGCTCTGGTCCTCGCGCTTGGCCTGTCCGCCTGTAGCAGCCTGCCGACCAGCGGCGCGGGAACGGCGACGCTTGGGGCGGAAGCCGCGGCCACGCCGCTCTCCCCTGCCGCGCTGCAAACGGCCGTCAAGACGGGAACGGGCCAACGGGCGAGCTATCCCGATCCGGTGGACGCCCTCAAGGCGGGTGACACAGCGGGCTACATCACGCTCCTCGCCGCGATGACAGAAGCCGAGCGCGAAGAAGATCGTTTTCTGAACGCCTACCTCGCGCTTGACCGCGCTGCCGCCAATGACATGGCCGGTGCCCGCGCCTACCTCGGCATCACGGGCGATGTGGCAGCGGACTTCGACCAGCCGGGCTTCTATCTCTGGATCGATTCCTGGCTAATGGCGCTGGAAGGCGATCTCGAAGGCGCGATCAACCGTCACCGCGAAGTGGCGGGCGGCATGCCCGGCATTACCGCTGACCTGTCGCTTGCGGCCATGCTGGAGGCCGCCGGGCGCAATGAAGAAGCACTCGCTGTCTATGACGCGCTGACGCCGACTGTGATCCAGGCGCCGGAACATGAGTTCGACCCGCAAGGCATCGTGTTCGCCCATATCAGCACCGTAATCGTGCGCCATGCCCTGCTGTTGCAGCGGATGGGGCGGATCGAGGAATCAAAGGTCGTCTACCAGCAACTGGCGGACGCAGAGCCGGAACAGGCGACCAGCTACGCCGCTGCCATCGACAGCCTCGAGACCGGCAAGAACCTCAAGAACAAGGCGCTGACCGTGCAGACCGGCTTTGCGCTGGCCTTGTCGGACGTGTCCTATTCGATGCAGCAACAGCGCTTCATCCAGACCGTCATGATGGGCGGCAATATCGAAGGTTTCGACGACAAGCGCGCCGCGTTCGACCTGTCGATCCTTCTGATCGACCCCGCCAACGAGAACCTGCGCAGCGGCATCATCGATGCGCTGTATGAAGAGGCGCTGTATCACGGCGCCGCGCATGTTGCGCTGACAGCGCCGGAAACTTCGCCGCAGCTGGAAATGTCGGCCGCGCAGGCGCTGCTGATGAGCGGCGACGAGAGCGGCGCCCGCAAGGCCATCGATAACGCGCTTGCGCTGACCGGCGAAGACGACCGGCTGTCCACGCTCTACGGCGCGCTTCAATTGCGGGCGCTGCTGGACGACAAGACCGCCGCTTATGGTCTGGTGCCGGAACTTCTGAGCCTCGCCGAAAACGCCGCTGAACAGGCCGCTGCCCACGGCGCCGCAAGTTCGGTCTACCTTCACTTCGGTGACGTGGCGATGGCGGCCGACCATGCTCGCGATGCGCGCAAGCTGGACGATACGCACCAGCGCCGCATGGTGCTGGCCGATGCGCTTGGCCAGGCCGGGCAGATCAATGACGCGCTTGTCATCCTGCGGTCCGAGCGACTGGCCCGTCCGAACGACCCTTACACTCTGAATTCGCTCGGTTATTTCCTGATCACGCGCACCGACAAATATGAAGAGGGCTACAAGATTCTCGCCCGGGCGATGCTGCTGGCGGATTCCGATCCGTACATTGCGGACTCTTTTGGCTGGTCCCTGTTCAAGCTGGGCGATCTCGAGCGCGCGAAGGGCCTGATCGAGAGCGCCCGCAAGGACCTGTCGCCGCAGAGTCACTGGGAGATCGAGGACCATCTTGGTGACATCTACTGGCACGAAGGGCGCAAGGACGATGCCCGGGCGGCCTGGCAGAACGCGCTGGAAAACTATCCTCCGAACAGGGACCGGGACCGGATCGCCGCCAAGCTGAAGGACGGCATCAGCACCCCGCCGCCCGAGAAGCGCCCCCTGCCTGAGATTTCCCTCGAGGACCTCGAGATCGAGCGCAGGGACATCTGACACTGCCCTCTTTTGCCCGCCGCGCGCGCGCCATAGTATCGCCGGAAACGCATGCGACCGCTCTGAACGCTCCGCCGTTACGGGCGATCATGGCTAATCGCAGTCGAATCACCGCACAGGTATAGTTGATGACTGATGCTCCTCCTCCGACCTTCCGCGCGACCCTGGACAAGTATTCCGGGCAGCTAAAATGGGCGCGCCGGATCGCGATCGCGCTGTTCGCGCTGGGGGTGATCGCCCTGATCGCCGTCTGGGCCTACTTTGCCGCGCTCGGCCGGGATGTGCCGTCGATTGCCAAGCTAAAACAGTATGAGCCGCCGATCACCTCGCGGGTGCATGCCGGCGACGGGACGCTGATCGCGGAGTTTGCCGACCAGCACCGGGTGTTCGTGCCCTATGAGTCGATTCCGGAACACGTGATTCAGGCCTTTGTCTCGGCCGAGGACAAGAACTTCTTCACGCATGACGGCCTCGATTATGCCGGCATCACGCGCGGCGCAGTGACCACCGCCAAGAACAAGATAACCGGCGACGGCGGCATGCAGGGCGGCTCCACGATCACGCAGCAGGTGGCGAAGAACATGCTGCTGACGCGTGACCAAAACATTGAGCGCAAGGCCAAGGAAGCCATTGTTGCGCAACGGATGGAGGCAGAGTTCACGAAGGGGCAGATCCTCGAACTCTACCTCAACGAGATCTATCTCGGTGGCCAGTCCTACGGCGTCGCCTCGGCGGCCCTGAACTATTTCAACAAGTCACTGTCGGAACTGGACCTGTCCGAAGCCGCAATCCTGGCGTCGCTGGCGCAGCTGCCGTCAGCCGTCAACCCTTACACCAACCCGGACCGCCTGCTGGTGCGCCGCAACTATGTGCTCGGGCGCATGGTTGAAGATGGCTACATTACCAAGGAAGAAGCCGAAGTGGCGAAGGCCCAGCCGCTGACGACCAAGAAACGACTGCGCGGCCCGGAATACGCCGCAACGACCTACTTCGTCCAGGAACTGCGCCGCGACCTGATCAAGACTTACGGCGAAGACACGCTGGAACAGGGCGGTCTGTCGATCCGCTCGACCATCGACACGCGCCTTCAGCTGGCCGCGCAGGCTGCGCTTCAGAACGGCCTGATCGCCTATGACCGTCGCCATGGCTGGCGCGGCCCGGTGACGACGCTGCCGGTGGATGACGGCTCGGTTGAAGCCCTCAAAGCGGTTAAACTGCCGGGCGGCTACGGCACCTGGGAAGCGGCGCTGGTGACCAAGCTGAGCGCCACCTCCGCCCAACTGCTGTTGACGGATGGTGAGACAATCAAGCTGCCCTCTGACGAGATCAAATGGGCCCAGACCTACAAGCCTGGAAAAGGAAAAGCCGGCCTGCAGGTCGGTCATGTCATCCTCGCCGAGTTCAAGCGCGAGGCCCAGAAGGCATCTGAAGCCGAGACGCCGATTGTGGACGAAGACGTGAAACTCGATCCGGATGGCAAGCCGATTGCCGGGCCGCCGGCCGAGCCGCTGATGATGCCGGTGGGCAACGCCACGCTGCGCCAGGTGCCGGAAGTCGATGGTTCGCTGATCGCACTGGATCCGCACTCCGGACGCGTGCTGGCGATGCAGGGCGGATATTCGTTCTTCAAGTCGAGCTTCAACCGCGCCACGCAGGCCAAGCGCCAGCCCGGTTCGAGCTTCAAGGCGTTCGTCTATGCCGCGGCGCTCGAGAAGGGCTACACACCGGCCAGCCGTATGCTAGATGCGCCGTTCGTCTCCTATGACGTGTCGACCAAGAAATACTGGGCGCCCAAGAACTACACCGCTGGTCAGTCCTACGGGATGGTAACTCTGCGGGTGGCGCTTGAGAAATCGCTGAACCAGGTGACCGCCCGCGTGGCTCAGGACATCGGCATGGAGTCGGTGTCCGACTTTGCTGAGCGGGTCGGCGTTTACGACAAGCTGCCGCCTTACGCTGCCATGTCGCTCGGCGCCGGTGATACCGAGCTGATCAATCTGGTACGCGGCTACGCCGCTTTTGTTAACGGCGGCAAGAAGGTCACCCCGACCCTGCTCGACCGTGTACAGGACCGGTATGGCCGGACCCTCTATCGCAACGACCAGCGCGCCTGTGACGGGTGCAAGGCCGATGAATGGAACGGCCAGGAGCCGCCGGCGCTGCCCGACATCCGTGACCAGGTGCTCGACCCGATCGTCGCCTACCAGATCACCCACATGATGGAAGGCGTGGTCGAGCGCGGAACGGGCCGCCGTGCATTGCGCGTCGGCAAACCACTGGCCGGCAAGACCGGCACGACGGATGACTACCGCGACGCCATCTTCGTCGGTTTCTCGCCAGATCTCGTGGTCGGCGTGCGCATCGGCTTTGACGACAACCGTTCGCTCGGTGAAGGTGAAGCCGGTGGCTCGCTCGCCGCGCCGATCTTCACCGAGTTCATGGAAAAGGCCCTGGAGAAGGAACCGGCCACACCGTTCCGCATCCCGCCCGGCGTGCGTCTCGTGAAGATCGATGCCCGCACGGGCGCACCCGCCCCGGGCGGCGGCCCCGGCGTGATCGATGAAGCGTTCCGTCCTGGCACCGAACCTGGTCTCAACGTGTTCGTCGGCCAAGAAGATTGCCTGTCGATTTCGGGATCTTGCGGTGACGGTACGCAGACACCGGGGACAAACCCCGACGGCTCAAACCCTGAAGACACGGCCGACGAGAATCTCGACGGTATCTTCTGACGCAGCTGAGCGAGCAGACAGCGCTTGGACCGCGCTTCGCAGCGCGTTATAGCCCATGCCAGACCGTTTCCCTTAAGTTGAAGGTTGCTTCCTCATGTCTGCAGAAATTCGCTCGCTGATTGACCAGATCCGCCATTCGGCGGCCCTGCTACGGAGGCGTCTTTGACTGGGATACGGCAACCAAACGCCTCGACGAACTGACCGCCCTCTCTGAACGGCCTGACTTCTGGAACGACCCCGCCGAGGCGCAGAAACTGATGCGGGAACGCCAGAAACTGGCGGATGGAATCGCGACAGTTGAATCGCTCGAGAAAGAGATCGCCGATGCGCCGGAGCTGATGGAACTTGCCGAAGGGGATGCCGGCATGCTCTCGGATATCCATGGCTCTCTGGCCCGCGCGGCGGAGGCAGCGCAGAAAGCTGAACTGGCGGCCCTGTTGTCGGGCGAAGCGGACGCCAACGACTGTTATCTCCAGGTCAACGCCGGCGAAGGGGGCACGGAAAGCCAGGACTGGGCCTCGATCCTGCGGCGCATGTATGTGCGCTGGGCGGAGAAGCACGGCTATTCAGTGGAAGAGCTCGACGAGCGCGAAGGCGAAGAAGCGGGCATCAAATCGGCAACCCTCCAGATCAAAGGCGAGAACGCCTATGGCTGGCTTAAATCCGAAACCGGCGTGCACCGTCTGGTGCGCATTTCGCCCTATGATTCCTCGGCGCGGCGCCATACGTCTTTCTCGTCGGTCAGCGTGACGCCGGTCATCGACGACAAGATCGAGATCGAGATCAACCCGTCGGAAGTGCGCACGGACACCTATCGCGCGTCCGGCGCCGGCGGTCAGCATATCAACAAGACCGACTCCGCTGTCCGCCTGACCCACTTGCCGACCAACACGGTCGTTTCCTGCCAGATGGGCCGCTCGCAGCACCAGAACCGCGAAGAGGCCTGGAAGATGCTGCGGTCGAAGCTATACGAGATCGAGTTGCAGAAGCGCCAGTCGATTGCGGACTCTCAGTATGCGGACAAAAGCGCCATCGGTTTCGGTCACCAGATCCGCTCCTATGTGCTGCAGCCCTACCAGATGGTGAAAGATCTGCGCACGGATGTCGAAACATCCGACACGGACGGCGTGCTGGACGGCGACATTGACCGCTTCCTCTCTGCCTCTCTGGCGGCCTCGGTGTCGAAAGAAGAATCAGCGTGACCGGAGCGGCGCCTCGTTCCCGCGGCCGTCTCGTGAGCTGGAATGACGAGCGCGGCTTCGGCTTCATTGCGCCGGAGGGCGGTGGTCAGGACGTGTTCGTGCATGCCAGCGCCTTTGCCAAGGAAGGCCGCCACATCGAAATCGGCCTCGTGTACGACTTTGATCTCGATATCGGCAAGGACGGCCGGCCGAAGGCAAAGCGCGTTACCGGCGTAGCCGTTGCGCCGGACGTGAAAGTTCAGCCGAGCCTCCTCTCGAAGGTGCTTCAGCGCGGACCGCGCATGCTGGTCATCCCCGCCTTCCTGTTCATCGTGCTGGCAATCAATTCGGTGCAGGGCATTTCATCCAACTGGTTCGTCATTTACGGCGTGGCGAGCGTTGCCTGCTTTGCGGGCTACGGCCTCGACAAGCTGGCGGCGAGCCACCGTCAATGGCGGGTGTCTGAAACCATATTGCTGCTCATCGGCCTGGTTGGCGGCTGGCCGGGCGGCATCCTTGGACAGGAAGTGTTCCGTCACAAGACGCAGAAGAAAGCCTTCCGTACACTGTTCTGGATGAGCGTCGCCATCAACATGGCGGCGTTCGTACAGATCAACGTTTTCGCCGCGCGCTGAGGCCCGCCAGCGCGGCCGCCTTGGCGAACACGGTCGGCAGGCCGCTCAGGTCATCGTCCGACACCCAGAAGCCTTCCGGCAGGTTCGCGTCGCGCGTTTCGGCAGCCAAGACGTCAAGATGCAGGCTGAAGTGCGTGAAGACGTGGCGCACTTGACCGACCCGCTGCCACGCGGCGTCCAGTGGCGGCTCAAACGCCTGACTTAGATCGCGCCATTCCGACGAAGGCAGCGCCAGCATTGCGCCGAGCAGGCCCGAAGGCGGCCGGCGCACCAGCCACACATGTCCCGTCCGGCGTAGCACGTAGGCGGCGCCGTAGCGCACGGGTCGCACCACCTTCTCCGGCTTCAACGGATAGCGCTCCGGTTCGCCCTCGGCCCGTGCGGTGCAAAGCTGCGCCAGCGGACAGATTGCGCAGTTCGGTTTCTTCGGTGTGCAGACGGTGGCGCCCAGGTCCATCAGCGCTTCGGCAAAGGCGCCAGGCCTGTCTGCGGGCACAAGATCGCGCGCGAGCAGGCCAATGCGCTTCTTGGCCGCCGCCCAGTCTTCCCTGAGTGCAAGCAGACGCGAGAACACACGCTCGGCATTACCGTCCACTGCCGGGGTCCGCTCGCCAAATGCCAGCGCGGCAATCGCGCCGGCGGTATACGGCCCGATACCCGGCAACAGGCGCAGACCCGCCTCGGTTTCCGGAAAGCTGCCCCGAGCGGCCACCTCGCGCGCGCATTTCAGAAGGTTGCGCGCCCGCGCGTAATAGCCAAGCCCGGCCCAAGCTTGCATCACATCCTCGTCTCGCGCCGCCGCCAGAGCCTCGACCGTGGGCCAGCGCGTCGTGAAGGCCGCAAAGTAAGGCGCGGCGTGAGGCACGGTAGTCTGCTGCAGCATGATTTCTGACAGCCAGACACGGTAGGGATCGCGCATTACGCCAGGCCTGGTCCGCCAGGGCAGCGTGCGGGCTGATCGATCGAACCAGACGAGCAGCGGCGCCACGATGGCGGCGAGAGGCACATCACTTTTCCCGGCCATGCCTTTTCCTCGCCTTAGAAGCCGTGCAGATTTGCGAACATGGTCACAAGATCAACCCTCGATCCGCTAGAAGAAGCCCGCGCCCTGGTGAAGCTGCGCTATACGCGGGCACGCGCGCTGCGTCCGCCGATGAAGGCTGTGGCGATCTCGGCTGACCGGGTGAACCGAAAATCCGGCGCGGCCAGGCTGCCACCGCTGAAGCTGCTGCAGGCCCGCTGGAAGGAAATTGCGGGCGAACAGCTCTACAAGTTTTCCCATCCGGAGAAACTCAGCGCTTCCAAGGATGGCCGCATCCTGACGCTTCGGGTGATTCCGCAGGCCGCGCCGCTGGTGCAGCACCAGTCGGAGACCATCCGACAGCGCGTTTCCGTGGCCGCGGGCGGCGACATCACGGCCATTCGCATCGTGCAGGGCCCCATCCAGCGCGGCGCAGAGACCGTGGCCTACCGGCCCAGGACACGCCCCCTGACACCAGAAGAAGCCGCTTTGCTCGATGCGGGCGCAAAGGAAATTGAAAACCCGCGCCTGCGAGCGGCAATTGTTGCGCTGGGCAAGGCTGTGCTAACGGCAGACCGGTAAACAGCCGGGCCAGATTTTTTAACCATTTGGCAACCGGTGCGACTCATTCCTTAACGCGAGGCTCATGACCATGGCATCTTTTTCCCGGCGTTTGGCCCTTCTGGCTCTTCCCGTACTGGCAGTCGTTGCCTGCGGCGCAGCCAGTGATGGCGCCACTACCCCCAAGCCTGCGGGCGGCGCGGCGACCACCGAAACCGGCGAACTTGGCCATGTGAAGGGCGATCCCAATGCGCCGATCACGCTGATCGAGTATGCCTCGCCCACCTGCGGCGCCTGCAAATACTGGCATGACGAAGTGCGACCAACGATCGAGGAAAAGTATATCGCGACTGGCAAGGTGAAGTTCGTCTACCGCGAATACCCGCTGAACCAGATCGACATCGCCGCCTATTCGATGGCGCGCTGCGTAGACCCGGCGAGCTATTTCGATGTGATCGACGACTTGTTCGAGCGTCAGGAAGGTGTGATTCAGGCCGCCCAGGCCAGCGCCGCCAAGACAGCGCTGCTGACCATCGGTCAGCAGTATGGCATCGCGGACATGGAGGCGCTGGACGCCTGCCTCTCCAATGCCGACATCCGCAATGCCCTGGCCGACGTTTATGCCTCGGCCGAACAGTACAACGTAAGCGGCACGCCAACCTTCGTGGTGGACGGCAAAGTCCGCAATTTCGAGGGTGACTGGCGCACGGCTGACGGCTTCTCGAAGCAACTTGACCTCCTGCTCGCCGAGAAGGGCGTGCAGTAGCAATGAGGGTCCGGCATGCAGATCACTGAACTCCGCATTGCCGGCTTCAAGTCGTTCGTAGACCCGCAGACTGTTCCGGTTGAACCGGGGCTGACGGGCATTGTCGGGCCGAATGGCTGCGGCAAGTCCAACCTGCTGGAAGCCCTGCGCTGGGCGATGGGGGCAAACTCCGCCAAGGCCATGCGCGGCGGCGAGATGGATGACCTGATCTTCAACGGCGCCGAAGGTCGCCCGGCCCGCGAGACCGCGGAAGTTATCCTCGTTCTCGACAATTCCAAACGCACCGCACCGCCGGAGTTCAACGGTTCGGACCAGCTCGAGATCGAACGCAAGCTGCGCCGGGGCGCGGGCTCCAGCTACCGGATCAACGGCCGAACGGTGCGCGGCAAGGACATCCAGCTGCTGTTCGCGGATGCGTCTACCGGCGCAAACTCCCCAGCCCTTGTGCGGCAGGGACAGATTTCGGAGCTGATCGGCTCAAAGCCCCAGAACCGGCGCCGCATCCTAGAAGAGGCCGCTGGCATAGCGGGCCTCAACAGCCGCCGTCACGAAGCGGAGCTTAAGCTCGACGGCGCCGAGGCGAACCTTCAGCGCCTGTCGGAAGTCTCCGCGGAAGTTGAACGCCAGCTCGCCAGTCTGAAACGGCAGGCCGCCAAGGCACGCCGCTATCGCAAGCTGACCGAGGAGATCCAGGCGCTCGATGCGCTGGTCGCGCACCTGCGCTGGGTCGAAGCGCGGGTAACGGCGCAAACCGCGCGCACCAGTCTCGAAACGCTCAAGCGGGAGGTCGAGGACCTCTCCCGCGAAGATGCGATGCGGGAGAAGGAACGCATTGAGGCCGGCGAAGGTTTGGCGCCGCTGCGCGATGCCGAGATGAGCGCGGCTGCGCGGCTCGGCACGGCGCGGATCACGCTGGCAAAACTGGAAACCGAGCGCCGCATTGCCGCCGATTCGCATGCGCGCCTCGAAGCCGAATCGCTGCGCCTGTCGATCGACTTCAACCGCGAGACCACCACGCGCGAAGAAGCCGCCGCTGCGCTGGCACAGGCCCAGGAAGAATTGTCTGCCCTCCCGGAAGAAGATGCGGCGCTGTCTGTCCGTCTGGATGAAGAAACCCGCGCGGCGCTGGAGACGGCACGTGACCGCCTCGGCGATGCCGAACGCGCCGCAGATGAGGCGCAACAGCGCCTGTCTGAACTGCGCGCGCGCCGGCGGGCCGCGGAGGAAACCGCCGCTGCGCAATCACGGCGCAGGGATCAGCTGACGGCGGACATTGCCCGTCTGCGCAGCGAGATGACCGGCCTGGAAGATGCCGGCATCAACCTGCTGCGCCTGCGTCAGGCCAAGAATGCCGAGGCCGAAGGTGAGATCGCGCTGGGCGATGCCGAGCGCGCGGTCGAACTTGCGGAAGTGGAGCTTGCACGCGCCCGCGTGGCCGAGGGCGAAGCGCAGCCGCCATTCGATGCGGCGAACCATGCCGTGCGCTCGCTGGAAGCCGAAATCGCGGGCCTGACCCGCCTGATGCGCCGGTCGGATCCGTCGGCCTCTCCGCCGGTGCTCGACAGTCTGAAGCCTCGCGACGGCTACGAGAAAGCCATCGCGGCGGCTCTGGGCGATGATATCGAGGCCTCCACAGACCGCAGCACGGCCGTGTTCTGGAGTGGCGCGGCACTGACCGCGCAGGCCCTGCCCGAGGGTGTGCAGCCACTGACGCAGCTCGTGGACGCGCCGGGCGAACTCGCCGCCCGGCTCTCGCAGTGCGGACTCGTCACGCCCGGTGACGGCGCGCGCCTGTTCACCAGCCTCAAGCCCGGCCAGCGGCTCGTCTCGCGCGAAGGGCATCTCTGGCGCTGGGATGGTTTTGTCCGCACACCGGATGCCCCTATCAGTGCCGCCGCACGCCTCGAGCAGAAGGCGCGGATCGAGGCCGCCCAGGCCGAACTTGTCTCTCGCCAGCACGAGCGCGCCGAACTCGCCGCCAATCTAGATGCCGCCCGCAAGGCGCGCCTCGCGGCGGAAGAGAACCTGCGCCACCTGCGCCAGTTTATCGCCCCGGCCCAGCGCACGCTGACTGATGCGCGCGCTGCCGCCATCGAGGCAACGCAGGCGAACGAGCGGACGATGATGAAGCGCGAAGCCGGCACCGAGGCGCTGACGCGCGCCGAAGCGGACCTGTCGTCTATCGTCGAAATGCTGGCCCTTGCAGCGCCGGGAGGCAGCACCGAGGAAGATGCGGCGCTGGAAGCTGAACTCGCGGCGGCCCGCGCACGCCTTAACACGGCCCGCGCCGCCGAAACGGAAGCGCGCGGTCAGCTGGCTGACCTTTTGCGCGGACGCGAGCAGGCTGCTGCCCGCCGCGCAGCCCTCGTTCGCGATGTCGAAGCCTGGACGACACGCCTTGCTTCTGCCGAGGAACGCCTTGCGCAGGTCAGCGATCGGCGCGCCGATGTAGCCGCCTCAGTGCAGACCTCGCGGGAACGCCCGGAAGCCCTGCGGGCCGAGATCGACGGCCTCGCCTCTGAAACCGCGACGCTGGAAGCCGAGCGCCAGGCCGCGGCTGATGCCCTCGCCCGCAAGGAAGCCGCGATCCGCGAAGCAGATGCTGCCGCCCGCCGGGCCGCGACCGCCGCCGCCGAGGCGCGCGAGCAACTCGCCGCCTGGCGCGTGAAGCTTGAGAACGCTGAAGCGAAGCTCGCTGAAAGCATCGAACATGCCCGCAACGCCTTCCAGCGCACACCGGAAGGCTTGCTGGCGATTGCCGAAGCAGGGCTCGACGAGGAGACGCTCGGCGCGTTCACACCTCGCGAGGCCGAATCGCGGCTTGATAGCCTTCGGCGGGAGCGCGATCAGCTGGGCGGCGTGAACATGAATGCCGAGGAAGAGGCCGAGGAACTCGAATCACGCCTCGGCACCCAGATTGCCGAACGCGACGATCTGACCGCCGCCATCGCGAAGCTGCGCGAGGGCGTTGAAGCCCTGAACGTCGAGGGGCGCCAGCGCCTTGTCGAAGCGTTCGACGCGGTGAACACCCACTTCAAGGCGCTGTTCATCGCCCTGTTCGGCGGCGGCCAGGCAGAGCTACGCCTTGTCGACGCCGAAGACCCGTTGAATGCCGGTCTCGAGATCTTCGCCCAGCCGCCCGGCAAGAAGCTCGGCACGTTGAACCTGATGTCCGGCGGCGAGCAGGCGCTGACCGCCTCCGCCCTGATCTTCGCGGTGTTCCTGTCGCGCCCGGCGCCGATCTGCGTGCTGGACGAGGTGGACGCGCCGCTCGATGACGCCAACGTCGACCGGTTCTGCAACATGCTGAACGAAATGCGCCAGCGCACGGACACCCGATTCGTCGTAATCACCCATAATCCGGTCACGATGAGCCGGATGGACCGGCTTTTCGGGGTCACGATGCGCGAAAAGGGTGTCTCAAAACTGGTTTCCGTGGACCTTGCCGCCGCCGAGCGGCTCGTTGCGGCGGAGTAGCGCAGTCGGACTTACCGTTTATTCAATAAAAACAAGGATATCACTTACGGGAAATCCCGTTGACTTGGCAAGGTGCCCCTCATAGTTTGCGCGAAATTTCAAGGGGTGGTGCACGTCGTCCCTCTGTCGTTGGCAGGAGCCTTCTGATGCCCGGACCTGATCCCTCGGATCTATCCGACCGCATCGCGAAGGCAAAAGCTGTACGGGATGAGCGGACGAACCGGGCCGAACGCCAACGGAAAAGCAGTGTCAACACACCCACGGGCATGGCCTTGCGCTACAGCTCCGAACTTGTTGGCACGGTTGTCGTAGGTGTCGGACTGGGCCTGCTGATTGACCATTTCGCGAAGACCTCGCCCTGGGGCCTGCTCGTGATGATGGGATTTGGCATGGTGGCGGGTATCCGCAACCTCCTACGGGCGGCCAAACAGCTGTCCGAAGACGCACAGAAATCGGCAGAAACGCCCAAACCGCCAGACGAGATCACCTGATGAACCTCCCCATCCACGGTTTCCTTCCGACCATCGCGACGGACCCGATTCACCAGTTCAAGATCTTCCCGCTGCTGGAGTGGACGGCGGGCGGCTACAACCTGTCCTTCACCAATTCGAGCTTCTGGATGCTGGTCTCAACCGGCCTGGTCCTCGCCTTCCTCGGCGTGGCGGCCTCGCGCGGCGGCCTGATCCCGAACCGCATCCAGTCGCTGGGCGAGCTGTCTTACGGCTTCATCGCCGACATGGTGCGTTCGACTGCGGGCGAAGAAGGCCTGAAGTTCTTCCCGTTCGTCTTCACGCTGTTCTTCTTCATTCTCGGCGCGAACATGGTCGGCATGTTCCCATACGCCTTCACCACCACCAGCCACATCGCCGTGACCGGCGCACTGGCGGTCGTGGTGATCCTGATCGTGGTCGGCTACGGCATCTATAAGAACGGCCTCGGCTTCTTCGGTCTCTTCGCCCCGCACGGCGTACCGCTGCCGGTCATGTTCTTCCTGGTCCCGATCGAAATCATCTCCTTCCTGGCCCGCCCGATCACTCTCGGCATGCGTCTGTTCGCCAATATGCTGGCCGGCCACATCATGCTGAAACTGCTGGCGATCTTCGTGGTTATGCTGGCCGGCGCCGGCCTCGCCTGGGCCTCCTGGGTGCCGTACTTGCTGCTGATCCCGATCACCGCGCTCGAATTCCTTGTGGCATTCCTGCAGGCCTATGTTTTCGCCCTTCTGACCTGCGTCTACCTCAAAGACGCCATCCACCCGCACCACTGACGGGAGACCTATCCACCGGTGCGTCCAAACGCACCAAGTCCTGCCCCTTGACGGTTCCAGCGGAACACGCTTGAGGGGCGCCATATCAACAAGATCCAACCAATTCCAACAGGAGATCCCCCATGGAAGGCAATATCACCGAAGGTCTGCGGTACGTCGGCGCTGGCCTCGCCACGCTCGGCATGATCGGCGCCGCAATCGGCGTGGGCAACATCTTCGGCTCGTTCCTCGATGCCGCGATGCGCAACCCCTCGGCCGCTCCGCAGCAGTCGGGCAACCTTTTCCTCGGTATGGCGCTCGCAGAAGCCCTTGGCCTCTTCGCGTTCGTTATCTCGATGCTGATCCTGTTCGCCGCCTAAGAGCGACAGGTAAGGAGCTGGGCACGCCATGAGCTTGCTGGCATTTCTCGCAGAGACCGCTGCCCATGGCGGCGAGGCCGTCAAGGCGCCCTTCCCGGCGTTCGATCCGACGTGGTATGCCTCGCAGCTGTTCTGGCTCGCGATCTTCTTCCTCGGGCTGTACTTCGCCCTGTCGCGCTTCATCCTTCCGAAACTCAGCGATACGCTGGAGAAGCGCTCGAACCGTATCGCGTCGGACCTCGATGAGGCCGCCCGCCTGAACAACCAGTCGGTTGAAGCGCAGAAAGCGCTTGAACTTCGCCTGGCCCAGGCCCGGTCGAAAGCCCGTGACACGGCAGACAAGGCCCGTGAGAAGACGGAAGCGGAACTCGCGACCGAAACCGCGCGGGTTGATGCCGACCTTGCCCGCAAGCTCGAGACCGCCGAAGGCCGCATTGCGAAGCTGCGCGCGGACGCGATGCAGAATGTCGAACAGATCGCCATCGACACCGCAGACGCGATGATCTCGCGTTTCGGCGTGAAGGCTTCTAAAGCGGACCTCAAGAAGGCCGTCACGACGGCACTGGAGAAACGCGCATGACACGCTTCGCGCTTGCTTCGCTCACCGCAGCCTTAACGGCACCGGCAGCCCTTGCGGCTTCGGCAGAGTATGGTGAAGAAACGCTGCTGACGCCGTTCACAGACCCGGTGACCCACCTTGTCTTCCTCGGCGTCCTCATCTTCTTCGTCATTGTCTGGCGTCTGGGCGCGTTCAAGGCCGTCCTGGGCAGCCTCGACAGCCGCGCCGATGCGATCAAAAAGGAACTCGAGGAAGCGGCAAACCTGCGCGAGCAGGCCGCCGAAGCGCTTGCCCTGGCCGAGCGCCGCCAGCAGGACGCCGACAAGGAAGCCGAAGCGATCGTCGAGCAGGCCAAGCGGGATGCGAAGGCCTTCCTTGAGGAAGCCAAGAAGGACCTCGCCGACAAGATCGCCCGCCGCGAAGCGCAGGCCACGGCCCGGATCGCCCGCGCTGAAGCGGAGGCCGCCAGCGAAGTGCGCCGTGCGGCCGCCGATGCGGCGACCGAAGCGGCCCGCCGCGTGATGGCCAGTCAGACCGGGGTCGACCAGTTCGAGGCGGCCGCCCGCGAGATCGAAAAAGCGCTGAAGTAATCTTCACACGCACTTACACCAACAGAAAAGCCGCCGGTTTTCCGGCGGCTTTTTTCATTGTCCGTGGGCGGAGGATCAGTCAGGCTGACCTGGCGTGTCGTCGATGATCTGCGGCTGTGTATCGTCGGTGATGGGACCGGGCTCCATCACACGCAGCATCGAACGCGGGACAGTGCCTGCCGGGCAGCCTGCAGGAATTGCCGCATTGGCAATAGCTGGCAAGGCGCCCGGAACCGTCGTTGCGGGCTGCGAGCGGAATACCCAGGCGAGGATCAGCATGGCCGCGATGGCGACGCCCACGGCCAGCATCGTGCCGAAACCGAGCGCTTCTTCCGCCAGCGTTTGGGAGGCAATGGCGCCATTGGAAGCGAGCGGCGTCGCGCCATTGGTGCGCGCCGGACTGAGCACGTTGGCAGCAGGCGGCACAGCGGAGGGCACCCCGCGCAGCGAGGCGGCTGCGAGCGCCGCAGCACCGATTGCTTCGCGGGCCGGCGCTGGCTTGATACCGAGATCCTTCTCGCGCTTCTTCTTAGCGTCGAGCGCAAGCGGGTCGTTCGGATGTGCGGCGAGCCAATCGAGTCGCTTGTCCTCGTCCTGCGCGCCGAAACTGTTCCATTCGCGCAGGTCACTGCGCCCCTGGCGGCGGCCGAGCTCGTCGATCAGGTCAGCGAAGGCCGGCGGCGTTTTGCGCGAGGTCATGCCGTCGAGTGTGTAACGCTTGTGGGTACGGAACGGCTCGTAGGGGATTGTCTTGTCGAGGGCAGCTTCGATCAGCGTGCCGGCGCGCGAATTGCCGACCGCCGCGGCCGCGCGAACCCAGTCGCTTCTGACGGCGCTGGCTGACCAGAGGACAAGCATCGACTGCGAGTTCATCGCATCGCGCGCATCCTTTGCATCGAAGGTTTCATCCTCCTGCTTCTGGTCCAGCCAGACCTTGAACTTCAGGGTCCGCAGGCGCCGCGCCACCAGTTTGGCGGTGTCCCGGTCCTCGACTGCAGACACCAGGAAGACGTCATAACTCATGGGGCGTGTACCCTTCTGATACGGTTAACCACGGGAGAATACCCCCGGGGGCTGGCCAAGCCAGCCATTTAAGCTGCGAAGCGATTTTTGTGCCTGTTTTTGGCGGGGAAAAGGCGGTATTGCGCGCCTTCAGCTAATCCGGAGTACAAGGCGTCATGGGCTTCAAGTGTGGAATCGTGGGTCTGCCGAATGTCGGCAAGTCTACCCTCTTCAACGCATTAACCCAGACGGCCGCTGCCCAGGCCGCGAACTACCCGTTTTGTACCATCGAGCCCAATGTCGGCGAGGTCGCCGTACCGGAGCCGCGCCTTGACGCGCTGGCCAAGATCGCCGGGTCGAAGGAGATCGTCCCCGCGCGTATGAACTTCGTGGACATCGCGGGTCTCGTCGAGGGCGCGAGCCAGGGCGAGGGCCTCGGCAACAAGTTCCTTGCCAACATACGCGAGACCGACGCGATCATCTATGTGCTGCGCTGCTTCGACAATGACGACATCACGCATGTGCGCGGAAAGGTCGATCCGGTGGCAGACTTTGAAGTCGTCGAGACCGAACTGATGCTCGCCGACCTCGACAGCCTCGAGAAGCGCAAGGCCGGTGTGATCAAGAAGGCAAACTCGGGCGACAAGGATGCGAAGGCGCAGGTGGCGCTGATCGACCTGGCGCTGGCCGAGCTGACCGAGGGCCGCCCCGCCCGCAAGGCCAAGGTGCCCGCGGATGACATGAAGGCCTGGCAGATGCTGCAATTGCTGACATCGAAGCCCGTGCTGTTTGTGGCAAACGTCGACGAAGCAAGCGCGGCGACCGGCAATGCGTACTCGAAACTGGTGGAAGAGCGCGCGAGGATAGAGGGCGCGGGCTGCGTCGTGTTCTCGGCCCAGATCGAAAGTGAACTTGCCCTGCTCGACGGCGCGGACCGTGCGGAATATCTCGCCTCGCTCGGCCTCTCCGAGCCAGGTCTGACGCGCCTTATCCAGGCGGGGTACCAGCTGCTCGGCCTGCAGACCTATTTCACCGCTGGCCCGAAAGAGGCCCGCGCCTGGACGATCCGCAAGGGCTGGAGCGCTCCAAAGGCTGCCGGCGTTATCCACGGCGATTTTGAAAAGGGTTTCATCCGCGCAGAAACCATCGCCTTCGACGACTACATCGCCTTCGGCGGCGAAGTCGGCGCCAAGGACAACGGCAAGATGCGCTCCGAAGGCAAGGAATACATCGTCCAGGACGGCGACGTGATGCTCTTTCGCTTCAACGTCTGACGGGCTGGGGCCCGCGCGTCAGGAAACACCCTGGAAGCCTGGGGTGTCTATCTCGTCGCTCGGCTTGTTCACTTCGGTGCCCAGAGCGAGCACGATCGCCGATGCGAAGAAGATGGATGAGTACGTTCCGATGAAAATGCCCCAAACCATCGCGACAGCCATGCCCTGAAGGACAGGTCCTCCAAAGAAAAGCAGCGCCAGAACTGCGATGAATACCGCGCCCGCTGTCAGGAACGTACGCGAGAGGGTCTGGTTGGTGGCAAGATTGATCACCTCGGCGCCTGGCATCTGTTTGTATTTCCGGCGCACTTCCCGCATCCGATCGAACACCACGACGCTGTCGTTCATCGAGTATCCGATGATGGTGAGAAGTGCGGCAACTGTCGTAAGGTCAAACTCGATCTGCAGGAGCGAGAAGAGGCCGAGCGTGCCAATCGTATCGTGCAACAGGGCGGCGATACCGCCGACCGCATATGACCAGCTGTAGCGGAACGCGATGTAGAACAGCATGAACAACGTGGCCACGCCGAGCGCGATGAGGCTTTCCCAGAGAAGCTCCCCTGACACTTTCGGGCCGACGGAGTCGTTGCGCAGGATCTGCTGGTCCGTCAGATTGAACGTACGCTTCAGTTCGTTGACAATGTACGCGTTCGAAACACTGGACGCGCGAGCTTCCTTTTCTTCGTCGGGGAGCGCTGCGAATTCGGGGCCGAGCAGACTTTCATCGAGTTCACCGAAACGGATCACGACAAGACGCTTGCCATCACTGCCGGTGGCCGAGTTGACAGTGAGGCCACCACCGATCTTGTCGCGCACTTGCGCAACGGTGACGGTTTCCGTTTCCGAAAGTTCGATGACCGATCCGCCCGCGAAATCGACACCAGCATTCAGGCCGCGCGTTGCGAGAAGAAAGATTGACCCGACGATCATCAGCACTGACAGGCTGACACCGATGACGTTGAACTTCATGAACGGAATGTTGAGTTCCGCCGGCCAGTATTTGATCAGCATGGTTGCGTCTCCTCGGGCCGGGTCAAATTGCAAAC
Source organism: Hyphomonas sp. (assembly GCF_022844445.1). Taxonomy (GTDB): domain Bacteria; phylum Pseudomonadota; class Alphaproteobacteria; order Caulobacterales; family Hyphomonadaceae; genus Hyphomonas. The sequence goes on from NZ_JALHLS010000003.1 coordinate 134,709, forward strand.
CGCTTGGGTTTGGTGAGTTTCATCCAGAACACTGTCAGCATGCAGGTGACGACCACCGATGTGAAGACGGAGACGATGTTGCCGAGCGCCAACGTCACGGCGAAACCTTTCACCGGCCCAGATCCCATCAGATAAAGAACCACAGCTGAGAAGAGGAGTGTGATGTTGGCGTCCATGATCGTAACAAACGCCCGCTCGTAGCCGGCTTGCACCGCTGTCCAGGCCGATCTGCCCGCACGCTGTTCCTCGCGTATCCGCTCGAAAACGAGCACGTTCGCATCCACCGACATACCCATCGTCAACACGATACCCGCGATCCCCGGGAGCGTCAGTGTCGCGTTGAAAAGGACAAGGCACGTAAACACCAGGATAATGTTGAAGGTCAGCGAGATGACCGCGAAGAATCCCTGAATGCCATAGGCCAGAACCATCAGTGTGCCGACCAGAAGGAGGCCGACGATGGAGGCCATGAAGCCGGCTGCAATCGAATCTTCCCCGAGCGTGGACGACACAACGCGCTGATCAAGGAACTGCACCTTCGCCGGCATTTCACCTGCCGAGATGATGGCAGCAAGATCCTGCGCCTCCTCAATGGTGAAATCACCCGTGATCCGGACGTTGCCCCCGGGGATCGGCTCCTGGATGTTCGGCGCCGACATGATTACGTCGTCGAGGATGATAGCGAAACGCTTGCCGGTGTTTGCGCGCGTAGTCTCGAAGAACTTTCGGGCGCCGTTGCCGGTGAGGCGGAAATTGATCTGCGGCCGGTTGGCATCATCGTTGCCCTGACTGGCATTGGCGATATCCTGGCCGACGATTTCGGGGATGGAGCGCACCAGAAGCGGCCCGGTCGTCGGGCCCGACAACAGGCGGTAGCCGGGCTTCACGACGCCGCGTTCGGCTGCTTGGATGGCTGAGGGGCTGTCCTCGACGAGGTTGAAGGTCATCCGGCCGTCACGGTTGAGAAGATCCTTCAGGCGCAGCGGATCAGGTTCGCCGGGCGCTTCCAGGATCAGCCGGTTCGATCCGGAAGGTGTCAGCGAAATCTCTGCCACGCCATCGGGGTCAACACGCCGGCTGACGATGGTTTCGGTCTTGGCGAGCGCATCGGCCACCATCAGGTTCTCGGAGTTCGCGGGGACGGTGATAGTAATGGTATCGGGGCTCGTCTGGGAGACCAGATACGTCTTGCCCCCGGCGAGCCCGCCCTCCAGCGGTCCGTTGACGCGTTCAATCCGCGCGATGGCGGCGGCGGCCGGATAACTACCGTCGGCTTCCGGCTTCATCAGCTTCACCGCCATCCGCCGGCCGGTGATCTCGATCTCGTGCGGAATCAGCGGCGCAGAATCTGTGCGTTGCAGCGCGCTGCGCACATCGCGCGCAAACACATCCAGCCGGCCCTGTATGACTTCCTCGGGCCGAATTTCCATTTCGAGGTAGACCCCGCCGCGCAAGTCGAGCCCAAGGTTTACCGGCTTCTTGGGAAGCCACGAGGGCGCCCCCGACATGTTTACGGCGCTCGGCAGCGCAATCAGCGTTCCCCAGATGATGATGCCAAGTACAAGAAGGACTTTCCACGGCGGAAACTGCAGCATAGCGCTATCCTGATATGGGCCGACTCAACGTTCGGCCGGGGCCGTCAGTCGTTGGCGGGGACGGGTTCGGCCTTGTTGCGCACTTCGATCACCATCGCTTTGATGATGCGTACGCGCACGTTTTCCGCGAGGTCCACGGACAGTTCGGCGTCGTTGACCTTGTTGACCTTGCCGATCAGGCCGCCCGATGTGACGATCGTGTCGCCGCGCTTTATGTTTGCGACCATTTCGGCGTGCTTCTTGGCGCGCTGCTGCTGGGGGCGGATCAGCAGGAAATAGAAAATCAGGATCAGCGGCAGGAAAAACAGGAGCTGGGTGATCAGGCTGGGGCCGGCAGCAGCCGGAGGCGCGGCCTGGGCAAGCGCCGGAGCCGCCATCAGCGCGGCGGAAATGCCCGCCATAACCAGTTTGTCCCGCATGCCCATTCTCCTTGATTCCAGCCATATGTAGGAAGTGGTCTCGCGTATAGCGAGGGGGGGCGGGCTTTGCAAACGCCCCCTGCAGGCTTTAGAGCACGGAGGCGCGACCTTCCGTGATGGCCGGAACCTGCTGGAAAAAGGGCGTTCTGAGGATCCCGCCGCCCAAGGTAACCGAAACAATTGCCCGCTCGTTCCCTCGTGCCACCGGCGCTGTCAGCCGGCCGCCCTGAACGAGCTGGCTGAACAGGAGGTCCGGCACCTCCGGCACGGCGCAGGCGAACACGATCCGGTCAAACAACCCCTGCTCCGGCCAGCCTTCGAGCCCGTCCGACTGCCGGAGCATGACGTTGCCAATCCCCAGCCGCGCGAGCCGCACCTGCCCCTCCCGCACGAGCCGGGCGTAGCGGTCGATGGCATACACGTGCCGGGAGAGGCTCGCTGCGAGCGCCGTCATGTAGCCCGCACCAAAGCCGACCAACAGAACACGGGCCGAACCATCTTCCGGCAAGGCGAGGGCTTGCAGCAGCTGACCGGTCATCGCCGGACGGAGGATGACCTGGCCGCACGGGATGGGCAGCGTCGAGTCCTCGAAGGCGAGCGGCGCGAGGCCCGGATCGTCAACGAAAGCCGACCGATCAATCGTTTCCATGGCGGTGAGGACGCGCGCATCTGTCACGCCCTCCTGCCGGAGATGGAGCAGCAGACGCGCCGCGCGAAACGGGTCAGCGATCAATCCGGCCATGACGTCTGCAGCGTCCGCAGAAATGCCTCGTGCGTCAAGTCCACATGCAGCGGCGAGACAGACACAAAGCCTTCGTAAATGGCGCGCAGGTCGGTGCCTTCATCCGGCCTGGAAAGTTTTCCCCGATAGCCGATCCAGTAATAGTCGTTGCCGCGCAGGTCTTCGCGGCGATCGGTATGGATGATTGTCTCGTCGCGAAAGCCTTGCCGCGTTATCTGGACGCCGCGCACGTCCTCCGGCTCGACATCCGGGAAGTTGACGTTGATCACCACATCCTTCGGCCAGCCCATGTCGAGGAGCGGGCGCAGCGTGCGGGCGCCCCAGGCCTTGGCGGTTTCCCAGGGCAGTGAGCCGCGGTCGCGGAAGTTCTGCGCCTGGCTGAGCGCAATGGACGGCACACCCATCTGCATTCCGAACATGGCGGCGGCGACGGTGCCGGAAAAGCTCGTATCCTCGGCGATGTTCTGGCCTCGATTGACGCCGGAGAGCACAAGGTCCGGCGGCTCCGGCATCAGGTCTTTACAAGCCAGCAACACGGCGTCCGAAGGCGTACCCGCGATCGCCCATGCCTTGGCGCCGACCTTCCGCACACGCACGGGCTGGGTCAGCGAAATCGCGCGTCCCTTACCGGATTGCTCCTCCTCGGGCGCGGCAATCCAAATGTCGTCCGACAGCTGCTTGGCGATCTCCTCAAGCACGGCCAGGCCGGGGGCATTGATACCGTCATCGTTGGTGAGGAGGATTCTCACCGGATCACCTCAACGCCGCCCATGTAAGGACGAAGTGCCTGCGGAACCAGGATCGAGCCGTCCGCGTTCTGATAATTCTCCAGCACCGCGACCAGCGTGCGGCCGACGGCGAGGCCGGAGCCGTTCAGCGTGTGGACGAACTCGGTCTTCGCCTTAGGTTCGGGGCGGAAGCGCGCGTCCATTCGGCGGGCCTGGAAGTCGCCGCAATAGGAGCAGGATGAGATTTCGCGGTAGGTGTTCTGAGAGGGCAGCCAGACTTCGAGGTCATAGGTCTTGCGCGCGCCTGCCCCCATGTCGCCGGTGCAGAGCAGCATGCGGCGGAAGGGCAGCTCAAGCCGCTTCAGCACTTCCTCGGCGCAGGCCGTCATCCGGTCGAGTTCGGCCAGCCCTTCGGCTTCGCCCGCGACGATGGAAACGAGTTCGACCTTGTAGAACTGGTGCTGCCGGATCATGCCCTTCGTATCGCGCCCCGCGCTGCCCGCTTCCGAGCGGAAGCAGGGCGTATGCGCGGTAAAGCGCAGCGGCAGCTGCGACGCCTCGAGGATCTGCTCACGCACGAGATTGGTGAGCGGGACTTCGGACGTGGGGATGAGGAAATGCTCCAGCGTCGTGCGAAACAAATCCTCTTCAAACTTCGGCAGCTGCCCCGTCCCCACGAGCGCCTGATCGCGCACCAGAAGCGGCACACTCGTTTCCTGATAACCATGCTCCGTGGTCTGAATATCCAGCATCAAGTTCGCCAGTGCGCGCTCCATCCGGGCGAGCTGACCGCGCAGCGCCACGAAGCGCGCGCCGCTCATGCGGGCTGCAGCTTCGAAGTCCATCATGGAAAAGCCGCTCGGCACTTTAAGCGCTTCACCAAGGTCCGCATGGTCCTTGGGGTTGTTGATGAGGTTCGGCTTTCCCCAGCGCGATTTCTCGACGTTGCCATGCTCGTCTGCGCCTTCCGGAACCTCGTCCAGCGGCAGGTTCGGCAGGCTCATCAGCAGGTCGTCGAGCGCCTTGCGCGCGCCGTCTTCCGCCTTGCCGGCGTCCTCGATGATCGTCTTTGCGTCAGCCACCAGCGCCATCAGGCGCGCCGCTTCCGCCTCGTCTTTCTTGGCCTTGGCCTGCCCGATCAGTTTCGAGTTCGTGTTGCGGGCGCTTTCGGCGTCCTGCTTGTCGGTCGTGGCGGCGCGCCAGGCTGTATCCAGCTCGAGGATGCGTGAGACGGTCGCGTCCCCCAGTCCGGGCTTGCGCCGGTTCCAGGCCTTGCGGAAAAGGTCAGGGGTCTCGCGAATCGCGCGGATATCGAACATGGGGATCAGTGCCTTGGATGGTCTGGAGTCTTGGCACAGGCTCTAATCCGCGCCGCCCCCTCCTGTCCACTCAGACGGGCCAGACTCAGGCGGGTGAACCAAGCCCCACCGGCAGGCCGGGCGCGGCCTCGTCTTCGTTCACGGGGACTGGGCCCTCCCCGAGTGGTTCCGGCCGCATGAGGCGCGGGCCGGCGCCCGGCTCGCGGTAGATCACCTCGATCCGCCCTTTGCCGAGATTGTTGACCTGGATTGCCGGGTGGATCTGCTCCAGCCGCCGCATCATGGCGGCGAAGTTCTTGTGGCCGAGCCAGGGGCGGATGCCGTTCTCGTAGGCGGGTGTGAATTCGGTCAGCGCGGTAAGCGCCCGGACGATCTTGGTCTTCGACAGCACCTGGTCCGGCATCCGCTCTCCCAGCGCCTTAACGATCTCAGCTGCGCGCTGCAGTTCCGGCGCCACGCCGGGCTGGACGCTTTCTCCGGTCGTCAGGGCCGCGCGCACGCGCCCCATCAGCGGGGACTGGCGCTCGCGTTGCAGGGTCAGCGGCGCAATCACCGGCGGCGGCGAGCGCAGCTGGTACCATTTGCGCGGCGCCCGCTGATAGGTGAAGCCTGCCTTCAGGGCTGCGATATGGATCACTGCGTCGGCATGCTGGCTGTAGAGTTCGTAGGTCGGATCGGTTTCTTTGCCGGCTGTCACCACACGCAGGCCGGGAGACTGAACGCGGTTCACCACGGGCACGAAATCGGAATCGGTGGTCAGCACGATGATCTCGTCGAGATTTTTCGTCTGCAGCGCGAGTTCGACAGCGTCCATCGTGATCACGATATCGGCGGAGCTCTTGCCCGCGCTGATCTTGCGCTTGGCCAGTGCCCGGCAGTTGAACGCCTCGAAACCTGCGCGTTCAAAATCGGGCCGGTACTTGTCGAACTGCAGGTTCCAGTAGACGCGCTTGTGCAGGAAATTGCGCCGCTTCTGGCCGTGCGAAAGGGCGCCATCCTCCAGCCACAATAGCCAGTTAGACAGGCTGCTCACCACATCGTCGCTGGTCGCGCCGTAGATGTTGTCGAAATCGACCAGCAAAACGCTTTTGACGCGCGCCACGCGGGAGGCTCCTCGCTTCTCGGGAGTCGGTTGATTACCCGCCGCCCACCTTCGACACCTGCAAGAAAAATGCAACCGGCGTCAGCAGGCGCCGTCGCGTCTCAATTCGCGGAGGCGGCGGCAGCGTCCTCGGCTGCAACGCGCTTTTCGTTGAGTTTGACGCAAAAGATCGAGATTTCGTAGAGCAGATAGACCGGAACAGCGAGCAGGATCTGGGACATCGGGTCCGGCGGTGTGAAGACGGCTGAGAAAGCCAGAATGCCGACGATGGCGTACCTGCGTCCGCGCGCCAGCATACGCGACGAGACGATGCCAATCCGGCCGAGCAGGGTCAGGACGAGCGGCAGCTGGAACGACAGCCCGAAGGCGAGCATCAGCGCCATGACGAGGGAGAGATAGTCGCCGACCCGTGGCACCATCCGGATGGTGGTGCCGGCCGCCTCGACTTGCTCCATAGACACCGTGAAGCGCGCCAGCATCGGCAGCATCAGGAAATAAACCAACGCTGCGCCTAAAGTGAACAGGACCGGCGCCAATACCAGATAGGGCCAGAAAGCGCCGCGCTCGGACTTGTAGAGGCCGGGCGCTACGAAGGCATAGACCTGCCAGGCGATAAAGGGAAACGCGACGAAGAGGCCGGCAAACATGGCCAGTTGTAGTTGCGCGAAGAAGTATTCCATTGGCGCGGTGAAGATGAATTCGAGCTGCGAACCGCGAATTTCTTCGGCCACACTCGCGAAGGGCCGTACCAGCAGGTCGTAGATACCTTCGGCAAAGAAGAAACAGCCGATCGTTGCAACCGAAAGCGCCAGGAGACTCTTGATCAGCCGCGATCGCAACTCGTTGAGGTGGTCAAGCAGCGGCGCGCGGCTCGATTCCACATCGTCGGTGATGTCCGGCTTTTCGTCGGACGGGGGAACATAATTCACGCCTTGTCCTCTCCGGTGACTTGCGGTGCAGGCGGTCGAGGCTCGGAGGGCGGCGGCTGGGACGGCGCGCCGGACTGGCGCATAACCGCGGAGTTGATGTCGGCCTCCACGGCGGCCAGGTCTTCCTGCGCTTGGGTCATCATGTTTGACCGCTTCAGCGCCTCGATTTCCTTTTTCAGTTCGTCGAGTTCGCTCTGCCGGGCGATATCCTCAAAGGCTGACTGGAATTCGCGCGCCATCCGCCGGCCCTTGCCGATGAACTGTCCGAGTTTGCGCATCAGCATCGGAAGATCCTTCGGGCCGACAAATATCAGCGCCGCAAGGCCAAGTACGAGGATCTCGGAAAACCCGATGCCGGGCAGCATGGCGATGCGCCCTCCGGTTCAGTGACTTACGAAGAGGACTTTGTCTCGTCCTTCTTCGGCGTGATGTTGACGAGATCCTCCTTGGCGGCGTCCTCATCCTTCAGGCCCTTGCGAAAGGCGCCGATGCCCTTGGCCATGTCGCCCATGATATTGGAGATGCGTCCGCGGCCCCCGAACAGGAGGATGGCCACAACCGCGACCAACAAAATCTGCATCCAACCGGGCGCCATGAACGAAACTCCTGATGATTTGGGCAAGTATAGGCCCCCTGACCGGCTGGAACAATGGGGCGAAGCTGTTAAGAGGAGGCCATGCGGATCGCGACCTGGAACGTTAACTCTATCAAGGCGCGGTTGCCGACCGTGCTCGACGTTCTCGGCAGCATCGCGGCGGACGTCGTTTGCCTACAGGAACTGAAGTGCGAGACCGGCGCTTTCCCCTATCTCGAGATCGAGGAACAGGGGTGGAACTGCGCCGTCCACGGCCAGAAGACCTATAACGGGGTCGCAATCCTTTCGAAATTCCCCCTGGAGGACATCTCGAAGGAGATGAGGACTCTCAAGGACGATCAGGCCCGGTACATCGAAGCGACGGTCCTCAGCCCCCGCCCCGTCCGGGTAGCGGGCCTCTATGTGCCGAACGGCAACCCGGCGCCGGGCGAGAAATACGACTACAAGCTGGAATGGTCGGAGGCCCTGGAACTGCAGGCCCGCAGCCTGCTCCGCACCGAACAGCCCTTTGTCCTCTGCGGCGACTTTAACTGCATTCCCGGGCCGGATGACTGCTGGGACGACACGGTCTGGAACACGGACGCCCTCGGCCTGCCGGAAACGCGCGCCGCTTTCCGCCGCCTGAAACATATCGGACTGACCGAAGCTTTCGAGGCCTGCGATGGACGGGCCCACCAATACACATTCTGGGACTATCAGGCCGGCGCCTTCCAGAAGGATCACGGCATCCGCATCGACCACATCCTCGCCTGCCCCCGGATGGCGGACAGGTTGAAAGCCATCGAAGTATTCCGAAAGGCCCGCGCGCTGGAGAAGCCCTCGGACCATGTGCCCGTGATTGCGACGTTCGAAGACTGAGGCGCCAGCCTAGTCGTTTGACGCGCGCGCAACCGGGGTGTCACCGGCCAACTCGCTTCGGACGTCTCGCGAGGCCTGACTGATCGCGTCGCCGCCAGCCTGCAGGTCTTTGCCAATCCCGGCAATGGTATGGCAGCCGGCCAGCACAACGAGTGCGGCAATCGCCGGGCCGGCAGATTTCATCTTCCTGATCATTCTAATCTCCTTTGACGGCGCGCCTGGCCGAAATACGCTTGCCGGGGGTCACGACGTCCAACCGACTCGCCCCAGGTCAAGCGCCAGCCTTTCCCGGAGACCGGATGCCCCCGTACATTCTGCCAATCGTCCTTCTGTCGATCTCCAACCTGTTCATGACGCTGGCCTGGTATGGCCACCTGAAGTTCAAGGCGGCGCCCCTGTTGCTGGTGATTTTCGTCAGCTGGGGCATCGCCTTTTTTGAGTATTGCCTTGCTGTTCCAGCAAACCGCTGGGGCCATTCGGTTTACTCGGCCGCCGAACTCAAAACGATCCAGGAAGTCATCACGCTGGTTGTTTTCGCGGGCTTCTCCGTCTGGGTCCTGAAGGAGCCTCTCGGCTGGAACCATGCCATCGGCTTCGGCCTGATTGCGCTGGGCGCCTGGTTCATCTTCCAGGGCAAGACCTGAAACGCGAACCGGCGGGGCCTGTGAGGACCCCGCCGGCTGTGCGCTGCGAAGTCGCCAGTTACTTGGTGATGTCTTCTTTGACTTCGGCAGCAGTTTCTTCGACAGCCTGGCCGCCGGCCTTCACATCCTTGCCCATGCCTTCGATCGTGTTGCAGGCTGTGACTGCCGGGATCAGGGCAATGGCAAACAAGGCAGCTACGAATTTTTTCATTGAATCAGTCTCCCGCAAGGTTGTTGATGGTCAAAGAATGAGGCCGCGCCCGTCGCAGGGCAAGACGGGGACAGGCTGATCCCGGCGCCGGTGTGGCGGAAATGTCTCAGTGCGCCCGGGCGCATTCCCCCGTTTTCAAGGCCTGCGACTCCCTGCTAAGGAGCGGCCATGAAAACAGCTGTGATTGTCTTTCCGGGCTCGAACTGTGACCGTGATGCGCATGACGCATTGCTCAAGGCCACCGGCAAGGCGCCGGCCATGGTCTGGCACAAAGACGGGGTGATTCCGGAGGGCACCGACCTGGTGATGGTTCCCGGCGGCTTCTCCTACGGCGACTACTTGCGATGCGGTGCCATGGCCGGCAATTCGCCGATCATCTCGCAACTGAAAGCGCACGCCGAACGCGGCGGTTATGTGCTTGGCGTCTGCAACGGCTTCCAGATCCTAACCGAAACCGGCCTCCTGCCAGGCGCCCTGGTACGCAATGCCTCGCTGCACTTTGTCTGCAAGCCGCAGAAGCTGAAAGTAGAGACGGCAAACACCGCCTTCACCAGCGGGTATACCGGTGGCAGCGAAATCATCATTCCAATTGCCCATGCCGAGGGCAACTACTACGCTGACGGCGCCATGCTCGACCGGCTCGAAGGCGATGGCCGCGTCGCCTTCCGCTATGCGCGGGGCGAAAATCCGAACGGCGCTGCACGCGATATCGCGGGCGTCCTTTCTGAGAACGGCCGCGTGCTCGGCATGATGCCCCACCCCGAACGCGCCATGGGCGGCGCCGAGTGCGGCAGCGACGGCGTTCGCCTGTTTGACAGCCTCATGGCAGCGGCGTGAACAATCAGGCCCCTGCCCTCCTCTTCCTACTTGCGGCGCTCGTGCTGCCCGCCTGCTCCAGAGTTTCCGACAGCGCCCCGCCCGAACCTGCAGCTCCGCTCGAGACGCCTCAAACTGCCGAAGACATCATTATCTCCGAACAGGACGAACGCGTCGGCCGGGGTCAGGCCATTGCTGAAACCGCGTGCGCCGGCTGCCACGCGATCGGCGCGGCGGATGAAAGTCCGCATCCGGACGCGCCTGCGCTTCGCCTGCTGAACCGGACCATTGACCTCGACACGCTGGATGCGCGTTTTGCGGCCGGCACGATCAGCGATCACCCGGATATGCCTGACTGGCAGTTTGAACAAATCGACGCCGCTGGTCTCGTCGCCTACCTGAAATCCGTGCAGACGAGCACACCCGAGTAAGGCCGTTCTGGACGCTCACCGAGCCTTCGGTTACGCCTTGAGTCATGACCCACACAGACCTCATCCACCGCCTGCCCAAGGCCGAACTCCATCTTCATATCGAAGGCAGCTTCGAGCCCGAGCTGATGATGCAGCTCGCCGCACGCAACAGGATCGACCTGCGCTTCAAGACGCTCGCCGAGGCGAAGGCCGCCTATAACTTCTCGAACCTGCAGGAATTCCTGGATCTCTATTATGAGGGCATGCAGGTGCTGCGCACGGAAGAAGACTTCCACGACCTCACCTGGGCCTACCTGCAGCGCGCCGCTTCGGATAACGTGCGCCACGTCGAGATGTTCTTCGACCCGCAGGCGCACACCGGGCGCGGCGTCCCGTTCGGCGTGGTGACAGAGGGTATCTTGGCGGCGCTGAAGCGCGGAGAAAAAGAACTGGGCGTCACCAGTTACCTGATCATGAGCTTTCTGCGCCACCTGTCAGAAGAAGACGGCTTCGCACTGCTCAGGGAATCCGACGGCTGGCATGACAGGTTCGTCGGCGTCGGCCTCGACTCCTCAGAGATGGGCCACCCGCCGTTGAAGTTTGAGCGGCTCTACAAGCGCTGCCGCGACATAGGCTTCAAGCTGTGCATGCACGCCGGCGAGGAAGGCCCCCCGGAATACGTCCGCCAGGCGCTGATCGAAATCGGCGTCGACCGCATCGACCATGGCAACCGTTCGATGGAAGACGCCGCCCTCATTCAGATCCTCAAGGACACGCAGACACCGCTGACCAATTGCCCGCTGTCAAACCTGTCTCTGTGCGTGATCAAGGACTTGAAGGACAGCCCCGTGAAGGCGCAGCTTGAGGCGGGCTTGATGGTTACGGTGAACTCCGATGATCCTGCCTATTTTGGCGGTTATATCGGACGCAATTACGAGAAAGCAGCAGACGCCCTCGGTCTCTCGGACGCTCAGGTGATACAGCTCGCCCGCAACAGCTTCACCGCGAGCTTCCTGCCGGACGCGGCGAAGGCGAAACACCGCGCCGCCGTCGAGGCGGCTGTTTCTTGAGATAGGAAGGGCGCGGCTGCCGGATCACTTGCCGTTTAGCTGTTCTGGCGGCGGCTTGCTGGGCCGGGGCCCAAGGCACCGGGTTGCAAGGGGCTTCAGTGCCCCCGTAAGCCATAGGCTCGGCGAGCAGCAGTGCGAGGGTGAGATGAGGCGTCGATGGGCTCCTGTGCAGCGGATTGCACAACAGGCCGACGCCGGCCTGCACCTGCGGTTGCACGCGCCGTAGAATGGCCCCTGCGAAGCCCAAGTTGGCTGGGGGCGCACTCTCCCCTTTCGACTCGCGGAAAGAGCGGCTAAAGCGCAGCGATGACCGACAAACAGACCATTCTCGCCCACCTTACCGCCGAGCAGGACGCTGCTGCCGGAGTCGAACATGGCATCAAGGCCGACGAGTGGGAGCGGCTGGTCTCACGCCTCGGCCGCAAACCAAACCTTGTCGAACTCGGCATCTATTCGGTGATGTGGTCTGAGCACTGCTCCTACAAGTCGTCCCGCCGCCACCTCGCGAAGTTCCCGACCAAGGGTGCACGTGTGATCCAGGGGCCGGGCGAGAATGCTGGCGTCATAGACATTGGCGACGGCCAGGCTGCGATCTTCAAGATGGAGAGCCACAACCACCCTTCTTATATCGAGCCCTATCAGGGCGCGGCGACCGGTGTGGGCGGCATCCTGCGCGACGTGTTCACAATGGGCGCCCGGCCCGTGGCGTTGGTCAACGCGCTGCGTTTCGGCGACCCCAGCCATCCGAAGACGCGCCAGCTCGTGTCCGGCGTCGTCGCCGGCATTGGCGGCTATGGCAACTGCGTCGGCGTGCCAACCGTGGCGGGCGAGACCCAGTTCGACGAAGGTTATAACGGAAACATCCTCGTCAATGCGATGGCCGTCGGCCTCGCAGACCAGGACAAGATCTTTTATGCGCGCGGCGCCCTGCCCGGCCTGCCGATCCTCTATGTCGGCTCCAAGACAGGCCGCGACGGCATTCATGGCGCCACAATGGCCTCGGCCGAGTTCACCGAAGGCGAGGAGGACAACCGTCCGACCGTTCAGGTCGGGGATCCGTTCACGGAAAAGCTGCTGATCGAGGCATGCCTGGAACTGATGGCGACTGATGCGATCCAGTCCATCCAGGACATGGGCGCCGCTGGCCTCACGTCGTCTTCGGTCGAGATGGCCGACAAGGGCGGCGTCGGTATCGAGATGAATCTCGACGCCGTGCCCCAGCGCGAGACCGGTATGACCGCCTATGAAATCATGCTGTCCGAGAGCCAGGAACGCATGCTGATGATCCTCAAGCCTGGTAAAGAAGGCGTGGCCAAGAAGATCTTCGACAAATGGGACCTCGACGCCGAAGTGATCGGCGTGACGACAACCACGGGCCGACTCGTGCTCAAGCAGTTCGGCCAGGTCGTCTGCGACATCCCTGTCGCCCCACTCGGCGAGGACGCGCCGAACTATGACCGTCCGTGGACGGAGCCCAAGAAGCGCCCCGACTTCGACATCACCAAGTATCCGGAACCGAAGGATTACGGCGCCGTGCTGGTAAAGCTGATGTCGACGCCTGACATGGCTTCCAAGCGCTGGGTCTGGGAGCAGTATGACCGGCACGTGATGGGCGACACCCTGGACTCTTCGCAATCCGGCGGCGATGCGGCCATAGTGCGCGTGCACGGCACGAACAAAGCCCTCGCCATCTGCTCGGACTGCAACCCGCACTACGTAGCTGCCGACCCCTATGAAGGCGGCAAGCAGGTCGTCGCCGAGGCCTACCGAAACCTCTCCGCCGTTGGCGCATTGCCGATCGCCATCACAGACAACCTGAACTTCGGCAACCCGGAAAAGCCCGCGACAATGGGCTATATCGTGAAGTCCATCGAAGGCATGGCCGAGGCCTGCCGCGCGCTCGATTTCCCGGTCGTCTCCGGCAACGTGTCGCTGTATAACGAAACTGACGGCAAGGCGATCCCGCCAACGCCCGTGGTCGGCGGCGTCGGACTGATCGATGACCTCTCGAAAACCGCGACGCTGAAAGGCGCGCAGGACGGCGACGCGCTGGTCCTGCTCGGCGAAGCGCCCGGGCATCTCGGTGCGTCGCTGTATGCGCGCACCTGGCTCGGCCTCAAAGGCGAAGACCTCGGCCCGCCGCCCCCCGTCGACCTCGAAGCCGAAAAGAAGAATGGCGGCTTTATCCGCAGCCTGATCAATGCCGGACTCGTCAATGCGGTCCATGACTGCAGCGACGGCGGCATCGCCTGCGCCGCAGCCGAGATGGCGCTCGCGTCCGGCATCGGCGTGCGCCTCGTCGGCAACCGCGAACCGGAAGACAAGCGCGACGAAGCCTGTCTGTTCGGTGAGGCCTCGGCGCTCTATCTGGTCGCCGTAAGCGAAGCGCAGCTGCGCAAATGGGATTCCAAGGGCTTCATGCCGGGCCGCCTCGGCGTATTCGGCGGAGACGCGGTCGTGCTGGAAACCGGCTGGGGCAAGGCCGCACCGGAGTTTGCCGTGAAGCTCGCCGACCTGCGCGCCGCACACGAAGGCTGGATGCCGGGCTACATGAACGCGGTTTGATGCGGAAACCGGACGGCAGTGCGGGCGATGCCAACTATGGCGAGATCGGTCGCAACTATTCTGCCTACCGCCAACCCGAGCCTGCCATCGAGGCTATGATCCGCGGCGCCCTCCGGGATTCGAATACCGTCCTGAACGTTGGCGCGGGCGCCGGATCCTACGAGCCGCGTGACCGCGCTGTCACGGCGCTGGAGCCTTCAGCGTCCATGCGCGCACAGCGCCCCGCCGATCTTCCGGAAGCCATCGATGGCGTCGCCGAACGCCTTCCGTTCGCCGACAAATCGTTCGACGCCGTGATGGCGACCTTCACCATCCACCAGTGGCCGGATCTCGAGGCAGGTCTCGCTGAAATGCGCCGGGTCGCCCGCGGACCTGTCGTAATCCTCACCTGTGATCCCGCCCAGGTGCAGGATTTCTGGCTGAACGACTATGCGCCGGCCGTCCTGGCTGCAGAGGCCCGCCGCTATCCCACGTTCGACAGAATACGCGCCGGTCTCGGCAGGCCTGCCGAATCCATGGCGGTGCCAATCCCTCTCGACTGCCGCGACGGCTTCAACGAAGCCTATTATGGCCGGCCGGAAATGTTCCTGGACGAAAAGGCGCGCCTCTCCTGCTCAGCCTGGAGCTTCGTTGCGCCCACGGTCGCCGCCCAGTACATCGGCGCCTTGCAGGCCGCGCTTGTCAACGGTGAATGGGACCGCAGGCACGGCACGTTGCGCAGCCAGCCAATCTTTTTCGGCTCACTTTACCTCGTCATCTCTGATACCTGAACGTAAAGCGCCCTTTCCCGCAAGCAGGAAAGGGCGCCTTTGCAGGCTCAAGTCCGGGTACGGATCAGTACTTGAACCCGATACCGAGCATCACACCGCTCGTGTCGGTGCTGTCAAACGAGTAGTAGGTGTAATCACCCTTGAGGTAGAGATTGTCGGTCAGGCCGTACTGCATGCCAGCGCCGAATGCCGGGCCGTCTGCGGAATCCTCAACACTGATATCCAGGCCGCCGGGGGTCTGCAGCGAGGCATCAAGGTCGATATAGGCATAACCCGCACGCGCATAAGCGCCGAGGCGCTCAGTGAGCGGAAGGGCTACCTTGCCATAGGCACCGACAAGATAGTTCAGCCCGAGATCGCCGGATGCGGCGATCACATCGCTGAGGTCGCCATCATTGTTGTCATCGAAGTTGAATTCATCTTCATCGGTGTTGAAGTCGAAATCGCCGTCTTCGATGCCGGTGGCGAGTTCGGCTTCGATGCTGAAGTTGGGGTTGAACGTCCAGCCGGCGCGGGCCGCGATGCCGTTGGTGTCAACGCCGCTTTCAGCGCCGTCCGGTTTCACGTCGAGATACTGGTAGCCGCCTTCCAGATAGAGGCCGGAGTCCTGCGCATAGGCAACAGTTGCAAGGCCCGCCGCAGCGGTTGCGAGAAGGATGGATCGGAACATGGGTTCTCCTTTGAGGAACGCTACTGAAAATCAGTGCCTGCCATTCGGGCGAGACAAGCGGAGAACGGGCGCGCCGGGGCATGGTTCCGCAGCCCCCTGACAGCGGGCGGCACCTGTTGCCCAATCAACACAGTGCAGGCTACCTCTCGCAATCGGCCGCGTGCGGTAAATGCAGTTGCGGCAGGCCTTTCGGCCTGCCGCACGCATAAATGTTGATCCGCTGGCGGATCATTGCGAAATTTTTATTTTGCCGGCACGAGATAGTCTCGTTTGCCGATCTGCACGCCTTGCGTCCGCAGGAGGCCATAGGCCATCGCTGCATGGAAGTGCAGGTTCGTCAGGATGAAGCTCTGCAGGTATTGCTCACCGGTCATCGGCATGGTGGCCTGCCCCATCGGGATCTGCAGCACCGTCTTGGCGGTCGCGTCGATCTTTGCGTCGTCTATGGCGTTCACGTAATCAATCGCCTTTTGGCAGCGCGCAATCAGTTCCGCGAAGGTTTGTTCCGTGTCCGGAAAGCTCGGCATGTCCAGGCCGGCGAGCCGCGCCGCGCCGCGCGCCGCCGTGTCGCACGCAATCTGTACCTGCCGCGGCAGCGCGAACATGTCCGGATAGAGCCTCTGCGCAAGCACGGCCGCTTCCTCGCACTTGATGGCGCCGACATAGGCCTCACCTTTGGCGAGAATGCCCTTAAGGGCGCCGAGAGTCTGGTTGGTGGACGATTTGAGAAGATAGGAGACCGTAGTGGTCATTCAGGCGTTCCTTCTGTTTGAGAGGGGGGCGGCGCAGGCGCACGGCGCGCTGCGAAGATTTCCGGCAGGCTTGCGTCTGCCGCATTGATAATGCTCACCAGCGTGTCAGCCGCTCGCACATAGAAGTCCAGCGTCAACGCTTCGAAATCGTCTGACGGGTGGTGATAGCCTGGATGATCCTCGACGCCGAAGTACAGGAACGGGATACCCGCTTGATGGAACACGCCATGATCGGACTGGAGCGTCCAGTCATTCGGGCCCTCCTCCGGCCGGTCATGGCCCTGCAACAGGGTAACGGGTGAACTCTTCGCAATCTCGGTGACCAGCTCTGACAGCGCAGGCGTGTGATACGTGCCAGCCGCATAGAGTTCGCCGACTTCGGAACGGCCAACCATGTCGAGGTTGATGTTGAGCGCGACGCGGTCCATCGGCACCTCGGGATCAAAAGCCAGCGCGCGGGCGCCCAGAAGGCCGATCTCCTCGGCATCGAGTGCGACAAAGAGGATGTCATGCTTTGGACGGCGCTTGACGAAGTACTCCGCCAGCGCCGTGAGCATCGCGGCACCGGAGGCGTTGTCATCCGCCCCATTGTAGATTTCGCCGTCCCTGATGCCGAGATGGTCGAAATGCGCCGTCACCAGAATGACCGGCCCTTGCCTCGGCGTATCGCCCGGCACCCAGCCGACGAGGTTCACGCCGGTTCCTGCGGTTTCTTCGGGCTTCTTCGGCAGGATGGTGAAAGACTGTTCCCACCCGCCCGGCAGGAACGGCTCGACGCCGGCATCCTCGAACCGCTTGCGGATGAACCCGCGCGCCGCGTCATTGCCCGGCATCGTCGCCCCCCGACCTTCGAGAGCGTCGGACGAAAGCACTTCGGCCAGGTGAAGCATGGGGCCCGGATCGACATGGATGGCCTCATAGGTCACGCCGGGCAGTCGTTCGGCCTCTTTGGGCCAGAAAAGCCACACACCGACCACCAGGGCCAGCATTGCGAACAGGCCGATGGCCATGTCCTTTTTCCAGTGTATCCGGTGCATCCCGCCGCCTTCTTGCCTGCGCATGCTTGACCCATAGGCCGCGCCGCCGCATGTGCCTAGTCACCCCACCGTGAGGCCGGAGACTAGCCATGGCGATGAGCTACGATACGCTGCTGAAATACCTTCAGGAAGGCTTCCCCGACGCCGAGATCACCCTGACGGACCTTGCCGGGGACAATGACCACTGGCAGGCCGAGATTGTCAGCGCCCGGTTCGCAGGCCTGCCCCGGGTGCGCCAGCACCAGCTGGTCTATGATGCCCTGCAGGGCCACATGGGCGGCGCTCTGCATGCCCTCGCGCTGAAGACGCGGGCGCCATAAGACTTCTCCAGATTGACGCGGCGGACGGTTCGCTGTCTGCTGAGACAAACCCCTGGGAGGGAGAATCCATGTCCAGACTGTTGAAAACGGTCAGCGCCGCTGCGCTCGGCCTTCTGCTTGTATCCTGCAGCCCGCATCAGGACCGCGCCGATCCGGCGGCGGTGGCGGCGGAAGAAGCGGCCATCGCCGCCCGCGTTTTTCTTGGCCGGGCTGAGACCGAAATGGCCGCCATGAACAAGGAGGCCGCACAGGCCTTCTGGAACCAGGCGACCAACATCACGCCGGAGACCAACGCCGCCGCCGCTGATGCCGGTGCGAAAGCGACCAAGCTTGTCATCTCGCTTGCCAATGAGTCCAAGCAGTTCGACATCACCATACTGCCGCCGGACCTTGCCCGTAAAATGCGTATCCTTCGCAGCGGCATCACCATCCCAGCCCCGTCGCGCGAAGGGGCCGCAGAGGAACTCTCGAAACTGACCACCGACCTTGATGCGGCCTATGGCACCGGAAAGTTCGAGTATCAGGGCAAGATGATCACGCTCGACGAGGCCTCCACGATCATCGAGACCTCGCGCAACCCTGCGGTTACCCAGGCTGTCTGGGAAGGCTGGCATACCGTCTCACCGCCGATGAAAGACAACTACGCCGCGATGGTCTCGCTCGCCAATGAAGGCGCGCGCGAACTCGGTTATCCCAGCCTCGATCAGATGTGGCTGTCCGGCTACGACATGCCGCCCGAAGACATGGAGGCCGAGGTCGCCCGTCTCTGGGGCCAGGTGGAGCCGCTTTACAAAGAGCTCCATTGCTACACGCGCACCAAGCTGAACCAGAAGTACGGCGACGCCATCCAGCCCGCCACCGGCCCGATCCGGGCAGACCTGCTCGGGAACATGTGGGCCCAGCAATGGTCGAACATCTACGATGTCGTCCAGCCGCCCACAGCGCCGCTGAAATATGACCTGACGGAACGCCTCGTGCAGCAGGGCTATACTCCGATCAAGATGGTGGAGACGGCGGAAGCCTTCTTCGTCTCCCTCGGCCTCGACCCGCTGCCCCAGACCTTCTGGGAGCGCTCGATGATCGTGCGCCCGGAAGGTAAGGAAGTGCAGTGCCACGCCTCCGCCTGGAACCTCGATGACGAAGAGGATGTCCGCATCAAGATGTGCACCGAGGTAAACTCGGAGGACTTCAACACCGTCCATCATGAGCTTGGACACAACTACTACCAGCGCGCCTACAAGGATCAGGACTTCCTGTTCAAGAACGGCGCCCATGACGGCTTTCATGAAGCGATCGGCGATTTCGTCGCTCTGTCGATCACGCCGGAATACCTGAAGCAGATCGGCCTGATCACCGATGCCGACATGCCGGGCCCGGATGCCGACACCGCCCTTCTGATGCAGACCGCGCTCGACAAGATCGCCTTCCTGCCCTTTGCGATTACGGTCGACAGCTGGCGCTGGGGCGTTCTCGCCGGCGAGACGCCGCCGGAGAATTACAACAGCTCTTGGTGGGAGCTGCGCCTGAAAAACCAGGGCATCGTGCCACCCGGGCCCCGTCCGGCCGACGCGTTCGATCCGGGCGCCAAGTACCACATCCCCGGCAACACGCCTTACCTGCGCTACTTCCTCAGCTTCATCATGCAGTTCCAGTTCCACAAGGCCGCCTGTGAGCAGGCCGGCTGGGAAGGCCCGCTGCACCGCTGCTCGATCTACGGGAACAAGGAAGTCGGCGCCCGATTCAACGAGATGCTGAAAGCCGGCAACTCGCAGCCCTGGCCGGATACGCTGGAAAAGTTCACCGGCACCCGCGAAATGGATGGCAGCGCCATCATTGAGTATTTCGACCCGCTGATGGGCTACCTCAAAGAGCAGAACGCAGGTCAGACCTGCGGATGGTAAATGCGGCCCGGGCGGCGTCCAAACCTTGACGCCGCCCGGCGCCCATCTCACATGACAGGCAAATCCGGAGATCTGCCATGACTGACCAGGCCACCCTCGACGCCATCGACAAGGCCGTCAAAAGCAATGACGTTGTCCTGTTCATGAAGGGCACGCCGACCTTCCCGCAGTGCGGGTTCTCGTCCACCGTGGTGCAGATCCTTGACTATCTGGGCGTCGAATACGTCTCCACCAACGTGCTCGAGAACGCCGCCGTGCGCGACGGCATCAAGCAGTACACCAACTGGCCCACCATTCCCCAGCTTTACGTGAAGGGCGAATTCATCGGCGGCTGCGACATCGTCAAAGAGATGTTCGAGAACGGCGAGTTGAAAGACCTACTCGCCGAGAAGGGCATCGAACTGGCCGAATAGGCCGCTCGCCGGCTGTCGGGCCGAAATTCGTCCGGCCCCCCTGATCCGGTTCTCCGGAAAACTGCGCCTCTGTCTTCAAGGCAGAGGAGTTTGCAAATGGCTGACCGGACCACAGTTACCACTAACGGCTCCTATGGCGGTAGCCTCACAGCGATCACCGAAGCCGTGCTCGGCACGGTCGCCGAAGTGTACGCCCGGGGCGGTCACGGGGCCGAACAGGTCGAGTTCTCCGCCTCGAACGCCGAAATGGGCTGGATGATGCCGGTGCCGATCACCCCAGGCGGCTCGGCCAGCACCACCGTCAAGCTGACGACCGAAGGCACCGCGACAATCTTCGCGAAGTTCACCGACAAGGTCGGCAACATTGCCGCGCAGGTCGAGCACATGATCCGCGTGACGCCGGCCCCCGCGAGACGCGCCGCCGCCCCACCCTCCCGCTACGGCTTCGGCGGCTCCCTCAGCGGCATCTCGGAAGCCGTCCTCGGCACTATCACCGATGTTATCGCGCAAGCCGGTGACGGCGTGGAGCAGGTGGAGTTTTCCGCCTCCAATGCCGAAATGGGCTGGATGATGCCGGTGACGATCTCTCCGGGCGGCTCCACCAGCGCCAGCGTGAAGCTCACCTCTGAGGGGACCGCCACCATCTTCGCCAACTTCAAGGACGCCCTCGGCAATATCAAAGCCGCCGCGCAGCACATCATCCGCGTCACCGCCGCACCGTCCAATCACCCGGCCCAGACCGGCCCACGCCTCGGCATGGGCGGCATCCTCAGCGGTGTTACCGAAGCGCTCCTCGGCACAGTGACCGAAGTCTACGCGCAGGGCAGCGGTGAGGCCGAACAAGTCGAGTTCTCCGTCTCAAATGCCGAGATGGGCTGGATGATGCCGGTCAACATCTCCCCGGGCGGCTCTGCCCGTGCCAGCGTCACCCTGTCCTCGGAAGGCACCGCCACCATCTTCGCGAATTTCAAGGACAAGATGGGAAACCTCCTCGGCACGGCGCAGCACCTGATCCGTGTTCTGCCGGATACGACCAAGTCCCAAAGCCCCACCGACATGGCGAGCCTGATGAATGCCCGCGCAGCGGACATTGTCAACCGTCTCGGCCGTAAGCCCTGACAGTTCAGAACCCGGCCAGAATCAGGCGGCGGCTTTTCTCCGCCCCTGTTTCAGAGTAGCAGGGCGCGCATGACCATCACGCCCCTCGCCCCCGCCCCGATCAAGGGCGCTAAGACGCCGAAAGTCGGCATCGTCTCACTCGGTTGCCCGAAGGCGCTGGTGGACTCAGAACGTATCATCACGCGCCTGCGCGCGGAGGGCTACCAGATCGCCCCGGATTATTCGGGTGCTGACCTTGTACTGGTAAACACCTGCGGCTTCCTTGACTCCGCCCGCGATGAAAGCCTCGCGGCCATCGGCGAGGCGATCGAGGCAAACGGCAAGGTAATTGTAACAGGCTGTCTCGGCGCCGAGCCGGACGTAATTCAGCGCGCACATCCGAAGGTCCTCGCGGTCACCGGCCCGCACCAGTATGAAGCGGTGATGGAGGCGGTGCACACCCACCTGACGCCCCCGCACAATCCGCACCTCGATCTCGTGCCGGAAAGCGGCCTGCGCCTCACGCCGCGCCATTACGCCTACCTCAAGATTTCCGAAGGCTGCAACAACCGCTGCTCCTTCTGCATCATCCCGAAACTGCGCGGCGACCTAGCCTCCCGCCCTATCCATCATGTGCTGACGGAAGCGGAAAAGCTCGTCGCTGCCGGCGTCAAGGAACTCCTCGTCATCAGCCAGGATACCTCCGCCTACGGCCTTGACGTGAAGTACAAGCCGGAAATCTGGCGCGGTACAGAATACGAAACCCGCTTCCTCGATCTCGCCAAGGGCCTCGGCAGTCTCGGGGTGTGGACGCGGATGCATTACGTTTATCCGTACCCGCACGTTGACAACATCATTCCGCTGATGGCCGAAGGTCTGATCACACCTTACCTGGACATTCCATTTCAGCACGCCTCCGCACCGGTGCTGAAGGCGATGAAGCGACCCGGCAACCAGGACAAGGTGCTTGCCCGCATTGCGAAATGGCGCGCCGATGTGCCGGACCTTGCAATCCGCTCCACATTCATCGTCGGCTTCCCCGGCGAGACCGAAGAAGACTTCCAGATCCTGCTCGACTTCATCCGCGAAGCGAAGATCGACCGTGCCGGTTGCTTCCGCTACGAGAACGTCGTTCATGCCGAAAGCGGCAAACTGGAAAACCACGTGCCGGAAGACGTAAAGGAAGACCGCTGGCACCGCTTCATGGCGGCGCAGGCTGAAGTCTCCGCGGCGCGCGCTGCCATGCAGGTCGGCAAGAAGCTGGATGTCATCATCGACGGCGAAGACGACCAGTCCCCGGGCGGCTGGATCGGCCGCTCCAAGGCTGACGCGCCGGAAGTCGATGCCGTAGTTTATGTGACCGCGAAGAAACCGCTGAAATCCGGGGATATCGTCCGCACCAAGATCACCGGTGCAGACGACTATGACCTTTACGGCGAAACCGCCTGATCCAGGCCGAGCAACACTCAACCTGAGCGGCGCCAAAGGACGGGCCACACCGAACCAGGTCAGCCCTCTCTCGTCCCTGCCCTTCGCTCGGGTTGACCCGTCCGAGGCAGCTGCGCTGGGAAACCAACGAAGGCCGGCTAACGTCTCAGCCGTGCCCCGGCTTCCTGCGCTTCGGCGACGCGCTTTGCCATAACCTTGTCCATGTTGCCGGCGACTCGGCTCAGCGTGTCATGGTCGGCGAGTTCAGGACGCCCGCAGCCATAAGGCGGCGCAGGCGCGTATTCGAGGCCGAGCGTCAGCGCCTTGGCATAGCCTTCGCCAGCAATCTCCGTCATCATCGTGAAGGCGAAGTCGATGCCCGCCGTCACGCCGCCGCCAGTGAAGATGTTCCCGTCACGGACGACCCGCGCCTCGTCGGGAATGGCTCCGAATTCCGTAAGCAAGCTGCGCCAGGCCCAGTGGCACGCCGCGCGCTTGCCCTGCAACAGGCCTGCCGCGCCAAGGATCAGCGAGCCGGTGCAGACGGACGTGATGTATTTTGCGCCCAGCGCAAGGCGGCGCACTTCGTTGACGAAGGTCTCGTCCAGCGCGGTCTCGGTCGCGTTCATGCCGCCGGGCACGCAGATCAGGTCGCAGCGCTCGATATCAGCGAGCTTCCGGGTGCGACCGATCACCAGGCCGCCTTCAGCTTCAATCTCGCCGCCATCACGGCTGGCGACAATCGTCGCGGCGCCCGGCAGGCGGCAGAGCACCTGGTGCGGGCCGGTAAAGTCGAGCTGGGTCAGGTTTGGATAGATCGCGAAAACCGTCGTAAAGGCGGGCTGGCTCATGTCAGGCTCCTTGCTGGCCCCGCATTTCTGCCCTAGAAGCGATTTGGCAGAAAGGACATAGTTCCCATGGTTTCCGCCAAATCAGCTTCGCGCAGTATCGGCGTCCTGATCTTCGATGGCTTCCAGCTGCTCGATGCCGCAGGCCCCATCGGTGTCTTCGAAATGCCTGCGCGCGGCCTGTCGCCGTCTCCTTACCGGCTGACCATCTACTCGCTGTGTGGCGGGCCCGTGCGTGCCTCCTGCGGCGTCTCGATGATGTCCGATGCCTTGCCTCCAAGGCTGAAGCTGGACACACTTATCGTCTCCGGCGGCGACGGCACGCGTGAAGCGTACACCGACGAACTCTTGCTCTCCGCGATCCGCGACCTCTCCACCCGCACGCGCCGCACCTGTTCGGTCTGCTCCGGCGCCTTCCTGCTCGCCGCCGCCGGCCTGCTCGAAGGGCGGAGCGCCACGACCCACTGGCGCCGCTCTGCCAAGTTCGAGCGCGCCTTCCCCGGCACGCGCCTCCTCGCGGACCGCATCTATGTGCGCGACGGCAAGTTCTGGACCTCCGCCGGAATCACGGCCGGCATCGACCTCGCGCTCGCACTGGTCGAGGACGATCTCGGCGAAGACGTCGCCCGCCGCGCCGCGCGCGAACTCGTCGTCCACCAGCGCCGCGCCGGCGGCCAATCCCAGTTCTCCGTGATGCAGGACATGCGCCTCGCCTCAGGCCGGTTCGATGAGCTGATCGGCTGGGTACGGACGAATCTTGCCCTCCCGCTGGATGTCGACACGCTCGCCGCCCGCGCTGCCATGAGCCCGCGCAACTTCGCCCGCGTCTTTCGCAACGAAACCGGCGCGACGCCTGCGCGCTTCGTCGAGAAGCTCCGCCTGGAAGCGGCGCGCCAGAGCGTGGAGACAACCAGGCTTTCGCTCCAGCAGATCGCCGCCGAGACGGGCTTTGGTGATCCGGAGCGGATGCGGGTTGCCTTCATCCGCGCCTATGGCCAGCCGCCGATGGTCCTGCGCCGCCAGAACCGGGCCAAGAGCCCTGTTTGATCAGCATTTTCAAGTTTATCGAAAAACAACGATTGACATATCGTATTTCGATATCCAATACAGTGTCATCGCCCTTGAGAGGACACCCAAGATGAAAAAAGCCCTGACCGCCCTCGCCAGCATTGCCCTTCTGGCCGGCCCTGGCGCGCTCGCCGAAGGCAAGGCTTTCGAGGCCAAACCCTTCACCCGCATCGACGTCGATGGCGCCATGAACGTCGTCTACAAGGCCGGCCCGAATACGCGCGTCGTGGTCGAATCCAGCGATGGCGACTATTCCGATGCCAAGATCAGCAATGACGGCGAAACGCTGATCGTGTCGCGTGTCAGCCTCACCTCCAAGGGCGGCTGGTTCTTTTGGAACCGCTCTGTCAGCGTCTCTGACGACGGCAAGACCATCAAGGTCAACGGCAAGAAGAAGCCGGTCTACAACGTGACGGTTACCGGTCCCGACCTTGAAGGCGTGAAGGCCTCGCAGTCGTCGCGCTTCACGGCGCAGTCCATCGATTCCGACGCCTTTGACGCCGGCGCCTCGTCCAGCGCCGAGATGACCCTTGGAGGGACGGCGCGCGCCGCCTCGCTCAAGGCATCGTCGTCAGGCGAAATCAATGCACGCACCCTCAAGGCGGTTTCGGTATCGATCGATGCCTCCTCCAGCGGCGAAGTCGATGCCCAGGTCACAGGCGCCGGCGAGAACACATTGAACGCCTCCTCCGCCGGCGACATCAGCCTTGTGTCTGCCGCTGCGGGGTCTTTCAATGTTAACGCCTCCTCCGGTGGCAGCATTGACCTCTCCGGCGCTTGCAAGGGGATCATCGCCGAAGCGTCTTCAGGCGCTGAGATCGATGGCAACGAACTGCGTTGTGCCACGGCCACCGGCAAGGCATCGAGCGGCGGACAAGTTGACCTTTACGCCTCCGAGAGCGCCAAGGGCTCGGCCTCAAGCGGCGGCGACGTGACGTTCCGCGGCGCGCCGAAGTCGCAGGACGCTTCGAAGTCCAGCGGCGGTTCGGTCGCATTCAAGAGCTGAACGGCGCCTCCCGGCCTCAGCCAAAATCAAAGGACTCGGGCTTCAGGCCCGGGTCTTTCCATTTAAGGTCCATGCCTTCCAGAGCGCCGCGGACCAAGCGGGCAATCGCGGCGTTGCGGCGCGTCCGGCTGTCAGAGGGCACGATGTGCCAGGGCGCATGACGGGTCGAGCAGCGGTGAATCGCGAGTTCATAGGCCTGCATGAATTCCGCCCAGCGCGAGCGATCATCCAGATCAACCGGGTTGAACTTCCAGAGCTTGTGGGTCTCCTCAAGGCGTTCCTTTAGCCGGATACCCTGCTCCTCATACCCGATATTGAGCATGAACTTCAGCACTGTCGTGCCGTTCTCGCTGAGGTGTTTCTCGAAGGCGTTGATCTGCTCGTAGCGCTTCTCGACTTCCTCCAGCGGTGCGAACTGACGCACGCGCACGACGAGCACGTCTTCGTAGTGCGACCGGTCAAAGATCCCGACATGCCCCCGGCGTGGTACCGCATTGTGGACGCGCCAGAGATAGTCGCGGGCAAGCTCCTCGCTACTGGGCGCCTTGAAGGCTTTTACTTCCATGCCGAGCGGCGTCGTCTCCGAGAAGACAGACTTGATCGTGCCGGACTTGCCGGCCGTGTCCATGCCCTGGAGGATCACGAGGAGCGAGCGGCGGCCTTCGGCATAGAGCATGTCCTTCAGCTCGTTGATGACCGCTGCGTCCTTCTTGAGGCTCGTCTCCGCCTCGGCCTTGTCGGCGAAGACGTCCCGGCCGGACGTGTCCCGCTTCGACAGATCGAAGGGCTTGCCGGGCGGCGCGACGAGCGCCTTGCGGACGGCGGCGATCGAGGGAATGGCCATGGCGCGGTATCCTGAAATGAAAAGGCCGCACCAGTCTGGCGCGGCCTTCCCGAAACTTCAAGGAATTCAGATGGTTTAGGAGGAGTAGAACTCGACCACCTGAGCCGGTTCCATCTTCACCGGGTAGGGCACATCCGAGAGAACCGGAATGCGCTTGAACTGCGCGGTCATCGCTTTGGGGTCGACTTCCACGTAATCCGGGATGTCGCGCTCGCCGCTGCCGAGGGCTTCGAGGACGAGGGCGAGGTTGCGCGACTTCTCGCGAACCTGGACAATGTCACCCGGCTTCAGGCGTGCGGAGCCGATATTGCAGCGTTTGCCGTTCACGGTGACGTGGCCGTGGTTGACGAACTGGCGGGCGGCAAAGATCGTCGGGACGAACTTGGCGCGGTAAACGATGGTGTCGAGGCGCGACTCGAGGATGCCGATCAGGTTCTCGGCCGAGTTGCCCTTCATCCTGGCAGCGTCTTCGTAGATTTTCGAGAACTGCTTCTCGGTGATGTCGCCGTAATAGCCCTTCAGCTTCTGCTTCGCCATCAGCTGCATGCCAAAGTCAGAGACCTTGTTGCGGCGGTTCTGGCCGTGCTGGCCAGGCTTGTAGGCGCGCTTGTTGAAGGGAGACTTGGGGCGGCCCCAGATGTTTTCACCGACCCGACGGTCGATTTTGTACTTCGCGCTATGGCGACGTGACATGGCAGTACCTCAGTTTTCAGCGCGGGCCGGTGGGCTCAGCTCGTTCGAGCCCACGATTACAACGGCGGCTCCGCACCACCCCGTCATGAAGTCGCGGGTAAAACACCAATCTGACGCTCGCGTCAAGCGCGGGGACTGCTAGTGTGGCCTCACAAAAGGGAGGAATACATGGGCCAGGTTAACGGTAAAATTGCAATAGTTACAGGTGCTTCCAGCGGAATCGGGCGGGCAGCGGCCATTACGCTCGCCCGCGAGGGCGCGAAAGTCATGGCCACTGACGTTGACGAAGCGGGCCTTAAAGAGACCCAAAGCCTGATTTCCAAGGCTGGCGGGACGGTCGCCATTGCGAAACAGGACGTCACCGACGAGCAACGCTGGGACGCCATTTTCGCCGAGACGACCAGCCTGTTCGGTACACCCAACGTGCTGGTGAACAATGCCGGGATCGCGATTGCCGGGGCGCTGATGGACTATTCGCTGGCCGACTGGCAGCGACAGATGGCGGTCAATACCGACAGCGTCTTCCTCGGCACCCGCGCGGCGATGCGGGCGATGAAAACCGAGGGAGGCTCGATCATCAACCTTTCTTCGGTGGCGGGGCTTCGCGGCTCGCCGGGTGTGGCGGCCTACTGCGCTTCCAAGGGCGCGGTGCGGTTGTTCACGAAGGCAGCGGCGGTCGAATGCGGCGCGCTGGGGCTTAAGATCCGGGTCAACTCGGTCCACCCCGGCATCATCGACACGCCGATCTGGCAGAAGGAAATCACGCGCGTCACAGAGACCATGAGCGCCGAACAGAAAGGCGCTCTGACCGCCCATTCCGGCGGCAACGCGCTCGATCCGAACATTGTTGCGCTCGGCGGCACGCCGATGGGACGCGCGGGCAAGCCGGAAGAAGTGGCCGAGCTGATTCTGTTCCTGGCGTCGGACGCATCAAGCTTCTCGACCGGGCAGGAACACATCGTGGATGGCGGCCTGACGGCGCGGTAAGCGCGCAGCCATCAGGACCGGACGCGGGGTTACCCGGCCGGTTGAGGTTGGTTTTGCTTGATGAAGACCCTCACGTCCCATTGCGCAGCAACCGGAAGTGAGGGTCTTGTGACCAGGACGTATCGGGCTTTGAGGGCCGAGCCCCCGGCGTCAACACGCGCAGCGCAGCCACCGGCACCGCCTTGGCTGCAGAGGATGAGGGCGCGCAGTGTCTCCCGGGATGCGGGTATGGCGCTGGCCTTTGCAGGATCGTCCCCGCTTCTGCCTTCGGGAACTTATGCTCTGCAGGCGGACGGGTCAGCGACTTTGGCGCCCGTGCAACGATGCAGATGGCCCCACCCATTGATGGCGCCGAGGAGGCAATTGAAGCTGCCGGCCATCTTGCCGCGGAAGATGCAGCCGATCTGCCAGCAAAACATTGGCCGGAAGAGCCGGAAAACCCGCCGCAGCCGCCAGGCGAAGACCGCAGACAAAAGGGCAGCCTGGACGCTCGGCATGGAAGGAGCTCAACCCGGGCCGGAGCGTGTGCGTAAGCTTCCCGGTGGACTCTTTTGGTGATCTGATCCGTATAGAGACTTTGTACGCTGCGGCGCGGAAAGTATGGCGCTGGCTGGCGTGAGGCGTACCTACTTCTCCATCGCCGCGTTGATCTCCGGGCGGGCTTCTGCGGAGGGGAGGTATTTGGGCGAAAGGCGGATGCCGCTGGCCTGTTCGTAGGCGTAGCCGTACCCGAGGAGGGCTGCATCGGTGTTCTTGCCGCCCATGAAGGAGAGGCCGACCGGTATGCCATGGACGTCACCCATCGGGACAGTGAGGTTAGGGTAGCCGGCGATGGCGGCGGCCCAGCCGGCGCCAGCCCATTCGGGCCAGACGTCGCCGTTGACCGGATCGATGCGAGGGGCAACCGGACCGGCGGGGGCGACGAGGACGGCAACGTTGTTATCGGTCAGTAGCTTGTCGATGCCGTTCTCGCGCGTGGCGGACTGAACAAGGGCTAGCGCCTCGGTGTAGGCTTCATCCGTGAGTGGACCAAGCTTGTCGGACTCCTCGAGGATATCCTGGCCGAAGAGGGCAAGCTCGGTCTCGGCATTGGCGGTGTTGAAGGCGATGACGTCGCTGAGGCTGCGCGTGGTGACGGCGACCGGGGCCGCCGCGAGATAGGTGTTGAGGCTGGCCTTGAACTCGTACTGGAGAACGAGCAACGAGGCGGTCCAGAAACCTTCCGGCGGGTCAAACGCCTCGACCTCGACGAGTTCGGCGCCCTGCCCTTTCAGGACGCCGAGTGCAGCATTGAAATGGGCGATCACATCCGGATTGTTGCCTTGCGCGCTGCGCAGCACACCGACGCGGATGCCTTTCAGGGCGTCCGGCGACAGGCCTGCCGAATAGCTGTTCTCGCCGGGGATCATCGCGTCCAGCAGCATGGCGGCGCCGCGCACGGATTTCTCCATCGGGCCGGCGGTATCCTGGCTCGGCGAGATCGGGACGATGCCGTCCTGCGGGATCAGGCCGACGGTGGGCTTGAAGCCGACGAGGCCGTTAACGTTGGACGGGCAGATAATCGAGCCGTTAGTCTCCGTGCCGACGCCGCCTGCGGCGAGCGAGGCGGCGAGCGCGGCGCCTGTGCCGGAGCTGGAGCCGCAGGGGTTGCGGTCCAGCATGTGGGGATTGCGGACCTGTCCGCCCACGGACGACCAGCCGCTGAGCGAGAAGTTCGAGCGGAAGTTTGCCCACTGGCTGAGATTGGTCTTGCCGAGGATGACGGCGCCGTCTGCGCGAAGGCTCGCGGCGAGCGGGCTGTCTCGGCCGGTGACATTATCCTTGAGGGCGAGCGAGCCGGCTGTGGTCGGCGCCGGGTCGAGCGTTTCGATATTGTCCTTGAGGAGGATCGGCACCCCGTCGAGCGGGCTCAGCGCCTGGCCGTTGGCACGGCGCACGTCAGAGGCGGCGGCCTGCGCGAGAGCGTCAGGGTTCAGCGAGAGGATGGATTGGAGGCGCGGGCCGGCGCGGTCAATTGCGGCGATGCGGTCCAGATAGGCCTGCGTGAGCTGCACGGAGGTCGTCTCGCCGTTGACGATCGCTTCGGAGATCTCCGGAAGGGACCTGGCGAGAAGGGCGTCTGCCTCGTAGGGGCCGCGGGCTTGGGCCGCGGGGGGCGCATTGACGGCTTCGTCTTTCGCGTAAAACTCGGCCTCACCGCTGACAGGCGGAGAAGCCACCGGTGTTGCGCAAGCCGCAAGGGTGAGCACGCTGATCGCGGCGGTGAGTATGTGATTCATGGCGGGTCTCCCGGCTATGGGGGACACGGTAGACCGGTTCTCTTCGGGAGCAAGACCCCGAACCCCGGCCCCTCTCTCCCGCGCGCGGGCCGAGAGGGGGAGCGCCGAAGCTCAGCGCGCGAACTTCTTGAACTTGAGGCGCTTGGGATTGACGGAATCTTCGCCCAGGCGGCGTTTCTTGTCTTCGAGGTAGGATGAAAAATCGCCCTCGAACCATTCGACATGACTGTCGCCCTCGAAGGCGAGGATGTGGGTGGCCATGCGGTCAAGGAACCAGCGATCGTGCGAAATCACGACGACGCAGCCGGGGAAATTGTCGAGGCCTTCTTCGAGGGCCTGCAGGGTTTCCACGTCAAGGTCGTTGGTCGGTTCGTCAAGCAGCAGCAGGTTGTGACTGCCCTTCAGCATCTTCGCGAGGTGGACGCGGTTGCGCTCACCGCCGGAGAGGATGCCGACCTTCTTCTGCTGGTCTGTGCCCTTGAAGTTGAAGGCGCCGACATAGGCGCGCGACATGACGGTGACACCGCCGAGATCGATGACGTCGGTGCCGCCGGAGATTTCTTCCCAGACGTTCTTGTTGGGGTCGAGCTTGTCGCGGCTCTGGTCAACGTAACCGATCTTGACCGTATCGCCGACGCGCATGGCGCCAGCGTCGGGCTTCTCCTGACCGAGGATCATCTTGAACAAGGTAGACTTGCCGGCGCCGTTCGGGCCGATGACGCCGACGATACCGCCGGGGGGCAGCTTGAAGGAGAGGTTCTCGATCAGCACGTTGTCGCCGAACGCCTTGCTGAGGTTTTCGGCTTCCAGCACGACGCCGCCGAGGCGGGGGCCGGGGGGAATCCGGATCTGCGAAGTCATGACCTGCTCGCGCTCGGCTTCGGAGGCCATCTTCTCGTAGGCGTTGATACGCGCCTTGGACTTGGCCTGACGTGCCTTCTGGCCCGAGCGGACCCACTCAAGTTCCTTGGCGAGCGTGCGCTTGCGGCCGACATCATCGCGCGCTTCCTGCTCCATCCGCTTGGCCTTCTGTTCGACCCAGCCGGAATAGTTGCCCTGGAAGGGCACGCCGCGGCCGCGGTCGAGTTCGAGAATCCAGTTGGTGATGTCGTCGAGGAAGTAGCGGTCGTGGGTAACGAGGATGACACAACCGGCGAAGTTAATCAGGTAGTTCTGAAGCCAGGCGACGGTTTCGGCATCGAGGTGGTTGGTCGGCTCGTCCATCAGGATCATGTCGGGCTTCGACAGAAGCAGCTGGCATATGGCGACGCGGCGGATCTCACCGCCCGAGAGGGTGGACACGTCGGCTTCGTTTTCCGGGCAGCGCAGCGCGTTCATGGCCATCTCGATCTTGGAATCGATGTCCCAGGCGTCGGCCGCGTCGATGCGCTCCTGCAGCCTGGTCATCTCTTCCATCAGCTCATCGGAATAGTCCTCACCGAGCTTCATCGAGATTTCGTTGAACTGGTCGACCATCATCTTTTCCGGACAGGTCGCGGCGATGTTCTCGAACACGTTCTTGGCAGGATCAAGTTTCGGTTCCTGCGGCAGGTAGCCGACCTTCACGCCGTCGGCGGCCCAGGCCTCGCCGACGAAGTCCTTGTCGACGCCGGCCATGATCCGCAGCAGGGTGGATTTACCCGAACCGTTGACACCCACGACACCGATCTTGGCGCTCGGCAGGAAGCTCAAGTGGATGTTCTCGAACACCTTCTTGCCGCCGGGATAGGCCTTCGTGAGGCCCTGCATGTGAAAGACGTACTGGGGACCGGCCATGGGCGGAGGTTCCTTTATGGGCATGAAAACGGATCAGCGCGCGATGTGGCGCGCCGCGCGGCGAAGATCAAGCTCGAAGGTAAGGTGTCAGGTTTCCGGCCGGAGCAGCGAAAGGATCGGGAAGACATCCCATCGGAAGCCGAGGCCTGACTGGACAACGGGGTCGGCCTGCCCCCAACTGTCGACGATCGCGGCGTCCGGAGCATCCGCAATGGCGAAGCCCCAGGCGCCGGAGGGGTCGTGGACCGGGCCGGCGGCGAGGAGTTTCCCCTCTCCTATCAGGCCCCGGATATAGATGGCGTGCCGGCTCATGGCCTCCAGTTCGACTGGCGTGGCATCGCGCAAGAAGGTGGGACGTGGCGGGATCAGCTTCATCATGAAGTACGCCATGGGTCAGTTCCGGAAGCCTTTGATCAGGTGGCCATCGGCGATAAGGCCGGCGACCAGGTTGCCGTCATGGGCCGGGACGACGGTAAGGTCGGGATTCGACACCGTCAGATCGTGCAGGGCGCGCAGCTGGGCCTTTACCGAAGTGCGATCCTCGTTGGGGTCGAAGATCATGTACTGAGTCAGGACGGGCCGTGTGGTGAGCGTTTCGACGGCGTCGAGGGACCAGGCGACATCGCCGATCAGCAGGGTCTCTCGGCCGTCCTGCGTGCGGATGAAGACCAGCTGGCTACCAGGCGTGTGGCCTGGGGCCGGGACGATGACGACGCCCGGGGCAATCTGCTGAACGGTGCCGTCGAGGCGGGGCGCAAGGTCCGCGAGGGCGGGGTCGAGTGTGCCGCGGGCGAAGACCGGCAGGGTAGCGATCTGGGGCGCGTTGAGCACCAGGCGCGGCGCGAGGGTGGCGGGGTCCGGGTGGCGGGCAACAGCCATGACGTGATCCAGATGTTCGTGCGTGATCAGCACCTGATCAGCGGCGAGCATCGCGGCGAGGAGCGTTTCGTAGGCGGGGGCATCAAAGGCCCAGTCGGCCTCCGATTGTTTCATGGCGATGGCCGTGTCGGCGTCAATCGCGCCGTCAATGACCATCGTACGTTCCGGCCATACTATCTGGATGGAATGGTAGGTGGTGTTCCAGTCGGTGCCGAAGGCGCCGGCGCGGGCCGCGAAGCCGGGAGCTTTGTCGCGGCCGATCTCGAGGACGCGGATTTCGGTCGGGAGGCTGGCGGCGTCTTCCGGCATCAAGGCGCGCCAGTCTTCGATGGCGAACAGGCCAGGCGCCGCGGCCGGCGCTTTTGAGTCGGCCAGCAAAAGCCACCAGAAAGCGCCGATGATCACGACCAGTAGCGCGGTTGTAGCAATGAGGATCGTGCGAAGCATGTATTGGCCTTCCGGGAGACAGGTGGAGAGGAAATCACACCCGGCCATTGGAAGGGAAGAAAATTCGATATGCCATACCCCGTGCCGGAAGGTGACAGGGCCGCAATCCGGGCTAGTGTCGCGGCGCAAACGGAGTGACCGCAATGCCCGCCTTCCAGCCCACCGCCGCCCAGTTCCGCGCCTTCCGGGATGATCCGCATGACGGACCGGTGGCGCAGGTGAACCTGCTGAAGTTCCGCATCAAGGCGGAGTATCCGCCGGGCGACCCGGAGCATGGCAAGGACATCAGCGGGCGGGAAGCCTATTTGCGCTACTCGGAGGCGTTCTCGCAGGCCATGGAGGAAGTCGGCGGCAGCACCCTGCTGCTGGGCGATACGGAACGCTACTTCATCGGCGGCGGGGACTGGGATGGGGTGCTGGTGAACTACTTCCCCGACCGGCAATCTTTCATCGCCACGCTGAACCACAGGGACTACAAGGAAATGGCGCGCCACCGGGAGGCTGGGCTGCTCTGTCAGGAGCTGATCGTGACGCGGCCCACATGGGCAGGAGGAAAGAAGGCATGAGCAGATATGATGTCTACGGCGCGCTGGGCTCGCCCTACTCGCTGAAGGTGCGCGCGGCGCTCCGGGCGAAGCGTTTGGCCCACACATGGACCGGGATGACAGCCGAGGATCGCGGGCGGGTGATGCCGAACGTGAAGGCGCAGGTGATCCCCGTGATCCGGACTCCCGATGGCGGCTGGACAAACGACTCGACACCGTTCCTGCTCGGGATAGAGGGCGAAGGCCGGGCGCTGGTGCCAACTGATCCGAAGCTGCGGTTCGTCTGCCTGCTGATCGAGGACATGGCGGACGAGTGGTTCATGAAAGCGATGTTCCATTATCGTTGGTTCTATGCGGACGATGCGGAATGGTGCGCCAACTGGATCATGTTCGACTCGCTGCCGAATGCGGGACGCGAAGGCGTAGAGCGCAACGCGGCGATGATCCGCTCACGGCAGATTTCGCGTATGGCGCTGGTCGGCTGCACGCCAGAGACGGCACCGATCATCGAGGCAAGCTGGAAAAGGACGAACAAGGCGCTTGAAGCCATGGCGACAGGGCCGACGCGGTTCCTGTTCGGGGACCGGATCTCGCTGGCGGACATTGCGCTCTATGGGCAGCTGAAGGTGATGAGCGTGGACCCGACGCCGATGGCGTGGCTGCGCAGAGAGACGCCCTACCTCTACCGCTGGCTGGACTTGGCGGATGACGCGAGCGGGCTGGACGGAGACTGGCTGGAGCCGGCGGCGGCGATATCGGCAGCGCCGGTGAAGGCGCTGCTGGCGCAGGCAGGCGATACCTACCTGCCCTTCCTCAAAGCGAATGCCGAGGCGCTGGCCGCCGGGGCGGAGACATTCGAGGTGACGCTGGAAGGTCAGCGGTATGCGCAGGGTGTATTCAAGTATCAGGCGAAGTGCCTCGACACGCTGCGCGCCGGCTGGAAGGCGCTCAGCGCAGATGATAGAGCGCAGCTAAGCGCGCTTATGGGCAAAGGAGCCGGGATTCTTGACTGACCCCTATTCTCCGATTTCTCGGCTGCTGCATCACCGCACCAAGCGCCTGGCCAAGGGCGAAGCGATTGCGTTGCCGATCATTGCCTCGTCAACCTTCCACCAGCCGGGCAACCCGGACGGGACCCACTTCTATGGCCGCAACGGGAACCCGACGGTGGAGGAAGTGGAAGAGGAGATCGGCATCATCGAGGACGCCGATGTGGTGCTGTTCCCGTCCGGCATGTCAGCGATAGCGGCGGTGTTTTACGGACACCTGCGGCCGGGTGACCGTGTGCTGGTGCATGCGGACGGATACTACAATGCGCGGGCGCTGCTGGCGGCGCATCTGGAGCCGATGGGCGTGCATGTGCACGCGGTGGCCACGGCCGACTTTGCAGCCGCGGATTTCTCCGGCGTGAAGCTGGCGCTGATCGAGACGCCGTCGAACCCAGGACTCGATGTGTGCGACATCGCGGTGGTGGCGGCCAAGGCGAAAGCGGCAGGCACGATCCTCGTGGCCGACAACACAACCGCAACACCGCTGTGCCAGCGTCCGCTCGACCTAGGGGCAGACCTTTCGATCATGGCCGACACCAAGGCGATGGCCGGGCATTCGGACATACTGGCTGGTCATGTGGCGAGCCGCAGCGAGGCGCTGATGGCGCCCGTGCGGACCTGGCGACGGCTGGCGGGCGCGGTGGTGAGCCCCTTCGATGCCTATCTTTTGCACCGGGGTCTGGAGACGTTGGAGCTGCGCGTTGCGCGGGCGAACGCCAATGCGATGGCGGTTGCGACCGCGCTGAGCGGCAACGCGCGGGTTAAGGGACTGCGCTATCCGGGGCTGGCGGGCGATCCGGCCAACCCGGTCGCGCGGCGGCAAATGAAGGGCTATGGCCCGATTGTCAGCTTCTGCCTTGAGAGCCGGGCGACGGCGGAAGACTTCATCGCGCGCCATCCGCTGGCGGCGGCAGCGACCAGTTTCGGAGGCGTGCATTCGAGCGCCGAGTGCCGCATCCGATGGGGCGACGCGGTGCCAGAGGGCTTCATCCGCTTTGCCTGCGGAGTGGAGCCAGTGGCGGACCTTGTCTCGGCAACGCTGGCGGCCCTCGAAAAGGTCTGAAAACACGGGCCTGCGGACTATTCATGACAGCCGAGTCACGTTCGTATAAGGCTTGCAGCCCGGGCCCGGGAACCGAAACATGCGCAGAATTAGTATAGTCCTCTTCTTCATTTTTGCAGCGGCGGCAGCTTATGGCTGGTTCGCGCTGCGCCAGCCTCCGAAGCCGTTGGAGATTTCGGAGCCTGTGCGGATCCATCAAGGCATCGTGATCGGCGGGATCGACCGGGACAACGGCGATATCCGCGTCTTCAACGGTATTCCCTATGCTTCGGCAAAGCGCTGGACCCCGCCGGGGCCGCCGATCCAGTGGGGCGCCACCTCCCGCGATACACGCGAGTTCGGCCCGGAATGCATCCAGCCGCGCACTCGTTACGGGAGTTTCGTCAACCAGATCATAGACGGTCTGGGCCTGTCCTTCTTCGAGCGCATGGGCGCCCGGATTGCCATTTCAGCGCAGGAGACCCCGCCGGAGGCTGAAGACTGCCTTGTGCTGAACGTGCGCACGGGCAACCTGAAGGGCACGGAAAAGCAGCCGGTCATGGTGTGGCTTCATGGCGGCGCGCACCAATATGGTTCGGGATCGCAATCGATTTACCAGTCCAACGCACTCGTCGAAGAAGGAATTGTGCTGGTCACCATCAATTACCGGCTTGGCGCGTTCGGCTACCTCGCGCATCCGGCGCTGACGGAGGAAGCCGGGACATCGGGCAATTACGGCCTGCTGGATCAGGCCGCGGCGCTCGCCTGGGTGCGCGACAACATCGCCGCGTTCGGCGGCGATCCGCAGAACGTAACGGTGTTCGGAGAGAGCGCGGGGGCGCAGTCGATCACTGAACTGATGGCTCTGCCTGCAGCCGATGGCCTGTTTCACAAAGCGATCCTGCAAAGCGGCGCGAGCACGGGCAATGTGCTGCACCTGAAGCGCTCACCCTTCCCCGGAATTCTGAGTGCTGAGGAAGCGGGCGCGGAATTCCTCTCGACGCTGGTCCCGCCTGCAGCGACCGCAAAGGACCTGCGCGCCATTCCAGCGGCTGCGATCATCTCGCGCTCCAATGCCCGCAGCGACCTCAATGGCTATTTCCTGCCGGTGGTGGACGGGCGGGTTATGCCGCGCGCGATCGGCGCAGCGTTCCGGGACGGAGATGTGCCGAGCGTGCCGCTGATGGCAGGCTACAATGCGGACGAAGCCTCTCTGTTCTATGACATGTTCCAGTCGCCGACGATCGTCCGGCCACAGATGACCGGGACGCTGGAGGAGCGCGAGAAAGCCCTTGCCGAAGTGTTCGGACTCAACCCGGCGAAGGCGCTGCAGGCGCTTTACGAAATGGATTCGCTGGAGAAGTGGGACAAGGGCGCGACTGCGATGCTGGGCGACGACATGTTCGGCGTGCACACACGATTTGTTGGACGGCAGAACGCGCAATCGGGCGCGCCGACCTACCTCTATCATTTCACGCGGGTGCCGCCCTCAAGCAAACAGACTATTGGCGCATTCCATGCAGCCGAGATCTCGTTCGTGTTCGACAGCCACCTTCGCGGCATGAAACTGACCGATGGCGACCGGAAGCTGACAAAGCGGATGGTTAGCTACTGGTCGAACTTTGCGCGCACCGGCAATCCGAACGGCGAGGGTCTGCCGGTCTGGCCGGCGACAACGCTGGAGGCAGACGTGTGGATGAAACTCGACGCGGTATCGGAACCCATCGAGGGACTGCGCGCGCGCAAGCTGGACATTCTGGAGGAAGCGTTGCGCGACCGGATCGAGGCGATCGCCGGCCCGCCCCCTGCGCCGCCCCCGCCGCCGGAACCGGAGACACTGGAAACGGTTGGCGGCCCTGTCCTAGGCGCTGAGTAGGATCCGGCAGATTTCGACCAGGCCCGCCTGGTCGACCTCATCGAACGCGTCATACTCTGTCGAGTCCACGTCCAGCACGCCGGCAAGGCTGCCGTCAGGCTTGAAGACGGGCACCACGATCTCGGAGTTCGAAGCGGAGTCGCAGGCTATGTGGCCGGGAAACTCGTGCACGTCCGGTACAATGATCGGCAAACGCGAGGCCGCGACATGACCGCAGACGCCCTTACCGAACGGGATGCGCAGGCAGCCGAGAGTGCCCTGATAGGGGCCGACAACGAGTTCGTCCGGCTTCAGCGGATCGACAAGATAGAAACCGGTCCAGAAGAAGCGCGGCTTGAAAGCGAGTGTCAGCAGGCAGGCGGCGCTCGCATAGCGGGCGGTTTCGGAGGTTTCTCCGGCCACGACACTGGCAATTTCTTCGGTGAGCTGGCGATATGCCTCAGCCTTGTCCATTTGCGGCCTCCGTGCGGTCCTTTGGCGGCTGTACTTCCGGGATGGGCCTCACGGCAAGTGCCCGTTGAAGCGGCTGGCGTCCTCTGAAATAGTCAGCCGGGACAACGCAAGGCAGAATCGCAAGGAGGGCCTGGCACTGAAGAACAGGTTGAGGACGCCTCTGGGTGCGTTGGGCCTCTGCCTGCTTTTGGCGACGCCATCTCATTCGCAAACCATCCATGCCGCCCCGGACAGCGACCCGCTGGCTTATGAGGACGTTGCAGTCGTTGCGGACGAGTCGGAGTTCGAGCCGGAAAGCATACAGACCAACCTTGCGGCAGTGGACCGCGCCCATGCGGCCTACATCAACGACAGCGAGCTCCAGCTCGAGCGGCCGGAAGAGGACATAGAGCTTGTACCGCCGCGCCAGACGCCCGGCTGGCTGGCGGCCATCGGGCGGTTCCTGAGCGCGTTGGGGCCTGTGTTCCAGGTCGTGTTCTACATCGCGGCGGCGCTGGTCGTGCTGGGCATTCTCTACTTCCTGTTCGGAGAGGCGATCCGACTGCGGTTCGGCGGCAAGAAGGACGCGAAGATCCGCGCCGAGGACGATGTGCTGTCCGACATCCGCCCGGATGCGGCGGCGGCGCGGTCGCTGCTTGAAGAGGCCGATGCGCTGGCCCGGCAGGGGCGGTTTGCTGAGGCGGTGCACCTCCTGCTGTTCCGGTCCATCGAGGACATCCAGGCGCGCGTCGAGGGCGGCGTGCCGACTTCTCTGACAGCACGCGAGATTGCCGGGCTCGGCAAGCTGCCTGAACGGGCAAAGCACGGGCTGAAACCGATCATCATGGTCGTCGAGCGCAGTTTCTTTGGCGGGCGCCCCGTGGACGCAGATGGCTGGCAGGAAGCACGGCGCAGCTATGAAGACTTTGCCTTTGGCGAGGGCTGGACATGAGCGAGGGCGTGCAGACCAGTTCACCTTTCTCGGCGCGTGTCGTCGCGATCCTGATCACCGTGGCGGCCATCTCGTTCGGCGCAGTGCTGGTGATGGCTGGCTGGGCGCCGGAGCTGCGCGATCGCAACCAGGCGGGCGACCATCCCTATTCGACTTCTGCGCTCGGCTTTAACGGCCTTGTGCGCCTCATGGAAGGCGCGGGCTATCCGGTGCGGGTGTCGCGGCTGGAGAGTGATCTGGAGTCGCGCGACTGGGGGCTGATGATCCTGACGTTGCCGGCCTATGGCAGCCTCGAGGTGCTGGACGACCGCAACCTGCAGGCAGTGACGCTGGCGGTGCTGCCGAAATGGTGGGGGCGCACGGACGGGCTGAACCCGGCGCGGCAGGCGGACACACAGTTCATCGAGGCGCGCGTCCTGAATGACGAACTGAACTCAATTTATCCGGATGCGGAGATCCAGCGCGTGCCAGTGCCGCGCGAAGCCCTCGAGACGCCCTTCGGAAATCTTGTGGTCAAGCCGGATGTGGTGCTGCAGCTGATCCGCGACCCGTCGCTGGAAACCATTATCGGGTTCAAGGGCGGCGCCCTGCTCGCCTATGATGAAAGCCGCGCGCTCTACATCCTCAGCGATCCGGACCTGATGAACACGTTCGGCCTCGCGCAGCGCGAAAATGCCCGCTTTGCGCTACAGCTTGTTGACTATCTGCGCACCTATCCGGACGAGCCCATCCTGATGGACGCAACGCTCCACGGCTTTGAGCGGTCCGAAAACCTGCTGAAAATGATGTTCAGCGTACCCTATGTCGGCGTGACACTGGTTGCGCTGGCGGCCGCGCTGCTGCTCGGCTGGGCGGCCACAGTCCGGTTTGGCCCGCCGAAGACAGAAGAACGCGCCATTGCGCTGGGCAAGCAGGCGCTCGCCGATAATTCGGCCGGCCTCGTCACCATGGCACGGCGCGAGGCGCGGATGGCGCCGGGGTTCCTCGCGTTGGTGCGCCGGCGCCTGGCTCGCGAGATTGGCGCGCCGCGCACACTGACCGAGGCTCAGACATCCGACATGTTCGATCGATTGGGGCCGGACCCGGAAACGGGCCGCGTCTTTTCACAAATGGAGGCGGAGCTGAAAGAGCCCGCCGCAAGCCGCGAAGACCTGCTCGCCAAGGCGCGGGCGCTTTATCGCTGGCGCAAAGAAATCATCAGGAGAACACGACATGAGCGTAACTGACATCCGAAACCTCGCGGACCGGATCCGGACCGAGGTGCGCAAGGCCATCATTGGCCAGGATACGACCGTGGACCTTCTGCTGGTGGCCCTGTTTTCGTCCGGACACGTTCTGCTGGAAGGCGCACCCGGCACGGCGAAGACCCTCCTGGCGCAATGCTTCTCCAAGGCGATCTCTCTGCAATTCGGGCGCATCCAGTTCACACCGGATCTGATGCCGGGCGATGTTCTGGGTACAAACCTTTTCAACTTCCAAACCAACCAGTTCAGCCTCACCAAAGGCCCTATTTTTACTGACATCCTGCTGGCCGACGAGATCAACCGTACGCCGCCGAAGACGCAGGCCGCGCTGCTGGAAGCTATGCAGGAGCGTAAGGTGACCATCGACGGCGAGAGCTACCCGCTGAACCCGCGTTTTACGGTGATCGCGACCCAGAACCCGATCGAGCAGCAGGGCACCTATCCGCTGCCGGAGGCGCAGCTCGACCGGTTCCTCTTCAAGCATACGCTGGACTATCCGAGCCGCGAGGAGGAGCTGAAAATCGTGGCGCAGCACGGCACGCGCACCGGCATGAAAACACCGGAAGCGTTCGGAATCCAGCCCGTCATCTCGCCTGCGGAGCTCAATGCCGCCGTGGACGCCGTAGCCGCAGCGCGCATCAATGACGACATTATCGCCTATATCGTCGACCTTGTGCGCGCGACGCGCAATAGCCCGGCGCTGGAAACGGGCGCGAGCCCGCGGGCCGCAGCGGCGCTGGCCACGGCCTCACGGGCGCGCGCTGCGCTCGACGGGCGTGACTTTGTGATCCCGGACGACGTGAAGAACCTTGCCCTGCCGACGCTTCGCCACCGCGTGCTGCTGTCGCCCGCAGCCGACATCGAGGGACGCACGACCGAGGAAACCCTACTCGGCATCATAGAACAGACGGCGGCGCCCCGGTGATTTCTCCGACCCTTCGCGCAATCTTCCTCATGCTGCTCGGGCTGCCCATCCTGGTGGCCATCTCGCTTATGGCGCCAGAGCTTTGGATTGTTTCGGCGGGTTGGATTGCGGGCGTGTGCGCGCTGATTGCGGCGGATACGCTGCTCGGCGCCTCGGTGCGCCACTATTCGGCGAAGGTGACACTGCCGCCGTTGCTCTATGTCGGCAGCGCGGATGATGTGCAGATCGACCTGACCTTTGCCGAAGGCGCCTTGCCCCGGCGCATAGAAATCCAGCTGGAAACCAACGCGCTGCTGGGCGCGCCGACGCCGCAAGGCCTGCGCGGTTGGGATGGACGCACCCGTCCGTATACGTTTAGTGTGACGCCGTCGCGGCGCGGCGTGGCAAAGATCGTACAGCTTTGGAGCCGCTGGCAGGGACCGTTGGGCCTGATCCAGAAACGGCACATCCAGATGTTCAATCTCGATGTGCCAGTGACGCCGAACGTACGCTGGGTACGCGACGAGGCGATCCGTCTGTTCTCGCGCGATGCGGAGTTCGGCATCAAGACACAAATCGAGCGAGGCGATGGCAGCGAGTTCGATGCGCTGAGGGAGTTCTCCTCCGGGATGGACCGGCGCGCAATTGACTGGAAACACTCCGCACGCCACCGGCACCTTCTGGCGAAGGAATTCAAGACCGAGCGCAACCACAACATTGTCTTCGCTTTCGACACGGGCCGCCTGATGAGCGAGCCGCTCGGCGGCGTGCCCAAGATCGACCGGGCGGTAACGGCGGGCCTCTTGCTTGCTTACGTCTCGCTGCGCAACGGAGACCGGACGATGCTCTACGGCTTTTCCGAACGCCCCGGCCTCAACAGCGGCTTCCTGACGGGCACAAGCAGCTTCCCCAAGGCGCAGGCCATGGCCGCGGAGCTCGATTACTCGGATAACGAAGCTAACTTTACGCTGGCCTTGTCGAACCTTGGCGCGCAGCTGCAGCGGCGCAGCCTGATCATCATCTTCTCGGATTTTGTCGATACGATTTCGGCAGAACTGATGCTCGAGAACGTCAAGCGGTTGACGGATCGCCACCTCGTGCTGTTTGCGACGTTCGAGGACGCCGCGCTCGCGCAGATGGCGGATGCGCCGCCGGACACGGCCCAGGATGTCGCCCGGGCCGTGATTGCCGATACGCTGCTGGCGGAGCGCGATGTTGTCTTCCGCCGGCTGCAACGCCTTGGCGTGCAGATCATCGAGTCGACACCGGAAGCCTTCAGCGCGGAACTCGTCTCGCGCTATCTCCAGATCAAGCAGAGGGACATGCTGTGAGCGACCTCTTGAAATCCTACCGCTTCCGCGAGGAACGCCAGGCCGACTGGCAACGCCTCGACCTGATACTGACCAAGGCAGAGAATGGCGGAGTGAAGAAATTGTCAGACGAGCAGATGCTCGCCCTGCCCCGGCTTTACAGACAGGCCGTTTCGTCGCTGTCGGTCGCGCGGTCGATTTCGCTGGACCAGAACGTCATCAATTATCTCGAGAGTCTCTGCACGCGGTCCTATTTCTTCGTCTACGGCGCACGCACGACGCTCGGCGAACGTATGATGATGTTCCTTCGGCAGGACTGGCCGGCGGCGGTCAGTCAGTCCGTTCTGGCAACGCTGCTGGCGGCTTTCTTCTTCTTCGGCGGCTGGGCGCTTGCCTTTTTTCTCTGCCTGCAGGACATGGAATGGTACTGGACCTTCCACGGCCAGAATTTCATGGAAGGGCGCAATCCCGATGCGACGGTCGAGTACCTGCGCAGTACGATCTACGTCAACGAGGACGAGATCGGGGATGGTCAGCTCACGGCCTTTTCGAGCTTCCTGTTCAACAACAACGCGCAGATCGCGCTGTTCGCCTTCGCGCTCGGCTTCGCGTTCGGCATCCCGACGGCCTGGCTGCTCGTCTATAACGGCGTCATGATCGGCTCGATGTATGCCGTATTCTGGGACAAGGGCCTTGGCTACGAGTTTACCGGCTGGCTGATGATCCACGGG
Source organism: Hyphomonas sp. (assembly GCF_022844445.1). Classification (GTDB taxonomy): domain Bacteria; phylum Pseudomonadota; class Alphaproteobacteria; order Caulobacterales; family Hyphomonadaceae; genus Hyphomonas. Next base: position 178,013 of record NZ_JALHLS010000003.1, read on the forward strand.
GTAACCGAACTCTACGCCATCGTGCTGTCGGGCGCGGCGGGGTTCATCATCGGGGGGGCGGTGGCGTTTCCGGGTGGTCGAACGCGGCTCGCGTCGGCCCGGGCAGCCGGGCAGAAGGCGGCGACGATCGCCATGGGCTGCGTCGTGATGCTGATCGTCGCGGCGATCCTTGAAGGATTCGGTCGCCAGCTGATCAATTCCGACGAGATCCGCTACGCAGTCGCCGGCAGCACCCTGATTTTCTGGCTCGGCTATTTCTACATCCCACGGAAGGCGCCCGACGCATGAGCGCCGCGCCGCCTGTCAAACCGGTGGATACAAGCCGGCGTCCCGGCCTCAGCATGGAGGCCGCTGTGCAGCGGCGCGCGCGCCTCGCTGAGGAGATGCGGGTTTCAAAGATGGTGCGCCGGCTGGTCACGCCGGAAGGCGCGGCCATCCAGCTCCGTCTCGGCAGCGCCTCTGAACGCGCCGGGGCATTCCTGATCGACATAGCCATCCAGTGGGCCATCGTCATCGCAACCTTTGTCGGCCTCGGCATGGTCATCGGCGCAATGAGTCCCGGCAGCGCGAATGTGGCGTTTGCTTTCTGGCTTGTCTTCTTCTTCTTCGTGCGCAACTTCTACTACATCTTCTTCGAGATCGGGCAGCGCGCAGCAACGCCCGGCAAGCGGGTACTGGGCCTCAGGGTTGCCGCGCGGGATGGCGGGCGACTGACGGCCAACTCCGTACTGGCGCGCAATTTCATCCGCGAGATCGAGATCGGCCTGCCCTTCCAGTTCGCCTTGATGGGCGGCGACCAGTTCGGGGCCTGGATGGGTCTGTTCGGCCTGCTCTGGTCGGGTGTGTTCCTGCTTTTCCCGATCTTCAACAAGGACAAGATGCGGGTTGGTGACTTGATCGCCGGCACCTGGGTTATCAAGGCGCCGAAGGCCAAGCTTATGCAGGACATCACCTCCGCCGCTGCCCGGCCCGAGACGGGCTCGCGTTTCGCCTTCACCACAGCACAGACCGACGCTTACGGCATCCACGAACTGCATGTGCTTGAGGATGTGCTTCGCCAGTCAACGCCGGAGATCAAGGCACAGGTCGCCTCGCGCATTCGCGCCAAGATCAACTGGACCCGGACGGAGGGCGAGACGGACCTGGCGTTCCTTGAGGCATACTACGCGGCGCTTCGCCGACGGCTGGAACAGCGCATCCTGCTGGGCGACCGGAAGACCGACAAATACGATGTACGCTGACCGCTCAGGCGGCAGCCATCTTTCCGCGCTCTTCCGGATAGATCGGGATCTTCAGAGCGTGCTTCACGAGCCGCAGTATAACGCCGGCGGCAACGGCTGGCCGCGTCATCAATACACCAAATGCCCGCGGAAGGCTGCGCGCCCGCACAGAATCGATGAGGCGCATCCACTGCAGATCGATCTGCGACTGTGTCAGATGCTCACGCAGCGCTGCCCGGGCCGCGGTTGAGATGCCCGGCGTTGCCAGCAGTGCGCGATCTGCGGCTACGACTTTCTCCATCGCCTTTGTCGGCACGGCTTTGGAGAGTGAACCTTCGCGGTTGAGCGCAATGTAGCCGCACGGATCAACCACTTCGAGCCGCGCACCAGCGACCAGCGCCCGCGCATAGAACTCGTAGTCCTCGGCAAGACGCATGTCTTCGCGGAACTCCAACCCATGCTTTCGAAGGAAAGCCGTGCGCATCAAAGGCTTGAGATATCCGATTTCGCGGCGGAAACCGGTATGCTTCAGCGTGTTCTCGCGAACGAAGGCGGCAAGGTCCATCGCCACAGTGCCGACCGGCCCGTCGCGCCACACCCGCACGCCGTCGTCCACCCGCTGGCCCGGCCAGATGCGGATGATATCGTCCATCAGAAAGTCGACCTCGCGGCCGGCGACATGCGCGAGCAGGCGCTCCATACGCTCCGGTTCGAGGAAGTCATCGGAATCGAGCCCTGCGACCCACACAGTCTCTGCGAGACGAAGTCCGGTATTGCGCGCCTTGCCCGGCCCACCATTTACCGCCTGCCGGAAGAGCTTGATCTGCGGATGCTGCTCCGCGAGCGCGGCAACCACCTCGAAGCTATTGTCGGTCGAGCAGTCATCCACCACAATGATCCGCACAGGAACCGTCTGCGCGATCGCGCTCTCGATCGTTCCGGCAATCGTATCCGCTGCATTGTAGCACGGGATGATGAGAGTGACCTCTGCCATGTCAGTCGCCGCTGCGCCGCTCAGGCTTTGGAAAGCGCCGCGTGTTCGGCGCGGTCTGCCTCATGCCATTTCAGGGCCGAGCGGATGATGTTGTCGATATCCGAGCGCGACGCGACCCAACCGAGTTCCTGTGCGGCCTTGTCCGGAAGCGCAATCAGTTTGGCCGGATCGCCGGGGCGGCGGGGCCCGAAGCGGCGCGGGATCTTGCGGTTGGTCGCGCGCTCGATGGCGGCAACGACTTCAGCCACGCTTGTGCCGCGGCCGGTCCCCAGATTGTAGGCGGTCGAGGCGGCGCCATTCTCGAGTGCGGTCAGTGCCCGCAGGTGGGCTTCGGCAAGGTCCTCGACATGAATGTAATCGCGGATGGCGCTGCCGTCCGGCGTATCGAAATCGGTGCCGAGGATCGTGAATTCGTAGCCCGCATCATAGGCGCCCTGGATGGCGAGCGGAATAACGTGCGTTTCGCAGGCATGGCGCTCGCCGGTCCTGCCGTCCCGGTCAGCGCCGGCAGCATTGAAGTATCGCAGCGGGATCGAGCGGATGCCGTGGGCGGCGTCGTAATCCTTCAGGATATGCTCAACCATTAGCTTGGACATGCCGTAGGGATTGATCGGGTTCTTCGGATGGTCTTCGCGGATCGTGTCCATCTGCGCCTGCCCGAAGATGGCACAGGTGGAGGAAAAAATCAGATAGCCGGTGGAATGGCGGCGCATCGCTTCAAGCAGGTTCAGCGTCGCCACGGTGTTGTTGCGGTAATAGATCGACGGTTCACGGACGGATTCGGCCACCAGCGCCGAGCCGGCAAAGTGCGCGACCGCGTCGGGCTTCACCTTCGCAAAAGCTTCTTCGAGATCGGCAGGGTTCTGAAGATCGCCGACAATCAGGTCGCCCCATTTGACAAGGTCGCGCCAGCCGGTCGACAGGTTGTCAAATACCGTGACGTCCCAGCCGGCTTCCGCAAAGGCGCGGCAGCAATGGCTGCCGACATATCCCGCGCCGCCGGTGACCAATAGTTTGCCTGGCATAATGTCCTCTCAGGGCCGAAAGCCTCCGCTGGCGCCCCGTGCGCGGCGGAAGAATCAGCCCTTTATATGCAAAGACGAGTCCGCCGGCACGGGAAGTTGCCGGTCATGCACGCGAAAAACGGTTTTTCAGCTGAAAAGTGCGACAGCGGCCCAGATGATCGCGCCCCAGAGGCCTGCACTGAGGCCAATGATCGTTGCGAGCCGGACCCAGACGGGCCACTTGCCTTCGCTGTAATCACTCATGCGTGCATAGTCTGTCCGTCCGGACATCCTGACTGGTGACGTGAAAACGCGGCTCTCTACGGGAATCATGGGATCCGAACTCGACATGCGGTTCAATTAAGCGACCAAGGTTTAACGTGGCGTTTAAACGGGAGCTCCGAGCGTGCGGTCATGGAATTAACCATATCGGCAGAATCCGGCGCAAATCCGGCGAAGATCGGGCATTTGCAGTATTGCAATAGTCGCCCGGCTCAGGCCGGTTCTGGGTTCAAACGCACGTATTGGCGTTGTCCTGCATGGTATTTTTCGGCCAATCCGGTCAGCGCCCCGAGATAAAACAGGAGCACGAATGTGTCGAAAGCGCCGGACATGTAGGATTCGGTGAAGGTCGAGATCAGGATGACCGTCGCCGTCGTCAGGAAGAACGAAGCCGCCATCCCCTGCGTGCGGAACCAGTTGAACACGGTGCGGATATAACTCCACGTGATCGCGGTGATCAGCGCGTACATGCCGACAAGGCCAAGCGCAACCTTGATTTCGATGTACGTGTTGTGGAACGAAAGCTTGGTCCCGAAGGCCTTGTGATCAATCTCGTTCAGCGTCTGAGCAGGGCCGCTGTCACGTTGCCAGAATACCTCCAGGCCGGTCCCGAACCAGGGGTTTTCCTTGGCAACCCGGTTGCCCATTTCCCAGAAAATCGTCCGGTTCGTCAGCGTCGCATCCTTGCCGACCGCCGCAAGGAAGTCATTCACCAGACTATTGTTGGGCATGGCCAGGAACGCGATGAGACCGCCCCCCAACACGACAATCAGCATCAGCATGACAAAGGAACGAAGGTGGCGAACACGCGATACGGGCTGCCAGAACATCCAGAGCCCGGTCATCACCACGACAGCCACCACAGCGAATACGAGCGCGGTCGCCGAATCCGCCGCCAGGGTGAAGACAAGCGCTACGCCCGCTACTGGCACGGCGAGCAGTCGCACAAGGATATGCTCCTTCGACTCGAACATTACGGCGAGCGAGGCCAACAGGCAGATCAGCATACGGATCGCAAAGATGTTCTTGCTTCCATAGGGTCCGCCCCGGTCGAACGTATTGATCAGAGGCGCCGCGATCACGATGGCAACGATGCCAGCGAAGAACACCGCCCGTACGATCTGTCGCCGGTCCAGCCGTGCGGCGATCGTCACCATGATGAAAAAGTTGAGCACCATCATGGCGCCAACGCGGAACGTTTCCGCAGGCACGCTCGACCACCCCGTCGACAGGACACCCAGCACGGGCACCATCAGCAGGAGCGGCGCGCGTAGCGCGATCGGAACCGTCACATCCCGGTAAACGAAGAACAGTGCCAGGAAAATCAGGGCGCACGGATAGAGGAGAAAGGCGTTGCCGGGGAAGACAATGAAAGTGCAAAGCACCCAGATGCCGACCACAACCTGCTCCCACCACGCCGCCGGGCGCGTGCGAGTTGTCAGAACGGCAAAAACCGGCTCCGGGGACGCGGCGCGGATCGGGTAGACACTCATGCGGCTTTCCCGGTCATCAGGCTGCGTTGCACAACATCCGCCAGGAACCCGGGCAGCTGGATGAAGGTCTCCTGCGGCAGCTGGGCCAGCGCAGCTGCGCGCGCGGTAATCGGCGCGCGGTCCTCAATCAGAGCCTCAACCAGTTCGCCCAGCGAGCGCTCGAGCGGCTCCTCCAGAATGAACCCACAACCATGCTGCTCCAGCCAGGCCGCCGTCTCGGTGCCAGCCGGCGCGATCGACGGCGTGCAGTAATACCCGCCCTCATAGATCCGGTTGGGCAGGAGCCAGACAGAGTTGTACCCGGCCTCCATAAAGTCGCCTGCCCACACCACATCCAGCTCCTCATAGATCCTGGCAAGATCTTCTGGTGCACGGTAGCGACCGTGATAGGTCATGTTTGCACGCGCATCGATCAGCGGCTCGAACACCGGCACCTCTGAGCGCGCTGGCTGGCCGTGAAGGTGAACCTCAAGACGGTCCGGAAATTGATCCGCCAGCTGACAAAGCAGGTCCAAGGATCGCTTGCAGCGGAGGTTTCCTACCCAACCAAGACGCAAAGGCCGCGCAGCATCATTGGCCGCGGACTTCCGCTCGCAGGCGCGTGCGCCGTAATCTGCGCCGGGCGCCAGCCTGTTCTCGACGATGAAGGCGCGGTAGTCCCCCGGATAGTGGCGTTCAAAATGATTGCGGATGAATCCCGGCGACGACACAACAAGGGACGCGGTCCGCTTCAGCAACGCGCGCTCCAGCCAGCGCATGGCCGTGCCGACGAGATCGGGCCGCGTCAGCAGGCGGTGAACGTCGAGGCTCTCGTAGATCACAGGGGTGTCCAGCCCGGCATGACGCTTGGCAAGAAAGGCGCAGGCGAGCATGTCGAGATTGCGGGCGTAGATCACATCGGCGGCAGCCAGCTTGTCGCGCGCAGCGGCGGCAAGCCGCGCCCCGGCAAAGATCTGGCGGACGCGTTGCAGAAGCGCGCCGTCGCGGGTTTCGCCGAGGTCGATGTTGTCCCAGTCGAGCGCGCCGGGATCGCGCCGGCGCATCATGAAGCCTGTGACACCAAGCCCGTCATCGATGAAGCCGCGAACACGGCGACGCACAGCGGCATCGGCGGCGTCATGACCGAAGAAGGCGATTCGAATCATTGCATGCCTCCTGTCCTGCCAGTTAAGACGCGGCGGGCCTTCTTTCTGGAACACCCGCCGGGAAATCTTTCCTGTTCCGCGATACTCGGCCATCCGGCCCGCCTTACAGCCCCCGGCCGGTTGCCTTCGAAGGCGGAACCTGCACGGCAACAGCCCCTTTGGGACCTTTTCCATTCGGCTTGGCCTTTCCAAAGCCCATCCAGCTGAACACCGAGGGCTTAGCCTCCATCTGGTAGTACTTCTGATAGGCTTTGTAGGTCGCACCCGGATCGCGGTGGTGACGGCTGCTGTTAAGGTCGACCATGTTGAGCGTCACGCCCAGGATGTCGGCTTTGAAGTTGCGCAGCAGTGCCAGAGACTGGCGCGCAGCCGAACGGCTCGAATGACGCCAGCGTACGACGAGGATCGTCTTGTCGGCCTTGCCGGCGACGACACGCGCTTCCGCCATCAAGAGAAGCGGGCCGGTATCGATGAGGATCAAGTCGTACATAGACCGCAGCCGCTCGAGGAGATCGTCGAAGGCGCGCGTGCCGAACACATCATGCGGCGTATGGCCGTTCTGCGCGAGCGGAAGGATATCCAGCATCGTCTTGCGATCCTTGACGATCGCATCCGAAAGCTGTCCGGCGCCGAACAGGTGCTCAACAAAACCGATATCCGGTTTGAGACCCGCCGTTTCGGTCAGCTGGCGGCGGCGGAAGTCGCCGTCGATGACGAGTGTGCGCGAACCCGACATGGCCGACATACGGCCAAGCGCGAGCGTGAGGCTGGTCTTGCCTTCGTCCGGTAGCGACGAGCAGACCGCGACAGTCTTGGTCTCGCTATCGAGGTCGGAGAATGCGATCGCCGCGCGCAGATAGCGGATGCTTTCCGCAAACGCCGAGAGCGGGTTCTCCACGAGGAAGTCCGCCGGATTGGTGTTCGACAAACCCAGGAAGCTCGCCGTGCGGATCAGCGGAACCGAGCCTATCGGCGTTGCACCCAGCTTGCGCTCCACGTCTTCTGTCGAGCTGACCTTCATGTCAAACATCTCGGTGAGCAGCGCGAGGCCGCCGCCGATCACGGCGCCGAGGATCAGACCGATGAGCAGGTTCAGCGCCGTCCTCGGCGAAGCCGGCGACACTGGCACAGAGGCTTTCGACAGGATGTTGGCATCGGCTGTAATCAGGGCATCCTGTTCGCCGGTCTGCTTGGAGCGGGTCAGGAACTCTTCCAGCAGCTGACGGCTGGTGTCAGCATCACGTTCAAGCTCCCGCAGGCGAACGAGCGCCTGGTTGTTGCCACGCAGCTGGCCGGTCGAACGCGAGATCTCGCCCTGGATCGAATTGATCTGGGATTGCGCGACGCGCAGTTCGTTGTCGATGTTGCCGGCAATACGCTGCACCTCTGCATCAATCTGACGTTCAATGTCGGCGGCTTCATTCCGGGCACTGATGAGTTCCGGGTGTTGCGGGCCGAGCTTCGTTTCGAGTTCTGCGACGCGGCGATTGATGCCCGCCCGCTGGGCTTTCAGGTCAGAGATCACCGGCGAGTCGAGGACTTCTGAGATACCATCAGCGCCAGCGCCGCTAGCCATCTGGCGACGGAGGCTTTCCGCCCGGGCGCGGGCCCGGTCGAGTTCCAGCTGAAGCGAGCCCCGCTGGGTTGTCATGAAGGCGATCTGCTGTTCCGTAAGGGTCGCGCCCTGGGCAGCCAGAAGGCCGGATTCCGCGCGATAGGTTTCGACGCGACGTTCCTTTTCCTCGACCTCTTCACGCAATCCCGACACGCGCTCGGAAAGCCATTCGGTCGCCTTGCGGGTGGCTTCGTATTTCTCCTCGAGCTGCTGGACGCGGTACTGTTCTGCAACTTCATCGGCGAGGCGTGCAGCTGTCTCCGGAGACTCGCTAAGCACAGAGATCGTAATCAGATAGGTCGAGCCAACGCGTGCGGCATCGACCTTGCCCTGGAGGATATCGACAGCCACTTCTTTCTGGATCGCGAGCTTCTCCTCCGCCGGCAGAGCGTCAAACGGATCGGGTTTGTCGTTCGCGCCGGTGACCGACTTCACGAGTCCACTGATCGGAGACAGAATGCTTTTCTGCTCCGGGCGAAGCCACGGATTGAATTCCGGATCTTCAACCAGCTTCTGCCTTTCGGCGACACGGGTCAGTAGTGTTTTGGATTCGAGCACCATCACTTCGGTGTCAATGACAGCGGTGGTGCCGCCGAGACCGGAGAAGATCGCACCGAGATCGATGACGTTCCGTTCCTGAGTATCAAGCTGGATGACCGTTTGCGCCGAGAAAAGAGGTGTCTGGGTGAACGTGATGTAGGCGATGACGCCGAAAGTCGTGAGGAATCCGGAGAGGATCAGCCAGAAACGGCGATACACCATGCCAACGATCGCCTTCAGGTCGAGCGGTGGGCCCGCCGTCTGGTCATCCCCAACGGTGCTGAGGTTGGATGGCAATTCTATGGAAAACGACTTGGTCAAAACACGGCCTCGGAAAAGGGAAGACGGAGGCCGACGTGCTTGCCGGCCTCCGATTGCAGGAAGAATTACGGGAAGAGCCTCAGACCGATGCCGGCCGAAGTGACGCCGTAGGACGGGTCACCGAACACGGAGAGGCCCGATACATCGCGGTCGCGGTTGCGAACGAAGGCTTCCCAATGGACGCGTTTGTTCATCTTGTACGTTGCGATTGCGCCGAGCTCCAAGGTCTGGTCCTCGCGGTCGGTTTCCTGATACTCGTAGTCGAATGTGGTGCCATAGGCCGACAGGATGATATTGCGGCGGAGTTCATGGTCAACGCGCGCCCCGAGTACGGTCTCCACTGCGCTCGGTGAATCGAACGCGCCTGTATCGACCACTCGGCGTGCGCCGGTAAAGCTGACTGTTGTCAGGCGCGTCGGGAACCATTGCAGGCGACCGTCAACCGAAAGACCGCTGACGTCAGCGAAGAACGCGTCGTCCTTCTTCTCGTCAAGGTAACCCACCGCAATGTCGCCGCGAACCAGTGCGCTCAGCTCGAAGTCGACACCTCCGGACACGGTATAGCCCTGGGAATCGCGCGAACGCAGTGAACCGCCCACCAGCTGAAGATTGTCATAGCTGCTGTCGGTGTAGGTACCCTGCGCGAAAACAGCGAGGTCCGGCGTCATGGCATAGGAAAGGCGCGAGCGACCTTGGGTGATCGAGCGGTCGCGGAAGTCCTGGTCAATATTAAAACCGCCGACGATCGTGCGGCCATCCTCGAAGTTCTCCTCGGTCAGGCTCAGGCTGTTCTCGAAGCGGATGCGGTCGTTGCGATAGTTGGCTTCAACTGATGCGCCGGTGCGAGTGAAGTTGATCGGTCGGTCGGCGCCGAAGTCGTTGGCAAACTCGGTGCGCGGCTCGGCAGAGTCGACGGCGAAGACATTGGCGCCGAGCGAGAGGGCGCGGGTGACATCCAGGCGCCCGCCAAGGCGGGCCGTTAGGTCGTTCGTCGATTCATCGCTGAGGTCGAGGAATTCGTTGCGGTGGGCGGTTACTTCGCCGCCAAGGCTATGGACGCTCCAGTTGGTATCTGCGGCAACGCGGGCGCCGGCGCGCGCAATCACGTCCGACTGAGTATTCGTGGAGCTGGCAAACACGTTGTCCGTAGCGGTGACGCCAAGGTCCGCCTGCGAGCGGACAAGGAACGAGCCAAGCCGGATCGGCTCCGGATCATACTCGGGTTGCACCCGGTCCATCACGGCTTCATATTTGTCGCGGCTGTAGAAATTGTCGACCTGCCCGAAGGCGACCGGCGCGATCAGTGCGCAGGCAGCGACACTCATTAGGCTCATGCGTTTAAGTTTGGACATCTTACCATTCCCCAGTTTCTCTGCGCGGCCGACATGGCCTGGGTCTCTTCACGACCCGTGCAAGTTCAGTACCAGCCCAATAAGCCCGATTAATCAGGATTTTGGCGCTAACACCCTTTAACCGGAAAAGGTTCGAAACAGAATATCGGACCCCGGAATATACGTTAACAAATCCGGGAGTCTGTTACTTTACCGGACCAGGCTGGTAACAAGTGGAACCGCTTTGTGCTTATGGTGAGTCAAGCTTAACGGGCCGAATGGGGACACATTTACCGTGCCGACACTAAATCTCGCCCCCGCGTCTGTCGCGGACTACCGCCGGCTCGCAGAGGCCCGCCTGCCCCGGTTCCTGTTCGATTATCTTGATGGCGGCGCCTATGCCGAGGTGACGCTCGCCCGCAACGTACGCGATTTCGAGGGTCTGGAACTGCACCAGCGAATACTTCGCGATGTTTCGGCCCGGTCAACCAAAACGACCCTTTTTGGGTCAGAGTTAACATTGCCCCTCGCGCTGTCACCGGTCGGCCTTTCCGGAATGATGGCCCGTCGGGGCGAAGCCGTCGCGCGCCGGGTCGCCGGCGCCTTCGGGATCCCCTACTGCCTGTCGACATTGTCCGTGTGTTCTGTAGAGGAAACTGCAGCCGCAGGCTCGGGGCCGCTTTGGTTCCAGCTCTACATGATCCGCGACCGGGGCGCCTGCGCCGACCTGATCCGCCGCGCGAAAGAAGCCGGCGTTTCCGTCCTTGCCCTCACGGTCGACCTGCCCGTCGTCGGCACCCGGTACCGCGATGTCCGCAACACGATGAGCGGCGGCGGCGGCGGCTGGGCAAAGCTGCGCCGGGGGCTGATCTCCTACGCCCTCCACCCCGCCTGGGCGCTGGACGTGGGCCTTGGCGGCAAGCCCCATATTCTTGGAAACATAGCGCCTTACGTCGCCAATGCCTCGACACCGGCAGACTTTTCCGCTTGGGCCAATGCTTCTATCGACCCCTCCATCACCTGGGCCGACCTGGAATGGATCCGCTCCCAATGGTCCGGACCTCTGCTGATCAAGGGTATCCTGAGCCCGGAGGACGCCGCCGAGGCGGTCAGGTCGGGCGCAGATGGCTTGATTGTCTCCAACCACGGCGGCCGACAACTCGACGGCGTCGCTTCGTCCATCTCGATGCTGCCGCGGATTGCGGACAAGGTGGCTGGCCAGACCAAGCTCCTGCTCGACGGCGGCGTGCGATCCGGCCAGGACATCCTGAAAGCCATGGCGCTGGGCGCCGACGCTGCGATGATCGGCCGCCCCTGGGTCTACGCCCTGGCGGGCGCCGGCGAAGCCGGATTACTGAACCAGCTGAAGGCCCTGCATGGTGAATTCTCCGTGTCCATGGCGCTGACCGGCAAGGTCGCCGTCGAAGAGATTTCGCGGGACGTGTTGTTTGGACTGCCAATTGCATGAGCAGGACCTCTATAAGGCCAGGCGGACCACCCCCGCCCTCCCAGCCAGCAACGGACCATCATGTCGGATCTACAGCCTTCCGCGCCGGTTGACGCCGCCCCGGTCCCCGGATCGTTGGCGCAGCGCGTGGCCAAAGGCGCAATCTGGACGATGGCCGCGACAACCGCCCGCATCGCCTCCACCATCCTGATCCTGCCCGTCCTGACCCGGCTTCTGTCGCCGGAAGACTTCGGCCTGATCCAGATCGCGATGCCGTTCATCTTCTTCATGCTTGTGTTCAATGACTTCGGCATGCAGCCGGCGCTCGTCGTCGCCGAAAACCCGACCAGCAAGCTCTGGTCCACGGCCTTCTGGACTGGCATGGCAACGGCAACCGTTCTGTCGCTTGCACTGGTCTTCGTGGCGCCCTTCATTGCCGACTTTTACAACGAGCCACGCGCCGAACTGATCATTCAATTGCTAGCTATCACGATACTTGCCAGCGGCACCATGATCGTGCCCGGCGCTTGGTTCCTGCGGACCATGAACTTCCGTATACTGGCAATTGTCGAATTCACTACGGTCACCATCGGCATCATCGTCGCCCTGACCTGCGCCATTAAAGGCTTCGGCGTCTGGTCACTGGTGATCCAGCAGCTGGTCATGTACGTGCTCAAGGCGGCCGCCTTGTGCATCTCTTCAAACGCGCCCCTGAAATTCGAGTTTTCCTACCGCGAACTCAAGTCGATCATGAACATCGGCTTGGGCATGACTGGCACGCGCGTGTTGCAGTTTATTTCTCGGAATGTCGATATCATCATCATTGGCCGCGTGCTGGGTGCCACAGCTCTCGGATACTACTCCATCGCCTGGCGCATCATGATGATGCCCGTCGAGATTTTCGCTAACGGCCTCTTTGCGGTAATGCTGCCGACCATCGGCCAGATCAAGGATGAGCCTGGGCGGCTAAAGGCGGCTCTGTTCAAGACCTATCGCATGATCTCGCTGTTCACCTTCCCCGTCATGGCGGGCGTCGCCGCGCTATCGGTGCCCCTGACCTATGTCGTGTTCGGCGAGAGCTTTGCGCCCGCCGCCTTCCCGATGGCCGCCCTCGCTGTTTACGGCGCCGTACAAAGCCTCCTCTTCATGCAGGGCTCCGTCTTCGTCGCCCTCAACCGGGTCGACATCATGTGGCGATGGTCGCTGATCTCGGCCGCCGTATTGACCGTGTGCCTGCTGATCGGCGTCCAGTGGGGTCTGGAGGGCGCATCCCTCGGCTATCTCGCGGCGACCCTGGTCTGCGCCCCGTTTAACTTCCGGGCTCTGCTGAACCTGATCGGCGCCCGGCTCATCGAAGCCTGGGGCGCGCTGCAAGTTCAGGCGCTCCTTTCCATCGGCATGAGCCTCGCCGTCTACGGGCTAACGCTTGTCCTGCCGGGCAGCTGGCCGAAGCTCTACATCCTGTTCGTGGGCGTGCCAGTAGGCGTCGTGATCTATCTGGGCGGCCTTGCCCTGTTCGACCGCAAGGCGATCACCGACGTCATCGACATTTGCCGCAGCATCCTTGCGCGCCAGGTCGCGAGCTGATCGGCGGCGGGGGCGCACCGAATGCGGGTTCCGTAGGAACGCGCGCCGCTCAAGCCACCGCCAGAAGCCAATCTCGCCACCACTTCAGACGAAATGCGGGCTTTGAAAGTGCCGGCTTGGGTCAGACAGGCCTTGGGCAGGTTCGCCATCGGGCAGCATGCACCTCCAGCCGGTTCGAGATCGCCGTGGGGAACGAGGGCCGGATTGATGAACCCGGTCAGGGCTGCCTTGCTCGCGGGCAGTAACACGCAGTTGTTGTCGAAACCGCCAGAGCAAACAGGGGTCTGCGGGAAAGCTGATTGCGAACCCGATAGCATACCGCACGAAACGCATGCTTTCGCGCCACCTATTGCCCACGATCGAGCAACCGACCAGCTTCGTAGCAGGCCAGCCGCTTCTTGACCCGGCGTTTGAACCGCCTGAGTTTCCGGATGACACCATTCTATACAAAGCAGAGAAGAAAGCACTCGGTCCTGTGAGAGGCTTGAAACTTTATCGCCCGCAGGAACCCATACCAGGCGGGTTCGGCTGGCTTATGCGACGTCTCGGTCCGCTCGGCGTCACACTCTCTCCCTTAACCTTCCCGCTCACGTCGAGCGGGGCGCGCGGTACATCTTTAGAAGCATGCCTCGGATGAATCTGCCGTTGCAGATTGGAGATCCGGCGTCCCAGCCAGGGTGGGCGGCTGGCAGCCAGTCTGAACTTGCGTTATCGTCGGTCGGCGTCCGAGTTTGAGAATAGCAAAAGATCAGAATGTCACAGACCCCCATTTATCCAAACAGCGCAGAACGAAAGGCTCCTCCCTTCAAACTCTACAGTCTCACAGAAAGTGTGCCGTCGGAGCGTGACTGGCTGCTGCATCTGCTTGGCCCATTGGGCTACACGCTCGAGCCGCTGAGCCATCCGGTGCCCGTCGCGCCTGGCGCCCTTTATGTTTACAACAGTGTCCACAGGATGGACCTGCCCGAGGACTTCCTGCGCGCTGTAAAGTCGGCCGGCGGATGCGGCCTTCTACATATTGGGGACGAGTACTACCGCGGAAACTTCGCCAACTATGCCGCCTTTGATCATGTCGTCCGCATGATGTCGTCGTCATGGCTGAACGTTCGCGGCGTCTTTCCGCTGGCGCTGGGCGTTACCAACAATCTGGGCCCGCCTGTGACCACGCCGGTCAGCGAGCGCCCGCTGGACTGGTTCTTCGCTGGCGACTGGAAGGCAGACCGGCGCGTCATGGCGGACCGGTTCCGGACGCTGCCGGGCGGCTACCTCTCGCTGCCTCGCTCATTCTATGGTGAACGCGGCATCAGCCGGCCCGAATATCTGTCAAAAATGGCAAGCACCAAGTTCGCGCCCAGCCCGGCCGGCAATGTCTGCATCGAGACCTGCCGCCCCTACGAGGCCCTGCACTTTGGCGCTATCCCGCTGCTTCCGAAGCGGCGTCTGGCCGATCCGTACGCGGACGTGCTGGGCAACCATCCCCTGCCGGCCTTCGAAGACTGGTCCTCGGCACGCCGGTTCGTTGAGCGCCAGCTAAAGCAGCCGGCCAGCATGGATGCGCTGCAGGCCGAATGCCTCGCGTGGTGGCAAAGTGAGCAGGCCGCGATCGCCGCTCGGCTCGAGTCCTTCATCGCCGAAGGCCGGGCCGGGGCTTTCCGTGCTAGCCTGGAACAGAATTTCGGGAAGCGCACATTCGGCAAGGCCGACCGGTTCAAGACCCTACTGATACAGCAGAATGCACAACAACTGACGGCGCGCGCACAGTTCTTGATCAGCCGGATCCTTTACAAGCTCAAGACCGGCAAGACCCTTACCGGTGAATGGTCGATCAGGGAGTAAACGCCGGCTTCGTCCTCCGAAGCGTCCGAATAGTCGAAATCCCGGTCATAGGTTGCGAAGTCTCTGCCAGCCGAGCCCTGCCGGTACCGATGGCGTCGGGACGCAGCCGGATTGCCTCCTTGCTGGTAATGGCAAATCATTTCGCCGGAGCCGAAATCGCAAGACCGATCCGGATTTTGCGACCGTTTGAGCTGTTGCGATTTAGCTTCGGATGCACGCCGCCGCAGGCAGTATTCTCCAAACGAATCTCGGCTTGACACCAGAGGAGCCACAAGCTTTTTGAGAGGCCATCCTGACAATTGCTTGGCATATGGCTTGCGTCGGTTCGCGTGACGAGGGAGTGCACAATTAATGGCCATGAAAGTTCTTTTTACAGGCGCAGACGGCTACATTGGTACGCTTCTCGGGCCATACCTGCTTGAACGCGGTATTGACGCGGTCGGTCTGGATACCGGCTTCTATCGCTCGGGCTGGCTCTACCCGACGAATGTTCCGCGCCCGTTGATCCTGTCGAAGGACATCCGCGCGATCACCGCCGAAGACCTCAAGGGCTTCGATGCGGTCGCTCACCTCGCAGAGCTTTCAAACGATCCGCTCGGACAGCAGGACCCAGGCCTGACCCACGAAATCAACCACGGCGGCTCCGTTCACCTGGCCAACCTGGCGCGCAAGGCAGGCATCAAGCGCTTCGTATACATGTCCTCCTGCTCCGTGTACGGAGTCGGAAAGCCGGACCAGATTCTCGATGAGACGTCGGACGTCAACCCGCAGACAGCCTATGCCGAGTGCAAGGTGAAGGTCGAGAACGACCTGACCAAGATGGCCGGAGATGATTTCGAGCCGTGCTTCCTGCGCAACGCAACCGCTTACGGCGCCTCGCCGCGCCAGCGCTTCGATATCGTTCTGAACGACCTCTCCGGCCTCGCCTGGACCACGAAAAAGATCAAGCTGCTCTCCGACGGATCGCCCTGGCGCCCGCTCGTCCACGCGCTCGACATGTGTCAGGCAGTCTACCTTTCGCTGACTGCTCCGGCAGATGCAATCCGCGGCCAGAAGTACAACGTTGGCTCATCCGACCAGAACTACCGCGTGATAGAGATCGCGCAGATCGTGGCGAACGAGTTTCCTGGCTGCGAACTGGAAGTCGGAACCCAAGGCGCAGACAACCGCTCCTACCGCGTGAACTTCGACAAGATCCAGAAGGTCCTTCCGGATTTCAAATGCCAGTGGACGGCCCAGCTCGGCGCCAAGCAGATGCGCAAGGTGTTCGAGAGCATCGACATGACGGAAGAAGACTTCCGTTCGGCGCCTTACACGCGCTTGAAGATGCTGGACAAGCTGCGCAAGGCGAAGCTGCTTGACGACAAACTATTCTGGAAGACACCCGAGATCGCAACGGTCTGAACCCCATGATCATAGTCGATACCGCACTGAAGAAGCGTGAAGCCGAAGGCCGCCCCATCCGGGTCGGCATGATCGGCGCAGGATTCATGGCGTCGGGCATTGCGCTGCAGATCGCAAAGTCCGTGCCCGGAATGGTGCTCTGCGCCATAGCCGCTCGCCAGCCACAGCGCGGTGTTGATGCGTTTGAAGCCAGCCGCCCGGGTGAAACCGCCGTGCTGGCGGATACGGCCGCAGAGCTCTCGGCGGCGATCAGGGCCGGCAAGCCGGTCGTGACCACCAATCCGGGCGCCCTCGCCCGCGCCGAAGGCCTTGACGCCATCATCGAAGCCACTGGATCAATGGATTTCGCCCTCGACGCCGTCGAAGGCGCACTCGAAACAGCCAAGCACATCATACTGATGAATGCCGAACTGGATGGCACCGTCGGCCCATTGCTCCGCGTCAAGGCCGACAGGGCCGGTGTCGTCATCACGAATGTCGACGGCGACCAGCCCGGCGTGCAGATGAACCTGTTCCGCTTCGTCCAGTCGATCGGCGTGAAGCCCGTCCTCTGCGGGAACATAAAGGGTCTTCAGGACGAATATCGTACACCGGACACGCAGCGCGGCTTCGCGGAAAAATGGGGTCAGAACGTCAACATGGTGACTTCGTTCGCGGACGGCACCAAGATCGCCTTCGAACAGGCCATCGTCGCCAATGGCACCGGTATGGGTGTTGCGAAACGCGGCATGATCGGCCCGGACCCGACCAATAAGAACCCCACCCTCCCGCTTCGCCCGCTCGAGGAATTTGTCGAGATGCTGGCTCCGCATATCGATCCCACCGGCCCCGGCATCGTCGACTTCGTTGTCGGCGCACGTCCCGGCCCCGGCGTATTTGTTCTGGGCACTCACGATGACCCGCGCCAGGCACACTACCTGAATCTCTACAAGCTTGGCGCCGGCCCCTACTACCTCTTCTACACGCCCTACCACCTCTGCCATTTCGAAGTGCCACTGACCGTGGCGCGCGCCGTGCTCTTCAACGACGCCGCGCTGACGCCTGCGGGCGCGCCGAAAGTCGGTGTCGTCGCCCTTGCCAAGCGAGACCTCAAGGCCGGCCAGACGCTGGACGGCATTGGCGGCTTCGACACTTACGGCGTCGCCGAAAATGCACCGGTCGTCCACAAGGAGCGCCTGCTGCCGATGGGTCTCGCCGAAGGCTGCCGGGTCAAACGCGACACAGCCAAGGACACCGCCCTCACCTTCGATGACGTGGTCATACCGCCGGGCCGCAAGATCGACGCCTATTACGCCGAGATGGAACGCCATTTCGGACTCGTACACGCAGACGCCGGCGTCTGAACCCCGGACCCGAGGCAAGCCCGCCATGATCGCCGTCGACACCATCGTCATCGGGGCGGGCGCCGTCGGCCTCGCCTGCGGAGCGACACTCGCCCGCAACGGACAGGATGTCCTGATCCTCGAAGCGGCGGGCGCCATCGGCACACTGACGTCTTCTCGCAACAGCGAAGTCATCCACGCAGGCCTATACTATCCCACAGACAGCCTCCGCCGCCTCCACTGCGTGGCCGGCCGGCGCAAGCTTTACACCTGGATGGACGCGCATGGCGTCGCCTACCGCAAGACTGGCAAACTGATCGTTGCCGCGGCCGATGCTCAGATCCCCACGATGGAAGGCCTCTATGACAGGGGCCGGCGCAATGATGTGGAGGGCCTCTCCTTCCTGACCGGCGCTGAAGCCATGAAGATGGAGCCTCACCTCACCTGCAAGGCCGCCGTGCTTTCCGCCGAAACGGGCGTCTTCGACAGCCATGGCTACATGCTCTCGTTGCAGGGCGAGCTTGAGGATCATGGCGGAGCGATCGCCTTCAATACTCCCGTCACCTCGACCGAGATCCTCGCTGATGGCCGTATACGGATCGAAGCGGGCGGCGCCGAACCGATGACATTGTGTGCCCGCCGCGTCGTCAACAGCGCCGGTCTCTATGCCCACCGCGTTGCACGGGCCATGACCGGTTATGACGCCGCCTTGCTGCCGCCCTTCACGCTCGCCAAGGGAAGCTATTTCAGCTGCCAGACGAAACCGGTATTCCAGCGCCTCATCTATCCTGCGCCGGTCGAAGGCGGCCTCGGCGTGCATGTCACGCTGGATCTCGGCGGCCGGATGCGTTTCGGGCCGGATGTCGAATGGCTTAACACAGATGATCCTGATGCGGTCGATTACCGCGTGGATATCCGCCGCGCCGACAGCTTTTATGCCGCTGTGCGCGAATACTGGCCCGGCCTTCCGGACGGCGCTATCGCTGCCGACTATTCCGGATGCCGCCCGAAGCTGTCCTTCCCGGGCCAAGCTGCAGCCGACTTCCGCATTGATGGCCCCGCCCATCATGGCCATGGCGGCCTCGTCCACCTGTTCGGCATCGAGTCGCCCGGCTTGACGAGCTCACTCTCCATCGCCGAAGCCGTCGCAGCGGCGCTGAAGGATTAGGCAGAACCGACATTGGGCGCTTCCAAAGCATTGCGGCTGCAAGAACGACAAAGCTGAGGAAATTTCGGACTCGGTGGTCGTATCGAGTGGCGATCCTGCGGAAATGCTTGAGCTGACTGAAGCAGCGTTCGATGAGGTTGCGAAGCTTGCAGTCTTCTAAGTCGTGAGGAACAGGGGGGCCTGCATGTGGCGTTGCACGGGATGACCAGCTTCGGCACTCATGCTGGCCACAAGTGCGAGGTACGCTTCCCACTTGTCAGGCGTAAGTTCACAGCGTTTCAGCTTCCTCAGGCTCCAGATCCGCGAATTTGGAGCCTGAGGAACCACACATCACGCCACATCTGCATTCTGACCCTCGATTGGACCTGGCGCTCACCGCCCCCTTCTGGGCTTTGCTGAAAGCAGAAAGGCCAACAAAAAAGCCCGCCGCAAAAGGCGGGCTTTTCCAATCTGGTTTCCGAAAACCTCAACCTTTGAAGTCAGGCCAGTTCCGGTCCTTGTCCGACATGTCCGTCGGCGCGAGCGGCCAGTTGATCGAGAAGGCTGGATCGTTCCACCGCACCCCACCTTCCGCCGCGCCGTTGTAGCGCGAGGAAACCAGATAAGTGACTTCGACATGGTCGCTGAGAGACTGGAAGCCGTGGGCAAAGCCTTTAGGCACCAGCAGCTGGCGCTTGTTTTCGTCGTTCAGTTCGAACGCTTCCCATTTTTTAAAGGTCGGCGAATCCGGGCGGAGATCGAGAATGATGTCCACAATCGCGCCGCGCAGGCAGCGGACCAGCTTGTCCTCGGCGTAGGGCGCGCGCTGGAAATGCATGCCGCGCAGCGTACCCTTGTTGGCGGAATAGGAGGTATTCTGCTGGACAAACTCCGTTGGCAGGCCATTGGCCGAAAACTCGTCAACGCAGAACGTGCGCGCAAAGAATCCGCGATCATCGCCCCGGCGTTCGAGGTCGATCAGCATCGCGTCCTTGAGTGTGGTCTTGTGGAATTTCATGATGTCATCTCCCGTTTTTCAGCCAGGGCGCGCCCTTTGCGTAGAGGCCTTCAAGAACCTGTCGGTCACGGACGGTGTCCATCGCCTGCCAGAAGCCGGTATGACGGTATGCAGCAAGCTGGCCTGCGTCGACGAGCCGGTTCATGGGCTCCTGCTCCCAAACGGTTGCGTCGCCGTCCACGAGATCGATCACGTCCGGCTCACAGACGAAGAAGCCTCCGTTGATCAGGCCCACGTCTGCTGAGTCCTTCTCCCGGAAAGACTGCACGATCGGGTTGTCGGCCGACAGACCCATGACACCAAAGCGGCCAGGCGGCGACACGGCCGTCACGGTCGCTTTCACGCCGGATGTCTTGTGGAAGGCAATCAGGGCCGTGATGTCCACATCAGACACCCCATCGCCATAGGTCAGGCAGAAGGTCTCGCTGCCGATCACCTTGCGAGCCCGCTTCAGGCGGCCGCCGGTCATCGTGTCGACGCCGGTATCCAGTACGGTGACTTTCCAGGGCAGCGCCTTCTTGTCGGACCAGAGGATCTCGCCAGTCGACAGGTCAATGGTGAAGTCGCTTTTGCGCCAGTGATAATTGAGGAAATAGTCCTTGATGAAGCCCACCTTGTAGCCGCCAAGCACTACGAACTCGTTGATCCCGTGCGCTGCATACATTTCCATGATGTGGTGGAGGATCGGGCGGTCGGCGATCTCGACCATTGGCTTCGGCCGCAGAGCCGTCTCCTCGCTCAGACGCGTACCGAAACCACCTGCAAAAATGACTGCTTTCATGTCCTGTCCCTCCACGTGGTAGCGGCAGGTGTCGGATCGGGATATCCGGCGCCGCGCTTACGGATTGATATATTCACTAAGCGAGCGCCAGCAATCTGCGCGCGATTTCATCTATCCGGCTCCAATGCCCGGCCGCAATATCCGACTGGCTGGCGATCCACGAACCGCCAATGGCGAACACGTTGGGCAGGCTGAGATAAGTCTTCACCTCGCCCTCGCTGATGCCGCCTGTGGGCATGAATCTCAGGTGCGGCAAGGGCCCGGCCAACGCCTTCAGCGCCGGCGCTCCACCGGCGATTGCTGCGGGAAACAGCTTCAGCCGCGCAAAGCCCTCTTCATGCCGCGCCATGGCTTCGCTGGCAGTGGCGATACCCGGGATCATCACATGCTCGCGGCCGCGCAGCGCATCCCTCAGCCCCGGCGACATGCCCGGCGAGACGAGGAACTCTGCCCCTGCGCTCAAGGCTGCGTCGGCATCTTGCCCGGTCAGAACCGTTCCCGCGCCGACCAGCAGTTCAGGCGCTTCGGCCCGCATCGCCGCAATCGCCTCCAGGCCGGCGGGCGTGCGCAGGGTCACTTCTGCAATGGTTATCCCCGCCTTCACCAGCGTACGGGCCAGCGGCCCGGCCTGGCGCGCCGAGTCCACGACGATCACGGGAACGACCGGCGCCTTGCGGGCGGCCGCATCGAGTTTGAGCAGGTTGACGGACATGGGCAGGTCCTGAAATCCGGGGGAACGCTAGGCCGCACCAAGACCGGGCGACTGCGGTGTTAGTGGCGCGGCTTGGGCCGAAAAACAAGCGCCAAGCAAAGGGGGGCCGTGCCCCTGGGGTCAGGCCGCGTCGCCCAGCCGGCTCGCCGACCGGTCCAGAACGCCCGGTTCATCCCAGGCGCCTTCCGGACGAATGATCTGAAACGGATCCGCCCGGATGGTCAGCGCCTGGGGATGCGGAGCGATCGGGATTTCCATCTCGCAATAGTCAAAATCCGAGAATGCGAACCGCGCTCGCCCCGTCACGATCCGGCACCGGAATACCCGGCTCCAGACCGGCCAAAGCCGCGACTGGATCTGCGCCAGCGCCACTCGGTAGCCCTTGCGCGAAATCACCTCGCAGGCTTCCGCCATCAGTACACGAAGCGCCGGTGTGCCCCGGTAAGCCGGAAGGATGGTCGAGCGCTCGATCTTGGCGAAGTCCGCAAACCAGCGCACCCGGCAGGTACCCGCAGGCCTCGTGCCCTCCCGGACCAGGAAGTGTGTGCAGGAAAAATCGTTCCCGTCATACTCCTCCTCATACGGACAATCCTGCTCAGCCATATAGACCGCTGCGCGCAGCGCCATCGACTGCTGATACTCGTCCAGCGTGCGCACGGGCCCTGCCGAAAAACGCGCCAGCATGGCGGGTTCCAAGGGCCGCGAAAGAGACAGTTCACCAAAATCCGGGCGCGGTTTCATGCAGCCTGCTCCTGCGGGACCAGGAGGGGATCCTGCCCCCAGAGGTCCGGCAAGCCGCCTTCGATGGCATGAAAGCCGAGCGAGGCCATTGAGCGCTTGCCATCTTCCGTCGCGCCGCGGGCAAAGCAGGGCACCGGCGCGAAGAATTCCAGCCGCGTGATCCCCGCCGCCATCATCACGCATTTGCGCGCTTCCTTCGTCGCGCCTGCATAGACGCCGATATAGACCCCGCTACACGCCTCTCCGGTGGAGCAGATATGGTCCAGCGCGGGCCAGGCGGGCACGAACGTTCCATCGCGCACTGCCGCAACGCCGGCCGCGCTGAGCGCCACGGTGATGAACACGCCGTCCACCGGATCGCCCGTCACCCAGCCGGCCATACCGGTCTGGCTTTCGATCCAGAGAATGGAGGCGGGCGTCGCCATCGCCTGCCCGGTCAACTGCTCGGCCAGCGCGAGGCCGGCTTCCAGCTCCGCATAGTTGGCGCGCCGGAATTCAAACTCCCCAGCCCGCCGGGCCAGTCCCGCATAGTCGATCCGAACTTCACCCATGAACGGCCTCCGCGACAACACGCACAGCGTGCATTTCGCGGAAACTCTCTCACACGTTTAAATACGTCGCAAGACTAAATTCGCGGAGAGGTTGTGCTTCAGGCCAGCAGGCCCTGCAGCTCGGCCGCCGATTCGCGCGCCTCTTCAGGCGAGCCGAATAGCTGGCGGTTCACGCCGATGCGCTTGTACCAGTAGTGGAGCCCGACGAGATCGGTGAAGCCCATCCCGCCATGTACCTCAGTGGAGGTGCGGGCGATGAAGGTGCCGGCCTCGGCGAGGTAGGATTTTGCGAGGTTTGCCATCACGGGGCCTTCGGCGTCGCCGATGTCGAGCGCATGGGCGGCGTGCCAGATCAGTGCGCGGCCGGGCTCGAGCTTGGCGGCCATTTCGGCGCACATGTGTTTGACCGCCTGGAACGAGCCGATCACCCGGCCGAACTGCTGGCGCTCGGCGGCATAGGCTACCGCTTTGTCGATCATCGCCTGCGCCGCGCCGAGCGTGTCCGCCGCCACCAGCAGCCGCGCAACCGCGAGGAAACGCTCATCCGCCTTCAGGGCGGCCAGCGACTTTGCGCCCGCGAGCTTCACTTCGTGGAAGGTCCGTGAGCGATCGATCGTCTGCATCGGAACGGTGTCCGGCCCCGCCTCGACGACATGAAGCTGTCCGCCGGTCTCGGCCACCAGAAGGTGCGTGGCTCCATCCACGCTGATTGCCAGCAACGACTTGCCGGAGAGCTTGCCTTTCTCGGCCGTCAGGCCTGCGCCATCGCGGCGCGAGACGAGTTCCGTCAGCGCGAGACCGAACTTGGATTCGCCCGCTGCAATCAGCGTCAGCAGGTCCGGGAAATCCGTCAGCGCCGTCGCCGCCAGCGCGTTCGCGAGGAAGCGCGACGGCGCGATGTGATAGCCAAGCGCTTCCTGAACGAGGCAGGCGTCGAGCAGGCCAAGCCCTAGCCCACCGGCATCTTCCGGCACGAGGAGCGAAGCAAGGCCGAACTCGGCGAGCGCGGCATCCAGCGCGCTGATCGCGGCGCCGTCGCCCACGGCAATCTTTCGGACCTGGTCCAGCGAGGCGGCGCCCGCGAGGACGCCCTTCAGGCTGTCCTGCAACAGGCGCTGGTCTTCGGAGAGTGCAAATTCCATGGCGCTTATGCCTTTGCCAGTTTCGGCTCGCGCGGCATGTCGAGCCCGCGCTCCGCGATGATGTTCTTCTGGATCTGGGCGGTACCGCCCCCGATAATCAGGCCGAGATCGTACATGTAGCGCCATTGCCAGCTGCCATCGGCGCGCAGGTGGTCGCCCTCCTCATAAAGGATACCGAACTCACCGAGCGCGTCGATCGCAAGACGCGCGATTTCATGGTTGAGGTCGCAGCCATTGAGCTTCACGATCAGGCCTGCAAGGCCTGCCGGCTCGCCCTTCAGGCGGCTCGTTGTGATCCGCAGGCCGTTCGCCTGCATCGCATAGACCTCCGCCTGCAGCTTGATCAGCCGGTCGCGTAGAACCGGATTGTCGATCAAGCGCTGGCCGTTGACCGTCTCCGACTTCATCAGCGTGACGAGTTCGAGGAAGCGGGCCTTGGTCGCGTTCGGATCACCCAGCATGCCGCGCTCGTGCGTCAGCGTGGCGTTGGCCACCTGCCAGCCCTTGTTCGGCGCAAAGATCACGCCGCTCTTGGGTACACGGACATTCGTAAAGAAGACTTCGTTGAAGTTCGCCGTGCCGGTCATGTCGACCAGCGGGCGTACTTCGATACCCGGCGTCGACATCGGAAATGTAATGTACGTGATGCCCTCATGCTTCTTTGCCGCAGGGTCGGTGCGTACGAGGCAGAAGATCATGTCGGCCTGCTTAGCCGTCGAGGTCCAGATCTTGGAACCGTTGATCAGGTAGTGGTCGCCGTCCTCCACCGCAGAGGTGCGCAGCGCCGCGAGGTCGGATCCCGCGCCCGGCTCCGAATAGCCCTGACACCAGATCATCTCACCCTGAATGGTCGGGCGGATATAGGCCTGTTTCTGTTCCTCGGTGCCCAGCTCCAGCAGTGTCGGCACCAGCATCGAGATGCCCTGCCCCGCCATCGGTCCCGGCATGCGGCTGCGCGCAAATTCCTCGGCGATGATGCGCGCTTTCAGGATGTCCGGCTCGGCCCCGTAGCCGCCGTATTCTTTCGGGATCGTACGGGCCGTAAGGCCGTGATCGATCAGGAACTTCTGCCAGGCGATACGCTTCGGGTTTTTGTAACCCTTGTCGTCGGCCGTTGGCGCAAGGGGACGGTTTTTCGCGAGCGTGTCGGAGACTTCAGCGCGAAAGGCTTCGTATTCGGGAGCGAGATCGAGTTTCATGCCCCTAACCTGTCGTCCTTGCCGCAACGTCCGGCAAGAGGGACGCTTGCGCGACGTAGCGGAAAGGCTCTTAGCTTTGCACCATAAACTCAAGGGAGACCCGAGCCATGCCCGTCGAATACGTCAAGAAAGGCAATGTCGCCATCATCACCATGAACCGTCCGGAGGCGCGCAACGCCATCAACGGCGAAATGGCGGCCACGATGGAAGCGGCCATCGACCAGATGGAAAACGACCCCGAAGTCTGGGTCGGCATCCTCACTGCCGTCGGCAAGGCCTTCTGCGCCGGCGCGGACCTGAAGGAAATTTCCGCCGGCAATGGCGGCGCTCTCTCTACCAAGAAGGGCGGCTTTGCCGGCATCGCGAAGCGCGAGCGCACCAAGCCGCTGATCGCCGCAATCACCGGCTCGGCGCTGGCCGGCGGTACAGAGATCGCCCTCTCCTGCGACATGATCATTGCCGCTGACGATACGAATTTTGGCCTGCCCGAAGTGAAGCGCTCACTGGTCGCCGGCGCCGGCGGCCTGTTCCGCCTGCCGCGCCAGATCGGCAAGGCGGTGGCTCTCGAGGCCATCCTCACGGGCGATCCGCTCTCCTCGCAGCGCGCCTATGAACTCGGCATGGTCAACAAGGTCGTGCCGGAAGCGCAGGTTATGGACGAGGCGATGAAACTCGCCGGCCGCATCACCGCCAACGCTCCGCTCGCCGTGAAGGCCAGCCGCGCCGTCGCTCTCAATGCAACGGTCAAGTCGGACGACGACCTCTGGAAGGATTCCGGCGTCGCCTTCGCGAGCCTCATCAATACCGAGGACTATAAGGAGGGCCCGAAAGCCTTCATCGAGAAACGCGCGCCGGTCTGGAAAGGCAAGTAAGCCTTACGAGATCTGACGACCTAGACCGCCGTTCCGGGAAACCGGGACGGCGGTTATCATTTGGGGCCGGCACACCTCACTTTCGATCATGTCGTGCGCCTTGCGCCTCAACCTATACGCCATGGCAAGGTGCGATCGCGAAGCACTGGCGCGGCCGATGATGATGTTCATCGGTACACCGACCTTCAGGAAGCCCCAGAAGCGGTCATTGCCGGCGGCGTCGACCGGCGTGATGGTCTGGTAGCCGGCGGGTGAGCTGAAACTGGCGCCGGCGCCGAAAATCACCGCGACCGACCGCATGGTCACCGGCGGGACACGCTGGGGCGCAAAGACGACAACCATGGCAAACTGGACGACGGGAGCGATGGCCGAATCATTTACGCCACCCAGCTTGCCAAGCCGTCCGGCAAGGCGTGCCCCCCATCAGCGCAGCGAAGGGGCTGGTGCAAGCGACCTATTGATAGCCAAGCCCCGTTTGTACCAATCCCGCGCGAAAGGGTTGGTTCCGCACATTCTTTCTTGAAACGAAGGCCTATTCTTCGCGTTTCACGCGCGCCTTGCCGCGGCCCAGCGTGAGGGCCTTGATGGCGCCGCGGAAGGTGCGCACTTCCTGTTCGGTCCATTGCGCGCGGATGAGGGCATTGCGCAGGTTGTTGGTGATCACGGGGGTTTTTTCCGGCGGATAGAAATAGCCCGCGCGATCAAGTTCGGCTTCGAAGTGTTCGAACATGCCGATGACATCCTCGCGGGAGGCCGGGGCGCCGACGCCTTCGTTCTTGCCGGCAAAGCGGCCGCCGAGGCCGGCGCCCGCGCCCCACTGATGGCAGAAGATGCCGACCGCCTGGGCGAGGTTCAGCGAGGCAAAACCGGGGTTTACGGGATAGGTGAGGATCGCGTCGCAGAGGGCGACCGCCTCGTTCGGCAGGCCGGACTTCTCGCCGCCGAAAAGCACGCCGCACCGGCCGGGATGGGCTGCGAGCGCCTCCACCGCCTGGAGCGTGTCCATCACCGGTTTCTCGATGCCGCGGGGGCGAGCGGTCGTCGCAACGGCAAAGGAGAGCCCTGCCAGCGCGGCCTCGAGTGTGTCGAAGACACGGGCCTCGACGCCCTGCTCCAGCGCGCCGGCGCTCATGGTATCGGCGGCGGGGTTCGGCCAGCCGTCACGCGGGGCGATCAGGCGCAGGTCCGTCAGGCCGAAATTCAGCATGACGCGCGCGGTGGCGCCGATGTTCTCGCCCAGCTGGGGCGAGTGGAGGAGGATGGCGGGGCTGCGGCGGTCTGCCATGGGATATCCGGTTTTGACGGGCGGGCCCGGTCTGCTATAGCGCGAACCGGACCGTTACAGCGCAAGGATTCCAAAACATGTCGAAGATCAAGGTCAAAAACCCGGTTGTGGAGATGGACGGGGACGAAATGACCCGGATCATCTGGCAGGTTATCAAGGACAAGCTGATCCACCCCTACCTCGATATCGACCTGAAATATTACGATCTTTCGATCCAGAACCGCGACGCGACCGATGACCAGGTGACCATCGATTCTGCCGAGGCGACCAAGAAATACGGCGTCGCCGTGAAGTGCGCAACGATCACCCCGGACGAGCAGCGCGTCGAGGAATTCGGCCTCAAGAAGATGTGGAAGAGCCCCAACGGCACGATCCGCAATATCCTCGGCGGCGTGGTGTTCCGCGAGCCGATCGTGATCTCCAACATCCCGCGCCTCGTGCCCGGCTGGACCAAGCCGGTCGTGATCGGCCGCCATGCCTTCGGCGACCAGTACAAGGCGACCGATTTCGTGGTGCCGGGCGCCGGCAAGCTGACGATGAAATTCGAAGGCAAGGACGGCAAAGTCATCGAGAAGGAAGTGTTCGACTTCCCCTCGGCGGGCATCGCGATGGGCATGTACAACATGGACGAGTCGATCCGCGACTTCGCCCGCGCGACCTTCACCTACGGCGTGCAGCGCCAGTGGCCGGTTTACCTCTCCACCAAGAACACGATCCTGAAAGCCTATGATGGCCGCTTCAAGGACATCTTCCAGGAAATCTTCGACACCGAGTTCAAGGACAAGTTCGCCGCTTTCAAGGGCACCTACGAGCACCGCCTGATCGACGACATGGTGGCCGCGTGCATGAAATGGTCCGGCGGCTATGTCTGGGCGTGCAAGAACTATGACGGCGACGTGCAATCCGACACCGTGGCGCAGGGCTATGGCTCGCTGGGCCTGATGACCTCCGTGCTGCTCTCGCCGGATGGCAGCACCGTGGAAGCCGAAGCCGCGCACGGCACCGTAACGCGCCACTACCGCAACTGGCAGAAGGGCGAGGCGACCTCGACCAACTCCATCGCCTCGATCTATGCCTGGACGCAGAGCCTCGATCACCGCGGCCGCATGGACGGCACGCCGGACGTGCGCAAGTTTGCGCGCACGCTGGAAGAGACCATCGTCAAGACGGTGGAAGCCGGCCACATGACCAAGGACCTCGCGCTGCTCGTCGGCCCGGACCAGGGCTACCTGACGACCGAGGGCTTCATCGAGAAAGTCGCGCAGAACTTCGAAGCCGCGATGTCGAAAAACTGAGGATTATCGCCGGGGCTGGCTGCACGGCCCGGCCCCGGCGCACCCTCAACCTGGCCACCGGATGACGCAGACCGCCCCTTCCCGCACATCCGGCAACCGCCTTGTTGAACTGGGCGTTCCCGCCCTCCTGTTGCTTGCCACCATCGGCATTGCGTACGCTGCCTGGTCCACCGGCGCGGCAGGCGCGCTGGAAGCGGGCGCCTTCGTTACAGGCATAGTCTGCGTCTGGCTCGTGGTGCGCCAGAGCATCTGGAACTTCCCGCTCGGCCTGCTCAACGTCGCGGCCTATGCCTGGATCTTCTATGAGTACCGTCTGTATGCGGACTCAGGTCTGCAGGTCGTGTACTTCGCGCTGAACCTGATCGGCTGGTACCTCTGGTTATTCGGCGGCGAGGACCGTGCAGCGCTCAAAGTTCGCACCACGTCGAAGCGCGAGCTGGCCTTGATCGCCGTGTTCATCGCGGCCTCGACCGCCTTCCTATGGTGGCTGCTGGGCAAGCTGGGCGGGGCGGCGAAGTTCTGGGACGCGCTGACGACCTCGATCAGCCTCTCGGCACAATGGCTGCAAAGCCACAAGAAGCTCGAATGCTGGCACCTTTGGATACTCGCCGACGTGATCTATGTTCCCCTCTATATCTCCCGCGGCCTTAACCTTACGGCGCTGCTCTATGGCGTATTCCTCTGCATGGCGGTCATCGGCCTCCTCGCCTGGCGCAAGGCGGTGAAGGCATGAGCCGGTCTCGTGTCCTGCGTGTTGTGCTGATTGGCGCCGAGTCCACCGGCAAGACGACACTGTGCGAGGCACTGGCGGCGCATTATGGCACGGTGTGGGTGGCCGAATACGGACGCGAGCATTGGGAAAGCAAGATCGCGGACCAGAACACCCCGCCCGGCGAGACACCGGCCTGGACGGATGACGAGTTCATCCACATTGCCGAGGAACAACAGCGCCGCGAGAACGAGGCCGCGGCGCGCGCCAACCGCGTGCTGATCTGCGATACAAACGCCTTTGCGACCGCCACCTGGTTTGAACGCTATGCCGGCACCCGCCATCCGGTGGTCGACGCCATCGGCGCGCGCGACACCGTGGACCTTTACCTCATTCCGTCCCCGGACGTTCCCTTCGTGCAGGACGGCGTGCGCGACGGTGAAAAGATCCGCGACTGGATGCACGCCCGCTTCGTCGAACTCATCCGCGCGAGCGGCACGCCGTATGTGCTGATCACCGGCGCCTGGGAGGCCCGACTGCCGCAGGCGATTGCCACCATTGACGAGCTCCTGGCCCATACCGCCGCTGCCTGCCATGACTGACTTCCGCATCCGGCGCGCACGCCCGGACGATGCCGGCGCGCTCAGCCAAATCGGCGCTGCGACGTTTCTCGAGAGCTACACTGAGATTATCGACGGGCCGGACATGGTTGCCCATTGCGCGCGCCAGCATTCTGCCGACGTATACGGAAAATACCTGACCGACCCGGCCTGCTCCGTTTGGCTCGCCGAGTACGCCGCCACCGGCGCGCCGGTCGGCTACGCCGTCAACTGCCCCCCGGACCTGCCCGTGGCCATCCAGACCGGCGATGTGGAGCTGAAACGCATTTACTGCTTCTCCCGCTTCCACGGCGCCGGCATCGGCCAGAGCCTCATGCTCGCCGCCGTCGCAGACGCCTGCGCGCGCCGCGCCCCGCGCCTGCTGCTGGGCACCTACCAGGACAACCACCGCGCCATCGCCTTCTATAAACGCCACGGCTTCACTCTGATCGGCACCCGCCAGTTCCAGGTCGGCAGCAAGCTGTTTGACGATATCGTGCTGGGCAAACCGCTCTGATGCGGCCTTGCGAAAACTACCGATTCCGCCGGCTTTCACCCGCGGCCATTTCAGCAACATGACCGAGTTCCGAGTCCGCAGCGCCGATGAGCGTCGCGACGAAATCCGCGCTCATGCCGCCGCGCTCGGCATCGACGAGGCGTACATCTCGCTTCTGGTCGAGACCTTCTACTCGCGCTTGCGCGCGCACCCGTTGCTCGGCCCGGTGTTCGACAGTGCGATCAGCGACTGGACGCCGCACCTCATCACGATGAAGGATTTCTGGGCCTCGGTGGCGCTGAATGCCGGGCGCTATTCCGGCAAGCCCGTGCCGGCGCATGCAAAGCACCGGCATATCCAGCAATGGCATTTCAATCTCTGGCTCGCCATCTTCGAGCAGACCTTGCGCGACACCGCGCCGACACCGGGTGCCATCGACTATTTCATGGAGCGCGCGGGCCGTATCGCGCAGAGCCTGCAGCTGGCGATGTTCGGGTATCCCGGGATTCCCAAATGACTGCGCCCCTCTCCCGCAGAGAAGTGGGGTTCAGTTCAGCTCAAACCTTCCGCGAGCTGCGGACGTAGCGGACCATGCCGTCCGTGGACGTCATGACCAGCGTATGCGTGTGGACGCGGCCGTTCTTGTAGGCGACGCCGTCGAACATCGTGCCATTGGTCACGCCCGTGGCACAGAACACCGTGTCGCCCGAGGCGAGTTCGTGCAGCGAATAGGTCTTGCCGAAATCAGTGATGCCGGTACGCGCGGCGCGCTTCTTCTCGTCATCATTGCGGAACACGAGGCGGCCGAACATCTGTCCGCCTACACACTTCAACGCGGCAGCCGCCAGCACGCCTTCCGGCGCGCCGCCCTGGCCGACATACATGTCGATGCCGGTGGCCGGATCGGTGGTGGCGATCACCCCGGCCACGTCGCCGTCGGTGATCAACGAAATGCGCGCGCCGGCCGAGCGCAGCGAGTCGATGATATCCTGGTGGCGCGGGCGGTCGAGCACGCAGACAGTCATCTCCTCGACCTTGCGTTTCGCGGCCTTGGCCAGCGCCTTGATGTTTTCTGCGGGGCTCGCGTCGAGGCTCACCAGGCCATCCGGATAGCCGGGGCCGATGGCAATCTTGTCCATGTAGGTATCGGGCGCATAGAGCAGCCCGCCGCGTGGGGCGATGGCGAGCACGGCGCAGGCGTTCGCCATTGCCTTCGCGGTCAGCGTTGTACCTTCCAGCGGGTCGAGCGCGATGTCGATTTCCGGGCCCTTCCCGGTGCCGACTTCCTCGCCGATATAGAGCATCGGGGCTTCGTCGCGCTCGCCTTCGCCGATCACCACGCGGCCCTTGAAATCCACCTCGTTGAACGCCGAACGCATCGCGTCCACGGCAGCGGCATCAGCCTTCTTTTCGTCGCCCCTGCCTACTTCCTTCGAAGCTGCGATCGCCGCCAGCTCGGTGACGCGGACCATCGAGTCAGCGAGGCTCGGCGTCAGTACGTTGTTTTTCATATCTTTTTCTCCACGGAGGGGAATTCGGGACAGTTAACGTATACGGGAAGCAATTAGCTTGCCGCTTCGATCCGGATCAGGCGCGGATCTTCAACAGAGACGGAGAGTTTCGCGATACGGTTAACCGCCGCCTGCATCTGCGCGCGCGGGCAGCGGTGGGTTACCACGGCCACGGGGCTAGCCCCGCTCTCGTCGGCAGAATCCTGCAACAGCTTGTCGACCGAGACGCCTTCCTCAGCCAGCGCTTCAGTGAGCGCAGCGAGCGTGCCCGGCTTGTCGGCCAGACGTACACGGAGGAAAAACGGTGCGATCTCGGTGGAGTCGCCGGTCACGAACGGCTGGGCCACGTGGTGCTCGGCGCGGCCGAACGCGTTGCGGATGGCCGGGCGGAACAACTTCGCCACATCGCCCATCACGGCGCTGGCAGTCGGCCCGGAGCCGGCGCCGGGGCCGGTCAGCACGACGGCGCCCAGCGGGTCGCCTTCAATGCGCACCGAGTTCAGCGAACCGTCCACGCGGGCGAGCGCATGCGCATGCGGCAGTGCCATCGGCTCGACACGGCAGACCACACCGGATTTCGTCAGCACGCCTTCGGCGATCAGCTTTATGCGGAAGCCCAGGCGGTCAGCAAGTCGCAGGTCCAGAAGGCCGATTTCTTCAATACCGCGCACTTCGACCTTCGAGAAGTCAAGGTCTGCCGAGAAGGCAATGGCCGAAAGGATCGCCGCCTTGTGGGCCGCATCCATGCCCGAGACGTCCAGCGTTGGATCCGCCTCGGCATAGCCGCGCTTCTGCGCTTCGGCGAGCACCTCGTCATACGATCGGCCGGTGTCCAGCATGGTGCTCGTGATGAAATTGCACGTGCCATTGAGGATGCCGGAAACGCGCTTCACCTCGGTGCCGACGAGGCTGTCGCGCAGCACACGGACGACCGGGATGCCGCCGGCCACCGCGGCCTCAAACAAAAGGTCCACATGTTTCTCGGCGGCCAGCGCTGCGAGCGCGATGCCATGCTTGGCGATCAGTGCCTTGTTGGCGGTCACCACATGCTTGCCGGCCTTCAGGGCCGATTCCACGGCGAACTTGGCCGGGCCATCCGAGCCGCCGATCAGCTCGACGAATACATCGACATTGGGGTCTTCGGCGAGGGTCGCAGCGTCATCAAACCAGGCATAGGCGTCGGTATTCACCGGCCGGTTGCGGCTCTGCGACCGGGCGCTTACGCCTGTAATCTCGACACGGCCCGGCAACCGCAGGCGGTCCTGACGCTGCACCAGCTCGATCAGACCTGTGCCGACATGGCCAAGGCCTGCAATTCCAATCCGTAACGGCCCCATCGGGCGCCTCATTTGCTATTTCTAGGTTTCGGCGGGTGCCTAGCGGTTTTGGACGCTTGGGGGAAGGGGCGGCATCGCCGCGCCGCGCTCATCCTGCCGGAAGTCAGAGCGGGTTTACTTCTTGTTCAGGCGCGATTTCAAGTCGGCCTTGGCCTGGTCCATGCGTGCCTGGAGATCAGCGCGCAGCTTGTCGCGCGCAGGTTTAGGCGTGGCGGGACCCGAATGGCCTGCCGGGGCTGGTCCATCCGGCCCCGCGCCCCTACCCGGCGCTTCCGCTTCCGGATTTGGCAGCTGCGAGTATCCACAGGTCCAGCAGATCGAAACCAGCGGGGCCAAGGGCGCCTTGCAGATATAGCAGGGGGTGTTACCGAAACTATCCTCCGACATCGCGCCGCTCCGTTAAGGTTCAACTCACTCTGACCTTAAAGGCGTAGAAACCGCCCGTTTCAGGTCAGCGTAACTGAACGCAATAACGGAAAGCGACGGAACGCCTGGCGCCTCGCAGGGTGTGCTGCGGCCTCTGGCCTTGGTGCCCCCTTCGGATCACCCTACTCCGCTGCCACCGGCTTGATCTCCTTGACGCCGTGGGCGGCGAGGAACTTGCGGATGTTTCGGCCGGCCTGGCGGATGCGCTGTTCGTTCTCGACGAGTGCGATGCGGACGTAATCGTCGCCGTGCTCACCGAAGCCGGCGCCTGGGGCGACGGCGACGTGCGCTTCGTTGATCAGCTGAATGGAGAACTCGAGGCTGCCGAGATGGCGCAGCTTCTCCGGGATCGGCGCCCAGGCGAACATCGAGGCTTTCGGGCTCGGCACAGGCCAGCCGGCGCGCGTGAAGCTGTCCACCAGGGCATCGCGCCGTGTACGGTAGATCCGGCGGATATCGTCTACGCAGTCCTGCGGCCCGTCGAGCGCCGCCACTGCTGCAACCTGGATCGGCGTATAGGCGCCGTAATCGAGATAGGATTTCACGCGGGCGAGCGCCGAGATCAGCTTGTCATTGCCGGCTACGAAGCCGACGCGCCAGCCAGCCATTGAATAGGTCTTTGACATGGTGGTGAACTCCACCGCAATGTCCTTGGCGCCGTCCACCTGCAGGATCGAAGGCGTCGGCTCGTCGAAATAGATTTCGTTATACGCGAGGTCAGACAGGATCCACAGGTCGTGCTTCTTCGCGAACTTCACGGCCTCCTTGTAGAAATCGAGATCGCATACCGCCGCCGTGGGGTTCGACGGAAAGCACAGCACCATCGCTGTCGGCGGCGGCACTGAATAGCGCACGGCCCGCCCAAGGTTCGACAGATACTGCTCAGGTGTATGCGCCGGCACGCCTCGGATCGAGGCGCCGGCAATGATGAATCCAAAATGGTGCAGCGGATAGGACGGATCTGGCGCCAGGATCACGTCGCCCGGTGCGGAGATGGCCTGCGCGAGGTTGGCAAAGCCTTCCTTGGACCCAAGCGTGACGATGACCTCGCGGTCCTTGTCGAGCTTCACGTCAAACCGGCGCTTGTAATAATCCGTCAGTGCACGGCGCAATCCCGGAATACCGCGCGAGGCGGAATAGCCGTTGACGTCCGGCTTGCGCGCGGTCTCGACCAGCTTGTCAACGATGTGCTTCGGCGTCGGCAGGTCCGGATTGCCCATGCCGAGGTCGATGATGTCTGCGCCCTTCGCGCGCAGCGCCGCCTTGGTGCGATTGACCTGTTCGAAGACATAGGGCGGCAAGCGCCGGATCTTGTGAAAATCTGTATTGATCATGGCGTGATCAGGCCTTCGGTTACGCGCGGCACGTTGAAACTGGCCCGGATCGCCGCGATCTCGGTCTCAGTGAAGAAGTCCCCCGGCGGCAGCCCCGGCTCGAATTCGCTGCGGATTTCCGCGGCGATGGCCACGATTTCAGCCTCCCCGATCGCCGGCGCCTGTGCCCGGGCATCCGTCGCGAAAGCCGCCTGGATAATCGCCATC
Organism: Hyphomonas sp.; assembly: GCF_022844445.1. GTDB lineage: Bacteria > Pseudomonadota > Alphaproteobacteria > Caulobacterales > Hyphomonadaceae > Hyphomonas. The sequence continues at coordinate 212,916 of NZ_JALHLS010000003.1, forward strand.
TCCGCGCCGGAGACCGTTAACGCCTTGCCGGGCTTCCAGTTCGGGTCCACCGTGGGGATGTCGGCGATTTCGGGATAGCCCTCGCCGCGGATTTCGGCCCGGCGTTCGCCGTACCATGCGGGCGCATCGGCCATCGCGTTGCGCACCTTCGAAAACGAAGTGCAGCCTGAGGCCAGCATAAGTGGCACGCCACAGAGGAGAATCGCCGTGTTTTTCATGGTTAATCTCATTAAATCACAAACATTGTGATGGATAGATGAGCGCGAAAAACGGGGCAAAACTAGGACCTATGAGCAGCGCAAACACACCAACGACCGGTCAGGAGCCCCTCGCCGCCCTTATGGCGGCGCAGGACCCCCTGCGCTGGCAAGTGCTGATGACCACGATGGCGCTCGCAAATACCGAGTCCCAGGCTTTGATGACCGAAGTCATGACTGGTTCCGGGCCCCTCTCCACGGTCACCAAAGGCGACCCGATGGGGGCCACGGACGCCTTCCGCCAGGTCGGCCAGAGCCTGGCCATGAACCCGATGGCCCTGATGCAGGCCAATATGGAGCTGATGCAGGGCTGGATGAAGCTCTGGCAGGAAATGATTTCCGAGACCGTTTCCCAGGAAGCCCCCAAGGAAAAGGACAAACGCTTCGCCGACCCTGAGTGGCAGGTGAACCCCGCCTTCAAGTTCATCCGCAAGGCCTATGACGTCAATTCGAAGTGGATGAACAGCCTCGCAGACCGCGCCACCGGGATGGACCCGGCCGTCCAGCTGCGCGCTCGTTTCTTCATGCAGCTGCTGACCGAGAGCCTCTCGCCCACCAACTTCCTCGGCACCAACCCGCAGGCCCTGCGCACTTTCATCGAAAGCGGCGGCGAAAGCGTGCTTGCGGGCCTTCGCATGGCCCGCGAGGATGTCCGCAAGGGCAACGGCAAGCTCTACATATCGCAAACCGACGAGACGCCCTTCGAGGTCGGCGTCAACATCGCCACCGCGCCCGGCCAAGTTGTGTTCCGCAACGACCTGCTCGAACTGATCCAGTACGCGCCCACCCAGCCGCAAGCTTATGCCAAACCGCTCCTGATCTTCCCGCCCTGGATCAACAAGTTCTACATCCTCGACCTGCGCGCCGAGAACTCGATGATCCGCTGGCTCGTCGACCGGGGCCTCACGGTCTTCGTTGTCTCCTGGCGCTCCGCCGACAAGGTGACGAAAGATTATGACTGGGACGATTACGTCAAGAAGGGCATCTACGCTGCCACCGAAGCCGCGCTGCAGGCCTCCGGCGCCAAGCAGCTCAACGCCGTCGGCTACTGTATCGGCGGCACGCTGCTCACCTCCGCGCTCGCCCACATGTCGGCCACCGGTTACGACAAGATTTCTGCCGCCACCTTCTTCGCCTCACAATCGGACTTCGAACTCGCCGGCGATCTGAAAGTGTTCACCGATGGTCCGGGCCGGGATTATGTCTACGGATTGATCGACGAGCATGGCGGGATCATGCCTGGCAAGGATATGTACGAAACCTTCAACTGGCTGCGCCCGATCGATCTCGTGTGGCGCTATGTCGTTGACATGTACATGCTCGGCAAGCCGCCGCGACCGTTCGACCTGCTCTACTGGAACGCCGACCAGACCAATATTCCTGGTCCCGTTCACCGCCGGTATCTCAAGGAATGCTATTCCGAGAATCGCCTGGCGAAAGGTGAATACACCGTACTCGGAATAAAGGTCGATCCCGCGAACATCAAGATTCCCGTGATGCTGCAAGCTTCGAAGGACGACCATATTGTCCCCTATGAAAGCGTGTTCCGCACCGCGAAACTCTATGGCGGCGACGCGACCTTCGTACTCTCCGGCTCGGGCCATATCGCCGGCGTGGTGAACCACCCCGACGCGAAGAAGTATCAGCACTGGGTAAATCCCGGCAAGCTCGGTGCTTCGGCGAACGAATGGCTCGACACCGCCACCGAAGTCGGCGGCAGCTGGTGGCCCACATGGTGGGACTGGCTGAAGCCCAAGTCGGGCCGGAAGGTTTCCGTGGTCGAACCGAAGGAGATGGGCCTCGGCGCAGCGCCGGGTAGCTATGCCAAGGTGCGCCTCGCCGACATCAAGCTTCCGCCCGGCTGATCACGCGCGGTTCAGAGCCAGTAAGGCTCAGCCTTGTAGTGCGTATACACCGTTTCCTCGTAGTCGCGGTCATCGAGGCGGCCAAACTCGTTCGCCTCCATGTGCGGAGCCGCTTCAAGATCGACGCGTGACAGGCTCACCACGTAACCCTCCCGCTGCTTATCATACACCATCGTCTTCCACGGCATCGGATGGCGCTTCTCGCCCATGCGGAGGAACCCACCGAACGCCATGACGGCATACACGACATGGCCGGTACTGCGGTCGATCATCACCGAATCCACCGTGCCGAGCTTTTCGCCGTCGAGGTTGAAAACGGCAGTGCCTTCAACCCGGCTGGAGCTGATCAGGCGAGCGGATGTGGTCCCTGGTATCGTGTCCATATTGTACTCCGTAGCAGACGGGCGCGGGCGCCCTGGTTCACAACGGATGGCGTACAGAAATGTTCCCGGTGAAAGAGGACTACCCTTCCAGTCCAGCCCCCTCATCCAGGCCAAGCGCGATGTTTAGGTTCTGCACCGCCGCGCCCGAGGCGCCCTTGCCGAGATTGTCCAGCCGCGCCACCAGGCGCGCCTGCTCATCCGTGCCGAACACGTAAAGCTCCAGCCGGTTGGTCTCGTTGCAACCTTCAGCGCCGAGTGTCTTCATCACATCGCCCTCGCCCAGCGGGACGACCTTAACGAACCGCTCGCCCGCATACGTCGCCTTCAGCTGAGCGTGCAGCGCGGCACGCTTCGGCTTTTTCGGCAGCGCCCAGAGCGTCAGCGGCACCTCGATAATCATCCCCTGCGCAAACCGCCCGACCGCCGGCATGAACAGCGGCATCTGTGCAAGACCCGCATGCTTCTTCATTTCCGGCGGATGCTTGTGTGTCTGACCCATCGCATAGATGCGGTAGTTGTCCTCGGTCTGGCGTTCCTCGAACTCCGCAATCATCGGCTTGCCGCCGCCCGAATATCCGGACACGGCGTTCACCGTCAGCGGCCAGTCATGCGGCACCAGCCCGGAAACGATCAGTGGGCGGACGAGAGCAATGAACCCGGTCGGATAGCAGCCCGGATTGGAAATCCTGGACGAGGCGGCGATTGCCGCGCGCTGCCCTTTGTCCATTTCTGGAAAGCCGTAGACCCAACCGGGCGAAGTCCGATGCGCTGTCGAGGCATCGATGATGACCGTATTCGGATTCTCGACAAGACTGACCGCGAGGCGCGCCGCATCATCCGGCAGGCACAGGATTACCGCGTCGGCCTTCTTCATGATCGCCCCGCGCGCGTTTGCATCCTTGCGCTTGACCTCGTCGATCGACAACAGCTCCAGGTCGTCGCGCGCCTTCAGGCGAGCCGCAATCTGCAAGCCCGTTGTGCCGGCTTCGCCATCAATGAAAACCTTGGGTTTCATGCGCCCACTCCTTCGAGATCAGGGGCCAAAACAAAACGGGCGCCTCGTTTCCGAAGCGCCCGCCAGAGAACTGGATAAACCTTGTGCGGTTTAGCGCTTCGAGAACTGGAAGCTGCGGCGGGCTTTCGCCTTGCCGTACTTCTTGCGCTCGACCACGCGCGGGTCACGGGTCATGAAGCCGAAGGGCTTGAGCACCGGGCGAAGGCCCGGCTCGAACGCAACGAGCGCGCGCGAAATGCCGTGACGGACCGCGCCGGCCTGGCCCATAAGGCCCGAACCCTTGACGGTGCAGATTACGTCGAACTCGCTCGCGCGGCCGGCTTCGATCAGCGGCTGGGCGATGACCATGCGAAGCACGGGGCGCGCAAAGTAGGTTTCCTGATCACGACCGTTGATCGTGATCTTGCCGGTACCGCGCTTGATCCAGACCCGGGCCGTAGCCTCCTTGCGGCGGCCAGTGCCGTAGGCGCGGCCCAGCGCGTCGATCTTCGGCTCGGCTTTAACAGCCGGTTGGGCCGACGGTGCGCCGGTCAGGGCGCCAAGGTCTTTCAGGGAAGCAGAGGTATCGGTCATGTGGATCAGGCCGTTTTCGAGTTCTTGCGGTTCATCGATTTGAAATCGACGACCTCGGGTTGTTGGGCGACGTGCGGATGTTCCGCACCGGCATAGATGCGCAGCTTGCCGAACTGCTGGCGCGACAGCGCGCTTTCACGCGGCATCATGCGCTTCACGGCCAGTTCCAGAGCGCGCTCCGGGAAGCGGCCGGACAGGATCTTGCCGGCGGTGGTCGACTTGATGCCGCCCGGGTAGCCGGTGTGGCGGTAGTAGACCTTGTCGGTCAGCTTGTTGCCGGTGAAGACCGCCTTGTCAGCGTTGATTACAACGACGTGATCGCCGGTGTCGACATGGGGGGTAAAGTCAGGGCGGTGCTTGCCGCGGAGACGTTTCGCGACGTAAGAAGCAAGCCGTCCGACGACGACGCCTGTCGCGTCGATCACGACCCACTTAGTCTCTACGCCTACTGGTGCGTTATAGGTTTTCATTGCTCTGCTCAGAGCCTCTCAATTTCGGAGTTCCAGGAATGCAAATTAAGGGCTGGCGTTTAGTCGCCGCTTCTCCCTTTGTCAACGCGGCTGCCGGGGCCATCCTGCTTTTTGGCGCAGCGGCCTGTTCCCGTAGCGAAAAGGAGCCTGAAGCCCCCGCTCAGGCTGCCCCAATTGCTGCAGGATTGGAGCTTCCGGCCGTCTGGTCAACCCGCCCCCTTTCCGGCCCCGTCCGGGACGTGGCGATGTCCACCGGCGGCGGCGCCGTGCTGGCGGTTGCCTATGATGGCGGCGGCCTTGAGTTCTTCGATATGGAAGGAGAGCGGATCGGTGAGCCGTCCCTGTTCCGGCTGAAGGCCATTGCCGATGGGCGCTCCACCACCATCGGCGACTCCTCTGTCACCCTCTTCCCGGGCATCACCGAGGCCGGCGAGATCAAGGGCTATGTCTACAGCCCGGGCCTCGTGGCCCCGACCCAGATCGACCTGCCGATCGTGGAGGAACGCGCCATCCAGGGCCTCTGCACGGGGGATTCCAGCGCCGGCGGCCTGATCCGCATCGCCTACTGGACACTGGCCAATTCCATGTCCCTGACCACTGGCGTCCTGTCCGAGGTTAACGGCGACCTTACCTGGACGCCCGAAGCCGCCACCCGGACGGACTTCCCGGTCACCTCCTGCGTCTTTGCGCGCGGCACCCTCGTCGCCTCGCCCCGCTCGGCCGATTCTGCCTCGCTGACGCGGGGGGAGGTTTCCGCCCTGCTCTCCCTTGAGGACGGCCGTCCGATCCAGATCTCGACCGATTACGGCATCACGACAACGGATGTGGCTGTCCGCGACGGCATCACCATTCAGGCCCCCCGCAACCCGACCGCCATAACCGCCCTTGGCACACTGCCGGCCGGCGGATTTCCCGGCGGGGTTGTCGTCGTTGCAGGCGAAAATGCCTCAGGCGAGCATCAGGTCGTCTTCATCGACCCGAGCCAGATCACTCTTGAACCGGTGACGGAGTAGCCGGCGCGGCGGCCCGCCACACGAGGTAAACGGCCGCCAGCGTCACGATCACGCCGAGCCCCTGATGCACCAGCGCGAGCGTCAGGGGCGCGGCATTCAGCAGCGTCAGGATGCCCCACAGGGCCTGTGCGCTCACCAGCGCGGCCAGCACCGCGAACGGCCGCGCCAGCGCCCCGCCCCAGTATCTCCAGGCGGCCCAGAGGCTAAGGCCCCACAGCACATAGGCAAGGACGCGGTGATTGAACTGCGTCGCTGCGCGCCCCTCGAAGAGGCTGCGGATTCCGAGATCGCCCTGAATGTAGTGAGACGGCACCAGTTCACCCGCCATCAGCGGCCAGTCATTGTAGCTGCGCCCGGCATCGAGCCCCGCCACCAGCGCGCCCGCGGCCATCTGCATGAAGACCAGCGCCAAGAGCAGGATCGACGTGCGCCGCCCCTCCGGCGCCGCCGCACGCGGCGCGCCCCGGAGCGACAGCCAGAGCCAGGTGATCACGCACAGGATCAGCAGCGCCAGCGAGAAGTGCGTCATCAGCCGATAGGGCGCGACCGAAACCCGGTCCGTATCGCCCATCCCGCTGGCCACCATCCACCAGCCGATCGCCCCCTGCAGTCCGCCAAGCGCTACGAGACCGAGCAGCTTCCAGCCGAGCCCGCCCCCCAGCCAGCGCCGGGCCGCGAACACGGCCAGGCCGATCACCGCCACTAGCCCGATAAACCGCCCAAGCTGGCGATGGCCCCATTCCCACCAGTAAATGAACTGGAACTCGGCCAGTGACATGCCGTGGTTCTGGAGCTTGTACTGGGTTGTCTCCCGGTACTTGTCGAACTCCGCCAGCCAGCTGGCTTCATCCAGCGGCGGCAGTGCGCCCTTCACGGGCTGCCATTCGGTGATGGAGAGCCCGGAATCCGTAAGCCGGGTTGCTCCGCCCACAAGGATGGTCGCATAGACCAGCAGGCCCAGTAGGATCAGCCACGCCCGGATCCAGCGTGCGGCAACGGGTGAAATTGCGTTTGCAGCCATGCCGCCTAAATCATCCGGACGCGGGCGCAATCAAGAGGCGCCAACGTCGCATCAGCTTCAGGAGCCGCTCCGCCCCATGCGCAAGCCCATCGCCGTCGTGCTGATGCTCGCCTTCATGGCGCTCTGGATCTGGGGCGCCGGCACCCTCGGCACCATGATCGCCGGCAGCTCCGCCTGGCTGCAGCTTGTCTACTATATTGTCGCAGGCTTCGGCTGGATCCTCCCTCTTCGCCCGCTGCTGAAGTGGATGAACGCGAACGAGCCCCCGGAAGACGACTGAAGGGCCCCTTCGCCTCGCGCCGCCCCAACCCGCCTCATCCTGGATAGGGCTGGGGTGGCGCGAGGCGGGCTCTGTTCTCAGGCCTGCACATCCGAAGACCGCGCGATCCGCACTGCCACGAAAGTCGCTGATCCTTCCGCCTGCGGAGCATAAGGGCCTGATTAGGGACATTGGCACGATCCGGCTAGCTCGGGGCGCCCGGTCTATATCCATTGAACACAAGCTGACCGCTCTCCGCTGGACCCGGCAAAAGCCGGGAGGAGCAGAAGCCGAGTATGCAGAATGACAAACCGCCCGGGAGGCCCCGCATCCGGCCACACATCCTTCGCGCAGAGCTCAGTCGCTCTCGCCGTGCTTGCGCGCCGCTTCGCGCAGGCGCGCAAAGATCGCCGCCGGGTCCTCCGGGGCTTCGATTTCGTCCGGCTCCGGATAATCATCGAACACTTCTTCGTCCGCGATGGCGGCCTCTGCAACCGCAGCCGCAGCGGCCGCCGCAACAACTTCCTTGCGGACTTCCGGCGGCGCCACTTCCACCGCGTCCATCACCATCTCGTCGTCGAACCCGGCGCGCAGGCGGCCAATCACCGTCTCCCCGCCGATCAGGGTCTGGCCCGGCCAGATCTGGACGCTCATGGCGGCCGGCAAATAGAGGTCGCACCAGCCGCCGAGGCGGCGCGTGCCGAAGGCGCGGCCGAGGCGCACGACATCGCCGGTCTCCACCGCCAGTTCGATGCGCGGGCCGAGGCCGCCGCTCGCCAGCGCAATCCCCGCCTGCTCACCGGCGCTCTCGAACGTGACGTAGGCGCGCGTCAGGCCGTCATCGTCGGGACGGAAGGCCAGCGGCACATTCGTTTCGCCTTGCGCGAGGCTGATCAGATCTACCCCGCCGGCAATCGGGGTATAGAGTTTGTTGGTGGAAAAGGGCGAAGAGGCGATGCGGATGCGCAGGAAACTGCCCGACGAGAGGCGCAGCGCCGTCGGCGGCTCGTCACGCTCGACCGAGAGGACGATCCCGTCACAGGGCGCCACCACCCCGTCGAGGATGTCTGGCGGCGAACGGCGCGACCAGCGCCCGGCGGCGAGCGCGGCCAGCATCGCGGCAAAACCAATCCAGAACAGCGGACCCCAGATCCAGCCGAGCAACAGCGCCGCCAGGAAAGCCGCGGCGGCCGCGGCCACGCCTTCCCAGTCCAGCACAACATTCAGCCACGGCATGGAGCGGCGTTCGATTTCCTCGGACATTCTAACGCTCCCTTCACGATGGGCGGTGTTCAGACGGCGGCCAATGCAGCATCCGTGCTACGGGCCTGTCTTTGCCACATATCAGCATATTTGCCGCCTTTTGCCAGCAGCGCGGCGTGGTTACCACGCTCAATCACACGTCCGGCTTCCAGCACGATGATCTCGTCTGCCGAAATCACGGTCGAGAGCCGGTGGGCCACCATCAGTGTGGTGCGGCCCGCCGAGGCGTGTTCCAGCGCGTCCTGAACGGCCGCTTCGGTGGCGCTGTCGAGGGCGCTGGTCGCCTCGTCGAGGACCAGTATGGCTGGGTCTGCCAGCACGACGCGGGCGATACCAACGCGCTGTTTCTCGCCGCCGGAGAGTTTCAGGCCCCGCTCGCCGACGCGGGTATTCCAGCCATCGGGCTGACTTTCGATGAAGTCGAGCAGCTGCGCCCCGCGCGCCGCTTCTCGGATATCCGCATCGCTCGCGCCGGGACGGGCATAGGCGATGTTGGCACGGATCGTGTCGTTGAAGAGCACCACATCCTGCGGCACGAGGCCGAGATTGCCGCGCAGAGATTCCTGCGTCAGCGTCCGCACATCCCGCCCATCGATCAGCACGCGGCCGGAGTCGGTGTCATAGAAGCGGAACAGCAGCTTCAGCAGGGTGGACTTGCCGGCGCCTGACGTGCCGACAAACGCGATCTTGCCGCCAGGCGGCGCGTCGAAGCTGATATTCTGTATACCGACGGACCGGCCTTCATGGTTGAAGCTGACATTCTCGAATGTCACCCTGCCCTGCGGCTTGGCCAGCACTTTCGCATCTGGCGCATTGCGCACTTCCGGCACCATGCCGAGCAGGCCGTGCAGCTTCTCGAGGTCCACCGCGCCTTGCTTGATCTCGCGCCAGGCCCAGCCAAGGATGTTCAGCGGCGCATAGAGCGACAGCAACATCAGCATCACGGCGGTGAGGTCGCCAATCTGCATCTTGCCGTCCAGCACGTTCCAGGCCGAGAGGATCAGCACAGCGAGCAGGCCGAGGTTCATCACCAGCGCCTGCACGGTGTTCAGCACATACATGCTGCGGTTTGTCTCGACATAGTGAGTGTTGTATTCGCCCATTGCCTTGTCGAAGCGCGCCGTCTCGCGCGTCTCGGCGGCGAAGGATTTCACAGTCTCGAAGTTCGTCAGGATGTCGACCGAGGTCGCGCGGAAATGTGTATCGGCCTCGTTCATTTTGCGGCGCTGGCGCACGCGCCATTCGGTGATGATGACGGTCGAGATCACGTAAAGCGCAATGGTCGCCACCGCGATCAGCGAAAGACGGTAGTCATAGGCAATGCCGAGCGCGATGGAGGCCAGCACCAGGCGGATGAGCGTCGGGCCAATATTGAAGGCGAGGAACCGGATCAGGTAATCGATCGCCCCTGCCCCGCGTTCGATGATGCGATTCAGGGCGCCGGTGCGGCGGGTCTGGTGGAAATTCAGCGAAAGACCAAGCGAATGGCCGAAGGCGTCCACGCTCGCAACCCGCTGAGCATCCTGGCTGACCGGCGAGAACAGCCAGTCCCGGACCTGCGGCAGCGCAGCGGCAGCAAAGCGCAGGACCAGCCCATAGGTCAGCCACAAGGCCGCGACGGCAAATCCGCCGCCGGCTTCCTGGGGGGCGACCTGGTTGATCGCGTGCCCCATGACCAGCGGCGAAATGACTTCCAGCACCGAAGCGGCTAGCGTGAGGACCACGGCAATCGCCATGACCGGGCGCCATTTCGCCAGTTCCGGCCGCCAGAGCAGCTTCAGGATGCGCATGATGGAGGCTTGCAGGCCGCCATCCGCACTCTCGATCCGGTCGTGATTTTCGGGCGCCTGCTGGCCGTGTGCGGGAGGACTCATGCACGCCATATGGCGCGGAACGCGCCAAAACGGAACAGGCCACCGAAAGGCGGCTGCCAGCGCCCCTGCAAAACCACTAGCGGATGGCGGCGACGCCGCCTAATTTCAGAGCTATGGATCATATCAAGAAGTCCCTGAAAGCTGGCCGTCTCGGGTCGATCTGCGTCTATTGCGGTGCATCGAACACGGTGAACGAAGCCTATCTCCGACTTGCGGAAAAGCTGGGCCGCGAACTCGCAAGCCGCGACATCCGCCTCGTCTATGGCGGCGGCGGTGTCGGCCTGATGGGCGCCTGCGCCAGGGCCGCCCATGAGCGCGGCGGCGAAGTGCTCGGTATCATGCCGCGCTTCCTGTTGCAGAAGGAACGGATGTACACCGAGGTGGAGCATCGCATCGTCGACGACATGCACACCCGCAAGATGATGATGTTCGAGGAAGCCGATGCCTTCATCGTGCTGCCGGGCGGGATCGGCACGCTCGAGGAAGCGGTAGAGATCCTCTCATGGGCGCGGCTCGGGATCCATGCCAAGCCGATGGCCTTTCTCGACGAGGACGGATTCTGGGAGCCCTTCTTCCAGCTGATCGAGAAGATCATCGAGGGCGGGTTCATTCCTGAGGACTTCCGCGGCGCGATGGTGCATTGCGCCACCTCGGCAGAAGCAATCACGGCGCTCGAAGACCGGCGCGTGGTGATTGACCTGTAGGCGGGGCGTCGCGGCTAATCGAAGTCCTCGACCAGCAGGGGTTCCTCGACCGTCGATTCCAGTTCGGCATAGCGATCAAGGATTTCCCCCTTTGCCGCAGCGCGGGCCGCTGCATCGCCTTCGGTCAGCAGCTTCTCGATTTCGGAGGCGTCCTTGCCGAGCGCCTCCTGCACCAGCTTACCGCAATCACTGGTACCGCGTGTCTTGTTGACCGGGCAGGATTTCAGCCAGGTGATCGGACGGCTCGCCCAAGGATCAATCTCGAAGCCCTCACGGCGGAAGAGCACAAGCTTGTCGCCGGTCTTCTTGCAGGCCTTCTTCACTTCCTTCTGGTACGGCTTGAATTCCGGCGGAAGGCCGAGGCCGCAATAAGTGTCCACGTTCCAGACACTGACGCTCATCGTACGCTCGCGACCTTCTTCGTCAAAGCTGTGCTTTTCGAGGTAGTCCGTGCCGTACCAGGCCGAGACGAGATCGCCTATTTCCAGTTCGCTCGCCGGTTCGCGCTCCAGCTGGATGACGTAGCGCCTGGCGTTCAGATCACTGAAGGCCTCGCCAACAAAGAAGTTCAGAGTGTCGGTCGACGGGTCCCAGGAGATCGCACCGTCCTGCCCGACTTCGGTGGTGATCGTTTCAGCCGGGTTCACTTCAAGGCCGTAGAGCATCGCCGTCTCGACGCTCCAGTTGCCGTCGGCGCCGGAAATCCAGCCCTTGCCGTGGGCGAGGCCGAAGCGGCAGTAGCCGTCCCAGTTGGCCGCGCGCCAGTAGGCGGCGAAGCGCTCGTATCGCTCCTCACTGGGCGCAAACACGATGACCGAACATTCCCCACTGGCGGTCGGCACGACGCGTTCGCCCGCGCGAAGTGGCAATCTGAGGCCGAGATAGTTGGGCGTCTCTTCGGAGGCCGTCTCGATCCCGGCCGCGGCGGACTCCAAGTCGAGCGGCGCCGGCTGGGCGCTCGCTACGAGGGCCGCAGCCAGAACCGCGAGGGTAACGGGAATGCGCGCGAGCGTCTGGCGGAACCAGAAAATGTTCATGCGAACGGCCTCATTCCCCAGCCTTGAAGCTAGAGTTGATAGGACCAAACATGTTGGTCCTGTGGCCGGATTCAGGTGAATTCTTGGAAAGAGGCCTATTCCGCCGGAACGGGCGTGAATTCGGCGCGCCAGTCCGACATCAGGTCGCGGTTATCATGATCCCACGGGTGGAAGCCCGGTTTGAACCACGTGATCCAGATCTTCCAGCCGCGCCCGAAGAAGGCCGGATCTTTCCACAGGAAATGACGAACGGCTTTTTTGGCCTCTTTCGGCGAATAGCCATCGGCTTCCAGCATCCAGGCCGAATAGGTGGCGATGTTGCGCGGGAAGAAATACGAGATCAGCAGCATCGACACGCAGCGCCGGACATAGCGGCGCCAGGCCGGCCAATCTTTCGTGGCGACGAGGAACACGTCATAGGCGACGGCCTTGTGCTCGGTCTCTTCCATCGCATGCCAGCGCCAGAGGTCGCGCAAGGCGGGATCGGTCTTTCGGAACATGTCATCATGTTCTGCGAACATATCAGCCAGCATGGCGGTGAAATGCTCGAGGCAGATGGTCGCCATCAGCATCCGCATCGGCCCGCGTGCCCGGGAGAAAGCGATCCGCTCACGGATTTGTTCCTCGATGCGGGCAACCGGATACTTCTCGCGGTCGATCATCTTGTTGAGCAGGTGATGCTCGCGCGAATGCAGCGCTTCCTGCGTAATGAAATCCTTCGCATCCTGCGCCAGCTTGCCGGTGAGGCGGTCCTTATAGGCGCGCACGGCGTCCATGAAGAGGCGCTCGCCATCGGGGAAGGTCATCGACAGGGTGTTCATCACGGCGGTCGCGACCGGGTCGCCGTCGAGCCAGTGACCGGACTTCGCGCCGGCGACATCGAAGTGTAGGTCACGCGGCAGGATCGTCAGATCTTCAGGGGAGCGCTTGGCGGTCATATCGCTTTTCCTCGTAAAAAGGGGCAATCTGCCCCCTGTTCTCAATCCAATTTCAGTCTTTGTATCATTTACTGACAAAAATGTCGATAAACAAAAGCACCCCTCCCCCCCGCGTCCGGCGGTCACAGGAGGCCTCCCGGGACAATATCCTGGCGGCGGCCGAGCGCCTGCTCGTCGGCGGCGGCCCGCAGACCCTGCGGCTGGCCGACGTGGCGAAAGAGGCGGGCGTGGCGAACGCCACCGTGCTGCACCATTTCGGCACCATCGACGGCGTGCAGGCCGCATTGATGGATAAGATGATCGTGGAGCTGGTCTCAGGCCTGGTGGCGATGGATCTTCCGGACGACCCGCGCGCCGGGCGGGCTGCGGCGCTGCAAAACCTGTTCGATGCGTTCGAGACAAAGGGCGCCGCGCGCCTGGCCGCCTGGCTGGAGCTGACGGACGAATCACGACGCCTGCGGACGGTGCGCGAGGCCGTGCAGACGGTGGTCCGGCAGAAGATCGGCGCCGCGGCGGCGGATGAAGGCCGACTGGAAGACGCGATCCTCATCAGCGTAATCCTGGCCATCGGGGTCGGCCTGTTCGGCCCGACGCTGGGCGAACTGCTCGGCAAACCGAGGGGCCGGGCCCGCGCGGTTGCCCTGAAGCTGCTGGAGGACGGGCTCGATCCGTAGGCGGAGCGGCGGGCCGGCCTGTGGAAAACCCTTTGACTTTCTGGAATTTAAAGCGCATTGGGCCCCGGTCTGGGCCGCTTCGGCGGCCTTGCAGGGCAGCGTGAGCTGGCGTGGCGGAACATCCGCCTTGTCCGAGGCCCTCCTTACAGACACCAACTTAGCCCCAGGCGCCCTTCTTCACGCGGGTCGTTAGAACCCCCGCTCCCCAGCGCGTGTGTCGCGCCGGGCGCATTCATTCGTATTGAAAGACCACATGACCAATTTCCAATCCTTCGGCCTCGCGCCGCGCGTTGAATCTGCGCTGACCGCTGCCGGCTATACCACCCCCACCCCGATCCAGGCCGGCGCCATCCCGCTGATCATGTCCGGCCGCGATGTCATGGGCCTCGCCCAGACCGGCACTGGCAAGACGCTGGCCTTCGCCGCCCCGATCCTCGACAAGCTGTTTCGCAATCAGGGTCCGGCCCCGCACAAAGGCACGCGCGTACTCGTGCTTGCCCCGACCCGTGAACTCGCCGGCCAGATTGCCGCCTCGTTCGAAACCTATGGCGCAGGCCTCGGCCTGCGCGTGGCAATGGTTTGCGGAGGCGCCAAGATCGGCCCGCAGATTCGCAAGCTCGAGCGCGGCGTGCACGTGCTGATCGCGACACCCGGCCGGCTGATCGACCTGATCGAGCAGCGCGCGGTTGGCCTCAAAGATGTTGAAGTCCTCGTGCTCGACGAAGCCGACCAGATGCTGGACCTCGGCTTCATCCACGCACTGCGCGCCATCGCGAAACACGTTCCGGCGAAACGCCAGACACTGTTCTTCTCCGCCACGATGCCGAAACTCGTCGAAGGCCTTGCGGCGCAATTCCTGCGTGATCCGGCCCAGGTGGCCGTGGCCCCGCCTTCGGCCACTGCCGACAAAGTGGAGCAGCGAATCTGTTTCGTCGAACAGGGCGAAAAGCAGGCACTCCTCGTCGAGACCATTCGCAAGCCGGAAGTGAAAACTGTCCTCGTCTTTACCCGGACGAAACATGGCGCCGACGCGGTGGTTCGCCGCCTCGCCGCCTCGGACATCGACTCGGTCGCCATCCATGGCAACAAGAGCCAGTCGCAACGTGAACGCGCGCTGGAAGCCTTCAAGGGCGGCCGCGTGCCGGTGCTCGTCGCAACCGATATTGCCGCCCGCGGCATTCACATCGACGGCCTGACCCACGTCATCAACTTCGACCTTCCGGAAGTGCCGGAGCAATACGTCCACCGTATCGGCCGCACCGCGCGCGCCGGAGCGACGGGCGTGGCAATCTCGTTCGTCTCCAGGGATGAGCGCGACTACCTGCGCGCCATCGAGAAACTGGTCGGCAACAAACTGGCGCCGCGTCCTGCGGGCGAGTCGGAAGCCGATGATCGCGGCTCGCGCAAACCGCAGCAGCAGAGCCGCCGGCCGCAGGGCCAGCAGCGCAGCAGCGGAAACGGTGATCGCCGCCCGCAACGCGATGGCGAGCGCCGGGCCTATGACCCTGCTGCACGTCGTCCGCAGGCGGACGGCGAACGCCGCCCTCAGCGTGATGGCGAGCGCCGCCCGCAGAGCACGGGCGAGCGCACCCCCTCCGGCACGGGTGGCCACTTCCAGCGCACCTCCGGCGGCGGCAAGCCCGGCGGAAACGGCGGCGGCAATCGCCGCGGCCCGGGCCAGGGCGGCGGTGGCGGCGGACGCTCGCGCCGTCCGGAACGCGTCTGACTTTTCCTGACCTGAAACAGAACCGCCCCGGCCTCACGGCCGGGGCGGTTTGCGTTTGGGGCATCGTCCGGAGACGGATTACCGTCAAGCCGTGGCGGCAGCCTTGCGGGTGAACACGGTTTTGGCCTGGCAGAATTCGAGGACGCCGTCCGGGCCGCCTTCGACGCCGATGCCGGATTGCTTGAAGCCGCCGAAGGCCGCGTGGGGGCTGAGGTGCTGGCTTTCGTTGATCCAGATGGTGCCAGCCTGGAGCTGGTCGGCGATCTGCTGGGCGCGGTCTAGGTCGGTGGTCCAGATGGAGGCGCCAAGGCCGTATTCGCTGTCATTGGCGCGGCCGATGACTTCATCGAGATTGTCGAACTTGAGCAGCGGCAGGACCGGGCCGAACTGTTCCTCCTGCACGATGCGGGCGGACTCGGGCGGATTGTCGAGGATGGTGATCGGCACGAAGTAGCCGGGCACGTTCGAGGCTTCGCCGCCGATCAGGAACTTGTAGCCGTTGTCCTTGGCGTCCTGGATGAGTTCCAGCACGCGGCGATACTGGGCGGAGTTCTGGATCGGGCCGATCTGGGTGCCCTGCTCCGCGCCGTCGCCGATCTTCACCGTCTTGGCGTATTCGACGATCGCCGCCTTCAGGGGTTCGTACACGTCCTTGTGGATGTACATCCGCTTGGTGGCGATGCAGATCTGTCCGGTGTTGCGGAAAGCGGCCCAGAAGAGATCCTCGGCAACCTTCTTCACGTCGACATCCGGCATGACGATGGCGGGATCGTTGCCGCCGAGTTCGAGCGTAACCCGCTTAAGCGAGCCGGCCGCGCTTTCCATGACCTTCCTGCCGGTCTGGGTCGAGCCGGTGAAGCTCACCTTGTCGACGCCCTTGTGGGCGGTGAGCCAGGGACCGAGCCGGTCCGAACCGGAGATAAAGTTGACCACGCCGTCCGGCAGTACGCCGCGCAGGAGTTCGCCGAGGCGAAGCGTGGTAAGCGGCGTCGTCGGCGCGGGTTTCAGCACGACCGTGTTGCCGGCGAGGAGCGCCGGGCCGAGCTTGAAGGCGGCAAGGATGATCGGGAAATTCCACGGCACGATGGCCGCGACGACGCCGATGGGGCCATAGCGCGTGATGGCGTGGCGCTCGGCGGAGTCTTCGGAGACGTGTTCGGGAATTTCATGCTTGGAGGATTCCATTAGCCAGAAGGCGCCGCCGCCGACATCGCCTTCGGCGTCCGGATGGGGCTTGCCCTGCTCGCGCGTCAGGAGGCGCGACAACTCGGGAATGTTCTGCATGATGACGCCGGCCATCACGTTCAGCAGCTCCCGGCGCTTCTCGATGGGCGTGGCTTTCCAGGCCGGCAGCGCGGCGCGCGCGGCAGCGACGGCAGCGTCCAGTTCGGCCTTCGTACAGTCCGGCGCCTGCGCGAAAACCTGGCCAGTGGCGGGGTTTTCAACGCCGAAGGCTTCCGTTCCGGCAACGGCCTTGCCGTTGATGGTCATGGTGAACTTGTGGTCGGTCATGGCAGTCTTCTCCCTTTATGGAAGACACTGAACGACACACCGGCGATTTTCACAAGACCGGGGATCTACTCAGATTTGTCACGATCGACGGCTTGCTGGACCGCTTTATAGAAATCGCGGCGGGCTTCCCACTCGCCGCCGCGAAAGCCGAGGGCGGAAGTCCAGCTGGCATTGGAGGCGATGACGAGGTTACGGCTGGGATCGATGAAGATACCTTGGCCGAAGATTCCGTCGGCTTGATATGAGCCGTCGTCCCAGGTCCACCACTGATAGCCATAACCTTCGCCGGGGGAATTGATGTCGGCCTGCTTCACGGTGGCGGCTTCAATCCAGCCCTCCGGCAGAATGCTCTCACCGTTCACGACGCCGTCGGCCAGCATAAAGAGACCGAAGCGGGCAAAGTCGCGCGTTGTCGCCTGGATGCAGCAGCCGGCGATCTCATGTCCGTCCTGGCCGAGGAGCCATGTGGCGTCGGCCTCCATGCCGAAGGGTGTCCAGATCTTTTCGGTGAGATAGGCATTGAGCGTCTTACCGGTGGCGCGGCTGACCAGCACACCGATCAAGTTCGTTTCACCAGTCGAGTAGTTCCACTGTTCGCCGGCAGGATGCGCGCGCGGCAGGCCAGCCATATAGGCGGCGACAGTGCTCACGCCCTCGGCGGGCTCCTGTGCATCGAAGCGGGCGACGTCCGACTGCGGATCTTCATAGTCCTCGTTCCAGGCGATGCCGGAGGTCATGGTGAGAAGCTGAGCAATGGTGACGGCGTCATAAGCGGAGCCTTTCAGCTCGGCAATGTAGGTGCTGACCGGCTCGTCCAGGCTCTTGATGTAACCGTCTTTGATGGCGGCGCCGACGAGTGTGGAGGTGACCGACTTTGCGACAGAGAAGCTGGTCCAGCGGGCATCGGCGCGGAAGCCCAGGCCGTAGCGTTCGAGGCGGACCTTACCGTCATGGACGATGACGAGGGAGACGTTGCGCTGGGTGGCGAGGTAGGCGTCGAGATCCAGTCCGAGGTCGAGCGGAGCGCCTTCGGGGAGGATATATGCCGCCTCTCCCGCTGCGATGGGCCGGGACTTGGTGATGAGGGGTACGCGGTCGATCATTCGGAAACCGGCATCGCGCTGACCCTGCGACCAGAAGAGGACGTCACGGTTGACCGGAGGATTCGCGAGTAAGCCGCGCCAGTCCGGACCAATCAGGAACCAGCCGGCGGCCAGCAGAACGCCCAGCACGGCCAGACCGATTCCAATGCGCTTCATCAATCCCGGCATACGTCTGCTCCCCTTCAGTTATCTCCATTCCTAAAGCAAAGCGCGGAAGGCTGGAAACTGGTTTTTGGAACGTATGCGGGGGGCGCAGGAGACTTGTACCTGCGTTTTCGCCCGGTTTGTAAGCACGCAGCGGCGCGTTTCAACCTAGTCCCGCGCGCGCCTACGCCGCGCTGAGCAGCGAAGCCCCCATCATCATCGCGCATCGCGGCGCGAGTGGTCTCTTCCCGGAACGTACGATCAAGACCCACTCGGTAGCGGGCCGCGGATTTCATCGAGCCGGATCTGGTGATGGCCAAGGACGGCGTCCCAATCGCCCGGCATGACCATCACCTCGCCGCGACGACAAACGTGGCAGACCACCGGGAGTTCGCGGACGACAGGCGCGCGCTTTGCAGACCCGCAGGCGGAGCTGGCAGCGCTGATTGAAGCGGGCCAAGACCGGATCTGGGTGGACGTTCCGGCAACGGCCCTCGACGCGCGCAGCGCAAACCGAGACCTTCGGCACGGGGAAACGCTTAAGCTTTCTGGTGCTCGCTGTTTCTGCCCATGGCGATCGGCAAACGGGCAAAGAACGCCGGAATGGCTCCGTCTTCAGCGAGCCGACGAGGCCGGCGCGGCCCTGACCTGTTCAATGAGGCCGGCAACCCGCGCGCGGTATTCCTCGCCGGCGACCGCGCCGCCATCGCAGTGGCCCGCCTCGGCGATCTGCCAATAGTCGACATTTGGCCCGCCCTTGTCCTTCAGCGCCTGGGCATGGGTTTCAGCTACCCAGTGATCCTGCAGGCCATGGATCAGCAGGACGGGGCGCGGCGCGATGTTCCCGATAACGTCGGCTGGGGCAAGATATGCGGACAATCCGATGCGCCGGTGTGTATGGTCCACAACCAGACCGGCCCACCAGGCTGTCGCCCATTTGGCACCGATGCCAATCAAGCCGAGGCGCCGGTCAGCGCCCTCGGCGACGAAATCCTCGAAGCGTGCAATGGCGCTTTCAGAGATGACTGCATCAATGGATGGGTCCTGCGCCGCGGCGAGAATTGCGGTTGTACCCCCAAGCGAGCAACCAAAGAGGACGACTTTTTGATAGCCCCGCGCGCGCAATTCCTGCGCAGCGGCGGCGGCGTCCTCCGCCTCGCGGATACCGAGCGCCATTCCGCGGTTCTCGCCATCACTCAGGCCGTTTTCGCGCATGTCGATCAACAAGACGCCCGCACCCAGCTTGTTCAGCATACTGAGATGGCCCAGCTGACCGCGTCGATCACCGCTGCGTCCATGCAACGCGACGATACCGACGTCTTTGGCATCCTGAGCCGCCGGCACCAGCCAGCCCCGCACGGTCTCGCCGCTCGCAACATCGAAGGCGATGTCTTCATAGGAAAGGCCCGCTTCAGTAGCCGGTGTCTCGGTGAAGACAAACTCGGCGGGATCGGGCTGCCGGTAGCCTCCGGGATTGGTCAGCGCGCGCGATTCGAGCCAGACGCTCGCCAGGAACAAGGCCACAACAATCGCCAGCGCGACGGCAATACCAACGGGGAGCAACTGCATCGAGCGCACCTTCTCAGATCTCCTCAAGCTCACGTTTCGCGTGACCATTCAAAGCCTCGATCCTGCGGCGGACTTCCGCGACGACGACATGAACGGCCGGTTCAGCGAGCAGGTTGTCGTGATGGGCATCCAGCGTGATCACATCCACCTTGCCGGTCGTGATCCCTTGCCAGCCCAACAAAGGGCCCGAGCGGACGAACATGGCGTCTGCATGCTCTGCCCGGAAGATCACGACGTCGCCGTCATACTTTGCCGGATGGTAGCGGCGCTGCGCTTCAAGATACAAGGTCTCCGAGCGATCTCCGAGAAGTTCGATATAGGACTTCTCTTCAGTTTCCGGTTTGGGGCCGAGCCGTTGCCGGGCAGTAACAGCGAAGTGCGATAGTCGCTGAGCAGACCGGCGCAGAATGTAGGGCGCATCCATCTGGCCAATCAGGCCGATTTTATCCAGCAGGCCCAGAGGCCGCGAAATCTCCTGCGGCGCCAGCGTATCCAGCATGATCAGGAGTTCGACCTTCCGGCCGCTGCGGTTCAACTGCTGCGCCATCTCGATGGCTATGACACCGCCGCCCGAGTAGCCCACGAGGCGATACGGACCTTCGGGATCAAGTGTCTGAATATGGCGAACATAGAGCGCGGCCATCTCTTCAATGGTTTCGAGGAATGGCAGTGAGCCATCAATACCCTGCGCCTCGACACCATAGATCGGAGAGCCGTCCTTGAGGCGGTCCGCAAAGGGTTTGAACCACAGCACGTTGCCCTTCGCACCGTGGATCAGGAACAGCGGCCGGGCACCGGGCGTGCCTTGAGTCATGCGGATGAGCGGTGTCCAGTTGCTCCTGGCGGGCGGTGCCCTTCCTGGCGAACCCTGATTTGTACCCCGCCCGCTGCTTGCCCCAGCGTTCTCCGGCGCATCACCGGGGGACTGCGCTTCCGGCTCGTCGTCCTGAGGCAGAAGCAATGCCAGATCCGAGATGGTCGGCGCTTCGAAGAGCGTGGCGAGCGGCAGCGACAGCTGGAACTGCTTCCGGATGGCCGCGAAGAGGCGCACACCAGTGAGCGAGTTACCGCCGAGGTCGAAGAAATCATCCTTCACGCTGACATGCCGAATGCCGAGCAGCTCCGACCAGATCTTCGCAAGCGCAATTTCAGCGGAGGTCGCCGGCGGAATGAAACCTTCCGGAAGCTCAGCCGGTTGCAGGTTGTCTGCTGCAGCATCCTGCGCCGCAGTGAACGCGGGCGCGTGCAGCTTCCGGATCCAGAGCGGCAGATCTACTGACGATACCGCGATCTGCACGAGACCAGGCTGGGCCATCGCGCGTCCGAGGGCTTCCAGGCCTTCCGAGGCGACGATGCCTTCGCGCAAGCTGTCCGCCAGCGGATCCTGGGCGAGGCGCTTGCGATGGGCCAATTCCGGAGCCGTCTCCGCGAGCGAGGTACGCGCATCAAGCCGGCGCATGGTGAACCGCGAGATTTCGGCGAACACCGTTCCATCGGCGCCGCTGAGCGTGACATCGAAGTAGGCCACGCCGTTTTCCGTGTCCGGCAAGCAACGCAGATGGCTGAAAACGTGTGACGGCATGGGCCCGAACAGGCGCACGGCGCCGTAGGCCATCGGAACATAGAACTCGGTGGAGAGGTCAATGCCGGGGATCAGCGCCTGCGCGCCGCCAGTCGCCATATCGAGCAGCGCCGGGTGCAGCGCGTAGACAGCAAGGTCGTCTGTGAACGCAGCATCGAGCGACAATTCGATGAGAGCTTCTGAAGCGCCGAAGGACACCTTGCGGATATTCGACCAACGCGGACCAAAGGCCATGAAGTCCTGTTCGAGGCGGCCGCCCTCTGGCTCCGTCACGCGAACCTGGCAGTTCGCGTGCAGCGCAGCCAGGTCGAGCGGCGGGCGCTCAGGCACAGTGCAGGGTCGTGCCTCACCCATCACGAGCGGCGAGCCTTGCAGATCCGGGCCTTCGCGCATGGTCAGGGCGTGATGATCGCCTTCCGGAACGAGCTGGATGGTCAGGGCACGGCTTTCGCCGGCCCGCAGTCGGAAGGGCGCAATGAAAGCGAGGTCCGTCAATTCTATCGCGGCCGAGCCGAAGGCCTCCGCATAGGCGGCGCGGGCCAGTTCAACGAAGCCGGTGCCTGGCAGGACGTAAGGACCGTCCTTGACCTGGTGCTCGGAAAGCATCCAGTGCGTTTCTGCCGAGAGGTTTGCCACAAAGAACCGGCCGGCAGGCGTATCTGTATAACCATCGAATGCCGGATGACGGCTCGGATGAGCGACAGTGATGCCTTGCGTCTGTTCGCGGTGGGCGCCGGCTGCCATACCGACATCGCGCCAGGCATTCCAGTTGATCACAAGCGTGCGGCCGGGCTTGCCGGCAGCACGGGCGCGGGCAAACGCATCCTGAAAGGCGTTGGCGGCGGTATAGTCCACCTGCCCTGGCAGGCCGAGCGTGGAGGCTACCGACGAGAAGAGCATGAAGACATCAAGCGGCTCAAGGACGAGCCTGTCGAGCGCCAGCGTGCCGGCAACCTTTGGCGCGAGGACACGCTGCATTGCCGCCGTGTCCTTCATCATCATGGGCGCATCGTCCATGACGCCGGCCGCATGGATGACGCCGGTAAGCGGACCAAACATGCGCCGCACATTGGCAAGCGCTGCGGAGAGCGCGGTCTCGTTGGCGACGTCCCCATCCACAACAAGCACCTCGGCGCCCAGGGCGCGCAGGGCGCGAACCTTCGCAATTCTCTGGGCGGTGCGGCTGCCGGTATTTCCGGCGAGGATCTGGTCCCAGCGCGATTCAGGCGGCAGGGATTCACGTGCGAGCAAAGCCAGTTTTACCGGCTTCGTGCGCGCAAGATGCTGCGCCACTTCAAGGCCGATGCCGCCAAGGCCGCCGGTGATGAAATAGACACCGCCTTCGCGAATCCAGTCGAACGGGGCCGATCCGTCCCGCGCCGCAGGCAAGGGCAGCGGAGAGACATTCTGGACCCAGCGCCCATCCGGCGAGAGTGCAACGAGAGGATCAGACGTTGCCGCGCGCAACTCCCGCACGAGGCGGGCCAGAACCGAACGGGCACCGGCCTTGTCGAGCGAGGTTTCCGGCACGTCGATGCAGCGAACGGCCAGGTTGGAAAACTCGCGCGGCGTGACTCGGACGGGACCAAGGGTAAGCGCGCGCAGCGGATCGACGCGGCGGCCGGCCACGCCGCTGATTCCGGAGGTTACGATCGAAACCTGCAACCGGCCGGACAGCGCGCCGAGGGCGCGGATCAGGAAGACAGGCTGGAGGAAATCTCGCGTCAGGGATGATGCGGCAGACGACCCTGCGCCGCTTGCGTTCAGAAGAAGCACCACGTGATGGGGAACGCCTGCCTGAGCTTCAAGCGCTTGCAGGAACTCCGTGAACTGATCTGCATCATTCCAGTCGAACGACCAGATGCCGTCCGGCCGGGTGTGAAGGCGTGAGCCGGGAGAGGCGATGACGATCTTCTCAGCGCCGATCTCCCGGGCCAGCGCGCGGGCGCCGGCCTTATCGGGCGACAGGAGGAGCCAGAACGGCGCCTCGGCCGGCTCTGCTGATGTCACGAGCGGGGCCTCGACATAGCCGAGGTTGTAGAACCAGTCGGAAATGTCCGGGCGCTTCACGAGATCTTGCGACCCGGCGGTGGCAACGGCCTTGCCAGGCTCAATCCAATAGGACTTGCGTTCGAAGGGATAGGTCGGCAGCGGCACGCGGTTGCGCAGCTGTCCATCGTAGAAGGCGGGCCAGTCAACCTTTGCGCCGGCGCACCAGAGATTGCCGAGGCCAGTCAGGGCGCAGGCGAGATCGCTGGCCTTCTCCTGCGGGTGGCGCATGCAATTGAAGGCGTGGCGCAGCGGGGTGGCCTGCGCCTTCGCCAGCATGCTGAGCGTGCGCCCGGGGCCGACTTCCAGAAGGGCGATGGCGCCAAGCTCCCGCAACGTGGCGAGGCCGTCTGCGAAACGCACTGTGGAGCGCAGGTGGCGGACCCAATAGTCCGGAGACGTCGCTTCGGCAGTCGTGATCCAGGTGCCGGTGACGTTCGAGACGAAAGGCTTGGAAGGCGGCTGGAAGCGGATCGTGCGGCAGAGGTCGCGGAACTCGCCGAGCACCGGATCGAGCATCGCAGAGTGCGCCGCCACATCGATCCTGACAGGCGTCGACTCGATGTCTTTTGCGGCGAGGATCTCTTCAAGCGCGCGAATGGCCGCGGTCGGCCCCGAGGCGACGGAAAGATCGGGCGCATTGGCGGCGGCAATATCGAGCCCGGCAGGGAGCAGCGCGCGCAGGCTCGTCTCGCCGAGCGGGACACTGAGCATGGAACCGCGCTCCACGACTTCGAACAGTCGGCCGCGCAGCATGACGAGCCGGAGGGCCTCTTCGAGCGTCATCACACCGGCGAGGCAGGCCGCAGCATACTCGCCAACACTGTGCCCGATAAGCGCATCAGGCTCGACGCCCCATGACTGGAACAGTCGCGCCATCGCGTATTCGGTGGCAAAAAGAGAGGGCAGCGTAAGCGAGGGGCGCTCCAGAGTGCGCGTCGCCGTTTCAATGCCGGACTGCGGCGGGAACATCAACGGACGCAGGTCCTGCCCAAGCGCCGGCGTGATGATCTCGAGGCACGCGTCAACGGCGTCCCGGTAGACGCCTTCCTGCTCGTAGAGTTCATGCCCCATGCCCGCATACTGCGCGCCGCCACCGGGAAACATGAAGACAGTCTTCAGTTGAACGTCTTCGGCTGTATCCCGCGCGATCCGCTTCGGCGGGCGCGCCTGGAGCGCTGCGATGGCATCGTGGCGGTTTTCAATGGCAACCGCGAGGCGGTGCGGCATCGGGCGTCGTCCGGCGCCAAGCGTAAAGGCCGCGTCCGCGAGATCGAGTTCGGGATCGGCGGCGAGCGCTTCGGCCAGGTTGTCGCAGGCCTGGTCAAGTGCCGTTTGCGTGGCGGCAGAGAGGACAAGCAGTTGCTGCGTTCGCTCGCCTTCCCCAGGAAGGTGCGCCGGCGCTTCCTCGAGAATGACATGGCAGTTGGTTCCGCCCGCGCCGAGCGCCGTAATGCCGCAGCGGCGGGGGCCTTCTGAGCGCCATTCCCGCAGCAAGCTGTTGACGAAGAACGGGCTGTTGTCAAAATCGATGGCTGGATTGGGTGTTTCGAAACCAAGGCTGGGCGGAAGCTGGCGGTGCTTCAAAGCCATGACCGCCTTGATGAGCGAGGCCGCGCCCGCCGCTTCGCCAAGGTGCCCGATGTTCGACTTGACGGAACCGATGGCACAATAGCGACGCTTGTCCGTCAACGGACGGAAAGCTTCATTGAGCGCTTCAACCTCGATCGGGTCACCGACAAGCGTGCCGGTGCCGTGGGTTTCGATATAGCTGATACTGTCGGCAGGAACCTGCGCCGCCTTGAGGGCGGCGCCTACGACGGCCGCCTGCCCTTCAACGCCCGGCGCGAGGTAGCCAACCTTCATCGCGCCATCATTGTTGACCGCAGAGGCCTTGATGACGGCGTGGATCGTGTCCCCATCATCCAGCGCGTCTTGCAGGCGTTTCAGTACAACGGCGCCGGCGCCGCTGCCGAAAACCGTGCCTGCGCTCTTGGCATCGAACGGTCGGCAATGACCATCCGGCGATAGGATTTCCCCGTCGCGGTAATGGTAACCTTGGGACTGGGGGAACAGGACCGTGGAGCCGCCCGCGAGCGCGAGTGTGCAATCGCCTCGCACAAGGGCCTGGCAGGCCAGGTGGACCGAGACGAGCGCAGAAGAACAGGCTGTCTGGACGTTCATGCTCGGCCCGCGCAAATCCATCTCGTAAGAGACGCGCGTCGCCAGAAAGTTCATGTCGTTGCCAGTATGGCGCACGAGGAACTCACCCATCGACCGCATGAGATCGGGGTTCGAGCGGAGATTCTCCATCATGTAGAGGGGCGCGCCAGCCCCCGCAAAGACGCCGACAGGACCTTCTTCCGGCGACGCTGTGTAACCGGAATGCTCAACAGCCTGCCAGGCGACTTCCAGGAATAGCCGGTGTGCGGGGTCCATGACGGACGCCTCGCGAGGGCTGAACCCGAAGAACGTGGCATCAAACTTGTCAACGTCCTCGAGAACGGGGCAGACCTTCACATAATCCGGATCTTGCAAATCGGCGCGGCTGACCCCTGCTGCAACAAGCTCCTCCTCCGTCAGTGGCCGGATGGATTCGACACCGTCCCGGACGTTTGCCCAGAAGGTCTCTACATCCGGCGCGCCAGGGAAGCGACCGGCCATGCCGATGATGGCGATGTCATCAGGTCCGTGGGAAGGCCGCGGTCCGGTCATTGGCCTGCTGGCTCCCCTCGCAGTTCACGCCGGCGGGCTGCTGCATCCTTCTTCCGGTCGACCTGCTTCTGAATCTTTTCGGACTGCTCACCGGCCGGATCCCGGCCCTGATCAAGGTGGTTTGCAAGGGCTTCGACCGTCGGAAAGCGGAACATGCTGACGAGCGAGACCTTGCGGCCAAGGCGCTCCGACAGGCGCTGGTTCGCCTGGGCGGTCAGCAGCGAGTTGGCGCCGAGATCGAAGATGTTCTCGCGCAGGCCCACGCGGTCGAGACTAAGCAGGCTCTTCCAGATGTCGGCGATGGTCTGCTCGAGTTCGTTGGAAGGGGCGACATGCTCGGCAGCGGCGCGCGGCGTATCCCGGGCCGGCGCCGGCAATTGCTTGCGGTCGATCTTGCCGTTCGGCGTAAGGGGGAACGTGTCCATCACAACGAAGGCGGACGGCACCATGTACTCCGGCAGGAACTCCCGCAGGTGCGTGCGCAGATCTTCGAAGAGTTCGGCAGTATCCATGGACGGCACAGCCGGGCGGTTTGCGTAAGCAGCGGGTGCTTCGGCATGCGGCGGCGGCGGAACGGCGAGGCGGCCCTGGGGCCCGTTGGCACGGTGGCGCAGCACAGCGTCAAAGCGCGCCGGGTTTCCTGAGCGGGCCGGGAACAGGTCGACCAGGTAATTGCCGTCAAGGCAGGCCAGCTGTCCGGGATCGATCCCCTCGGGCCTCGCAGCAAGACTTTGGCGCAGGTCCGCCACGGTTGCGCCGGGCGACTGTGACATGGCAGCCAATGCGCCGAGCGCAGACGCAAGGCGGGCGTTCGGAAGATCCGCGAGATAGAGAACCGCGGGCGCCTGTACGAGCAGGTCGCGGACGGCTTCCAGTGAACTGACTGTGACAGCGGGCGGCAGAGCAACTGCCGGGGCGTCTGGCGCGCCGAAATGCAGCGTCACGTCATACCGGAAGCCGTTCATCTCGGTGTCGGCAAGGCCTGTCTTGAGGCGCACATCCACGGCTGACAGGCCCGGAAGCGCGCGGGTCATCGCATGGAAGAACGCATCCGACAGGACAAGTTCGCCTTCCTGACTGACGCGCCTGGAAATGCGGCGGCCGACTTCGGCAGCGTCCAGATGCGCGGGTGCCTGATGCAGGGTGGTGAGGGTGTGGAAGGCTTCGAGCTGATTGAGACTGCGCACGTCTCCGACGAAGATACGGCCGCCGGAAGCGAGCAGTTCGCTGGCGCGCTTAAGCACGCGGACGAAATATCCGGCATCCGGGAAGTACTGGCAGACAGAGTTGATGATGACCGTATCGAAGCTATGGTTTGTCAGGCTCTCGAGCGAATCAGCGGGCTGCTGCAGCAGCGTGACTTTCTCGCGCTCAGCCGGCGACAATTCCTGGCGGATCGTCTCCAGTGCGTGGGGCGAGAGGTCAACCGCCGTGTAATGTTCGGCATGCGGAAGGACGCGGTAAAGCACCATGCCAGTGCCGCAACCGATTTCCAGAACCCGGCGCGGCTTCAGAGCGAGAACGCTTTGCTCGGTCAGGTCCAGCCATTCGCGCATGGACTCGGCCGGAATGGGTTCTCCGGAGAAGCTGCTGTTCCAGCCGGCGATGTTAAACCGGCGGTCGGCGACGTCATTGGCGCCCCTGTAGGCCTCGTCCCAGAGAACTTTCCATTGCGACGTACGCGCCGCATCTCCCTTCTGCGGCGACGATTTGACGGCGGGAATGACATAGCCGACAAGCTGCGCGACAGCCGTATCGGCGCGCGCCATCACCACGTTCTGGTGGACACGCGGATGGCGGCCCAGGACGGTTTCAATCTCGCCAAGTTCGATGCGGTAGCCGTTGACCTTCACCTGATGGTCGAGGCGGCCGAGAAATTCGATGTCACCGGTTTCACGATAACGGCAAAGATCGCCGGTGCGATAGAGGCGGCCGGATGCATCATACGGATCGGCGATGAAGCGCTCGGCAGTAAGGTCCGGACGTCCGAGATAGCCGCGCACCACGCCTTTGCCGCCGATGCAGAGCTCGCCCGCCACGCCGACAGGCACCAGTTGGTTGCGGGCATCGAGGATGCGGATCGTCGTATTGGAGATCGGGCGGCCGATGGTGACCGGCTCGCCGGCGCGCACAGGCGCAGTGGTGGACCAGATGGTTGTCTCGGTCGGGCCATACATGTTGAGGATTTCGCCGCCGACAGCCGGCAGAAGGGCTTCGACAAGATCGACCGGCAAGGCTTCGCCGCCGAGCATCAGGCGATCAAGTCCGCGAAGTGCCGCGAGGCTCTCCGGGTCACTTGCGAGGATGCGCGCCATCGACGGCGTACACTGCAGGTGTGTGACGCGGCGGGCACGTATCTGCGCTGCCAGACTGTAGTCGGACGTATCCTCAGTATAATCCGCACCCGGATTGGCCAGCTGCCGCAACCGGTCAAGATGTTCAAGGTTGTCAATGACAACCTGAGGGTCAATACCGAAGTCGATCAGGCACGCCACTTCGTTAGCGCCGATACCCTTGAGCTGCTCGACCATGGCCAGCGCATTCTCAGGCGAACCGAAGAGGCCGGCGGTCTCGAAATAGCGCTCGAACGCATGGTCCATCAGCGCTGCCATGTCTTCGTCCGTGAACTGTGACGGATCGAAGGCCGGCGATCCGCGATCCTGTGCGGACGGCTGGCGGAAAGCCGGGAACATGGTCGGCGCGACCTTGATCAGGTCGTAGGAGCTGGTGAGATAGTTGCAGAACGGTTGACGGGCGAGCTCACGGGCCTTGTCGGTATCGTCGCAAACGAAAGTATGCAGCATCACGGAGATGTTGCCCGGGCCTTCATAACCCGCTTCGCGGCGGGCCTGCCGGTAGGCGGCGAACTTGTTGCGCAGGTCGTCGATGTCCTGACCGAGCATGTTCGTCAGGACGTTGGCGCCGAGGCGGCCAGCAATTTTGAATGTGTCGACGCTACCGGCAGAGGCGATCCAGATGGGCGGCTCGGCCTGGACCGGGCGGGGAAGGACGCTGACGGAAATGTCCCTGCCCTGACCATTCTTGACAGTGACCTTCTCTCCTGCCCAGAGCTTGCGCACGGTGTCGATGCTCTCGAGCATGACTTCGCGGCGGCGCTCGTAGTTTTCAGGCATGAAGGCGAAGTCGTCCGCGTGCCAGCCGGAGGCGAAGGAGAGCCCCACACGGCCACCGGACAACTGGTCGATCACCGACCAGTCCTCGGCTACACGCAGAGGATTGTGAAGCGGCAAGACGACGCTGCCGGCACGCAGGGCGATGCGGCTGGTGATGGTGGCAAGGGCTGCCGTGGTGACGGCGGGATTCGGATAGAGGCCGCCAAAGGCATGAAAGTGCCGCTCGGGCGTCCAGACGGTGCTGAAGTCGTGGGTGTCCGCAAAGCGGGCGCCCTCAAGCAGGAGGCGGTAAGTCTCACCCGGCTTTGTATCGCCCTGCCCTGCCGCAAAATAGAAGAGACCAAACGCCATCGGCTCTTTCGAAGCCTTTACAACAGGCTTGCGTGCGAGCGAGGCGCGGTCGCTCTCGCCTTGGATCACGACCTCAAAGCCGCGCGTCAGCGTCCAGAACAGCTCGAGCACGGAAATGTCGAAAGAGATGCTGGTGACGGCAAGCCAGACACCTGGCTTGGTGCCGATACGGGCATCCATGCCGGAGAAGAAATTGACGACATTGCCGTGCTGCACCATCACGCCCTTCGGGCGCCCGGTGGAACCGGAGGTGAAAATCACGTAGGCAAGATTGTCAGGCTTGGCGGCGGACGCACCGATCGGCGCATCTGCGTCCATCGCAATGTTCTCGACACAGAGCACCTCTGCACCATGTTCCGGCAGTCGCCCGGAAAGGTGTTTCTGGGTCAACAGCAGCGGCGCCCGGGAGTCCTCCAGCATCATGCCGATGCGTTCCTGGGGATAGGCAGCATCCAGCGGCACATAAGCACCGCCTGCCTTCAGCACGCCCATGAGGCCAACGATCAGGTCCAGCGAGCGCTCGATGCACACAGCAACCAGAACATCGGGACCAACGCCGCGGCGGCGCAAAGCGTCGGCGACGTTGTTGGCCCGGCGATCGAGTTCACGATAAGTCAGAGAGCGGTTTTCGAACGTCGCAGCGACCGCATCGGGCGTACGCCGGGCCTGCTCGGCGAACAGGTCATGGATGCAGACATCGCCCTGTACAGCTTCATTGGCCCCCTGCCAGGTGTTCAAAAGAAGATCGCGCTCGGCAGCGGGCAACATTCCGAGTTCCCCGACCGCGCGGGCGGGCTCCGCCAGACCACTGTCGAGCAGCGTTTCTACGCGGCTGGCAAGTTTTCGAACTTCGGATTCCGATATGGCGCGCTGGTCATAGGCCCAGGCGAAAGATACGCCGTCTTCAGAAACGACAAGGGTAAGGTGTGTTCCATCGACCAGCGCGCCGGAGACGCCGAGGCCAAGGGGCGACTGAACACGCACACCGACGGCAAGCGGCTGCACCCGGGCGCCTCGCAGCGCATTGTAGCGCGTCACGACATCAAGCGCGTAGGTTCCGCGTTTTTCCTGCGTGGCACGCTCCGTCTGCACACGGTCGATCAGCGCGGCGAAACCTTCCGCGAGTCCGGCATCGAGATGGAAGGGCGAAAACGCGGAATAGAACGGCGCTGCCTCTGCTGAAAATGTTTTCGCTAATGCGAGGTCAAACACGGCGTCTTCGCCCACACGGGCGAGGTAGGCTGTGAAGGCAGCAATGACAGCCGACGCACCAGCAGCCGGCGCCGCGGCAGACTTCTGGACCGGCAGCATCGCCGGATCTGGCGCTCCGGCGTGCGGTTTCAGCGCGGCAAGCGCGGGACTGTGCTGGCGCGAGAGGCGACCCGCCCAGAAGCGCTCCTGCTTTGTGAGACGGGCGTCCAGGGCCGCGATCGCGGCGCGGACAGTTTCTGGCAACAGAGAAACCGATCCACCAGCTCGGGCGCCAGTCGCGCCGGCGTCAAGCAATGCACTGTCAAGGGCCGAAAGCTCGGCGCAGCGTACCGCTCCATCTGCCGTCGCGATGACGATGCCATCACGGTCAACGGCAAGAATGTTTCCCGGCGCGCCTTTGCCATCCGCCAGAGCAATTTCGCCGACGATGCACGGGCCTTCCGGCAACAGGATCTTCGCGCGGCACATCCAGTTGTCGTCCGTACCAAGATCTAGCGCACGAACGAAAGCCGAAACCTGGGCAGAGGACTGCGTGAAATCGATCAGGCCGACATCCGGGCGGTCTGAGCGCAGGTGGAAGTCCTGCCGCGCGCCTTGCGGCGTTGCGGTGACCGCGTCACCCGCAAGCAGGTCGGCGAGGCGGCGGAAAGAAATGAGGCCGGCTTCGACACACTTGGCGCCGAGCGAGAATGACGTGTCATCATCCTGAATGTCGATGGGATGCTGCAGCAGGATTGCGCCGCTGTCGACATCGGCCGACATGTCATGCCAGGTAACGGCATGCTCCTTCTGCCCGGCCATGATTGACCAGGACGTGGCATTGAAGCCCGCAAAGCGGGGCAGCGGCGAGTCGTGGTAGTTGATTGCACGGCGGGCGGGCAGAGCCAGCATTTCAGCTGGTGTAATGGCGTGATTAACAACGCTGAACAGGTAGTCAAACTGTCCGGGAGCAAGACCGGCATTCGCCTGTTCTGCGACCGCGATACGCGCAATGCCGGCAGATTTCGACCAGGCCGAAACCTCGTCGCAATCTGAAATCAGCGCGTGAATTCGGTGGCCTCTCGACAGCCACTCGCCAGCGCATGCAATCAGCAGACGCCCACTACCTACAAACAATGCACTCAACACGACGCTATCCACCCGCTTCGTCTTATTCAGGCACGGAACGACCCCGTCCGCTTCCCGCAAATATCGTTAACACCTTGGGAAACCATACCTTCGAAGGCTGAAGAAGCAGTTGAACGCCTTGCAGTAATTTTAACAGACCTGCCATCGTATACAATGCGATATGGGTTAAATACTGGGACTTTTACTTAGTTAACGAACGATTTTCAGGTCCAGTGCTCCATTGAAAGGCGCACCGGGCGACCGGTACGGACCGCGACCGCGCCGGCAAAGCCTGGATGGGGGTCAAACGCGCATACTTGCCAGGCGGCCGGGTCGCCCTCAGGCCAATCCGCCTCCACAAGCTGCAGCGCGTCCCTGTTAGAGATGTCGATTGTGAAGCTGTTGCTGGCGCGGGAGAAGCCGGTACCAAGCGCTTTCAGCACCGCCTCCTTGGTGGTCCAGAACTGGTAAAAAGCGGCGTTGCGCTGCTCCGCAGGCAAACCCTCAAGGGCGGCATTCTCCGCCGCGGAAAAACGTTCGCGCGCCACGCCTTCGTGAAACCGGCCAATCGACTCTATGTCCACGCCCAGCTCTTCAGAGCTGACTGCCAGAGCCGCCAGGCTTTCGCTGTGACTTAAGTTGAACGTGTACGGACCAACTCCACCTGTCAGGAATGGTTTTCCCTGTTGGCCGGTCCCGAAGCTCAACGCTTCAGGCGCCAGCCCTACCCGGGCGCCGAGCAGGATGCGCATTCCCCCACGTGCGGCGATCCAGCGGCGACGAAGGTGCGGGAACTTGAACCGGTCTGCACGGGCATTTTCATCAGGCGACAGAATGGCGATCATGTCCGCCTCAGATCGGGGCGGATCGTCGAGCGACCACACACGGATGTCGACTGACACCGGTTCCGGTGCAGCCGTCAGTCCGGTTGCTACACCTCCACCCAGATTGTCTTCCCCCACCTGGAATCGCCTGCCTTAGCTGGCAGCCTCGGCGTAAAGTCTGTTGACCTCGTTCCAGTTCACGACGCTCCACCATGCAGTGAGATAATCGGCGCGCTTGTTCTGGTACTTCAGGTAATAGGCATGCTCCCAGACATCGACGGCGAGGACAGGGGCGCCTTTGACGTCGGCAACGTCCATCAGCGGATTGTCCTGGTTGGCAGTCGAGGTGATCGCCAGCTTCCCGTCCTTGACGACGAGCCAGGCCCAGCCCGACCCGAAGCGGCTGGTGGCGGCCTTATTGAAGGCTTCCTTGAAGGCGTCCATCGAGCCGAAGTCGCGGTCGATCGCGGCCGCAAGGTCAGCGGAGGGTGCACCGCCGGTGCCTTGAGGCGCCATCAGGGTCCAGAAGAGGCTGTGGTTCCAGTGGCCGCCGCCATTGTTGCGCACCGCCGGCGGAAGGGTGGAGATATTTGTCAGCAGATCTTCGATCGAGCGGCCCTGCAACGCCGGGTCTGCGGCAACTGCGGTGTTCAGGTTGTCGACATATGTCTTGTGGTGGCGGCCGTGGTGGATCGACATCGTTGCAGTGTCGATTGCCGGTTCAAGGGCATCGAGCGCGTACGGGAGCGCCGGCAGTTCAAACGCGGCGGCTTTCGGCGCCTCCAACTGCGCAGCGTCGGGCGTCTGCGCGCAGGCAACGATGGGCGAGAAAGCCAGCGCCAGAGCGGCACAGCTGCGAGAGAGAGAATTTAACATGGGGGGCTCCTTGAACTGTTTCGGCGGGGACGCCTTGGTGGCCGTCACGCGCTGGATCGCGCGGCTGCCACCTGTGGTCCAACCACTATAACCGGAAACTCGCACGGGTGTTCCAGACTGTCACCCCACTGCCCTGCAGTTGAAGCCCCCAAAGCGGCAAACCTTTCCAATGCGAAATTTGAGTTGGCAAAAGCGGGCAATGCCTCTATTTGCAAATGGTTCGCATTTGCACACCGTCCCCGGCGAGCGACAGACGCAAACCGCAGACGAACACACCGAGGCGCGTGGAGCCCCGCCAATGAATATCGATGATCTGCCGGAAGGCGGCACGGCGCACATCCTCGCAATTTCTTCGGCCCTGCCGGAACTGGCGGCGAAGCTGCGCGAGATCGGCTTTTGCGAGGGCGATGAAGTTCAGCTGCTGACCCGCGGCCCCTTTGGTGCGCAGCCTCTTGCGGTGCGCCTGAACCGGCGTGTCATCGCCATGCGGCTGGACGAGGCCCGCGCGATCGAGGTGACGCCGTGAGCGACCTTCGCTTTGCGCTGGTAGGCGCGCCCAATTGCGGCAAGTCCACCCTGTTCAATGGCCTCACGGGTGGCCGCGCCAAGACGGCCAACTATGCCGGCGTGACAGTAGAGCGCCGGCGCGGCTGGTTCACCACCGCCAGCGGACAGCGTATCGAGCTGATCGACCTGCCCGGCATCTACGGCTTCACAACACGGTCTCTGGACGAGCGCATCTCCATCGACACCATCATGGGTCGCAATGCCGACGAAGCGGCGCCCGATGGCTTGCTGGTGCTGATCGATGCCGGCGACATCCGCACGCAGCTGCACTTCATCCTTCAGGTTCGCGCTCTGGGTCGGCCGATGCTGCTGGCGCTCAACATGTACGATTTAGCCGAACGCGACGGTGTGCGCATCGATGTTGCCGCGCTTGAGCGCCGGCTCGGCGTTCCGGTCGTCACCGCGCGGGCCACTCGCACCAGCGGCCGCGAGGCGCTGCTGAAGCGGCTCGATGAGGTGATCGCTTCGGATACGTGGATGCGACCGGCCGCACCGGCCGCCGAACCCGATCTCCGGCAGCTGCAACGTGAAGCGCGCGACATTGCCCGCGAGGCGATCTTGCAGGAGCCGGTAATGAACCGGCTGACACGGGCGATCGACAAGGTGGTGCTGCACAAGATTGCAGGCCCGGTCATTCTCGCCTCATTGCTGTTCTTCATCTTCCAGGCAGTGTTTGCCTGGGCGGCCTGGCCGATGGACGCGA
Source organism: Hyphomonas sp. (assembly GCF_022844445.1). Taxonomy (GTDB): domain Bacteria; phylum Pseudomonadota; class Alphaproteobacteria; order Caulobacterales; family Hyphomonadaceae; genus Hyphomonas. The sequence goes on from NZ_JALHLS010000003.1 coordinate 247,436, forward strand.
TTGATGGCGGCGTGTCCGCCTTCAGTGCCTGGCTCAGCACGTCCCTACCTGACAACTGGATCCGAAGTCTTCTGACCGACGGCATCATCGCGGGTGTCGGCAGCGTCATCATTTTCCTGCCTCAGATCATCATCCTCTTCGCTTTTATCCTGCTGCTGGAATCTTCCGGCTACATGGCCCGCGCGGCCTTCCTCATGGACGAACTGATGCTGCGCGTCGGCCTAAACGGGCGCGCTTTCATTCCCCTGCTCTCCAGTTTCGCATGCGCCATTCCGGGCATGATGGCAGCGCGAACCATAGAGAACGAGCGCGACCGGCTGACGACCATCATGATCGCGCCGCTGATGACCTGTTCGGCGCGCCTGCCCGTCTACACGCTGATCATCGCGGCCTTCATTCCGCAGACCAATGTCGGCCCCTTCGGCCTGCAGGGCGTCGTCATGTTCGCGCTTTACGCGGTGGGCATCCTGAGTGCCGTGATCGTTGCCTTTGTCCTGAAGCGGACGCTCACCAAGGGCCCAGCGCAGGCCCTGCTGATGGAACTGCCGACATACAAGACGCCGGACCTGCGTGATTTTGCGCTGAACCTGTCTTCGCGCGCCTGGGCATTCCTGCGGCGCGCAGGTGTGGTGATCTTCACCGTTTCTGTGATCCTCTGGTTCCTCGCGAGCTTCCCGGAATCCGCTGACGGAATCCGGGGTTCATTCGCGGGCCTTCTCGGCGGATTGCTGGAGCCGGTCCTGCGGCCCATCGGCTTCAATCTCGAAATAGCCATCGCGCTCGTGCCCGGCATGGCGGCGCGTGAGGTGGCCGTCGGCGCACTCGGCACCGTTTATGCCCTGCAGGGCGCGGACGCGGACGGTCTTGCGGCGGCGCTGCAAACCTCGTGGTCGGTGCCGACCGCACTGGCCTTCCTCGCCTGGTATGTCTACGCGCCGCAATGCCTCGCGAGCCTCGCGGTGGCCAAACGCGAGACGAACTCGTGGCGGTGGACGGCGGTGATCGTGGTCTACCTGTTCGCGCTCGCCTACATCGCCGCGGGCGTCACCTACTGGACCGCGACCTGGGCAGGCCTCTGACGCGCTCTAATCGGCCTTTGCGTCGAAGCTATCTCTGACGACTCTCCGCTGCATGGACAGTGAACGCGGTCCCTCTGCAAGCTCGCCCGCAAATGTTGAAGCGGTCCGTCGCGCACTAGAAGGGGCAGGAATTGTATTCCTGGAGCCAGGTCCAAGCAAAAGCGGCGGCGCTGGGGTTCGATTGAAGAAATGACCGGAAGAGCACTTTCGTTTACTCGCAAGGCAAGCGCTGATTATTGTTTTTATTAGCTTTTCTTGTTTTTGATGCCGGAGACAAAGCCAGCCTGCTGAAGCCTGTGGGGCGGCCCGAGTCACGAACTCCACAGCTTCTCAAGCCGATCCGCTGACGCCCAAGGCTTTGCCAGGGCCTCCGGCGGCGGCGCGAAAGATCAAGAAGCAAGACCAAAACTCGGCCGCCGCCGCTTCCAGATCGCAAGTTCGACCTGTTCAGAAGCTCTTCAACATGTGTTGCCAAACACCGAGGAGCGGTGCGCGGGCCCTGCCTGCAGAGGCAAAGCTCAGCCGTTGAAGTCCGACCGGGCACAAATTCTTTTCTTGCAGCTCTGAAGCGATCGGTTATGTGATAATATCACGTTCGTTATGCCGCTGAGCTCCGCTATGACCTTGCACCAGAATTCCTCCGTCGCGGTGCTGTCTGGATTTCTCGACGCGGGGAAAACGGCGTTCCTCAACCCTGTTTTGAACAACCGCGAAGGCGGTCGCGCGGCGGTGAGCGTCAATGACACGCGCGAGGTCAACAAGACGCGGAACTTGCCGGTCAGAACTGCGCCGGCCTGTCACGGACAGAAGGAACGCCGATTGAGAAGTCGGCGCCTACTCGACAATGCCTCTTTACACTTGAAGGACTGACACTGATGAAATCCAGATTCTCCGCCCTGCTGCTGGCCGGCTGCGCGAACTTAACGCTCGTTCCAGCCGCAGCCCTTGCTCAGGGCACGGAAGACACCGAAGCGCGGCAGCAGACAGTTGTCGTAACCGGCACGCGTCAGGCTTATCAAGGCGAATTCGAGGTTCTGGAGGTTCCGCAAGCCGACCTCGTGATAGATTCAGACGCCCTCCGCGACGCGGGCGTGCTGAATCTCAACCAGGCACTGGATCTGTCGGCCTCGGTTGCCCGGCAGAACAACTTCGGCGGCCTTTGGAACAGCTTTGCCGTTCGCGGTTTTGTCGGCGACGAAAATCTGCCAAGCAACTATCTGGTCAACGGCTTCAACGCCGGGCGCGGTTTTGGCGGCCCACGTGATATCTCGGGCATCGAGAGTGTCGAAGTGCTCAAAGGCCCGCGCGCCGCTCTGTTCGGACGCGGCGAACCCGGCGGGACAGTCAACCTTGTGACCAAGCGCCCGACTTTTGAAACCGCCGGTGAACTTAAGCTGGCAGCGGGAAGCTTCGATTTCTACCGAGCCGATGCAGACTACACGAGCCCGCTTTCCGGGAATGCAGCCTTTCGCGTGACAGGCTTTTACGAAGATGCCGGCAGCTTCCGCGACACGATCGAAACGCTCAAGTACGGCGCAAACCCGTCGATTGCTCTCAAGCTGGGTGGTTCCACCCAGATGGTCTATGAGGCAGAGTTCAGCCGTCAGGAAATCCCGTTTGACCGCGGCGTACTCGCTATAAACGGCGAACTCGGCCGCATTCCTGAGAGCCGCTTCCTGGGAGAGCCAGGGGACGGGCCGCTTGAAGCGGATGTCCTCGGTCATCAGCTCGAACTCCAGCATGACTTCAACGATGACTGGAGCGCTCTTGTCGGTTTGAACTATCGTGAAACATCACTTCAGGGAACTTCGACGGAAGCGGAACTTGCTGGCAGTCGCCAGCGTCTGTTGAATGACGGGCGCTCGGTTTCGCGTCAGCGGCGCAGTCGGGACTATGACGCAACATATATTGTTCTGCGTGGGGAAATTACTGGACGCTTCTATACGGGATCGATTGAGCACCGCATCATTGCCGGTGTGGATACCGATGAATTCGAAAACGAACAGGTCTTCCTGCGATTCCGGCCACCGACAAATGCTTCCAACCCTTCCGAGCAAGCCGCCAACATCATCGATGCCTTCAATCCCGTCTATGGACGCTTCCCTCTTCCATCCTTCAGCCCACCGACAAACCGCGTCGAAACCCAACGCTCAACCGGCATCTTCCTGCAGGACCAGATAACCCTGACAGACCGCCTCGAAGTTCGCCTCGGGGGTCGATACGACGATTTCGAACAGGAGTTGGTGAACCGCGCCAACGGCAGCAAGAGCAAGCAGACAGAAAGCCAGTTCAGTCCTCAGTTCGGCGCCGTTTACAAGGCGAGTGACCTCGTCTCGGTCTACGCCGCCTATGGAGAGAACTTCCGGCCGCTTTCAGGTTCTGATTTTGCCGGAAACGCCTTTGATCCGAACTACTCGAAATCTCTCGAGGCCGGTCTGAAGTTTGCGCTGCGAAGCGGCGCATTGATCGGCACTGTCAGCGTGTTTTCCATCGAGCAGGAAAACATCCTGACGGCCGACCCCGTCAATGCCGGATTCTCGGTGTCGGCCGGCAAGGCTGAAAGCGAGGGCTTCGAGTTCGATCTCAGCGGCGAGATTGCAGAAGGACTGACACTCTGGGCATCGTATGCCTACGTTGATGCGCAGGTCAGCAATGATGTGCTTGATTTCAATTTTGCCTTGCCCATTGAAGCCGGCGACCGTCTGCTCAACATCCCGGAGCAGTCACTGAGCCTGCAACTGGTCAAACAATCCCAACTGGCGTCTCGTCCGCTCTCGTTTGGAGCCGGGCTTCTCCACGTAGGTGAACGTCTGGGTGAAGCCGGCACCGAGTTCGAACTGCCGGCCTACACACTGGCAAGGGCCTTTGCGGCCTATGACCTGACCGATGCGCTCACCCTGCGTGCCGAGGTCGATAACCTGTTCGATGAGACTTACTACACAAATTCCTTTTCCCAGTTGTGGATCCAGCCCGGAACGCCGCGAAGCTTGCGCATCTCCGCTGTTGTCAGGTTCTAGGAGCACGCGATGCGTGAGTTTGCGCTTTCTGCAGACAGGCTGAGCGTCAAGCGTGGCGGTCTTCTCGCCCTTCGCGATGTGAGCTTCGATGTGCGGGCCGGCGAAGTGTTCGCTCTGCTTGGCGGCAACGGCGCTGGCAAGTCGACGACACTCCTGTCCTTCCTCGGCCTGCTCAAGCCAGAAGCCGGCGAAGCCCGGGTGCTGGGTCGCCCCGCCCATGAAGATGTCACCGCTTCTCGCCGGCAGATCGCATACCTGCCTGAGGCGGCGACGCTTTATCCGCACCTTTCGGCCGAGGAGAACATCGCCTATTTTCTGTCGCTCGCGGGCCTGCGCAGGGACAAGACTGCCATAAGCGCGGCGCTTGAGCGGGTCGCGCTTCAGCCTGCCGCGCGGACACAGCGAATGGAGCGCTATTCGAAGGGCATGCGCCAGAAGGTCGCCATAGCGCTGGCCCTTCTTCGGGAAGCCCCGATCCTCCTGCTCGACGAGCCGACATCCGGTCTCGACCCGATCGCAATCGATGACTTCAATGCCCTGATCGAAGATCTGGCGCGGTCAGGCTCGACCGTCCTGATGGTCACCCACGACGTCTATGGCGCTTGCCAGGTCGCCTCACGCATCGGCCTCCTGAGAGCCGGCGAACTGGTGGGGGTCTTTGATGCGCCAGTCGGCGGACGCATCGATACCGACGCCGTGCACGCGGCCTTCGCCGGGCGCACTGCCGCATGAGAAAGGTCCTCCTCGTCGCAGCTGACGAATGGCGGTTCTGGCGACGCTCACGCCTTGCCATGCTGGCACTTGGGCTTTTGCTCCTGCTTGTTGCGGCGTCTGCAACGCTGACTGCGCTGCGTATGTCGAGTGAAGCCCAAGCGCGCAGCCAGCTGCAGACAGACGCCGAAGAAACCTACCGCAGCCAGCCCGATCGCCATCCTCACAGGATGGTTCACTATGGGCACTATGTCTTCCGTACCCCGCCGCCGCTCGCAATGATCGACCCGGGTGTCGATCCGGTGACCGGCCAGTCGATTTTCCTTGAAGGGCACCGGCAGAATGCCGCGATGTTTGCCGATGCAAAGGCTGGCGCAACGGCGGGTCAGATGGCAGATATGTCGCCGGCCGCTGTGCTGAGCCTCTTCGCGCCGCTCCTGTTGATTGCGATGGGTTACAGCGTCATGACGCGCGAGAGGGAAGCGGGAACGCTTGGCCCCCTTCTCGCGCAAGGCCTATCACCCCTGACGCTCGTGGCTGGAAAGTGGCTCGCGCTTGCCTCAGTCGCGGGGCTTACGCTGCTGCCATTGATGCTGACAGCGGCCGCGGCAATCAGCAAAGGCGAATCCATATCCGCCACCGCCGTTTTTGCGGGCAGTTACGGCCTTTACCTCCTCGTCTGGTGCACGCTGGTCGTTGCCGTCTCCAGTCTCGCGACACGCCGGGCCGGCGCGCTCACGATCCTGGTTGTCGTCTGGATACTCTTGGCGCTGATTATTCCCCGGTTTGCGGCCAATGTCGCCGCGAGCGCAGCGCCTGCCCAGGGCAAAATCGAGGCAGACTTTGAAGTTCTGAGTGAGTTGCGGTCCATGGGTGATGGTCACAACGCTGCCGACCCGGCCTTCGAACAGCTGAAAACCAATCTTCTCCTGCAATACGGCGTTGCCTCCATCGAAGACCTGCCGGTCAATTTTCGCGGGGTCGTCGCTCAGACTGCCGAAGCAGACCTTACGGCGGTGCTGAACCGGTTTGCGGAAGAACGCATGGCAACGGAGATTCACCAGGTCAGCTTGCTTCGTTCATTTGGATGGATCTCGCCGACCCTCGCGCTTCGTGAAGCATCGATGACTTCGGCAGGCACCGGTGTGGAAGCCCATCACAAATTCCTGCGCGACGCCGAGGCAGTGCGGTTCGATTTTGTACAGGGCCTGAACCGCGTCCATGCCGAGCAGCTCGCTTACGCCGATGACATAAATCGTAGCAGTGATCCTGAGGCTGAGCGGCGCACCCGCGTCAGTTCAGAAAACTGGAAGGCGCTCGAAGACTTCGACTTCGTCCCGCCGCCATCCGGCGCGCGCGTCGAGGGCGCGCTTACGCCGCTTGGAAAGCTCGGCGCATGGTTTGCGCTTCTTTTCGGTCTTGTCCTGTTGAGCGCCAGGGGACTGAAACCATGAGTCTGGTGTTGCGCCTTTTCCGTGAACTGCGTTTCCTTCTGCGACAGCGCGCCGTTGCGGGGCTGCTCGTCCTGGCAATGTTGCTATCGGCCCTGAGCGTCACAACCGGGCTCGCAGAGATCGCCCATCAACGCATGACGCTCGAGCGCATGATACTGGCTGACAAGGCAGATCGCGACGGCGCTCTTGCGAAAGCCGAGGACTGGGGCAGCGCTGCGTATTCAAGCTTCCACCTGACCTACCTGCCTCCGTCCGATCTGGCCTTCGCAGCAATGGGCCAACGCGACGCTTCCCCGTGGAAACACCGCATCCACATGCTTGCGCTGGAAGGTCAGATTCACGCTGCCGACACAGCCAATCCAGAACTCGCGCTGGCTGGCCGCATAGACTTTGCCTTCATCGTATCGGTACTGGCTCCACTGCTGGTAATCTTGCTGCTGCATGATCTCAGAGCGGGTGAGCGGGCGGCGGGGCGACATGATCTGCTCATCGCCACGGCCGGGCAATCTGGCCGTTTGTGGCCGATCCGGGCAAGCGCACTGATTGCGACGCTCGCGGTCTGCCTCCTCCTGCCGTTCTGGGTCGGCGCGGCGCTGGCCGGCACGCAGCTCGCCAAGGTCCTCGCGGTGTCGCTACTCGTTTGCATCCACCTCCTGTTCTGGGCGGCCGTATCCTATTGGGCAGGCGCACGCGCCGCAGCCGGCTCGGTCATCCTCACAGGCCTTATCGGGTTCTGGCTGCTGCTCACGGCGATCCTGCCAGCGATCACGCGAGTCTCGATCGAACGGGCGATCTCGATTCCTGCGGGCGGGGACATCGTTCTGACCCAGCGCGAAGCCGTGAATGATGCCTGGGACCTGCCCAAGAATGTAACCATGGAAGCCTTTGGCGCGCGTCACCCGGAATGGGAAAACTACACTCAGGTCAGCCGGCCCTTCGAATGGAAATGGTACTATGCATTCCAGCAGGTCGGTGACCAGACTGCGGAAGCTCTTTCCACGACCTATCGTGAGGGTATCCGAGAGCGCGATCAGGCGGCGGCGCTGGCGGCCTTCAGCTCACCCCCGGCCCTCGTCGATCGCGCCCTCCAGGGGCTAGCGGGAACCGACACGCGCGCAGCGCTCGCTTACGACGCCTCTGTGCGCGACTTTCATACGCGTCTGAGGACATGGTATTATCCCAAGCTGTTTCGCGACGAACCGTTTGAACCCGCGGCATTGTCAGCACTCCCTGTGTACCAGCCCCGCGACGAACGAGACTGATGCGTCCAGACAATCACGGCCTGAGAGGTTCCGGTCGGTCTTCTGCCGATCCCCTGGCAGGGCGCAGTTGCGTTTCTGGCTTTCGATTGGTTCCGGCCTTAACGGCAGCATTGTTCCTGTCGGGACTTATTGGCGCGGACGCGGATGAGCCAGCGGCGGGGGCTACCACTCAGACTTCGTTCAGCGCGGATTCCTTTGCCCTATATAGTCCCCGGACCGCGCTGGGCATCTCCAGTATCAGCACCGGCAGTTTTCCGAAGGAGCGCCTTTTCCATTCACCCAACCGGTCAGGCGCCCTCGCCGGCACCGAACGTGTCGACCAAACCCCCGGCAGCTTTGCAAAGCTGCCCCCCGCCTCCGAAGCATCTCACCGACAGAAGATTCCGGACGATGAATGAAAGTCTGTCATACGATCAATACTGACCTGAGACCTAATGGGACCCGCACTTAAATGGAGTGTCTGCCGTTACGGAGACAGACGATGCGGAAGAGTAAATCTACCGGGGAACCGATCATTGCGATCCTGGCGGAACAGGAGCGTGGGATGGCAACCGATGCGGTCTGCCGGCGCCCAGGCGTGAGTTGGGTGGCGTTCTGCAAATAGAACTCGAAGTACGTCGGCATGGATTTTCCGGATGCCCGCCAGCTCATGACGCTGGAGGCCGAGAGTGCCCGGCTGAAGAAGCTGCTCGCCGACAGCATGCTGGATGCGTCGATCCTGAAAGACCTGCTCGGAAAGAAATGGCGACGCCTCACGCGGGAGGAATTCTACCCTGCCAGCCAGCTGTCACTCACATAGTATTCAGCCAGACCACGGCGCGGCCGGAATTCCGAGCCCAGTCGCTAAGCCTTTGCTTCAGATCGACATCCGTGGCCAACCAAGGCTCGTCAATGATCAGAACGTGAGGACCAGCAACCAGTCCGCGCACAAGCCTCAGCCTGGACATGATGCTGGGTTCAATCATTTGTCGTTGTGGGTCTATAACCGATGGCAATCCGGCATCGTTCGGGTCGATCCCCGCCAGACGCATGGCGTCCTTGGTTTGCCGTCTTGTCGGACGTCCTCTGGAACTGACAACCGTGCGCATTCCTCCTCTCGGCAGAGGAATGCATTCCGTTACAATCGCAACGCGGCGGGACCAGTCCCTCGGGTCGGCCTGGCTCGAAGAGAGCCCGCCGAGCATGACACCGTCGCCGCCCTGCATGAGGCGCGAAGCCAGTCCGGGAAAACCTGAGCGAGAAAGCTGAGCGACTTCTCCCGGCTTGGCGAGGACTTGCCCATCAATTGACAAGGGCAAAACAGGCGTACGCGGAATCCTGACATCTCCGTTCGGGGCGAGCGCCGGCGCCTCGTTTGCCTGAGCCTCCAGATCTCGAAGTTTCCGGACAGCGATCCGGCGTTCGATCAACGCCTCGACAGCGAGAACAAGGAGCGCGACACCGGAAGTGCAAAGTCCAAGCGAATAGATCAGACCGCCCCATGCCGATGCTGGCACATCACGGCCACCGTCCCCGAGAAAGACGAACAGGAGGATACCGCCTGGGACAGTGACCGTGCTGCTGGCCCGGAGCAATTGTACGAGAGAAAACGCTTTCATCGAAACATCGACCAGCCGCTTTCCAGCGCGCCGGATCGGGCGGGTGAAGCTCTCGGATGCGGAATAGACTGCGGCTGTCCTGGCGGCAAAGACCGCGTCCCCTGTCCGCGCTGACAGCAGGCCGCGCGAAGCTCGCCGTTGCCGGATGCGAGACCTCAGCGGCACCCAGAAGACAATAACCAGGAGTAGCGAGACCGCCGGACCAACAAGGCAGCTCACCATCCCGTCAATACCGACATTCATCAGTGCAGACACAAGTCCGGCACCCAGTGCGAGCGATCCTGTGATCGCGCCGCAGATGCCTGCGTCGGACCAATTTTTCAGAGCGGCAAGATCTGCGCTCATCCGGGCCGTTATCGTACCAAGGCGGCCCCGCCCCAGTGCTGACCTGACGGCCTGACGAGCGAGACCGGAACGCACATCATTGACATAGTCCTGACCTATCCATTCCGCGGTCACGCCCCGCGCCCAGAAGAGACCTGCGAGCAAACTGAACGCAAGTAGCAGGATTGCAAACGCCCAGACCGTTGCCGAGGGAGAGCGGATAACCGACGTCAGCGCGTAGCCCGTCCAGACCTGCGCGGCGGCTTCCAGAGCGACGAAGAGCAACAATAGCAGGAAGGCGGCCTTGCGGCCGCCTTCGAGGTATGGCGGGAAGTTGGAAACCGCGTCGCTCTTGGGGTCAGGCATAGGCCGACAACCGGGATACGCTTTCAATCCAGGCCAACGGCGCAGATCCCTCGGTAAGCTCGGGAAGGGCGCAGAAGCGGGCTCGAACGAGTCCGGCAGCTTCCCGCATGGCCAGGGGTGAAGCCGTCAGCAATCCTGAGATCGCTGTAACCGACAATCCGCACCCGGACATAACCTGGCATCCAACGGCAGCGGATGCGGCGCTGTCAGCTGCATAAACCCAACGATCAGCCAACGCCTGCATCCGGGGATGCGACAGAAGGGCATGCGTCTCACGCTGGTGGACGCCGTCAGCGATCTCGAGAATGATCGCATTACATCCGCGCAGGATGAGTTCGGCCACGACGGCCTCAGCGCCTTTCACAACATGGTCAATGTCAGCAAGGTACGTCGTCGCCATGCCTGCATCCGTAAAGTCAAGGGTATGGACCGCCCCAGAATCGACGAACTTCCAATAGTCATTCCCCGAACCTGTGCCAGTGATCTTCGCCGCTCCAACCCGCATCCCCTTTTGGGTCAACCCACGTACGATGCCCGCGACGGTCGTTGTCTTTCCGGAGTTCATGGTGGCGCCGCAGACCGCGATCACCGGTACCCGGCGATTAAGCAAGGGGCGTATCGGCAAGGCATAGCGTTTGAGGTTTATCGGACGGCCCTCTGAATCGGTTATGAGACCGATCGGGCACAAGCGTGTCGGACTGCCCTTGGACTCCCAGACCACATTCGAATTCAGCACTAGCGAAGCGATGCCGCCGCCAGCAGCGAGGTCACAGTCGGAGAGATCGTCTGGAACTTCAGCTTCGTAGGCATCCGGAGCATACCTGTTGCCGTACACGACAACGACCTCGTCCCCCGGAAAGATTGCCGCCTTTCGGCCGGTCGTGAGTTCGAGACGCTGCAGACGCCCGACTTGTTTCACACGCGCAAGCACCAGGTCGCCGGCCGCTGGCGTTACCGGACCTGTTTCCAACGCACGCATTTCCTGAATTGGCACGCGGCGAGTCGTAAAGGCTCGTTTGGATTTATTGAGGCGCGCCTGGTCGAAGATCTCGATCATTTGAGTTTCCTTTGTCCGATAATAGTCCTTACAAAGACAACGCTCAGCAGCGCACGATCCTTCCATCCGTTCAGAAAAAAGCCCCGCCGAAATGGCGGGGCTTTGGTGGACAAACAAAGGCCGCAGAGACGCAGGCTCAAAAGCGAAGGCCGAGTTCTGTCATCGCGACCCAGCCGTCCCGGTTGTCGATGCCTGGACGTTCAGAGACCAGGCGGACGGCATCAGTCCGCAGGTAGACGTGTGGCGTGACATCGAAATCGACGCCAATCCCGAAACGGTGATCCTTATCCTGCCCCTGGCTGGTGACGGCATAAGAAGCGGCCGCCTCCCAGCGATCTTCTGCCCAGCCAAGACCTGCATTCCATTCGTCCTCGGTCTCAGCTGTCGGGCGAAGCGCGGACCGGCCGCGGTCAACATAGGCTGCACCGAAAGTCATCTTTCCGCGCCGAAGCTCGGTACCGAGACTCCAGCTTTCGATATCGGCGCGATTGGTAACGGCGTCTGCCGTCCCCTTGACATAGGCGGCCGAAAATCCGGCGACCCAGTTACCGACAGGGCGCAGGTATTGTGCACCTAGTTCATAGACTTCGTCCTGGATCACCCGGCTGGTCGGGTTTACCGCGTCTTCATTCGACGAAAACTCAGGCGAAAAGGATACGCCAGCTGAGAAGCCATTCACAGGCGGTGAGAAGTAAGAGACTTTCAGCGCGTCGCGGCTGTCATAAGCCGACAGGAGGGCGACTGATCCGGTATAGCGGGCAAAGTCCCCGCGCACCTGGCCAAGTCCGATCGTCGGCGCGTGGAACGACAAGGTATCTGCCGGTCCGTCGTTCTCGCCAACTTCGATCCGGCCCCAATCGGCTGCGACATAGGCGTAGAGCTCGTCGCGTTCGAAGTCGTCAATCTGTGTGTTGCCCGTATCGACTTCCCCGCGGACACCGAAGAGCAGTCCGGAACTGGTTTCCCATTCAGCAATCAGAACGGCCGACCCGTCAGCTTCGCTGCCGTTGCGCGGAACGCCCCCCTGAAGCGGCTCATACCAGGCGCCCTGAACGGCAACGGCGCCGCGCGCCTGCACCGTTATGGCGCCGCCCTCATAGACGAGCCCCCGCTCATCGTATGTAATTTCCGCCGAGGCCGTGACGGCGCCCTGCGCGACCAGCGCCGACAAAGTAGCAGCTCCAAACCTGAACAATTGTAGCATGTAATCCCCTCTGATTGATCCGTGTTGCACTACGAACGCCGCCCCTGCCCGGTTCATTCCGCGAAACAGTAAAAAAAGTCTGGTCGTCATCTGCCAATTCCGGGTCCTGCCAGCTTTTCCGCCGGAACCAGCGCCTTACTCACGGCGCGGCCAGTCAACTTCGAAGGCGAGGTAGTCTCCGAGTTCATCCTGACCTGCCTCAAACCGGACCTTCTCCCTTGTGTGGGTTACCGTTCGTCGGACCGATTCGACAAAGGGCGCCCAACGGGCTGGATCGCTCCCCTTGCCCGGCGTCCAAGACGGGTAAACCCGGATCCCTATTGCGCGCCTCGAAGTATCCGGCGCGAGAGCAATGAGTGTGGTCGGGGCTGACCGCTTGAGATCAGTGTCCCGGTCCTGGCGGCTTGTTTTCTGTCGTGGGAGGTGAACGAGCGTGTACTGATCGGCTTTCCTCACTCTGCCACCCGTTGGAGAGTTGATCAGAAGGACAAGGTCGGCGCCGCGCTCGACCACGCCTTCCACATTCCGCTCGAGCCTGGACGATTCCCTCGGGTCCTTCCCTTCTGCATCGATCAGCGCAACCTTGAGAGAGTTCGCCAGACGCTGAGGTAGCTCTCCTTCATCGTTGATACCGATGGGCTGATCCAGAAGCGCAACGGTTTCTGATTGCTGCCATGTGCCAGCCCGCACCGCCCAGGCATCCAGTCGAGCGTCGGCGACGCCGCCGCAGGCTTTCTTCGATAGGCCAACGAGCTTCTGTGCCGGCCTGGCTGCGTCCTCACACCAGTCTGTCCGCTCACCCCTGCTCAACACGAGAAGGACTTCCGGCGACGGTTCAAAATCGGTTTGGCGGAACAGGATATCCGCTGCGTAGACTGCCATTTTCCGGTTCTCATGTGCGACGCCGGGCGCGTACTGAAGGCGCCATCGGAACAAAGGCGCGCGGGAACCTGCAATCTCCCGGGCATGCTCAAAGAAGGCCCGTCCCCGTTCAAGCCGGTTCTGCCCTTGCCCACGGGCCCAGGCATCGTCGCGAAGGTTGCGATCGTCCGATTCAATATCTTCCGTACCCAGCAGGATCGTCAGGCGTTCTGCAAAACCTGATCTGTCGAGGACATAGTTATGCTTCTTCAACCTCATTCCTTGCGGGAAGGGCCGATCGGGGTCGAACCAGGTGTACCAGCCGGCATTCGCGGCCACGGCATGGTCGAGGTGGACCGGATGTGCCAGCATCACAAATCGATGAACAAACTGCGCGCCCGCTGAGTGGCCGTAGATCGAATAGGTTCCTGCGCGGCTCCCTGCGCGGCGCTTTACCTCGTCGAAAAGCGGTTCAATGACAGAAAAGGTCCAGGAATTCGGATCACGCGTCTTGCCGGTGCGAGGATCAATCACGCCGCCCTGATTGTAGGATTCAGGGCCTGGAAAACGGCGTTCATCAAACTCGGGGGCAATGAGGATGACACCGAAACGCTCGGCAGTGCGCGCCCAGTCCTCGATGTATCTCTTCGCATCACGTTCTACGCCGTGCATCACGAAGAGAATGGGCGCGTCGGCGGACACAGAACTTGGAACATAGGTCCAGACCCTCAGTTCGGGGCCTGCCCAGCCGTCGAACATGAAACGTGATATACCGGTCTCAAGTCGGGCCTTATCCTCGCCGGACCGCCCTGAAGATCCGCCGCTGTCAGCCTGTGCATTCATCATGAGGCTCAGGCCAAGGATGGCCGCTCCAAAGCGTTTGAAGGACCTGCTGGGCGCGGGGCCATAGCAGGCAGGACGAAACCGCCGGCAGAACAGGCGGGCGAGGCTTTCGAGCCAAACCAATAGCTTTGCGCTCCCATTTGCCGGCCATCGGCCTCCTCACCTAACGCCGCAAAATGACCAGATATTCCAGAAGCAGGATCAGGAAGATCATGCGTGCCGGAATATTCCCAAAGCCGGGAGCGTTCACCCGAAAAGCAGGGAGATGGCACATGCAATACTTCAAGCGGTTAAATCAGGTCTGCGATCCGGCGCCGCTTTTGGCGGAGCTGGGCGGCATTGACGCCATTTGGGCAGAGCAAACGGGTCGGCAGTCCGGTGTGCCAGTGCAGAGGGAGGCGTTGGCCATTCCGCTGAGGGGAATGGTCAAGTCCGCGCAGAGCGGCCGGCCACGTCGGGATGTTCACGAAAGCCGGTGGACGAGCGGATCGTACAGGCTACCCCGCTTTCAGGAATTTCTTAAACAGATCGCAGCGGAAGAAGATGGTGTCCTTGGCCGAGCAAAAATCGTTAGCTTGCCTGCTGGACGACAAGTCTATCCGCATTCGGATCGGGGCGAGTACTACAAGGTACGTAACCGGTACCATCTGGTTCTGAAATCGACGCGCGGCTCCTGGTTGAAAGCTGGCGATGAAGAAGTCCGTATGCAGGAAGGCGAGCTCTGGTGGTTCGACAACAAGGCGGTTCACGAAGCAAAAAATGACGGCCAAGAAGACCGCATCCACCTGATCTTTGATCTCCTCCCGCGCCACCTCGAAACGCTGGTCATGCGCGCCTCGCGCAAAGCAAGAAAGGCGTCGATTGACGCTTGATCCTCTTCCCCACCAGCGGGCCCTGCTGTGCGGCGCTACGGCCTTCTAGGCCGATCGGATCGCGTTGGCTCGGGCAGGATTGAACTTAGACAAGGCCTGCGGAGAGCGCCGCCTTTAGCCTTCCTGAACGGGAAACCCTGCAGCTGCGGGGCACAGGTCTGAGTGTTTGGAAAGAAACCTCCTGGGACTGACAAGTCGCAAATCGACCGTGTCCTGAACAGTTCAAAGCCTGCTCCGAAAAGCTCTCCTTCCCTTTCCAAGAGCGCGGGCGAGCGTAAATCACGCCGCGAGAAAGTCTGGGCTCGGTGTTGGCTGAACTGGCCGCCGAATGCGGGCGCTGACGGGGTTGCACCGACATTGCGCAAACCGGCGCACAAATGCGCTTCAGCCTCAAGACCACCTTCCCTGACCATTTCACGATCATCTGCACTCGGTCGAGATTGAACCGGGACTGCGAGACTATCCGGCAGGACAGCTTTGACGCAGCGGTCCGGTTGCGTTCCTGAACGGACAAGTATCGGTCTTTGCCAAACCAGGCGCACTGCCGGCCACAAGAACCCGCAAGGGCTTCACCGCGCCGGAGCAGATTGTTGGCACCGGCCTGCAATTGCAGGAAAGGGGTGGGGGAAATCCTGCAACCGGCCTGAAGAACCCGGAACCGGGCTCCACCTGCGGGCGAACGCCGTAGCAGAAAGGGGAAATCGCTACACCGGCGCCAACAATCCTCGGAGTGATCGCGAAGTACGCCGCGATACCCTTGTTGGTTAAACGCCGGGAAGCCTGGATTCCTTCCCTCAACTTTGGCGAATTGGAACGATCATTTCCAAAGGACGCGTCGGACTTTGCCAAGCCGTTGAAAGAGGCCAGCCCGGATTCCGATCATCTCAAACCTCGCAAACCAACAAGACGGGCTGAGGTCAATCAGGGAAGATCGGCGCACGCCTCGCTGCCCAGAATGCAGGCTTCCTGGTCGGGAGCGACTGTTTCGTAAGCTCCCTTGGCATCAAGGGCTGTACCCACAAGTTCGAACGCATCGGCCGAGGCTGGCAGGAACTGACCCGTCGTGCTTCCGGTCACGTTAAGCGCAGCAACCTCGACCTGCCAACCGGCGTCGACGCGGCACGCCAAACCGACAGCGCCGGATCCGTCACGGCTCAGTTCGAACTCACGGCAAACCTGTCCCTCCGCGATCTCATATGTAGCAACGGCCAGAAACTCTGTTCCACCGACCTCAATCGATGTACCGGCTGGCGCCGCGGACAAGGCGGCAGAGATCGGACTATCCTGGGGAAGCAGTCCGGCAAGCACGAACCCGTCTGTGGCGGGTTCGTTCTGCCCCATCTGGTAGCCGCCGAGCGCGGCTGCACCGAGCAGAACAGCGGCTGCAGCCGCCTGGGACAGGAAATTAAAGCCAAACAGCCGGCCCCGACGGACCCGGGCAGCCTCAAGGGAGACGACTGCGCCGCCCGGAGCCGTCTGCTCTAGCACAAGCTTCCGCATGTCCTCGGGAACAGGGCGATCAAGGAGCCCTTCAAAGCCCGAGGAAAGTACACGCCGGCTTTCCTGATAGCGATCGAACTGGTCCTGAAGCGTGCTGCTTGCAGCGATTGCTTCGCGGACCAATTCCGCCTCAGGGCCATGCAATTCGCCGTCTGCGAGCGCCATCACCATTTCATCGGTAATCTTGCCGGTCATGGCCGCACTCCCTGTTCCGAAAGAGCCTGCATCAGGGCTGTGCGAGCCCTTGAAAGCCGGCTCATGATTGTTCCTGTTGGCACGCTCAAGACTTCGCTCGCTTCGTCGTAACTCAGGCCGTCAACCAGGACCAGGAGGACAACGGCCCGCTGGTCCTCAGTCAATGTTCCGAGAGCCCTCGCGAGATCGGCGCGCAGATCGAGCGCGTCGGTCTGAGGCAGGCTGTCGCCTGCAAAACCGTTAACGGCGTCTTCATTGCTTTCGGCAGGCCGGCGGGACATGCGGCGCCGGTCATCCAGCCAAGTGGTCCTGACGATCCGGAACAGCCAGGCCTCGAGCCTTGTGCCCGGCTGGAACTGGTGAATCTTTGAAATTGCCCGTTCAAGTGCCATCTGTACCACGTCGTCTGCTTCAGGCCCGTTGCGGGTCAGACCAAGCGCAAATCTTCGCAAGCGCGGGATGAGCGCAACAATCTGCAAACGCAGCGCTTTTTCTTCCTGAATATCCATTCACAACCCCAAGAACGCCTGCCCGGTTACCTTTATTCCATGTCAGAAAAAAGTCTCTTTTCTGGGCACGTGAAGCAAACGAGATACATCTGCGGGAATAATATGTTGCACGCGCGCGTTTCTCATACGGATTGTCCAGCAAGGGGATTTGGATGTCATCGGCAAAGAGAACTCTGACAGTCGACGTGGCCGCTTGGCTGCTCGCAGGCGTTCAGCTTGTATCGTCGTCCACGGCGACAATTGTCCTTGCGGCCTCGGTATCTGCGCTCGTACTCGCAGGACCTGCGCAAGCGCAGGTTGATGACGACGAAGACGACGATGACGAAGACGAAGACCCGATTGATGACGGCGATATCCTTGATGACGATCCGGCCGATGATGCAGGCGGAGATGATCCCGGCGGCGATCTGGGAGACGACGTCGGAGACGATGCCGGAGACGACGTCGGAGACGATGCCGGAGACGACGTCGGAGACGATGCCGGAGACGATGTCGGAGACGATGGCGGAGATGATATCGGTGGCGCTGGCGACGATGGCGGCGACGACACGGGTGATGACGGCGGCACCGGCGATGATGGGGGGGACGACACGGGCGATGACGGCGGCACCGGCGATGACGGCGGCGCGGGCGGAGATGACGGCGCAGGAACCGGCGGCGGCGCGTCGGGCGACGATGACGACGACCGTCCATCCGGCGGCAACTCGGGCGATGATGACGATGCCCCTGGCGGCGCCGGCGTGAGGGGCGTTTCGCCGGTTTCAGGCTCAGGCCCGAAAGATCCGGACGAGAAGCCAGACACTCGCAGCGGATCGTCAGACGTCCTGGTAGATGATGAGGGCTATCCGCTTGCAGACAAGGATATCCTGGCCTTTGATCTCGGGCCGACGGATTTATCGATGCTGAAAGAAATCGGCTTCCGGGTGGTTGCGCAGACCCGTCTCGATGGTCTGGGCACAAGCCTGCAAAGACTCAGGCCCCCGTCAGGCATGAGCATGCCGGACGCTGCCGATGCGCTCCGGAACTCGCTTCCTGCGGCTCCATTTGACTACAATCACCTGTTTGGGCTCCCGGCATCTGACAAGCTCGAAGATGAAGGCCGGAAAGTCCAGAAAATTGGAGGCAAGCGGTCGGGTGAGGGCGCCATTGTCGCAATGATCGACACGCTCGTGGACCCCAAGCACCCATCCCTCTCGACCCGAAGAATCGTGGTCAAGGACTTTGCGAGCAGCAAGAACGGACGTGATTCCGATCATGGCACGGCGGTCGCTTCGATCATCGTAGGCTTTGATCCGGCAGCGGACTATCGCGGGATCGTACCCGGTGCGAAACTGCTGGCCGCCAACGTTTTCTCGGTTTCCAAGGACGGTGTTCCAGAAACCGACACCAAGGCCCTCCTTGAAGCGCTGGACTGGGCCGCATCCCAAGGCGCCGGAGTGATCAACTTTTCAATCGCAGGCCCGCCCAGCGATATTCTGGAGGCAGCCGTCATGCGGCTGACGGAAAAGGGGCACATCATCACAGCCGCTGTCGGAAATGACGGACCTGCAGCCCCTCCTGTCTTCCCGGCCACCTACTCCAACGTGGTCGGCGTTACAGCCGTCGATATTGATGGAAAGATTTACAGACGCGCAGGACGTGGAGCTCAGGTCGATATCGCTGCCCCCGGCGTAAAGATCCTCGCGGCAGGTCCGGACGGAACTTACAGCGCCGTAACAGGGACTTCCTTTGCGACGCCGGTGGTTTCGGCCCTTCTGTCGCTCGAGAATCCCAAACCCGGCAAGGAAGCGGCACAGCGTGCGGCGGCCTTTACAAAAGAAGCGCGTGATCTTGGGACCTCCGGCGCCGATCCGACCTTTGGCCACGGACTTGTACAGATCGAAATCGAAGAGGTGAACTGAGCCATGGCCCGGATATCTGCCTTTTGTGCCGCAGCCTTAAGCGTTGTTGCTTGCGCCTCGCTGCAATCTGCATCAGCTAACCCTGCACCCGAACCCGTCCGTGTCGAGCAAGACGCAACTTTCGTCTTCAATGATGGCCGCGTGGAGCGCCTGGTCGAGGACCGAGGCGAAACCCAGGTCTGGGCAACCCGGCGGGGACGAGAATATGTCCGGTCACGAAATTTCACGATTCCGATCCTCGAATGGGAAGTCAGTGGTGTGAAAGGCACGCGCACAGTTTCAGGCAAGCCCGAGAAGCTCTGGCCGCCACGTGAAGGCGCGTCTTCGAGGTTTCGCGTCGTGACCGACATTGTGCCGCGCGACGGTGCCAAGTCGAGGAGCCTGCAATACTGGACGTGCAAAGCCGGCCGTAAGCGGATGGAAACGTTCGCGTTCGCAGAGATCGAAGTTCTGCCTGTGAATTGCGAGCGCTATACGCCGAGTTCGATGAAGCTCATTGAGCGCAGAGGCTGGCTATGGTCAGACGAAATCGGCCACTATGTCGAACGGTCCTCGATCAAGTATACGACCGGCGAAACAGAGAAGGTCAGATTGTGCACCAAGATTCCGGGCCGCACGGCGACGGACGATCGCATCACAGAAGTCGTCAACAAGGGTTGCTGAGTCTCCTTGGCCGAAAGCACTTCGACAGGGATGGACAGGCCTCTACGGAATAAAGCCCGCAGACAACTACGCTCTGATCCTAGGGTTTTACCTTTAACCCTGGGCGCCGGTGCACGTGCCTGAATCTGGAATCTCCCGTCTGGGCGATTCCCTCATCCAGACGCTGGCCTGCCCCTCAGCAGTGGTCCACCAGATTTGTTAGCCCGGCGGTTTCTAGGTAGCAGCGTTCATGCTGCCACCTTCCCATAGTAAGGCGGCATGAACGCTGCGGGCAAGATGGCT